>NZ_JAMGBG010000071.1 GCF_023516595.1 Streptomyces neyagawaensis | reverse complement strand
GAGAGACACTCGCCCGGCGCCCTCACTGCGGCAGTGACACCAGCAGCGCCCGTGACGACGGCGTCCGACCCGGCACCCAGTCGCTCGTCCGCGTCGCGTGCCGCAGCGCCGGGTGGTCCCGCCCCCGCAACCCCGCGTAGAACACGGCCCGGTCGGCTATCCCGGCCGCCCGGTCCCGCAGCACCGACTCCATCACCCTCAGCCCCGCCGTCTCCTGCACGTTGTCTATGAGGATCACCGGCCGCCCGCCCCCGGCCCCCGCGTCCCCCAGGTCCGCCAGCAACGCCCGTACGAGATGCCGCTCGGCGTGCGCCCGCGCGTCCCCGCCCGCCCGGAAGTGCCGGGACAGCAGGACCAGCCCCAGCTTCGGATTGCCGGCCGCGTACGGGTAGTCCCGGTACCAGACCGCGCCCCTGCGCAGCCGCCGGTACGACGACGACATCCCCTCCGTGAACGCCTCCAGCGCCGCCTCGACGATGGCCTCCACCACCGGGCCCGTCCCCGACGTCGACACCGACGACACGAGCCGTGCGACCACCTTGCCCGTCCACCGGCCCGCCGGTCTCCCCAGCAGACCGCCCGTGCCGCTCAGCAGCAGCGCCCGCTCGGCCTCCTCCCGCAGCCTCGGCGCCTCCCGGTCGCTCCACCCGCCGGCCGCGACGGCGAGCAGACCGCACGCCAGCCGGGGGAACGCGACGCGCCCCGCCCCGGCCACCGGTGCGGTGAGCTGCTCCGCGATCGTCGACAGTGCCTCGTAGACGGGCGACCACGACTCCGCCGGGCGGCCCGGCGGCGGCCGCTCGAACCGTGTCTCCTCGCCGTCCATCAGTGCGACGGGGGTACGCCCCTCGTGCGCGTCCCGCAGCACCCGCAGCGCCGTGCTCTTGCCCGGACCCCGGGCATCGGCCAGCACCACGAACGGCTCATCCTTCGCGTGCGTCATAGCAACGTGGCTATCAACAGCCATGGCGCGAGGGGCAGTTGTTGCGGACTAGGGCGCAGATTGTTCGTTCGTATTACGAGAATGTAGGAACGCCGTCCACGAAGTGCGCCCAGGCGGACCGGTTGATGACCAGCACGGGCCCGTCAGGGTTCTTGCTGTCCCGGACGGGGACGACGCCGGGGATATCGGGGGCGATTTCGACGCAGTTGCCGCCGTTGTCGCCGCTGTGGCTGCTCTTGATCCACGTCGCCACTTCCAGGCAGTCGCCGCCGTCGTTGCCGCTGTAGCTGCTCTTGATCCAGATCGCCGCGCTCAGGTCGTACCTGTCCATGACGTTCGTACCCCTCCATCACGTCGCCGATCAGAGCGGCGGATTCGCGGGCTGACGGGATGTCCGCTCTGAGCACATCATAGGTTTGGCTGTCGCGCGTGTAGACGGCTGGATCGTTGTTGAAGTGGCCACTGTGCTGCGACTCCGAGTAGACCCATCGCTCGTCGGGCAGGTCGATCAGCGACATGGAGACCTTGGGGCGGACGAGTCCGAAGAGGTTGGCCGGGACCACCTGGATGCGGATGTTGGGCCGCCGCCCGACGGCGAGCAGATGAGCGCACTGTTCGCGCATGACCTCCGGGCTCCCGACCGCGTTGCGCAGGCAGCTCTCGTCCAGGACCGCCACAAAGAACGGGCCGCCGTCGCTCAGGAAACGTGGCTGGCGGCTCATCCTGGCCCGGACGCGTTCGTCCGCCTCGTCACCGGTCGAGACCTGGGAGAACAACGCGCGAGCGTAGTCCGCCGTCTGCAACAAACCTGGCACCACCTGCTCCTGGTACTGCCGCAGCCCGACCGCCACCGCCTCCATCTCCACCCGCCGCTCGAACCAATCCGGATGCTGGACGGCCGGATACCAGTCGATCTTGCCCCACATGCGGGTCAACACCCCGCCCGTGTCCAGTACTTCGTCGCACCGTTTCGCGAACTGGTCGCTCGGGACCCTCGTGCCCGCCTCGATCTTCGCCACCTGCGACCGGTCGCACGGGATCTCCCTCGCCAGCGCCTCCTGCGTCAGCAGCGCCGCCTCGCGGTAGTGCCGGAGCACCTCGCCGAACAGGGCCGCGCTCCCCGCCCCGCCCGCCCCGTCCGCGTTCCGCCTCGTCACCGCGTCCCCCTCGTGCTCCTCCGTGGCAAAGGCCCAGTGCCACACGTCCCGCGTTGATTGCCACCGTTCCCCTCGGCGACGCTGTGTACACCCAGAGTTACTGGCAGGGCTGTGGAGTGCATGTGGAACCAGAGGGACAGCTTGTCTACGACCCGATGACACGGCGGGTCGGCGAGTACCGGGACAAGGTCGGCCCGTACGCGCTGTTGCGACCGGTCGGCGGAGGCCGGGAGTGGGAGGCGGACCCGGCGGCCTTGCGGCCGGCGACGCAGGCGGAGCGGATCGGCGCGCAGGTACGCGCGGCGAACCGCCGTACGAAGAGGAGGGTGTGAGGGTGCGTCGGCGAGACGAGGGCGAGCCGGGCCGCCCACCCGTTCCGGTCCCCGGCTGCGCCGCGTGCGCGGAGCTGGCGGCGCGGCGGGACGAGGCCCGGGCCCGGTACGACGGGAGCGCGGAGACGGACGCGAACGTCCTGTTCCGGCACCACCAGCGGCGCGACCACGGCGGAGGCGTCCGGGGTCGCCGGGTCTTCCGGTACGTGCCGTACGTCCTCGCGCAGGACCCGACGGCGGAACCGGAGTACGAGGCGCGGTGTGTGTCGGGCGACGAGACGGAGTGCGGCGCCGGGTCGGGCGTGCGGAGTGGCCCGGCTGACGTGGAGGAGTGGCTGCGCGGGCACACACAGGAGACCGGGCATGGGCGCTACCGCCGAACCTTCGGCGACTACGCGGTGTTCGAGGCGCAGGAGGACGGGCCCCGCGAGGGGACCACGCCCTGACGTGCTGCCGGGGCCGTCACGCCGAGGGCGTCCTCACGCCATCGCCTCGCGTACGGCGGTCAGGATGTCCTCCGTGTCGGCGCCCAGCGCCCGCGCGGCCGAAGTGAAGTCGCGGGCGAGGGTGGTGAGCTGGTCGGCGTCATGGGTGCGCGGCCCGGTCGGGAGGGTGGCGACCCGGGTGCCCGCGCCCCGGCGGGTGCGGATCAGCTCGCCGGCCTCCAGTTCGCGGTAGGCGCGGGCTACCGTGCCCGGCGCGAGGCCGAGGTCGGCGGCGAGCTGGCGTACGGTCGGCAGCCGTTCGCCCTCGACCAGCCGGCCGGTGCGGATCAGCGCGGCCAACTGCGCGCGGATCTGCTCGTACGGCGGTACCTGGCTGGTGGTGTCGACGCGGACGGCGGGGTCGGTCATCGGCGGAGCGTCCCCTCGGCGGCGCGCTCGTCGTCGAGGTCCGCCATGTCACCGAGGTCCGCCGCGTCGTCGAAGGCCCTGTCGTCGTCGAGGGACTTCTCGTCCTCGACCGCCCTCGGCGCCACCACGGTGACCAGGGACCAGACGACGGTGAACAGGTTCAGCAGGGCCAGGGGGTAGAACACCCAGAAGGTGAGCGCGCCCAGCACCCCGGCGCAGCCCGTCTCGGTCAGCGCGACGGAGATCATCAGCACGGCGTACAGCTGCTGGCTCGACACCAGCAGGCCCCAGGCCCCGGTGACCGCCCACGCGCGGTCGCGGCGCTGCTGGTCCCCGCCCGGTCCGTGGGCGATGCGGCGCAGGGCCCACGCGCAGGTGGGAGTGGCTATGGCGAGCGCGCCGAACATGGGGAGGCTGTAGTACAGACCGGGCCACGGGCCGAGGCTCGCGCGCATCCCGTTGCAGGTGACGTGGACGACCTTCCCCGTGCTGAGGACGCGGTCGGGGTCCACGGAGGCGGTGGCGGCGGTGATCACCAGCAGGGCCACGAGGGAGACACCCTGAAGGGCGATCAGGGGGCCCATGTGCGGTGGCACATGGTCTCTGACCAGGCGCGGCGCGAGGCTCGCGGTCCGTACCGCCTCCTGCGGGCGCAGGGTCAGGGCGTCGGCGAGCAGGACGCCGGCCACCGCGCACAGGCCGAACGCGGTGATGCAGAACACCACGCGCTGCTCGAACTCCACGTCTCCGTCTCCCAGTGTGGAGACCGCCTGCGCCACGACCACGCCGATGGCCAGCCCGGACCAGCGGGCGACATGATCGGCGTGTTCGAGCAGCCGGTACGGGAGCGGGGCACTGTCGAGCATGTGGAGATCCCCCCGGATCGTCTTGTACCAAGTTGTGGATACAAGATGGCCCGGCCTGGGCGTTGTGTCAAACGCTCGATACAAGTGGGGGTCGAGATGGGCGTCGAGGTGGGTGTCGAGGAGGAGCCTCCGGCCGTCGAGGAGGAGCCTCCGGCCGCTTTCCGCCGCCGTTCTGATCCTGCTCCGATCCTGCTCCGATCCGGTTCTGATCTGCGGGTGGTTCCATGGGGCCCGCAGCTCCGGTCGGCCGGGATCCCGAGACGCCCCGTCCTGCCCGTGTGCCGAAGCGGCCGGGCGGGACGGTGGCCCCGGTCGGCCCACCGTGATCGTCAGCCCACGGTGATCGCGTCGAGCTTCTCCCGCAGGTAGACGTGCGAGTCGACCGGCGGGTACGCGACCCGCCCGACCGGGGCGGGTACCGATTCGACGACCGTGCCCGGTGTGCACTCCCCGAAGTAGACCAGCGACATCAGCTCCTCGGCCGGCTCGTCGGCCGGCGGCGGCAGTACGCGGTGCCGTCCGGAGCGCCAGCGGTCACCGGTCCACCGGGCCATCAGGTCACCGATGTTGATGGTGAAGGCCGTCGGATCGTATGGCGCGTCCTCCCAGCCGCCCTCGTCCGTGTACACCTGGAGCCCGCCCTTTCCGGCCTGCCGGTCGAGGATCGTGACCGTGCCGAAGTCGGTGTGGGGGCCGATCCGGAACTGGCCGGGAGCGGGGTCGCCGAGGACGTCCCGGCCCGGGTACCAGTTGATGTTGAAGCCGTAGGTGGGGTGGCTCATGTGCCGGGCGAAGAAGTCCCGTTCGAGGCCGAGCGCGTCGCCGAGCAGGGTGAGCAGATGCCGCTCCAGCTCGCCCATCCGGTCCAGGTACTCCTCGCAGAGCGGCCGCAGCTCCGGCACCTCGGTCGGCCAGACGTTCGGCTGGTACCACTCCGCGTTGACCACCGGGTCCTCGAACGGCTCGTGCGTCGCGAAGGTCAGCGACTCCTTCAGATCCGGCGGGGTCTCGGTCCCCTCCGCGTAGCCGTTCGCCTCGGCCCCCGGCCCCAGCCACCCCCTCCCGCCGACCTTCACCTCGTACGCCCGCTTGCGTTCCGCGGGCAGCGTGAAGAAGGCCCGCGCCGCCTCCCGCATGCGCGTCCGCAGCGCCGGGTCCACGCCGTGTCCCGTCACCAGCAGGAACCCGGCGGTCTGGAGCGCCTCGTCGACGGTACGCGCGATCCGGGCCCGGTCCTCCTCGTCGCCGTCGAACCAGGGGGCCAGGTCGATGGTCGGGACGCGGGGGCTGCTGGGCCTACCGGCACCGTTGGGGGTACCGGGGCTGTTGGGGCTAATCACCGATGTCCTCGTTCCACAGAGCCGGGTTCTTCTCGATGAAGTCACGCATCAGGGCCACGCACTCCGCGTCGTCGAGGACGACGATCTCCACGCCGTGCTCCGCGAGCCAGTCGTGACCGCCGTGGAAGGTCTCGGCCTCGCCGATCACCACCCGTGAGATGCCGAACTGCCGTACCAGGCCGGAGCAGTACCAGCACGGCGACAGCGTCGTCACCATCGTCGTACCGCGATACGTCCGCTGCCGGCCCGCCGCGCGGAACGCGGCCGTCTCCGCGTGCGTGGACGGGTCGCCGTCCTGGACCCGCCGGTTGTGCCCCCGCCCGAGGACGGTGCCGTCCGGGCCGTAGAGCGCCGCGCCGATCGGGATGCCGCCCTCGGCGAGACCTGCCCGCGCCTCCGCCACGGCGGTGGCCAGCCACGCCCGTGCCGTCGTTTCGTCAGCCATGGGCTCACTCTGCCCCGGAACGGGCGGGCCCACGTATGCGGAGGAGTACGCGGAGGGGGATCACGGCGGGAGCAGGGTGCCCAGGGGGCCGAGGTCGAGGTTCAGGTCGTCCAGGGTGAGGCCGTAGCGGTCGCAGAGTTCTTCCATGCGGTCGTGCAGGACCATCAGGGTCATCCCGAGGCGCTCCTCCTGCTCCTCGGTCAGTCCTCCCTGGTCGACGCGGTGGAGGGCCTGGCGCTCCATCAGCTGGCGCAGCAGTTCGACGATGGTGAGCACCAGCTTGACGAGGTCCCGCTCCACGGTGTCCGGATCGGTCCGCAGCCGGTGGGCGACCGCCCCGCCGCGGGAGAGCGGTGGCGGGGCGATCTCCTCCGGCCGGGCGGGCAGCACCGAGAACGCGCGCCGCGCGGCCTCCGCCACCTCCCGCAGCCGGTCGATGGGCGGCCCCTCAGAGGGCATCGGCACCATGACCGTGCCCTTCCGGGTACGCCGGGTCCGAGGGAGCCGGGTGAGTGGGTGGCCGGTCTGTGTACGCCGGGTCCGAGGGAGCCGGGTGAGTGGGTGGCCGGTCTGTGTACGCCGGGTCCGCGTTCGTTGCGGGCGGCAGGATCGGGGCCCACTGCTCCTCCATCTGCTCGCGGACGGCGACGATCACCGCGCGCAGCGAGATCCGCACGAGGTCGATGTCCGCGATGCTCAGCACGACATCGCCGGTCAGCACGACACCCCCGCTCAGCAGCCGGTCGAGCAGATCGATCAGCGCGACCTGACGTCCGCTGAGGGGGCGGTCGTACTCGTCGTCGTACGCGGCGGGCGGGTCGTACGCGCTCATCGGTGCCGGTCCTCGTCCCGCTCCTCATCGCTCCGTTCGTCGTCGCCCCGCGCGGCGGACGCCTTGCGCCGCTTGGGGCGCGCCTCATCCGGACGGCCCTCCGCCCGGCGGGGTGCGGCGCGGGCCCTGCGTTCGGGATCACTACGTTCGGGATCACGACGTTCGGGATCGCGGGCCTTGCGTTCGGGCTCGGGGGCGCGGCGACGCTCCGACGACGACGAGCCGCTCGGGGACAGCTCCGCCGGGGACTCCTCCAGACGGCCCCGGAGTTCCCTGACCTCCTCGCGGAGGCGATCGTTCTGCTCCTCAAGGGAGCGGCGTCCGTCGGAGCGGGACGCGCGCGACGACAGGGCGGGATCGTGCTCCCACCAGTCGATGCCGATCTCCTTGGCCTTGTCGACCGACGCGACCAGCAGACGCAGCTTGATCGTGAGCAGCTCGATGTCGAGCAGGTTCACCTTGATGTCGCCGACGATGACGATGCCCTTGTCGAGGACCCGTTCCAGGATGTCGGCGAGGTTCGCGCTGGACCCCTGGCCGCCGCCGTAGGGGGTGAAGGCCCGCGACGGGGTCTGGGCGGGGGAGTCGGCGGGCCGGCTCACGACGCCCTCGACCTCGCTTCCTCTTCCGCTTCCTCGTCCTCCGGTTCCTCGTCCTCGTACTCGTCGTCCACGTCTTCCTCGTCGTCCTCGTACTCGTCGTCCGCCTCGTCCTCACCCGCCTCCTCGTCCTCGTCCTCGTACTCGTCGTCGGGCTCCTGGGCTCGGTCCTCGTCCTCCTCGTCCTTCTCGTCCCGCGCCTCCGTGTCCTCGTCCTCCTCCTCCCGCGCCTCCGTGTCCTCGTCCTCTTCTTCGTCCCGCGGCTCGGTGTCCTCTCCCTCTTCTTCGTCCCGTGGCTCGGTGTCCTCGTCCTCGGCCGATTCGTGCGGTTGGGTGACCTCGCCGTCGTGGATCTCGCCGCGCCAGCCGCCCGTGGCCTCGCCGCGCATCATCACGAACGTGCGGTACAGCTTGAGGTCGAGGCGGGCGCGGCGGCCCTGGGACCTGAACAGACCGCCGGTCCGCTCGAAGAGCCCCTTGGGGGAGTACTCCATGACGAGCAGCACCTTGGTGAGGTTCTCGCCGAGCGGGTGGAAGGTGACGACGCCCTTGGTCGTGGCCTTCTCGCCCTCGGAGGTCCAGGCGATGCGCTGGTCGGGCACCTGTTCCGTGATGTTGCCGCGCCAGCGCCGCTTCGACTTGGCGACCTTCACCTGCCACTGCGTCGTGGTGTCGTCCTGCTGATCGACGGCGACGACGCCCTTGGCGAACCGGCTGAACTCCTGGAACTGGGTCCACTGGTTGTACGCCTCGCGCACCGGGACACCCACGTTGATGTCCTCGATGATGGTGTGCCCGCGGCCGGTGCCGCCCTCGGGCGACTTGCCGTGCTTCTTGCCTGCGGCGGAGTCCTTGGCCTTCCCCGCCGCGTCCTTCGCCTTCCCGGCCACGTCCATGGCCTTGCCACCCGCACCCTTCGCCTTCTCCATGAGCGCACCCTTGGCGTGGGACGCGGTCGAGGCCAGACCGTCCGTCAGATGTCCCTCGCCGATCCGGCGGGCGCCCTCGCCGATCTTGTGGCCCGCGCCTTCGAGCATCACGGCCAGCCGCGCCTCGATGTATTCCTCCAGCTCCTCCTTCAGCCGGGTCGTACCGGGGTTGTGCGGCGCCTCGTCCCTCGCCTTGCTGAGGGTGCCGGCACCGCCTTTCGCTCCCTTGCCCTCAGCCATCGTCCTGCCTCCTCGACCTGGAGCCGCTCCCGCTCTTGGTGCGGCTCGCGGAAGCGGTCTGCTTCTTCGCACGCGACGCCGTGCTCCGGCGCTGCGGCCCGCCGCCGCTCCGGCTCCTCTTCGCCGCGGGCCGGCCCTTCCCGCCGCCCCCGCCGCTCTCGGCGCCCTGCTCGTCCCGCTCGCTCTCCTCGTTCTCCTCGTTCTCCTCGTCCTGTTCGTCCTGCTCGTCCTGCTGGTCGTCCGGCTCGGTCCGCTCGTCGTCGCCCTTCGGCTCACCGCCGTCCGGGTGTGCCCGCTCGCGGAGCCCCTCGGTGCGTTCGTGGAGGGCGCCGGCCAGGCTGTCCGCCTTCGCCGTCAGCACGTGGGTCGCCGCCGCCTTGCTCGCCTCCGTCAGTTCCCCGCGCACCTGCTGGGTGACGTTGCTCAGGAAGGGGGAGTCGAGCAGGCCGGCGAGCTGCCCCGGCCTGGCCTTGGCGCCGGCCAGCAGCGCCCCGGCGCCGAGCGCGAGCTTCGCCTTCTTCGTCCGGCCGAGGAGGTAGCCCCCCAGGATGGCCGCGCCGATCGTCGCGTTCTTCATGATCCAGTCTTCTTTCCGTACCCCACGTGCGTCACGGACCGGGTCCCGCGCCCTGCTGGGCCCGGAAGGCGCTGATCTCCTGCAACCGGCGCAGCAACTCGTCCTCGCGCCGGGTGGCCTCCTCCTCGTCGATGCGTCCCTCGGTCCGCGCCCGCTCCAGATTCACCAACTCCTCCTGGATCGGGGCGGGGTCGTAGTACTCCTCCTCGGCGGTCTGCCGCACCTTGTCCAGCACCCAGCCGATGCCGCGCACCGGGGCGAACGGCAACGTCACGATGGTTCCGACCAGTCCCACGTCCTCGCCTCCTCGGAGCAGCGCGGCGGTCATACGAAGCTGTACGGCGGCAGAGGGCCGCGCAGCCGGAGTTCGACGCCCTCGCCCAGGCGCTCGGCCAGTTCCCCGCCGGCGCGGGTGAACTCCTCGGACCGGGCGTCCTCCACCAGGAAGGAGGCGTTCACGAAGTACTGCTGGGACGGCGGAGCGACCTGCTCGGAGACGACCAGCGGACGCATGGTGGCGAGAACCTCCTCGGCGAGCGCCGCGTTCCGGTTCTGCACCTCCTGGGCCACGAGTTCGCCGAGGGCCAGCCGGTCCTCGTACGTGCCGCCGCCGTCGCGGATCGACTCGTTCAGCGTCCGGGCCTGCCCGGAGTCGGTGAGGATCGCGCGCAGCAGGACATCCTCGTCCGTGACCCCCTTCACGTTGAACTCCGCGGTGCCCGACAGCTCGTCCAGCCGCTGGGAGAAGGCCTCGGCCCGCTCGTCCAGCAAGGCGCGCACCGAATCCTCGTCCGGGGCGACGAAACCGAAGCTCAGCGGCAGGATGGCCCCGTCGGACCAGAGGTTCTCCTGGACCTCGTGGTGCGCCTCCAGGTCCCGGCGGGCGACCGAGAGATCGGCCGGGGCCTCGCTGACGACGGCACTCAGGGAGCCGCTGCTCACCGCGTGCAGATCGCTGCCGTCCTCCCCGACACCCCGGACGTCGTCGAGGTCCAGAGGGTGCTCCGCCTTGGTGATCGCGTAGATGTACACGGACATCGGCTCGCCTCACTCCTCGTCGTCATGCCTCGAGGAGCGGCGGCTCGCACCGCGTTCGGAACGCACCCGCTGCTTCTCGCGCCCGGACTCGCGGTCCTCGCGCCCCTTCTGGAGGGACTCGGAGACGGCCTCGACCGCGCCCGACAGCGCCCCCTTGCTCTTGCCGCGGGCGCCCGACTCGGTGGCGTCGCCGACCAGGTCCGTCAGCTGGGAGGGGGCCTTGCGCCCCGACTCCAGGTCCAGCCGGTTGCACGCCTCCGCGAACCGCAGATACGTGTCGACACTGGCCACGACCACGCGGGCGTCGATCTTGAGTATCTCGATGCCGACCAGGGAGACCCGTGCGAACGCGTCGATGACGAGGCCCCTGTCCAGGACCAGTTCCAGCACGTCGTAGAGGTTCCCCGAGCCGCCACCCCCGCCTCCGCGGGAAGCGAGCGCACCCTCGCCCTGTGGCACCACAGTCACGATGTGATCCCTTCCGGGCACGGGAGTCCGTGCGCGTCGGCGGTCGCCTCAGCGGCCGCCGGCCCGGTCGATCTGCGCGCGCGTGTACCGGCGTCCGCGCTCGTACGCCAGCAGCTTGCCCGCCGGGTCCAGGACCACCTGGTAGCTCGCCATCACGCTGCTCGTCTGCGGGACGCGCTCCAGTTCCTCGACCTCGACCTCGGCCTCCCAGCCCTCTTCTGTCGGTTTCAGCGCGGAAACGGACTCCGGAACGCGTCCCAGCACTACGGTGAGCTGCTCGAGCGCGCTCCGAATGGCCTCGGGCGCGGAGACACGCTCCTCGGCGGGCTCCTGCCGCGACGAGGAACGGCGCTTCTCCGACTCATGGCCGTTCGTGGCTCTCACCTTCTCTCTCTCATCTCGCCGTGTGCCCGAAAAAGCATGTATGACACGTTTGAGGCGATTAGGTCAGGAAAATTTCGTCACTCCGGTGGTCCGGTGGTCCGGTGGTCCGGTGGTCCGGTGGTCCGGTGGTCACTCGCGCCGTCACTTGTGAGCGGCGCACTGCCGGTACGCGCGCGCCAGCGCGTGGAAGGCCGTCTTCGGCTCCCAGTGCCAGCCGGACGCGGGAGTGCCGGGACGGGCCTCGATCGGCTTGACCAGGGCGTAGCTCGCCATGTCGAGGTCGTGGCGGGGATCGTCCGGGCGGTGCGGGGAGTCCGCGGAGACGAAGGTGAACGCGTGGGCGGCGTACAGGCCGAGCGCCTCGCACGCGGCGACGACATCGGTGACGTACGCGGCCTGCGTGCGCTCGCTGCGCCTCAGGTCGCCCTTGATCGCCGGGGGGTCGGCGCGATGGTCCACGGCGAACCACCCCATGCCGCCCTCCCGGGGCGCGCCCTCGAAGGTGCAGCAGCCGAACTCCTGGACCGAGAGCGGCTTGCCCGGCCGGATGTGGCGCGCGAGGTCGCGGACGTGACCGGCGTGGGTGCGGTGGTAGCCGTAGTAGTCGAGGCCGACGATGTCGAAGAGGTCCCAGTCGACCTCCTCGTCGTCCGCGGCGGCGTACGTCAGCGGGCCCCGGAAGACGGAACGGGCGACGGCGGCGGCCCGGCGTGTGAAGTCGTGGACCCGCCGGGCGGCCTCCACTGGGTCGAAGTGTCCCGCGAGGAGGTTCTCGATCCGCTCCAGGATGTCGTCGCCCGGCACGATGCCGGGCAGGAAGATCAGGAACTCGCAGCCGACGCTCAGATGCGTGTCCACGCCCTGCCGACGCAGCCGCTCCGCGAAGCGGCCCGTCTCGGCGAGGTGGTCGAGAATGTCGTCCTCGGGAACGCCCCCGAGCGTCGGCTCCAGCCAGACCGCGAGACCGCGCTCGGCCGCCTCGGCGGCGGTCGCGGTGAGCCGGTCCACGCCGTCGCCGGTGACCTTGACGGCGGTGGCGTGCAGATCGTTTCGTATCGCGCGCAGGTCCGCGCGCATCCGGTGCCGGTTCCAGGCGGTGGCGGGGGTGTCGCCCTCGCCGACCTCGTACACGACACTCCGGTACGACAGTCCGCGGGGGCGCTCCGCGGTGCCCATGAAGGCGGCGGCCCTCGTCGTCGGCAGCATCAGCCCACCGCCGAGCGCCGCACCCCACCTCAGAAAACGGCCCCTGCTCATCCCGGTCATCGGCCTTCCCTCCCCGTTGGTTGCCCTCAGTGTGGGGAGCGGGGGCTGGGGATGGGGTCGGCCGAAGGTCTATGGGGGTGGGCCGAAGGGATGGGAATGGGGCGGGGCCGGGCGCCTTAGGGGTGGGGGCCGGGGGGCGTTGGCGGGTGCGGGTGGGTGGGGGTTGTTCGCGCCCACGCGGCGGAGCCGCATGTGTCACCGCCCCGCGCCCCTGAAGGGAACGGGCCTGCGGCCCGCCCTTCGTCCTGAAAAGCACGGGGCGCAGCCCCGGTCGCTTTTCAGGGGCGCGGGGAACTGCGCGAGAGACCACAACGAACCCGCACCCGCCGACGAACCGCGCACCCCCGAGCTACAAGGCGCCCGCCCTACTCCTCGCCGTCCTTCTCGGGCTTCTCCCGCTCCTGCCGCTTCAGCTCTTCCTCCCGGCGCCGC
This sequence comes from Streptomyces neyagawaensis, assembly GCF_023516595.1. Lineage (GTDB taxonomy): Bacteria > Actinomycetota > Actinomycetes > Streptomycetales > Streptomycetaceae > Streptomyces > Streptomyces neyagawaensis. Next base: position 43,372 of record NZ_JAMGBG010000071.1, on the reverse strand, counting down.
AGATCCGCCTCCCAGCTCTTGAGGAGCGACTCGTCCTTCTTGTTCTCCTCGGAGAGCGACTTCAGGAACTCGGGATTGTCGTCGGGGGCGACATACTCCACGCGGTGGTTGCGGTGCCACTCCGACGGCGTGCGCCCGTTCGCGGGGACGTGGCGCAGCTTGCCCGCGGCGAGCCACGCGATCGGCCCGACGATCCAGAAGAGCAGGATGATGAACACCCAGGCGATCTTGGGCAGGTGCTTCGCCTCGTCCTCGGGGGTGTTGAGACAGTCGATGAACGCGTAGATGGTCAGCGCCAACGGCACGAGGTACATCAACACCCTGAGCATGGAACGCCCCCTGGAAAGCGGTGGTGGGCCCGTCCGCCGGACCCGGTGGTGACCGGTGGGGCCGTGCGGCGCCGACCCTGCGCGGCGGAAAGCCATGACCTTACGCCGGGCCCCGTGACGGGGTCAGGGTAGCCCCTCGGGGATACTGGACCGCATGGCTTACGACGATCTTCGCTCCCTGCTCCGCGCCCTGGAGCGCGAGGGCGATCTCAAGCGGATCAAGGCCGAGGTCGACCCGTATCTGGAGGTCGGGGAGATCGTCGACCGGGTCAACAAGGCCGGCGGTCCCGCCCTCCTCTTCGAGAACGTCCGCGGGTCGAGCATGCCGCTCGCGATGAACGTCTTCGGGACCGACCGCCGCCTGCTGAAGGCCCTCGGACTCAAGTCGTACGGCGAGATCAGCGAGAAGATCGGCGGGCTGCTCAAGCCGGAGCTGCCGCAGGGCTTCGTGGGTGTGCGCGAGGCGTTCGGGAAGCTCGGCTCGATGGTTCATGTGCCGCCGAAGAAGGTGAAGGCGGACAGCGCCCCCGTGCAGGAGGTCGTCCTCCAGGGCGACGACGTGGACCTGGACCAGCTTCCCGCGCTGTTCACCTGGCCCAAGGACGGCGGCTCCTTCTTCAACCTCGGGCTCACCCACACCAAGCACCCCGAGACCGGCGTCCGCAACCTCGGCCTGTACCGCCTCCAGCGCCACGACAAGCGCACCATCGGCATGCACTGGCAGATCCACAAGGACAGCCGCAACCACTACCAGGTGGCCGCCAAGCGCGGCGAACGGCTGCCGGTCGCCATCGCCTTCGGCTGCCCGCCCGCCGTGACCTACGCCTCCACGGCACCGCTGCCCGGCGACATCGACGAGTACCTGTTCGCCGGGTTCGTCGCGGGCAAGCGCATCGAGATGGTCGACTGCAAGACGGTGCCGTTGCAGGTGCCGGCGAACGCCGAGGTCGTCATCGAGGGCTGGCTGGAGCCCGGCGAGATGCTCCCCGAGGGCCCCTTCGGCGACCACACCGGCTTCTACACCCCGCAGGAGCCGTTCCCCGCGCTGAAGATCGACTGTGTGACGATGCGGAAGCGCCCGCTGCTCCAGTCGATCGTCGTCGGCCGCCCCCCGACGGAGGACGGACCGCTGGGCCGCGCGACGGAACGCTTCTTCCTCCCCCTCCTCAAGATCATCGTCCCGGACATCGTGGACTACCACCTCCCCGAGGCCGGCGGCTTCCACAACTGCGCGATCGTCTCGATCGAGAAGAAGTACCCGAAGCACGCGCAGAAGGTCATGCACGCCATCTGGGGCGCCCACATGATGTCCCTGACGAAGCTGATCGTGGTCGTCGACTCCGACTGCGACGTCCACGACCTCCACGAGGTCGCGTGGCGGGCCCTCGGCAACACGGACTACGCCCGCGACCTCACCGTCGTCGAAGGCCCCGTGGACCACCTCGACCACGCCTCCTACCAGCAGTTCTGGGGCGGCAAGGCCGGCATCGACGCGACGAAGAAGTGGATCGAGGAGGGCTACACCCGGGACGGCGGCTGGCCCGACATGGTCGAGTCGGACCCCGCCACGGCGGCGCTCGTCGACCGGCGCTGGAAGGAGTACGGCCTGTGAGCAGCGCATCGGCGGCGATCCCCCAGCCGGGCCGGACCAAGGCGTTCCTGCGGCTGGTGATGATCGAGCACTCGATCTTCGCGCTGCCCTTCGCGTACATCGCCGCGCTCACCGCCATGTTCCAGCTGGACGGCAACATCCACTGGGTACGGCTGCTGCTGGTCACCGTCTGCATGGTCGGGCTGCGCACGTTCGCGATGGCCGCCAACCGGATCATCGACCGCGAGATCGACGCGCGGAACCCGCGCACCGCGCACCGCGAGCTGGTGACCGGCGCGGTGTCGGTGAAGCACGCCTGGACCGGCGCCCTGATCGCCCTGGTGATCTTCCTGGGCGCGGCGGCGCTCCTGAACCCGCTCTGCCTGGCGCTGGCACCCGTCGCCGTGATCCCGATGGTGGTCTACCCCTACGGCAAACGCTTCACGAACTACCCCCAGGCCATCCTGGGCTTCGCCCAGGCGATGGGCCCGGTCGGCGGCTGGCTCGCGATCACCGGCGAGTGGTCCTGGGACGCGGTGATCCTGGGCCTGGCCGTCGGCGTCTGGATCGGCGGCTTCGACCTCATCTACGCCTGCCAGGACGTCGACTCCGACCGCGACACCGGCGTCCTGTCGGTCCCGGCCCGCTTCGGCATCCCGGCGGCGGTGTGGGCGGCCCGGGTGTGCCACGCCCTGACGACGGGGTTGTTCGTCTGGTACGCGCTGGCGACGGACGCGGGCGCGTTCCTGTGGCTGGGCCTGCTGATCGTGGCCGCCGCCTTCGTCTACGAGCACACGATCGTGCGCCCGCACGACCTGTCGCGGCTGAACCGCGCGTTCTTCTCCGTCAACGGCTTCATCGGCATTGCCCTGTTCGTGTGCGCGCTGCTGGATCTTCTGGTTCGGGGGCTCACTCCCTAGTACGACCCTCACGCCCCCCCCGCGGATACGACTTCCACCGCCGGGTGCGGTGGCCGCGGCTCCGTAGCGAGGACCAGTTCCTTCGGCGCGGCCTTGCGGTGTGCGTCCGCGCTGCTACGTTCCTGACAACGCCGGCGCGTTCGCCTCGGCGTCCGTGCGGGTCAGGGGGACCCCGTGTGGAAGACAGCGGCGCGTGACGCGCTTCTCGGCCTCACCGTCATGGCATCGCTCCTCGGCACCACGGGGTGCTCCTCGGAGGACGAGCCGGACGACTCCGGTGGGAGGGGCCCCGGGACGGTCACCACAGCCACCTCCGGCGCCACCGAACCGGTGGAGGACGACGGGCAGGTGTTGCCCGGCGCGCTCGTGGGGGCGTGGAGCAGCGTGGAGGAGAAGACCTCCACCGCCACCATCGCCTACCGGTTCACCGGCGGAGGGCGCTACAAGTACGCGGGCCTCGTGAGCTACCTGGTCCCCGAGGGCACCGTCAAGATCACCTTCGTGGCCGAGGGGACGGCGCGGGTCGACGGCTCGACGCTCGTGCTGCGGCCCATCACCGCCACGCGGTCCAAGGAGGACCCGAGCGCCCCGCAGGACGACTACACGGACGCGCCCTCGTCACTCGCCCCCCAGACCTACACCTGGCAGGTGGAGGACGGCCGACTCACCCTGACCGGCGCGGACGGCAACACGGTCACGTACCGCCGGGAACCGACATGAGCCCGCACCCGGCCCCACCACCGGACCCGACGCCCGCGCCGCCGCCTCCCGCGCCTCCGGGGCCCACGCCGCCTCCCGCGCCTCCGGGTCCCACGCCGTCGCCCGCCCCTCCCGATCCGGCGCCCACGCCTCCGGAACCGCCCGATCCGCCTCCGCGTTTCAGTCCGCGGATCCGGGTCCAGATCCTGCTCATCGCCGTCGTCGCGGCGGCGACCCTGGGAGCCGGCTGGCAGTTCAGCCAGGCGGGCGGCGCCTATCAGACGGCGGTGCGCCAGGACATCGAGCGGCAGGCGGCACTGCTGGAGCACGTACGGCAGGTCTACGGCATCGAGGCACCGCAGGCGTTCCAGGTGGCCGCGGCCCGCGCCAGGACCGACCTGCTGCGGCCGATCAAGGACGACGGGAGGCTCGCGGCGTCCGAGTACACGATCGCCTCCCAGACCGCCTTCGTGCTGCGCGACTCCACCCACATGAGGGACAGCCTCTACCAGGAGCGCCTCGGCTACGACGTGCCCCGTCGGCTCGCCGAGGTCCAGGACCGGTCACCGGACGCCTATGCCCTCGATCCGGCGGCACGGTCACGGGAGGGGGACCGCTGGGCACTGTGGGCGCTGCTCTCCGTCGCCGTCGCGGTGGCGGCCGTCGTCGCCGCCGTGGTCGCCGCGAACGTCCTGCGGCCCCGGCGATGGCGCCGCCCGCCGGGCTCGGCCGCCCGCCGGGTCATCAGGTCGCTGGAGTTCATCCCGCAGCCGGCCACGGCGGCACCCGAGGCCCGGCTCGGCACAAGGCTCAACCTCCTCGTGGTGGTGCTGCTGTTCCTGCTGCCCCTCGGGCAGGCCTACGCGGCCGGCGGCGAGCAGCGGGCACAGGCGGAGGCGGCACGGGAGGCGTCCCGGATCAGGACGAACGTCGTGGCGGGTCAACTGCGTGAGGCGTTCCTGTACACCGCCCGACAGGCCACCCTGCGGGCCGCGACTCAGGGCATCGCCCGCGAACTCGCAGCGATCGACGCCGACGACCCCGAGACCGCCCGGCAGGAGAACCAGGTCGCGTCCGTCGAGACCAGGGCCGCGACCATGATGGGGGTCATGGCCGAGTACATGGGCAGGGCGCCCACCCTCTCCGACGGCGTGGACGCGGACACCGTGAGCGCGCTCCGGAGCGGCGAGAAGGAGTGGTCGGGGGGCGTCGCCGAGCAGAATCGGCAGGTGGTCCTCGCCCAGCGCAGTGGCGACCGTGCCCTCCTGCTGGCCGCCGCCACGGCCCTCGCCGTCGTCGCCCAGGTCCTTGCCGCCTCCGCCATGGCCTCGCAACGCCGACGCCGGCTCCTGTGGCCGGCCGGTGCGGCGGCGCTGTCCCTCGCCCTCACTGCGGCGACCGTCCTGTGAACCGCCGAGCACCGCTAGCTCACGCGCCCCCTGGACGTCCCCCGCTCAGTCGTACGGGGCCCAGAGGAAGTTGATCTCCTGGTCCGGTGGGACGGTGAACGAGCTTCCCGGCAGGTCCACGGGGACCACGTTGTCCAGCTCCGTCCCGGGGTCCCCGTAGAAGGCGAAGGTCTGATAGACGCCGTCGGGCAGCTTGTAGGCGTACGTGCCGTCGGCTGCCGTATAGGTCTCGTAGAAGCCGTTGCGCGGCACCGTGTAGAAGGTGACGCGTACGCCCTCCACCGCGGACCCGGCCTCGTCGAGGACCTGTCCCACGACCACGTTCTCCCCGAGCCCCGGGTTGTACCCGCCGTCGTCACCGCCGTCGGCCGCACCTGTACCGCCGTCGGTCGATCCGCCGTCAGTCGATCCCCCGTCAGTCGATCCCCCGTCGGTCGAGCCGCCGTCGAGTAGGCCGCCGGTCGTCGAGGTGCCGACATCGGCCGAGTCCTCGTCCTCCGGGGAGTCGCCGCAGCCGCCGACGAGTGACAACCCGCCCAACAGCGCCGCGACGCACAACCAGCGACCGGACCGCTGCCGTAAGCGCAGGACAGGCTTCGACTTCATTGGGCACCCCCCGTGGCCAGGGCTCCACGGTGCTCCCGGGGGCGCAGGCCGTCAACGCGGGCTCACCCGCGTTCATCCGGAGATACGCCCGCTGCCGTACCCCTGCCGCCGCTGCGGGGCGACCCGTTCCGACCCCCGCCCCGGCTCCTGCTCCGTCTGCTGGATCTGAAGGCGCGCCCTACGCCGTGAGTGCCCCGCGGGGCTGACGGCGGCGGAACAGGAACGCCGCCACCACCCCCGTCACCAACCCGATCAGGTGGCCCTGCCAGCTGATCCCGGTCTCGGTGGGGGCGATACCGCCGAGGATCGCGCCGCCCCAGATGGCCGCGACCAGCACCCCCACCCCGACCCCCAGCAGCCGGCGCTCCACGAAGCCGCTGACGACGAGGAAGCCGAAGAGGCCGAAGACGACGCCGGAGGCGCCCGCCGTGTTGGTGTTGTCCGGGGATATCAGCCACACGCCCAGACCGTCGGCCACGATGATCAGCGCGCAGACCGCGACGAACCGGCGCAGCCCGCCCAGCGCCGCGAGGAAGCCGAGCACCAGCAGCGGCACGCTGTTGGCCGCGACATGGCCGAAGCCGAAGTGGATGAACGACGCGGGCACGACGTCGACCAGTTCGGGCACCGACCGCGGCATGATGCCGAAGTCGTCCAGCGCGTTCCCGCTGGCCACGTCGATCACTTCGAGGATCCACAGCAGGGCCACCCAGCCCGCCATCAGCTTGGCGGCGGCCTTCGCGCGATCCCCGCGCGACCACTCCCGATCAGGGCTCAGCGCCCCGCGCACTCCACTTGCCATGTCAACCCCCGACTCATCTCGTCCCCTCAGTGGAACGGCCGTGCCCCCTTGACCGGTTCCCGCCCCACGGCGCCGGATAGGCTCGGTGTCGTGAACCGAGTCAAGCCAGGAGAGACGGCGCGTACGCCTTGGATCGTAGGGGTCTCCGGCGCATCCGGCACCCCATACGCCGCCGCCGTACTGCGCGCGCTCCTCGCCGCGGGCGAAAGCGTCGACCTCGTGGTGTCCCGTGCCTCGCGGCTGACCCTGTTGGACGAGACGGGCATCGCGTTCCGGGACGCGCACTGGCGTGACGACCTGCGGGAATGGCTGTCGCGCGGCGCCGACGGCAAACCCGGCACGTTCCCGGTGGACGTCGACGGCGACCGTGTACGGCACTGGAGCGCCGGCGACCTGGCCGCCGGGCCCTCCTCGGGCTCGTACCCCGTCAAGGGCATGCTGATCGTCCCCGCGTCGACGGCGTGCGTCGCGGGCGTGGCCCTGGGGCTCAGCAAGGACCTGCTGCAACGGGCGGCGAGCGTCACCCTGAAGGAACGGCGCCGGCTCGTCGTCGCCGTACGGGAGACGCCGCTGAACGGGCAGACCCTGCGGCATCTGGTGACCCTGGACGACGCGGGCGCGACCGTACTGCCCGCCTCCCCGGCCTTCTACGCCGGGGCCACGCACATCCAGGACCTGGTGGACTTCGTGGCCGGGCGGGTGCTGGACGCGGCGGGCGTCCCGCACACCCTGTACCGGCGCTGGGAGGGCGAGATCGGCGGATCCCGCCCCTCCGGGACGAGCGACCCGAGCGACACGAGCGGTACCGGTACGACGGCCCCCACAGCCCCCACAGCCCCCACAGCCCCCACAGCCCCCAGGGTCACCTGAGCGGCATCCGCCCACCCCCCACGCACGGCGCACCACGCTCATCACACCGAGCAACTCCTCATCAGCAACTCCGGACAAGCAACTCTTCAGTGGAAGGCAACCGATCGCATGGACGCGGTGGACAGGCAGCTCATCCAGGCCCTGAGGGAGAACGGCCGGGCCTCCTACGCGGAGCTGGGGCGCCTCGTCGGCCTGTCGGGACCCAGTGTCACCGACCGCATCAACCGGCTGGAGGCCGCCGGTGTCATCACCGGCTATCGCGCCACCGTCGACGCGGCCTCCCTCGGCCTCGGCGTGATCGCGCTCATCGGGATCTCGCTCTCCGACGCCGCCGACCACGAGGACGTGGCGAACCGGCTGCGTGACCTCGACGAGATCGAGGACTGCTGGTTCATCGCCGGCGACGACTCCTTCATGCTCAAGGTGCGCGCCACCGACGTCGACGGCCTGGAGAAGACGATCCGCCGGCTGTCCGGCACGAAGGGCGTCTCCCGGACCCGTACGACGATCGTGCTCTCCACCAAGTGGGAGAACAGGGTGGGTGAGCTGCCCGAGGAGCAGTAGACCTCGGGGAGTACGGTGGCTGGGTTGCCCATTGAGGGAAGACTGAGGGAAGGCGGAGGCATGGACGTCGGGCTCAAGCGCGAGCTGGAGGAGAAGGTCCGCTCCGGTGAGCGGCTGACCCGCGAGGACGGCATCGCGCTGTACGAGTCGGACGACCTGGCGTGGCTGGGCGGGCTCGCGCACGAGGTGCGGACGCGGAAGAACGGCGACGTCGTCCACTTCAACGTCAACCGTCACCTCAACATGACCAATGTGTGCACGGCCTCCTGCGCCTACTGCTCCTTCCAGCGCAAGCCGGGGGAGAAGGACGCGTACACGATGCGCATCGAGGAGGCCGTCAAGCTCGCCAAGGCGATGGAGTCGGAGAACCTCACGGAACTCCACATCGTCAACGGCCTGCACCCGAACCTGCCGTGGCGCTACTACCCGCGCTCGCTGCGGGAGCTGAAGGCGGCCCTCCCGAACGTCTCGCTGAAGGCCTTCACGGCCACGGAGATCCACCACTTCGAGACGATCAGCGGGCTGTCGGCGTCGGAGATCCTCGACGAGCTGATCGACGCGGGCCTTGAGTCCCTGACGGGCGGCGGCGCGGAGATCTTCGACTGGGAGGTCCGCCAGCACATCGTGGACCACCGCACCCACTGGGAGGACTGGTCGCGGATCCACCGCCTGGCGCACGAGAAGGGCCTGAAGACCCCGTGCACCATGCTCTACGGCCACATCGAGGAGCCCCGGCACCGCGTCGACCACGTCCTGCGGCTGCGCGAGCTCCAGGACGAGACCGGCGGCTTCCAGGTCTTCATCCCGCTGCGCTACCAGCACGACTTCGTGGACATGCAGGACGGCAAGGTACGCAACCGGCTCCAGGCGCGTACGCAGATGGCGACGGGCGCGGAGGCGCTGAAGACCTTCGCGGTGTCGCGGCTGCTGTTCGACAACGTCCCGCACGTGAAGGTCTTCTGGGTGATGCACGGCGTCCAGACCGCGCAGCTCGCGCTCCAGCACGGCGCCGACGACATGGACGGGTCGGTCGTCGAGTACAAGATCACGCATGACGCGGACAACTACGGCACGCCGAACAAGCTGACCCGTGAGGACCTGCTGGACCTCATCCGCGACGCCGGGTTCCGGCCGGTGGAGCGGAACACGCGGTACGAGATCATCCGGGAGTACGAGGGGGCGGATCGGCTGCGGCGGGAGTCTCCTCAGCCGATGCGGGTGTGAGCCGGACGCCTAATAGCTCGGGGGCCACTGTTGTCGTGCGGGTGCGGGTGGTTCGTGGTTTCTCGCGCAGTTCCCCGCGCCCCTGGGAGGAACGGGCCTGCGGCCCGTCCTCCAGGGGCGCGGGACGGTGATGTATGCGGCTCCGCCGCGTGGGCGCGAACGGCCCCCACCCAGCCGCGCGTGTCCACGGTCCGAATCCGTTTGAGCGCCGCCGAACGTAATGGCTAATCTCGCCCCATGGCCCTTACCTTCCAGCTCGATCCTCCCCTCACGCCCGACCTCCGCGACGGCATCCTCCGCCTCTGGGCGGACGTCTCCAACGCCGGTGGTGCCGTCGGGTTCGTGGCGCCGGTGGCGCCGGAGGCGATACGGCCCGAGCTGGTGAAGCACATGGTGGGGATGGCGGAGGGCCGGCAGCGGCTGCTGATCGGGTTCGACGCGGCCGGCGCGCCCGCCGCCACCGCGTTCTTCAGCTTCAACACGCACCGCCTGATGACGCACTGGGTCTGGCTGTACACCGTGATGGTGCACCCCGCCCACCAGGGCAAGGGCTACGGCCGCGACCTCATGAAGGCGGCCGAGGAGGCGGCCCGCGGCTTCGACGGCATCGACGCCGTCCGCCTCACCTGCCGCGGCGGCCTCGGCCTGGAGCACTTCTACGCCGCCTGCGGTTACAAGGAGGTCGGCCGCGTCCCCGGCGCCATCCGGGTCGCCCCCGACGACCACCGCGACGACATCACGATGCTCCTGTCCCTGACCTGATCCCTGCCCGTCCCGCCCGCACCCCCGTGCAAGATCACCCCCCGACCGTGCTTCACTGGACGGTGGCCTTTGGGAACGTCCGGTACGGAAACGGAAGAGTGGATTGAGATGCTCCGCTACACACTGATGCGCCTCGGGATCTTCGTGGGCTGCTTCGTGGTCGTCTGGGCGCTCGTCTACTCCGGCGTCGCCCCGCGTGGTCTCGGTGCCTCCAACGGCATGTGGATGATCATGCTGGCCCTCGTCGTCTCCGCGCCGATCAGCTTCGTGGCCCTCCGCAAGGAGCGCGACCGGGCCTCGGAGCGGATCGCTCCGCGCCTCGACCGTTCCATCGACCGCGTGAAGTCCAACCTCGCCGCCAACCGCAGCCAGGAGGACGAGGCGGACGACGTGGCCCGCACCCCGGCCCCGGCCGGCGCTCCCGCCAAGGACACCGCCGAGGACACGGCCGAGGACACCGACGCCGGGAACGCCAAGCCCGCGGAGAGCGGCCCGGACTCCGAGAACGCCAAGGCTTCCGAGGGCGTCAAGGCTTCCTAGGTGGGCCGGGGCTCCCAGTGGCCCGCCCCGGAACGGCAGGGATCTTTCCCGGCGGCAAAACCGTACGCTTGCCCGCATGGGTGCTGTGAAGAACAAACGGATGCCCCGGGCGGTACGGGAACAGCAGATGCTGGACGCGGCCGTGCGGACGTTCGGGCAGCGCGGCTACCGGGCCGCCTCCATGGACGAGATCGCCGAACTGGCGGGCGTGTCCAAGCCGTTGGTGTACCTGTACCTGAACTCCAAGGAAGACCTCTTCACCGCCTGCATCCGCCGCGAGGCCCAGGCGCTCACCACCGCCGTACGCGAGGGCGTCAACCCGGGGCTGCCCGCCGACCGGCAACTCTGGGAGGGGCTGCGGGCGTTCTTCACGCACACCGCGCGCAACCCGGACGCCTGGGCCGTCCTGCACCTCCAGGCCCGTACACATGGTGAACCCTTCGCCGCCGAGGTCGCGGCGATGCGCGAGGAGATGGTGGCGTTCGTGACGGGGCTGATCCTGGTCGCCGCCCGAGAGGCCCGCCGCGACCCGTCCCTCCCCGAACGCGAGGTCGCCGGCCTCGCCGAGGCACTCGTCGGCGCCGCCGAAGCCCTCGCGGCCTGGGCCAACGCCACGCCCGGCCTGACCGCCAGGCAGGCCGCCGCCACCCTCATGAACTTCGCCTGGTCCGGCCTCGGCAACCTGATGGACGGCCACCCCTGGAGCCCACCGGCCGACATGGCCACGTCGTAGGTCCACCGGGTCCGCCAGTGCCATGCCGGACGGTCTCCGGCCGCGGGCCGACCGGCGACGACCGGTGGGGCCGACCGGTGGGGCCGACCGGTGGGGCCGGCCCCACCACGGATCCTCGGGTGCACCGGCTCGTGCCGTGCCCCCTGCGTTCCTAGCGTTTTCGTATGACGGAAACGCTGCGATGGCCCACTCCCACCCGGTTATTGGGCGTCGACGCGCTGCGCGGGTTCGCGCTGTTCGGCATCCTCGTCGTGAACCTCGCTTCTTCGCCTCCGGCTACCCGTTCCACCTCGTCGTCGATCCGGCGCACGGCTCCTGGCCGGCCGACTCCGCCGAGTTCGTGGTCCGGCTGCTGTTCGAGATGAAGTTCTACCTGCTGTTCTCGTTCTCTTCGGCTACAGCTTCATCTTGCAGCCGGCCGCCGCGGAGCGGGCCGGCGCCAACTTCACCACACGGTTCGTCCGCCGGCTCGGCGGCCTTTTTGACCACCTACGCGCTGCTCGGTCTCGTCCTGCTCGCCGTGCACCGGATCCGGCCGAGGACGGCGGTGATCGCCGCGGGGGTGATCGTCGTCGTCATGGCGGCCGGTGCGGCCGTGGCCGCGCTGGCCGGCGCCGACCTGGTCGCCGACCGGGGCGCCGCGCTCGCCGACGGTCGCGCGTCGACCGACGCGTTGGACGGCGGCCCGGGTTCGGTGATCGGTGAGCATGTGCGCTCGCTGCCGGTGATGGCCGGAAGCCTGGCCGTGCAGGGCCCGCTCGCGCTGTCCGCGTTCCTCGTCGGGCTGGCCACCGGCCGGCATCAACTGCTCGCCGACGGGATCGGCAGGCACGCGGTCGCGCTGCGGCGGCTGGAGCTGGTCGGGTACCCGGTCGGGCTCACCGGCGCGCTGGTGTTCGCGGTCGGCGGCGGCACGGTCGGCCTGGCCGGGCTGGCGGTCTGCATCCTGACCGCGCCGTTGCTGACCGGCGCCTACGTGGCCACGCTGCTCCGGGTGTTCGCCACCCCGCGCGGCGCCCGGCTGGCGCCGGTGCTCGCACCGGCCGGCCGGATGGCGCTGTCGAACTATCTTGGCCAGTCCCTGCTGGGCGTGCTGATCTTCACCGGCGTGGGGCTCGGGCTGACCGGGGACACGCCCCCGGCGCTCGTGCCGGTCGTCGCCGCCGCCATCTTCGCGCTCCAACTGGAGCTGAGCCGACGCTGGCTCGCGCGGTACCGGCACGGCCCGGTCGAATGGGCACTCCGGGCCGTCACGAACGCGGAGCGTCCCCCGATGCGCCGCTGACCTCTGCCGGTGACTTCTGTCGCTGACCTGTGCCGGTGACTTCTGTCTCTGACCTCCGCCAGTGAGTTCTGTCGCTGACCTCCGCCAGTGGTTCCGGGCGGTGGCCTCCACCACCGCTCACTGGAGCAGCGGGTACACGCTCCCCGTCACATGCGTCCGCTGCCCGCCCTTCCGGTCCGTGCCGCGGAGTTCGAAGTCGCCGCCGGGGCGGCCGTCCGCCGCGTAGGCGACGGTGCCCGGGAGGGGGACCGGTGCGCGGAACTCGGCGCGGACCAGGGCCGCCGGGGGTGTGCCGTGTTCGGCGAGGCAGCGGGCGACGGTCCACATGCCGTGGGCGATGGCCCGTGGGAAACCGAAGAGGCGGGCGCCGAGGGGGTGGAGGTGGATGGGGTTCCGGTCGCCCGAGACCGCTCCGTAGCGCCGCCCCACATCCGCGCCGAGCCGCCACTCGGCTAGCGCGGGGAGCGGCGCTGCCACCGGCCGCCTCTCCCCTTCGGCCGGGCTCGGGGCGTCGTCCACGCGGTGCCGGGCGAGGTACGTGCTGCGGGACTCCCAGGCGATCTCGTCGCAGCCGCATGCGCCGCCGGTGTCCCGTACCTCCGTCACGACCGTGGCCTCGGTGCCCCGGCGGTGCGGCGTCAACCCGTCGACGTAGACGGTCAGTTCGTACTCCCCGGTGGCCGGTAGCCGACGGCGGCGGGTGATCTCGATCGAGGTGTGGACGAGCCCCAGCAGGGGCAGCGGGAAGTCGCGGCCGGACATGATCCGCATGGCGAGCGGGAAACCGAGGACGTGCGGATAGGTGAGCGGGACGGCGTCCTCGCCGGTGGGGAAGCCGCAGACCCGTTCGTACGCGGCGAGATGCGCGAGGTCGATCCGTACGCCGGGCAGGACGAGCCGGTCGAGGCGGCCGACCGTGCTGTCGCCGTGCCGGGCGGCCGTACGGGGCAGCCTGCGGCTCTTGCACGGGGAGAGCAGTGCGCCCCGCGCGAGGAGGGGCGGGAGGAGAGGAGGGCCGGTGAGGGTGAGCTGAGGCATCGGACGGTTTCCCCTTCTCCCCGGTGCGGCGCACTTCCTTACTCCCCAGTCAGGTTACCCGAGGTAAAGGTGCCGGAAGCAGCGTGTGCGAGTGGGGGAGATGAACGACCCTCAGGTAATTTGACGCCGCCTTGACCTGCGGCGGAGCGCCGCACGACACTGCACATCCCCGCCCCCGGAACATCCCCGGACCACCCCCACACTCACACGAACCTCACACACCGGCCCCGTACGATCCGGGCACACCGAACGCCCAGGAGCCGCCCGTGTCCCGCCTCGATCGCAGTGAACCCCTGCTCGTGGAACCCGAGTTGAAGCGGCTGGACGGCACGGTACGAGAGGCCTACGTCCCCCCGCTGGTCACGCCCGGCACCTACGGCTCGCTCGCGGACATCCCCTTCGACAACGCGGACCACGAGCCCGGCGCGGTCGTCCTCAGCCGCAAGGACAGCGGCAGGGGCGACGGCAGGGGCAACGGTGGGGACAGCGGCAAGGACGGCCGGGTCGGCGGTCCCGGGGACGGCCGTGAGGACGCGAACGGCAGCGGTGGCGGCAACGGCGGTGGCGACCCCGCCGGGGACGGCGGCCGTTGGCGGGACGTGACGGCGGCCGAGTTCGCGGCGGAGGTGCTCGCCGTGGCGAAGGGCCTGATCGCCGAGGGCCTCATGCCGGGCGACCGTATCGCCATCATGGCGCGGACGACGTACGAGTGGACGCTCCTGGACTTCGCGGCCTGGGCGGCGGGCCTCGTCACCGTACCCGTCTACCCCACGTCCTCCGTCTTCCAGACCCGCTGGATCCTCCAGGACTCCGGCGCGGTCGCCCTCGCCGTGGAGGCGTCCGGCCAGGCCGCCGCCCTCGGCCCCGAACTCGACCGCATCCCCGACCTCCGCCACCTGTGGGTCTTCGACAAGGGCCACATGGAACGCCTCGCCGAACGGGGCCGGGACGTGTCCGACCAGGAAGTCGCCGTACGGCGCGGGGTGCTGGGCCCCGACACCCTCGCGACCCTCATCTACACCTCGGGCACCACCGGCCGCCCCAAGGGCTGCGCCCTCACCCACGGCAACTTCTTCGCAGAGGTCGACAACGCGATCGACCTCCTCTACCCGATCTTCCGCGCGAAGACCGACGAGGAGGCGTCGACGCTCCTCTTCCTCCCGCTCGCCCATGTCTTCGGCCGTATGGTGGCGATCGCGTGCATGCGGGCCCGGATCCGCGTGGGCCACTCGCCGAGCTTCCGCACCGAGGACCTGCTGGCGGACCTGAAGTCGTTCCGGCCGACGTTCCTGCTGCTCATCCCGTACGTCCTGGAGAAGGTCTTCAACACGGCCCGCGCCTCCGCCGAACGCATGGGCCGCGCCTCCTCCTTCGACCGCGCCGCCGCCGTGGCCCGCCGCTACGGCGAGGCCCTGGAGTCCGAGCAACACGGCACCGGGCCCGGCCCCACCGCCTTCCTCAGGGCGGCCCGCTCCTTCTACGACCCCCTCGTCTACCGCCGCATCCGCAACGCCCTGGGTGGCCGGGTCCGTTACGTCATCTGCGGCGGCTCCCCGCTCGGCCGCCGCCTGGCCGCCTTCTTCGCCGGCGCCGGCATCGAGGTCTTCGAGGGCTACGGCATGACGGAGACCACGGCGGCCGTGACGGTCACCCCGCCGGTCCGCCCCCGCCTCGGCACGGTCGGCCGGCCGCTGCCCGGCACGCGTGTGCGTATCGCCGCCGACGGCGAGGTCCTCCTCCACGGCGGCCAGATCTTCCGCGGCTACTGGGACCCGCAGGCCGGCGGAGTCGTCCCCACGGGCCCCGACGGTTGGTTCGCCACCGGCGACATCGGCCGGCTCGACGAGGAGGGCTACCTCACCATCACCGGCCGCAAGAAGGAGATCCTGGTCACCGACAGCGGCAAGAACGTGGCCCCGGCCCCGCTGGAGAACTGGCTCCGTTCCCACCCGCTGATCGCCCAGGCCATGGTCATCGGCGACCGCCGCCCCTACGTCACCGCCCTGCTGACCCTCGACCCCGAGGGCATCACCCACTGGCGCCAGATGAACGGCAAGCACGCCGTTCCCCCGGAACTCCTCGTGGACGACCCGGAACTGCTCAGGGTCCTCCAACGCGCCGTCGACGAGGCCAACCGCCTCGTCTCCCGCCCCGAGTCCATCCGCCGCTTCACCGTCCTCCCCGGCGGCTTCACGGAGGAGGCGGGCCATCTGACTCCGTCGATGAAGCTCCGGAGGGAGACGATCGAGGAGGCGTTCTCGACGGAGATCGAGGGGTTGTACGAGAGGTAGGGGGCCGACGGGCGGCGAACGGGTGCGCCGCCGGCGCCCCGCTGGTCCCGCGGCCTCAGACCAGCAGGTCCTTGTAGTAGAAGCTGGCCTTCTTGTCGGTCAGTGTCTTCGATTCCTCGGAGCCGAAGCCGATGTGGAGGCGGGCCGCCGCCGGGTTGGCGGTGTCGGGGATCTGGATGGCCAGTCCTTCCGGCTCCCGGTAGTAGAGGCTCTCGCCCGCCTTGGTGAGGCTGCGTTGCACCACGGTCCCGGTGTTCCAGTCGATGGAGGTGACGTAGGTGTTGCTCTCGCTGGTGCGGTTGCCGGCGGAGTCGTAGGTGTAGGCGGTGCCGTCGAGGGTGTAGAGGTACTGGCCGAGTGAGGCGTAGCCCTGGAAGGTGGGGCCGGTGAGGACGGCCGGCTGGATGAGGGTGGCCAGGGGAGTGAACGTCCTCGCCTTGAAGGCGGCGAGGTCGTAGAGGCTGTACTTCCAGGTCCCGCTGACGCGGTGGCGGTGCGCGATCCGGCTGTTGACGGGGTCGATGGCGACGGTGTTGTGGTCGGAGCCCGGCACCGGGTCGAAGATGCTCACCAGCTGCGAGTCCGGTGTGAGGACGGCGCCGTTGGCGAACTTGAAGCGGGCGATCTTCGTGCCGTAGCCGACGTTCTGGCTGTCGGCGAGGGCGTTGGTCTCGGTCCACAGGTAGGCGCTGTTGCCGGAGGGTTCGGCGGCGATGGAGACGCCGTGGCCGAAGCCGCGCAGGTACATGCGGCCGATGATGTAGCCCTGCCAGTCGAGGCGGGTGACGCACAGGTCGCCGTTGGTTTCGCGTTCGGTGCCGGTGTAGGTGCGGCTCTCGCCGGGGAGCTGGCGTCCGGCCTGTACCAACTGCACCGTGTAGAGGTGCTTGTTGGTGTTGTCGAAGGAGAAGGACTGCAGGATCCGGACGTCCTGGAGCAGGATCTCGCGGAACCACTCGTCGGAGGCGTCGGTGAGGTCGAAGCGCTTGGATGTGGGCACGGCCGCGGCGGCGGTACCGGCGCCGGCGAGCACGGCGGAGCCCAGCACGGCCGCGCCGCCGAGGCCGACGGCGCGCTTGAGGATCTGTCTGCGGCTCGGTCTGCCCGTGTCGGCGCTCATGATGCTGGAGCCTCCCCCTGGTTGCGTGTGAACAGCCGCTGGATTCAATCACCTCGGCGTCGGGCGCACCAGACCTGTTCTCGCAGGTCAGGCCACTAGCGGCGAAATGGTTCCCCATTGTGGCGCGAATCACATATGTAAAGGAGGGGTAAGATCACGGTTCGTGTGGATCATCCGATTATGTGGGGCTACCTCGGTCGATCAGGGACCACTTACCGTCCACCGGTGATCTGATCACCATCTGGCGTGAACGCTGCGTTCGGCCTGGCGACAGGTCGGGTTCGTAGACGCGCCGGGGGCTCCCGGCTCCGGCTGGGTGGGGGATGGGTCCGTGCGACTGACGCGCAGACGTGGCACGTGGACGAGCGGCGGCCGCGCCGCACGGGCAACCGGGGTACGGGGCAGACGGGCCTCGTTGGTCCTGGTCACCACCCTGACGGCCTCGCTGCTGGCGGCGCCGACCATGGAGAGCGCGGCCTACGCCGCCGGTCACGCGAAGGCCGGCCGGAAGCAGCCCGTGAACGTCCCGGCCCAGCCCGCGGGCGGCGTCCCGCGTGACCGCGCGGAGGCGACCCCGACGAAGCCGGCCCGTACCGTCTGGCCGAAAAGCGCGCAGGCCAGGGTGTCGCTGTCCGGGCTGAAGACCGGCAAGAAGGTCCCCGTCGCCCCCACGGGTCCGGAAGGGGAGGGCAAGGCCGCGGCGGTCTCCGTGGGCCCGCCCCCGGCGACCGCCAAGTTCAGTGCCCAGTCCGCCAGGACCTCCGTGCCCGCGAAGGTGGACGTGAAGGTCCTGGACCACAAGAGCCTGGCCAAGGTCGGCGGCGTCGGCCTCGGCGTCGAGGTCACCCGGCGGGACGGCACGGCCACCGCCGGCCCTGTCCAGGTCACCTTCGACTACTCCGGCTTCAAGTACGCCCACGGCGGCAACTTCGCCTCCCGCCTGCGCCTGGTCGCCCTCCCGGCGTGCGCCCTGACCACCCCGAAGGCCAAGGGCTGCTCCCCGGGCAAGGCCAAGCCGGTGCCCGTCCGCAACGACGTGGCCGACGGCACCCTCACCGCCACGGTCCAGGCGGACGGCGACCCGACCGCCGACCAGCCGGCCCTGCGTGAGGGCTCGGGCCTGTCCCGGTCGACGATGGCCGCGACCTCGTCGGCGACGGTGTACGCGATGACCTCCGGGTCGTCGTCGGAGGCGGGGGACTACCGGGCGTCGTCGCTGAAGCCTTCGGGGTCGTGGGACGTGTCGGTCGGCTCCGGTGCGTTCACCTACAACCTCCCCATCCAGGCACCCGAACCCCCCACAGGGCCCGCGCCGTCCCTTGCTCTCGCGTACAACTCGCAGTCCGTGGACGCCATGACGTCGGCCCAGAACACCCAGGCAAACTGGGCGGGCCTCGGCTGGGAACTGGACGGCGTCGGCTTCATCGAGCGCCGCTACCGGGGCTGCCAGGATGACGGCAGCGGCTCCGGCTGGGTCGGCGACCTGTGCTGGGACTCGCCGAACTCGGACACCGAGGTCGACGGGGCCGTGTACGTCATCAGCTTCAACGGCATCACCTCCACCCTCGTCCAGGACGGCAACGGCACCGGTTCGTACCACGTCCAGGACGACCCGGGCTGGCGCGTGCAGCATCTGACAGGCGGGCACGGCTCCGACGACGAGTACTGGGTCATCTCCACCCAGGACGGTATGCGCTACTACTTCGGCTGGGGCCGCTCCGAGCGCAACAACGCCGCCACGGACTCGGTGCTCACGGTGCCGGTGTTCGGCAACGACCCCGGCGAGCCCGGCTACGACGGCGGCATCGGCGTCCGCACCCAGGCATACCGCTGGCAGCTCGACCGTGTTGTCGACCCCAACGAGGTGGAGAGCGCCTATTTCTACGAGAAGGAGCGCAACCACTACCGGTCCGTGCTCCTGACCGACCAGGCCCGTGAGTACGACTCCGCCGCCTATCCCGTGCGCGTCGAGTACGGCTGGGCGTCCCAGATCAGCGGCGCCCAACTGCCCGCCAAGATCGACCTGAGCTACGTCGGCCGCTGCGTAGAGCGCATGGCGTACAAGGACCCCTTGGAGAGCGAGGCCGCCGGGCAGGTGGCGGACTGTCCCGCGATCTCCTCCACCCCGGACTCCTACCCGGATGTCCCCACGGACCTGATGTGCGATCCGGCCGCCGACGACGGCTGCAAGACCATCACCGGTGAGACGTACTCGCCGACCTTCTTCGCCACGAAGATGCTGTGGGACGTCAAGACCTTCGTCCGGGACACCGACTCCTCGCCGTGGGACCCGGCGATGCAGTACCAGATGAAGTACGGCCTGCCGAACCCCGAGGGCACCGTCGACAACACCCTCTGGCTCGACTACGTCCAGCGCCGCGGCTACGGCGACGGGCAGGACCTCACCCTGCCGACCATCAACATCAACGGCGAGTGGCGGGACAACCAGCTCGGGGGCGGCACCCTCAACTTCCGCCGGGTCACCCAGATCCACGGCGACCTCGGCTCGTTCGTCAACGTCACCTACCGGCACTACGACGACCAGGACACCTGCGACATCGACAACCCGCCCTCGGAGTCCAACAACACCCAGGCCTGCTTCAAGCAGCGCTGGGTGCCGGAGGGTTCCACCGACGAGCGGACGGGCTGGTTCAAGAAGTACGTCGTCGGCAAGGTGAGCGTCGACCCGGGCCCCGGCGCGGGCTCCGGCAACGACGGCGATCCGACCATGACCACCACGTACGACTACGTGGGCAAACCCGCCTGGGCGTTCCCCAACGACCCGCTGGCCAAGGACGAGGACGAGTCCTGGACCGAGTGGCGCGGGTACAAGCAGGTCGAGGTCCACACCGGCACCAAGTCCAACGCTGCCTCCACGTACTACTGGCTGTACCGGGGCATGGACGGCGATCGCACCTCCAAGACCGACCCGTCCGCCACGCGCGACGTGACGGTGGACGACGGCGACAGCGGTCGTGCGCCGGTGCCCGACTCGGCCTGGCTCAAGGGGAAGACGCTCGAGACCAGCGAACGGGACGGATCGGGCCAGTCCCACAGGCGGGTCTGGAAGGAGTACTGGGTCCACACCACCGCCCACTACGACGGTCTGCCCGACGCCCGGTTCGTCCGTGACTCGAAGACCACCACCCACGACCTGACGTCCACCGGCTGGCGCGAGCACGTCGTGAAGGACGAGTACGACACCGCCGAGCCGGCCTCCACCAAGTACGGCCTGCCCCTGCGCACCAATGACTGGGGGTTGTCCGCCACGGGCGACAACCGCTGCACGACCTATGGCCGGGCCTACAACACCGACTACTTCCCCGACTCGCAGGTGCAGCGCTGGATGGTGCTGCCCGACGAGACCCGGCACTACGCGGAGGACTGCGCCGCGCGTTCGTCGGCCAACCAGGACGCCTACACGGTGAGCCTGTACGACGGCGCCACTTCGGTCGCCGCCAACAAGCCCGGCGACGGCAACGTCACCGCGGAACGCAAGTACTCCGACGCCACCCACTACCGCGAGACCACCGCGACGTACGACGGGGGCGGCCGGCAGACCACGGTGCGGGACGCCAAGCAGAAGACCACCACGACCACGTACTCACCGGCGACGTCCTGGCCGGTCAACGGGGTGAAGGTGACCACGCCCGACCCCGACGGCACCACGGGCGGTGCCGGACCGCAGTCCACCACCACGTACTACTCCCGTCTGTGGGGAACCCCGTACCGGGTTGTGGACGCCAACGACCGGACGACCCGCATCGTGCACGACGCCGTGGGCCGCATCTCGAAGGTGTTCAAGCCCTCACGCGTCGCGAGCTACCCCGACGGCCTGCCGTCCCTGGAGTACGACTACGACATCGTCGCCACGGCCAACAGCGAGGGCGTCCCCAGCCTCGTCTCCAACGTGCCGCCGAAGGTCACCACCAGGACACTCCTGGAGTCCACCGGGAAGATATCGTCCTCGTACGAGTTCTACGACGGTCTCGGTCGGATCCGGGAGACCCAGACCAAGTCACCCACCGGCACCGGTCGGGCCGTCGTCTCCACCCGCTACGACACCTCGGGCAACGTCACCGGCACCAGCGCGCCGTTCTACAACTCGGGGACGGCCGGGATCGACGGCATGGTCCTGCCCACCGTGGAGACCCTGCCCTCCTACACCGACCTGCTCATCGACTTCGCGGGCCGCACCACCGAGTCGCGCGTCCTGGTGAACGGCGAGGCACAGACGCAGGGCCAGACGCGCACCAACTACCACGGCGACTACACCACCACGATGCCCGCCGTCGGCGAGCGCACGAACACCTACACCAATGTGTTCGGCGAGGTCGACAGGGTGGTCGAGTTCGGCCCCTCCACGTACTCGACGTATTACGAGTACACCCGCAAGGGGGAGCTTTCGAAGATCACCGACTCCAAGGGCAACATCACCACCCACACCTACAACTGGCTCGGTGAGCGCACCGGCGGCAAGGACCTCGATAGCGACCCGAACGGCGTCGCCGGCGTCACCTACGACGCCAACGGCAACATCGAGACGGTCAAGGACGGCAACGGCAACGTGGTGACGTACACCTACGATGCCCTGAACCGGCTGCTGACCACGCAGAACGGGTCGACCGTGCTGGCCCGAAACACCTACGACACGGCACCGGGCGGCATCGGGCAACTCGCCACGTCCACCTCGTACGCGGGCAGCTACGCGTACTCCACCGCCATCACCGCCTACGACGTCGAGGGCAACGTCACCGAGAAGCAGACGACGATCCCGTCCGACGGAAGCGGTCTGCAGGGCACCTACAAGACGTCCTACACCTTCAACACGGGCGGCCAGCAGACCAGCGTGACCTACCCGGCCGTCGGGGACCTGCCCGCGGAGACCGTCACCACGGTCTACGACACCTACGGCAAGCCGGAGAAGCTCACCAGCACCCTCAACAACACGGTGTACGTCGACTCCACCGGCTTCGACAGGCTGGGCCGTCTCACCGACCGCACCTATGGCACCACGGCCACGACCGGCACCACGGCCCGCCGTTCGTACACGTACGACGACGCCACCGGCACCGGCTGGCTGCAGAACATCACCACGACCACCAGCACGAAGGGCACCGTCCAGAACGACGACTTCCTCCGCGACAACGCAGGCCAGCTCACCGACCTGGCGGACCGCCTCACCGGCCAGCACGAGTGCTTCACCTACGACGAGCTGAGGCGCGTCACCCGAGCCTGGACCTCGGCGGCGACGACCGGGTGCTCCGGCCCCTTCCAGTCCGACCTCACCGGCAACCAGGACCCGTACCAGCTCGACTACACCTACGACGGAATCGGCAACCTGCAGAAGGTCACCCGCACCACGGCGACCGGCAGCAGCGTCCGCGACTACGTCTACCCCGGCTACTCCGCCGACCAGTCGACGTACACCGCCGGGGCCGCCCACCCGCACGCCGTCTCGACGATCAAGACGCCCACCGGCACGGACAGCTACACCTACGACGACGCCGGCCGGCTCGAGAGCCGCACCGTCGACGGTGCCACGACGAACCTCGTGTGGAACGTCCTCGGACAGGTCACCGCGACCAGCGGGGCCACCACCACCGGCTACGTCTACGACGCCGAGGGCGACGTGCTGATCCGCAGGTCGGCGACGGAGAACGTCCTGTACCTCGAGGGCCAGGAGGTCCACAAGGCATCCAGCGGAACACCCAAGGCCACGCGCTACTACGGCAACGGCGCCGCGGTCGTCGCCTCGCGCACAGCGGTGAGCACCACCGCCAGCAAGCTCAACTGGATCATGTCCGACGGCCAGGCATCCACCCAGCTGACCGTCGACACCGCCACGGGCACCGCGCAGCGCCGCCGCTATCTGCCCTTCGGCGCCCAGCGCGGCAGCACGGCGCTGCCCGCCGGCACCGACCGCGGCTTCCTCGGCAAGCCCGAGGACGACACGACGGGTCTGTCCATCCTGGGCGCCCGGATGTATGACGCGAGCCTCGGCCGCTTCCTCAGCCCGGACCCGCTGACCACCCCGTACACCCCGCAGAGCCTCAACGCCTACTCGTACTCGCTCAACAACCCCGTCGCCTACAGCGACCCCACGGGGCTGTCCTGCGACCTGTCGTTCGACAGCAAGGGCAACCCCGTGATGAGCGGCTCGTGCGACGACGCCCCCGGCGGTTCCTCGTCGCTGACGGACACCGGCGGCGGCAACGACGGCGGCGGACTGGACTTCGCCGTACCGCCGACCAACGCCGACGACGGATGCGGTTCCTGGGGAGTCCTGTCCGGCTTCTGTTCGTCGGTCGGTGAGACCTTCTACGGGATCGTCAGCAACGTTCCGCACACGGCGGAGTTCGCCGGCTGGATCTTCGACGGCGACTGCCGCAACGGCGGCGGCCCCGGGCAGCCGGGATGTGACTACGGCACCCAGTTCGACAACTGGGTGGGCAGCTACGGGTACGACATCGACGGTGACGCCTACCTGGTGCCGAGCACCGTGGCGGCGATCTTCAGCCACCGCCCCAGCCTTCGGTCGCTCAAGAACAAGAACTACCGCATCGACCGGCACGGGCGACTGTCGAACGGCAAGTACACCATCGACAATGAGGGGATGGCGAAGCACCTGCCCGGTCGCCGACGGGAGGACCTGTCCGCCGAGGACCGGGACGGCGCCACCAAGAGCGTCTTCCTCAAGGGTGTGGATGCGGAGCAGGCGGTGCTCGACGCGGCGGCGTACGCTGACGCACACAATCTGTGGTCCGGTGGCAACAACCCGAAGGCGAAGGTCTACGTGACGAACGGTCCGGTCGGTGTCGTCGGGCGAACCGGAGAACTCACCCACTACATCAACGTCTACAAGAAGCCGACCAAGCAAGGTGTGACTCTGGTCCACGGCGCCCCCGGAGGTGGGCCCAAGTGAACGTCTCCGACGTGGTCGGGCGGGCGGCCCGGCGTCGCGCGAGCTGGTCCTGGCTCGACTCGAAAAGGGTCATGGAGGAGTTGGCCGGCCGCTGCGCACTCGACCTCGACTGGGACTGGGAGGCCCCGGAGGGATGGGGCTCCCTCAGACGCGGGAACGAGGACGAGGCGATCGTCTCCGGGGACCTCCCGCTGTGCGTGACGTTGGCAGGCTCCCCGACTGCCCGTGCGGCGGCGGAGCTGGGCTGCGAGGTCATCACCGTGTCCTCGTGGGTGGCTCCGGAACTCTCCTGCAGTCCGGAAGTGCTCGGCGAGGCGTTCGGACACCCGGAGGGATTCTCGTCGATGGACGTCGAGGAGTTCTCCGGGCAGGACCTCTGGTTCGCGACGGTGTGAGGGCTGCCCTGGCCCACCGTGAACCGTGACGGTGAGGATGAGGCGGCGGTGAGGACCCGCCCGCCTACACCCCACCGGCCGGGTCGCCCTCACCCAGCGCGAGCCACCAGTGCCCTCCGTCCTTGACGAGGAGCAACTCCTGCTGCTGACCCGTCTTCTCGAAGGTCACCCGGATCGGGTTGAAGTAATCGACGACCCCCTCCAGCACGGTCACCTCGACGTGCCCGCTCGCCGCCTTCCCGTAGGTGTGCACCGCGTCGGCAGCCGCTGCCCTCACCCCCTGGTACGAGGGTGCGGCGAGCCGGGTGAGTCCTTCCGTGTCCCCGGCCCCGAGCCGCTGGACGTAGACCCGGACGAGGGTGTCCACGTCCTCGGCGGTCTCCCGTACGTCGGGGTACCTGGACCTCTCCGCCCGCACCGTCACATCGATGCGCGGCGAGTCCGCGAGAGCGTACGGCGCACGAATCCAGTTCCACCACACGCCCCCGGCGGCGAGGGCGGCGACGAGCACACCGCCCGCACACCAAAGAAAGACCCGTCTCCGCATCAGTCCCGTCCTCTCCCTGGGCCCGCCGTCGGCTGTCCCGCAGGCGGTCTCCCCGTAGATCCCTGCCGGACGGCTACGGTTGCACGGAGGGCGATCCCCACCGGGATTGTCACGGTGGGGACGCGGCGAAGCCCGCAGCGCTACCGTCCCCCCATGGCGCAGGACGCGAATCAGGTCGATGCCGGTGGTGACGGTGCGATCGGTGCCGGGCGGGACGTGCGTGCCGCGACGACGGGCGACCACAGCCCCGCGACGTACATCGAGAACCTGTACGTGCAGCCGCTCCCGGAGCCGGACGCCGTGCCGCCGCCCGACGAGGAGGCCGAGCAGGCCGCGTTGAAGCAGTACGCGGTGCGCGTGCGGGAGCGCTACGGCCGGCTGGACCTGGACGTGCTGATCCCGACGGAGGAGGGCGAGCACCCGCCGGTCGCGCTGCGTGAGGTGTTCGTGTCGCCGCTGGTACGGGCCGACCCGCCGCCCGTCGAACTGCCCCGCGACATCCTCAACCGCCTGGTGGAGACGGGTGACTGGCCCGTCGAACTGCCGCCCGGCGTGGAGCAGGAGTCGCTGGAACGGGCGCGGCAGGCCTACCAGGAGCGGCCCGCGCGGGACGTGCTCCAGCTTCTCGCCGCCCGTGACGCCGACCGGCTCGTCCTCCTCGGCGACCCCGGCGCGGGCAAGTCGACGCTGGCCCGGCACCTGGCGCTCGCCCTGACCGGCGGTGTCCCCCGGGGGCCGCTGCGGCCACTGGCCGGACGGGTCCCGCTCGTCGTCGAGTTACGGGAGTACGCGGCCGGGCCCTGGCGGCACCGCACCTTCGAGAAGTTCCTCGCCCACCTGCACGAGACCAACGGCCTGGCCCCACCGCCCGCGATCACGGAGCGGCTGCTGCGGCAGGGCCGCGCCGTGGTCGTCTTCGACGGCCTGGACGAACTCTTCGAACCGGCCGCCCGCGAGCGGGTCGGCCACCGTATCGCCGACTTCGCGAGCCGGTACCGCGAGACGGGCGTACGGATCGTGGTGACCTCGCGGGTCATCGGCTACCAGCGGGCGGTCCTGGAGCACGCCGACTTCCGGCACCACATGATCCAGGACCTGAGCGAGGAACAGATCGCCCTGTTCGCCCGCCAGTGGTACGCGGCCGCCTGCCCTCACGACCCCGAGCGCGCCGACCGGCTCACCCGCCGCCTCACCCAGGCGGTCGCCCACTCCCGCCCCGTCCGCGAACTCGCCGGCAACCCACTGCTGTTGACGATCCTGGCCGTGGTCGGCAGGCGACGGGAGCTGCCCCGCGACCGCCAGGGCGTGTACCGGCACGCGGTGGCCGTCCTGGTCGCCCACTGGGACGAGCACGCCAAGCATCTGCGGGTCCCCGCGGACGCCGAGGCCCTGTCGTACCTCGGTGACGAGGACCGGCACGAACTGCTGCGGCTCGTCGCCCGGCAGATGCAGAACGGCCGCGGCGGCCTGGCCGGCAACCACATCCACAGCGACGAACTGCTCGCCACCTTCAAGACGTACCTGTGCGAGCAGTACGAACTGCCGGTCGCCGAGGCCGTGGCCGCCGCCCGCACCATGGTCCGGCAGTTCCGCGAGCGCAACTTCATCTTCAGCCACTACGGCGGCGGGGTGTACGGATTCGTGCACCGGGCGTTCCTGGAGTACCTGGCCGCCGAGGACATCGACCGCCGCTACACCCGCGAACGGGAGTGGAGCCGGGAGGAGCTGATCGACGAGATCTTCGTCCGCCGGGCCCTCGACCCCGCCTGGCACGAGGTCCTGCTGCTGCTCGTCGGCCAGATCGGCGTACGCGAGGCCGGTGCCGCCGTCACCCGCCTCCTCGCCCTGCACCGCCTCCGGGCCGACGGCAACGACACCCGGCTGCTGGTCCTGGCGGTGCGCGCCCTGGGCGAGGTACGCAAGATCGGCTCGCTCGCCGAGGAGAGCCGGGCCGTGGTGGACGAGGTGATCGCCCTGTTCTCCGACGCCGCGCTCAAGGGCCGCCATCCCGGCGAACTGCGGGGCGTCCACCCGGTGCTGGCCGGGTTCGGCGCCCACTGGAGCGGGCGCCGGCGTTTCCTGCGCTGGTTCCATCTGCGGGGCCAGTTCGGCTGGAGCGTGGCGACCTCCGCCGCGCTCGCCTGCTCCCTGCACCACAGCCGGGAACTCGCACGGGTCGTCGCCGTCCACTACCGCTCCGCCGTGGCCCGCGCCGAGGCCATGGAACTACTTGCCGCCCGCTGGGGCCACGACCCCGCGACCTGGGAACTGCTGCGCGAACGCGTCACCGCCGACCGCAGCGTCGGCTGCCGCCGCGCCGCGCTGTACCTCCTCGGTCAACACGGCCGCACCGACCCCGAACTCTGGGCGCTGATCACCGAACGCGTCGTCGACGACGGCTCGGAGAGCGTGCGGGGCCGGGCCCTGGAGGTGCTGGGCAAGCTGTGGCCCGACAGCGGGGACGCCGCCCGGATCGTCCACCGGCGCGCGCTGGAGGACCCGTCCCCGGAGACCCGCTGGGAGGCGCTGCGCCTCATGGTCCGCCGCTATGTGGGCCGGGACGCGGCCGTCGCCGCCGCGTTGCTCCGTGATCGCGCGATCCGCGACCCCGAGGCGCCGATCCGCGCGTACGCGCTGCGCCGGCTCGTCCACCACGACCGCGCGGACGACACCTGGCAACTGGTCCGCGCACGCCACACCGACGACGCGAGCCCTCTGGTACGTGACGCCGCCGCCCGGCTGCTGCGCTACGAGGCGGGCGACCGGAGCGTGGTCGTCGAGCGACCGGCCCCGGACTCGGCCCCGCACGCCGACCACGCCAACGGCCACACACCGGGCGACATGCGCCGCCTGGCCCTCCAGGAACTCGTACGCGTCCATCCCGACGCGCCCGACACCTGGGCCCGCGTCCACCACGCCATGACCGACGACATCGACGAAGGGGTCCGCGCCGTCGCCGTACGACTCCTCGGCGGCCACCGCGGGACGGAACCCGGCACCCGGGAGGCGGTCGTCGACCGCTGCCTGAACGACCCCGAGGCCCACGTCCGCCACTCCGCCCTCCAGACCCTCGCCCGCCGCTGGGGCGACGACCCGGCCACCCGGCACTTCATCCGGGAGCGGGCGGTCGCCGACGACGAGGTCCGCGTCCGCTGCGCCGCGCTCGACGTCCTGGGCGCGCACTGGAGCGCGGACCCCGAGTCCCGCGCGCTCCTGCGCGCCCGCGCCGTCGACGACCCCGGCTCCCGGGCCCGCGTCTGGGCCCTCCGCTGGTCCGCGGTCCACGAACCCGGCGACGCCGGCGCGGCCCTGACGCGACACCTCGCGACGACGGACCCCCACCCCGACGTCCGCACGGCAGCCCTGTGGATCCTGGCCTTCGGCCACCCCACCGCCCCCGCCACCCTCCCCGTCCTCCAGTCCCGGGCGACGACGGACGACGACGAGACGGTACGGGCGGAGGCGACCCGAGCGGTGGCGGCGGCCGAGGCCCTGGCACCACTGACGGACCAACTGCCGTGAGCGGCGGCCCGTACGGCTCGGGTCGCGGTGGCCGAGGGGACGGGGGCGCCCGGAAATTGAGGTGCCCGCTTTGGACCCGCATCCCTACCCTCGCTCCATGAGTCACCCATCCGCCCTGCTGAACGTCATCGATGTGGAAGCCACCTGCTGGGACGGGCAGCCGCCGCCCGGTTCCGTGAGCGAGATCATCGAGGTCGGTCTCACCGTCGTGGACGTAACCGCCCGGCGCCGTGTGTCCCGGCACCGTGTTCTGGTCCGGCCTGCCCGGTCGACGGTGAGCGACTTCTGCACCGAGCTGACGGGGCTGACCCAAGCCGAGGTCGAACGGGGTGTCACCTTCGCGGAGGCCTGCCGGGTCCTCGTCGAGGAGTACGGCGCCGGGGAGCGTCCCTGGGCGAGCTGGGGCGAATACGACCGTCTGCAATTCGCCCGGCAGAGTCAGGCCGACGGGGTGGCCTACCCGTTCGGCTATCCGACGGAGCGCACCCACACCAACGCCAAGGCCGTTTTCTCCACGGCGTACGGGCTGCGCAAGAAACCCGGCATGAAAAACGCCCTGCAGATCGCCGGACTGCCTCTGGAGGGACGCCATCACCGCGGTGAGGACGACGCGTGGAACATCGCCGCCCTCGTCCTCGATCTGCTGGACCGCGGAGCCTGGCCCGTCACGGTGACGGTCGTCTAGAAGCCTTCTCGTTCCCCCCGTCCAGAAGCCTTCTCAATCCACCAGGTCCGCCGCCGTCAGCAGTCTCGTCAGGTCCGTCCTCGAGCGGACCTTCAGCTTTCGGTAGATGCGGGTGAGGTGGGCCTCCACCGTTTTGCGCGACACGAACAGTGACGCCGCCGCCTCCGTGTTGTTCAGGCCCCTCGCGATCGCCCGCGACACCTGGAACTCCTGGGGTGTCAGTTGGTCCAGGACCCCGCCCATGCCGCCGGAACCGGACCCGGTCCCGGACGGGGCGGTGGTCGGCAGACCCCCGGCCGCCGCCAGTTCGCTCGCCGCGCGCCGCGCCCACGGCACCGCGCCCAGGCGCTCGAAGCAGGCCAGGGCGGACGACAGGGGCGCCCGGGCGGCTGCCGGGCGCCGGTGGCGGCGCAGCACCTCCGCCTCGCACAGCAGTGTCCGCGCCCAGTCGAACGGGCCCGTCGTCCGCCCGTGCGCCTTCAGCGCCGCCCCGAAGCACGCCTCCGCCTCCTCCGGCGTCCCGGCCAGCAGGCCCCGTACGCGTGCGGCCGCCGCCTCCGCCGAGGCCAGGCCCGTCTCCCTCGCCCGCTCCTCCAGCCACACGACCACCTCGCCGGCCCGCGCCGCGTTCCCGGCCCGTACGTGCGCCTCCGCCAGGTCCGCCGCGAAGGGCACCACCTCCGGGTTGCCGATGCCCTGCTCCACGGCGAGTGACAACGTTTGCTCCAACTGGTCGGCCGCCGCCTCGTGGTCGCCGTACGCCAGGGCCGACAGGCCGAGCACGGCCGTCATGTGGAACTCCTGGCAGCCGATGCCGTACGCCCCGCACTCCCGCCGCGCCCGCGCCACATGCTCCTCGCACTCCACGCGGTCGCCGCGCAGTGCCTCCAGGCGGGCCAGGCAGTACAGGGCGTAGCTGACGCAGGTGAGCTGGCCCAGCTCCTCCGCCCAGCGCAGCGCCTCCGTCAGGTCGCCGCGGGCGGACGCCCACTGGCCGATCCGGGTCTCCAGTTCGCCCCGTACGGCGAGGGTGAAGCCCAGGACCCCGACCGCGCTGTGCCGCCGCGCCGACTCCACCGCCGTGTTGAGCAGGGCGCGGCCGCGCGTGAACTCCTCGACACGGCTCCACGCCTGCCCGGCGATCGCGTACACCTGCTGGTCGCGTACGGGGTCGCCCGCGCCGTGCCGGTCGGCGGACTCCAGCATCGCGCGCCCCTCGGCGGTACGGCCGGCCATGACGAGGGCGCCGCCGAGGAGGGTGAGGCTGTACCAGCGTTCGGGGCCGGACTCGGAGGCGAGGGCCAGGGACTCCTCGGCGACGCGTACGGCCGCCGGGACATGGCCGTCGAGGCGGGCGGCGGCCGTCGCCTCGGCGAGCAGGAGGCAGGCGCGGGTGGGGTCCGTGTCGCGTACGGCCTCGGCGGCGTTCACGAGCAGGCCGTACGCCTGCGCGGTCTCGCCCTTCCAGGTGTACATCCGGCCCAGCAGGCCCTGGATCGCGGCGCGCATCGCCGGGTCGGGGGTGATGCGGACGGCCTCCTCGCACCACTGGGGCCCGGCGGGGGAGCCGCTGAGGAGCGCGTCGGACGCGGCGTTGAGGAGGCGCCCGGCGCGCGCGGCGGGGTCGGGGGTGAGGTCGGCGGCCCGGCGCCAGGCCAGCGCCGCCTCCCCGAACGCGCTGCGGCGCCGGGCCTCCAGCGCGGCCTCCGCGAGCGCGGCCGCCGTGTCCTCGTCGGGGCCGGGGGTCGCGGACGCCCGGTACCAGGCGTGCAGCGGGCCCGTACTCACCTCGGCCAGCGCCTGGAACGCGGCGTAGCGCAGGGCGAGGGGGGCACGGCCCAGGACCAGGGCGCGCAACACCGGATGGTGGAAGTCCAGGCCGTCCGCCGTCGCCGTGATCAGGCCGTCCTCCTCCGCGGGGGCGAGGGCGTCGAGCGACAGCCCGGCCGCCTCCAGCGCCTTCCGCAGCGGGCCCGCCGCCGTCGAGCGACCGGCGGCGAGGACGACCAGCGCTCGGCGGGCCGGTTCGGGCAGCGCGTCGATACGGGTAGCCCAGGCGCGCTCCAGATGACTGCCGAGGGACGGCGGGTCCAGCAACGGCCGCTCCCCGCGCGCCTGTTCCTCCGTCAGCCCGCTCGCGATCTCCCGCAGGGCGAGCGGGTTGCCACCGCTGATCTGCACGAGGTCCACGAGCACGCTGGGCGCGACACCGGGCCGCCGCACCGCATCACCCGCCGCCCGGATGCCGGCGCCACCCGCCCCCGCTCTCGTGCCCGCCAGCAGCTCCGCGCACTCCTCCGCCGTCAATCCGCCCACCTGCACCGCCGGGATGCTGCGGCGCGGCCCCGACTCCCCGTGGTCCTCGCGGGAGCCGAGCGCCAGGGCGACCCGTTCGCTGGAGAGGCGGCGGGCGATGAACAGGAGGACGCGCTGGGACGAGGGGTCCACCCAGTGGAGGTCGTCGACGAGGACGACGACGGGACGCTCGTCGCCGAGCGCGGCGAGGACGTTCAGGGCGCCCATGCAGGCGGCGTACGGGTTGCCCGGCGGGTCGGCGGGGTCACCGCCCAGCGCGAGACACGACTCCAGGGCGGCGCGCTGCGCTCCGGGGAGTTCCCTGAAAAGGGACGAATAGGGCACAAGAAGGTCGCCGAGGGTGGCGAACGGGAGCACCGTCTCGGTCTCGATGCCCCGGGCCCGCAGGAGTGTCGCCGGTGCGGAGCCCGACGTTCCGGCCGTCGCCCGCTCCGCCGCGTAGTCGAGGAGAGCCGTCTTGCCGATGCCGGGCTCGCCCCACAGGAGCAGCGCCGCCCCACCCGCCACGAGCAGGTCGTCCATCAGCCGGCGTTCCCGCTCCCGACCGACGAGTCCCCGTAACAATGCGCCACCCCCTGGTGCCCGCCCGCGCCCGCCCGTCGTCGTCCATCATGCCGCGCGGAGGGCGGGCCAAGAAGGTCGAAGCCGGGATCGGTCGGGGCGAGATGTAGGGACTTCCCGGAAGCGGGCCCGATCCGTCCGGGGCTTCAATGATGTCTCGCGGGACCTCGTTGAACGGGGGATCGGGGAACCGCGCAGCACAGGGAATCAAGGGGAACAGCACGAGATCAGGAACAGCAGGTAGTCGAGCACAGCAGGAAATCAGAGGGGATCGGTGCAAGGGGGAAACCCTGAAGGACTTCCCGAGGGATTCAGGGGACCGAGGGAAGACCAGGGGATGAACCAGGTCGCGGAACAAGGGGGACGGCTCATGCCGGCATCCGTGGAACGCGGGGATCTCACCTCCGGGTCCGACCGGCCGGGCCGGTCGGACTCGCTCGACCGGCTCGACTCGGTCGAGATCAAGGTGACGTTCTCGGGTGCGGGCGCGGCCGCCGCGACCCGGGCGCTGGCGCCGGACACCGGGGGAGCCCGGCGCCGCGTCTACTTCTGTGAGGCTCTCGCCCGCTCCACGGCGCCGGGTCAGCTGCCGCTTCTGGATGCGGGGTTGATCCTGCGCCTACGGGCGGGGAGCGGGCGGGTCGGGGCCGCGACCGCGGAATTGCGGCCCTGTCGCCGGTCCCGGCTCTCGGAGCGCTGGCTGCGCTTCCGTGAGCAGGGACCGGACTCCTTCCACCTCGCGGACACCTGGTCCGGCGACCGCCGGGTCCTGTCCGCCACGCTCGTCTCGGACTGCGACCGTACGGCGGTGGAGGCGGCGGCCACGGGGGCGAAGCCGCTGGAGCTCGTCTTCTCCGACCGGCAACGGGCCTTCCTCGCCGACTGCGCCGACGTCAGCGTCGGCTTCGGCTCGCTCGACGTCCTCGGCCCCGTCCACGCGGTCCGCCGGCGTGGCGTACGGCTCGACCACCACGAGGTCACGCTGGAGCACTGGACTCTCGACGGCCGCCCGGAAGGGGGCGAGCCGCTGGAGTGGCTGGAGGTCTCCGAGCGCGTCGCCCCCGAGGGCGCCGAGGTGGTCCAGGCATCCCTCGCCGCCCTCCTGAAAGGCAAGGGCCTCGAACCCGACCTGGGCCCGGGTGTCCGCGTTCGCCGGGTTCTGGAGGAGCTGGCCGCCAGGGGCGGATAAGTCATCGCGGACGGACGCGCCGGGCGCACGCCCCCGAACCGCCGTCGCGCCCATGGCAACGCCCCACGCCCTACGCCCACCGCCGCACGCCACCGGCGCCCTCGCCTACGGCACCCCCAGCGCCCGCAGCACCCCCGCCGTCGCCGCCGCCCCCAGCACCACCACCGCGAACGGCGCCCTCCGCCACGCCAGTACGCCTCCCACCAGCACCCCGGCGGGGCGGGCCCAGCCGGCGAAGCCGCCCGACTCGGTCAGGGCGCCCGTGGCGAGCAGCGCCACCAGCAGCACCACGGCCGCGGCGGCCAGCAGCTCCCGGACCCGTGCGGGGACCTCGACCCGCCCGTGCAGCAGCGGCCCGGTGAGCCGGAGGGCGTACGTCCCCACCGCCAGGGCCAGCATCGCGACGACGACCCCGCCGCTCATGCCGCCGCCTCCCGCCGCCCCGAGGGCCGCCGGACGAGCAGACCGGCCAGCGCGAGGAGGACGGGGACTCCCGTGGGGGTCAGCGGAGTGGCCGCCAGCGCCACCACCGCCCCGAGCAGCGCGGCCCGCCGTACCGGTCGCTGCTCGCGCAGGGCGGGCAGGACGAGCGCGGCGAGCACGGCGGGGAAGGCGGCATCGAGGCCGTACGTGGCGGTGTCACCCAGGGCGGACCCGGCGAGCGCGCCCGCGAGGACGCACACGTTCCACGTGGTGAACAGGCCGATCCCGGAGACCCAGAACGCGACCCGGCGCCGTACCGGATCCCGCTGGGCCAGGGCGAAGGCCGCCGTCTCGTCGGTGACCAGGTGCGCGCCCACCAGCCGGGCGAGCCTGCCCCGGCCCAGGACGTCGGCGACCGCCAGGCTGAACGCCGCGTTACGGGTGTTGAGCAGCAGCCCCGTGGCCGCCGCCGCGAACGGGCCGCCCCCGGCCAGCAGGATCCCCACCGCGCTGAACTGCGCCGCCCCCGCGTACACCACGAGCGACATCACCACCGGCACCCACACCGGCAGCCCGCCCGCGACCGAGATCGCGCCGAAGGAGAGCCCGACGACACCGCCGGCCGTACACACCAGGGCGATGTCGCGGAGCAGCTCGGGGTCGTGGACGTCCGGACGACGGACACGTCCTGTTCGGAGAAGCGAACGCATGTTTTCTACAATGAACAGCAGGCACCCTGTTCGTCAAGGCGAACGATCGTACTTCTGGAGCGAACGACATGGCCGACGCAGCGCCCGAGAACGGAACCGGAGAGACGCGGGACGAGACGCGGCACGACGGGAAACCCCCGGCGCGCCTCCCGCTCGACTGGATCGCCGCCTCCCTCCGCCGGGAGCGCACGCGCGCCGGCCTCTCCCTCTCCGAGCTGGCCAAACGCGCCGGGATCGCCAAGTCCACGCTGTCCCAACTGGAGGCGGCGAGCGGCAACCCGAGCATGGAGACTCTCTGGGCGCTGGGCGTGGCGCTCGGGGTTCCGTTCAGCGCGCTGATCGAGCCGCCCGCGCCGGCGGTGCAGGTCATCCGGGCGGAGGAGGGGCCCACGGTCCACTCGGAGCACTCCAGCTACACGGCGGTCCTGCTCTCCGCGAGCCCGCCCGGCGCGCGCCGCGACATCTACCGCACCCGGCTGGAACCGGGTTCGAAGCGGGAGTCGGAGTCGCACATCCCGGGAACGGTCGAGCACCTCACCGTGAGCACAGGCCGGGTGAAGGCGGGCCCGAGGGGCGAGGAGGTCGTGCTGGGGCCGGGCGACTACATGGCGTTCCGGGGAGATGTCCCGCACTCGTACGAGGCGCTGGCGCCGGGAACGTCGTTCGTGCTCGTCATGCAGCACATCTGAAAGATGCGGCCCACTGGAAGGTGCGTTCCATCGGGAAGGTGCGTTCCATCGGCAAGGCGCGGCCCATCGGGAAGGCGCGGCCCATCGGGAAGGCGCGGCCCCTCCGACAGGTGCGGCCCCTCCGAAAAGGGCCGGAAAAAAGGCAGGAGTCCCGTTGCCGTGCGGCGCGGGACTCCTTGGGTACTGCTTTCAGGTCCGGATCAGAGACTGGAACGGTCTCAGATGGCGGTGACGTTCTCCGCCTGCGGGCCCTTCGGACCCTGGGTCACGTCGAAGGAGACCTGCTGGTTCTCCTCAAGCGAACGGAACCCGTTGGCGTTGATCGCGGAGTAGTGAACGAAGACGTCGGGGCCGCCGCCTTCCTGGGCGATGAAACCAAAGCCCTTTTCGGCGTTGAACCACTTAACGGTTCCGGTAGCCATAAGCCCTCCTTGGGCCCAAAGGGTCGCCCTGCTCCAGAACCTGCAAGTGTGAAACAGTGCCGCACAACTGCATACGTCTGAAAACGACTAGAGCCCGCGGTTACATGCTCCGCAGGCTCTGTACTGCAAGGGAAACCAAACTGCAACTTGCGGCGAGCCTAGCACGCGGGCAGCCGAAAGCAATAGAGGTCAAGATCACGTCACCCAGATGTTTGAGTGATCGTTGCGCCGGATTGACGACCGTCCCTCGATCGCCTCGTGCCCGCCGCTCGTACCCCGGACCCCGGACCGTACCTCATGAGGTCTAGTCTCGCGATGTGGACAATTCTCGCACCAGGCCGCGCGTAGGCCACATCCAGTTCCTGAACTGCCTGCCCCTGTACTGGGGGCTCGCGAGAACGGGCACGCTCCTCGACTTCGAGCTGACCAAGGACACCCCGGAGAAGCTCAGCGAGCAGCTGGTGCGCGGGGACCTCGACATCGGCCCCATCACCCTCGTCGAGTTCCTCCGCAACGCCGACGACCTGGTCGCCTTCCCCGACATCGCGGTCGGCTGCGACGGCCCGGTGATGTCCTGCGTCATCGTCTCGCAGGTCCCCCTCGAACGCCTGGACGGCGCCCGCGTCGCCCTCGGCTCCACCTCGCGCACCTCCGTACGCCTCGCCCAGCTGCTGCTGGCCGAGAACGTCGGGGTGCGGCCGTCGTACTACACCTGCCCGCCCGACCTCTCGCTGATGATGCAGGAGGCGGAGGCCGCCGTACTGATCGGCGACGCGGCGCTGCGGGCCAATCTGCTCGACGGCCCCATGTACGGCCTTCAGGTGCACGACCTGGGCGCCATGTGGAAGGAGTGGACGGGACTGCCGTTCGTCTTCGCGGTGTGGGCGGCGCGCCGGGACTACCTGGAGCGCAACCCGCAGGTCACCCGGCAGGTCCACGAGGCGTTCCTGGCCTCCCGCGACCTCTCCCTGGTCGAGGTCGCCAAGGTCGCGGAGCAGGCCGCCCGCTGGGAGGCCTTCGACGAGCAGGTCCTGGAGCGCTACTTCAACACCCTCGACTTCCGCTTCGGCGACCCGCAGCTGCGGGCCGTCGCCGAGTTCGCGCGCCGGGTCGGGCCCACGACGGGATTTCCGGCGGATGTGAAGGTGGATCTCCTTTCCTGAGCATTTCCTTCGCCGGCCGCCGGGCCGTCGCCGGAAATTCGTTTGACGAATTCCGGGTTCTGTGGGAGTGGCGGTCGGCGTTCGCATTCCCTTTCGGGCGTACGGCACTACGCTGCTGGGGAGTCCTGGAGTGGACGCACGGGGGAGGGGTGGGGCGATGCAGCCGCTCGACATCGGCGAACCCACGATCGTGGGTCCCTATCGGTTGCTCGGCCGGCTCGGCTCCGGCGGAATGGGTCGGGTCTACCTCGGCCGCAGCGCCGGCGGCCGCACCGTCGCCGTGAAGGTCGTGCACCCGCACTTCGCGCTGGACGAGGAGTTCCGCGCCCGCTTCCGCCGCGAGGTGGAGGCCGCCCGGCGGGTCGGCGGCGCCTGGACCGCGCCCGTCCTCGACGCCGACCCGGAGGCGTCCGTCCCCTGGGTGGCGACCGGGTACGCGGCCGGGCCCTCCCTCTCGGCGGCCGTCGCGGACGGCGGCCCGCTGCCCGAGCACACCGTCCGGGTACTGGGCGCCGGCCTCGCGGAGGCCCTCTCCGCGGTCCACGCGCTGGGCCTGGTCCACCGCGACGTGAAGCCCTCCAACGTGCTGCTCACCGTGGACGGCCCGCTCCTCATCGACTTCGGCATCGCCCGCGCCACCGACGGTACGGCCTCCCTCACCTCGACCGGCGTCTCCATCGGCTCCCCCGGCTACATGTCCCCCGAGCAGATCCTCGGCCACGGCGTCACCGGCGCCGCGGACGTCTTCTCCCTCGGCGCGGTCCTCGCCTACGCCGCGACCGGGGAGTCCCCCTTCCCGGGCGACTCCTCCGCCGCGCTCCTCTACAAGGTCGTCCACGAGCCGCCCCGGCTGGACGGTCTGCGGGGCGACCTGCGCGACCTGGTCGAGCACTGCCTCGCGAAGGAACCGGGCGCCCGGCCCGCCCCCGACGAGGTCGCCCGCGCCCTCGCCCCCGACGGCGCCGCCCGCCTGGTCACGGCCGGCTGGCTCCCCGGCTCCCTCGTCGAACAGGTCGGCCGCAGCGCCGTCCACCTCCTCAACCTGGACGCGACGGAACCGGGCCCCTCCGGGCCGGTGGGATTCAGCAGCCCTTCGGTGGGGGAGCCGGGCACGCCGACGCCGACGGACGCCACGCCGGGTGGGATGAGTGGGGTGAGCGGGACGTTCGGGCCGCCACCCGTCATGTCGCCGTCGATGCCGTCGATGCCATCGATGCCATCGATGGCCTCGATGCCGTCAGCGCCGTCCATGCCGTCGGCGCCGCCCGCGCACTCCGGCCCCGCCACGTACGTGCCCGGCGCACGCGCGGATGCCGCGGTGGCGGACACCGTGCCGCCGCCGACCGCGCC
The DNA here is from genome assembly GCF_023516595.1 of Streptomyces neyagawaensis. Taxonomy (GTDB): domain Bacteria; phylum Actinomycetota; class Actinomycetes; order Streptomycetales; family Streptomycetaceae; genus Streptomyces; species Streptomyces neyagawaensis. The sequence goes on along the minus strand of NZ_JAMGBG010000071.1, from coordinate 5,692 downwards.
AGGCAAGATCTCCCTGAGCGTGGCCGCCGCCTCGACGACCGAGGCCGGCGGGCGTGGCCGAAGAGTGAGCTGTTCGATCGCGCTGGCCGTGGCGGGGGCCTTCGCGGCGGTCAGCGTGGGGTCGGTGTTCGTCTTCGGGATGCTCAAGAGCGAGGACGACGCCAACAGCGACAGCGCGGCCCCCGCACCGACGGCGAGCGTGAGCCCCTCCGAGGTGCCGGGCGACACGAAGGGCGACGTACCGGCGAAGTACCTCGGCACGTGGGAGGGCGACGGCTACGCACTGGACGGCAAGCTCCCCGCCGGCACCTTCCGGATCACCCTGAAACAGGCCGCCGTCGGTAAGGACCTCGGCACCTTCCGCTCGGTCGACCCGCTGGGCGGCGCCTGCGACGACAAGCTGGTCCTCAAGGAGGTCACGGACGCACACGTCCTCGCCACCAGCATCGCCGACACCGAGAACAACCCCGGTACCTGCACCAGCAACACCCACGTCGTCACCCTCACCCTCGACGGCGACGCACTCCAGTACGCGGCGGACAACGCGGACGCCGGCGACCCGACGGCCCGGCTGAAGAAGCTGAAGTAGGAACCGCACACCTGGCTGACCCCGGCCCCGTAGGGGCGCGGGGAACTGCGCGACAAGCCCACGCCGTTCCCGCACCCGCCGACGAAACCCCCGCACCCCGAGCCGAACGGCGAGCGCGGGGTCGAAGGGGCGGCAGCCCCTGGAGGACGGGACGGGCAGGGGCGGCGGGGGCCGAAAACCCTGGCGGCCCCCGCGCCTCACCCCCCTAGGCTGACCCCCGTGGATCCGGACCTCTGGTTGATCGTCCTGACGGCCGTCGGCGCCCTCTGGGGAGCGGCGGCGGGGGCCCTGCTGCCTCGCCCCGCCTACCGTTTCGCGGTCGACGAGGACTCCCCCTGGCAGACCACGTGCCCCTCGGGCCACCCCCTCACCGGCCCTGCCCGCGGCTGGCTGGGCCGCGCCCGCTGCCCGGCCCCCACCCCAGCCACCGCAACCGCAACCGCCCCCGCCACAGCAATCCTTGACTCCACGGCCCCCACCCCCTGCACCTACGGTCCAAGCACCCGCACCCTCGCCGCCCTCACCTCCCTCGTCTGTGTCACGCTCGCCCTGGCCACCGGCGTACGCCCGGAGCTCGGCGTCTGGTTCGTTCTCGCCCCGCTCGGCGTTCTGCTCGTCCTGATCGACCTCAAGGTTCAGCGCCTCCCCGACCCGCTGACCCTCCCGTTCGCCGCCCTCGCGCTCCTCCTCCTGGGCGGCGCCGCCCTCCTCCCCGAACACGCGGGCGAGTGGCGCACCGCGGCGTTGGGCGCCCTCACGCTCGGCGGCGCGTACTTCCTTCTCTTCCTCATCCGCCCCCTCGCCCTCGGCTTCGGCGATGTGAAGCTCGCCGTGGGCCTGGGCGCGGTTCTCGGCTGGTACGGCTGGGGCGCCCTGTACGTCGGCACCTTCGCCGGCGCGCTCGTCGGCAGTGTCTGGACCGTCGTCCAGGCCGTCCGCGGTCGGGCGGCACGCCGACAACTCGTCGCCCTGGGGCCGTTCATGATCGCGGGGGCGTACCTGGGCCTGCTCCTGGAGGCGTACGCGGCGTGAGGTCCGGGGACGTCCGGGCTGACGTCGGCCGTGCGCGGCGGCTGGCGTAGGCTGGCGTGGTCCGTCCAACCCTTACGAAAGGGACGCTCCCGGTGACCGAGAAGGCCGACCTCCAGTCCGTTCTCGACCGTGCCGCCGAGGGTGGGCGGATCACACCGGAGGAGGCGCTCGACCTCTACCGCGATGCTCCGCTGCACGCGCTCGGCTCCGCCGCCGACGCCGTCCGCCGCCGCCGTTACGCGGGCACCGAGCACATCGCGACGTACATCATCGAGCGCAACATCAACTACACCAACGTCTGCGTGACGGCGTGCAAGTTCTGCGCGTTCTACGCCCCGCCCACGGCCAAGGACAAGGGCTGGACCCGCGACCTCGACGACATCCTGCGCCGCTGCGCGGAGACCGTCGAACTCGGCGGCACCCAGATCATGTTCCAGGGCGGCCACCACCCGGACTACGGCGTCGACTACTACGAGAAGCACTTCGCCGCCATCAAGAAGGAGTTCCCGCAGCTGGTCATCCACTCCCTCGGAGCCTCCGAGGTCGAGCACATGGCCAGGATCTCCAAGGTGAGCGTCGAGGAGGCGATCCAGCGGATCCACGCCGCCGGCCTCGACTCCTTCGCGGGCGCCGGCGCGGAGCTGCTCCCCGAGCGTCCCCGCAAGGCCATCGCGCCGCTCAAGGAGTCCGGTGAGCGTTGGCTGGAGATCATGGAGACCGCGCACAACCTGGGTGTGGAGTCCACCTCCACCATGCTGATGGGCACCGGTGAGACCAACGCCGAGCGCATCGAGCACCTGCGCATGATCCGTGACGTACAGGACCGCACGGGCGGGTTCCGCGCGTTCATCCCGTACCTCTACCAGCCGATGAACAACCATCTGAAGGGCCGCACCCAGGCCACGATCTTCGAGTACCTGCGGATGATCGCGATCTCCCGGCTCTTCATGGACAACATCGCCCACATCCAGGGCTCCTGGCTGACGACCGGCCAGGACGCGGGCCAGCTCACGCTGCACTACGGCGCGGACGACCTCGGCTCGGTCATGCTGGAGGAGAACGTCGTCTCGGCGGCCGGTGCCAAGCACCGCTCCAACCTCCAGGAAATGATCGACATGATCCGCACGGCGGGGCGGGTCCCGGCCCAGCGCTCCACGACGTACGAACACCTCGTCGTCCACGACGACCCGGCGAACGACCCGGTCGACGCGCGCGTCCAGTCCCACATCTCGTCCACGGCGATCGAGGGCGGCACGGCCCACCCCGAGCTGAAGATCCTCGCGTCCAACTAGCCCTCGCATGCTGACGATCCACGCCGCCGACGAGGTACGCCTCACCTGGGACGACCCGGAGCCCGTCAAGGACGGCGCCGTGGTCGTCGAGGGCATCCGGGTCCGGGCCGCGGGACCACTGGAGGAGATCCAGGAGCGGTTCCCGGGCGCCCGCGTGCGCCGGTGGCCCGGTGTGCTCGGCCCCGCCCGCGTCCACGAGGGCCCCCTCCCTGACGCGCCCACCCCAAGGGAACGCGTCCACGTGGTGCTGAAGTCCGGGGCGACCGCCGTGCTGGCGGACCACACGGACACCCCCGAACTCCGCGCCGCCGCCGAACGGAACGACGTCGTCGTGCTCGCCGCTCCCCGCCCGCCGGCGATCGTCGACGACGGCCGGGCGGACCTGGCGGTCTTCGACGAGGCGGGCACCTGTGTGGCGACGGTCTGCGCGGGCCGCCTGGTGCACCGCCGCCGCTGACGACACGGGCGCCGTTGACGACACGGGCACCGTTGACGACACGGGCACCGCTGACGACACGGGCACCGCTGACCGCGGGGGCCGCCGCCCCGCTCATCCCGAGAACGCCTCCGCGAACGCGCCGGCCTCCTGCTCGACCCCGCTGCAGTCGGTCAGGGCGTCACTCGCCCCGTCCCCGCACTCCCGGTCCCGGAACGTCGCCCACATGGAGACCCAGGCGATCCCCTTCTCCTCCGCGAACTTCCTGACCTGCGCCGCGTCCTCCAGCGTGAACGTCTCGTTCTCCACGTCGTTGACGCCGAGCATCGAAGTGAGGGCGAGAGCCCTCCACGCCGTGGCCGGGGACGTTTCGAAGACGTCCCGCACCTGTCGGTGCGTGGCCCTCGCGGCCCGCTCCGCGTAGTCGCCCATGTCGCCGTCGTACGAACTGGCGTAGTTCATGGTCATGATGTTGACGGTGGAGACCTCGACGGACGCGTCATTCGCCGAGTGGAGCAGGGCGAGGGCGTCGTCGTCGAGGCCGGACGGCATCACGGGGAGCGTGAACGAGACGGTGAGGCGGGGCCGATCCCGCTGGAGGCGGGCGATCGCCTCGGACCGCAGGTCCACCGCGTCGGAGTCCTTCAGCGCGTCCCCCTCGACGTCGAAGTCGGCGGCCGTCGCGCCGGCGGCGTCCAGTGCCGCGCCGTACGCGTCGGCGAGGTCGTCCGCGTCGTCGCAGGCGCCGGCCAGTTCCGTCCCCGACGCCCCGCCGAAGGACACCCGCACCGACGCCCCGGACTCCGTCAGCGCCGCGACACGGGACTTCACCGCCCTGTCGCCGAGGGGGGTGGTCCCGTTCCACGCGGGCTCGCACGCGTCGCCGTCGGCGATCACGAAGGCGAGCTGGTACGCCGCCGCCGACCCGGCGTCGTCGAGGTCGGACGCCTCCGTGGCGTCCACGTAGGGGGCGTACACCGTGGAGGTCCCCGCCGCCTTCTCGGCGGCCGTCGCCTTCGCGTCGGGTGTCCTCGGCGCCCCGCTCGGCGCGGAGGCGGACTCCGTCGGCCCCGTGGCGCAGCCCGCGCACGCCAGGACCAGCGCGGACATCACGGATATCGCAGAGATCGCGGATATCGCGGATATCAGTGGGGCGGCCGGTTTCGGGACATTCCTCATGCTGCTCACGCGGGAAACCAATCACACCGGGCCGCGCGCCACGCCGTGGTCGCCGGGACGGGCGCTGCGAGGCCGCTCGGCCCCTACTGCCACAATGGGCCCGTGACCCGCGCATCCCTGGACAAGCAGCCGCACGAAGTCGCCTCGATGTTCGACCGAGTGGCGGAACGGTACGACCTGACCAACGACGTGCTGTCCCTCGGGCAGGACCGGCGCTGGCGCAAGGAGGTCGCGCGGGCGGTGGACGCCCGCCCCGCCCAGAAGGTCCTGGACCTGGCGGCCGGCACCGGCACCTCCTCACAGCCCTTCGCACGGACCGGCGCGTACGTCGTCCCCTGCGACTTCTCCCTCGGCATGCTCCGGGTGGGCAAGGAACGCACCCCCTGGCTGCCGTTCACCGCGGGCGACGCCACCCGGCTGCCGTTCAAGGACGACACCTTCGACGCGGTGACCATCTCCTTCGGCCTGCGGAACGTCCAGGACACGGACGCCGCGCTGCGCGAGATGCACCGGGTGACCAAGCCCGGCGGGCGGGTCGTGATCTGCGAGTTCTCGCACCCGACCTGGGCGCCGTTCCGGACCGTCTACACCGAGTACCTGATGCGGGCGCTGCCGCCGACCGCGCGCGCCGTGTCGTCCAACCCCGACGCGTACGTGTACCTCGCCGAATCCATCCGCGCCTGGCCCGACCAGGCCGGTCTCGCCGAGCGGCTGCAGAAGGCCGGCTGGGGCAAGGTCGCGTGGCGGAACCTCACCGGAGGGGTCGTCGCCCTGCACCGGGGGTTCAAGGTTCACCCGTAAGGGGGAAGCCTCAGAGGGCGCCCTGTTGATGGGAACCGGTCAACGGAAAACGCCGTCCGTTTGATACGTCACCGCACACGCGGCACCCGTGTGCCCACGTCCGATCACGGCACGAGTTCTCTGGATGACGGAGCGTTCCATGACGTCCTACTGTCCGCACTGCGGGGCCCCCGGCCCCGACGACGCGCGTTACTGCATGAAGTGCGGGCGGGAACGCATACCGGTCCCCTCGGCGCCCCCGGCACCGGACGCGCCCGCCGGCCCGGGCGCCCCGACTGCGCCGCCCGCCTCACCGACCGAGCCCGCGTCGACCCCGCCGGCCGCTCCCCGGGCCGCTCCACCGGCCGCCCCTCCGTCGGCCCC
>NZ_JAMGBG010000070.1 GCF_023516595.1 Streptomyces neyagawaensis | reverse complement strand
GCCATCCGTCGCGCGGACCACGGCCGGGCGCGCCGCCGTCAGCCGTCCGGGCCCATGGCCGGTCGCGCCGCCGTCAGCCGCGCGGACGGTCGACCGGGCGCGCCGGTCATCAGCCGTGCGGGCCCGGTCATCAGCCGTGCGGGCCGCGGCCGGTCGTACCGCCCGGGCGTCCGTGGCCCCGTGCCGGGGTCGCCCGGGCTCCGGAGTCGTCAGCTCTGGGTGGCGCCCGCCGACACCGAGACGGACGAGGTCGCGGACTTGCAGCTCGGCTGCTCGGCCATCGCCTGGCCCACCTCGCCCTTCTCCAGCTCCTTCAGGGCGTTGCTGCCGGTCTTGCTGAGCTTCTCCAGCTCCGTGGCGACGCCCTCGAGCCCGTCGGCGAACTTCGCCTGGTCCTTCGTGTTCAGCGCGTCGGACTTCTTCTTCAGCTCGGCGTACGCGGTGGACAGCTGGTTCAGCTCGGCGACCGCGGCCTTCTGCTTCTTCTCGCCGTCGTCGACGTTCGGCGCCCCGGCCTGCTGGATGGCCGTCGCCATGGCCTTGTAGGCGTCGGAGATGTCCTGGAAGCCCTGGGAGTCGGCCTTCTGGACGTCGGCAGGCGCGCTGTCGTCCGAGGTCTCCTTCTGGATCGAGGCGTTGGCCGCCGCGATCTTCTTGATCTGCGGCTGTACGTCGTCGCAGACCTGCTTGGCCCAGGAGTTCAGCTTGTCGTTCGTCTCGTCGCCGCTGCTGCACCCGGACAGCGCCAGTGCCAGTACCGCACCGCCGGACAGTGCGGCCGCGAGCTTCTTGTTCACCGGATCGGTCCCTTCCATGGCTCTCGGCCCCGGAACATACACGGAGGACGGGAGCCACCTGTGTGCCGAGCCCCCTCTATCTATCATTTTGTAACCATTTGCACCAAGAGAGAGAAGGCTCACGGGTTGGCGCCGCACACAGCGGAGCGGGCGGGCGGCACATCAACACGTGCCGCCCGCCCGCCCTTTGAGCTGGGGTCTCGCCCCACCCTTCGTATGGCCGTCTACGAAACCACCGCGGGGTCCGCCGACTTGGCCAGCGGCTCGGAGTTGTCTTCGTCACCCACGGCGATCCCGCGCCGCTTGGAGACGTACACCGCGCCGACGATCACGGCGATCGAGAGGACGGCGATGGTGACGCGCAGCCCGACGCTCTTGTCGTCGCCGTAGCTGAACTGGACGACGGCGGGAGCGATGAGCAGCGCGACCAGGTTCATCACCTTCAGCAGCGGGTTGATCGCCGGGCCCGCGGTGTCCTTGAAGGGGTCGCCGACGGTGTCGCCGATCACGGTCGCGGCGTGGGCCTCGCTTCCCTTGCCGCCGTGGTGGCCGTCCTCGACGAGCTTCTTGGCGTTGTCCCACGCGCCACCGGAGTTGGCGAGGAACACCGCCATCAGCGTCCCGGTGCCGATCGCGCCCGCGAGATACGCGCCCAGCGCGCCGACCCCGAGCGTGAACCCGATCGCGATGGGCGCCATGACGGCGAGCAGCCCGGGCGTGGCGAGTTCCCTGAGGGCGTCCTTGGTGCAGATGTCGACAACCCTGCCGTACTCCGGCTTCTCGCTGTAGTCCATGATCCCGGGCTTCTCCCGGAACTGCCGCCGGACCTCGTAGACCACCGCGCCCGCGGACCGCGAGACCGCGTTGATCGCCAGCCCCGAGAAGAGGAAGACGACCGCGGCGCCCGCGATGAGCCCGACGAGGTTGTTGGGCTGCGAGATGTCCATCATCAGGTTCATGGGCGCGTCGGCGCCGGAGACTTTCTCGCCCACGTCGTTCGCCGCGGTGACGATCGCGTCCCGGTACGAGCCGAACAGCGCCGCCGCCGCGAGCACGGCCGTGGCGATGGCGATGCCCTTGGTGATGGCCTTGGTGGTGTTGCCGACGGCGTCCAGGTCGGTGAGCACCTGCGCGCCCGCGCCCTCGACGTCGCCGGACATCTCGGCGATGCCCTGCGCGTTGTCGGAGACGGGTCCGAAGGTGTCCATGGCGACGATGACGCCGACGGTGGTCAGCAGACCGGTGCCGGCGAGCGCCACCGCGAACAGCGCGAGCATGATCGACGTGCCGCCGAGCAGGAACGCCCCGTACACGCCGAGGCCGATCAGCAGGGCGGTGTAGACGGCCGATTCCAGACCGACGGAGATACCGGCGAGGACGACGGTGGCCGGGCCGGTGAGCGAGGTCTTGCCGATGTCCCGCACGGGACGCCGGGTGGTCTCGGTGAAGTAGCCGGTCAGCTGCTGGATCAGCGCGGCCAGCACGATGCCGATGGCCACCGCCACGAGCGCGAGGATCCGCGGGTCGCCGCCCTTGTCGAGGATCGACTGGTCGCTGACGCCCTCCAGGCCGGCGTACGTCGACGGCAGATAGGCGTAGACGGCGAGCGCGACCAGGGCCAGCGAGATCACCGCGGAGATGAAGAAGCCGCGGTTGATCGCCGACATACCGCTGCGGTCGGTCCGGCGTGGCGCCACCGCGAAGATGCCGACCATCGCGGTGAGGACGCCGATCGCGGGGACGATCAGCGGGAAGGCCAGTCCGGAGTCGCCGAAGGCCGCCTTGCCGAGGATCAGCGCGGCGACGAGCGTCACCGCGTACGACTCGAAGAGGTCGGCCGCCATGCCCGCGCAGTCGCCGACGTTGTCGCCCACGTTGTCGGCGATGGTCGCGGCATTGCGCGGGTCGTCCTCCGGAATGCCCTGCTCGACCTTGCCGACCAGGTCGGCGCCGACGTCGGCGGCCTTGGTGAAGATGCCGCCGCCGACCCTCATGAACATGGCGATGAGGGCGGCACCCAGGCCGAAACCTTCCAGCACCTTCGGCGCGTCGGCCGCGTACACCAGCACCACACAGGAGGCGCCCAGCAGACCGAGCCCCACCGTGAACATGCCGACGACGCCGCCCGTGCGAAATGCGATCTTCATCGCCTTGTGCGAAACCGTGGTGAGATCCTTTTCCGGTTCACCTTCCGCCGGTGTCGCCTCCCGGGCCGCCGCCGCGACGCGCACATTGCTGCGCACGGCGAGCCACATGCCGATATAACCCGTGGCCGCCGAGAACGCCGCGCCGATCAAGAAGAACACCGATCGGCCGGCGCGCTGATTCCAGTCGTCCGCGGGCAGCAGCATGAGCAGGAAGAACACGACGATGGCGAAAACGCCGAGCGTGCGCAACTGCCGGGCCAGATAGGCGTTCGCGCCTTCCTGTACGGCAGCCGCGATCTTCTTCATGCTGTCGGTGCCCTCGCCCGCCGCGAGCACCTGGCGCACCAGGACTCCGGCGACGACGAGCGCGGCCAGCGCCACGACTCCGATCACCATGACGATGATCCGGTTGTCGTCGGTCAGCACTGCGGCTGCGAAGTTCGTGGGGTGGTCAAACCGCTGAGGGGTAGAAAGCCCCGCCATTCGTCCTCCTTGACGCTTGGGCTGAGCTCAAGATGTGGACGGATTCTAGGGAGCGGACCCTGATCAAAACAGTGCACGGGAAACGGAATTAGCCTTCGCATGCCCATCAGCAAATGATCCGCACCCGGTCACATTACTCGAAAGAAGTAACACCTCAAAGGCATTGACGCTTGATCAAATTATCGCGCCATTGATCGTGAATTACTTCACGAATTCTGGTGTACCGATGAACGTTGATCAGAAGAAAAGGAAAGGGCCCTGCTCAGCAGGGCCCTTCGGGGTAATGCTTGAAGTTGCGAGGAGTCAGGTCAGCACCGCGGTGGGCGGCGTGGTCGGCCAGCTCATACGGATCAGTCCGCCGTTCTCCCCGGTGCTGACCTCCATGTCGTCGACGAGGCCGCTGATGACCGCGAGGCCCATGTCGTCCTCCTCGCTGTCCACCTCCGCCTCGCCCCCGGCACCCGACGCCTTGGCGCCGGGGACGGTGTGGGGCGCCTCGTCGCCGACCTCGATGGAGAACTGCTTCTCCTCCTCGATCAGCGACACATGCACCGGCGCCGAGACGCCACTGCTGCGATGCAGCCCCACGGCACGGGTGCACGCCTCGCCGACGGCCAACCTGACCTCGTCGAGGACGGCCTCGTCCACTCCGGCCCTGCGCGCCACCGCGGCCGCCACCAGTCGGGCGGTACGGACGTGCTCGGGCAGCGCGCTGAAGCGGAGTTCAACGGTGGCCATGCATCCCCCTCGGAACTACGGGCGTGCGGTCGAAGGGCCGGGCCCTCGGGCCCGGTCCCCTCACTTGACTTGTCTGTGGCGCTTCCGGGCACGAGGCCCGGAGGGACGTCATCAGTCGGTGGCCGCAACCGCTTCCTCGACCGAGGTGTGAATGGGGAACACCTTGGTCAGACCGGTGATGCGGAAGATCTTCAAAATGCGCTCCTGGTTGCAGACCAGGCGCAGCGAGCCCTCATGGGCCCGTACTCGCTTCAGGCCGCCCACCAGAACGCCGAGCCCGGTGGAGTCGAGGAAGTCGACGCCCTCCATGTCGACGACGAGGTGGAAACTCCCGTCGTTGACCAGCTCGACCAGCTGCTCACGCAGCTTGGGCGCGGTATAAACGTCGATTTCGCCACCGACCTCGACGACCGTACGATCGCCGACGGTACGGGTCGACAGGGACAGGTCCACGGATCCTCCAGCACCTTGCTATCGAGCGTTCGCCCCTCGGGACACCTCGGCTTGAAAGCCCCCGGGACGGTTCGCCAGCCGCGATGGCATTCAATCACTTACCGGCAGGCGTGCACGACGCCTTGGCTCCATTGTCCGTCACGTCGGTGACACACTCGGTGCCGATGGCCAAGAATCACCGATCCGATCGATCCTCGACGGACACCGCACCCAGCCCCTCGCCGGGCGAGGTCCTGGACCGGCTCGCCTCGGGACCGAGCCGGGCTTCGCGCATCACTCATACGGAGCATGTGCCCCCACGTGCGGGTCGCCATGCCGTCTGGCCGGACCGGATCCGCGCCGAGGTCATCGCCGCCGTCCAGCGCGCCGGAATCGAACATCCCTGGGCCCACCAGGCACGGGTCGCCGAGCACGCCCTCGACGGCGAGTCGGTGGTCGTCGCCACCGGCACCGCCTCCGGCAAGTCCCTGGCCTACCTCGTGCCGGTGCTGTCACGACTTCTGGACGGCTCCGAGGCCCCCAACGGCCGCGGGGCCACCACCCTGTATCTGGCCCCGACCAAGGCCCTCGCGGCGGACCAGTGCCGGTCGGTGAAGGAACTTTCACACCCTCTGGGCAATGCCGTACGCCCAGCCGTGTACGACGGCGACACCCCCGTCGAGGAACGCGAGTGGATCCGCCAGTACGCCAACTACGTCCTCACCAACCCCGACATGCTCCATCTGGGTATCCTCCCGTCCCACCCCCGCTGGTCCTCCTTCCTGCGCGCCCTCAAGTACGTCGTGATCGACGAGTGCCACACCTACCGCGGCGTCTTCGGCTCCCACGTCGCCCAGGTGCTGCGCCGCCTACGCCGTCTGTGCGCCCGCTACGGCGCCGATCCCGTCTTCCTTCTCGCCTCCGCCACCGCCGCCGAGCCCTCCGTCGCCGCAGGCCGCCTCACCGGCGTCCGGGTGACCGAGGTCGCCGACGACGCCTCGCCCCGCGGTGAACTGGTGTTCGCCCTCTGGGAGCCCCCGCTCACCGAGTTGCAGGGCGAGAAGGGTGCCCCCGTACGGCGTACCGCGACCGCCGAGACGGCCGACCTGCTGACCGACCTCACCGTCCAGGGCATCCGCTCGGTCGCCTTCGTGCGCTCCCGGCGCGGCGCGGAGCTGATCTCCGTGATCGCCCAGGAACGCCTCGCCGAGGTCGACCGCTCCCTGGCCCGGCGCGTGGCCGCCTACCGAGGCGGCTACCTCCCCGAGGAACGCCGCGCCCTGGAACGCGCCCTCCACTCCGGTGAGCTCCTCGGCCTCGCCGCCACCACCGCCCTGGAACTCGGCGTCGACATCTCCGGCCTCGACGCCGTCCTCATCGCCGGCTACCCGGGCACCCGCGCCTCCCTGTGGCAGCAGGCGGGCCGTGCCGGACGCTCCGGCCAGGGCGCCCTCGCCGTCCTAGTGGCCCGCGACGATCCGCTGGACACGTTCCTGGTCCACCATCCCGAGGCCCTGTTCGACCAACCGGTGGAGTCGACGGTCCTCGACCCCGACAACCCCTACGTCCTCGCCCCCCACCTGTGCGCGGCCGCCGCCGAGCTGCCCCTGACGGAGGAGGACTTCGCGCTGTTCGGCCCCGCCTGCGAGGAACTCCTGCCGCAGCTGGAGGCCGCCCAGCTGCTGCGCCGCCGCAGCAAGGCCTGGCACTGGACCCGCCGGGAACGGGCCGCCGACCTCGCCGACATCCGGGGCCAGGGCGGCCGCCCCGTCCAGGTCGTCGAGGCCGCCACCGGTCGCCTCCTCGGCACGGTCGACGCGGGCGCCGCCCACACCACCGTCCACGAGGGCGCGGTCCATCTGCACCAGGGCCGTACGTACCTGGTGCGCGAACTGGACCTCGACGACTCCGTCGCCCTGGTCGAACAGGCCGAGCCGCCCTATTCGACGGTCGCCCGTGACACGACCTCCATCTCCGTCCTGGAGACGGACACCGAGATCTCCTGGGGCGACGGCCGGCTCTGCTACGGCTCCGTCGAGGTCACCAACCAGGTCGTCTCCTTCCTGCGTCGTCGGCTCATCACCGGCGAGGTCCTCGGCGAGTCCAAACTCGATCTCCCTCCTCGTACGCTGCGCACCCGTGCCGTCTGGTGGACCGTCACCGAGGACCAGCTCGACGCGGCCCGCATCAATCCCGAGATCCTCGGCGGTGCCCTGCACGCCGCCGAGCACGCGTCGATCGGCATGCTGCCCCTCTTCGCCACCTGCGACCGCTGGGACATCGGCGGCGTCTCCGTGCCGCTCCACCCCGACACCCTGCTGCCGACGGTCTTCGTCTACGACGGCCACCCGGGCGGCGCGGGCTTCGCCGAGCGGGCCTTCCACACGGCCGCGTCCTGGCTCGACGCCACCCGCCAGGCCATCGCCGCGTGCGAATGCGACGCCGGGTGCCCGTCCTGCATCCAGTCCCCCAAGTGCGGCAACGGCAACGACCCCTTGCACAAGCGGGGAGCGGTACGCCTCCTCACGGAACTGCTGCGGGGGGCTCCGGGGGAGGGTGGGGCGACGTAGGGGGCGGGGCGGCCTGGGAGGGCTGAGCGACGTAGAAGGGCTGGGCAACGTAGAAGGGCTGGGTGGCGCAGGGAGGCGGGGCCGCTGTGGTCCCGGCTTCCCCGCGCCCTCGACGTCGCCCGTGCGGGCCCCTGGCCCGGTGCTGACATCGGCGGCCCCGCTCTCGCCCTGGCCTCGGCGGTCAGCAGGCCGGTGCCCGACGCCGCCGTGACGTCCGCGATCTCCCCCTCCACCTCGCAGCTCACGATCCGGCTTCCTTGCGCCCGTGCCACCCTGTCGGCCGTCGCGCAGGCGCCCTCACCGCCCTTCATCCAGTGGTCGGCGGCGGCCAGTGCCGCGAGATCGGCCGCGCCGGCCGCACGGTGCCGGATCACCACCACCTGCCCCATCGCGAGCACGGCTCCGAAGACGGCACACAGCACGACCAGCACACCGACGACCCAGACGGTCGCGGACCCTCTGTCCGAACGGGCGGTCGAGGACGCGGGCGGGCGGGCGTTCGGCGACATTCTCATCCGCTCTCCACCCCCACCGTCTCCTCCGCCAGGGCCACGGCCGTATGGCTCAGGTCCAGGCCCAGGCCGCCGGGGCCCGGGGAGCGGACCGAGACGACGACGCGGACGTAATCGCCGTCCCGGCCGACGCTGACCCGCGCCCCGTCGGGCGCCGCGCGCCGGGCCATGGCCGCGACCGCGCCCGGTGGGTCCTGGCGGGCCGCGGCGCGGGCCCCGACCCGCGCCGCGTCCACGCACTGGATCTGGGCGCAGGCCGCGAGCAGGGCCCACACGAGGGCCATCGCGAACAGCACCAGCACGGGCAGGGCCATGGCCGCCTCGGCCGTCACGAACCCCTGGTCGCCGCCCAGGGCCCTGCCACGCCGCCGTGGCTCACGCCCCGCCACTGAGGGCCCGCCCGACGATCTCCTGCAGCTCCGCCTGGACCTGCCCGCTGGTCACCACCTTGTAGAGCACCGCGGCGAAGGCCACCGCCGCGATGATGCCGACGGCGTACTCGGACGTCACCATTCCGGCGTCCCTCCGTGCCGCTCGCACCCGACGCATCAGGGCGCCCATCAGCCGGACCCGCATCGCATCCCGCACTGCCTTGTACATCTCAACCCCCGTGAGGTCTTGTTACGTTGCTCGTTCGGTTCGTAGTCGCTCGTTCGCAGATCACTGGTCTTGGACCGCCAGCCATCGGTCATCAGTCGCCGGGCTTGCTCCCAGCCCTCACCCCCCACCACCCCCTCCCAACAGCCCGTCCGCCAGGCCGATCACCACCGGCAGCACTCCCACCGCGATGAACGCGGGCAGGAAGCACAGGCCGACCGGTGCGGTGACCATCACGGCCGCTCGACGGGCCCGTTCCGTCGCGGCGCGGCCCCCGTCGGCGCGTGCCTCGGCGGCGAGGCGGGCGACCGGGGCGGCGGCCGGTACGCCGGTCTGGTCGGCCCGTTCCAGGAGGCGGGCCAGCGGACCGGCCCCAGGGAGGGCGGCCAACGCGCGCCACGCGTCCGCCGGTTCGCCCCCGAGGCGGGCCTCCGCCGCCCCTCTGGCCAGCCGCTCCCCCACCGGCCCGCCCAGGGCCTCACCAACGGCCCGGGCGGCCACGACGGGGCTTGCGCCGGCCGCGATGCAGGCGGCCAGCAGATCGGCGGCGAGGGGCAGTTGCCGGGCGGCCTCCGCCGCGTCGAACGCCTCCGTCGACGGGCCGTCCGCCCTCCGGGTCCGCCGTAGCCACTGCCAGACCCCCGTACCGGCAGCGAGCCCCAGCGCGAGCCCCGGGAGGCCCCCGATCAGCACCCACCCGGCGCACACCCCGCCGACGACCGGCAGCCAGCGCCGTACGGCGCCCCGCAGGGCGAGGGGCCGTCGGGGCGGAGCGGCGGCCAGGGCCAAGACCGCGTGCAGCCGGGCGAGCAGGCGCCGTCGGCGCCGTGCGGCGGCCAGCCACCGGGCCGGCCACCACAGGCCCACGAGGACGCACAGGGTCACCCCCAGCCTGTGGACGACTTCCTCGTTCATGCCGCCTCCGCTCCCCGTACGATCCGCAGCGCCCACCACAGGCCCGCGCCCTCCAGCACCACGCCGACCACCAGGCAGCCCAGCCCGGCCGCACTGTGCAGCACCACGTGCAGCGGGTCCGCGCCGAGGGCGGTGCCGAGCAGCAGGCCCAGCACCGGGAGCCCGGCGAGCATCACCGCCGTCGAGCGGGAGCCGGCCAACTGGGCGCGCAGGTCCGCCCGCTGGTCCCGCTCGGCGCGCAGGGCGCCCTCCAGGCGGTCGAGCCCGGCGGCGAGGCCCGCGCCCCGGTCGACGGCCACCCGCCAGCACGCGGCGAGCCCCAGCAGCCCGTCGGCGCCCGGTTGCCGCGCCGCGTCGGCGAGCGCGCCCGGCACGTCCCCGCCGAACCGGGCCGCCGCCAACACCACCGCCTGCGCGTCGCCGAGCCCGCCGGAGTCCCGTGCGGCCCGCAGCAACGCCTCTCCCGGCTGCCGTCCGGCCCGCACCTCCCCGGCGAGCGCCGCGCACAGCGCGACCACGGCTTCCCCGCGCCGCTCGCGGACCCGGCGCTCCTCCGCCGCCCGCCGCACCCGCCGCAGGAGCGGCACCCCGGCCGCCCCGGCGAGGACCGGCAGCACGGAGGCACCCAGCAGCGCGAGGAGCAGCCCCGCCACCGGCGCCCACCACTCGAACCCGAGCCGCCGCGCCCGGCCGAGGACCCTCTGCCAGGGCGGCGATCCGATCGCCCCGCCCCCGGCCAGCAGGGACCGGGCCCGTCGAGCGACGCCGTCCCGGCCGCCGCCCACCATCCAGGCCGCCGCCCCGGCACACACCAGGGCCACGCCCGTCGACGCCTCATCGACGCCCGTCACAGGACCCGCTCCCTTCCCGCAGTTCGCCCCGGAGCAGCCCCCGCAGCCGCTCCCAGCCCCGCTCGTGCACGAACGCCTCCGCGCCCCATCGCAGGGCGGGGACGGTGACGACCAGCCCCGACGCGTCGCGCTCCAGCACATGGACCTCGGCGATCCGGCGCCGCCCGTTCCGGTCCCGCACCAGGTGCAGGACCACCGAGAGCGCGGCCGCCAGTTGGCTGTGCAGCGCGGCCCGGTCGAGCCCTGCGGCCGTCCCGAGCGCCTCCAGCCGGGCCGGTACCTGTCCGGCCGCGTTGGCGTGGAGGGTGCCGCAACCGCCCTCGTGGCCCGTGTTCAAGGCGGCCAGCAGAGACACGACCTCAGGGCCGCGGACCTCGCCGACGACCAGCCGGTCGGGGCGCATCCGCAGTGCCTGCCGCACCAGGTCCTGGAGTTCGACGAGGCCGACGCCCTCCTGGTTGGCCGGTCTGCCCTCCAGCCGCACCACATGCGGATGGTCGGGCCGCAGTTCCGCCGAGTCCTCGGCGAGCACGATCCGCTCGCCGGGGTCGACCAGGCCGAGGAGCGCGCTCAGCAGGGTCGTCTTGCCGGTGCCCGTGCCGCCGCTGATGACGTACGACAGCCGGGAGCGGATCAGCGCTCGCAGCACCCGGTCGCCGCCCGGCGGCACCGTGCCCGCAGCCGCCAGTTCGGCGAGCGTGAACGCCCGTGGCCGGACGACCCGCAGGGACAGGCAGGTGGAGCCCACCGCCACCGGGGGCAGTACCGCGTGGAGACGGGTGCCGTCAGGGAGCCGTGCGTCGACCCACGGCCGGGCGTCGTCGAGGCGGCGTCCGGCGACGGCCGCCAGGCGCTGCGCGAGCCGCCGTACGGCAGCCGCGTCCGGGAAGGAGATCCCGGTCAGTTCCAGGCCGCCACCGCGGTCCACCCACACCCGGTCGGGCGCCGACACCAGCACGTCGGTGACCGACGGGTCGGCGAGCAGCGGCTCCAGAGGGCCACTCCCCACCAACTCCGACCGCAACCGCTCGGCTGCCCCGAGCACCTCGGCGTCCCCGAGCACCCGGCCGCGCTCGCGCAGCGCCTGCGCCACGCGGGCCGGCGTCGGCTCGGCCCCGCTCTCGACGAGCCACTGCCGCACACCGTCCAGAAGCCCTTCGTCGAGCACCCCGCTCACCGGCCCTCACCTCCGCTCCACGTCATCCCGCGCCCGAGCCGCCGGCCAGGGCCCTCGCACCGCCGTCCGGCGCCCCACATCGCGCGCCCGGCTCCCGCCGCTCCCCCGTTCACGCCGCTTCACTCCCCACGGCCACCCGCTCCCAGAAGCCCTCGCAGAAGCGGGCCAGCGGGCCGCGGGCGATGCCTCCTGGTGGTTTCGCGGCGTCGTGGAGGTCCGGCTCGGCGGGGACGTCGCCGACGAGTGGCAGGCCGAGGAGGCGGGCGATGTCCTGGTCGTCGAGGCCCGGCGCGTAGGGGCCCCGGACCGCCAGGCGCAGGTCACGCAGGACCATGCCGAAGGCTGAGGCGACCCGGGAGGCGGCCGCGACGGCACGCAGCTCGGCGGGGACCACCAGCAGGCCGATGTCGATCTGGGCGAGGGCCTCGGCGACGCCTTCGTCGATGCGGCGCGGCAGGTCGACGACGACCGCCCCGCCGCGCCGCCGGCCGGCGGCGAGGACCGCGCGCACGGCCTGGGGCGGGATGGCGACGGCGTCGCCCCGGTCCCAGCTGAGGACCCGTAGGGAGTGCAGTTCGGGAAGGGACTCCTCCAGGGCGCCGCCGCCGACCCTGCCTCGCGAGGCGGCGAACGCGGGCCAGCGCAGTCCCTCGGCGTTCTCCCCGCCGAGGAGCACGTCGAGCCCGCCGCCCAGCGGATCGGCGTCGACGAGGAGGGTGCGCCTGCCCTGCCGCGCCGAGGTCACGGCGAGCGCACAGGCCAGGGTGGACGCCCCGGCGCCGCCGCGCCCGCCGATCACGCCGACGGTGAGCGCGGGCCTGCCGACCCCTTCGGCGACGTCGGCGATGCGGTCGACGAGCCATTGCTCGCCGTCGGGCAGCATCAGCACGTGGTCGGCGCCGATCTGCACGGCACGCTGCCACACCCCGGAGTCGTCCTGGTCCTTCCCGATGAGCACGACCCCCCGTCGGCGGACGGCCCCGCGCAGTCGACGCGCCGCGTCGTCGCCGACGAGTACGAGCGGTGCCGCCTCCCAGCGGCCCCGGCCCTCCGGCACGCCGTGGTGGACCTCCGGTCTGGCGCCGGCGGCCGCGCACAGGCGCAGCAGGTCGTCCAGGAGGTCCACGTCCTCGGTGACGATCAGCGGCCTGCCCTGCCGTCCGTCGCCGGCCGGCCGCCGCTCGTCGGTGATGGCTCCCGCCATGATCTCCATCCCCCTTCGCCGCGTCCGGGACGGTGTGCGGGCCGCGCCTCGGCGCTCGTCGGCCCCGCCCGTGTCCTGGACGCCCGTGTTCAAGTCCTGTGTGAAGTGCCGGCCGTCGGCCGCCGAATGAGCGGTCGGCGAAAACCGGCCGCGACGCCCGAGAAACCGAACCGGCCAGGAACTCGCCGCCGTCGGACGCGCTGGAATCACGGTGCGGCGATCTCGGAAATCGTGTGGATCTTGGTCGAAAACTGTGGACGACCCGACCGTTGTGAATATCGCCGTCACCCGAACAGGGGAGGCCCGCACGACCCTCACAGCGCAGCACGACGGCTACACAACGTGACGATTCCTATGAGGGGGCAGAGAAATGCCCGCGAGGGCACAGGACGGCCTCACGGGCGGGAGAAGAGGAGGGAAAAGTATCCGGACATGCGACGACCCCCGCCGGGGGGGAGAGCGGGGGTCGTCCCCACGGCCGACTCGGGGGGGGGGAGGAGTCGGGCCGGGTTAGCACGGTCGCGAACGATCCGTGACTTCCATGGTGTACCCGAGAGCCTTCTCAGGCAAACCCACGCGCCCCACACTAGCCCGAATGGAGGGCGCATATGCTCAGCCCGTGGAAAACCACTCCTTGCCCCGCACAGCGGCCTTCTTTGACCTGGACAAGACGGTCATTGCGAAGTCGAGCACGCTCACGTTCAGCAAGTCGTTCTACCAAGGCGGCCTGATCAACCGCAGGGCGGCCCTGCGGACCGCGTACACCCAGTTCGTGTTCCTCGCGGGCGGCGCCGACCACGACCAGATGGAGCGGATGCGGAAGTACCTCTCCGCGCTGTGCCGGGGCTGGAACGTCCAACAAGTGAAGGACATAGTCGCCGAGACCCTTCACGATCTGATCGACCCGATCATCTACGACGAGGCCGCGTCCCTGATCGAGGAGCATCACACCGCCGGGCGGGACGTCGTGATCGTCTCCACGTCCGGCGCCGAGGTCGTCGAGCCGATCGGCGAGCTGCTCGGCGCGGACCGTGTGGTGGCGACCAGGATGGTCGTCGGCGACGACGGCTGCTTCACCGGCGAGGTGGAGTACTACGCGTACGGCCCGACCAAGGCCGAGGCGATCCGGGAGCTGGCCGAGTCGGAGGAGTACGACCTGGCGCACTGCTACGCGTACAGCGACTCGGCGACGGATCTGCCGATGCTGGAGGCCGTGGGGCACCCGCACGCGGTCAACCCGGACCGGACGCTCCGCAGGGAGGCCCTCGCGCGCGGGTGGCCGATTCTGGACTTCCACCGCCCGGTGCGACTGAAGCAGCGGTTCGCCGTCCGGCCCCGGCCCGCGCTCCTCGCGGCGGCGGCCATAGGGGCGGCGGCGGCCACCGCGGGGCTCGTCTGGTACGCGAGTCGGCGCCGGGTGGCGACCGCCTGACCGAGGCCGGATGACCAGGGCCGATTCACCCTCATTGAAGGCAAGAGTAAAGAAGCACAGCGAGGGGTTCCGCTTGCTCCGGTCCTGGAGTAGAAAGGATTCAAGGCCCGCGAGACCAAAGGACGTCCGAGAGGATCACCTTTAATAACTCATTTTGGCCCCACGGACCTAGCATGAACACTGGGCACCCACGCGACGTCGACCCGTCGATTACGGGCCAGCCGCACCAGGTGACGGGCACAAGTTCCCGACCTGATGGGCACATATCGAGGACGCTTGGTAACCCGGTGGACATGCCAGCGGCGGTACGAATTCTCGTACCGCCGCAACTTATTTCCGGCGGTTTCTACGCCGCTCCCCGCTGCAGCGCCTCACACACCGCCGTCGACTCGCGCGCACCCAGTTCGATGGCCCTGCCGCAGTGCGCGATCCAGGCGGCCATTCCCTCCGGGGTGCCGGAGACATAGCCGTCCAGCGCGGCGAGGTAGGCGGCGCGGCCGAGTTCCGCGTGACCGACCTCCGCCGGGCAGACCGACTTGGGGTCGAGGCCGCTGCCGATCAGGACGATCCGCTCGGCCGCGCGCGCGACGAGGCCGTTGTGGAAGCCGAAGGGCCGCACGGCGACCAGCTCACCGTGTACGACGGCGGCCGTGACCAGGGCGGGCGCCGCACTGCCCCGGATGATCAGCTCGGCGAGCCCGTCGAGGCGGCCGGAGACCTCCGCCGCGCTCGGCAACGGCAGCTCCACGAGGGGCTCGTCGACGGGTTCGCCGTCCTGACGGGGACGCCCCACGCGCGCGTGGTCCTCGCCGGCCGCCACCAGATGCAGCCGGGCCAGCACCCGCAGGGGTGACTGTCGCCAGATGGACAGCAGTTGGCCGGCCTCCGCGGTCAGCCGCAGCGCGGCGCCGACGGTGCGCGCCTCGTCATCGCCCCCCTGCCCGCTGAAGTCGCTGCGCCGTCGCACCTCTTCGAGCGCCCAGTCGGCGCCGGACAGCGCGGCCGAGCCGCGCGCGCCGCGCAGGGCGGCCTCGGAGGTGACCGCGTTGCTGCGCCGCCGCATGACTCGGTGGCCGTAGACCCGGTCCACGGCCTTGCGTACGGACTCCACGGACTCGGCCACGCCGGGAAGCTCGGCGAGGGCCGCGAGCGGATCGGCGGTCGCACCTGTCGTACTCATGAGTACGACCCTACGCGCCTCTGTCGCCAACCCCTCGAAGGAGTGGTCTTCCCTCAGGTCGACCCACCGTGGGCGATCATCCGACTACCGTTGGTGAACATGAAAATTGCTTTCGCCGGGAAGGGCGGGAGTGGCAAGACCACGCTGTCCTCCCTGTTCATCCGCCATCTCGCCGTGTCCGGGGCCCCGGTCGTCGCCATCGACGCGGACATCAACCAGCATCTGGGGGCCGCCCTGGGGCTGGACGAGTCGGAGGCCGCGGAGCTTCCGGCGATGGGCGAGCGGCTCTCGCTGATCAAGAACCATCTCCGCGGCTCCAACCCGCGGATCGCCTCTGCCGAGACGATGATCAAGACGACGCCGCCCGGCGAGGGCTCCCGGCTGGTGCGGATCTGCGACCCCAACCCGATCTACGACGCCTGCGCCCGGCCGGTGGAACTCGACGGCGGGGCCATCCGTTTGATGGTCACCGGCCCCTTCACCGACTCCGACCTGGGGGTCGCCTGCTACCACTCCAAGACGGGAGCGGTGGAGCTTTTCCTGAACCACCTGGTGGACGGCCCCGACGAGTACGTGGTGGTCGACATGACGGCCGGTTCGGACTCCTTCGCGTCCGGCATGTTCACCCGCTTCGACATGACGTTCCTCGTCGCCGAGCCGACCCGGAGGGGAGTCTCCGTCTACCGCCAGTACAAGGAGTACGCCAGCGACTACGGCGTCGCCCTTAAGGCCATCGGCAACAAGGTGCGGGGCGACGACGACCTCGACTTCCTCCGCGCCGAGATCGGGGACGACCTGCTGGTCACCGTCGGCCACTCGGACTGGGTGCGTGCCCTGGAGAAGGGCCGCCCGCCCCGCTTCGAGCACCTGGAGGAGCCCAACCGCCGCGCACTGCACACCCTGCGCAAGGCGGCGGACGCCACGTACGAGCTGCGCGACTGGGAGCGCTACACCCGTCAGATGGTGCACTTCCACCTGAAGAACGCGAGCGGGTGGGGCAATGAGCGGACCGGGGCCGACCTGGCGTCGCAGATCGACCCCGACTTCGTCCTCTGCGAGCAGCTCGCGGCCGCGGTCTGACCCACGACCCGCGACCGTCCGCTACTTCGACCGGTCCGCCCGGGCACCCGGGGCCCCCTTGGGAGCCGGCGCCGGTCCACCCGCCGTGAACGCACCCCAGCCCTCCTTCGGGGACTGGCCGACACCGAGGGTGCGCAACTTGTCCAGGACCTCCGGGTCCTGGGCGTCGAGCCAGTCGACCAACTGCCGGAAGGAGACGCAGCGCACGTCCGGCTTGCCGCAGACGGTCTTGATGGTCTCCTCGACGGCCCGCATATAGACGCCGCCGTTCCAGGACTCGAAGTGGTTGCCGATGATCAGGGGCGCGCGGTTGCCCGCGTAGGCGCGTTCGAAGCCCGCGAGCAGCCCGTCCCGGAACTGGTCGCCCCAGTACTGCCGCTTGGCCTCGGAGCCCGCACGGGCACCGGACTGGTTGACGTAGAAGTTGTAGTCCATGGTCAGCGTCTCGAAGGCGCGGCCGGGCATCGGGACCAGTTGCATCGACAGGTCCCACAGGCCGTCCTTCTTCTCGGGCCAGACCTGGTCCCTCACACCGCTGGTGTCGTAGCGGAAGCCCAGTTCGCGGGCGGCCCGCATGAAGTTGGTCTGGCCCTCCAGGCAGGGAGTGCGGGCGCCGATCAGCTCCCTGTCGTAGTCGAAGGGCAGCGGTTCGGCCTTGCCGGTGCCCGTGTTGGTCTTCCATGCCTTCACGAACGACTTGGCCTGGGCGATCTCGCTCTTCCAGTCCTCGACCGACCATTCGCCGACCCCACCGCCCTTGCCGCAGAAGTGGCCGTTGAAGTGGGTGCCGATCTCGTTGCCCTCCAGCCAGGCCCCGCGCAGCTGCTCCACGGTGTCCTTGATCCCGCGGACATCGTTGAAGCCGATGTCGGAGCGGCCCGGCGAGTGCTGCGGCGGACGGTAGAGGTCCCGCTTCTCCTCCGGGAGCATGTACACGCCGCTCAGGAAGTAGGTCATGGTCGCGTTGTTGGCGCGGGCCACCTCGCGGAAGTGTGAGAAGAGGCGCTGGCTGTCCTCGCCGGCGCCGTCCCAGGAGAAGACCACGAACTGCGGGGGCTTCTGACCGGGCTTCAACCGTTCGGGTCTGGGCAGATGCGGCTGCGTGCCGGTGTACGCGGTGGACCCGTCGCCGATGAGCCGCACCGCGGCCTTGGGCGGGGCGGGAGCGCCCCCCTCCACTCGAGGCGCCGCCTCCTTGCCACCGCGCGCGCCCTGCATGCCTTCCTTCCCGGTGTTGTTCGCGCCGGCCGAACCGGCGGCGCCCGTGTCGCCGGAGCCACAGCCGGCGAGCGCCGCGGCGCAGGTCGCGGCGAGTGCCACGCCGACGGCGATCCTCTGGGTGACGGCCATCTTCCGCCCACCTTCTTCCTTTGCTCAGGGGCAGAGGGGCCAAGATCACACAGAGTGTCGACCAAATTAATATGACAAGCCGAAGAAATGCCTGATTCATACTCTTGGGTGATCTGATAACCCATTTGCCTTGAATGTCCTTGCATGACCTTTACTCTGCATTACGATTCATTTACTGAGCGTTGAGAAATCCCGCCGCTGTACGCCGTGACCCACGGCCGCGACCTCCCCCCGCCCCGAGCGGGGGGACCACCTGTTCCGCGACCGCGCAGCCCCGGAGGAGACGGGAGAACATGTCCGCCTGCGTCCCCACCCACGCCCCCGACTCCAGCCCCCATCGGGCGGAGTCCGAGCACCAACCGCACAGCCCGCCCGAGGGACCCCGCCGGTTCCGCGTCGCGGGCGCCGATGTGTCCGCGTCCATCGCGGTCTTCCTGATCGCCCTCCCCCTGTCCCTGGGCATCGCCCTGGCCACCGGCGCCCCCCTCCAGGCCGGCCTCGTCGCCGCCGCCGTCGGGGGTATCGTCGCCGGACGCCTCGGCGGCTCACCACTCCAGGTCAGCGGCCCGGCCGCCGGTCTGACCGTCGTCACCGCCGACCTCATCCACCAGTACGGCTGGCGCACCACCTGCGCCATCACCGTGCTCGCCGGACTCTCCCAACTGGGCCTGGCTCAGCTGCGCGTGGCCCGCTCGGCGCTCGCCGTGAGCCCCGCGATCGTGCACGGCATGCTCGCCGGCATCGGAGTCACCATCGCCGTCGCCCAGTTGCACATCGTGCTCGGCGGCACCCCGCAGAGCGCCGTCCTCGACAACGTCGGCGCGCTCCCTACCCAGTTGGCGCACCTGCATCCCGCCGCCGTCTCCATGAGCGCGCTCACCCTCGCCCTGCTGTTCGCCTGGCCCCGGCTCCCCGGCCCCGTCGGCCGGCGGCTGCGCAGCGTCCCCGCCGCCCTCGTCGCCGTCGCGGGCGCCACGGCGGCCGCCGCGCTCGCCGGGCTCAGCCTGCCCAAGGTCGAACTGCCGTCCTGGCGCAGCCACGCCCTGGCCGGGCTGCCCGAAGGCCCCGCGCTCGGCCTGGTCGCCG
Organism: Streptomyces neyagawaensis; assembly: GCF_023516595.1. Taxonomy (GTDB): domain Bacteria; phylum Actinomycetota; class Actinomycetes; order Streptomycetales; family Streptomycetaceae; genus Streptomyces; species Streptomyces neyagawaensis. The sequence continues at coordinate 3,741 of NZ_JAMGBG010000070.1, read as the reverse complement.
CCGTCCTCACCACGACCCTGGTGTGCAGCGTGCAGTCGCTGCTCGGTGCCGTCGCCATGGACAAACTGGCGGCGGGCCGGACCGACGTACGGCGCTCGGACCTCGACCGCGAGCTGCGCGGTCAGGGCGCGGCCAACGTCATCTCCGGAGCCCTCGGGGGCCTGCCCATCGCCGGCGTCGCCGTCCGCAGCACGGCCAACGTCCGCGCCGGCGCCGTCAGCCGGAACTCCACGATGCTGCACGGCGTCTGGGTGGTGGCGGCCGCGCTGTTCCTGGTCCCCGCCCTGGAGCTGATCCCCCTCGCGTCGCTCGCCGCGCTGGTCATGGCCGTCGGGCTCCAGATGGTGTCCCTGCACCACATCCGCACGGTCACCCGCCACCGAGAGGTGCTCGTCTACGCGGCCACGACCCTCGGGGTCGTCCTCCTCGGGGTGCTGGAAGGCGTCGCCATCGGCATCGCCGTGGCCGTCGGCGTGGCCCTGCACCGCCTCACCCGCACCCGCATCACCCACGAGGAGAAGGACGGGGTCCACCACGTCCATGTCCGGGGGCAGTTGACGTTCCTCGCCGTGCCCCGGCTCAGCCGTGCCCTGCACCAAGTCCCGCAGGGTGCCGAGACGGTGGTGGAGCTGGACGGGTCGTTCATGGACCACGCGGCGTACGAGTCCCTCCAGGACTGGCAGCACGCCCACCGCGCGCGCGGAGGCTCCGTGGAGATCACCGGACGCGCCGGGACCCGGATCGCCGAACCCGCGGGCAGCTCCGCGGCCGGCTGCCGCTGCCGCCCCTGGACGGCATGGCGCAACCACCAGTGCGCGGCCCCGGCACCCGCCCCCGCCGGCAGCCCGGCCGAGGAGTCGGCCGAAGGGCCGAGCAACCATCAACTGGCCCGCGGGATCAGCGCCTTCCAGACCAACACCGCTCCCCTGGTGCGCCGCGAGCTGGCGCGACTCGCCCGGGAGGGCCAGCAGCCCTCGCAGCTCTTCCTCACCTGCGCCGACTCCCGGCTCGTCACCTCGATGATCACGTCCAGCGGCCCCGGCGACCTCTTCGTCGTACGCAATGTCGGCAATCTGGTGCCCATGCCGGGCGAGGAGAGCGCCGACGACTCGGTGGCGGCAGCCATCGAGTACGCGGTGGAGGTGCTGAAGGTGCGGTCCATCACCGTGTGCGGGCACTCCGGCTGCGGTGCGATGCAGGCCCTGCTCACCACCGACCTCCGCGCCTCCCAGACCCCCCTCAGACGATGGCTGCGGCACGGTCTGCCCAGCCTGGAGCGGGCCACCGACAAGAACCGGCCGTGGGCGCGTATCGCCGGACGCGAGCCTGCCGACGCGGTCGAGCAGCTGTGCCTGACCAACGTGATCCAGCAGTTGACGCATCTGCGGGCGCACGAGTGCGTCGAGCGCGCCCTGCGCGAGGGCACCCTCGAACTGCACGGGATGTACTTCCACGTGGGCGAGGCCCAGGCCTACCTGCTCACGGAGGACGCCCCGGACAGCGGCGTCTTCGACCGAGTGGCCGGAACGACGGGAGAGGCCGGGTCGAAGGGGACGGTTCTGCACGACACGCGCGTCTGAACCGTTTCTCCCGCCGGTCCGTGACAACGGGTGGCCCCACGTGCGTGGGGCCACCCGCCCACAGGTCTAAACCAATCCCGGGAAGGCCCTTGTCATGGGTGGTCCGGGTCTGATGAGCTGTGGCCTGGGACACAACGGTCGCCCGACAAAGCACCGCAAGGGAGATGTCGTGAGCAACGAAAGCCTGGCCAACCTCTTGAAGGAGGAGCGACGCTTCGCGCCGCCCGGTGACCTGGCGGCGGACGCCAACGTCACGTCAGAGGCGTACGACCAGGCCAAGGCTGACAGGCTCGGTTTCTGGGCGGCTCAGGCCCGGCGGCTGACCTGGGCCAAGGAGCCGACCGAGACCCTGGACTGGTCGAACCCGCCGTTCGCCAAGTGGTTCCAGGACGGCGAGCTCAACGTCGCCTACAACTGCGTCGACCGCCATGTCGAGGCCGGCCACGGCGACCGGGTCGCCATCCACTTCGAGGGCGAGCCCGGGGACAGCCGGGCCATCACCTACGCCGAGCTCAAGGACGAGGTGAGCAAGGCGGCGAACGCCCTGCTGGAGCTGGGCGTCCAGGCCGGTGACCGGGTCGCCGTCTACATGCCGATGATCCCCGAGACCGCCGTGGCGATGCTCGCGTGCGCCCGCGTCGGCGCCGCGCACTCCGTCGTCTTCGGCGGCTTCTCCGCGGACGCCCTCGCGACCCGCATCCAGGACGCCGACGCCAAGGTCGTCATCACCGCCGACGGCGGCTACCGGCGTGGCAAGCCCTCCGCGCTCAAGCCGGCCGTGGACGACGCGGTCGCCAAGGCGGGCACCATCGAGCACGTCCTCGTCGTCCGCCGCACCGGCCAGGACGTCGCCTGGACCGACGGCCGCGACGTGTGGTGGCACGACATCGTCGACCGGCAGTCCGCCGAGCACACCCCGCAGGCGTTCGGGGCCGAGCACCCGCTGTTCATCCTGTACACGTCGGGCACCACCGGTAAGCCGAAGGGCATCCTGCACACCTCCGGCGGCTACCTCACCCAGACGGCGTACACCCACCACGCCGTCTTCGACCTCAAGCCGGAGACGGACGTGTACTGGTGCACGGCCGACGTCGGCTGGGTCACCGGCCACTCGTACATCGTCTACGGACCGCTGGCGAACGGCGCGACCCAGGTCATGTACGAGGGCACGCCCGACACCCCGCACCAGGGGCGCTTCTGGGAGATCGTGCAGAAGTACGGCGTGACGATCCTGTACACGGCGCCCACGGCCATCCGTACGTTCATGAAGTGGGGCGACGACATCCCCGCGAAGTTCGACCTCGGCAGCCTGCGCGTTCTGGGCTCGGTGGGCGAACCGATCAACCCCGAGGCGTGGATCTGGTACCGCAAGCACATCGGTGCGGACCGGACGCCCATCGTGGACACCTGGTGGCAGACCGAGACCGGCGCGATGATGATCTCCCCGCTGCCGGGCGTCACCGAGACCAAGCCGGGCTCCGCGCAGCGGCCGCTGCCGGGCATCGCCGCGACCGTCGTCGACGACGAGGCGAACGAGGTGCCCAACGGCGGTGGCGGCTATCTGGTGCTCACCGAGCCGTGGCCGTCGATGCTGCGCACCATCTGGGGCGACGACCAGCGGTTCCTCGACACGTACTGGTCGCGGTTCGAGGGCAAGTACTTCGCCGGTGACGGGGCGAAGAAGGACGACGACGGGGACATCTGGCTCCTCGGCCGCGTCGACGACGTCATGCTGGTCTCCGGCCACAACATCTCCACCACCGAGGTGGAGTCCGCGCTCGTCTCGCACCCGTCCGTCGCGGAGGCGGCCGTCGTCGGCGCCGCCGACGAGACCACCGGGCAGGCCATCGTCGCCTTCGTCATCCTGCGCGGCACGGCGGCCGAGACCGAGACCCTGGTCGGCGAGCTGCGCGACCACGTCGGCGCGACCCTCGGCCCGATCGCCAAGCCCAAGCGGATCCTGCCGGTGGCGGAGCTGCCGAAGACCCGCTCCGGCAAGATCATGCGGCGCCTGCTGCGTGACGTGGCGGAGAACCGTCAGCTCGGTGACGTCACCACGCTGACGGACTCCACGGTCATGGACCTCATCCAGACCAAGCTGCCGGCGGCGCCGAGCGAGGACTGAGATCACGTTCATAGAGGGCTGAACCCGCGTAGGGGC
>NZ_JAMGBG010000007.1 GCF_023516595.1 Streptomyces neyagawaensis | reverse complement strand
ATCTGCAACCAGGTGCCGCTGTGCCGGAGTTCGTACGGTCCGTACGCGCGGGCGATGGTGCGGATCTGCAAGGAGGAGTCGTTCCACCAGCGTCAGGGCTATGAACTGCTGCTGACGATGATGCGCGGCACCGACGAGCAGCGGGCGATGGTGCAGGACGCGGTGGACCGTTGGTGGTGGCCGTCGCTGATGATGTTCGGGCCGCCCGACGACGCCTCGCCCAACTCGGCGCAGTCGATGGCCTGGAAGATCAAGCGGCACTCCAACGACGAACTGCGTCAGCGCTTCGTCGACATGACCGTCCCGCAGGCCGAGAAGCTCGGCGT
>NZ_JAMGBG010000069.1 GCF_023516595.1 Streptomyces neyagawaensis | reverse complement strand
CGAGGACTGAGATCACGTTCATAGAGGGCTGAACCCGCGTAGGGGCGGTGGCCGGATGGCCGCCGCCCCATCGAGGCCGAGCGGTGGCCGGGTGGCCGCCGCCGCGCCGAAGTCCGACGATGAGGTACGTCCTGAGGGGCACCCGGTGATCGACGCACCAGGTGCCCCGAGCTGTGCCCTTAGGTAGACTAAACAATCAGGTGTGCCGGGAAGTCTGGTCGGCGAGTGTTCCGTCCTGCCCTCGACCGGAGGTCCCCGCCGTGGCCGCATCCCGCCCCACCCCCGCCCGGAAGGTCCTCGACCGACTCTCCCTGCCCGAGCGGACCTTCGTGGCGGACGCGCTGCGCACGGAGACCGTCGGCGGTGTGCTGCTGCTCCTCGCCGCCGTCACCGCGCTGATCTGGGCCAACGTCCCTGCCCTGCACAGCGGTTACGAGACCGTCAGCGACTTCCACTTCGGCCCCGAGGCCCTCGGACTGAATCTCTCCGTCGCCCACTGGGCCGCCGACGGACTCCTCGCGATCTTCTTCTTCGTCGCCGGCATCGAACTCAAGCGCGAGCTCGTCGCCGGTGACCTGCGGGACCCCAAGGCGGCCGCACTGCCCGTGGTCGCCGCCCTGTGCGGCATGGCCGTACCGGCGCTCGTCTACACCCTCACCAACGTCGGCGGCGGCGGATCGCTCGCCGGCTGGGCCGTGCCCACGGCCACCGACATCGCGTTCGCGCTCGCCGTACTGGCCGTCATCGGCACCTCGCTGCCCTCCGCGCTGCGCGCGTTCCTGCTCACCCTCGCCGTCGTCGACGACCTCTTCGCGATCCTGATCATCGCGATCTTCTTCACCGACGGCCTCGACTTCGCCGCGCTCGGCGGTGCCTTCGCGGGCCTCGCCCTCTTCTGGCTGCTGCTCAGGAAGGAGGTGCGCGGGTGGTACGTGTACGTCCCGCTCGCCGTCGTCGTCTGGGGGCTGATGTACAACAGCGGCGTCCACGCCACCATCGCCGGTGTCGCGATGGGCCTGATGCTGCGCTGCACCAGGAACGAGGGGGAGGAGCACTCCCCCGGCGAGCACGTCGAGCACCTCGTGCGCCCCCTCTCGGCGGGCCTGGCCGTGCCGCTGTTCGCCCTGTTCAGCGCGGGTGTCACCGTGTCGGGCGGGGCGCTGGGGAAGGTGTTCACCCAGCCGGAGACGCTCGGCGTGGTGCTCGGGCTGGTCGTCGGCAAGGCGGTCGGGATCTTCGGCGGGACCTGGCTGACCGCCCGTTTCACCCGGGCCTCCCTCTCCGAGGACCTGGTCTGGCCGGACGTCCTCGCCGTCTCCACGCTCGCCGGGATCGGCTTCACCGTGTCGCTGCTCATCGGTGAACTCGCCTTCGAGGGCGACCCGGCGCTCACCGACGGCGTCAAGGCGGCCGTGCTCACGGGGTCGCTCATCGCGGCGCTCCTGGCGACCGTTCTGCTGAAGCTGCGCAACGCGAAGTACCAGGCGCTGTGGGCCGAGGAGCACCGCGACGAGGACCTCGACGGCATCCCCGACATCTACGAACAGGACGACCCGGCGTACCACCTGCGCATGGCCGAGATCTACGAACGCAAGGCCGCCGAGCACCGCAGGCTTGCCGAAGTGGCGGGCGGGGCAGGCGACGGGGACGGCGGTCCGGCATGATCTGACAGGACCGTACAAAACGCAGGGCGCCCCCGGCACCGTACGACGCGGCCTTCGAGCCGAGGCCCGTACGGGGCGGGGGCGCTTCCGGACGCAGATGAGGGAGACCCCGATGAGCGCACCCGACGGCAGCCCGGTCGGTGCCGAACGCAGTGTCGGCCAGCTGTTCGCCTCGGCGACGGCCGAGATGTCCGCACTGGTGCACGACGAGATCGCGCTGGCGAAGGCCCAGCTCAGGCAGGACGTCAAGCGCGGTCTGGTCGGCGGCGGGGCGTTCACGGCGGCCGGCGCGGTGCTGATCTTCTCCCTGCCGATGCTCAGCTTCGCACTGGCGTACGGCATCCGCACCTGGAGCGACTGGAACCTGGCGATCTGCTTCCTGTTGTCGTTCGCGGCGAACGTGCTGGTCGCCGTCGTCCTGGCGCTCATCGGGGTCGCCTTCTCGAAGAAGGCCAAGAAGGGGCAGGGCCCGCAGAAGGTCGCCGCGTCCATGAAGCAGACCGCCGGAGTGCTCCAGAACGCCAAGCCGCACCCCCGCCGGCCCGCCCGGACCGACGGCGGCGTCGAGGCTGTGGCACGCTCGACCTCATGACGGACCCCGCCACCTCAGCCGCCTCCGGCCAGCCCGCCTCGGTCGTACGACTCGACGTGCCCGGCGCGAAAGAGGTGATCCACCGGGACGTGGCCGCCAACGGCGCCCGCTTCCACATCGCCGAAGTCGGCGACGGGCCACTGGTGATGCTGCTGCACGGCTTCCCGCAGTTCTGGTGGACCTGGCGGCACCAGCTGGTCGCGCTCGCCGACGCCGGGTTCCGTGCCGTCGCCATGGACCTGCGCGGCGTCGGCGGCAGCGACCGTACGCCCCGCGGCTACGACCCGGCCAACCTCGCCCTGGACATCACGGGCGTCGTCCGGTCCCTCGGTGAGCCCGACGCCGCACTGGTCGGGCACGACCTCGGCGGCTATCTGGCGTGGACGGCGGCCGTGATGCGCCCCAAGCTCGTGCGACGGCTCGCGGTCTCCTCGATGCCGCACCCGAGACGCTGGCGCTCGGCGATGCTGTCGGACGTCAAGCAGACCGCCGCCGGGTCCTACATCTGGGGCTTCCAGCGGCCCTGGATCCCCGAGCGGCAACTGACCGCGGACGACGGCGCCCTGGTGGGCCGGCTGATCCGGGAGTGGTCGGGGCCGCGGCTTCCCGACGACGAGGCCGTGGACGCGTACCGGCGGGCGATCTGCATCCCGTCGACCGCGCACTGCTCGATCGAGCCGTACCGGTGGATGGTGCGCTCCCTCGCCCGCCCCGACGGCATCCAGTTCAACCGGCGCATGAAGCGGCCGGTGCGTGTGCCGACGCTCCATCTGCACGGTTCACTCGACCCGGTGATGCGCACGCGCAGCGCGGCGGGCTCCGGGGAGTACGTCGAAGCCCCCTACCGCTGGCGGCTGTTCGACGGGCTCGGGCACTTCCCGCACGAGGAGGACCCGGTGGCGTTCTCGTCGGAGCTCATCAACTGGCTGAAGGACCCCGAACCCGACCGCTGAGCCTGCCCGCTGGGCCCGCCCCACCAGCGGAAAGTGAACACCTGTTCCACGGACAGCCACTTGCCCGGCGCATAGGCCGATTGGGGGGCGCGGGGGAGGTTACTGACCTTGGGGCGGGGGCACACGTCGGGGTATGGGCTGGACGCACGACTACAGTGACGCAGCACGCAATCGCCGCTCGGCCGCAGGCCTGAGCTCCCACCAGAGGGGCGCCCCGCAGGGGCCGGGCACCGACCCGGACGCGGACCCCCGGCTGGGCATTCCGCTGATCCTGCGCCGCCGGGCCCGCTGGGTCTCGGCCCGCCTGCGCCACCCCCGGCCCTGAGGCGCCTCAGAGCGCGCAGCTGTCGCTGTCCACCTGCTGGTTGGCCGCCCGTCCCTGGACGATGTCCTCCTTGATCTCGTCCGCGGTGAGCGCGTAGCCGGTGTTGGGATCGTCGAGGGACTTCGCGAAGACCACGCCGTACACCCGGCCTTCGGGTGTGAGCAGCGGTCCGCCGGAGTTGCCCTGACGGACGGTCGCGTACAGCGAGTAGACATCACGGCGGACCGTGCCCCGGTGGTAGATGTCGGGGCCGTTGGCCGTGATGCGACCGCGCACGCGCGCGGGGCGGACGTCGTACGCGCCGTTCTCCGGGTAGCCGGCGACGATCGCGTCGTCGCCGCTGACGGCGTCGTCGGCGGTGAACCGCAGCACCGGCGCGTTCAGGTCCGGCACGTCCAGGACGGCGATGTCGCGCTCCCAGTCGTAGAGGACGACCTTGGCGTCGTACTTGCGGCCCTCGCCCCCTATCTGGACGGTGGGTTCGTCGACTCCGCCGACCACGTGCGCGTTGGTCATCACGCGGCGCTCGTCGAAGACGAAGCCGGTGCCTTCGAGGACCTTGCCGCAACTCTCGGCGGTGCCCATCACCTTGACGATGGACCGCTTGGCGCGCTGGGCGACCCGGCTGTTGGCGAGCGCGGGATCGGGGGGCTGGACGTCGGTGATCTGCTCGTTGGCGAACGGGCTGAAGACCTGCGGGAAGCCGTTCTGCGCGAGGACCGAGGAGAAGTCCGCGAACCAGGTGTCCGCCTGGTTGGGCAGGGCCTGGGCCACGCCCTGCAACACCTTGGAGTTGCGGACCTCCTTGCCGAGCGTGGGCAGTGTCGTGCCCGCGAGCGCGGAACCGATCAGCCAGGCGACCAGGAGCATCGCCACCACGTTGACGAGGGCGCCGCCGGTGGCGTCCAGGGCGCGAGCCGGGGACCAGGTGATGTAGCGGCGCAGCTTGTTGCCGAGGTGGGTGGTGAGGGCCTGGCCGACGGAGGCGCAGACGATCACGACGACGACCGCGACGACGGCGGCCGCCGTGCTGACCTCGGAGTTGTCGGTCATCCAGTCCCAGATGAGCGGGAGGGTGTAGACGGCGACGAGGCCGCCGCCCAGGAAACCGATCACCGACAGGATGCCGACGACGAAGCCCTGGCGGAAGCCGACGATCGCGAACCAGACGGCGGCGACCAGCAACAGGATGTCCAGCACGTTCACCGCTTCAAGCCTCGCCTCGTCACTTCGCGATCACTACAGGTCGGCCCGGGGTACGGCCCGCCGCACGGCGACCGGGGGACGGGACGCTCCCCACGAGACGCGGCACGGCAGACACCCTGTCATGAGCGCCAGTCGAGCGGGACCTGCTTGCCCCGGTCCCAGGGGCGCTCCCAGCCCGAGTAGTGCAGCAGGCGGTCGATCACGCCTGCCGTGAAACCCCACACGAGTGCCGATTCGACCAGAAATGCCGGACCCTTGTGGCCGCTGGGGTGGACAGTGGTGGCGCGATGGGCGGGAGCCGTGAGATCCGCCACGGGAACGGTGAAGACGCGTGCCGTCTCGTTGGGGTCGACGGCGCGGACCGGGCTCGGCTCGCGCCACCAGCCCAGCACGGGCGTCACGACGAAGCCGCTCACCGGGATGTACAGCTTCGGCAGGACACCGAAGAGCTGGACGCCTCGCGGGTCGAGGCCGGTTTCCTCCTCGGCCTCGCGGAGCGCGGCCCGCAGAGGGCCGTCGGTCTGCGGGTCGCCGTCCTCGGGGTCGAGGGCGCCGCCCGGGAAGGACGGCTGTCCGGCGTGCGATCTGAGGGAACCGGCGCGCTCCATCAGCAGCAACTCTGGGCCGCGGTCGCCCTCGCCGAACAGGATGAGGACCGCCGACTGCCGGCCCGAGCCGTTCTCCGGCGGCAGGAAGCGGCTCAGTTGGAGCGGCTGGACGGTCTCGACGGCGCGGACGACCGGGTCCAGCCAGGTGGGCAGGCCGGTCCTGTCGAGGCGTGGCCGCGGCACGCGGTGCCCGGATGCCGCGTGGCGCCCAGGGTCCGTGTCCGTGTGCGTACCGCCGTCCGTCCGGCTCGCGCGTGTCATAGCCACCCCCGTCGTTCTTCCCCTGCCAACGCCCCGAGGCCGACCGATCGTTCCGCTGCGGGCGAGAGTCCCTCGTGTGGGTGGCTCGGGGCTCGCCCCGCGCGGTGACCGGCCGTTCCGGGTGGGCGGTTCGGGCCCGGACGGGCAGGGGGCGGCGCGGCGCGCTCCGGAAGGGACGTCATCCGGCGGCTCCCAGGGGCGGGGCCGGGATGCCGCCCGCGTCCAGGTACGACTGCGGGGGCTTCAGGCGCTGACCGGGGAAGCCGCCCTTCTCGTACTTGAGCAGCTTCCTGGCCTTCTCCGGGTCCGTCTCGCCCTCGCCGTACGCCGGGCAGAGCGGAGCGATGGGGCAGGCGCCGCAGGCGGGCTTGCGGGCGTGACAGATACGACGGCCGTGGAAGATCACGTGGTGCGACAGCATCGTCCACTCGCTCTTCGGGAAGAGCGCCCCGACGGCCGCCTCGATCTTGTCCGGGTCGGTCTCCTCGGTCCACTTCCAGCGCCGTACGAGCCGCTGGAAGTGCGTGTCGACGGTGATGCCGGGCCGGCCGAAGGCGTTGCCCAGCACGACGAAGGCGGTCTTGCGGCCGACACCGGGCAGTTTGACCAGGTCCTCCAGACGGCCGGGGACCTCGCCGTTGTGGTTCTCCACGAGCGCCTTCGACAGCCCCATCACCGACTTCGTCTTCGCCCGGAAGAACCCGCACGGCCGCAGGATCTCCTCGACTTCCTCCGGGACGGCCGCGGCGAGGTCCTCGGGGGTGGGGTACTTCGCGAAGAGGGCCGGCGTCGTCTGGTTGACCCTCAGATCGGTGGTCTGGGCGGACAGGACCGTGGCGACGATCAGCTGGAAGGGGTTCTCGAAGTCCAGTTCCGGGTGGGCGTACGGGTACACCTCGGCCAGCTCACGGTTGATCCGCCGGGCACGGCGGACCAGGGCGGTCGGAGACTCGGGCTTGGGTGGCTTGGCGGGCTTGAGGGATGCGCCGGGCTCGGGCGACTTCGGAGAGGCGGCGGCCTTGGCCGACTTCCGGGCGGGCGCCAGCTTCCTGGCGGGCGCCGACTTCCCGGTGGCGGGCGCCGACTTCCCGGCGGCAGGTGCCGACTTCCCGGCGACCGACGCGGACTTCCCGGCGGCGGGTTCCGTCGCCGGAGGCGTGCGCTCCGTCGCCGGAGGCGCGCCTTCCGACGCCGCCGGGGACGCCGACGCGTTCGTCTTCTTTGCCGTTTTCTTCGCTCCCGAGGGGCCCTGTTCGCCCACAGCGGAATCGCGACGTACAACCACCCGTCCAGCTCCCTTGGCCTGTGCTCTCACCGGCGATTTGGACACTCGGCCAGCCTAAAGCCCTGCACCGACATCCGCCCCGGGCCCTGAAGATCGGCCCCCAATTGGACCCCTGACGCTTACCTCGGGACATGTGTGCGGCATCCTTGTGACAGATCACACTGTTTGGACCGTCCGGCTAAACGGGGAACACGGTCCCCTGGTACTACGGGGAGCAAGATCCCCTGAGCAGGTCGACAAGGAGAGAACTCGTGGACGACGTTCTGCGGCGCGCCCCGCTCTTCGCGGCGCTCGATGACGAGCAGGCCGCGGAGCTCCGCGCCTCCATGAGTGAGGTGACCCTCGCGCGGGGTGACGCTCTCTTCCACGAGGGCGACCCCGGGGACCGCCTCTATGTGGTCACCGAGGGCAAGGTCAAGCTGCACCGCGCGTCGCCCGACGGCCGCGAGAACATGCTCGCCGTGCTCGGGCCCGGTGAGCTCATCGGCGAGCTGTCGCTGTTCGACCCGGGGCCGCGGACGGCCACCGCCACCGCGCTGACCGAGGTCAAGCTGCTCGGCCTCGGCCACGGCGACCTCCAGCCGTGGCTGAACGCGCGGCCCGAGGTGGCGGCCGCGCTGCTGCGCGCCGTCGCGCGGAGGCTGCGCAAGACCAACGACCAGATGTCCGACCTGGTGTTCTCGGACGTCCCCGGCCGTGTCGCCCGTGCGCTGCTGGACCTCTCCAGGAGGTTCGGTGTGCAGTCCGAGGAAGGCATCCACGTGGTGCACGACCTCACGCAGGAGGAGCTGGCGCAGCTCGTCGGGGCGTCCCGCGAGACCGTCAACAAGGCGCTGGCCGATTTCGCGCAGCGGGGTTGGCTGCGGCTCGAGGCACGCGCGGTGATCCTGCTGGACGTGGAGCGCCTGGCGAAGCGGTCGCGCTGACCTTCGCCGCACCCCGGTGACCGATCCCCAGTGACCGGTCGCCGGTCGCCGGTCGCCGGTCGCCGGTCGCCGGTCGCCGGTCGCCGGCAGCAGTTTCGAGTACGTCGTTGGGGCCCGTCCCGTTCGTGGGGGCGGGCCCCAACGGTTTTGCGTGCCCCCGCCACGCCCTGAACGACCTGCCTCGCTCCTCCCCTGGAGGCACAGTGGTCGTATGGCTGCGAGAGGGGCCCGGAGAGGGCTGGACGCGCGGGGGTACATCGAGCGGGAGGGGTCGCTGGGGCGGGTCGCGGAGGGGTTTCGGGGGGTGGTGGCCGCCGCTCGGGACCGGGTGCTGGAGGTGTTCGGGGCCCGGCTGCACAGCGCGTACCTCTACGGGTCGATCCCCCGTGGCACCGCCCGCCCCGGCCGCAGCGACTTCGACCTGCTGGTGGTGCTGCGGGACGAGCCCACCGACGCGGACCGGGCGGAGGCCGGAGCCCTGGACGAGGCGCTGGACCAGGAGTTCCCGCAGATCGACGGGTCCGGAACGCTGCTCGTCAGCCGGGCTCGGGTGCTCAGTGATCCGGAGCGCTACGACCTGGGGTGGTTCGTGGCCTGCCTGTGCACCCCGTTGCTGGGCCAGGACCTCGCCGAGGACCTGCCCCGGTACCGGCCGGACTCCCTTCTCGCCCGCGAGACCAACGGCGACCTGGCGCGGCTGCTGCCCCGCTGGCGCGAACGCATCGCCGACGCGTCCACCCCCGAGGCCCGGCGCTCCCTCGTACGCTCCTGCTCCCGCCGCCTCGTCCGGACCGGGTTCACCCTCGTCATGCCCCGCTGGAACGGCTGGACCAGCGACCTCCACGAGATGGCGGAGGCGTTCGGCGAGTACTACCCCGAGCGGGCCGACCGGATGAGGGCGGCGGCGGCCGCCGCGTACGCCCCGGACGACGCCCCCGAGGGGCATGAAGCCCTGCTGCGGTCCTACGTCGACGACCTCGGACCCTGGCTGGCCGAGGAGTACGCGCGCGTGCACGGCGTCAAGGCACCTCGTCCGGAAGACGGGTGAGACGCCGTCCGAGGAGCGGGCGAGGAGCTGGCCTGGGCTCCGCCGAGCCTCCTGGCGCCTCTCAGGCCCCTGCGGCCCCTCCGGTGGCAGTCCGGCGGCCTCCCGCGCGGTTCCGGGCCGCAGAGGGCGATTCCGGGCCGCAGAGGGCCGCTCATGCCGCCGGGGGGCCGTCCGGGCCCGCGTTCTCAGATCAGGCCATGATCGGTCAGGTACTCCAGCTGCGCGCGTACCGACAGTTCCGCGGCCGGCCAGAGGGAGCGATCGACGTCGGCGTAGACGTGGGCGACCACCTCGCCGGGCGTGCCGTAGCCGTCCTCGACCGCCGTCTCGACCTGGGCCAGTCGGTGGGCGCGGTGGGCCAGGTAGTACTCGACGACCCCCTGGGCGTCGTCAAGGACGGGGCCGTGGCCGGGCAGGACGGTGTGGACGCCGTCGTCCACCGTGAGGGACCTGAGGCGGCGGAGGGAGTCGAGGTAGTCGCCGAGACGGCCGTCGGGGTGCGCCACGACCGTCGTACCGCGGCCGAGGACGGTGTCGCCCGTCAGGACGGCCCGGTCGGCCGGGAGGTGGAAGCAGAGGGAGTCGGCGGTGTGGCCGGGGGTGGGGACGACGCGGAGTTCCAGTCCGTCGACGCTCACCACGTCGCCCGCGCCGAGTCCCTCGTCGCCGAGCCTCAGGGCCGGGTCGAGGGCCCGGACATTCGTCCGGGTCAGCTCGGCGAAGCGCGCGGCGCCCTCCGCGTGGTCGGGGTGGCCGTGCGTGAGCAGGGTCAGCGCGACGCGCTTGCCGGCACTCTCCGCCGTCTCGACGACCTGGCGCAGGTGGCCGTCGTCCAAGGGGCCGGGGTCGATCACGACCGCCAGGTCGGAGTCGGGCTCGGAGACGATCCAGGTGTTGGTTCCGTCGAGCGTCATCGCGGACGCGTTGGGCGCGAGGACGTTCACCGCGCGCGTGGTGGCGGGCCCCGAGAGGACACCGCCCCTCGGCTGTCCGGGGAGGGCTGCTGCGTCGGTCATGCGGGGCCTCCCCCTGACGGTATGCGCTTGGTGAACTCCCCGTGGCCGGGCCAGGAAAGAATCACCGCGTCGTTCTCCAGGCGTGCCTGGGCGAGCACCGGGGTCAGATCGCGGCCGGGTGCCGCGGCGAGCGCCCCGGCGGCCGTGTCGTACGCCGTGAGCTGGCGCAGGGTCGCGATGGTGGGCGGCATCATCAGCAGCTCGCCCTTGTCGTAGCCCTCGGCGGCGTCACGGGGGCGGATCCACACGGTGCGGTCGGCCTCCGTGGAGGCGTTGCGGGTGCGCTGGCCCCGCGGGAGGGCCGCCACGAAGAACCAGGTGTCGTAGCGGCGGGCCTCGAACTCGGGGGTGATCCAGCGGGTCCAGGCGCCGAGCAGGTCCGAGCGCAGGACCAGGCCCCGGCGGTCCAGGAACTCCGCGAAGGACATGCCCCGGGCGGCCACGGCGGCGCGGTCCGCCTCCCAGTCGTCGCCGGTCGTGTCCCCGACCACCGTGTCGGGGGTGGGGCCGGCGAGCAGGACACCGGCCTCCTCATACGTCTCGCGGACGGCCGCGCAGACGATCGCCTGGGCGCCGGCCTCGTCCACACCGAGCCGGTCGGCCCACCACGCGCGCGTGGGGCCCGCCCAGCGGATCCGGTGGTCGTCGTCGCGCGGGTCGACCCCGCCGCCCGGATACGCGTACGCGCCCCCGGCGAAGGCCATGGAGGCGCGTCGGCGCAGCATGTGCACGAGCGGGGTGTCGGCCGTGTCCTTGAGCAGCATGACGGTGGCGGCCCGCCTGGGGGTCACCGGTGTCAGCGTGCCGGCCGCGAGCCGGCGGATGCGGTCCGGCCACTCGGGTGGGTACCACTGCCCCTTTGCCATGGGCGGAGGCTAACCCGTGACGGCCGGATGTTCGAGTGAGCCCCCGCGATCTTGTGGCTGCCGTGGGGGCCCGGGGCGGTCACGCCGACGTGAGCTCCACCTGGATCTCCACCTCGACCGGCGCGTCCAGCGGCAGCACGGCCACACCGACCGCGCTGCGCGCGTGCACGCCCTTGTCGCCGAGGACGGCGCCGAGGAGCTCGCTCGCGCCGTTGAGCACGGCGGGCTGGCCGGTGAAGTCCGCGGCCGAGGCGACGAAACCGACGACCTTCACGACGCGGGCCACGCGGTCGAGGTCGCCCGCGACCGACTTCACGGCGGCGAGGGCGTTCAGGGCGCAGGTGCGGGCCAGGTCCTTGGCCTCCTCGGGGGTGACCTCCGCGCCGACCTTGCCGGTGACGGGCAGCTTGCCGTCCACCATGGGGAGCTGGCCGGCGGTGTACACGTACACCCCGGACTGCACGGCCGGCTGGTACGCGGCGAGCGGCGGGACCACCTCGGGCAGGGTCAGCCCGAGTTCCGCGAGCTTGGCCTCGACGGCGCTCATGCCGACTTCTCGCGCTTCAGGTAGGCGACGAGCTGCTCGGGGTTGTTCGGCCCGGGCACGACCTGGACGAGCTCCCAGCCGTCCTCGCCCCAGGTGTCCAGGATCTGCTTCGTGGCATGGACGAGCAGCGGCACGGTCGCGTATTCCCACTTCTTGGTCATGCGGCCGACTTTAGCCCCTGGCCGGCACGCTTCCGCCGCTGCCCCGGGGAGGTCAGGACGGCCATGTGGGGCGAGGTCCGGACGGTCATGTGGGGCGGAGTTGTCCACAGCCTCCCGCGTATGCCGCGCGCGGACTGGTTAGGCTCGAATACGTGAGCAGGCTCCAGGTCGTCAGCGGCAAGGGCGGGACCGGAAAGACCACGGTCGCCGCCGCACTCGCGCTCGCCCTCGCGACCGAGGGGAAACGCACCCTCCTGGTCGAGGTCGAGGGCAGACAGGGCATCGCACAGCTCTTCGAGACGGAAGCCCTTCCGTACGAGGAGCGGAAGATCGCGGTGGCTCCCGGGGGCGGGGAGGTGTACGCGCTGGCCATCGACCCCGAACTGGCCCTGCTGGACTACCTCCAGATGTTCTACAAGCTCGGCGGTGCCGGCCGGGCCCTGAAGAAGCTCGGCGCGATCGACTTCGCCACCACCATCGCACCCGGCCTCAGGGACGTCCTCCTGACCGGCAAGGCGTGCGAGGCGGTGCGCCGCAAGGAGAAGAGCGGGCGGTACACCTACGACTACGTGGTGATGGACGCCCCGCCCACAGGCCGCATCACCCGCTTCTTGAACGTGAACGACGAGGTGGCCGGGCTCGCGAAGATCGGCCCGATACACAATCAGGCCCAGGCGGTCATGCGGGTGCTGAAGTCGCCGGAGACGGCGGTGCACCTGGTGACGCTGCTGGAGGAGATGCCCGTCCAGGAGACGGCCGACGGGATCGCCGAACTGCGGGCGGCGAAGCTGCCGGTCGGGCGGATCATCGTCAACATGGTGCGGCCCGAGCTGCTGGACTTCGACGAGCTGGAGCTGGCGCGCGCGGTGCCGCGTACGGCGGTCGCCAAGTCCCTGTCCACGGCGGGCCTCGGCGGCGCCCGGCGCGGCGGCAACGCCGAGCGTCTGGTGGAGCCGCTGCTCGCCCAGGCCGAGGAGTACGCCGAGCGGTACACGCTGGAGCACGAGCAGCGGGGTGTCCTCGGCGAGCTGGGCCTGCCGCTGCACGAACTGCCGCTGCTCGCCGAGGGCATGGACCTGGCGGGACTGTACGAACTGGCCACGGAACTGCGTCAGCAAGGGATCTCATGACTTCGGACCCGGCCGCCGCCCCGCACGACTCGGCCCACGCCCCGGACGGACATCGCGCGATCAACTCGATCCGCCCCCTCGCGATCGACCCGCTGCTCGACGACCCCGAGACCCGCATCGTGGTGTGTTGCGGCGCGGGCGGCGTCGGCAAGACGACCACGGCGGCGGCCCTGGGGCTGCGGGCCGCGGAGCGCGGCCGGAAGGTGGTCGTGCTGACCATCGACCCGGCCCGGCGGCTCGCCCAGTCCATGGGCATCGACTCGCTGGACAACACCCCGCGCCGGGTGAAGGGCGTCGAGGACCGGCGAGAGTCCTCGCCCGACGACTCACCCGACGACTCGGCCGACGACTCGGCCGAGGACGGTGGGCGACGGGCGGGCGGTGAACTGCACGCCATGATGCTCGACATGAAGCGCACGTTCGACGAGATCGTCGAGGCGCACGCGGACCCGGACCGGGCGTCGGCGATCCTGAGCAATCCCTTCTACCAGTCGCTCTCCGCCGGCTTCGCGGGCACGCAGGAGTACATGGCGATGGAGAAGCTGGGTCAGCTGCGGTCCCGCGACGAGTGGGACCTGATCATCGTCGACACCCCGCCGTCACGTTCGGCGCTGGACTTCCTGGACGCCCCGAAGCGGCTGGGCTCGTTCCTGGACGGCAAGCTGATCCGGGTGCTGCTGGCGCCCGCGAAGGTCGGCGGGCGGGCCGGGATGAAGTTCCTGAACGTCGGCATGTCGATGATGACGGGCGCCCTGGGCAAGCTGCTCGGCGGTCAACTGCTCAAGGACGTACAGACGTTCGTGGCCGCGATGGACTCCATGTTCGGCGGTTTCCGTACCCGCGCGGACGCCACGTACAAGCTGCTCCAGGCTCCCGGTACGGCGTTCCTGGTGGTGGCCGCGCCGGAGCGGGACGCGTTGCGGGAGGCGGCGTACTTCGTGGAGCGGCTGGCCGCCGAGGACATGCCGCTGGCCGGTCTGGTGCTCAACCGCGTCCACGGCAGCGGCGCGGCCCAGCTGTCCGCCGAGCGCGCGCTCGCCGCCGCGGAAAATCTTGACGAGCCCCGCATTGTGGATCAGATGGACGGGAAAGCAGTTCGTAACTCTCCCGAAACGTCCGGCAGTTCAGAATCTCCCGCATCCACAGGCGCCCAGGACGGCTCCCCCGCCCCGGACCGCGCCGTCGAGCGGCTGACCGCAGGTCTGCTCAGGCTGCACGCCGAGCGGATGCGGCTGCTCTCCCGTGAGCGGCGCACGCGTGACCGCTTCACCGCGCTGCATCCCGAGGTGGCGGTGGCCGAAGTGGCCGCGCTGCCCGGCGATGTCCACGACCTGGCTGGCCTGCGGGACATCGGGGACCGACTCGCGACCGTACGGCCGGAACTGCCCACCACGGACGACTGACCGACGAACGATCACTGACCTACAACTGAACGGTGTCTCGGGGCACCCGAGAGCCGGCACACCTGCCCGACGCGCCGACACCTCAAGGGCGCCCTGGACGGACGGGACCCGCAAGGGTCTCGTCCTCTAGCTCACCGCCGCGTAGTTCTCGTACATCTCGTCATCGTCGAGCGGCAGAATGCCCGCGCCACGCTCGTACTCCGTGCGCGCGGTCTCGAGGAGACGGCGCCACGAGGTGACAGTCGGTCGCCTGCGCAGCAGTGCGCGGCGCTCGCGCTCCGTCATTCCTCCCCACACGCCGAATTCGACGCGGTTGTCCAGCGCGTCCGCCAGGCACTCCGTCCGCACCGGGCATCCGGTGCACACCGCCTTGGCCCTGTTCTGCGCTGCTCCTTGAACGAACAGTTCATCCGGATCGGTAGTGCGGCAGGCAGCCTGCGCACTCCAGTCGGTTACCCAGCCCATACCGGCGCCGTCCTCTCCCGAATCGAGGCTCCCCCACGGCGGCAGCGGCATATTCACCGCCGCCAGTTGAGGACGTTACGGAAGGAGGGCACAGCGCAACACCCCCTTCGGGCCCAATCTTGAATGGCCCGAACGGACTATGCGTAAGCGGCAGATCACCCGCGGGAGTGACCCGAGGGCATACGTGACTATCCCGACAGATCGGGACAGTTGACATGCGTCACAACGGACACCGAATGACACGCAAGGCGAATTCGGACACAGCCCCGGAAAAAATCGGAAGAACGTCGGAACGATTCGGGCTCGTCGGACGTACTTGATACAAGGGCCAACGGTTGTGACAGTTGAGAGCAGCTTAGGCCAAGGCCTATACGTGTGTCCGGCGAATGAGAACGTAGGCTGCCTCCATGCCAAACAAGCGCTCGGGCGGTGGTCTGTCCTCCACGCAGCAGGCCGCCAAGTTCCTCGGTGTCAGCGTGCTCGCGGGCGCCGTCATGGCGGGCATCGCGCTGCCCGCAGTCGGTGCCCTGGGGCTGGCCGCCAAGGGGTCGGTCGAGGGATTCGACGAGCTCCCGGCCAACCTCAAGCAGCCGCCGCTGAGCCAGCGCACCACGATCCTGGACAGCAAGGGCGACCAGATCGCCAGCGTCTACTCCCGCGACCGTACGGTGGTCGATCTCAAGGAGATCTCGCCGTACATGCAGAAGGCGATCGTCGCCATCGAGGACGCGCGTTTCTACCAGCACGGCGCGATCGACCTGAAGGGCGTGCTGCGCGCGCTCAACCGGAACGCGCAGGACGGCGGCGTCACCCAGGGTGCGTCCACGCTGACGCAGCAGCTGGTGAAGAACGTGGCGGTGGAGGAGGCCGGTGACGACCCGACGAAGGTCGCCGAGGCCACTCAGCAGACCCTCGGCCGGAAGATCAACGAGCTGAAGAAGGCGATCCAGCTCGAGGAGGAGCTGGGCAAGAAGAAGATCCTGGAGAACTACCTCAACATCACGTTCTTCGGTCAGCAGGCCTACGGCGTCGAGGCGGCCTCCCGCCGCTACTTCTCCAAGTCGGCCAAGGACCTGGATGTCGACGAGGCCGCGCTCCTCGCCGGCATCGTGCAGTCACCGAGCCGCTACGACCCGGTGAACGACCCGCAGGAGGCCACCAAGCGGCGCAATGTCGTGCTGCAGCGCATGGCTGATGTGGGCGACATCTCGCAGTCGGAGGCAGACAAGGCCAAGAAGAAGAAGCTCGGCCTGGACGTCAGCAAGCCGAAGAACGGCTGCATCACGGCCGTCAAGGGCGCGGGCTTCTTCTGCGACTACGTCCGCGAGGTCTTCCTGAACGATCCGGTCTTCGGCAAGACGAAGAAGGACCGGGCCAAGACCTGGAACCAGGGCGGCCTCACGATCCGGACGACGATGGACCCGAAGGCCCAGAAGTCCACCCAGCGGTCCATCAAGAACCACGTCTACCAGAAGGACGAGGTGGCGACCGCGGCCACCGTCGTGGAGCCCGGCACCGGCAAGATCCTCGCGATGGGCCAGTCCCGGCCGTACGGCATGGACGTCAAGCAGAACGAGACGACGATAAATCTCTCGGTCGACAAGAGCATGGGCGGCGGCGCGGGCTACCAGCCCGGTTCGACGTTCAAGCCGATCGTGGCCGCGGCGGCCCTGGAGGGCGGCATGTCCCCGGGCAAGACGTACTCCGCGCCGTACAAGATGGAGTACCCGAGCCCGATCTCGGTGTGCGGCGGCAAGAACTGGGTGAATACGGACGGCACCGATCTCAGCAACGAGAACACGGCCGAGGTCGGCCCGTACTCGCTGCGGAAGGCGACGGCGCTCTCGGTCAACACCTACTTCGTCCAGATGATCGCGGACATCGGCATCTGCCCGGTGACGGAGATGGCCGGGAAGATGGGCGCCGACCGGGCCGACGGCGCGAAGATGGGCCAGAACCCGTCGATCGCGCTGGGCACCCAGGAGATGTCCCCGCTGACCATGGCCAACGCGTACGCGACGTTCGCCGCGCGCGGCATGTACTGCACGCCGATCGCCATCGAGTCGATCACCCAGCGCGTCGGCGAGAAGTCGAAGTCTCTGGAGGTCCCGAAGTCGACGTGCTCCCGCGCGATGTCGGAGAACACCGCCGACACCATCAACACCCTGCTGAAGGGCGTGGTCGAGGACGGTACGGGTACGGAGGCGGGCCTCGGCCCGAGCCGCCCGAGCGCCGGTAAGACCGGTACGACGGACGGCCGTTACGCGGCCTGGTTCGTGGGCTACACCCCGAACATGGCGGGCGCGGTCTGGGTGGGCGACCCGGCCCACAAGCGTCCCATGGTGGAGATCACCATCGGCGGTGTCGACTACGGCAAGGTCTTCGGCGGCAAGGTCCCGGGTCCGATCTGGCGCGACATGATGGCCGGCGCGCTGGCCGGCGAACCCGCCCCCGGCTTCACCACCGTCCCGCTCCCCGAGGACCGTCCGCGCGGTCGTGACCGCGATCGCGACCGGGACGACAACGGGAACGGCGGTGGGAACGGAGGCCGAGGCGACGACGGCTTCATCGGCGGCACCGACGGCGGTACGTTCCCGACGCCCGAGTTCACCATCCCGGAGGGTTGGATCCAGGGCCAGACGAACGGCGGGAACAGGGGGAACGGGAACGGTGGCGGAGGCTTCGGCCGCTGAGTTCCTCCGCCGGGGCCGACAAACCCCGGGCACCTGTGGATACGGCGGTGGGGCGCCCTTTCTGGGAAGGGGCGCCCCACCGCCGTATGGCTCGCGTGACCGCAGGCTCCGTCGCTCGGGGGAACAGCCGCGCGGGGTCCGGACAGCCCGGGGCCCGGACAGCCCGGAAGCCCAGGGCTCCGGAGGGCGGCTCACCGCTCCAGGCGTGGAGGACTGAGGCCGGGCTCGGAGACACAGCCGCTCGGGGGCCGGATGCCCCGAAGGACTCGGGGCGGGGCTCACAGGCCCAGCCGGTCGAGCGGCTCGACCCGCTAGACCGGATCAAGCGGCTCGGCCAGCTGGAGTGCTCCTGCTCAGCCCGCGAGCTGCTGCTTGACGATCGCGGCGACGCGGCCGCCCTCGGCGAGACCGGCCACCTTCGGGTTGACGATCTTCATGACCTGACCCATCGCGCGGGGTCCCTCGGCGCCGGCCGCCTTCGCCTCCTCGACGGCCTGGACGACGATCTGCTTCAGCTCCTCGTCGGAGAGCTGCTTGGGCAGGTACTCGGCGAGGACCTCGCCCTCGGCCTTCTCCCGCTCCGCCGACTCGGCCCGACCACCCTGGGCGAACGCGTCCGCGGCCTCGCGGCGCTTCTTGGCCTCCTTGGTGATCACCTTGAGGACCTCGTCGTCGGAGAGCTCGCGCTTCTCCTTACCGGCGACCTCTTCCTTGGTGATCGCGGCGAGCGTCAGCCGGAGCGTCGAGGAGCGGAGCTCGTCGCGCTCCTTGATCGCGGCGTTGAGGTCTTCCTGCAGCTTCGACTTGAGCGTGGTCATGCGGTTGATTGTCGCAGGTGTGGTGCGGGAGGCGCGCCTTGATTTCGCCGGTGTGTGCGGAACGGGGGCGCTTCGGGAGACCGGATCCGGAGTCGGTTGTCCACAGGCCGAGTTGGCGATCGGTGAGGCCGCAGCACGGTTGTCCACAGGCTGCGCGGCGCCTCGCCGGGGTCTGACACGATGGACGCATGCGAGCGCGTTACGGAGTACCTCTGGGGATCGCGGCGGCCGGTGCCGCCGGAGTGTTGTACGCGGCGGGTTTCGAGGCCCGTTCGTTCCGGCTGCGGCGGGTGACGGTGCCGGTGCTGCCACCGGGGATGCGACCGCTGCGCATACTCCAGGTCTCCGACATTCACATGGTGAGCGGACAGCGCAAGAAGCAGCGCTGGCTGCGCTCCCTGGCCGGGCTGCGCCCCGACTTCGTGATCAACACCGGGGACAATCTGTCGGACCCCGAGGGCGTCCCGGAGGTGCTGGACGCGCTGGGCCCGCTGATGGAGTTCCCGGGCGCCTATGTCTTCGGGTCGAACGACTACTACGGCCCCAAGCTGCGCAACCCCGCGCGGTATCTGATGGAGAAGGCACAGGGCCGCCACGGTCTGAACGGCAACAAGCCGGTGGTCGGCGCGATCCACAACCCGTGGGAGGACCTGCGGGACGGCTTCGACGGCGCGGGCTGGCTCAACCTCACGAACACCCGCGGCACGCTGAAGATCGAGGGCATGTCGGTGGAGCTCACCGGCCTGGACGACCCGCACATCAAGCGGGACCGCTACGACCGGGTCGCCGGCGGCCCCTCCGAGTCGGCCGACCTCTCCCTCGGCGTGGTCCACGCGCCGTACCTGCGGTCGCTGGACGCGTTCACCGCCGACGGCTACCCCTTGATCCTGGCCGGCCACACCCACGGCGGACAGCTGTGCATCCCCTTCTACGGGGCGCTCGTCACCAACTGCGACCTCGACACGGGCCGCGTCAAGGGCCTCTCCACGCACACGGTCGACGACCACACGGCCTACATGCACGTCTCCGCGGGCTGCGGCACCAACCGCTACACCCCGGTCCGCTTCGCCTGCCCTCCGGAGGCGTCGCTGCTTACGTTGGTGGAGAGGGAGGAGTAGGGCGGGGAGCGCCGCCGCCCGCCCTCTGGCCTCACCCCTCTGGCCTCTGCCCTCATCCCCTCTGGTCCTCTGCCCCTGGCCTCTGAATCCCTGGCCGCTGGCCGCTGGCCGCTGGCCGCTGGCCGCTGACCACCCATACGGGTCGTCCCGAATCGCCCGGTATGTCGGTGCGGCCTAGCGTGAGCGCATGACCGCACCGATACCCAGGGACATCCCAGACCTGCCCGCGATCTCGGGCATCCCCGCACCGGTGACGTCCATCGTGCCCGCGACGGCAGTGGTGGCACCGACTCGACGCCCGCTGGCGGCGGCGTTCCGCGCCCTGGTGGCACTGACAGCGGCCCTGACCGTGCTGATCGAGATGGTCGCGGGCAGCCCCTTGCGTGTCCTCAGCCATTTCTCGGTCCAGAGCACGGTGCTGGTGGCGCTGGTCTTCGCCGCGTCGTCCCGCCGCGCGTGGGCCGCGCGCCGCCCGCTGCCGCCACTGGCGACGGGGGGCACGGTCCTGTACGTCATGGTCGCGGCCCTGGTCTACCACTTGGTCCTGATGAGGGACGCGACGCCCTTCTCGATGACGATGACGTCGACGGGGGCTCCGGTGACGCCAACGGGGTGGCACGCCCTGACGAACCTGGCGTTCCACACGGCGATCCCCGCGGCCGTGGTGGCGGACTGGCTCTTCCTGACCCGCCCGGCGGCCCTGCGACTGGGCCACGCGGTGGTCTGGACGCTCTACCCGATGGCGTTCCTGGCGTTCACGCTGGGCCGCGCGGCGCTGCTGACCCCCGACTGGCCGGCGCCGTACCTCTACCCGTTCCTGGATGTCGACCGGCACGGATACAAGAGCGTCCTCGGAAACGCCCTGCTCATGGGCCTCGCCCTCTACGCCCTCGCCCTCGTCCTGGTCGCCGTCGACCACCTCCGCCCCGACTGCGTCCGCCCCCGCCGAGGCCGCCCGGGCCGCCATGATCGCCGCCCCGAAAACCGGATTTCGTCTCCAGCCCCCGGTGGGCTAAAGTAAACGACGTCGCCGCGACAAGCAGCGACAATCGGGGTGTAGCGCAGCTTGGCAGCGCGCTTCGTTCGGGACGAAGAGGTCGTGGGTTCAAATCCCGCCACCCCGACAGCTAAGTAGCAGGCCAGAGGGCCCTTACCGTATCGGTAAGGGCCCTCTGACGTTGCTGCGTGTCTCACTGCGTGACTATGGATTCCTGAGTGCTTGCCGCGTGTCCACGCGACGGTTACGGCTGCTGCCGGACGGCACCGAAGATGCCATCCATGATGACGGCCTCGGTCTGGATCACGGGCCGGAGATCTGCTTCCGGTAGACCTCCTTCGGTGACGGCGGTGCCGGAGTGACCGACGAGGCGTGAGCTCTCGTCCCTCTGCTGGAGCAGCCCGACGCTGTCGAGCGGCTCGGTGTGGTGTCGTACGACCTCGACTTCCATGACGTCTCGCTCGATCTGCGCCAGTACACGTAAGTAGCCCTTCGGCGGGTCTGCGTGGACACGCGGGCGGTGGCCTGGGCGGCTTTCGAGGGGACGTTCCACTACGACCAACTCCTCACCGAGCGGGTGGCCCACCAGGTCTACGGGTACTGCGTGACCGGTGCCGAACCGGTGGTCGAGTGGGACACCGCGGTCCTTCGGAGTGACGAGTGGCGCCTCGGAATCGGCGAGGCTCGGGCGGCGTTGGACGCCTTGCTCTCCGCCTCGGAGTAGGCCTCGGATGCCCTCGGTCCTGGCGTGGGTGAGGGCTCGGGTCAGCAGAGGCAAAGGGTACGTTCCAGGGGTGCCTACCGAGTCCGTGCCGATCTGTCCCCAGTGCGGTGACCCGTTGCGGGCCGGCGCGATGGCGCTGTGTCGCCGTGAGGAGGACGACCGTCGAACCTGCCGTGTCGTCTGGGGGTGCTCCAACCAGCACATCTGGTGGAAGTGGGCCGACCGTCCGACCGCCCCGTTGGAGCTCTGTCCCTACCCGGATCTCATGGACGGCTGACCATCCACGGCTGACATTGACGACGCGGGACGGGCTTCGTGGCTCGCAACGCTGGAACCGTCTCGTGCGTATTGGCGTGCAGATATGGGGAGCGGCGGGATGTCGTGACCCGTCGGGACCGGCCTTTGTGGGTCGACGAGCGGATACGAGTGCGGACTGCATGGATGCGATCCACGATGACGTAGCGGAATTCGCGTTGCTGCTGAGGCGTCTGAAGGAACGTACCGACCGCAGCTACGCGGCACTTGCCCGTCGGCTGGACGTGCACGCCTCGACCCTGCACCGCTACTGCTCCGGTGAGGCGGTCCCGCAGGACTTCGCTCCGATCGAGCGGTTCGCCGTGCTCTGCGGTGCCTCCCCGCAAGAGCGCACGGAGTTGCACCGCCGGTGGATCATGGCGTACGCCGCCCGGCAACGGCCGCGGCCGTCCGACGGTCGGCAGGCACCAGTGCCTCGCAACGCCGTGAGCGCCACGGTGTCCGTTGACTCCGCGGGCGGCGGCGCCGCCTCGGCCGCCCGGGACGTGGGCGGGGCTGTAACCGTCCCCGTAACGACGGGCGTTCGGGTTCCTGGGGCTACTTCGTCACCGGCCCGGTCGCGGTTCTCCGGTGGGCGCCCTCGGCGGCGGGCCTTGCGGTCGGTCGTGCTCGCGGTCTCGCTCGTCGCCGTGCTTCTCGGTCTCACTGCTTCCGCCGCCGGGCCGCTCTCCACGTCGGCCACGGGCGGTGGCCGTTCCAAGCCGCACCATGCGCGGGCCGGTGCGGCTCAGCCTGTCGCTCCCCTCACCTGGACCGCCAACTTCCATACGCGTGGGGTCAACGGGTGCGGCGAGGACTACGTCGTCGCCAAGGCGCCGCAGCAGGTGCCGCCTCCGCCGCACCCCGAGGATGTCGCTGCCTGGGTCGACTCCCAGCGGGCGGTGCACGGCGGGCCCACTGGTGTGCAGATCACCGTGCAGGGACGCGGCTCCGCGGCCGTCGTCCTGGACGCCCTGCACGTGCGCGTGGTCAACCGGGCCGCACCCGCCGCCGACCGGGGCATCGTCTACTCCCTGAGCGACGGCTGCGGCGCCGGCATCGTCCCTCGCTACTTCTCCGTGAACCTCGACGCGCATCAGCCTCTGGCCCGTTCGGTACCCGGCGACAACGGGTCGGGGACGAAGATTCCCGCCATCAACTTCCCCTACCGGGTGTCTCTGCAGGAGCCCGAAGTCCTGGTGGTCTCCACGCTCAACGAGTCCTGCACCTGCGACTGGTATCTCGAACTCGCCTGGTCCTCGCAGGGCCGCACCGGCACGGTCCGCATCGACGACCACGGCCGCCCCTTCCGCAGCACCAGCATCAAGGGGCTGACGGGCTACCGGTACGACCGCGTCTATTACAGCCCCGGCCGCTGGGTTCCGATCCCCGCCGTCAATATGGAGGGGAATGGGGAGGACGGCTGACACGGAGAGGACGGCTGACGCTGCGGCAAGTCGCCGACAGGGACCGGATCGAGGGGGTCGAGTGGGGCCGCCGTCCGTTCGGTCGCCAGGACCCGCTGCCGGAGGGCGCCGGGAGCGGGCCGGGCGTAGTGGGTGTGGCGTCAGTGGGTGCTCGTGCGGCGGATGTCGGTGACGTCGCCTGACACCGGCTCCAGCTTCACGACGAGGTCGGTCGTCACCGTCGGCGTCTCCCCTCCGCCGAAGGCATGGGTGACCCTGATCTCGCGGCTGTTGCGGCCCTCGCTCACTGTCCAGTCCACCGGGACGTTCTGGGCTCGCAGGACGCCGTCCAGGTTGTTCTTCTTCTCCCACGTCGCCAGCCGCTTCGCGAAGGCCGGCGTCAGGTAGTGCGTGCGCAGCGCCTTGGCCAACTTGGTGTCCGGGCCCTTGGGGGCGTCCTTCGCGTCGACGTAGGCGCCGTAGAAGTCGGCGATCTGGGTGACCGAGTCACCGGTCCGGCCGCTGACCGACCGCTTCGCGGGGGACGGCTTCGCGGGGGACGCGGTCGTGGGGCGGATGTCGGTGATGCCGCCGGCCACCGCATGCTTCACGACGAACCTGGTCGTGGTCGTCGGTGACTCCCCGCCGCCGTAGGTCAGGGAGACGATGGTCTCGAGGCCGTTGCGGCCCTCGCTCACGGTCCATTCCACCGGGACGTTCTGGGCACGCAGGACACCGTCCAGGTTGTTCTTCTTCTCCCACGCCGCCAGCCGCTTCGCGAAGGCGGGCGCCAGGTAGTGGGTACGCAGCGCCTTGGCCAACTTGGTGTCCGGGCCCCCGGCGTCGTCCTTCGCGTCGATGTACGCGCCGTAGAAGTCGGCGGTCTGGGTCACCAGATCACCGTTGAAGCCGGTGATCGACCGCGGCGCGGCCGACGCCTTCGCGGATGTCGCTGCGGATGCCTGTGCGGATGCCTTCACGGGGACGGGGGTGGCGGCCTGGGCCACCGCCTGCGTCGACACGCCCAGGCCGACGGCAAGGACGAGTCCGGCGGCGACAGCCGCGCGGCGGCCAGGACGACGGAGTGCGCGGGTGTTCTCGCTCATGTCGTGTCTTCCTTCTTCTTCTGGTCATCGGTAGGGGTCGCTCCCGGCGGCCTGCGTCGGCTCTCTCGGTGGACTCCGCACCTGGCGTGGGCCGTCGGGGCGTCGGGCGCCCCATGAGGGCATACCGATGCCCGGTGCGCGGGCCTCAGGAGGGAGTCGTCGACAGGCTGCGCCGGGGCCCTCGATCCGCCCCGGTCGGTGCGACATCCACAGGTTCCGAGACACCGGGCGCCCACCGCAACCACCACCGACCAACCCGCGACAACGCACCCATCCCACCCACCTTGAACTGCGGAAACGTCTGCTGCCTGAGATGCCGTCCTGAGACGCTGACAGGCTGAGACGAGGCCGGGGTCGTCGCGCGGGCTTCACGGCCGGGTCCATGCGTCGGTGACGGGAGCCCGGTTGACGTCGGTCAGGTGCGTCCGTATTCCAACGCCGGTGTCAGTAGGCACTGTCAGGATGTGTGTGGCGAGGCGTCGTCATCCGGAGGGGCAGCATGAGTGCCGAACTTGGTCCGCTGGTCATCACGCGGCGCAACGGCGCCGAGCCGATACGGGCCAACGGCGAGACCGTCGGCAGGCTCGCCGACTTCTGGAGCTGGGCCTGCTCCGACCTTGCCAACAACACCATGCGCGGCGTGCTGGCCGAGTACCTCGTGGCCACGGCACTGGGCGCGGCCGCCGGTACCCGTACCGAATGGGACACGGTCGACATCCGGACGTCCGAAGGGTGGCGCGTCGAGGTGAAGTCGACGGCCTATCTGCAGTCGTGGGCGCAATCCCGGCCTTGGAAGGTCGAGTTCGGTATAGCGCCGGCTTCCGGGTGGGACGCCCCGAGCGGCGCCACCTCGGTCGAGGCGCGGCGCCGCTCCGACGTGTACGTCTTCTGTCTGCTGCACCATCAGGACAAGCAGAGCCTCGATCCGCTGGACCTCGACCAGTGGACCTTCTACGTCCTGCCCACCCGGGTCCTGGATGAGCGCTGTCCCCATCAGAAAAGGATCAGGCTCTCCAGCCTTGAGCGCCTCAGCCCGGTGAAGACCGATTTCATCGGCTTGCCGCAAGCCGTCGCCATGGCCGCGGCAGGCGGCGGGGTTCTGCCGCAGTAGCTCTCGCCTGCCTGGGACGAGTGGTTCTGGATGGTTGTGGCTGTGGCCAGGCGGCGGTGGACGTAGTGGTCCAGGGCCGTGGGGACGTCGGCCGGGGTCGCGTCCGTGAGGGGGCGGCCAGGACGGCCGCGTCCATGATCGTCTGGGCGGCGCCCTGCGCCCGGAACAGGACCATCCCTCACCCATGCCTCCCGCTCGGCACACCGCCTGGAAGCGAGATAGCGCCGAACCCGGGCGGTGTCATCCCCGGCTCCGAGGGTGCGGCGTGGGCGCCCGGTCGGGCGGGTCGGCCGCCTTCGTTCGGCACCGGTCCCTCCCCACGTGGGGACCGGTGCCGAACGGTGCGGGGGTGCTCGATCCGGGTCAGGGGACTGGATCGAGGTCTCGGCGGACGGATCATCGCTGATCTCGTCCGTGTGCCCTGGTGATCACGTCCGTCGGTGTCGGTGATCGCGTCGGTGAAGCTGACCTAAAACGAACGGCGGCATGAGTCGTCTCTGCGTGCGCTGCGCTGGTGGCCTGCGAGGGCGCCAACCGAAGCGGTGGCTGCTTGGTCGTGATCCTGCCAGTCGGGGCCAGCGGCGAGGAGGGCCCCGAGACGTCCGGACGGCTTCGCCGCAGGTCAGGCATATAAAGTGAGTTTTCCGGTCCGGATGTCCAGCAGCGGGGGAAGTAAGGGGTGGAGGCCTTGAGTGACGACTCAGGGGCACGCACGGCCTTCGCGGAACGTCTCGCGCTGCTGTACAAGGAAGCGGGCAATCCTCCCCTCAAGAGTGTTTCCGAGTCGGTCGTCCGACTGCAAAGGGTCGATGAACGCGGGCGCCCGGTGCGGGTCTCCGCCCAGCGGATCAGCGACTGGCGCCGGGCCAAGAACGTGCCCGCCCAGTTCGCCGCCCTCACCGCCGTCCTGCACGTCCTGATACCCGAGGCGCGGCGCGCGCGGCCCACGCCGGTGTCCAAGGGGCTGTACGACCTGGGCCAGTGGCAGCGGCTCTGGGAGCGGGCGGTGGCCGACCCGGCCGGTGAACGCACCGCCCCTGCCGGGGCCTCCACGGAAGAGGAACCGGCACCTCCGGGAGACGCCCCCGCCGTCCCCGGCGGGGTCTGCCCGTACCGGGGGCTGGCCTCCTACCGGCAGCAGGACGCCCGCTGGTTCTTCGGGCGGGAGCGCAGCACGG
This sequence comes from Streptomyces neyagawaensis, assembly GCF_023516595.1. Lineage (GTDB taxonomy): Bacteria > Actinomycetota > Actinomycetes > Streptomycetales > Streptomycetaceae > Streptomyces > Streptomyces neyagawaensis. The sequence goes on along the minus strand of NZ_JAMGBG010000069.1, from coordinate 104,166 downwards.
ACGCCCTCGTCGGGCAACTCCGGGCGGTGGAGAAGACGGGCGGCCTCGTCATGCTCGTCGGCGCCTCGGGGGCGGGGAAGTCCTCCCTCCTCAACGCCGGCCTGGTCCCGGCCGTGCGTGCGGGCGCGCTCGGCGGCGGGCACGGGCCCGGCGCCGACGGCACCGGCGGCGAGGTCCTCCAACTGGTCCCCGGTGCCGATCCCATCGGGGAGCTGACCCGTCACATTCCCGAGCTCGCGCAGGTCGTGTCCGCCGCGTACGAGCCCGGCACGCCGTTCTTCGCCGACGCGGTACGGGAGGCCGTCACGGCCTGGGCCCGCCACCGCACGACCGCCGCCACCTCCACTACGTCAACCACGTCCACCACCACCGCCACCTCCTCCCCGACCTCCACCGCCTCCGGAACGAGCGACCCCGCCCGCCCCGTCCTGATCGTCGACCAGTTCGAGGAGACGTTCACGCTCTCCTCCGACGAGGCCGATCGGCGGACGTTCATCCAGCTGCTCACCGCCGCCTGCACGCCCGGTGCCGCGGGGGACCTCGCGCCGGTGCTGGTCGTGCTGGGGATCCGGGCCGACTTCTACGAGGAGTGCCTCGGGTATCCGGAGCTGGCGGACGCCTTGCAGCACCGGCACATGGTGCTGGGGCCGCTGACGACCGCCGAGCTGCGGGAGGCGGTGGCCGGGCCGGCCAAGGCCGTGGGGCTGGAGCTGGAGCCGGGGCTGGCCGAGCTGATCGTGCGGGAGGTGAGCGCGGACGGGCCGCGGGGCGCGCACGACGCGGGCGTGCTGCCGCTGCTGTCGCACGCGCTGCTCGTGACCTGGCAGCGGCGCAAGGCGGGGCGGCTGACGCTGGCCGGGTACCGGGCGGCCGGCGGCATCCAGGGCGCCGTGGCCGCGACCGCGGAGCGGGCCTGGTCGGGGCTGGACCCGGCGGCCCGTACGGCGGCGCGGTTGCTGTTGCTGCGGCTGGTGCGGCTCGGCGAGGACACGCAGGCCACCCGGCGGCGCGGGACCCGGCGGCAGCTCGCGGACGAGTCGACGGACCCCGGCAAGACGGAGGAGTCGCTGGAGGCGCTGGTGCGAGCCCGGCTGGTGACGCTCGACGCGGAGACCGTGGAGATCACCCACGAGGCGCTGCTGCACGCCTGGCCCCGGCTGCGGGGCTGGATCGACGAGGGCCGCAACGACCATCTGCTGCGCCAGCGGCTGGAGGAGGACGGCCGGGCCTGGGAGGAGTCGGACCGCGACACGTCGCTGCTGTACCGGGGTTCCCGGCTGGAGCAGGCCCGCAGCTGGGCGAGGTCCGCCGGCGACACCCTGCTGACGCGCGGCGCGGTGGAGTTCCTGGCCGCCTCGGTCAGGCTGCGCAAGCGCACGGTGTGGATCAGCCGGAGCGCGGTGGCCGCCCTGGTGGCGCTCGCCCTGGTGGCCGTCGGTTCGGCGGTGGTCGCCTGGCAGCAGCGCAACGACGCCGTGTTCGAGCAGGTGGTCGCCGAGGCGGACCGGGTGCAGTACACCGACCCGTCGCTGTCGGCGCAGCTCGACCTGGTGGCCCATGGACTCCGGCCCGGCGACGAGGGCACCAACAACCGGCTGGTCTCGATCGTGAACGCGCCGCTGGCCACCGCGCTGCTCGGCCACACCGGCGCCGTCTACCTCACCTCCTACAGCCCCGACGGGAAGTACCTGGCCACCGCCAGCTACGACCGGACCGTCCGCCTGTGGGACGTGTCCGATCCGTCCCGCCCGAAGTCCCTGGGCAAGCCCCTCACCGGGCACACGAGCTGGGTGAGCAGCGCCGTCTTCAGTCCGAGCGGCCGGACGCTCGCCAGCGCCGGCGACGACGGGGAGATCCGGCTGTGGGACGTCCGCGATCCCCGCTCGCCCCGGCCGTCGGGCGCACCGCTGACCGGCCATGACGGCACGATCTACCTGGTCGCCTTCAGTCCGGACGGGAAGACGCTGGCGTCCGTCGGCGAGGACCGCACCGTACGGCTGTGGGACGTGTCCGACCCGTCCCGTCCGAAGGCCCTCGGCAAACCCCTCACCGGGCACGGCGCGCCCGTGCGTTCCGTTGCGTTCAGCCCGGACGGCAGGACCCTGGCCGCCGGGGGCGACGACCGGACCGTACGGCTGTGGAACGTCGACGACCCACGGCACCCGGCCGCGCTCGGCGCCCGGCTCGGTGGCCACACCGGCACCGTGCACTCGGTGGCGTTCAGCCCCGACGGGCGCACCCTCGCCAGCGGCAGCGCCGACAACACCGTACGGCTGTGGAACGTCGCCGACCGACGGCATCCGGCCGCGGTCGGCGCTCCGCTCAGCGGCCACACCGGGCCGGTGTGGTCGGTGGCGTTCAATCCCGAAGGGGGGATGCTGGCCGTCGCCAGCGCGGACAGCACGGCGAGCCTGTGGAACGTCCGCGACCCGGCGTACCCGTCGCAGGTGGGCGAGCCACTCGCCGGGGCCAGCGGCGAGATGTACGCGCTGGGCTTCAGCCCGGACGGCCGGACCCTCGCCACCGGGAGCGGGGACAGCAAGGTCCGGCTGTGGTCGATATCGACGGCGGACATGGTCGGCCAGAACGGGGTGTTCCGGCCGGACGGGCGGGTGCTCGCCACGGCCGGGCGCGATGGCCGGATCCGGCTGTGGGACGTACACAAGCCCGGTCGGCCGGTGGCGCTGAGCAGGCCGTTCCTGGTCAAGGACGGCGGCAACCGCTCCCTCGCCTTCTCCCCCGACGGCCACACCCTCGCGATCGTGACCGGGAACCGGGCGGTGCACCTGTGGGACGTCCGCGACCCCGCGCACCCGGTCCCCCACGCGGAGCCCCTGATGCTGCGGACCCGCTACACCGACGCGATGGCGTACAGCCCGGACGGGCGCACCCTGGCCACCCCGTACGACGATCACACCGTGCAGCTGTGGGACGTGAGCGACCCGGCCCGTGCCGTCCCGCTCGGCAAGCCGCTCACCGGACACAAGGGCTACATCCTCGCCCTCGTCTTCAGCCCCGACGGCCGCACCCTCGTCAGCGGCAGCGCGGACGGCACCGCCCGGCTGTGGAACGTGACCGATCCGCGGCGCCCCGCCCGCCTCGGCGCACCCCTCACCGACCACCGCGGTCCCGTCAACGACCTGGCGTACAGTCCGGACGGTTCCACGTTGGCCAGTGGCAGCGACGACGACACGGTCCGGCTGTGGGACGTCTCCGACCCCGCCGACGCGACCCGGCTCGGTGAGCCGCTCACCGGCCACACCGAGGCCGTCGTGTCGCTGACCTTCAGCGAGGACGGCCGGACCCTGGCCAGCGGCGGCAACGACAACACGGTCCGGCTGTGGGACGTCTCCGACCCCGCCGACGCCTCCCCCATCGGCCAGTCGATGAGCCCCAACGCCAAGACGGGCAACTTCCTGTCGTTCAGCCCGAGGAGCGGCATGCTCGGCGTCTCCAGCGGCGCCGACACGGTACGGCTGTGGAACCTCGACGTGGACGAGGCGGTACGGCGCATCTGCACCGCCACGCGCGGGGTGCTGACCCGGTCGAAGTGGAACGAGTACCTGCCGCGGTTGTCGTACGAGCCGCCGTGCGACGGTTCCTGACGGCGGCCCGGGGGGCCATGCGGCAGTCCGGCAGAGGTTTGGCGGGTCGCCCGGCGGTGGCCGGACGGGGGTCCGGCGTCGCCCGCGTGGCCTAACAAACGTTTGGTTACTGCCTCCTTCGAGCGTGATCCCGATCACAACTTGTCAACGCACTTCGGCAGTCGACTCCCGTCGCGGGGGCGACCTTGTTAGCCTTGGCCATAGCCCGGTCGCTGGTGCATCCCCCGTCGCCAGCGGCCGGGCGTTGTCATGCGGCCGATCGACGCGACGCCTCGAAGGGTGGTGGGTGCTGCCGTGACCCGGCGCATCGTCGTCGTCACCGCCGTCCACGCCCCCTCGGCCCCCTTCCTCCCCGACGCCTACGCGTCGCTGCGCGACCAGCGGTTACCCGGCGGCTGGGAGTGGCACTGGGTCATACAGGAGGACGGCGCCTCGGACGCCGTAGCCCCCTACGTCCCCACCGACACCCGCGTGACCTTCCGCCAGGGGCGGCCGGGCGGCCCCGGGGTCGCCCGGACCATCGCCCTCTCGGAGGCGGACGGTTCCTACGTGAAGGTCCTGGACGCCGACGACCGGCTGACACCCGGGGCACTCGCCCGCGATCTGGCCGCCCTCGAAGCCGACCGCACGTTCGGCTGGGCCACCTCACGCGTCCTGGACGTCCTGCCCGACGGCTCCACCCTCGGCTTCCCCGGCGACCCCGAGCACGGCCCGATCGAGCGCGGAGCCGTCCTCGACCACTGGGCGGCCCACGACTTCCTGTCGCCGGTGCATCCCGCGACGCTCTTCGTCCGCCGCGAGCTGGCGCTCGCGCTCGGCGGCTGGATGGCCCTGCCGGCCTCCGAGGACACCGGGCTGCTCCTCGCGCTCAACTCCGTGAGCCGCGGCTGGTTCTCCGCCGAGGTCGGCCTCCTCTACCGCAAGTGGGAGGGTCAGGCGACCGGGCAGGCGGCCCATCTCGACAAGGCCGAACGGGCGGCCCGCATGGCGGTGATAGAGGCCCGCGCCCGCGCCCTGGCCACGTTCCGCTGGACCTATCCGGACCGCCTGGACCCGCTGGTCCACAGCCACGGCCACGGCCACCCGCCGGGCGGCGGGAAGCACGGGGGCAGCGGCCTCTAGGGGCGGCGGCTTCCAGGCACGACGGCCTTCAGGCACGACGGCCTTCAGGCGCGGCGGCCTCTAGGCGCGGCCGGTGCCCGCCACCGTGAGCCAGTGGGCGATCCGGCGGACGGTGGTCTCGTCGAGGCCGTCGACGACCGCCCGGACCGCCGCCACGTCGTCCGGCGCCAGGTCGTAGAGGCCCGCCTTGCCCAGACCGGCCATGAGCACCTGCTGACGCCGGCCGGTCATGCGCTCGGCGAGGGTGCTGGGCTTCGTGGCGGGCGCGGCGGCGGTCCGGTCGGGCTCCCGGAGCGGGGCGGTGTCCGTCGCGAGGGCCGCCGGATCGTGCCGCTCCCAATCGCCGCCGTCCGGCCCGTCCTTGGGACCCCACACCGTGACCGCCGGGTCCTCGCCGCGCGCCCGCAGGGTCTGGGTCATCTCCCCCACCGCGTACAGCACGGGCGAACGGTACGGCGACTGGGCGCCCACCTTCCAGGACGACGAGGAGGGCTCGCAGAACATCGCGACCCAGCGGGGAGCGCCGGGCGGCTGCGGGCTCGGGGTCCGGGGACGTGTCGGCACGGCACTCACCTCTCGGGGGTACGGCGTTGCCGGCGACCATAACTGACGGACCGTCAGCTATCCAGAGCCGCGCGCCCTCGCGAGGGGCCGGGTGTCAGCCGTTCCAGGCCTCGTCGTACGGGTCCTGCGGGGCCTTGACCGGGCGGGTGGACGCGACGGAGAGGTACGGGACGGCCGTGCCGTTGACCGGGTCCTTGGTGCGCTTCGGGGTGTAGGTGCCGGTCACCTCGATCCAGCTGTCCGGCTGGAGGACCGGGGGGAGTTCACCGGTGAGGCCGATCTTGACGGGCTGGGCGTCGGCGGCGCAGCAGTTGAGGGCCATGCGGACGAGGTACGGGGCGCCGTGGCCGTCGAGGGCGAGGAAGCCGGCGACCTTGATCTGCCGGCCGGCGAGGGCACGGCCCTTGTCGTACACGGCACGGCCCGCATAGTCGGCGACGCTCAGCTTCAGCGGGCCGTCGGCGGGGAGCTTCGGGTAGCCCCAGGGCTGCTCCTGCAACGCCGATCCGGTGCGCATGGCGGTGTACGACCCGGCGGCGGGCGGGGCGACCAGCACGAGCGCGAGGAGGGGGAGGACGAGGAGCCAGGCGACACGGGGTTCACGGTGGGCGTGCCGGTCGGGGTGTGGGGCGTGCCGATCAGGACCGGGGGCGTGGTCGGGCGCGGGGGTTCGGTCGGTCTCGGGGGCGCGGTCCGGCTCGGCGGTGTGGTCGGGCGCGTGCGCCTCGTTCCGCTCGGGCGCGGGCGCCCCGTCCTCCTGCCGGCTTCGGGTCGCCCGGCGTTCGTACCAGAGGGTCGCCACCGCCGCCGCTATCAGCACGACGCCCGCGCCGATCAGCAGGGGTTGCAGGCCCGCCTTGACGTAGCGGAGGTAGAGGTCGGTGGAGCCGGCGTGCAGGAGGGCGCCGCCGGTGAGGAGGAGGACGACGGTCTGGGCGTGGCGGTTCACAGGAGCACCGTCCCGACGAGGGCCGACACCAGGATCGCGAGGGCGAACGTGGCGGGGGCGAAGCGGAGGGCGAAGGCCCGGCCGAACGTGGCGGTCTGCATGGCGAAGAGTTTCAGGTCGATCATCGGTCCGACGACCAGGAAGGCCAGCCGGGAGGTCAGGGAGAACTGGGTCAGCGACGCGGCGACGAACGCGTCCGCCTCCGAGCAGATCGACAGCAGCACGGCCAGTACGGCGAGGGCGAGGATCGCGACGAGGGGGTTGTCGGCGGCCGCGTTCAGCCAGCTCGCCGGGACGACCGCCTTGAGCGTGGCCGCCGCCATGGCGCCCACGACCAGGAAGCCGCCCGCGTGCATCACGTCGTGCCGCACCGAACCCCAGAACGCCGCCCCCTTGCCGAGCCCTTCGTAGGACGGCCGCTCCGGCGGGCGCATCCACTCGCCGCGCCCCAACCGCTGCCAGAGCCAGCCCATGGCGCACGCCACCAGCAGGCTCGCCACGAACCTGGCCAGCACCATCTCGGGGTTCCCCGGGAACGCCACGGCGGTCGCCGTCAGCACGATCGGGTTGATCGCGGGCGCGGAGAGCAGGAAGGCGAGCGCCGCGGCGGGCGTGACCCCGCGCCGTACCAGCGCGCCCGCCACCGGCACCGACGCGCATTCGCACCCCGGCAGCACGACACCGGCCATGCCCGCGGCGGGGACCGCCAGCGCGGGCCGTTTCGGCAGCGCGCGGGCGAAGAACGACGGCGGCACGTACACCGCGATCACCGCCGACAGCAGCACCCCCAGCACCAGGAACGGCAGCGCCTGGACGACCACCGCCACGAACACCGTCATCCAGCTCTGCGTCACGGGCGCGGCCAGGACACGGCGGAGGGGGCCCTGCGCGGCGACCGCCAGGACCAGCAGCATGGTGAGGAGGAGGGGGGAGTTGAGGTGCCGGCCGCGGGAATCCTGCGGCGAGGCGCCGGCATCGGTGTCGGGGCCGGGCCGGTCGGGGGCTTCCTTGGTGATGGCCACGGGGGACGGTACCTCCGTACGGGTACGGCTGTGCTGCGCGGGTCGGTGCGCCCTCCCCTCCCATACGGCGACGAGGCCGTTCCCGCTCACGCGCCGCGCTGCGACGCGCACCACAGGCAGAGGCTTTTCGTAATGGGATCCATTTTCATGTAGCGTCTCGTGCGGCATTCCGCCGTTCGTCGAGGAGGACCCCATGGCCGTACCCAAACGGAAGATGTCCCGGAGCAACACCCGTCACCGTCGCGCCCAGTGGAAGGCGAGCACTCCGCAGCTGGTGCCCTTCACCGTGGACGGCGTCACCCATCTCGTACCGCAGCGGCTGCTGAGGGCGTACGAGCGCGGACTGATCCACCCCGAGGGCTGAGCACGGTGTCCACAGCGTCCATGGCGTCCCTGGCATACGACGGACTCGACCGGCTGCCCGTCACCGTTCTCTCCGGCTTCCTCGGCGCGGGCAAGACCACCTTGCTCAACCATGTCCTCGCCAACCGCGAGGGGTTGCGGGTCGCGGTCATCGTCAACGACATGAGCGAGATCAACATCGACGCGGCCCTCGTGCGCGGCGGTGAGGCGGCGCTGTCGCGGACGGAGGAGCGGCTGGTCGAGATGACCAACGGCTGTATCTGCTGCACCCTGCGCGACGATCTCCTGGAGGAGGTGGACCGGCTGGCCCGCGAGGGGCGCTTCGACTATCTGCTCATCGAGAGCTCAGGCATCTCCGAACCGATGCCGGTCGCCGCGACCTTCGCCTTCGCACGGGACGACGGCGCCACGCTCGGCGATCTCGCCCGGCTCGACACGATGGTGACCGTCGTCGACGCCGTGAACTTCCTGCCGGAGCTGGCGGGCGGCGACGAGTTGGCGGCACGGGGGCTCGACCAGTACGAGGAGGACGAGCGGACCGTCAGCGATCTGCTGATCGACCAGGTCGAGTTCGCCGATGTGATCGTGCTGAACAAGCTGGACCTCGTGGACACGGCGACCGCGGACCGGCTCGCGGGGACGCTGACCCGGCTGAACCCGGCCGCGCGGGTCGTGCCGGCCCGGTACGGGCGGGTGCGGGTGGCGGAGGTGCTCGGGACCGGGCTCTTCGACCTGGAGCGGGCCCAGCAGGCACCGGGGTGGGTGCGGGAGTTGAACGGGGACCATGTCCCGGAGACCGAGGAGTACGGGATCTCGTCGACCATGTTCCGGGCCGGGCGCCCGTTCCATCCCGGACGGCTGTGGACCTTCGTGACCGAGGAGCTGGACAGCGGGCGCTTCGGGGAGGTGCTGCGGTCGAAGGGGTTCTTCACGCTGGCGAGCCGGCCACTGGTGGTGGGCCTGTGGTCGCAGGCGGGGTCGGTGGCCCGCTTCGAGCCGTCGGCAGTGCGGGGTGGCTCCGCCGGTGAGGCGCAGGAGTTGGTGTTCATCGGGGTCGGGTTGCGCGGGGAGGCGTTGCGCGACGCGTTGGGGGAGTGCCTGGTGCGGGACGGGGAGGTGGGGGACGCGGAGGTGGAGAGTTCGGCCGGCTTCGAGGATCCGTTTCCCTTGTGGGAGACGTTCGGGGCGGAGGAGCGGTGTGAGCATGAGGTGGAGGGGGCCGTGGGCGCCTGATAGCTCGGGCCGGGGGGTTCGTTGGCGGGTGCGGGTGAGTGGGGGTTGTTCGCGCAGTTCCCCGCGCCCCTGAAGAGCGACCGGGGCTGCGCCCCGTGCTTTTCAACGGCTCCACCGGGGAGGGCGGGCCGCGGGCCCGTCCCTTCAGGGGCGCGGGGAACTGCGCGAGAAACCACGAACCCACCCGCACCCGCCAACGCATGCGCACCCCCGAGCTACTGGGCGCCCCCAGCCCCCTACGACGTGGACCGGGTCCGGCGGCCCAGGAGTTCCGCCAGGCCGCGGCGGGTCGCGGCCAGGACCACACGGTCCTCGGCGCGGAGCACATACGTGGAGGGCAGGTCCCAGATCAGACCCGACCCGGCGGTCGGGCCGCCGGCCCGCTCCGCGGGATCCGTGGCCGTGTCGAGCGCCAGCACCCGCCACGCCCCCGCGCTGAACGCCTCGGCCACGGTGCGCCCCTCCAGCCGAGGGTGTCCCCGCACCTCGACGGCGGCGAAAAGAAGGACACGGCGCTCGACGGGGATCGCGCCCAGGATCTGGCGTCCCATCATCGCGCCGGCGAACGCAGGCGCCGCGAGGTGGGTGACGCTGCGGCTGCGGCTGCGGGTGAGGGCGTGCGGGTGGGCGGCGCGGAGCGTGCGGTACACGGCGGTCGCGAAGTCGTCGTCGTAGAGGCGCAGCACGACGCGCAGGTCGGGGCGTACCGAACGCGCGTACAGGCCCGCCTCCAGGTTCGTCGTGTCGGAACTCGTGACCGCCAGCAGCGCGTGCGCGCGGTGGATCTTCGCGGCCTCCAGCACGCCCTCCTGTGTGACGTCGCCCAGCACCACCGGTACCCGCAGCCGCCGGGCCTCCGCGAGACCGCGGGCCTCGGGGTCGGCCTCGACGCACACCACGGGGATGTGCAGTTCGCGCAGTCGGGCCAGGACACGGGTGCCGATCTTGCCGAGGCCGAGGAGGACGACATGGCCGGAGAGGCCGCGCGGCGGCTTCCGGAAGGCGGAGCCGCTGCGGAAGGTGCCCAGGGCCTCCAGCACGGCGGCCAGGAGCACGGGCAGCAGGAGTAAGCCCATCAGGCCCGACAGCAGTTGGAGGACCTTCCGCGAGTCGCTGCCCTCGGTCGCCGGGTCGTTGATCGCGAAGAGGTCGAGCAGGGTCGTGTACGTCGCCCCCAGCGGATGCTCCCCGGTCGTCACCATCTGTGCGACGGCGAGGGCGAACACACAGCCCACCAGCCCCGCCAGCGACCACCGCAGCCGCCGGGAGAACAGCGACCTGAACGCGCCGACCGCCCCGAGCGGGCCGCCGCCCGACCGGCCCGCCGGCAGCGCGGGGCCCGCGTACCGCACGGTGTCCAGGACGATGGACCCGCGCCCGGTGGCCTCGGCCACGGCCCGCTCGTCGGGCAGGAGTTGGGGGCCGCGCTCCCCGCTGCCCTCCGAACCGTCGGCGCCCGCAGGGTCGTTGGTGGTGGCCGACAGCAGCGCGAGCGTGCACAGGCCGCGGCCGGGGCCCTGGCTGGTGTGTCCCGGCGGGCGTTCCACGGCCCGCAGCATCAGTCCGTCCGTCTGGACGACCTTGGTGGTGCCGGCGACGGCGGTCGCGGCGAGCGCGGGCGCGGCGGTGTCCGCGTCGGACAGGACGGTCGTGGAGGCACCGAACCCGTCGACCCCGTCGACGCCCTCGTCGACGTTGCCGCCCGTCGCCAACGCGGCCGCCCGGTCGAGGAGTTCCTCGATGTGCTGGCCGAGCCGGCGGTTGTAGAGCCGCAGGACGAGCCGCAGTCTGGGGTTGAGCCGCCGGGCGGTGAGGGCGGCCCGGATGTTCGTCTCGTCGTCGTCGTAGACGAGAGCCAGCGCGGCGGCCCGCTCGACCCCGGCCTCGGCGAGGACCGCCTCCGTGGCCTCCCCGGCCTCCAGGAGCCGCTCGCCGTGCGGGGCGACGCCCGGGGCCGCGGTCCGACTGCTCCCGGCGCCTGCGCCGGCGCTGCCGCCGGCACCCGCACCGGTGCGGTCGGAGGTCGCCGGATCGCCGTTGCCGGCGGCGCGGTTGACCGCCGCGGAGACCCGGTCGAGGATCGTGGCGGCCCGGGTGCGGCCCACCACCGGCCGGGGTGCGACCCGTGCGGTCGGCGGCACCACGAGCGTCACCTGCTCCCGGTACACCGTGCACAGTTCCGCGGCGAGCCGGTGCGCGAGCCCGTCGTCGCCGCAGACGACCATGTGCGCCCCGGAATCGGCCGGTCCGCGCTGCCCGCCGAGTCCGGCGAGGATGCCGGGTCTGGGCGGGCCGGCCGGTGTGCCCGGCACCGCTTGGGAGTTCGGGTCGTCCGGGCCGGTCCGACGGCCCGGAACGGGCTGGCTGCTCTGCTGCGAAGGGCTCCCCACGAAGCAGAAGCCTGCCTCATCAAGGTGACCGGTTCTCGCGTGATCCGGATCACACTTGGGGGTGTGAGTGCGACCGAGGGTGGACATCCGTACTCAAGGGGGACAGGGGTGACGACCGGTGTCCGAATGCGAGGATGGGGCGCCATGATCGCAGGGTGGGGTACCCGCACAGTCAGGGCCGCGATGTTCGCGGCCGTCTGTGTGCTGCTCGCCGCCCTGGGCCACGTCACCATGTCCGGCAGCCCGGTCCCGTGGTGGGCCATGGGCGCGGCGGCCGCCGCCACCGGCGGGGTCGGCTGGTGCCTGGCGGGCCGTGAGCGGGGGCTCCCGCTGATCGTGTCCGTCGTGCTCGCCGCCCAGACCGCCCTCCACTCGGGGTTCTCCCTCACGCAGCCCTCGCACCCGGCCGGTGCCGACGGCCCCGTGACCGGAGGCTCCGCCAACGGGGGCTCCGTAGGCGGCTCCGTGGACTGGGGCTCCGTGGACGGGGGCTTCGGTGGCCCGAGCGCCATGGACATGGGCTCCGCCCACATGCAACACAGCGTCCACACGGGCTCGGCCGGTCACATGGGCCATGCGGACCACACCGGGTACCTGATGGACGGGCCGTTCACGGCCTCGTCCGGCATGCTCGCCGCGCATCTGCTGGCCGCGCTGCTGTGCGGACTGTGGCTGGCGTACGGCGAACGCGCCGCCTTCGGGCTGCTGCGGGCCGTGGCCGGCTGGCTGGCGGCACCGCTGCGGATGGCGCTCTCGCTCGCCGTGCCGCCGGGCCGGCCGCGGCCGCGGGTCCGCCGCGGCCGCTCGGACCGTTCGCCGCGCCGTCTCCTCCTCGTCCACACCCTCACCTCTCGGGGACCGCCCGCCGGGATCGCTGTCAGCTGACGGCAGCCGGTGCCCCGGGGCAGCCGTGCGGGCCGTGCGGGTCATGCCTGTGTGCAGGCCCGCACCGTGTCCCGTACGCGTGGCGATGCCTGCCTGCCCCGGGTCTCGGCCGTACGTACGCCGCTCATGGCGGCGAACCCGTACGGCCGCCTTTCCCCACCGGATCGCCGACGCGCGCGCCGTGCTGTCCACCGGCCGCCGCGTCCGCGTGTCCCGGACCACCCGAGAAGGACTCCAGGTGACCACCCCTACCCGTCCCACGCCCATACCCTCGACCACCGCCCGTTCGGTCCCGGCGCCCCACGCAGCCCGTTCGGCTCCGGCACCCCAAGAGGCCCGCCCGGCGACCGCGTCGAGCGACGAGTCGATAACCGCCTGGGCGCTCGCCGCGCGCGGCGGTGACCCGGAGGCCGTCGAGCGATTCGTCGGCGCACTGCACCGCGACGTCCGCCGCTTCGTCGCCCATCTCGGCGCCGATCCCCAGGTGGTGGACGACCTCGCTCAGGACACGTTCCTGCGGGCGCTCGGCAGCCTGCACCGGTTCGAGGGCCGCTGCTCGGCCCGGACCTGGCTGCTGTCCATCGCCCGGCGGGCGGTGACCGACAGCTTCCGGTACGCGGCGGCCCGGCCCCGGCCCGCCGACGTACCGGACTGGCGGCTGGCCGTGGAACGGGCCCAGCCGAGCGGGCTGCCCGGCTTCGACGACGGGATCGCGCTGGCCGATCTGCTGGCCGCGCTGCCCGACGAGCGACGCGAGGCGTTCGTGCTCACGCAGGTGCTGGGGCTGCCCTACGAGGACGCGGCGCGGCTGACCGCGTGCCCCGTCGGGACGGTGCGCTCACGGGTCGCCCGGGCCCGGGCGACCCTCGTGGAGCTGCTCATGGCGGCCGAGGCGCCCCGGGACACCGCGGAGTCCCGGGAGCCGACGGCGCTGGCGGCCGCCTGAGCGGTGAGCAGTGAGCCCCAAGCGGTGAGAGGTGGGCGGTGATCGGTGAGCGGCGCGCGCGATCGGTGAGGGTCGACGGGCTCTAGGCATCGGCCCCCAGGTGGCGGGCGGCAAAGTCCAGTTCCAGGCGGAGCTGCTTGATGCGCTCGTCGACGACGAGGGAGCCGTGGCCCGCGTCGTAGCGGTAGACCTCGTGGACGGCGGAGCGGGCCACCAGTCTGTCGACGTAGTTGTCGATCTGGCGGATGGGGCAACGCGGGTCGTTCACCCCGGCGGAGATGTACACCGGGGCCTTCACCGCGTCGACGTACGTCAGCGGGGAGGACGCCGCGAAGCGTTCGGGGACCTCCTCCGGGGTGCCGCCGAGGAGGGTGCGGTCCATCGCCTTCAGCGCCTCCATCTCGTCGTGGTACGCGGTGACGTAGTCGGCGACGGGGACGGCGGCGATGCCGAGGCTCCACAGGTCCGGCTGGGTGCCGAGGCCGAGGAGAGTGAGGTAGCCGCCCCAGGAACCGCCGGTCAGGACGAGGCGCTCGGGGTCGGCGAAGCCCGTGCTCACCGCCCACTCGCGGACGGCCGCGATGTCCTCCAGCTCGATCAGGCCGACCCGGTGCTTGAGGGCGTCGGTCCAGGCCCGGCCGTAGCCGGTGGAGCCGCGGTAGTTGATGCGGATCACCGCGTACCCGTGGTCGAGCCAGGCGGCCGGGCCGGCGGCGAAGGAGTCGCTGTCGTGCCAGGTGGGGCCGCCGTGGATCTCGAAGAGCGTGGGGTACGGGCCGGACACGCCGACCGGGCGCTGCACGAGCGCGTGCACCCGGCCGCCGGGGCTGTCCACCCACACGTCCTCCACCGGCACCGAGCCCGGGCACTTCAGGCCCGGCGGGTCCAGGACGACCTCGCCCGTCGTGGACCGCACGACCGGCGGCTCGGCGGCCGACGACCACAGATACTCCACGCTGCCGTCGGGGCGGGCCGTGGCCCCGGAGACCATGCCCCTCGGGGTCTCGACGCGCTCCAGACGGCGCGTCGACAGTTCGTAGCGCCACAGCTCGCTGCGGGCCTCGAAGCTGTGGACGACGAGCAGCGCGGAGCCGTCCGGATACCACTCGGCGCTCAGGTCCCCCGCCAACTGGTCGGCGAGGCCGAGGTCGGTCTCCTCGCCGGACACCACGTCCCAGACGAGGGGTTCCCAGCGGCCCCGGCGCTGGTGGCCGATGAGCAGTCGGGTGTCACCCACGACGGGGGCGAAGCCGAGGACCTCCAGGCCCAGTTCGATCGTGCCGCCCTTGGTGTCGTCCAGCTCGGCGACCGTCGTACCGTCCGGGCGGACCACGCGCAGCGCCGAGTGCATCGCGTCGCCGTGCTCGGTGTGCTCGACGGCGATCAGCGAGCCGTCGTGCGAGAGGTCACCCACGCCGGCCGACTCACGGTGCCGGTAGATCTCGACGGGGGGCGAACCATGCCGGACCAGATGGATCGTCGAGCCGTCCTCGTCGGTGGAGCGACCGACGACCGCCGTCAAGCCGTCGCGGCCGATGGCCAGGCCCGCCGGGTACGACGCGTCCAGGCCCGGCGCCGCCTCCTCGTCGGGGCCGCCCTGGAAGGGCTGGCGGCGCCAGACGCCGAACTCGTCGCCGTCCTTGTCGTCGAACCACCAGATCCACTCGCCGTCCGGCGAGAGCACTCCGTCCGTCGTCCCGTTGGCCCGGTCCGTGGCCTGGCGCTGCTCGCCGGTCACCCGGTCCCACGCGTACAACTCGTACGTCCCCGTGGCGTTGGAGACGAACAGCGAGCGGTGCGGCGCGTCCTCCGCCCAGTCCGGCAGCGACACCCTCGGCGCCCGGAACCTCTTCTCCCAGTCGGGCATGGACCCGCTCTGCTGCTGCGGGGTGGACCCGTTGCTCTCAGTCATGGCCCCATATTGCCCCGCCCGTCGGACATTGCGTCGGCGAGGCCCCCAGCCTGTGGAAAACTTCCGTCCGGCCGCGCCCCCACGCCTGTGGACAACCGGTGAACGCGCAGGTCGAGCCCGACTGCGGCCGTGAGTACGACGACCGATTGTCAGTGGCCGGGTGCAGACTCGCCGCATGACCTCAACGAGCGATGTGCCGACGACCTCGACGAGCGGTGTGCCGCCGGTGGACACCCCGGCGGGGGTGCTGCGCGAGACCGTCGAGACGTACTGGGCCCGCGCGGAGGCCCGCGACTGGGACGCGTTCGCCGACACCCTGGCCGAGGACGTGGTGTACGAGCTGCCGCAGACGAGGGAGCGGATCCGGGGCCGGGAGCGGTATGTGCGGTTCAACCGCGACTATCCGGCGGACTGGCATGCCCGCGTCGAGCGGATCGTCGCCGAGCCGGGGCAGGTCGTCAGCTGGATACGTGTGACGGTGGGGCCGGAGGAGACGCACGCGGTCTCCTTCTTCACGGGGGACGCGCACGGCCGGATCACCTCCGTCACCGACTTCTGGCCCGAGCCGTACGAGCCGCCGGCGGGCCGGGAGCACCTCGTCGAGCGGTACTGAACCGCCCAGTCGCGTGGCCGACCCGCCCGACCCCGCGACCGGGCGGGCGGTGCGGGCACCGTACGGTGGAAGGCGTGTACCGGTTTCTGCTGACGCCCCGATGGTGGGGGATCAACGTCTTCGTGCTGCTCGCCATCCCCTTCTGTGTGTTCATGGGGTCGTGGCAGCTGAGCCGGTTCGAGGACCGCATGCAGGACCACCGCACGGCGACCGAGCGCGTCGACCCCGCGGACCGGGCCCCCGCCCGCCCGCTGGACGAGCTGCTGCCGGTCGACAAGGAGACCTCCGGCGAGCTGGTCACCGCGACCGGACGGTACGGCGAGCAGCTCCTGGTTCCGCACCGCGAGCTGGACGGCAAGGACGGGTTCTACGTCCTGACGCTGCTGCGCACCGACGGGGGCAAGTCGCTGCCGGTCGTACGGGGCTGGCTGCCCGGCACCGCGGACCCGGACCGGGCACCGGCCGCGCCCACAGGCGAGGTCACCGTGACCGGCTCGCTCCAGGCTTCCGAGACACCCGGCTCCAACGGTGTGCCCGTGCAGGGCGGTCTCCCGGCCGGTCAGACGGGGGCGATCAGCGCGGCGACGCTGGTGAACCTGGTGCCGGACGACCTGTACGACGCGTGGGTCACCCTCGACAAGGGTGACGCCGGGATGAAGGCCGTGCCGGCGACGGCGCCCCAGGACAGCGGGCTCGACCTCAAGGCGTTCCAGAACCTCGGCTACACCGGCGAGTGGTTCGTCTTCGCCGGCTTCGTCGTCTTCATGTGGTTCCGGCTGCTGCGCCGCGAGATCGAGTTCATCCGGGACGAACAGCTGGGGCTGGTCCCGGAGGGGGACGGCTCGGCGGACCCGAAGGAGGGTGTGTCGAGGGACGGCAGTGGTTCCACGCACGGCGATGGTGGTTCCGGGGACGGCCCGGAAGCGGAGGCAGGCCGTTCGGGCGAGGAGCGGGACCCCTCCCGGGAAGCGGAACCCGCCCAGTGACACCGGGCCCGCCCAGGAAGTGCGGGGCGGGCGGGGCAGGGTGGCGGGCCGGCTCCGCCCCCACCGCGGCGGTGCGGGTGCCGCCGGGGCGGGCCCGCACAGGGCGGTCGGTGGTGGTCAGGACGCCGTCAGGAGGCCCGTCCGGTAGACGATGCCCGCGCAGGCGTTGCCAACGCCGGTGGAGTACGTGGCGACGCCGCCCTCCGCCGTGTGGGAGATGAGGATGCTGCCGTCGGCCACGCCGTCCTCCCTGACGAGCTGGGTGGACATCGCGCTGCCGCCGTCGGCGGTGGCCCCCGGGTCCTCCCCGGTGGGCGTCGGGTCCGGGCTCGGATCCGTACCGCCGGTGCCGCCGTCGGTGGTGCCGCCGCTCGTGGTGGGACAGGGCTCGGACGGCACCCAGGCGAACCGCACCTCGTACGCGGCCCCCGGCTCCAGCACCACCTGGGACAGGGACAGCGACGGGTCGGGCAGCCCGGTGGCCGCGTCGCCCGAGACATGGTTCGCCACGGTGATCCTGGATGCGTCCGCGGCACCCTGCGGTGACGCGCTCACCCCGCCCGCGCCGGCGACCGTACAGCTGGTCCCGGAGACGTTGGACACCCGGAAGCTGCCGTAGACGGCGCCGCCGGAGTCCGGGGAGCCGACGCTGGCGCTGCCGCTGAGCTGCGCGGACGTGCACAGGGCCGCGCTCGCGGCGGTGGGCGTCGCCTCGGTGCCGCCGGGCACGCCGGCGGACGATCCCTTGCCCTTGTCGTCCTTGCCCTTGCCGTTGCCCTTGCCGGTGTCCTTGGAGCCGCCGGAGGTGCCGCCCGACGAACCGCTGCCGCCGGTCTGCCCCTTGGACTGGCCCTCGCTGCCGTGGGTCGCCGAGCCGTGCCCGACGACCGACGGGTTGGCGTCGGAGCCGGTGGAGTTGGAGACGTGCACGAGGGCGGGGATCGCCGTACCGATGAAGAGCGCGGCGGCCGCCATCCCGACGACGGCCTGACGCTTGCGCGCCCGCCGGGCCGGTACGGCCCGCCGCAGGTGGTCCAGGGTGCCGTCACGCGGCTCGATCTCCGAGACGGCGTGGTGCAGCAGGTTCCGCAGCATCAGCTCGTCGGAGTCGAACCCGCCGAGCCCCTCGGAACCGGCACCGTCCAGCCCCTTCGGCCCCGAACCGGCCGACCCAGACCCGGACACAGACCCCGGCGCCGACTCCGACAGGCCGAAGGACAGGAGATCCGCCGCCGCCCCGGACGGCTTCGTGCCGTTGAGGCCGCGCAGATTGCCCAGGTCGTTCAGATCGTCCAGGTCGTGCGCGTCGTTCAAGTCATGCGGGTCGTTCAAGGCGCGCAGGCCCTTCGGGCCGCCCGGACTCGTCGAACCCGCCCCGCTCGGAGCCGGGTCGTCGGAGCGGACGTCGCCCGAAGCGGCGTCGGCCGAGCGCGCCGCACCCGAGCCCGCCTCGCTCGTGGCGACGTCGCCCGAAGCCACCTCGCGCGTGGCGACGTCGTCCGAGCGGGTCTCGTCCGGATCCGCGCCGTCGTTGGTGTGCGTCTCCCCTGGGGTCGGGTCGTCCGCGCGCATGTCGTCCGGAGCCGGCTCGTCCGGACCGCGGCCTTCGAGACCCTGACCCTTGGTGGGGTCTTGTTCTTCGGGGCCGTGATTCACAGTTCCGTTCCCAGCGTGCGATTGCGTGTCTTCGTGCTCGGCGAGCCCGCGCCCCCCGACGCGCCGGTCCCGCTCCTGCCCTTCGGTGCGCTCGTCGTCCCGGCGGCCCCAGGAGGCCCGCCTGCGGGCGCCGAGCTCGTCGTGCCCCTCGCGCCTGTCGTGCGTGTCGTGCCCGTCGCCCCTGGCGTCGCCGCTCATGCCGACGCCTCCATGGCGACGCGCAGTGCCGCGATGCCACGGGAGCCGTACGCCTTGACCGAGCCCAGCGATATGCCGAGGGTCTCGGCGACCTGCGCCTCGGTCATGTCGGCGAAGTAGCGCAGCACGAGGACCTCGCGCTGACGACGCTGGAGGCCCTTCATCGCCTTGATGAGGGAGTCACGCTCCAGCTGGTCGTAGGCGCCCTCCTCCGCGCTCGCCATGTCCGGCATCGGCTTCGACAGCAGCTTCAGACCGAGGATGCGGCGGCGCAGCGCGGAACGGGAGAGGTTCACGACCGTCTGGCGCAGATAGGCGAGCGTCTTCTCCGGGTCGCGGACGCGCTTGCGCGCGGAGTGCACGCGGATGAAGGCCTCCTGCACGACGTCCTCGCAGGAGGCGGTGTCGTCGAGGAGGAGGGCCGCGAGGCCGAGGAGCGAGCGGTAGTGGGCGCGGTAGGTCTCGGTGAGATGGTCGACGGTCGTGCCGGAGGCCGGCAGTGTCGTCGTGTCCTCCGCGCCGTCGCGCTGGCTTGGGATGCGGGTGGGCCGCGCCGCGGGCATGGGCGCGATCACCGGCATGCCGCCGGGCGGACCGGGCATGCGGGGACGGCGGGGTGGACGAAGGGCGGTGCCCCTCGTCTGTACCGCGGTGAAGTCGAGTACCTCTGCCACGCCTGTTGGACCCGTATCCCCCCGTCGGGGTTGTACGCGACAGGCATCACTTTTGCGTCAGACCGAGCGCCTGTTCGTACGGCGCATATGCATGGCCCCGCGCCCCGCGCCTCGCCTTGCACGGCCGACCGAACAGCGGACAGCGCGTCGAACGCCCTCATGCGTACCAGCTCTTCCCCTATGCCCGAGTCCGTGCGCGCCCAGCCCCGCCGAAGGGCGCTCGTTAAAGACGCTCCCCGTCCGCGCGCGGTTGCGGTGAACGGGGAGCAAAATCCTGGATCGCCGGGAGGCCTGAATCAACCCGGAAATCACACAGCTGTCCGACCGGAAATCCTTCGTCCGAAGGACCGCCGACTCGAAGAACTTACACGCCACCACCGACAACGCCCACGGCAGCCGACGGCGCCCACAGGGCGCGACAGCCGGTCTATCCCAACGCCGGTGGCCGCGCGACGAATTAAGGGAACGGTGCACGCAGGGCCAAGAAACAGTGCACCCCAGGACAACAACCGATGGACGCCAGGACCACCGGAACGGGGAGGGGGGCGGCGCAGGCAACGGACGGGGGTACGGCCGTGGGAGAGGGGCAACGCAGGCAACGGACGGAGGGGGAGGGCGCGGGAAAGGGGCGGGCGGCACGGGGGCGGCAAAGGCGCTGGGGTGGGCACGGGAAGGGGTGCAGGCAACGGGCGCGGGCCAGGAGCGCGCCAAAGGCACCGGAGGCGGGCACAGGAAAGGGGGCAAGCAACAAGCGCGGGCCAGGAGCGCGCAAGCAACGGGCGCGGGCCAGGGGCGCGGGGAACTGCGCGACCGACCACGACGGATCCGCGGCCGCCCACCACCCCCGAGCCCCCGACCCGGTGGGCGCCCCGGACCCGGGCATCCGAGCGCCCTCAAGCCTCCGGACACCCCGGCCCACCCGGGACCCCGACCCTCCGAGCACCCCGACCCACCAGGCACCCCCAAGCCTCCAGGCACCCAGGCCGACCGGCCGCCCTCGCACCCGTATCCCCCAGCCCCCTCAGGCCCGCGCGCCCACCACCAACTCCGCGATCTGCACCGTGTTCAGCGCGGAGCCCTTGCGGAGGTTGTCGCCGCAGACGAAGAAGTCGAGGGCGGTGGGGTCGTCGAGGGCGCGGCGGACGCGGCCGACCCAGGTGGGATCCGTGCCCACGACGTCCGCGGGCGTGGGGAACTCCCCCGCCCCGGGGTCGTCGAAGAGGACCACACCGGGCGCGGTCGCGAGGATCTCCCGCGCCTTGGCGACGGTGACCTCGCTCTCGAAGCGGGCGTGGAGCGTCAGGGAGTGCGCGGTGACGACGGGGACCCGTACGCAGGTCACGGCGACCGGCAGCGTCGGCCGCCCGAGGACCTTGCGGGTCTCGTCCCGCACCGTCATCTCCTCCGAGGACCAGCCGTCCGCGCGCGCCTCCCCGGCCCAGGGCACCACGTTCAGTGCCACCGGCTCCGGGAACGGCCCGGTGTCGTCGCCCACGGCCCGCCGTACGTCACCGGGGTTGGTGCCCAGTTCCGTACCGGCGACGAGGGAGATCTGCCGGCGCAGAGTGTCGACGCCGGCCCGGCCCGCACCGCTGACCGCCTGATACGAGGAGGCCACCAGCTCACGCAGCCCGTACTCGGCGTGCAGCGCGCCCACGGCCACGATCATGCAGAGCGTGGTGCAGCTGGGGTTGGCGACGATGCCGCGCGGCCGGACGCGCAGGGCGTGCGGGTTGACCTCGGGGACGACGAGGGGCACCTCCGGGTCCATCCGGAAGGCGCCCGAGTTGTCCACCACCACCGCGCCCTTGGCCGCCGCGATCGGCGCCCAGCGTTCCGCGATCTCGTCGGGCACGTCGAACAGGGCGACGTCGACCCCGTCGAAGACCTCCTCGGCGAGGGCCAGGACCTCGACCTCCTCCCCGCGCACGGCCAGCTTGCGGCCGGCCGAGCGGGGGGAGGCGATCAGTCGGATCTCGCCCCAGATGTCCGCGCGGTGGGACAGGATCTGAAGCATGACGGTGCCGACGGCCCCGGTCGCCCCCACGACCGCGAGCGTCGGCCTGCCGGTCCGCCCGGCGGCGACGGCCATCAACGGCCGGTGCCGCCGCCGTACGGACCGTACGAACGGACCGTCATCGGCCGGTGCCTCCGTAGACGACGGCCTCGTCGCTGTCGGAGTCGAGTCCGAAGGCGGTGTGCACGGCGCGCACGGCCTCCGGGACGTCGTCGGCACGGGTCACGACGGAGATGCGGATCTCGGAGGTGGAGATCAGCTCGATGTTCACGCCCGCGTCGGACAGCGCCTCGAAGAAGGAGGCCGTGACGCCGGGGTTGGTCTTCATACCGGCGCCGACCAGGGAGATCTTGCCGATCTGGTCGTCGTAGCGCAGGGAGTCGAAGCCGATGCCGGCCTTGTTCTTCTCCAGCGCGTCGATCGCCTTGCGGCCCTCGGTCTTGGGGAGGGTGAAGGAGATGTCCGTGAGGCCGGTGGTCACGGCGGAGACGTTCTGCACCACCATGTCGATGTTGATCTCGGCGTCGGCGATGGCGCGGAAGATCGCGGCGGCCTCGCCCGGCTTGTCCGGGACGCCGACGACCGTGACCTTGGCCTCGGAGGTGTCGTGCGCGACACCGGAGATGATGGCCTGCTCCACCTTCTGTTCCCCTTGCTGCTGCGTCTTTCCGACGACTGGCTCGTTGCTGACCCACGTGCCCTGAAGTCCGCTGAAGGACGAGCGGACGTGGATCGGGATGTTGTAGCGGCGGGCGTACTCGACACAGCGGTGGAGCAGCACCTTGGAGCCGGACGAGGCCAGCTCCAGCATGTCCTCGAAGGAGATCCAGTCGATCTTCCGGGCCTTCTTCACGACCCGCGGGTCGGCGGTGAAGACACCGTCGACGTCGGTGTAGATCTCACAGACCTCGGCGTCGAGCGCGGCGGCCAGCGCGACGGCGGTCGTGTCCGACCCGCCGCGGCCCAGCGTGGTGATGTCCTTCTTGTCCTGGCTGACGCCCTGGAACCCGGCGACGATGGCGATGTTGCCCTGGTCGACGGACTGCCGGATACGGCCCGGCGTGACATCGATGATCCGGGCTTTGTTGTGGACCGAGTCGGTGATGACGCCTGCCTGGCTACCGGTGAACGACTGGGCCTCGTGACCCAGGTTTTTGATCGCCATGGCCAGCAGGGCCATGGAGATACGCTCTCCGGCGGTCAGCAGCATGTCGAACTCACGTCCGGCAGGCATCGGAGACACCTGCTCGGCGAGATCGATCAGCTCGTCCGTCGTGTCGCCCATCGCGGAGACCACGACAACCACCTGGTTGCCGTTCTTCTTGGCTTCCACGATCCGCTTGGCGACGCGCTTGATGCCCTCGGCATCGGCTACGGAGGAGCCTCCGTACTTCTGCACGACAAGGCCCACGTGCGCTCCTCGCTCGGTTTCGTCCCTTATCCGCACATACACAGGTACTGCGGTCGGCTCAGTCTATCGAGCGGCCGAATCCCGCCTCCGGGCTCCCGCATGGTGAGATGTCCCGCTCACCTTTCGATCACCTCGGATTCCTGCGGGCCTCCGCCGGATTTCACCCCGGCTTCTTCGCCGGGAGACCGTCGGTGGTCAGGCCGCTCCGGGGTGGTCCCTGCCCGCCCCGGGCACGCCGCAGTCATAAAGTGGGCGAGGTCACTCGGGGGGCGCAGTCCCGACACGGGCCGCCGCGAGGGCCTTCCCCTCCGGCCGCGAAGCCCCGCGGAGTCTTCCTCCCGGCCTCGTGGCCACCGCAGAGACTCCCCTCTACGGCTTCGGGCCACCGCGGAGACTTCCCCGACCGTCTTAAAGTTCAACGATTATCGTTCCGCCTGTGCGCGTACTTCTGGTGGAAGACGACGAGCCGGTGGCCGAGTCGCTCCGGCGTGGCTTGCAGCGATACGGCTTCGAGGTGGAGTGGGTGTCCACGGGCGGGGCGGCGCTGACGTACGACGGCCCGTACGACGTGGTGCTCCTCGATCTGGGGCTGCCCGACACCGACGGGCTCGACGTCTGCAAGGCGCTGCGGGCCCGCAGTACCGTGCCGATCATCGTGATCAGCGCCCGCAGCGACGAGACGGACCGCGTGGTGGGACTCGAACTCGGCGCCGACGACTATGTCTCCAAGCCGTTCGGGGTGCGCGAGGTCATCGCCCGGATAAGGGCGGTGATGCGCCGGGTGCAGCCGCGCCCCGCGGACGCGCCCCCGGCCGGGCCCGACCGGTACGGTTCCCGGCTCACCGTCGACCGCAAGGCCGCGCGGGTGCACCTGGACGGCGCGGAGGTGGGGC
Organism: Streptomyces neyagawaensis; assembly: GCF_023516595.1. Taxonomy (GTDB): domain Bacteria; phylum Actinomycetota; class Actinomycetes; order Streptomycetales; family Streptomycetaceae; genus Streptomyces; species Streptomyces neyagawaensis. Next base: position 80,727 of record NZ_JAMGBG010000069.1, on the reverse strand, counting down.
TGGCCCCCAAGGAGTACGACCTGCTGGCGTTCCTCACCGAGGAGCCGGGCGCGCTGATGTCGCGCGAGCAGATCATGGAGGCCGTCTGGGACGCGAACTGGTTCGGCCCGACGAAGACGCTCGACGTGCATGTGGCGGCACTGCGACGCAAGCTCGCGGGCGCGATCACCATCGAGGCGGTGCGCGGGGTGGGCTTCCGGCTCATCGTGAACGGCGCCGACGAGAAGGCCGGCGCCTCCGGCGGCGCGAGCGGGAGCAGCGGCGCGTCATGATCCGCCAGCTCATCCGCAGCTATGTGCTCCTCGTGGCTGTGGCGATCGCCCTGTTCACGGTGCCGGTGGCGTTCACGCTCACCGACCAGTTGCGGGGCGACACCCGGGAGTCCATCACCCGCGAGGCGAGGACGATGGCCCGGCTCCTCGGCGCCGGTGACGTCGCCTCCTGCGAGGCGCTGGCGAGGATGGCCGGGGCCTATCCGAAGAAGGAGAAGGTCGAGGTCTCGGCCACGGACCGGTGCGTACGGGAGACGCTGCGGCGGCCGACGCGGGACGCGGCGCTGACCAGGGCCCTGGAGCGGGGCGAGGCGACCGTCGACTGGGGCTCCGACTTCATCTGGGGCAAGAACCTGGTGGTCACGGTCCCCGCCTTCGCCCACCCCGCGACCGGCGAGGAGCCGGCCGACGCCCCGGCGGACGGGACGGCCACCGACGGCGCGAAGGCAGACGGGACGAAGGCGGACGGGAAGAAGCGGGCGGTCGGTAAGAAGCGGGCGGTCGGGAAGAAGGGGGCGGACGACGTCGTCGGCGCCGTCCGGATCAAGTTCTCCACCGACCACCTCACCGCCCGCCTCTGGCAGATCTGGGGCTTCCGGGCGGGCCTGGCCGTACTCGTCCTGCTGGCCGCCGCGGGCATCGGCGTGTTCGCCGCGCGGCGCCTTACCGCCCCCCTGCGCCAGCTCAACGAGATGGCGAGCAAGATGAGCGACGGCGACCTGAAGGCGCGTTCCGCGATCACCGGCCCACAGGAGACACAGACCCTCGCGCGCACCCTCAACCAGGCCAGCGAGCGCCTCGACACGCTCATCGCCTCGCAGCGCATCTTCGTGGCCGACGCCTCCCATCAGCTCCGCACCCCCCTGACGGCGCTGCGCCTGTCGCTGGACAACATCGCGGACGGTGTGGACGACGAGTTCGTGAGGGAGGACGTGGAGCAGGCGACCGCGGAGGTGGTCCGGATGAGTCGGCTGGTCAACGGGCTGCTGGTGCTGGCCCGGGCCGAGGCGAAGGTGACGGCGGCGGAACCCCTGTCGCTGCGGGACGTCATCCAGGAGCGCCTGGACGTGTGGAGACCGGCCGCCGACGAGCGCGGAGTCACCATCACGCTCAGGGGGAGTGCCGACGGCCGGCCGCTCGTGCTGGCCAGTCCCGGTCATCTGGACCAGGTCCTGGACAACGTGCTGTCGAACGCCCTGGAGGTCTCACCGGACGGTGCGACCATCACCGTGCGGGCGGAGAGCCGGGGCGACGAGGTGGTGCTGTCGGTGCTGGACGAGGGGCCCGGTATGTCGGACGCCGAGAAGTCCCGTGCCTTCGACCGCTTCTGGCGCGGCCAGGGCCTCACCGGCAAGTCCGGTTCGGGCCTCGGTCTCGCCGTCGTCAAGCAACTCGTCACCGACGACGGCGGAACGGTGATCCTCAAGGACGCGCCCGGCGGCGGCCTGTGCGTCGCGCTCACCCTGCGGGCGGCGCGACACGGGGGCGGCTGAACCGAAGGGCGGCGAACCGGAGAGCGGTGGAACCGCAGGCGGCCGGGGCCGGAGGGGTGGCTGAGCCGGAGGGCCGCCGGGCCGGAGGGGTGGCTGAGCCGGAGGGCCGCCGGGCCGGAGGGGTGGCTGAGCCGGAGGGTATGGATCAGCCACCGGTTCGGGTGCCGGCGATCAGCCCTCCGGCATCGCCGACGAGTGGTGGTTCACAATCTTCCAGATGCCGTCGCGCTTCTCGTACTCGTACGTGTAGCGGGCCTTGACCACGCGCTTCTCGCCGGTCTTCGGGTCGGTGAGCGTGAACTGGTAGACACCGGTGTCGATCGCGGAGTTGCCGTCCAGGACGTTGACGATCGTCTGGATCTTCTTGCCCTGGGGCTTGTTCTCCAGGAAGTGGTGGAAGTAGTCGACGATTCCGGCGCGGTCCGTGCGGACCTTGTTGGAGACGGTCGGCAGCAGCACCGCGTCCTTCGCGTAGCGGTCGGCCACCTTCTTCGGGTCCCCGGTCCGCAGCGACTTGTTCCAGCCGTCGAAGAGCGCCGCGATCTCCTTCTTGGAGGGCTTCTTCGGGGCGGACTCGGCGCCGGCCATGCTGACGCCGGCGGTCACCGTGCCGGCGGTGACGAGAGCGGTGGCGGTGACGATGGCGGCGCGTATGCGGTTCTTGCGGGTCATCGTTGACTCCTGTGCGAGTGTGGGGTTCTCCTGCCTCCGCCTCGTGTGCGGTGGAAGTGACTCCAGATTCGCGGGGAGCCGGTTAGGGTCCGTGCAACGGAGATACAGCGGTGGGACAGGGATCGTACAAAGACGCACCGCGACACCTCGGTCACCCTCGGTACGGGACCCGGACCTCTGAAAGTCCTTGTGCCGCACTGGAGTTGCTGCTCACAGCAGTGACGTCGGCGTTCACCGGGGTAAGCAGACAGCCATGAGCGAAGTGCTGCTGACTGAGACTTTCCGGAGTACGTCGGGGGACGTGCGGTGGGGCAGGGTCGGGGAGGACGGGCAGGACCCGGTCGTGCTCTGTCACGGCACCCCCTTCTCCTCCTACGTCTGGCGCGGCATCGCCCAGGCGCTGGCGGGCACCGGCCGGTACCAGGTGTTCGTGTGGGACATGCCCGGGTACGGGGAGTCGGACATGCACACCGGTCAGGACGTCTCCCTGGCCGCCCAGGGACGGGTCCTCGCGGAGCTGCTGACGCGGTGGGAGCTTCACGAACCCTCGGTGGTCGCCCATGACTTCGGCGGGGCGGTCTCCCTGCGGGCCCATCTGCTGCACGGGGCCCGCTACCGCGCGCTGGCCCTCGTCGACCCCGTGGCGCTCGCGCCGTGGGGTTCCCCCTCCTTCCGGCTGCTCGGCCGGCACGCCGACGTCTTCGAACAGCTGCCGTCCGCGCTGCATCGGGCCCTCGTGCGGGAGTATGTGAGCTCCGTCGGCGGACCCGGACTGCACCCGGCGGTCATCGACCGGCTCGTCGAACCGTGGCTCGGCGAACACGGGCAGCCCGCCTTCTACCGGCAGATCGCCCAGGCGGACCAGGCCCACACCGACGAGATCCAGGACCGGTACGGGGAGATCGGCATCCCGGTGCTGGTGTGTTGGGGCGAGGACGACGGCTGGATCCCCCTTGCGAAGGGGCGGGAGCTGGCCGCCCGCATCCCGGGTGCGCGCTTCGAGCCGATCACGAGCGCGGGACACCTCGTCCAGGAGGACAACCCCGCCGAACTCACCGCCGTACTGATGGACTTCCTGCGGGAGCACGCGGCTTGAGGGACTTCCGGGCGGGAGCGCTCGGCTTGATGGACTGCCTGCGGGAGCGCTGGACCTGGAGGCTGTTCTCTAAAGCGTCCCCAACGCCGGTGCGAAGGCGATGAGGAGCGGGAGGAGGGCGAGGAGCGCGGCGGCGGTCGTGGTCGCCGCGCGGCGGGTCCGGTCCAGGCGGGGCGGCGGCGACAGCAGCCGCTCGACGCGGTCGCCGAGCAGTCGGCGGGTGCTGGCGCAGCTCAACACGCCCCGGTGCTGGTTCAGTTCGATCAGCGCGAGCGCGGTGGTGAGGTGGCCGCAGCGGCGGGACGCCGTGTCGTCGGCGGCGAGTTCGACGAGACGGTGGGTCTGGTCGGCGAAGTGCGCGAAGAGCGGGACGCGCGGGAAGCCGGTCGCGAGGGCCGTGGAGAGGTGGAGCAGCCAGTCGTGGCGGGCGCGGGCGTGGCCGAGTTCATGGGCGAGCACGGCGTCCAGCTGACGGTCGGTAAGTTTGGCCAACGCGCCGGTGGTGACAACCAGTTGAGGAGGAGTGCCGGGCATCAGCCAGGCGTCCGGGTACTCGTCCTCCAGCACCAGCAGGGGGCCCTGCGCGTCGGGCAGGCCGGCCGGCAGATCGGGGGCGCGCTCACGCAGATGGGCGCGGCGCAGGAGGCGGCGGCGCCGGGCCTCGACGAGCTCCCGGGCGAGCATGGCCCCGCTCCACGCGGCCCCGCAGGCCAGCAGCAGCGTCAGGACGGCCGTCCAGGGCGGCGCGGCCGTGAGGTCGTACGCGGCGGTCACGGCCGGCGGCGCGGGCGCGAAGGCATGCGTGCGGACCGTCCCGAACACGGCCGCCGCGCCCAGCACGAGCGCCGCGAGGCAGCTGAGCAGCGCCGCCGCGACGAGGCACTGCCACGCCCACAGCGCGACCACGGGTTCCCGCTCCGGCCACCCGGCCCGGAGCAGCGCACGGGGCCCCAGCACGGCGGCGGCCAGGGCCACGGCGATGAGAAGGAGCAGGAGGACGGTCACGTCGGTGGTCCGCTTCCTTGTCGGGGGGAGGCACGCAGTACGTACGACGGTGCACACGCTACCGCTGGTACCGGCCTCCATCAGGCGCCGTGCACGCCCGAATCGGCGGACCGTCCGGCCGGGTCATGGTCCCGGGGCGACCATGCCGCCGCCCCGGAAGCCGCGTCGCGCGCCCGGTCACGTCCCCGTGGACGCCGTTCCGATGTCGCCGCCTGCGGCGATGGAGCCGGTCCCGGACGCGGTCACCCCACCCGCCGGCGGTGCGGGCGCAGGAGTCGGGGACGGCGCCGGGGACGCGGGCGCCGGGAGGGCCGCGCCCCCTGTGGAGGCCGCACCGATGCTGCCGCCCGCGGCGATCGCGCCGGCTCCGGACGCGGTGACCTGCGTGTGCCCCGCGGGCGCGGTGGGTGGCGTCGGCGGTGCGGAGGAGCCGCCGAACTGGGCGACGACGGCGAGCACGAAACCGAAGAGGCCCACCGATCCCCCGGCCACACTGGCGATCTGGTCCGCCGTCCCCAGATCGACGAAGGCGAAGCCGACCAGTGTGGCGACGCCCGCGCCGCAGACGCCGATCCCCGCCCATGCCCATGGCTTGAGTGTCATGGGGGCATCATGCCCGGCCCGATGCCTTGCCCGAACGGGCTCAGTGCTCGCTGGGTGCGTCGGGAGCTTCCGAGTGCTCCGGTCCTGCGTCGAGGTCGGATGGACCGGACTCCGCCCAGTCCTCGGCGGCGGTGTGCAGGGCCTGGAAGACGTTCAGCAGGAAGCCCGTGATCGGATGGTCCTCGCCCAGGGAGGTCAGCGCCTCCACCATGTGACGCACCCCCCGCTCGACGTACCGCTCGTCCTGGGTGGCCGCGTACACACCCAGCAAGGTCATCCTCGCGCTGAACGTGTCGGCGTGGTCCTCACCGAGCACTCGCAGACAGGTCTCCAGGTTCCGTTCAGCCGCCGCCACGTCCTCCTCCGTCGGGCGGGCGAGCGTCATCGGTCCGAAGAGGCTGACTTCCTGGACCACGTCGCGGGCCGCGGTGACGACGCCCTCACCGACCATGGCCGCGTTGAAGAACTTGAACACGGCGGCCATGGAAGGCAGGGGAAGGGACGCCTGCTGCGCCAGCATCATGACGGTGCTCTTGGTGGCGAGGGTCTGCGGATGTTCCTCGCCCAGGGCGCGTACGCAGTCGTCGAGCAATTCCGCGGCCAGGTCCCGGGCACCTGCCGGGTCGCCGGCCTCGGCCAGGGCCATGACCACGGAGCCCCGGGCCGCGAACGTCCGGTGGTCGTCCTCGCCAAACACCCGGACACGGCCCGCGAGCGCCTCCTCGGCCAGGGTGAGCGCCCGCGGGGCGTCACCCGCGAGGGAGACCAGTTTGTAGGCGCTCAGCTGGGCCGAGAACGTCAACGGGTGCTCGGTGCCCAGGACCCGGAGGCAATCCGCCAGGGTTCGCTCGGCGATCCCGGCGGCCTGCTCGATGTCGAGTGACATCCGCTGCGCGTGGGTGAGCTGGACGCTTACGTCCAGGGTCTCCTCGGAGTCGGCCCCGTGCAGGCGTACGCAGCACGCCTCCGCGCGTCGGAGCAGGGCCAGTGCGCGCGGAATGAGTCCGACCGAGGCGCCGAGCATGTAGTCACCCGTCCGCGTGAGCAACCGCGCCATCACCGCGGAGTCGTCCTGCTCGCGTGTGTGCCGGGCGAGTTCCTCCACGTGCGGCAGCAGTGCCCGCATGACGGGCCAGACGGAGGGGTCGTCGACGTCGTCGGGCACGGCCTGGCCCAGCGCCTCCGTCGCCGCGGTGCGCGCGTCCTCGACCGCAGTGGGGCTCCGGTGCCGGTCGGCGGTGTCCTTCGTACGGGAGACCGCCTGCACCAGGCGGTGGACGGACACCGTGTCACCGTCGCCGGAGAGAGTGACCATGCTGTGGGCCGCGAGACGGCCGAGCGCCCCGCGGACGGCCGGGCGGGAGCCGAGGCCGCCGAGCAGGGTGCGCGGGATGCCGTCGGGGGCGTACCAGGCGAGCGTCAGCAGAATGCGCGCGGTCAGCGGATCGTCGGCGAGGCGGTCCAGGGTGACGTGCCAGACGCGGGCCACGGTGCGTTCGTGGTCCCTGTTCTCGTCCTTCGCCGCGTACATCTCCGCCGGCACGTCGGCGAGGTCCTCCAGGTACTCGCGGGCGGTGCAGCCGCTCTGTTCGCAGTACGCGGCCACCTGCGCGATCGCGAGCGGGAGGTGTCCCAGTTCCTCGCAGAGTTCGGCGGCGTCGGGGTCCTGGCGGTGGCGCAGGGCGAAGAGTTCCACCGCGTCGTCGCCGGGCAGCACGTCCAGGGGCACCGGTTTCGCGATGCCCCGCCAGCCCGTCGACTGCCGGCTCGTGATCAGGAAGCGGCCCGAAGTCGCCCTGGAGAGGAGCGGGATGACGTCGTCGGGGTTGGAGACGTCGTCGAGGACGAGGAGCCATCCGGTGTGGGAGGCGAGCCATCTCAGAGCCCACTCTGCCAGTTGCTCCTGGGGCAGGAGGGCGAACAGGGACGGCTGGAGGGCGATCGCGAGGTCGGCGAGACCCGTGTCGATCGCGGAGCGGCTGTCGGCCCTGATCCACCAGGCCGGCGCGTCGGCGTGGCTCTCGCTGTGGCGGGACGCCCAGCGTGCGGCGAGCGTGGACTTGCCGATGCCGCCGAGGCCGTGCAGTACGTGGGCGAGCGCCTCGCCGGGGACGGTCGACGCATCGTCCAGGGCGGTGAGTTCGTCCGTGCGGCCCACGAACATCGTCGCGCGGGAACGGAGGTTGTTCAGGCCCGGCGGGCAGTCGACCGACTCCGCCTGCGGGCACGCCAGCGGTGACATCAGGTGCGCGGTACCGATGTTGAGGCCGACCGCGCCGGGTCCGGTGAAGGCCTGGCCGCCATTGCCCGCAGTGGCGACGGCAGCCGTTCCGGAGGCGTCCACGGCGGTGGGGCGATGGTCGGGCGAGGCACTCATGCGTTCCATGATGACCGCCGGTGGTGTGGATCGTCATGCGTACGGCGGGAGTCGGACGCTCTCACGCGCCGCACTCCCGCCGTGTGCTCACACGTCGGCCTACGTGGCCCTCAGCAGACCTACTTGACCTTGCGCAACCCCAGCGGTCCCGCGATCTCCTCCGCCATGACCTTGCCCGCCTCGAACTCCAGGGTTTCGTCACCCATGAGTTCCTGGTCGGTGTCGAGGCCGTCGAGTTCGGCCAGCGGCTGGTTGAGGCGGACGTGGGCGACCAGGGACTGCAGGGCGCGCAGGGTCGCCGAGGCCGTGGAGCCCCAGTTGGAGAAGTAGGAGAACTGCCACCACCACAGCGCCTCGGTGGTGCGGCCCGCGCGGTAGTGGACCATGCCGTGGCGGAGGTCGGCCATCACATCGACGAGGTCGTCGGAGATCCGGGCCGGCACGGGCGCCTTGCGGGGCTCGTACGGGTCGAAGACCTCGGAGTAGACGTCGACCGGGTCGAGCATCGCGGCCAAACGTTCCCGCAGCTCGTCGACGTCCTGCTCGGGGCCCGGGTCGGGCTCATAGCGCTCGTCCGGCACGATGTCCTCGTGCGCGCCGAGGCGGCCGCCCGCCAGGAGGAGCTGGGAGACCTCCAGCAGCAGGAAGGGCACGGCCGAGTCCGGCTCGTCGCCCTTGGCCACCTCGGTGACCGCGACCAGGAAGCTCTCGATCTGGTCCGCGATCTGGACGGCGAAGTCGTCCGGGTTCAGGCCGGTCGCGTGCAGCGTGGCGTCAGACATCCAGCAATCGTCTCCCCTCGAAGGCGCGGCCGAGGGTCACCTCGTCCGCGTATTCCAGGTCGCCGCCCACTGGGAGGCCGCTGGCCAGGCGGGTGACCTTGAGGCCCATGGGTTTGATCATGCGGGCGAGATACGTGGCCGTGGCCTCGCCCTCCAGGTTGGGGTCGGTGGCCAGGATCAGCTCCGTGACCGTACCGTCGGCCAACCTGGCGAGAAGTTCCCGTATCCGCAGGTCGTCGGGTCCGACGCCCTCGATGGGGCTGATCGCGCCGCCGAGGACGTGGTACCGGCCCCGGAACTCACGGGTCCGCTCGATGGCGACGACGTCCTTCGGCTCCTCCACGACACAGATGACCGACGGGTCGCGGCGGGTGTCGCGGCAGATGTTGCACAGCTCCTCCTGCGCGACGTTGCCGCAGGTCGCGCAGAAGCGGACCTTCGCCTTGACCTCCATCAGGGCCTGCGCGAGACGCCGTACGTCCGTCGGCTCCGCCTGAAGGATGTGGAAGGCGATCCGCTGCGCGCTCTTGGGACCGACGCCGGGCAGCCGCCCCAGCTCGTCGATGAGGTCCTGGACCACGCCTTCGTACACGGACTGCCGTCCTTCCTGGTGTCTTTCAGTACGTACCGTAGTCGGCCGCCGCCGGTCCGAGGAAGGCGGTACGGGGCACGGATGGGGTCGGTGGAGGGGGGATCAGGGGGAGATACGGCTCAGAAGGGCAGGCCGGGGATGCCGGAGCCGCCGCCGAGACCCTGGGCGAGGGGGCCCAGCTTCTGCTGCTGGAGGCTCTGGGCGTTCTCGTTGGCCGCCTGGACGGCCGCGAGGATCAGGTCGGCGAGGGTCTCGGTGTCCTCCGGGTCCACCGCCTTCGGGTCGATCTTCAGGGCGCGCAGCTCGCCGGAGCCGTTGACCGTGGCCTTGACCAGGCCGCCGCCCGCCTGGCCCTCGACCTCGGTGTTCGCGAGCTCCTCCTGGGCCCGCGCCAGGTCCTGCTGCATCTTCTGGGCCTGCTGGAGCAGCTGCTGCATGTTGGGCTGGCCACCACCGGGGATCACGTTCAGCTCCCTCGTTTCGCTCTCTTGCGGTCGCCCACGAGCCTACGTGGTCGGCCCGGCCCGCGCGGCGCCACTCTTTCGAGTGAGCTGGCGGGGATTCGTATACCTGATCAAGGACCTCTTCCAGGCGGAAAAGCCATGAAACCGGGGTTTTCGCCACCCGTTGGGAGGTAGGAAGAGGCCGTGCGCACGGCCGGTGACGCGGCGGTGCGCGCACGCGTCTCGCACTGTCGTCAGCGGCGTCGTCAGTAGGGAGTACCGGGTGAGCCAGCCGGAGATGCAGCCCGAGGGGTCCCCCCAGGACGGGCGGGGTGAGGGGCCGGGGCTGTGGGCCGAGCCGTGGACCGGGGCGGACGGGCCGTGGGCGGGTGATCTGACCGGGCGGCCCTTTCCGCACGGGGACTGGGCGGTGCCGGCGGAGCGGCTGGACGAGCTGTACCGGTGGGTGGAGCGGGCGGCGCTGGAGACCGCCGCGTGGTATCTCGCGGACCGGGTGGGGAAACGGCTGGCGGCGCGGGTGCTGCGGGTGGGGGCGGCGGTGGGCGCGCTGGCGGGGGCCGGGCTGCCGCTGCTGGACGTCACCGGAGCGGTCGGCGGCATGGCCCCCTGGGGATACCTGGCCCTGCTGGGCGGGGTGGCCTGTGTGGCGGCGGATCGGTTCTTCGGGCTCACCTCCGGGTGGATGAGGGACGTCGCCACGGCACAGGCGGTGCAGCGGCGGCTTCAGGCACTTCAGTTCGACTGGGCGTCGGAGAGCGCGCGGGAGGTGCTCGGGCCGACGGAGGGGACGGCCGGGGAGGCGGCGGAGCGGTGCCTGTCGGTGCTGCGGCGGTTCTCGGAGGACGTGACGGAGCTGGTGCGGGCGGAGACCACGGACTGGATGGTCGAGTTCCGCGCGGGGGCGGCGCCGCTGGGCATCCAGACGGCCGGGTCCGTCTCCCGCCCTACCGAGCTCCCGCCCGGCGGCCGACTGCCGCTGCCGCCGGGGGCACGGCCGAACATGCCGCGCCAGCGACCGCCGGATACGCGGTGACCGGGGGCCCACCTTTCGGGTGCGGGTGAGTGGGGGGCCGGGGCGCCTATAGCTCGCGGGTGCGGATGCGGGTGCGGATGCGGATGCGGGTGCGTGGGGGTTGTTCGCGCAGTTCCCCGCGCCCCTGAAAAGCGACCGGGCTGCACCCGTGCTTTTCAGCCGAAGGGCGGGCCGCAGGCCCAACCCTTCCGGGGAGGGCGGGCCACAGGCCCGTCCCTTCAGGGGCGCGGGGAACTGCGCGAGAAACCACGACGTGCCCGCACCCGCACCCGCACCCGCACCCGCACCCGCACCCGCACCCGCACCCGCACCCGCACCCGCACCCGCCGAACCAACGGCGCACCCCCGAGCCAGGAGGCGCCCCAGCCCCCGCTCAGCCCTTCGTGTACGTCACCGACTTGCCCGCCGTGTCCACCCGGCGCAGGCGGCCGTCGGGCAGAAGGGTGACCGTGGTGGCCGCGCCCGGTGAGCAGGACGTGGCCGGTTCGCCCTCGGTGACCGTGGAGGGGCCGATCCTCAAGGGGCCGTCGTCGTCCGGCTCCTCGCTCAGCTCCGCCTCGAACACGCAGTGGTACGTGCCGCCCCCCTCCAGCGGGCCGTCCGCCGTCAGGGAGAGCACGGTGTCGCCGACCTCGCCCTGCTGGATGACGAGTTCACGCGTGTCGGACCCGTCGGAGCCGCTGAGGGTCGCGGTCCAGGTGCCGAGGAAGTCCTCCGGGATCGTGCCCGCGTCCGGGGACTCGGTGGTGGGGTCGGGAGAGGTCTCCGGGTCGGTCGGCCCGGGCGTCGTCGGCCCGGGGGTCTCGGGCCCGCTCGTCGTGGGTCCGCCCTTGGCGTCGTTCTTCTTGCCGCCCTCCTCCCCCTTCTTCATCAGCGCGTACACCGAGCCGCCCGCGCCGAGCGCCACCACAAGGGCGACCGCGACGAGGACCACGGAGGAACGCCTGCCGCCGGACCGGTCCGGTCTCGGACGGCCGCCGGGGCCCAGGAGGGGCGTCGGCCCGTACGGAGGGGTCGCGCCGAGGCCGCCCGCGGCGCCGGGGGCCTGGTGACCGCCGTACGGCTGCTGCCCCCCGTACGGCGCCTGCGCCCCGTACTGCTGCGGATCGGCGTACGGCTGCTGCCCGTACGTCCCGTACCCGGCCTGGCCCTGCGGGGCGCCCTGCGGATAGCCGTAGCCGGGGGCCGCGCCCGGCGGCTGCCCGTACCCGGCCGGGGGCTGATGCGCCGGTTGCTGGTGCGGGAAGCCGTACGCGGCGTGGCCGGGCGGCGAGGCGGGCGGGGGCGGCTGGGTACCCGCCCTCACGACCTGGGTGGGCAGCCGGTCGAGCGGGGCGGAGCCCGGCCCACCGGCCCCCGGCGTGCCCGGCGGAGGCGGCACGGCACCGCCCTCGGGTCCGGTGGAGGCATGACCGGGGGCGCCCTCGGGGTGGCCGGAGGGGCCCGCGTACGGGGATGCCGGGGCGCCCGGCGGTGTCTGCGCGCCCTCGGCGGGCGCCCCCGAGGCGGCGAACCCGGCGGCGGCAGCGCCAGCGGACGGCTGCTTGGTGAGGTCGGGCGACCCCGACCCCCCGCCCTCAGCCGGACCGCCGGGCACGCCAGGTACCCCGGACGCCCCCGGAGAACCCTGGCCGGCGGCCCCGCCCGCCGAGGCGCCGACCGCGCCCGCGGCTCCCGCGCCGTACGGCCCCTCTCCCCCCGGCGCGGCCTCCTCCGGGTCCTCCGTGTCGAGCAACTGGACAGCGTGGCGGCCGAGTTGGGCGACGAGGGCGCTCGGCAGCCAGGGGTCGCGGGAGCGGCCCGCGAAGACCGTGTCCTCGGCGCCGGTGCGCTGGAGGATCTGGGCGAGCGTGGGGCGGGCGGCGGGGTCCTTGCGCAGACAGTCCCGTACGAGGTCGTACAGGCCCTCGGGCAGGCCCTCCAGGTCGGGTTCCTCCTCGGCGATGCGGAACATCAGCGCGTGCACGCCGGAGTGGGCGGCGCCGAAGGGGAGATTGCCGGTGGCGGCGTAGGAGAGGACGGAGCCGAGGCAGAAGACGTCGCAGGCCGGGGTGATGCGGTCGCCGCGGACCTGCTCGGGTGCCATGAAGCCCGGCGAGCCGACGAGCGCGCCGGTGCGGGTGAGCCCTCCGTCGGTGATCGTCTCCAGGGCTCGCGCGATACCGAAGTCGATGACACGGGGTCCGTCGATCGTGACGAGGACGTTGGACGGCTTGAGGTCGCGGTGGATGAGCCCGGCCGCGTGGATGTCCTCCAGCGCGTGGGCGAGCCCGGCGGCGAGGATACGGACCGTCCGCTCGGGCAGCGCGCCGTGGTCGCTGCCGACCACGGCCTGGAGGGACGGACCGGCGACGTACCCGGTGGCCACCCACGGGATGTCGGCCTCGGTGTCCGCGTCCAGGACCGGCGCGGTCCAGTACCCGCCGACCTGCCGGGCGGCCTGCACCTCCTGCCGGAACCGGGCCCGGAACTCCTCCTGCTCCGCCAGTTCCTGCCGTACGTGCTTGACGGCGACAGTACGGCCGCGGTCGGACCGCGCCAGATACACGTTGCCCATCCCGCCGGCCCCCAGCCGCGCGAGCAACCGGTACGCCCCGATCCGCTGCGGATCCCCCGGCCCGAGCTTCTCCATGGCCACCACCCCCCGCCTCTCCCCCGTGTGATCCCCTGCGCATGTGTACGCGTGCCTGTCGCGCCGTACGTATGTGTACGCGCGTCTGTCGCGTACGTACGGTTACGCCGTCTACATGCTGAACGCGCCGAACGTGCGCAACGAACCGATCGTAGTGCGGAGGCAGGAGCTGGCGGGTGGGGCGGTGTCTACGGTTCCGTAACAGCCTCACGCCCGGCGGGCAGGTCCTCCAGCGCGGCCGACAAGGCCTCCAGGACCCGGACGGTCTCGGCGAACCCCTCCTCGCCGAGGGCCTCGGCGAGCCGGTCGGCGAGGGCCGCGTGACCGGGGTCGATCTTCTCGACGGCGGCGCGTCCCGCCGGGGTCGGGGTGAGGAGCTTGGCACGGCGGTGGGCCGGGTTCGGGACGTACGCGGCGAGGCCGCGGTCGACGAGGAGGTCGGCGACGCGCTGCACGCTCTGCCGGGTGATGCCCATGGCGCGGGCGACCCCGGACACGGGCAGCGGCTCGGGGAGCACCGCGCCGAGGACCTGCCACCAGGCCGCCGTGAGCCCCGCCGGACGTGCCAGCTCGTCGGCGACGGACAGGAACTGGCCGTTGAGCCGGAACACACCGAGGGCGGTGCGGCTGAGCAGGTCCTGTCGCGCGCGGCTCATCGGGCGGCCGCTTCCAGGACGGCGTACGCCTCCGGGTCCGAGTCGTGGAACAGGCGGTACCAGGCGTCGAGGACCTCGCCCTCGTAGACGCCGAGGAGCCGGAAGACCTCGCGGGCGAAGGCGACGGGTTCGGTGGGGCCGGCGGTGACGAGCAGGCCGTCCGCGTCGGTCACGGCGTCCGTGTCGACGTAGTGGTCGGCGCCCTTGTAGCCGGTGGCGGCGAGGTAGAAGGGGGCCGCGCTGGTGTGGGCGCGGTCGTCCAGCAGCCCTTCCCGGGCGAGCCCGGCGGTCGCCCCGCAGATCGCGGCGACGGGGACGCCGGCGGCCAGGAACTCCCGGGCCTTGCGGGCGAACGGGGCGAGGTCGTCGCCGGTGTCCCAGAGGTCCGCGCCGGTGAGGATCAGCAGGGAGCTGTCCTCCGGGCGGAGGTCGGCGAGGGCGGTGTCCGGCTGGATACGGACGCCGGCGAGGGTCCGCACGGGGGTCCCTGTCGGGCCGACCGTACGGATCTCGTGGCCGGCGCGGGCGAGCCAGGCGGTGGTGTGGCCGGTCTCCCAGTCGGCGTAGGTGTCGTAGACGGCGAGGTGGACGGGGGCGCTGGTCATGGCTTCTCCTCCGGGGCCGTTCGTTGTTATGACAGCATGCTGACACATTGCCAGGATGCTGTCAATGAAGGGCGCGTTATGGCTCGGGGTGCGCGGTCTGTTCGGCGGGTGCGGGTGCGTCGTGGTTGCTCGCGCAGTTCCCCGCGCCCCTGGAGGAACAGGCCTGCGGCCTGCCCTCCCCCAGCGTCCTACCGGTGGGTCCGCGGCGCTCTACCACCCCTTGGGGCGACACACTGTCGCGGCGCGGAGCTCTGCTGCAGACAGGACGCCGATGTCGGGGCCGCACCGCTGGCCCCTACCCTCGACGCCATGACCCCTCAGCCCAACCCCCAGCTCGGCGCCGCGGTGAAGGCGGCGGACCGTGCGCACGTGTTCCACTCCTGGTCCGCCCAGGAGCTCATCGACCCGCTCGCAGTCGCCGGCGCGGAGGGGTCGTACTTCTGGGACTACGACGGCAAGCGCTACCTCGACTTCACCAGCGGGCTCGTCTACACGAACATCGGCTACCAGCACCCGAAGGTCGTCGCGGCCATCCAGGAGCAGGCGGCAACGCTCACCACGTTCGCCCCGGCGTTCGCGATCGAGGCCCGCTCGGAGGCGGCCCGGCTGATCGCGGAGCGCACCCCGGGCGACCTGGACAAGATCTTCTTCACCAACGGCGGCGCCGACGCCGTCGAGCACGCCGTCCGTATGGCCCGCCTGCACACCGGCCGCCCGAAGGTGCTGTCCGCGTACCGCTCGTACCACGGCGGCACCCAGCAGGCCGTGAACCTCACCGGTGACCCCCGTCGCTGGGCCTCCGACGCCGGCACCGCCGGGGTCGTGCACTTCTGGGCGCCGTTCCTCTACCGGTCCCGTTTCTACGCGGAGACCGAGGAGCAGGAGTGCGCCCGCGCGCTGGAGCACCTGGAGACGACGATCGCCTTCGAGGGTCCGTCGACCATCGCCGCGATCATCCTGGAGACCATCCCCGGCACGGCCGGGATCATGGTTCCGCCGCCGGGCTATCTGGCCGGCGTGCGGGAGCTGTGCGACAAGTACGGCATCGTCTTCGTCCTCGACGAGGTCATGGCGGGCTTCGGGCGGACCGGCGAGTGGTTCGCGGCCGACCTCTTCGACGTCGTCCCCGACCTGATGACCTTCGCCAAGGGCGTGAACTCCGGTTACGTCCCCCTCGGCGGTGTCGCCATCTCGCCGGCCGTCGCGGAGACGTTCGCCCGGCGGCCCTACCCCGGCGGTCTGACGTACTCCGGGCACCCGCTGGCCTGCGCCGCCGCCGTCGCGACGATCAACGTCATGGCGGAGGAGGGGGTCGTGGAGAACGCGGCGGCGCTCGGCGCGTCCGTCATCGAGCCGGGGCTGCGCGCCCTGGCCGAGCGGCACCCGTCGGTGGGCGAGGTGCGCGGCGTCGGCATGTTCTGGGCGCTGGAGCTCGTCCGGAACAAGGAGACCCGCGAGCCCCTCGTCCCCTACAACGCCGCCGGCGAGGCCAACGCGCCCATGCTGGCCTTCGCGGGCGCCGCCAAGGCACAGGGCCTGTGGCCGTTCGTGAACATGAACCGCACCCACGTCGTCCCCCCGTGCAACATCACGGAGGCCGAGGCCAAGGAGGGCCTCGCCGCCCTCGACACGGCCCTGACGGCGGCGGACGAGTTCACCGTCTGACACCGCCCGCCCAGGAGCGCCGAAGGGCGTCCCCGGTTACACGACCCGGGGGCGTCCTTCCGCATGTGCCGCGCCTCGCCCACCTTCTCCCCCGTGAGGGAAAACCGCACGCCAGGTGGCCGATTTGTGTCGGTCGGCGCCCGTACGGCGCCGCCGTCGCGGTGGTGGGCCCGAAACAGCCTCCCCGGAACGCGAACGCGTAAGGTGACGTGCTCGTAAGAGAACGCAGAGACCACGCACAGGAATGCGTACGCGTACGCGGATGGGGGAAGCGGACCACGATGCCCGGCACCGGCACCGGCGGCGGCAATGGCGCCGTGACTCGAAGCACCCTGCGGCAGCAGCTCGCGGACGCGCTCCGTGACGAGGTGCTGGCCGGCCGACTGAAGCCGGGGCAGGAGTTCACGGTGAAGGAGATCGCCGAGCAGTACGGGGTGTCGGCGACGCCCGTGCGCGAGGCGCTGGTGGACCTGTCCGCGCAGGGGCTGCTGGACGCGGTGCAGCACCGCGGTTTCCAGGTGCACGAGTACTCGCTGGGCGACTACCGGCACATGGTCGAGGCCCGCATCCTCATCGGTGACGGCATGTTCCGCCGGCTCGGCGACCGGAAGATGGACACCCGTACCGCCGCGGCGCTCGCCGGGGTGCGGCGGCGCGGCGAGGAGGCCCGGCGGGCCGCGGCCGCCGGTGATCTGAATATCTTGATCGGCTACGACCTGCGGTTCTGGCGCGAGCTGATCGTCCTGTTCGGCAACCCCTACCTCTCCGACTTCCTGCACCGGCTGCGGGTGCAGTCCTGGGTGTGCGCGGTGCAGCACCTGCGCCGGGCGGACGACCTCAAGGGCCGGCTGTGGGACCGGTACACCGACCTCGTCGACGCGCTCACCCGCCGGGACGCCCTCACCGCGCAGGAGATCATCGCCGAGTACGACGACCACTCGCTGACCCTCGTGGAACGGCTGGCCGGCGAATGAGCGGGGCCCGCACGGGCGCCGGCCCCCGGGTCGGCGTCGATCTGTCCGTTGTCGTCCCCGCCTACAACGAGGAGCGGCGCCTCGGCCCCACCCTCGACGCGATCGTCTCCCACCTCACCGCGACGGAGGCCGCCGAGACCTGGGAGGTCCTCGTCGTCGACGACGGTTCGACGGACGGTACGCGCGAGGTCGTGGCCGCCGTCACCGAGCGCGACTCACGGGTGCAGCTCATCAAGGGCGGGCCCCGCAACCGGGGCAAGGGCCACGCCCTGCGCCTCGGGGTGTGCGCCTCGTACGGCCGCCGGGTGCTGCTGACGGACGCCGATCTCGCCGCGCCCATCGACGAGTTGGAGCTGCTCGACAAGGCGCTCAGCGAGGGGCACGCGGCGGCGATCGGCTCCCGTGAGGCACCGGGGGCACGCATCGAGCGGCGGCAGCACCGGCTGCGCGAGAACCTCGGCCGCGCGGGCAACCTGCTGATACGCGGGCTCGTGGTGCCCGGCATCCGCGACACCCAGTGCGGGTTCAAGCTGTTCGACGGCGAGCGGGCCCGGGAGGCGTTCGCCGCCTCCCGGCTCGACGGGTTCGGGATAGACGTCGAGATACTGCGGCACTTCCGGCGCGCCGACTGGTCCGTCGCCGAGGTCCCGATCCGCTGGTCCCATCAGCCCGGTTCGAAGATCCGCGCCGGGGACTACGCCCACGTCCTCGGTGAACTCGCCTCCCTGAAGGGCCGTTCGGTCCGGGCGGCGGCCCGCTCCCTGCGCCCCGCCGACGTCCTCGCCGTCGTCGTCTTCCTGCTGATGGCGGTGACCCTCTACGCCGGCCGCTGGATCGACCCGAACGGCCGCTACCTCCCCGACTCGCTCCAGGACCAGAACCAGTGGGAGTGGTTCTTCGCCGTCACCGCCGACAACGTCGCCCACCTCAGGAACCCTCTGTTCACCGACTTCCAGGGCTTCCCCGACGGGGTGAACCTCATGGCCAACACGGTCATGCTGGGCCTGTCGGTGCCCTTCACGCCGGTGACGCTCGCCCTGGGCCCCGCGGTGACCCTCGGCCTCGTGATGACGCTGGGTCTGGCCGCCACCGCCGCCGCCTGGTACCGACTGCTCGTCAAGCGGCTCGTACGGCATCGGGGCGCGGCCTTCACGGGTGCGGCACTCGCCGCGTTCGCGCCCCCGATGGTCAGCCACGCCAACGCGCACCCGAACTTCATCGTCCTGTTCATGATCCCGCTGATCATCGACCGGGCCCTCAGGCTCTGCGCGGGCACCCGGACGGTACGGGACGGTGTCGTCCTCGGCCTGATGGCGGCGTACCAGGTCTTCCTCGGCGAGGAGCCCCTGCTGCTCGCCGCGATGGGCATGCTGCTGTTCGCCGCCGCGTACGGGGCCGTCCGGCCGGACGTGGCCCGCGCCTCCTGGCTCCCTCTCCTGAAGGGCCTCGGTGTCGCGGCCCTCACCACGCTCCCCCTGGTGGCCTTCTTCCTGTCCTGGCAGTTCTTCGGCCCGCAGAGCTACAAGAGCATCGGCCACGGCGACAACGCCGGGAACAGCCCCCTCGCCCTGCTCTCCTTCGCCGAGCGCTCCCTCCTCGCGGGCGACCCGGAGCGGGCGGACGCGCTCTCCCTCAACCCCACCGAGCAGAACGCCTTCTACGGCTGGCCGCTGGTGCTGCTGGCCCTCGGCATCGTCGTACGCCTGTGGGAGCGCCCCCTGGTGAAGGCGCTCGGCTTCACCGCGGTCGCCGCCGCCGTCCTCTCCCTCGGCCCCGAGATCCGCCTCCCGCGGACGGACCTCGTGCTGCCCGGACCGTGGGCGCTGCTCGCCGACCGGCCGCTGTTCGAGTCGGTCATCGAGGGCCGGGTGGCGATGATCTGCGCGCCGGTGCTCGGCATGCTGCTGGCGCTCGCCTTCGAACGGCTGGCGGAGGTGCCGGGCCTCGGCACCCGGTACGTGGGGTTCCTCGCGATCACCCTGGCGCTGCTGCCGATCGTCCCGGCCCCGCTGAAGTCGCAGGACCGGCCCGAGGTGCCGTCGTTCATCGCGGACGGCACCTGGCGGACGTACGTCGACACCGCGGCCGGCGAGACGCTCGTGCCCGTGCCGCTGCCGGACCCCGGCAACGCGGAGGCGCTGCACTGGCAGACCACGGCCCGCTTCGGCTTCCGGATGCCCGGCGGCTACTTCAACGGCCCCTACGGCGAGGACCGCACCGGGATCTACGGCGCCGTACCGCGCCACACATCCGCCCTGCTGCGGGACGTGCGCTACACCGGCCGCACCCCGGTGATCGGGGAGGCCTGGCAGGCGCAGGCCCGCAAGGACTTCGCGTACTGGCACGCGGGCGCGCTGGTCCTGCGGCCGCAGTACTACGACAAGCAGTTGCGCGCCACGGTGGACAAGCTGGTCGGGCGTCCCGGTAAGTGGGTGGGCGGTGTGTGGGTATGGGACCTGCACGAAGGGGAGTGAAGGCGGCGTTCAGCGACTACGCTTCTTCCCCGCCCACACTGTGAGGAGTGCTCCT
Source organism: Streptomyces neyagawaensis (assembly GCF_023516595.1). Classification (GTDB taxonomy): domain Bacteria; phylum Actinomycetota; class Actinomycetes; order Streptomycetales; family Streptomycetaceae; genus Streptomyces; species Streptomyces neyagawaensis. The sequence goes on along the minus strand of NZ_JAMGBG010000069.1, from coordinate 61,277 downwards.
TTGGCCTGTGACCTCTGGTTGGTCCCGCTCGTCGACGTGCTCTGCCACACGCCCGACAACCCCTTCGCCGAGGAACTCGCGCTCTACAACCAGGTGCTGGGCGAGGCAGGACTGCCCCCGGTGCCGGTGTACCAGTACATGCCCGGGCTGACCGGGGAGGTCGCCCCCATCGCGGGCTTCGACTACGACGCGCTGCACTTCCTGCGCCGGGCCTACCTGTTGCAGGTGTGCGGGCTGCCGGTGACGCCGGTGGGTGAGCTGGGCGGCGACTACGAGCAGCTGCTGGAGATGTTCGAGACGACGGCCCAGCAGTCGCATCTCGTCTGGCACTACGACCACGCGGGCGCGTACGTCCCCGTGGACTTCCCGCACCCGCTGGCCAACGACGAACTCCTCGCGGGCAACGGCCCGCTGGGCTCCTCCCAGGGGCTGCTGCGCGAACTGGAGATCGTGGCCCCGGCGATCGGGATCGATCCCGCGAACCCGCCGCTGGCCCCGGCCCCGCCGCTCGCGCCGACGTCGTTGGAGGAGCCGGCCGCTCCCGCGCCGTTCGACTCCAGCCCCTTCGCCCGCGAACGCCATGTCTGGCTGGGCCTGAACGCGGCGGCGACCCGCAGCCTGGCCCAGGGCTCGATGATCATCTTCAGCTGAGGAGCGGTGGCTGCGGGGGCGGCGAGGGCCGGGGGAAGACGAAGGCCGGGTGGACGTCGCCTCAGCTCAGTTTGGCGAGGCCCGTCTGCAGGTCGTCGAAGTCCATGACCGGCGTGTAGTCGATGCTGGCGCCCATCTCCGAGAACAGCGGCTCGGCGATCGAGGGCATGTCGGAGGAGTCCGTCATGTCGAAGAACAGGTACATCGTGCGCCGACCGTGGTCCACGGTGAAGTAGGTGGCCTCCGGCCTGGTGCGCTCCATGAGCGCCTCCATCATCTGGGGCAGCTTGCCGCTCCGCAGCATCTCGCTCGACCGCTGGGTGTCGAAGGACGCCTTCAACAACACACGCATGGCAGTCTCCTCTCCGGCCCCCTGAGGACTCCCGGCCACCATCCCCCTCTCCCCACACCGGGCACGAATTCAGGATATGCCCGCCAGGCGAACAATGTCCGATGAGATGCCCGGCCGTACCGGCCCGCGAAAACCGGATGCCGACGGGCGAGGGCGGCGGGCACGATGCGCCCATGGCAACCGACCTGAGCGGACTGATCGAATGCCGCCCGGGCACGCGCCTGTGGGGCCCCGACGACGAGGACTCCGTCTGGCACGCCGCCATGGACCTCTTCGTCCTGAACGTGGGCAACGCGTACGACGCGCTCGCCTGCCTCTTCGGTGTCCGCAACGACACCGGTTTCCGCCCCCTCGCCGAGAACCGGGGCTTCCCGAACACCGCGTCCGAAGCCTTGCGGGACACCTACGCCCCGTACGCGGACTCCACCGACCTGCACGGCACGACATGGATCACGTGGGCGGAACTCGCCTCCGCGGACTGGAACGAGACCAACAGCGCGGGCACCCGAACCCGAGCCATGGCCGCCGGGCCCGACACCCACTGGGCCCCCGTCTGGACCGTGATGCGTACGCTGTCCGACCTCCACGGCCCCGACGACGTCCGCCTCGTCGTCTGGTTCACCTGCTGACCTCGCACCAACGCCGCAGCCTGCCTCGCAAGGGAGTACGGACATGGACGAACGCGATACGAGGCTCAACCAACTCGCCCAAGGGCTGCGCCCCATGTCCGAGGGCATCGCATGGTTCGACGCGCTCGACCCGGAGGCCCAGTACGACGTACTGCGGCACCTGCACAGCCACTGCCTCCAGGCCCGTGTCGTCGAGGAGGACGGTCCCCGGAGCATCCTGCGTGCCGGGCTGCGGCCGACGCACACGCCTGCCGTGCTGATCGTGCGCGGCCGGATCGAGCACCAACTGGGCAGGATCGTCCGGCTCACCCCTCCCGACGAGCGCCGCAAGTCGTTCCGGCTGTTGATCGCCGTGCTCGCGATCGCCGACGAACGGCGCCGCGAGCGCTTCTGCTCCGACGGATGCGGTCACTGGTGGCACGACCTGCCCGCCCCTGCCTGACGGCAGCCGATCCGGGGACGGAGTTATGCGCAGGCGGGCTGTGGCCTGGCCTGTCTATCGTGTACCGCTGCCGTTCGGGGTGGGCGGCTCGGTGGGGAGGGTGGCGCGGAGTGCCGGACGTGTACGGGGTCGTGCTGGACGCGGAGTTGGGGAAGGCGTTCGATGTGTGGTCCAGCTATCTGGATGCGCGGACCGGGGAGGACGAGCAGGCCAGGGGTCGGCTGCGATCGATGCTGGAGTCGGCCCGCGAGCAGGCCACCGCAGGCGAACACGCCGCCGCGCGGCGCTGGTTGGCTGACATGTACGACGAGGCCCGGGAGGTCGCCCTTCCCTGGGCCCCCACCCTCCCTCGCCCCTGTGAGGCCGACCGGCAGACACGCGACTACGTCAAGGACACCCTGAGCCGGACGCTCCCGCCGGAGCTGCGGGACCGTCTCGACGCCATCGCGCTGTCCCTGAGCGTCACCGGCCGCCGCCTCCAGCGGGCCACCGGCATCGACGCGGCCACCCGCCAGGACGTCCTCTACCTCACCGCCCGCGCCGGCATGGCCCTCGACCTCGCCCACCCCGCCGCGGCCCAACGCGAACTCGACCGCCTCACCGCCCTCGCCCGACGCTGCGGCGTGGAGCCGTGAGGACCGGACCGCCCGGTGACCGCTCACCGCTCTGGACACGGGTGACGGGGCGGCCGGACTCGTGTCGAGTCGGCCGCCCCGCCGGTCAAGCCGTGGGCCCGTGAGGGACCCGGTGCGTGCGCTAGATGAACGAGTTGATCTCGATCGTCTCGTCGCGGCCCGGACCCACACCGATCGCGGAGATCGGGGCGCCGGACATCTCCTCCAGCGCCTTGACGTAGTTCTGCGCGTTCTTCGGCAGGTCGGAGAAGGACTTCGCCTTGGTGATGTCCTCGGACCAGCCCGGCAGGGTCTCGTAGACCGGCTTGGCGTGGTGGAAGTCGGTCTGGGAGTAGGGCAGCTCCTCGACGCGCTTGCCGTCGATCTCGTAGGCCACGCAGACCGGGATCTGCTCCCAGCCGGTGAGGACGTCGAGCTTGGTGAGGAAGAAGTCCGTCAGACCGTTCACCCGGGTCGCGTACCGGGCGATGACCGCGTCGAACCAGCCGCAGCGGCGGTCACGGCCGGTGGTGACGCCCCGCTCGTGGCCGATGCGGCGCAGGGCCTCGCCGTCCTCGTCGAACAGCTCCGTCGGGAACGGGCCGGCGCCGACACGGGTCGTGTACGCCTTGAGGATGCCGATGACGCGGCTGATCTTCGTGGGGCCGACGCCCGCACCCGTGCAGGCACCGCCGGCGGTCGGGTTCGAGGAGGTCACGAAGGGGTACGTGCCGTGGTCGATGTCCAGGAGCGTGCCCTGGCCGCCCTCGAAGAGGACCACCTTGTCGTCGTCGAGGGCCTGGTTGAGGACCAGGACCGTGTCGGCGACGTACGGGGCGAGCTTGTCGGCGTAGCCCAGCAGCTCCTCGACGACCTGCTCGACGGCGATGGCGCGCCGGTTGTAGAGCTTGGTCAGGATCTGGTTCTTGACGTCGAGGGCCGCCTCGACCTTCTGCGTCAGGATCGACTCGTCGTACAGGTCCTGCACCCGGATGCCCACACGGTTGATCTTGTCCGCGTAGGTGGGGCCGATGCCCCGCCCCGTCGTGCCGATCTTGCGCTTGCCGAGGAAGCGCTCGGTGACCTTGTCGACCGTCACGTTGTACGGGGTGATGATGTGAGCGTTGCCGCTGATCAGGAGCTTGGACGTGTCGACGCCGCGCTCGTTCAGACCGCTCAGCTCGGAGAGCAGGACCGACGGGTCGACGACGACGCCGTTGCCGATGACCGGAGTGCACTCCGGAGTGAGGATGCCGGAGGGGAGAAGGTGGAGGGCATACTTCTGGTCGCCGACGACGACCGTGTGGCCGGCGTTGTTGCCGCCCTGATAGCGGACCACGTAGTCGACGGATCCGCCGAGCAGGTCGGTGGCCTTCCCTTTACCCTCGTCACCCCACTGAGCACCGAGCAGCACAAGTGCGGGCACGCGCGTACACCCCTTCCGGGCGGGGCATGTCCAAGGTCGGGGGCGTACGCGGTGGCTTGAATGCTCACCGCGTGCACCGCGACCGCCGTTGGTCGCACACTGTGGACCCGGATGCCCCGGAATAGACGAAGCCCCTGGCGCAATAGCGCAAGGGGCTCTTGCACAAAGATGCTACCCGAGGAAGCGAGGCAGGACCGAGGTGGCAACTGGCGACCAGCTCCTCGTGGTCATCGACCCCCTCGCCCGTCACACGGACGGTGAGGCGGTAAGGATCGCGAAAGACGTGCTCAGCGCGGGTGCGGCGAGTACGAAAGTGTGCCTTCCGGAAGGGCCAGAGGAATTCGCTCGGGCGCTGGCGCGGCGGGGCTCCCGGCGGCCGGTGGTGGTCGGGGACGACCGTGCGCTGCTGCGCGCGGTGGCCCTTCTGCACCGGCAGCGGGAGCTGACGGCGTGCGCGTTGGCCATGGTTCCGGTGGGGCCGTCACTGGGCCTGGCCCGGTCGCTCGGCGTGCCGATCGGTGCCGTGGCCGCCGCGCGGGCCGCCCTCGACGGAGTCGAACGACGGCTGGATCTGCTCGTCGACGACAGCGACGGGGTGGTGCTCGGCGCCCTGCGGATACCGGCGCCCGTGGGGGCGACCGCCCTCGACGCGGAGGCCGACGCGGACGCGGAGACGGAGGCCGAAGCCGAGGGCGACGGCGAGGGCGACAGGGCGGGAACCGGGGCCGGCTTCGGCGCGCGGGCCGGTGTGGGGGCGGGGGGTGGCTCCTCCGGGTATCAGTCGTGGTTGCGGCACTGGCCGCAGTCCCTGGTGCGGACGTTGTCCGCGCGCCCGCCCCGCATCGCGCGGGTCGCGCGGCCCGCCCGGATACGGGTCGCCTCCCCGGCCGCTGTCGGACCCTCCCGGCTGCGGGTGGAGGTGGACGGGGTGACGCTCGTCGACCTCGACCAGCCGGTGCAGGGGGTGTCGATCGCCCCCGGCACGGACGGCGGCGCGGACGTCGAGGTCAGGCCGGTGTCCGTGGGCGCCGAGGCCGCGCCGCTGCGGGCGGTGGGGCAGCGGGTGACGGTGTCCGGCGCGGACTTCCGCTACCGGGCGGACTCCCTGGTGGTGGCCGGACCGGTACGGACCCGGACGTGGACGGTGCGGGAAGGGGCGTGGGGGCTGACGTTGCCGGGGTGAGCGCGGCTTGCGGGGAGCGCGGCTTGGGGGGAGGGCGGCTTGCGGGGAGGGCGCCCGGCGGTGGTCGGGCGCCCTCGGTCATGTGGTCCGCGGCCGGTCGCCGGCGCGCGGTGCCCGTCCGGTCGGTGGTGTCAGCAGCCGGCGGCCCACGTGTGGGAGTCGCCGTCGTCGTTGGCGGCGCCGTTGTAGCCGACCTCCTGGCCGGGGGTGAGGCAGATGGTCATGTGGCCGCCGAGGTTGCCGCTGGAGTAGACCTTGACGTGGTCCTTGATGCCGGCGCCGGAGATGCCGTGGTTGGCCCAGGAGGAGTCCTCGTCGGCGATGTTGCTCTCCCACCAGTGGTCGTCGCCCGGCCACTCGATCTTCATGCCGGAGAAGTTGGCGTCGGTCCATACGCAGAAGTTGCCGCTGCCGCAGGCCGCCGCCTGCGCGGACCCCGAGGCGGTGAGGACGACTCCGGCGGACAGCAGCGCGGCGGAGAGCAGCGCGGTACAGCGCTTCAAGGTCGAACGGGTCACGGTCGAACGGGTCACGGTCGAACGGGTCACGGTCGAACGGGTCACGGTGGTACGGGTCCCTTCGGTGGGGGGTCGGTTCTTCTCGGTGGCGCGCCGGGTCAGGACGACGCGTGGTCGTTATGGCGCTGGAGCAGGGCTTCGGCCTCGGTGAGGGCGCGGGTCCGCAGCCGCCGCCAGTCGGCGAGTTCGGCGCTGCGGTCGGCGCGGACCTCGGCGAGTGTGCGGTCGCTGTGGGTGGCCTCGGGCTTGAGGTTGTTGACGATCGTCGACGTACGGAACCAGCGGCGCTGGTCGCCGTAGAGCCGTCGCTGGGCGGCGGCGAGACAGCCGTCGGTGTGGGCGCGGACGACGTACCCGGTGGGCAGCCGCAGCGACAGCTCGGTGCGGCCCGCGCCGAACATCGCCTCGGCGACCCGCTCCCGCTCGGCGTCCGGCGGCGGACTCTGCCCCGGCCGCGGGGGTGTGAGCCCCTGCCGGACGAGACAGTCGTCGGTGAGCCGCTGGGTCGCCGCCTTGATGACGTCGTCGGGCGACAGCCGGGGCGGCGCCGGAGCGGCCGTACAGCCGGTGAGGGCCGCCCCGCCGAGGAGGACCAGCCCCCACCCCAGCAGCCCGATGGCGACCGGCCAGCCGCGACGGGCGGGCCCGGTCGAAGGCAAGGACGGGAACGGGAGCGGGAGCGTGGTGGGCGTAGGTGTGGGTGTGGGCGACGGCGGGCTCGGGGGCGTGGTCAACCCGCCTCGCACCCCATCTTCGTGTCGCTGACTCCGTCGAACTTGGTCGCCCAGTCGCTCCAGTCGTCGTCGTAGTCGTCGGGGCGGATCTCGCGGTACAGGCAGCCGCCACCGGCGCGGAAGTGGATGGCGTAGACGCTGGCCGAGGCATGGGAGTCGAAGGAGTAGGCGTGCCGCTTCACGCGGGGCTCGGCCTCGCGGTAGCCGGGAGGCGCGTAGTCCCAGGCGCCGCCGGGACCCATCTGGCCGCGCTCGGCCCAGAAGTACACATGGCCGGGCGGGACGGCGGCGGGCGCGGCGGGCGCGGCCGGGACGGCGGGGGCCGCGGACCCGAGGAGCACGGCGAGGGCGGTGGCCGGGACGGCGAGACGGCTGCTGAGGCGGAGGGAGGGACCGCCGGCGAGGCGGCGGGCGGGACGGCGCGTGGGACGGCTCATGCGGTGATTCCCCGTGGCTGGCGTTGAGGTGGTCGGACGCGGTCGGCCGGAGCCGACGCGGTGACCTTCCCAGCCTTTGTGCAGGTATGCGACCTATCACCCGATCAGGGGCCCTGCATATTTCGGAAGTTGACGTCTCCCGGAAAAGCTCAAGTGTTCCTCTGAAGTGGCCGGAAGCAAGGTCGCGAGGCCCCGACCCCGGTGACACTGCGGGCAGACGGGGGTGTCCGAAGGGGGCCGGCATGCGGATCGGACTGCGGAGAAGGCGGACGGGGCCGGGGGACGAGGCCGGGGCCCTGGACCTGTACGACGTCGCCTATCTGGCGGGTGGGGCGCACCGGGTCGCCGACAGCGCCGTGATCACGCTGGCCGAGCACGGTCTGCTCACGGTGCGGGGCTCACGCGTCCGCGCGGTCGACGGTGAGCAGCGCCCCGCGCACCCTGTCGAAGACGCGCTGCTCGCCTCCTGCCAGCGCAGCCGCCGCGTGGTCGCCGTGCACAGCGCCCTGCAACGCTCACCGGAGGTCGAGGAGATCGGTCGGCGGCTCGCGGCGGAGGGTCTCGTGACGGGCTCCCGGCGCCGTCCCACGCGGGCCGGCCGACGGAGACTGCGGGCGGTTCGGGAGCACGGCTCCCTCCCCGCGTACGTGTTCGAGGGCCCCGCCGTGCTCCCCCGTGGGCCGGTCCGGCGCGGAATGGCCGGGGTCCAGCCGATCCCGTCCGGCCTGGGCAGGGCGCTGATCCGCATGGGCAAGGCCCTGGACAACGACTACGACCACGGGGCCGGTTCCGACTCCGGCTCCGGCTCCGGCTCCGGCTCCGGCTCCGGCTCCGGCTCCGACTGGGCTTCGGGGTCGGACAGCGGCTCGGGGGGTGGGTTCTCCGGCTGCGGCGGTGGCGGGGGCGGGGGCGACTGAACGTGGTCTCGGGGCGCTCCGCGCGATGCGCGCTGTCTCGGGCGGTCCTCACAAGCGATCACGGACCGGCTGTCACAGACCCGTGCGTTGACTGGTCCTTCTCGTGTGCGCCTCCGGACCGGGCGGCGCACCGGGTGCGGCGGAAGGCGCCGTATCCGTCGGGAAGCGTGTCAGGGAACGGAGACAGCGATGAAGATCGTGGTCGTCGGTGGTACGGGGCTCATCGGCTCGCAGGTGGTCGCGCTCGTGCGCGACAAGGGTCACGAGGCCGTGGTCGCCGCTCCTTCCACGGGCGTCGACACTCTCACCGGGGAGGGCCTCGCGGAGGCGGTCAAGGGCGCGGACGTGGTCGTGGACGTGTCGAACTCCCCCTCGTTCGAGGCGGAGGCCGCGCTGGACTTCTTCACGCGCGCAGGGCGCAACCTCGTAGCGGCCGAGAAGGAGGCCGGCGTCGGCCACCACGTCGTCCTCTCCATCGTCGGCGTCGACCAGGTGCCCGACTACGGCTACTACCTGGCCAAGGTCGCCCAGGAGAACGCCGTGCGTGACGGCGGGGTGCCGTACAGCGTCGTGCGGGCCACCCAGTTCTTCGAGTTCATCGCCCCGGTGATGGACATGTCCACCCAGGGCACGGAGGTGCGGCTGTCGTCCACGCGGCTGCGGCCGATCGCGTCCGCCGAGGTCGCGGCGTCCGTCGCCGAGGCGGCGCTCGGCGCACCGTCGAACGGGGTCCGTGACATCGCGGGTCCCGAGATCCTGCCGCTCGCCCGGCTCGCCGAGATCACGCTGGCGGCGAAGCCGGACGGCCGTACGGTCGTCACCGACGAGACCGCCGGCCTCTTCGCGAGCATGCCGGACGTCCTCACGGGCGACGACACCGCGCACCTGGCGAGCACCCACTACGAGGACTGGCTGAAGCAGAGCTGACCAAGCACTGGCTCAGGAGCACTGTGCCCAAGCACTGGCGCAAGCAGCACTGTGACCGAGCACTGGCTCAAGCGGCACGGGCCAGGCACTGGCTCAAGCAGCGCTGACCAGGGGCACCCAGGTCACGGGCGGGCCGTTCCGCTACGGTCGGCTGCCCGTGACCCGGTGGGCCGAGCGCTCGTACGCCCGTAGCTTGGCCGGGGTCAGGATCCAGTAGAGCCCGTCGATGCCGTCCGGGCCCACCGTGGCGCTCACCAGGGCCACGGTGGCGCCGTCCTTGACGAGCCGCAGGCTGGGCCGGCCGTTGGCCTCGACCACGTCGTACTCGGCGCCCGGGAAGAACTTCCTGGCGAAGGCGCTGATCCTGGCCACCCGCCCGACGCCCGTGACCTCCAGACGGGCCACACCGCGCATGCCGTTGCCGTCGGCGTAGGCGACGACGTCCGCGGAGAGCACCCCTTCGAGCGCGGCGACATCACCGTCACGTGCCGCCGCGACGAACGCTTCGAGCAACCGCCGGTGTTCCGCCGTGTCGACGGGGTCGCGGCGCTCGGCGGACAGCCGTTTGCGGGCCCGGCTGACGATCTGCCGGGTGTTGGCCTGGGTCACCTGGAGCATGCCGGCGATGTCGTCGTACGGGTAGTCGAAGGCCTCCCGCAGGACGTAGGCCGCCCGCTCCACCGGGTTGAGCTTCTGCAGGACGAGCAGCACGGCCAGTTCCACCGCCTCGCCGCGCTCCGCGCCGACCTGTGGATCCACGCTGGTGTCCACGGGCTCCGGCAGCCAGGGCCCGACGTACGCCTCGCGGCGGACCCGCGCCGACTGCGCCACGTTGATCGCGAGCCGCGTCGTCGCCTTGGCCAGGAACGCGCCGGGGTCCAGCACGGCCGCGCGGTCGGCTCCCTGCCATCGCACCCACGCCTCCTGCACGACGTCCTCGGCCTCGGACACGCTCCCCAGCACCCGGTACGCGATCCCGAACAGCCGCGAGCGCAGCCGCTGGAACACCTCGGCCGCCTCGTCCAGCGAACCGCCGGGGGCGGTGGGGGCGGTGGGGGCGGGGGCGACTGCCCCGGGCTGCCCCTCCCCGTCCGGTGCTCCTCCGGGCCGTGACCGTCGCTCGTCCATGCCGCCGATGCCTCCGGAGTCGATCACCACCACGCCCTCGCCGGATCCTACGGCGGCGGCGCGGAGCGGCCGGGTACGTCCACTTGGCGCCGGGCAGGGTGTTTCGGCCACGCCGCCGCGCAGGGTCAGGTGGGGAGGAAGTCCGGCCACCACGGGGGGACGTTGCCCGGGCAGAGGGGCGCGGGGTACGAGTCCGGGATGCCCAGCCAGGCCACGACGAACCACGTGAACCACAGCGTGAACACCAGCCCCACGGCCAGCGCCGCCCCTCGATGACGGCGTCCGCGGCGCCCGAGCGTGCCGTGCAGAACGAGCCAGGGGATCGCTGCGGCGACCCAGATGACCGGGGCGAGGAGGAGCAGCGTGATGCCGTTCCCGCCGCCGCCGACGTCGCATGCGGCCCATGCCCTCCCGATGGCGACGACCGACACCACCGCGGCCAGCCCTCCGAAGAGGACGCCCGGGGCCACCCCTATCGACCAGGAACTGGAAGGAGCCGACGGAGTCGAAGGAGGCGACGGACTCGTCGGGCCCGGTTCCGTGTCCGATCCCATGATCGCCCCCCGCCATCACCACCGTCGTTGACGCGGAGATTAGCAACGGGGGCGGCCTCGGACCGGCGCCCCCGCCCTCCCGGGAAGGGTCGACAATAAAGCGTTGACAACGAAATGTTTGCATCCGACGCTGGTTGCATGACTTCACAGCCCTCGGATGTGTCGACGCCGCCCCAGGACCCCTCCAGTCCCTCCGACCCCTCCAAGAACCCTTCAGCCCCCTCCGACCCGTTCACGCCTCCAAGTGCGGACGAGGCGCGGGCGCAGCGGACGTACAGCTCGTTGTTCCGTATCGCCGAGCGGCACGCGGCCACGGACGGGCAGCGCCGTCGGCAGGTGCACCCGCATGTGCTGGGCCCGCACGAGGCCGTGCGGCTGGTGTCGTTCCTGCTCAGTGGCGCCGCGCTGCTGGAGGACGGGGAACCGGAGGTCGACCGGGCGGACATCACCGCGGCGCTGAGCCTCGTTCCGCTGGCCCGCGCGGAGATGGACGAGTTGGAGGTCGGACTGTTGGAGATGGCCCGGGGCCGGGGCATGACCTGGCCGGAGATCGCGTTCGGGCTGGGCCTCCAGACCCCGCAGGCCGCCCGCCAGCGCTACGAACGCCTGGCGAGCCGCACGGAACGGGCCGCCGATTCCGCCGACTCCGCCGACTCCGCCGAGTAGCGAAGAGCGCCGGGGCCTCCGGAGTCAGTCAGTCCCCGCCGAACAGCTGGTCGCGGTGGATACGCCAGCGGGCCATGATCGCCTCGACCTCCACCTCGACGAACTCGAAGAACGCGAGGGTCTCGCTGAGGCGGCGCCCCGCCGGACTGTCGGCGCCGAGGCTCGCGACACCCTCGCGCAACGCGTCCTCCCACCGCTTGATGAGCGCCTCGCGGTTGGTCAGGGCCTCGTACCACTGGTCGCTGTGGACGCGGTAGCGCTCACGCCGTGAACCGGGCTCCCGCTCGCGTGACACCAGGTGCACCTGAGCCAGATAGCGGACGGCGCCCGACACGGCGGCGGGGCTGATCTGCAGCTGTTCGCCCAGCTGGGCGGAGGTCAGCGCGCCGGTGTCGGAGGCGAGGAGCGCGGCGAAGACCCGGGCCGGCATCCGCGGCACCCCTGCCTCGACGAGCTGCGCCGCGAAGTGCTCGACGAAACGCGAGACCGCCTCGGGGTCCCGCCCCGCGTCTCCCTCCGACTCAGCCCTGGCCCGGGCCTTGCCCTCGGACTCGGCCTCAAGCTCGACTTCGGCCCCGTACTCGGCCTCCGAGCCGGCCTTCGATTCCGCCATCGCTGGATCATCTCCCCTGGTCAGGCACCCCAGTCACGCCGTAGTCCCCGTCGATCAGTCTACTGTCGATTCACACGCTTCCTTAACTTCACAAATTTCTGAAGTAAGCGTACGTTCTGAAGCATGACGAAGGCCAACCCAGCCATCGAGGTCTCCGGACTCCACAAGTCCTTCGGACGGACCCACGCGCTCGCCGGTCTCGACCTGACCGTCGCGTCCGGCGAGGTCCACGGCTTCCTCGGTCCCAACGGCGCCGGCAAGTCCACCGCCATCCGCGTCCTCCTCGGCCTGCTCCGCGCCGACGCCGGGGTCACCCGCATCCTCGGCCGCGACCCGTGGAAGGACGCGGTGGAGGTGCACCGCCGCATCGCGTACGTACCCGGCGACGTCACCCTCTGGCGGAACCTGTCCGGCGGCGAGGTCATCGACCTCTACGGCCGGCTGCGCGGAGGACTCGACGCCGGCCGCCGCGCCGACCTGATCGAACGCTTCGAGCTGGACCCGACGAAGAAGGGCCGCACCTACTCGAAGGGCAACCGCCAGAAGGTCGCCCTCGTCGCCGCGTTCGCCTCCGACGTCGACCTGCTCATCCTCGACGAACCGACCTCCGGCCTCGACCCGCTGATGGAGGAGGTCTTCCAGCACTGCGTCCGCGAGGAACGCGACCGGGGCCGCACCGTCCTGCTGTCGTCCCACATCCTCAGCGAGGTCGAGGAGTTGTGCGACCGGGTGAGCATCATCCGCAAGGGCGTCACCGTCGAGAGCGGCTCCCTGGCCGACCTGCGCCACCTGACCCGTACGGCCGTCGCCGCCGAACTCGCCTCCCCGCCGGGCGACCTGGCCCGCCTCCCCGGCGTCCACGACCTCGACGTCCAGGGCAACCGGGTCCGCCTCCAGGTCGACACCGACAAACTCGACGCCGTCCTGCGCTCCTTGACCGAGTCGGGCGTACGGTCCCTGGCCTCGACGCCGCCCACGCTGGAGGAACTGTTCCTGCGGCACTACCAGGACGACCAGGACGACGCCGCCTCCCGCTCGCCGGAGAGGACGGCCGTGCGATGACCGCCGTCGACAACGCTTCCGCGTCCACGCCCTCGTCGTCATCCTCACCCTCGCCCTCCGCGTCGGGGGCGCCCTCGTCCGCGTTCGCCGTGCGGTCCGGTGGGGCACGTCAACTGGCCGGTACGGGCGTCCTGTTGCGGTTCGCCCTGCGGCGGGACCGGGTGATGGTGCCGGTCTGGGTCGCGGTGACGGGACTGATGGTCCTCTCCATGCCGAACAGCCTGCGCAGCCTGTACGGCACCGCCGCCGAACGCGCCGACCTGATGCGCCAGATGACCACCAACTCGTCACTGCGCGCCCTGGTCGGGCCCGTGTTCGACGACTCCCTCGGCGCCCTGACCGCGTGGCGCGTCGGCGTCTACGCCGGTGCCCTCGCCGCCGCGATGAGCCTCCTCGTCGTCATCCGCCACACCCGCGACGAGGAGGAGAGCGGCCGTCTGGAGGTGGTCGCGTCGGGGATGGTGGGGCGCCGGGCGCCTTTGACGGCGGCGCTGCTCATGGCGGCGGTCGCGAACGGCGCGCTGGGGCTGCTGGTCGCGGCCGGGCTCGCCGGGCAGGGCGCGGCGGGCGCGCTGGCCTTCGGGCTGGGTATCGCGGGCGTCGGGATGGTGTTCGCGACGACGGCCGCGGTGGTCGCTCAGCTGACGGAGAGCGCGCGGCTGGCGCGGGGGCTGACGGCGGGGGTGCTGGGGGCGGCGTTCGTGCTGCGGGCGGCGGGTGACGCTTCCGCGAACGAAGGTTCGTCTTTTTTGACGTGGTTGTCGCCGCTGGGGTGGCTCGAAAACGAGCGTTCGTTCGCGGATGAGCGGTGGTGGGTGCTGCTGCTGTTCGCCGGGGCCGCCCTGGCCCAGGGCGTGGTGGCGTACGGGCTCGCCGGGCGCCGCGACGTCGGCATGAGCTTCCTGCCGACCCGGCCGGGACCGGCGACGGGCCGCCTGGCGACGGCGGGCGCGCTGGCCTGGCGGTTGCAGCGGGGCAGCGCGCTCGGCTGGAGCATCGGGTTCTTCCTCGCCGGGCTGGTCTACGGCGGGCTGACCGAGGGCGCGGCCGATCTGGTCGCGGACAACGAGGGCGCCCGCCAGATCTTCGAACGCATGGGCGGCCAGTCTGGGCTCACGGACGCGTTCCTCGCGTCGATGATCAGCATGCTCGGACTGATCGCCGCGCTCTACATCGTCAGTGCCGTCCTGCGACTGCACGGCGAGGAGACCTCGGGCCGGGCCGAACCCCTCCTCGCCAACGCCGTGGGCCGCCTGCGGTGGGCCGCCGGCCATCTTGCCGTCGCCTTCGCCGGCTCCGTATGGATCATGCTGCTCGCCGGCCTGGGCTTCGCCCTCGGCTACGGCAAGGAGTTCGGCCCCATCCTGGGCGCCTGCCTCGTCCAGGTCGCCGGGGTGTGGGTCATCGGCGGGGTCGCCGTCCTCGTGCACGGCGTCGCCCCTCGGGCGGCCATGGCGGCGTGGGGCCTCGCAGGCGCCGTCCTCCTGATCGGCTGGATCGGCCCGGCGCTCGACGCCCCCCAGGCCGTCCTCGACCTCTCCCCCTTCGGCCACCTGCCGAAGCTGCCCGGCGGAGACATGGAGTGGGGTCCGGTACTGACCCTGATCGGGCTCGCGGTCGCCCTGGTGGCGGCGGGCCTGGCGGGACTGCGACGGCGGGACGTCGTCATGAGCTGAACCCGGACACGGGCGGCGGACACCGGGCGGCAAGCGGCGGGCCGCGAGGACCAGGGCCGCCGGCGGGGCGGCGACGGCCGGGGCAGTCGGGTCGGGTCGGGTCGGAGGAGCGGGCCGCGAGAACCGTGGAGGAGAAGGCCGCGTCCCCGTCGTCGTGGAGGGACCGGAGGAGCGGGACGGGGTGGGCCGGGTGGACGGGCTGGACGGAGCGGGCGGGCTGGGGAGGCGGTCCGGTCGGCAGAGCGCGCTGGCGTGCGCGGGGTGCGCGCTGTCGGCGGTGGGGGCGACCGCGGCCTCCCTCGTATGGGCGTCCTCGTCCCGGACCCGGCGCCACATGGGCGGCGGTTTCGAGGGCGAGGGCACCGACTACACCGTCCTCGTCACCGAACTCCCCCTGGTGGCCGCGGCCGGAGCCGCCGCCCCCGCCCTCCTCGGCCTGCTGATCGGGGTGTTGCTGAACCGACGACGTCGACGGTCTTGAGGAGACCACGAACGTCCGCGAGGAACTGTGTGGACGAGGGCGGAGCCGGGTCGGAGACGGTGGTCGGCCAACGGATGCCCTTCGATGCCCCTCAGCCGTCGGACGTCACAGCCTCGCGCTCCGGGAAGCGGCGCGCTCTACGCCACCTCCACCTGGAGTCCCTCCAGCCCCCGGATCACGAAGTTCGGCTTGCGCTTCGGCTCCGTCGCGAGGGACAGGGTGGGGGCCTTCTCCAGCAGGGCCGTCATCGACGCCGCCAGCTCGATCCGGGCGAGGGGCGCGCCGATGCAGTAGTGGATACCGGCGCTGAACGAGATGTGCGGGTTCTCCTGACGGGTGAGGTCCAGCTTCTCCGGGGCGTCGAAGACGGCCGGGTCGTGGTTCGCGGAGCCGAACAGCATGGCGATCTCCGCGCCCCGCGGGACGGTCGTGCCGTCGATCTCGATGTCGTCCAGCACCCAGCGCTCGAAGAGCTGGAGCGGGGTGTCGTACCGCATCAGCTCCTCCACGGCCGCCGGCACCAGCGAGTGGTCCGCCCGCAGGGCCGCCAGCTGGTCGGGGTTGCGGAACAGCGCCCACCAGCCGTTCACGGTGGCGTTCACCGTCGCCTCGTGGCCCGCGTTCAGCAGCAGCACACAGGTGGAGATCATCTCCTGCTCGGTGAGCCGGTCGCCCTCGTCGTACGCCGCGATCAGCCCCGAGATCAGGTCCTCGCCGGGCTTCTCCCGACGGTGCGCGATCAGCTCCCGGAGGTACTCCGAGAACTCCACCGACGCCCGTACCGCCTTCTTCGCCGTCGCCTCCGACGGGCTCAGCTCGTACATCCCGCAGATGTCCGCCGACCAGGGCCGCAGCGGCGCCCGGTCCGACTCGGGGACACCGAGCATCTCGGCGATCACCGCCACCGGGAGCGGCTCCGCGACATCCGCCAGCAGATCACCGCCGCCGGCCTCGACGAGCCGGGCCACCAGCTCGCCCGCCAGCCCCTCCACGTACGGCTTCAGCCGCTCCACCGTGCGCGGTGTGAACGCCTTCGACACCAGCCGTCTGATCCTGGTGTGGTCCGGCGGTTCCAGGTCCAGCATCCCGTGGTCGTTCAGCGTGTGGAACGGCTCGTGCTCCGGCGGCGGCGCGGTGCGGCCGAAGTCCTCGTGGGTGAACCTGTGCTGGTACGTCCGGCCCAGGCGCCGGTCCCGCAGCAGCGCCGACACATCCGCGTGGTGGGCGACGAGCCACTGGTTCGTGGGCTCGAAGTACCGCACCCGGCCCAGCGCCCGCAGCTCGGCGTAGGCCGGGTACGGGTCCGCCACGAAGTCGGGGTCCCACGGATCGAAAGCGAGAGGGGAAGCAGGTGCCATGACCGGACGCTAACCCGCGACCCGCCTCCCTGAACAGAGCCGACCCGCCCCATGACCTCGACAAACCGTCCTGGAGGGGCGAGACCTCTCCCTCCCCCCTCCCCCCGTGCCGGCCGTGCGGTGCGTTCGCCCATGGTGAGGCTCCCGCGCCGCACGGCGGCGGGCCGATCAGCTCAGGTGGCGGGCGAAGAACCGTACGGTGCTGTCCAGTTCGAAGCGCGGGATCTCCCCGTGCCCGCCCGGGTTGGCGTGCAGGGTCTTCTCGGCCGACCCCAGGGCGTCGAACAGGGCCAGCCCCTGCTCCCTGGGCACTCGTTCGTCGTCCCACTGCACCAGGAACTCCACCGGGACCGTGATCCGCCGGGCGGTCTCCGCCGAGGCCAGCGCCCCGCCCAGGCCCAGCACCGCCGCCCGGACGCGGGGCTCGGCGGCGACGAACGGAACACCGAGCCCGCATCCCAGGGACACCCCCCAGTAGCCCACCGGCTCGGCGCCGACGAAGGGAAGCTCCTGCACGGCGTCCAGGACCGCCCGCCACTCCGGGACGGTCCGGCGCGCCACGAGCGCCTGGAACCCGGCGATCAGCGGAGCCAGCTCCTCCCCGGCAGCCGCCCGGGCCTGGTTCTCCGTCACTATCCGGTCGTAGTTCTCGTCCTTGGGCCGGTCACCGTGTCCCGGCACATCCACCGCGACGACGGCGAACCCGCACTCGGTGACGAAACGCAGCGCACGCGCCACGACGCCGGGCGCCTTCTTGTGCTGTCCTCCGCCATGGCCCATCACGATCAGCGGACGTGGACCGACGGCACCGTCCGGCGTCCACAGCACGCCGGGGATCTCGTCGAGGGTGAAGAGGTGTTCGCGGACGCCATCGAACGACGTCTCGGAGTTGAAACGCATGAGCGGTTCAAGCCTTTCGGGATGCCTCTGCGGGCGCTCCCTAGGCCATGCGAGGGAGGGAGCCCCGACCTGTCACAGCGTTGATCGGTCTCACCTCCTCGGTTCGCGGCGAAGCACGGCGGTGCCGAACGTACCACGAGGGGATCTTCGGGCCGTCTCAGCCGGGGGTGACCAGCCTGGCCTCGTAGGCGAAGACCGCCGCCTGGGTACGGTCGCGGAGACCCAACTTCACCAGGACCCGGCTGACATGGGTCTTGATGGTCGACTCCGCCACGACCAGGCGCTCGGCTATCTCGGAGTTGGAGAGCCCCTGGGCGATCAGGACGAGCACCTCCGTCTCACGGTCGGTCAGCTCCCCGTAGGCCAGCTGGGCGGCCGCCGAGGGGCGGGGGGTCTCGGCCAGCTTGGAGAACTCGGTGATCAGACGCTTGGTGACCGACGGGGCGAGCAGCGCCTCCCCGGCCGCCACCACCCTTACTCCTTCGGCGAGTTGGCGGGCCGAGGCGTCCTTGAGCAGGAACCCGGAGGCACCCGCGCGCAGCGCCTGGTACACGTACTCGTCGAGGTCGAACGTGGTCAGCACCAGCACCTTGGCGCCGCCGTCGGCCGCCACGATCTCCCGTGTGGCCTCGATGCCGTTCATCTCCGGCATGCGGATGTCCATGAGGACGACGTCCGGGGACAGCTCCCGGACACGGTTGACGGCGTCCCGGCCGTTGACCGCCTCGCCGACCACCTGGATGTCCGGCATCGCGCCGAGCAGTACCGAGAAGCCCTCACGGACCATCATCTGGTCGTCGGCGATCAGCACACGGATCGTCATGCGTCGCCCTCGCTCGCACTGGCCACCGGCAGGAACACCGTCACCTCGTAGCCTCCGTCGTCCGTCTCGCCCGTGGTCATCTCGCCGTTCAGCATCGTGACGCGTTCACGCATGCCGGTGATGCCGTGGCCGGCGCCGTGGGTGGACTTCACCAGGGTCACCTCCGGGGAGGGGCCGTTGACCATGCGCAGGCCCAGCCCGCCCAGGACGTAGCCGATCTCCACTCGGGCCGTCGCTCCGGGCGCGTGCCGCAGGGTGTTGCTGAGGGCCTCCTGGACTATTCGGTACGCCGACAGTTCCACGCCCTGCGGGAGTTCCCGCACCGCTCCGGTGACCGCCTTCTCGACGGTCAGGCCGGCTTCCCGCACATTGGCGAGCAGGCCGTCGAGGTCGGCGAGGGTGGGCTGCGGGGCGTCCGGGGCCTCGTAGTCCTCGGCGCGGACGACACCGAGGACGCGGCGCAGTTCGGTGAGCGCGGCCACCGCGTTCTCCCGGATCGTGGCGAACGCCTGCTCCAGCTCGGGCGGGGGGTTCTCCACACGGTAGGGCGCGGCCTCGGCCTGGATGGCGACCACCGACATGTGGTGGGCGACCACGTCGTGCAGCTCGCGGGCGATCGTCGTGCGCTCCTCCAGGAGGGTCCGCTTGGAACGCTCGTGCTCGGTCACCGTCTGCTGGGCGGTCACCTCCCGCTGGGCCGTGCGCCGTATCTGCCAGACGGACACGGACAGGAGGACGAAGGCCGCGACGGTCAGCATCGGCCCGGTGTTGGCCGTGTAGTAGCCGTAGTTCATGTAGCGGGAGGAGAAGAACGTCTCGGCGACCAGGCTGTAGAGCGCGGTGATGCCCCACATCCACGCGGCGATCCGGGGCCTGGTGCGCAGGGCGACGACCGTGAGGACGATGACGTGGGTCACGAAGGCGCCGGGGATCCACGGCCAGTCGTTGAAGTCGCTGCCGATCATGGTGCCGATCAGGGTGGCGCCCATGGAGGCCCAGAAGGCGCCGACGGGCCTGGCGAGCGTCAGCAGGACCGCCGTCAGGGAGAGGATGCCCGTGATCATCTGGGTGAGATCACTGCCGCCGTTGCCCTCCAGCGAGGCGTACATCGCCATCAGGGCGCCGAAGATCACCGCCGCGTGCGGCGCCCAGACGACGCGCTCGCGCAGCCGCAGGGGCAGCTGCCGGACGAACGGGCCGTTCAGTCGCATGCGGGGCAGTGGTCGGTAGGCGAAGGCGCCGTGGAACATGTCCTGCCACAGCCCGTTCAGAGCGTTGACGGCGAGTCTGAACTCCGGGCTGCGTTCCTTGGCGCCGCGTCGCGGTGGCGTGGGCTGGGTGTGAGTCGTCTCGGTCACGTGGAAAACGGTAGGCGGGGGGCGGGGTCGCCGTCGTCACCAGTGAGGAGGGTCTGTCCGGGTCCGTCTCAGGTACTACGGGGTGCGCGTATCGACCCGGCACCGGTCCGGCACCGGTCCGCCGGCGCGGTCAGTAGCCCGTGGGCCGGACCAGGCCGCACTCGTAGGCGAAGACCGCGGCCTGGGTGCGGTCGCGCAGGCCCAGTTTCACCAGGATGCGGCCCACGTGGGTCTTCACGGTCTGTTCGGCGACGACGAGGCGCTGGGCGATCTCCGCGTTGGACAGGCCCTGGGCGATCAGGGACAGCACTTCTGTCTCCCGCTCGGTCAGGTCGCCGACACGCTCCTTCAGCGGGGCGCGGGGTGGCGTGCCGAGACGGGAGAACTCAGCGATGAGCCTGCGGGTGATGCCGGGCGCGAGCAGGGCGTCCCCCGCGGCCACGACCCGGACCGCTTCGGCGAGCTGGTCCGCGGAGGCGTCCTTGAGGAGAAAGCCGGAGGCTCCCGCGCGCAGGGCCTCGTAGACGTACTCGTCGAGGTCGAAGGTCGTGAGCACCAGGACCTTGATGTGCGGATTCTCGGTGGTGATGCGGCGGGTGGCCTCGATACCGCCGAGCTCGGGCATGCGGATGTCCATCAGGACGACCTGCGGGGCGAGCTCGGCGACCTTGTCGATGGCGTCGAGGCCGTGCACAGCCTGGCCGACGACGTCGATGTCGGGCTGGGTGTTGAGCAGCACCGAGAAGCCCTGCCGGACCATCTGCTGGTCGTCGGCGATCAGTACGCGGATGGTGCTGCTCGTCATGGAGTGCGTTCTCCTGTCGTGTCCGCGCTGGCCGAGGGGCCGAGGGGCGCGGGCGGTCGGTGGTCGGGGTGGGGGTCGGGGGCGGTGGTGTCGTTGCCGGGGCCGCCGTCCTTCGGGAGGAAGGCGACCACCGCGAAGCCGCCGTGGGAGGTCTCGGCCGCCATGAGGGTGCCGCCGAGCATGGCGGCACGCTCACGCATGCCCAGCAGGCCGTGGCCGGCTCCGGGGGACGGCGGGGCGGGCCGTTGGGGTCGGGAGTTGATCACCCGGACCTGCAGACCGCGCGGGAAGTGGGTGAGTTCCACCCGGACCGTGGAGCCGGGTGCGTGCCGCAGGGCGTTGCTGAGCGCCTCCTGGACTATCCGGTACGCGGACAGTTCCACGCCCGGCGGCAGGGGACGCGCCTCGCCCTCGATCTCCACGGTGACCGCCAGGCCGGCCGCACGGGTGTTCTCCACGAGGGCGTCGAGACGGGCGAGCGTCGGCTGCGGGGTGTGCGGGGCGGTGCCTTCCGCGGCGGCCGCTATGCCGTGCGGGTCGTCGGGGTCCGGCGGGTGCTCCGAGCGCAGGACCCCGAGGACGCGGCGGAGTTCGGTGAGGGCCTCCAGGGCGTTCTGGCGGATGCCGTGCAAGTTCTCCTTCAGCTCCTCGGAGGGGTTCTCCACCAGGTGGGGGGCGACCTGCGCCTGGATGGAGATCACCGACATGTGGTGGGCGACCACGTCGTGCAACTCGCGGGCGATACGGCTGCGTTCTTCCAGGAGGGTGCGGCGGGCGCGCTCCTCCGCGGTGATCCCGGCCTGTTCGACGAGTTGGTTGCGGGCTTCGCGGCGGCCCCGCATGGTGCTGCCGAGCAGGACGACGCCGAGGAACAGGGCGAGGGCGAGGGGGCTCGTCGACGAGTAGTGGGAGGCGCCGATGAGGCCCTCGACGACGAAGGTGAGCAGCGTGGTCAACGCCAGCACCTCGACGGCCACCCGGGTGGGCAGCCGCAGCGCGAGCAGGAAGAGGATCACGGCGTGTGCGATGAGGCCGGGCGGGCTCCATGGCCAGGGGATGTCGGTGGCGGTCGCGGGAGCGGGCAGCGGGAACCCGAACTCCGGTCGCTGCGTGAGAATTTGTGCCCGTGCGCCCAGGGCCACGACGACGGTGACCGCCGTCGACGCCCACCAGGCCGGGACCGGCCACCACAGGGCCAGCACCACCGCCGCGGCCTGCACCCCGGCGCACAACAGTGCGTACTCGGCGCCCAGTTCATAGCCGTCGCCCATCTGTTCGGCGTTGGCGAGCAGGTCGACGAACGCGATCAGGAAGACGATGCCGTGCGGGAGCCAGCGCAGCCAGACGGACGGCGGCAGCGGATGGGAATCGCCGTTCAGCAGGTCCGCGCGCAACACCCGCAGCCCTGTGGTCAGTCGCTTCTCCACGGCACTCATCCGGAACAGCCTAGGCATGCCGCACCGCTTCGGCTCGCGGGTTCTCCGTGAGGCGAGGAGGCGAAGTGCTCCGGTGCGGCGGCGGTGTGTGGTGCGGGGTGGCCTTCGACGCGGCGGTCAGGGCTGTTTCCGGGTGCCGCCGGGTGCGGCGGGCCGCTCGCGGGGGCCTGGTCTCATGGATGTGGAAGGCGGCCCAGCAGAGCAGCAGGGCCAGGGCGAACACCGGGAGCCAGGCCAGACGGGCCGCTATCCAGGCCGGGTTGTCGGGGAGCGTGTGGAGGCCGGGGAGGTGGCCTGCCGTCAGGGCCGTGGCGGTGGTGGCCATCAGGGCGGTCTGGTGCCAGAGGAACACCGTCATCGCCGACAGGTTGACCAGGGCCACCGCCGCCCAGGCCAGCGGGCGTCGCCCCAGGGTCCGGCGGAGCGGACCGCGCAGCAGCAGGGCCAGACCGCACTGGGCCAGACCGAAGGTGACGGCCGCCAGGGTCGGGGGGTTCAGGTTGGAGACCCGGGCGCCGGGCACACCGACCATCGACGCCGGGTAACCGGCCCAGGTGATCAGGGCCGCCGTCGCCGCCGTACCGCACAGCAGGAGTGTCCAGCCCGCGCGGCGGCGGTCCAGTTCACCTCTCGTCCAGGCCGCGCCCACCGTGTAGGGGACCAGCCACCCGGCGGCCAGATTGATCCAGCCCAGGGATTGCGGGGCGCCCAGGCCGAAGCGGGCCAGGTCCACGTGGAGAACCACGGCGAGAGGCCATACCGGGTTGAGGCGGAGCACCAGCGGGGTCGCCGCCGTCAGGGCCGCGAAGACCAGGAGGAACCACAGCGGGGACAGGGCCAGTTTGAGGAGGGTGTGGATCGTGTCGAGGTCCGTGCCGGTGGCCAGGAGACCGAGCGCCATGGCGGTCCAGAGGGTCAGGACCGCCGCGACCGGGGTGAACAGACGGCTCAGTCGGGCGTGCAGCCACTGGGGGTACGTAGTGCCGCGGGCTCGGGCCGAGGTGTAGCTCCCCGTCGCCACATGGCCGCCCACCAGGAAGAAGACGGCGAGGGTCTGGAAGACCCAGGAGATGGGGGCCAGCCACGGCATGTGCTGGAGGGGGCTGGTGGTACGGAGGGTGCCGTCCCCGGCCGGGACCAGGGCGGTGACCAGCCAGTGGCCGAGGATTATCCCGAGGATGGCGAGGGCTCGTAGGGCGTCCACCGCGCGGTCCCGGGTGGGCGGGGTCGCGGTGTGCAGGTGGTGGGCGGCTTGGCGGAGGCGGTGTGCAGTGGCGGGTCGGCGAGCTGGTGCAGGGCGGGGTGAGGGAGAGGGTGCGGTCGGCCCTTGTGGGGATCGAGCACCGTCAGCGGCTGCCGGGTTCGACTCCGGACTCCCGCCGAGTTTCAAGAGTGCGGTAGCCGAGCGCGTGGCCGTTTCACGCATGGGTCACCTCCTGAGGGGTGCCGAGGGTGATGTGCGCGAGGTTGTCGAGAGCGAGGGAGCCGGGGGCGAAGTAGCCGCTGTGGGTGGCGTCGCCCGCGGCGAAGACACGGGCGCCGAAGGCGGGGGACGTCGGGTCGGTGCCGAAGCCGACGGTCGTGCCGAAGACGTCGACTCGGGTGTGCGGGACCATCTCGATCCAGTCGTCCGCACCTCGGGCGGCCCACACGCGGGCCGACGTGTGCAGCGCGGAGGCGCTCTCCGCGCCCGTACCCGGGCTGCCTATCAGGACCAGGTCGTCCACGTCGTCCAGGTCCGCCGCTGCTCTGCCGCACACGACCGAGCCGTAGGAATGGCAGAGCAGGGAGACGTCGGCCGTATCGCCGACCAGTCCCCGTAGCTCGCGTATGAACGTGCTCAGGCGCGGGGCCGCTTCGTCGGCTCGGGTGTCGGTGAGCACCGTCGTGCTGATGGTGTCCGGTGTCTCGTAGCCGAGCCAGGTGATGACCGCCGAGGTCGGGCCGGTGCGGGCGTGCAGGGCGAGTGCCGCCTCGCGGAAGCGGTCGTAGGTGTCGATGCTCGTGTCCGAGCCGGGGATCAGTACCGCTATGTGGTCGGCTTTCAGCAGGTCGCCCGTGACTTCCACGGCCTGGCCGGGGCCCCGCCCGTCGAACGTCAGGAACTGCCGCGAGGGCTTCGCCATCGAGCGGTCCTTCGCGGCCCGGTCGCGGTTGCCGTGGGCCTCGGCCATGCGGGCCGCCTTCTCCGCGTTCGCGCGGTTGGCCGCGTACACCGCCTCCAGCGACGTCGGGGTGAGGGGCGCGAGGGTGGCCGGTGGCGGGGCCGGAATCCGGGGGCGCGCAGCGGCGGAGACGGGGGCGACGACGGCGGTGGCGACGAGCAGGGCGAGGAGAGTGCGGCGGAGACGGGCGGGCCAGCGGTGTCGGCCGTGCGGCTGCCGGTCGTACCGACTCGGCCGACTCGGCGGGCCCGGCCGATCCGGGTGGTCGGAGTGGTCCGGCTGGTCCGGCTGGTCCGGCTGGTCCGGCTGGTCCTGACGGTCCGGGTGGCTGCGCTCGCCTGATCGGCTCGAACGACTCGAACCAGTCGAACGACCCGAATCAATCGAGCCGATCGCTCTGATTGCTCCGACCGCTCCGACCGCTTCGGTCGCTGCGACCGCTGCGCCCCCTCCGACCGCTCCGACCGCTCCGACCGCTCCGACCGCTCCGACCGTGGCGCTCGGACCCCCCGTACGGATCCGCCGGTCGGGTCGCCGTGGCGGCGCGGCTGCCTTCGGCCATGTCACGGCCCCCATGTCCCCTACCCCTCCCCTTCGTTCGCCCGGCTGCCGGGCGTCTGGGAAGGAAGCTATGGATCGGAGGCCGTGGTCGGCGTCCCGCCACAGAGCTCACCTGCGAGGTAGCTCTCAGGTATTACGGGTATCAGCGGGAGCCGAGGGCAGCCGAAGGCAGGCAGCCGCTCGGCGATGCCCCGTTCACCAGGCCAGCTGGGCGATCTCCTCCGCGACCACCGCGCACGCGTCCGCCGCCGGATCGATCAGGGGGAAATGGCCGACGTCCTCCAGGAGCGTGAGGCCGACGACCTCGCCCGCCTTGGCCGCGGCGTCCGCGTACGCGTCGGCGACGGGCTGCGGTACGACGATGTCGGTGCGGCCCTGGACGAGGGTCGTGGCGATGCCCGTCGGAAGGAGGAGAGCCGGGTCGGCGTAGGGGCGCCGTTCGCTGAACTTGTCCTGGCGGCCCAGGAGTTGTGTGGCCGCGCCACCGCAGACGTCCAGCTTCTCGGCCACGGCGAAGTCGGCGATGGGCGCCAGCGCGACGACGCCGCGCAGCGGGACCGGGCCGGCCGTGCGCCACGGCGCGTCCGGCGGGAGGACATGACGGGCGGCGGCCCACAGCGCCAGGTGCCCGCCCGCAGAGTGGCCGGTGAGCACCATGCGGCGGGGGTCCGCCTCGGGCACGGCCTCCCGCACGAGGTCGGGCAGGGCATCGAGGGCGGCGGCCACGTCGTCGAACGTCTCCGGCCAACGGCCCGCCACCGGGCCCGCGCTGCCGCCGGGACCGCTCTGCGCGGGCAACGCGCTCCCCCTGCGGTACTCGACGTTGGCCACGGCGAAGCCCCGACGGGCCAGGAAGTCCGCGAAGGGGGTGATGTGCCGGCGGTCGTACGGGGCACGCCAGGCACCGCCGTGCAGGACCACGACCAACGGGGCCGCCGGGGCGGCCGGCGTGGCGCCGGGGGAGGCACGGGGGGCGTAGAAGTCGATCACCTGGTCGGGGTGGTCGCCGTAGGCGGAGGTGGCGTCCGGGTCGACCGGGGGGTGCGAGAAGGCGGATGCCTCTTCGGCGGCATCGCGGGCAGCGGCGTCGTCGTCCGGCATGCTCCAACCTCTCAAGGGTGAAACGGATTTGGATGGGTTTGGGGGGTGGGCGGGCTCGAGGGTGGGGACGCCTGCCGTTGGCGGGGACGGTACCAGGCCGGTGACGTGCGTCGACACGCGGATATGACGCCGGGTCAGGGTTGACGGTTCTGGGGGTTTTGGGGGTGCGGCGACGGGGGTGCGTGCCGAGGCGCGCGGGGCGGGAGCGCACGCCGGTGGGTGGTGCGAGATGAGGCGTAGGTGCCGTGCCCCGGCACGAACGTCGCCCCGGTGGCGCGCACAAGAGCGCCGCGCGCCACCGGGGCGAACCGACCCGTAGTACCTCAGTCGGCTGACCTCAGCGTCTCCGCCAGGACCCGTGCCGCCCGTTCCACGTCGGCGAAGCCCACGTAGAGGGGGGTGAAGCCGAAGCGGAGGACGTCGGGGTGGCGGAAGTCGCCCACGACGCCCTGCTGGATGAGGCGCTTCATGACGTCACCGGCGTCGTCGCAGCGGAGCGCGACCTGGCTGCCGCGCTCTGCGTGGGCGACCGGGGTGAGGCACTCGACGCGCCCCTCGGGGACGTACGCCACCACGCAGCGCAGGAAGAAGTCCGTCAGCGCGAGGGACTTGGCCCGAACGGCCTCGACCGTCACCCCGGCCTCCGCCCCGACACCAGCACCAGCACCAGCACCAGCACCAGCACCAGCACCAGCACCAGCACCGTTACCGGCCCCCGCCTCGGACCCGGACCCGGACCCGGTTCCTCCCCCGTCCCACACATCCAGCGCCGCCTCGAGCGCCAGCATCGACAGGATGTCCGGCGTGCCGACGCGGCCGCGCAGGGCGCCGCCCGCCGGTTCGAAGGACGGGCGCATGCCGAAGGGGTCCGTGTGGGAGTTCCAGCCGGGCAGGGGTGAGTCGAAGCGGGGCTGGAGGTCGCGGCGTACGTAGAGGTACGCCGGTGAACCGGGGCCGCCGTTCAGGTACTTGTACGTGCAGCCGACCGCGAGGTCGACGCCGTGCTCGTCGAGGCCGACGGGCAGGGCGCCCGCGCTGTGGCACAGGTCCCAGACGGCGTACGCGCCCGCCTCGTGGATCGCCGCCGTCAGGGACGGCAGGTCGTGGAGGCGGCCGGTGCGGTAGTCGACGTGGTTGAGGAGCACCGCGGCCGTACGGGGGCCGAGGGCGTCCGGTACCTCCGCCGGGGTCACCGGGCGCAGTGTGCGTCCGGTCATCCGGGCGGCCGACTCGGCTATGTAGCCGTCCGTGGGGAAGGTCGTCGCGTCGACCAGGATCTCGTCCCGGACCGGCCGCCCCCCGGCTCCGTCACCGTCGCGGCCGTGTCCGACCGCCTCCCCGGCCTCTCGGGCGTCCTCGTCGGCCATCCGGACCGCCGCCACAACTGCCTTGAAGATGTTGACACTTGTGGAGTCGCCCACCACGATCTGGCCGGGCGCCGCGCCCACCAGCGGGGCGATGCGGTCACCGATCCGCTCGGGCGCGGTCCACCAGCCGCTCTCGTCCCAGGAGCGGATGCGCAGGGAGCCCCACTGGCGGCGTACGACGTCGTCGACCCGGCCGGGGACGGCGGCCGGCAGCGCGCCGAGGGAGTTGCCGTCGAGGTACACGGCGTCGTCGAGGACGAAACGGTCGCGGAGGCCGGCCAACTCGTCGGCCTCGTCGAGCTTCGCGGCCTCCAGGGCCAGTTCGGAGGACAGGTACGCGGCACCACCGGCGTACGCGGCACCACCGGCGTACGCGGCACCACCGGCGTGCCCCGTCTTCGTCTCGGTGAGGTCAGACATGGGAGCGCGCCGTCCACAGCTCGGGGAAGACGTTCTTCCGGGCCCGCTTCTCCAGCCAGGCCACACCGGCGGAGCCGCCCGTGCCGGCCTTGGCGCCCATGGCGCGCCGCGTGGCGACGAGGTGGTCGTTGCGCCAGCGCCAGACCAGCTCGGCCACGTCGGTGAGCGCCTCGCCGAGGCGCGCGAGTTCGTGGTCCGGGTCGCCGGAGTACAGCGCGGCCCACACCTCCTCGACCTCGGGGGACGGCTCGTAGCGCTGGGAGACGTCACGCCGTACGACGGACTCGGGGATCGCGTGGCCGCGGCGGGCCAGGAGCCGCAGGACCTCGTCGTAGAGGCTCGGCTCGTGCAGCGCCTTCTCCAGTTCGGCGTGGACGCGGGGCGCCCCGCGGTGCGGTACGAGCATCGACGCGGACTTCTCGCCGAGCAGGAACTCCATACGGCGGTACATCGCCGACTGGAAGCCGGAGCCCTCGCCGAGAGCGGCGCGGTACGAGTTGAACTGGGCCGGGGTGAGCTGGCCGAGGGGCTTCCAGGAGGCGGTCAGGGCCTCCAGCTCGCGCACGGAACGCTTCAGCGCGTCCCTCGCGGTCGGGACGTCGTCGTTCCGCAGCGCGGCGGTGGCGGTCTCCCACTCGTGCACGATGACGGTGAACCACAGCTCCATGACCTGGGTCGTCACCAGGAAGACCATCTCTCCGGGGTCGTCGGAGAGGGGGTGCTGGAGGTGGGTGAGGACGTCCGCCTGGACGTAGTCCTCGTACGGGGTGGTTCCCTGGAAGTCGAGATGCGGGGTCTCGGGCTCCGAAGCCTCGACGGGCTGAGCCTGCTGGGACATCGCTGTCTCCTGTTGTGTGCTCCGGGTAGCGGTCCGCCCCTGCCGTTACCGACACGGGGGCCCCGGTCCCCACCGGCATAGTCGGGGATGTGCCCCCGACATCGCAAGGTCCGCCTGGTCACACCAGGCGGACCTGCGCAAACGCGCCGCAGGGGCATCGGCCGTACGGGTCAGCCCAGGGTCTCGGCCGCCGTCTCGGACGAGTCCTTCAGGAACTGGGTGCAGCGCTCGTACTCCTCCTGCTCGCCGATCGTTCCGGCGGCGCGGGCGAGGGCGTGCAGGGCGCGCAGGAAGCCGCGGTTCGGCTCGTGCTCCCAGGGGACCGGGCCGTGGCCCTTCCAGCCGTTGCGGCGGAGGGCGTCCAGGCCGCGGTGGTAGCCCGTACGGGCGTAGGCGTACGACTCCACGACGCTGCCCCGCTCGAACGCGTCGTCGGCGAGCTGGGCCCAGGCGAGGGAGGAGGTGGGGTACTGCGCGGCGACGTCGGCGGGGGCCGTGCCGTTCGCGAGGAGCTCGCGGGGCGCCGGGTCGTCGGGGAGGTGCGTCGGGGGCGGGCCCCCGAGGAGGTTCTCGTGAATCGTCATGGGTTCCAGTCTGGCCCATCGGGGGAGGCGGAAACGCCGGGTGGGGCGACGGCCCCCGGCCACCGTGAGACCACACTCCCGGACCGGCATACGAAACGGGCGGCCACGCGTCACCGACGCCCGGACCGGCGCACGGAACGGGCGGCCACGCGTCACCGACGCCCGGGACCGGCGCACGGAACGGGCCGCCACGCGACACCGACGCCCGTACCGGCACACGGAACAGGCCACCACGCAGTACCGACGCCCCGACCGGCACACGGAACGGGCGCACGCCATGTGGGACCGGCGCACGGGACCGGCGCACGGGACCGGCGCACGGGACCGGCACGCGGAATCGGCACGCGGAATCGGCACGCGGAATCGGCACCTGGAACGGCACGCGGCCCTCACGCCCCGGCGTGGCCCGGCCTGCCCGGTTCGCCCTCCAGTGGGGGTGCCGTCACCGAGGCGTGGGTGCGGCACTCGGGGTGGTGGCAGTCGGCGGGCGGGCGGCGGACCGTGGTGAAGGCCAGGGCCGCCGCGGCCAGGAGCAGGCCCGCGCAGACCGGCATGGCCGTGGTGAACGCGTCGTCGAACTGGGCGGGGTCCCGGTACGCCTCCGGACCCATCCCGGCGATCAACGGGAGCGCGGCCACCGCGATGAGGCCGGCGGCGCGGGCGGCGGCGTTGTTGATGCCGCTGGCGAGGCCCGCGTGCTCGGTGGAGACGGAGGCGAGCACCGTGGCCGTCAGCGGCGCCACGAGGGTGACCATGCCCAGGCCCATGACGAGGAGCGCGGGCAGCACGTCCGTCGGGTACGAGGCGTCGGGGCCCACCCGCAGCATCAGCAGGACGCCCGCGGCGCACAGCACGGGGCCGACGGTGAGGGGGATGCGCGGGCCGATGCGTTCACCGAGGGCGCCCGCCCGGGAGGAGAGCAGCAGCATCAGGACGGTGATGGGGAGCAGGGCCGTGCCGGCGGCGAGCGCCGAGTACCCGGAGACCACCTGGAGCTGGAGCGCGGCGAGGAAGAAGAAGCCGCTGAACGCCGCGTACACGAACAGGGTGACGATGTTGACCGCCGTGAACTGGCGGGACGCGAAGATCTCCGGCGGCATCATCGGGTCGGGGCGGCTGCGCTCGACCCGGACGAAGGCCACGCCCGTCGCGACACCGGCCACGGCCGCGACGACGACCGGGACCGAGCCCGTCTCCGCCTCGATCAGCGCGTAGGTGACGAAGGCCAGGCACAGGGCGCCGAGGGCCGCGCCGAGCACGTCGAAGCCCCGGCCGTGGGTGCGGCCGTCGCCGGACTCCGGCACGTGGCGCAGGGCGATCGGGACGCAGAGCAGGGCGAGGGGGACGTTCAGGAGGAAGACCCAGCGCCAGCCGGGGCCGTCCACGAGCCAGCCGCCGAGGAAGGGGCCGACGGCCGCGCCGATGCCGCCGAAACCGGACCACAGGCCCACCGCCCGCGCCCGGTCGTCGGGGTGGAAGGAGGCCTGGATGAGGGCGAGGGAGCCGGGGGTGAGGAGGGCGCCGCCGACGCCCTGGAGGGCTCGGGCGGCGATCAGTACGGCCGCGTCGGGGGCGATACCGCACAGGAGGGACGCCGAGGCGAACCACACCACGCCCAGCACGAAGATCCTGCGGCGGCCGAACCGGTCGCCGAGGGCACCGCCGAGGAGGATCAGACCGGCGAGGGTGAGCATGTACGCGTTGACGGTCCACTGGAGGGCGGCGAGGTCCGCGTCCAGGTCGCGCCCCATCCGGGGAAGGGCGACGTTGACGACCGTCGAGTCCACCATGGCCATGCTCGATCCGAGGACCGTGGTGAGGAGGATCCACTTGCCCTGAGTGGAGGCGAGCCGTACGTCGGCCATGCAGGGATCATCCCGCGCGGGGGCTGTTCGGGCCAGGGGGCGGCGGCCGGGGGAAGGGACCCCCGCGACCGAGGCGGGCCCGGACACGCGGCCGGAAACGCCAGCCGGACACCCGGCCAGACCCGCGGCCAGACACGCGGCCGGAAACGCCAGCCGGACACGCGGGCGGAAGCGCCAGCCGGGCACGCGGGCGGAAACGCGGGGCCGGACACCCGGGCCAGACAGGTGGGCCGGAAGCGCGGGCCGGACACCCGCCCGGACACCCGGCCGGAAACGGCGGCTGCCCGCAACCCTGCGTCGGGCTGCGGGCAGTCGCGGAGCAACCGTCGGACGACGGGTTACTTGATCTTCGTGCCCGCGGAGCGGAGGTTGTTGCAGGCCTCGACGACGCGGGCGGCCATGCCGGCCTCCGCGAGCTTGCCCCAGGTGCGGGGGTCGTAGGTCTTCTTGTTGCCGACCTCGCCGTCGACCTTCAGGACACCGTCGTAGTTCTGGAACATGTGCCCGGCGACCGGACGTGTGAAGGCGTACTGCGTGTCGGTGTCGATGTTCATCTTGACGACGCCGTTCTCCAGGGCCGTGCGGATCTCCTCCTCCGTGGAGCCGGAGCCGCCGTGGAAGACGAAGTCGAACGGGGACTCCTTGCCGAAGCGGGCGGCGACGCCCTCGTTCAGCTCCTTCAGGAGGTCCGGGCGCAGCACGACGTTGCCCGGCTTGTACACGCCGTGCACGTTGCCGAAGGACGCGGCCAGCAGGTAGCGGCCCTTCTCGCCCAGGCCGAGGGCCTCGGCGGTGCGGATCGCGTCGTCGACCGTCGTGTAGAGGGAGTCGTTGATCTCGTGGGAGACGCCGTCCTCCTCACCGCCGGTCGGGGTGATCTCGACCTCGAGGATGATCTTCGCGGCGGCGGCGCGGGCGAGCAGCTCCTGGGCGATCTTCAGGTTGTCGGCGAGGGTCTCCGCGGAGCCGTCCCACATGTGGGACTGGAAGAGGGGGTTCTCGCCGCGGGCGACGCGCTCCTCCGACACCGCGAGCAGCGGACGCACGTAGCTGTCGAGCTTGTCCTTCGGGCAGTGGTCCGTGTGCAGCGCGACCGTGATGTCGTACTTCTTGGCGACGATGTGGGCGAACTCGGCCAGGGCGACGGCGCCGGTGACCATGTCCTTGTTGTACTGGCCGCCCAGGAACTCGGCACCGCCGGTCGAGACCTGGATGATGCCGTCGCTCTCCGCCTCCGCGAAACCGCGCAGCGCGGCGTGCAAGGTCTGGGACGAGGTCACGTTGATGGCCGGGTAGGCGAACTTTCCTGCCTTCGCCCGGTCGAGCATCTCGTTGTAGACCTCGGGGGTTGCGATGGGCATGGTCCGCTCCTTGTATGTGCGGGTGGCGTTGTGCTTACGAGCCCTGACCTAGGGTTGCGACATCATCGTCGGCCCCATCTTTCCAGACGGGACCGGATGCTCCGGCCAGGGTGTCCGAAACTGTGCGGTAACCCCTGACCTTGGTGTTTATACGACGGACAGGACGGACCGGCCTCAGTCGAGACCCAGCTCGTCCTTCGAGAACGCGAACCGGTACGGGACCCCGGCGCCCTGCTCGATCTTCTCGGCGGCGCCGGTCGCACGGTCCACGATGGTGGCGACGGCGACGACCTCGGCCCCGGCCTCCCGGACGGCCTCGACGGCGGTCAGCGGGGAGCCGCCGGTGGTGGAGGTGTCCTCGACGACGAGGACGCGACGGCCCGCGATGTCCGGCCCCTCGACCCGGCGCTGCAGCCCGTGCGCCTTGGCCGCCTTGCGGACCACGAACGCGTCGAGCCTGCGGCCCCGCGCGGCGGCGGCGTGCAGCATCGCGGCGGCCACCGGGTCGGCGCCCATGGTGAGACCGCCGACCGCGTCGAAGTCGAGGTCGGCGGTCAGGTCGAGCAGCACCTGCCCGACCAGCGGGGCGGCCTCGCCGTCGAGGGTGACGCGGCGCAGGTCGACGTAGTAGTCCGCCTCCAGACCCGACGACAGGGTCACCTTGCCGTGCACCACGGCCTTGTCCTTGATCTGCCGCAGCAGCGAGCCGCGAACGTCCACGTCAGTCATGGCAGCCAGCTTAAGGGGGTCGTTCCGCCCGCCCTCACAACCTGCGCCAGCTCCAGGTCGTGGCCGCCTCCAGCGGGTCGATGGGCGTGACCAGCCGGGGGTGGGTGTTGAGGCCGTTGGGCGGGCCGGTCTGGGGTTCGACGCACACGGCCTCCGCCTGCTCGTCGTAGACGACGACCCACTCCTCCCGCGAGGCCACCTTCAGTTCCAGCCGGCCGGGCCAGGTGAGGGTGACGTCGACGCCGTCGGGCATGCCGAAGCAGTCGTCCCAGGGACCGGGCCTCGGGTCGATCCGGTGGCCGGTGGGGAGGTGGTCGGCGCCGCGCTCCTCCTGCCAGGCGGGGGCGAAGTCGAGCCGTACGTCCTCGCCGCCGTCGCCCAGGGTGCGGTTGAACCAGGGGTGCCAGCCGATCTGGGCCGGGAAGGACGACTCGTACGTCTCCACGGACATGGTGAGGGTGAGGGCGTCCGGGGTGAGCGTGAACACCTGGGTGACACGGCCGGGGTACGGCCACGGGTCGACGAGGTCGTACGTGAGGACGGCCTCGGTGTCGGTGTGGCTCGCGACCCGCCAGGGGCTCTCGCGCGTGGTGCCGTGGATGGCGTGGGGCGGGGCGTTGAGGGGCATCTGCTGGACGGCACCGCCGCTGAGGAAGCGGCCGTCGCGGACCCGGCCGCACCAGGGGACCATCGGGAAGCAGCCGAACCGCTCGCCCTGGCGCAGGAGTTCGAGCCCGTCGATCCGTAGCCCCGCCACACGTCCGCCGTTGGCCGGGGCCAGCACCGCCTGCGCGTCGGCCGCGGCCAACGTGATCTCTTCGCTACTCACGCTGTCGACCCTACTGGGGGTTGCCACTCGGGCTCCCGCCGACATGACCCAGGCCGGCCAAGGAGCAGGGAGCAAAGGGGATTTGACGGTGCGCCGAGAAGCCAAGACATGCGGCGCGGAAGAACGGGGGGCGTGGCTCAACCGGGGGCATCGGAGGACAGAGACCGACGACAACGGGAGCGTCGGATGACGGAGACCGTGAGGCAACGAGGGCATGGGCAGACGGAGGTTCCGGGGGAACGGCGGGCGTGAGAGGACGGGGCCACGGAAGAGACGGGGGCTGGAGGAACGGGGCCGCGGAGGGAAGAGGCGGAGCACGCACGGGGTTGAGGGAGCGAGGGTCCCGCATACACGCGGCCCGGAGGCCGCGGGATCCGGGCGGCACGGGGCCACGGAGGCACGGGCTCCGGCGATACGGGGTTCGGCGGTCCGAGGCCGTGGCGGCTCGGCCTCGGCGGTCCAGGGCCGTGGCAGCTCGGGCCTCGCAGTCACGGGACTCCAGCAGTACGGGGACCCAGCGCTCCGGGGCCGTGGCGGCTCGGCCTCGGCGGTCCAGGGCCGTGGCAGCTCGGGCCTCGCAGTCACGGGACTCCAGCAGTACGGGGACCCAGCGCTCCGGGGCCGTGGCGGCTCGGCCTCGGCGGTCCAGGGCCGTGGCAGCTCGGACCTCGCAGTCACGGGACTCCGGCAGTACGGGGCCTCGGCGCTCCGGGGCCATGGCAGCGCGGCCCTCCCAGTCACGGGACTCCGGCAGTACGGGGCCTCGGCGCTCCGGGGCCATGGCAGCGCGGCCCTCCCAGGCACGGGACTCCAGCGGCACGGGGCCCCGGCGGTCCGGGGCCGTGGGCTCCGGCCTCGGCGGTCCGGGGCCGTGGCAGCTCGGACCTCGCAGTCACGGGACTCCGGCAGTACGGGGCCCCGGCGGTCCGGGGCCATGGCAGCGCGGCCCTCCCGGGCACAGGGCCCCGGCGGTCCGGGGCCGTGGTGGCTCCGGCCTAGGAACTCCTGGCCTCACGTGGGCGTCTTACCCCGTGAGGCTCGATGTTCGTGGTACGCGACGAGAGGCGGTTTGTCATGCAGGCGGACGACACGACCAAGCTCGAGACCACACTGGCGGACGGGCGGCGTCTGACGTTGTCGCTGCCGCCGACGGACGCGGGATGGGCCGCCGAGGGCATCCGGGGGCTGCGTCCGGTTCCGCCCACGCACACGGGTCGCGGTGAGGAACCGCCCGCCCTGCCCGAGCGCCCGGTGCTCCCGCTGGAGATAGCCCTGCTCGGCCTGGGCGCGTAGGCGGAGCCCTTCAGCGGCGTCGGCGCAGGGCCCGGGCCACGATGACGGCGGAGGCCACGGCGAGGGCCGCCGCCGGGGCGGCCCAGCGGAGGGCGGCCGTGCCGACGGAGCCGGTCTCCGGAGCCGGGACGGGGGCGTAGCGGCCGCGCGGTGGCGCGTGGTCGACCTCTTCGGCGCTGCGGCCGATCATCGTGCGCCGGGCGTGCGCGGCCTCGGCGGGCGGCTCACCCCCGGCCACGAAGTCGTCCTCGGCGAACGGATCCAGCGAGGGCGGCGGCACCTCGGCCTCGAACACGGAGGCCGGCGGCACCTCCCCGATACCGGCCCCGGCATCGTCATCGTCGTCCTCATCGACCCCGGCGCCGTCATCCGAAGGGGCGCCGGTGTCCGCGTCCGCGGGGGCTTCGGCCCCGGCATCCGTAGGAGCGCCGGTGTCGGCCTCCGCGGGGGTCGCGTCGGCCGCGTCCGCTCGGTCCCCGGTGTCGTCGAGGTCTTCACCGCGTCCCCCGGCAGGCGCGGGTTCAGCCACCCCACCGTCCGCGCCCTCGGGAGCGGCTCCCTTCTCCGACGGCTCGGCGGTGCGCCGTCCCCCCGTCGGCTCGGCGGCGGTCTCTGCCTCCGCCCCCGATCCCGATCCCCGACCACCCTGGTCCGCTTCGTCAGCCGCCGGACCCCCCTTCCCGCCCCGCTTCTTCTCCTTCCCTGCGGCCCGTTTCTTTGCGCCCTTGCCCCCGCCCCCGCCCCCGACCTCGTCCTCGTCGGCCTTCGTCGTCTTCCCCAGCTTCTCCGCGAAGCGGGTCAGCAGGCGGCTCGTGGTGGCGGTGACCGCGTCGGTGGGGAGTTCGGTGATGCGGCCGTCGGCGGTGGCCGTGCCGGTGAAGTGGAGCGTCGTGCCCTCGGGGGCGGAGGTGAGACGGATGGTCACGACGAGCCGCACGGTGCCGCTGCCGCGGACCTCCGTGGCGTCGCCCTCGACCACGTACGAGCCGTCGTCGGCGCCGGACACCCGCAGGGCGCCGCGATAGGTGATGGTGTGGCCGGCGGCGCGCACCTTGAGGCGGCCGGCGACGGGTGGGGTGCCCGCGTCATGCTGGAGCCCGGGGACCGCTCGGGCCACCCGCTCGGGGTCGGACAGCGCCTCCCGGAGGCGGTCGACATGAACCGGAACGAACACCTCATGCTCCATGGCAGGGGAGCCTACCCACGAGTCGCCGCACCGCACCCGCACAAACGCGTGATTGCTCGCGTTCCGCCCCCGGCGGACGTCCCCCGTGGCACCGGGGCCGGTCGCGCCCGGTTCAGTGGGCGTACCTCGGATGCACCAGCGTCGACGGCGGCAGCCCTTCGACACGGTCGGCGTCCCCGAGGCGGGTGCCCGTGCCGCCGAGGTCCACCGCACGGCCCGCCCTCATCGTGCCGTGCGTGGCGATGACGAAGCCCCAGTCGTGCGGGACGCGGTCGGTGTGGGCCGTGCGGTCGGGGCGGGTGACGAAACCGGGGGCGTGGGCGGCCACCCGGTAGGGCGTGGTGCGCAGGCCGGCGGCGCGCAGGGTGGCGTCGACCGTCCAGAAGACGTCGCGGCGGGACGCCACGGGGCCCGCGTGGACGACCAGCCGGCCGTCCTCGGCGAGGACCTCGCGGGCGAGGCCGTAGAACTCCTGCGAGTACAGCTTCGCGCTGTCCGTGATGCCGGGGTCGGGAAGGTCGGCGATCACGACGTCGTACGGGGCGGCCGGGCGGGTGTGCCGGAGCCAGGTGAAGGAGTCGGCCGTGACCGCGTGGACGCGGGCGTCGTCGTAGGCGTGGCCGTTGAGGGCGGAGAGCGCCGGGTCGGTGCGGGCGAGACGCAGCACGCCCGGGTCGAGTTCGACGACGTCCACCCGCCGTACGCCGTCGTGGCGCAGGACCTCGCGGGCGGCGAGGCCGTCACCGCCGCCCAGGACGAGGACGCGGGCGTGCGGGCCCGCGTCGACGGCGGGGTGGACGAGGGCCCGGTGGTAGCGGTGCTCGTCGCGGCCGCTGATGCGCAGACGGCCGTCGAGGAAGAGGGCGAGGGGCCGCCCGCGGCGGCCGCCGGTGAGGACGATCTCCTGGACGCCGGTCTGCACCGCGACGCGGACGTCGCTGCCGTACACCGCGCGTCGGGCGGCGCGTTCGAAGTCGTCGACGTGGACGGCGGCCGAGGCGAGCAGGGCGAGGACGGCGGCGTTGGCGCCGAGCAGCAGCCAGCGGGCGCGGCGGCTCAGGTCGTGGCGGAACAGGCCGAGGACGAGGGCGCCGCCGACCAGGGCGTTGACCGTGCCGGTGAGCAGGGCGCCGGTCAGTTGGCCGAGCCAGGGCAGCAGGAGGAAGGGGAAGGCGAGGCCGCCGACCAGGGCGCCGACGTAGTCCGCGGCGAACAGGTCGGCGACCGCGCAGCCCGCGTCCTGGCGGCGGATGCGCTGGATCAGCTCCATCAGGAGGGGGACCTCGGCGCCGATGAGCAGGCCGATGGCCAGGGAGAAGCCGACGAGGAGACAGCGGGAGCCGGAGGCCCAGACGCCGCCCCAGTCGCCGGTCCACGCG
Organism: Streptomyces neyagawaensis; assembly: GCF_023516595.1. GTDB lineage: Bacteria > Actinomycetota > Actinomycetes > Streptomycetales > Streptomycetaceae > Streptomyces > Streptomyces neyagawaensis. The sequence continues at coordinate 23,909 of NZ_JAMGBG010000069.1, read as the reverse complement.
AACGCGGCGTACAGCGCGAGTGCGCTGGAGCCGCCGACGAGGGCGAGGGCGGCCTCGATGGCACCGAATCCGAAGGCCGCGCGGGGGCGGAGGCGTTTGGCGGCGAGGGAGCCGATGCCCATGGCGAAGACCATGACGGAGAGGACGACGGAGGCCTGGGTGACGGAGTCACCCATCAGGTACGAGGCGAGGGCGACGAGTTGGAGTTCGTAGACGAGTCCGCAGGCGGCGCAGACGAAGACACCGGCGAGCACGAGAAAGCGACCGACACCGGGGCGGACGGGGAGCCGGGCGGCTCCGCCGGGGAGGCCGGGTCCACCGCTGAGGCCGGGTCCGCCGGGGGTGCTGTCCTGTCTGCCGGGGGTGCCCTCGTGCTCGTCGTGGCCGTCACCGGGGCCGCCGCCGGGGGCTCCTCGGTCGCGCCATGAGGGTGGGGCGCCTAGGGGTGCGGGGGCGTGCGGCTCGATCACTCCTGGCACGCTACCGTCACGTGTGCGCGGGGCTGGGTCACCCACACGGGTGGTCTGCGGTGGACTGCCGTGTGCCTGATGGCTCGGGCCGGGTGCCTCATAGCTCGGGGCGCGCTGTTTCGTGGGCGGCTGCGGGTGGGTGGGGGTTGTTCGCGCAGTTCCCCGCGCCCCTGAAGGCGACCGGGGCTACGCCCCGTGCTTTGCAGGTCGAAGGGCGGGCCGCAGGCCCAACCCTTCCGGGGAGGACGGGACGCAGGCCCGTTCCTCCAGGGGCGCGGGGAACTGCGCGAGAAACCACGACTCACCCGCACCCGCCCACGAAACAGCGCACCCCCGAGCTACTGGGCGCCCGGCCCCCTCACAGCGGTACCGATACCCGCACCCCCACCCTCGTTCTCGTGGCGACCAGTTGGCCGTCCTGCGGATACGCGTGCCATGTGCGCCAGTGCACCTGACCCTCGTAGCGCTGCGCGAGCATCGCCGTGAAGGCGTGGGGGCTGCCAGGGAAGACACCGGCGAGTCCGTGGGGGTGGTCGGATACGAGCGCGAGGAGTTCCTGGGCCCGGCCGGCGAAGGAGCCGGGCGACAACACCTCGACGCGGGCGGCGAATTCGTACTCCCAGTCGCCCACCCTCTTGGCCACCCCGAGCGGGAGGGGCGTGCTGGAACCCGGGATGCAGGCGACCGTCTCCGAACAGTGACTGCCCCTCTCCTCCTCCAGGAGCACCTGGTGGGACGCGCCGAGAAGCCTCAACTGAAGCTTCGCGCCCGCGAGTTCGAGGTCGAGCGTGGCGAGTGCGGGCAGCGGTTCGCGGCCCAGGGCCCACGCCAGGTCGGCCGCGCGGGTGTCGGTGTAGGTCGTGTTCAGGGTCGTGAGCATGGGTCGGCTCCGCTAGCACGCAAAGAAGATGAAGAGGGGTGGTCCGGCGCACCCCGCTTCGACACCGGGGGTGGGGCCCGGTCAGCCAGGTCGGGGTGGGGACGACGTCCCAGCGGTCCGGTCAGCCAGGACAGGCCTGCCGGGAGGGACGTCCGGGGGCTGCGTTGGCGATTTATAGGGAATCATGAACTGTGGTGCCACCACAGCGTTTTTACCCAACTTGACGTGCTTTCCATCCCCCCGAGGGCTGTACAGCTCAACTGTTCAACCAGGCGTGCGCCCCTGCCATGGAAGTGCTACTCGTGCGCCCGTTCCGGCGGGCGCGCGGACGACGGGGAGCGCCCGACGGGCAACCGGACCCTCCCGGCGTACCTAGGCGTGCACATGGGGCACTCGGTCCGCGGGACGGGAGGTACGACAGTGGGGCTGGGGGCGGACACACGAGCGCCCGCCGGGAGTTCGATCCCGGCGGGCGCTCGTGTCGTGGAGCTCGGCTGCCCCGTGTCAGCTGCCTCCACCGCATCCGCCCCCGCCTCCGCAGGAGGACCCGCACGACGAGCTGCTGCCGCACGACGACGAGCTGCTCCCGCAGGACGAGGAACTGCTGCCGCAGGACGAGCCGCCGCCCCCGGACGAGGAGTGCCTGTCGTCGCTCGACGAGGACGAGCCGCTGTCGCCGACGGCGGCGGCCCCGCCGAGCACCCACCAGCTCTGGTCGCTGCCGTGGTGCGTGTCGCTGTGGCTGCTGCCACGGCGGGCGCTCCCGCCGCCGTAACCGCCCGTACGGTGGCTGCTCGATCGCAGCGCGCGGGCGCTGCTTCTCCTGACGGACACGAAGACCGTCGTGAGCACCACGAAGACGACCCCCAGGATGATGGCCACGAGCACGATCGCGTTCATGGCGCCACCCCCCTTCTCTTTCTCTCGGTCCCCCGAAGCAACCCCCCGTGGGTGCCTCGCTCTGTTCCGGTGCGGTGCCGCCGAGCCCCCCGGCTCAGCTGCCGCCGCCGCATCCGCCACCGCCGCCGCACGAGGAGCCTCCGCCGCAGGAGGAGCCGCCCCCGCAGCCCCCGCCGCCGGAGTGCCCGCCGCTGTTCCCCCCGTCGGCCCACCAGCTGCCCCGGCGGCGGCCGTAGGCACCGGCCCGTACCGACTTCCTGGAGCTGACGATGACGGCGAAGACCACGATCAGTCCGATACAGACGATCCCCACCACGATGCCGATCTCCATGGCACCGTCCCCCTTTCCGTTGTCCCCCGTTGTTCGCGGGACGGCCCCCCGTGGGCGTCCCGTCGTCCAGCGTCACGCTGGGATGCCCGCGCGTGCGGGCGTTCAAAGCGGAGTTGAGCAAGTCCAGAGGTACGCGGTCAGTCGCCGCCTCCGCCGCCACCCCCGCAGCCCCCACCGCCACAGGAGGAACCCCCTCCGCAGGACGAGTCACCCCCGCAGGACGAGCCGCCTCCGGACGATCCTCCGTCCGCCCACCAGCTGCGGCGGCGCCGGCGTCGCGAGCCCTCGCTGAGCGTGGACACGATCCCGAGCAGCACGACCGCCCCGAAGACGAGGAAGAACCCGATCTCCATCTCCGTCACCAGCCTTTCGTTCCCCCGTGCAGACCCCCCGTGGGTCGTGCGTGACCTGGGGATGCCCTCGCCCCTCACGGCCCAAAGCAGAGTTGAGGAACTCCAGAGGTTGGGCGGAGGATGACGGCCATGACCTCCAGCGCACGCCCCGCAGACCCCGCCGGCACCGCTGCCCGGCCCCCGCTGAACCGGCGGCTCGCCGAGTTCGGGACGACGATCTTCGCGGAGATGTCCGCGCTCGCCCTGCGGACCGGTTCGATCAACCTGGGCCAGGGTTTCCCCGACACCGACGGCCCCGAGGAGATCCGCGAGGCCGCCGTACGGGCGCTGCGGGACGGGCGCGGCAACCAGTACCCGCCGGGTCCCGGCGTCCCGGAGCTGCGCGCCGCGGTCACCGCGCACCAGCTGCGGCGGTACGGGCTGACGTTCGACCCGGACACGGAGGTGCTGGTCACGGCGGGCGCCACGGAGGCCATCGCGGCGGCCCTGCTGGGGCTGCTGGAGCCGGGTGACGAGGTGGTCGCCCTGGAGCCGTACTACGACTCGTACGCGGCCTGCATCGCGATGGCGGGCGGGCGGCGGGTCCCTGTGACGCTGCGGCCGCACGAGGGGCGTTTCCGGCTGGACCTCGACGAGCTGCGGGCCGCCGTCACCGACCGGACCCGGCTGCTGCTGATCAACACCCCGCACAACCCGACCGGCACGGTCCTCACCCGTGCGGAGCTGACGGCGATCGCGGAGCTGGCCGTCGAACGGGATCTGCTGGTGGTGACGGACGAGGTGTACGAGCACCTCGTCTTCGACGACGCCGAACATCTGCCGCTGGCGACCTTCCCGGGGATGCGGGACCGCACGGTGACCATCGGGTCGGCCGGCAAGACGTTCTCGTTCACCGGGTGGAAGGTGGGCTGGGTGACGGCGGCGCCCGCGCTGGTGTCGGCCGTGCGCTCGGCGAAGCAGTACCTGACGTACGTGGCGTCCGGGCCGTTCCAGTACGCCGTCGCCGAGGCCCTCGCGCTGCCGGACTCCTACTTCGACGCGTTCCGCGCGGACATGCGGGCCAAGCGGGACGTGCTGGCGGCGGGGCTGACCGACGCCGGGTTCGACGTGTTCACGACCGCCGGGACGTACTTCATCACCACCGACATCCGCCCCCTCGGCGAGACCGACGGCTTCGCGTTCTGCCGGGCCCTGCCCGAACGGGCCGGGGTCGTCGCCATCCCCAACGCGGTCTTCTACGACCACCGCGAGGCCGGGGCACCATTCGTACGGTTCGCGTTCTGCAAGCGCGCGGACGTACTGGAGGAGGCGGCGAAGCGACTCAAGTCGCTGTCCGTCTGACAGCCGACGCACACCCGGACACGCGCTCTCCGAGCGCCGGTAGCCCGGCCTTCGCATCGCCTGCGAAGGCGGCCTTTTCGTCGCCCCTGACATGCGCCCCCGCTCAGCGAGACGGATCCCTCGCCTGCTGCCGTGCCCTGCGGTTCGTCCGGCATCCGCTGCTGGGCCACGACCGCTTCGTGTTCGCGATGACGACGGTGATCGCGGCGGCGGCGCTGCTGCTGTTCGCGCTGCTGCTCCTGGACCGGCCACCGCTGCCGCTGCTGGTGTACACCGCCGTCCTGCTGGTGATCGCGCTCGGCGGCGACGGCTTCTTCGCGTCGAAGCCGCGCTTCCTGCTGCCGGCGTTCCCGCTGCTGCTCCCCCCTGGCGCTCGCGCTCGCCCGTACGGCGAGAGCCCGGCCCTGGCACGCCACCGTGGTGGTCACCGCCCTGGCCGGGCTCTCCTACGTGTACGGGGCGTACCTGGTGGTCGTGAACCGGGTACCGCTCCAGAGGGTCGCGGGGCAGACGGAAGTCTGCCGGCGGCCCCTGGGGCCCGGCGTTCCCACCGGGCCGGGCCGTCGGACCGGCCGGAGCCGGACGAGGGCTACTCGTCGTCGCTCTCGGGCTTGTCGGACTCCTCGATGTCCTCGGCGAGGCCGAGCTGCTCGACGAGCCACTTGTCGAACTCGATGGCGGCGCGGACCCAGCTGACGGTCGAGGAGACGAAGTGCTCCAGGCTGACGCCGGTGCCGATCAGGAGCTGGGCCTCACCGATGAGACGGACCGTGCCGTCGTCGTGGGTGTGGCTGTAGACCTTGGGCCACAGGGTGCGGCGGTTCCAGTCGTCGATGGTCTCCAGCAGGGCCTGCTTCTCGGTGATCTGGTGCGGACGGTCGTAGAACGTGCGCACCGAGAAGACCTGCTGGTCGCCCTCACCCCGGAACATGAAGTAGGTGCGGAACTCCTCCCACGGCGCCGCGAGGTCACCCTCGTCGTCGACGACGTACTTGAGCTCCATCTGGTCGAGGAGCTGCTTCACGAGGTCCTGATCCGGCACCACGGGGCCCGGCGGGGGGCCGGGCTGCGGCTCGGGCTGGCCCCCGAAGTTCGGAATCGAGGACGGGTCGATGGACATACTTGGACACTCCAACTGTCGTCTGGCTCGTCCGGCCGTCGCTGAGACCAGACGTCACGACCCACCCTCTCTCCCTTGCCCCCCACGCGGCAACCTGCCTCATCGGGCAGTCGTGAACTACAGGGTCTTTCCGGTCGCGGGACCCACGATCAGCCCATCGCCGAAGGCGTCGACGCGGACCGGGTCGCCGTCCTTGACCTCGCCGGCCAGGATCTCCTTGGCGAGGCGGTCGCCGATCGCGGTCTGCACGAGACGGCGCAGCGGGCGGGCGCCGTACGCCGGGTCGTTGCCCTCGTCGGCGAGCCACGCGAGGGCCGCCGGGGTGACCTCCAGGGTGAGGCGGCGCTCGGCGAGCCGCTTGGCGAGGCGGTCGATCTGGAGGCCCGCGATCCGCTCCAGCTCGGCCTTGTTCAGGGCGGAGAAGACCACGAGGTCGTCGAGGCGGTTGAGGAACTCAGGCTTGAAGGAGGCCCGGACCACCTCCAGGACCTGCTCCTTCTTCTCCGTCTCGGTGGTGACCGGGTCGACCAGGAACTGGCTGCCCAGGTTGGAGGTGAGGATCAGGATGGTGTTGCGGAAGTCGACCGTCCGGCCCTGTCCGTCGGTGAGGCGGCCGTCGTCCAGCACCTGGAGCAGGATGTCGAAGACCTCGGGGTGGGCCTTCTCCACCTCGTCCAGCAGCACCACGCTGTACGGGCGGCGGCGGACGGCCTCGGTGAGCTGGCCGCCCTCCTCGTAGCCGACGTAGCCGGGCGGGGCGCCGACCAGGCGGGCCACGCTGTGCTTCTCGCTGTACTCCGACATGTCGATGCGGACCATGGCCCGCTCGTCGTCGAAGAGGAAGTCGGCGAGGGCCTTCGCCAGCTCGGTCTTGCCGACACCGGTCGGGCCGAGGAAGAGGAACGAGCCGGTGGGGCGGTCCGGGTCGGCGATGCCCGCGCGGGAGCGCCGTACGGCGTCCGATACGGCGCGGACGGCCTCGGTCTGGCCGATGAGGCGGCGGCCCAGCTCCTCCTCCATACGGAGCAGCTTCTGGGTCTCGCCCTCCAGGAGGCGCCCGGCGGGGATGCCGGTCCAGGAGGCGACGACGTCGGCGATGTCGTCGGCGCCGACCTCGTCCTTGACCATGGTGCCCTTGGCGACCTCCTCCTCCGCCTCGGAGGCGGCCTCCAGGGCCTTCTCCAGGGTGGGGATCTCGCCGTAGAGGAGCTTGGAGGCGGTGTCGAAGTCGCCGTCGCGCTGGGCGCGCTCCGCCTGGCCGCGCAGGTCGTCGAGCTTCTCCTTCAGCTCGCCGACGCGGTTGAGGGACTGCTTCTCCTTCTCCCAGCGGGCGTTCAGGCCGCGCAGCTCCTCCTCCTTGTCGGCGAGGTCGCGGCGGAGCCGTTCGAGGCGCTCGCGGGAGGCGGCGTCGGTCTCCTTGTCGAGGGCGAGCTCCTCCATCTTCAGCCGGTCGACGGCGCGCTGGAGCTCGTCGATCTCGACGGGTGAGGAGTCGATCTCCATGCGCAGGCGGGAGGCGGACTCGTCGACGAGGTCGATGGCCTTGTCGGGCAGGAAGCGGGAGGTGATGTACCGGTCGGAGAGGGTGGCGGCGGCGACCAGGGCGGCGTCGGCGATCTGGACCTTGTGGTGGGCCTCGTAGCGGCCCTTGAGTCCGCGCAGGATCGCGATGGTGTCCTCGACGGTGGGCTCGGAGACGAGGACCTGCTGGAAGCGGCGCTCCAGCGCCGGGTCCTTCTCGATGCGCTCGCGGTACTCGTCGAGGGTGGTGGCGCCGACCATGCGCAGCTCGCCGCGGGCCAGCATCGGCTTCAGCATGTTGCCGGCGTCCATCGCGGAGTCGCCGCCGGCGCCCGCGCCGACGACGGTGTGCAGCTCGTCGATGAAGGTGATGATCTGCCCGTCGGAGTCCTTGATCTCGGCGAGGACGGTCTTAAGCCGCTCCTCGAACTCACCGCGGTACTTCGCTCCGGCGACCATCGCGCCGAGGTCGAGCGCGACGAGCCGCTTGTCCTTCAGCGACTCGGGCACGTCGCCCTTGACGATCCGCTGGGCGAGGCCCTCGACGACGGCGGTCTTGCCGACGCCGGGCTCACCGATGAGGACCGGGTTGTTCTTGGTGCGGCGGGACAGGACCTGGACGACCCGGCGGATCTCCTGGTCCCGGCCGATGACGGGGTCGAGCTTGCCCTCCCGCGCGGCGGCGGTGAAGTCCGTACCGAACTTCTCCAGGGCCTTGTACTGCCCCTCCGGATCGGCTGTGGTCACCCTGCGTCCTCCCCTGGCCTTCTGGAACGCCTCCAGAAGCTTCTCGGCGTTCGCACCCTGCCGGGAGAGTACGTCTCCGGCCTGGCCGCCCTTGGCGGCGATCCCGATCAGGAGGTGCTCGGTGGAGACGTACTCGTCGCCCAGGTCCTTGGCCCGGGACTGGGCGTCGGCGACCACGGCGAGCAGCTCGCGGTTGGGCTGGGGCGGCGACACGGTGGACCCGGTCACGCTGGGCAGGCCCGCGAGGGCCTTCTCCGCGCCGGCGCGGACGGCCGCCTGGTCGGCGTCGACGGCGGCGAGCAGGTCGGTGATGTTCTCGTTGTCCTGGCCCTGGAGCAGAGCCAGCAGCAAATGGGCGGGGGTGAAGTCGGGGTGCCCCTCGGACACGGCCCGGCTGCTGGCCGCGTTGATCGCGTCCCGGCTCCTGTTGGTCAGCTCGGCGTCCACGTTCGCGTTCTCCTCCTTGTGTCAGCCCTCATCCACGCTGACTTGAGCAACGTACACAAAGTTGAGTCTATTCCACTCAAGGCGGTGAGCGGGGGGTGAACCGATAGGTTGCGGTTCATGGCCTCCTACTCCGTGGACCCGGGTGCCCCCGACGAGACGTACCTCGCCTTCTGGCGGGAGCGGCACCTGTGCACCCTGACGACCCTCCGCCCGGACGGCACCCCGCATGTGGTGCCCGTCGGGGTGACATACGACCCGGAGGCGGGTCTGGCTCGGGTGATCACCAACAAGTCGAGCAGGAAGGTGCGGCACGTCCTGGCGGCGGGCCCGGACGGGGCCGCGGTCGCGGTGTGCCAGGTGGACGGCGGGCGCTGGGCCACGCTGGAGGGGCGCGCACGGGTGTCCACGGAGCCGGAGCGGATCGCGGACGCGGTGCGGCGGTACGCGGAGCGGTACCACAGGATGCCGGGGCCGAACCCGGACCGGGTGGTCATCGAGATCGAGCTGACGGCGGCGCTGGGGCGGGGCTGACCGCCATCCCGGCCACGGCTGATCATTTTCAGCCATGGCGGCCGCACGGTCACATCGGCGGAGATCCCGAAATATCCCCGGAAACCTGCAGCGGCGTCACCGTGTTCAGGTCACGGTGACGCCGCTGCTGGGGGGAAGCGCCTGAGCGATTTGAAACGACGGGGGAATCGCTTCAGGCACTGCGGGGGGTGGCTGATACGGCCGAGGAGGCCGGGGTCTCCGGTTCGGTGAGCTGGTGGTCGCGCTGGTCGAGATTGACGAAGATCATCCCGTATCGGACGGCGCACCGTACGGGCTGCGGCGCGCCGCGCGGTCGCCGCAGACACCGGTACGCCCGGATGTCCTCGTCCTCGTCCCGGGTCACCACCACCGGCTCACCGAACACGGTCACCATCAACGAGTCACCGCTGTGGGGGATGGCGGTGGCCAGGTCGATGAAGTGCCAACCGGATCGGTAGGCGGTAGCCATTTCTCGGCGGAAGGATCGGTCGTCGGGTGGAGTCGTCATGTCAGGCCCTCGCACCGCCACCGGCCGGAGGCACCGGCCAACTGGTGTCCAAGGCTCGCGCCAGCGTCGTCGACTCCGCCACCGCCGGCCAACTGGTGTCCGCACGAGTGTCACGCTTCGTCTCGGAGAGGCCACCCAGCGCTCCGAAGGCGATAACGGTGGAGAAGGCGGCGACAAGCACCGAGCGAAGCATTCTCTTACGCATAGTCGGCTTCGTCCTCACTTGAAGGTCCCCTCTTCCCCCGTCGCATACGACGATGGCTCATTCGGGCACGTCATGGCCACATAATCGATGCATCATGTTCCTGCATGTTCAGGACCCTGGGGGGTGGAGATTTGAGTAAAAATCGGGCCAAGGCGGTACATCCCCATACGGTGGCTGATCTGTGCGACGAAGGAGCTCGTCTCTATGCGCACGCGCTGCGGACCGGACGCCTGGCACGTGAGGACGTCGAACCCGCCCCCTGCCTCATGGAGTTCGCCCTCCTCCACCCCGATCCCGATGACGCGAACTGGCTCCGCCCGGTTCCCCCGTCGGTCGCTCTGGCCCAACGGCTCAACCCCATCGAACGGGAGATCGCCGAGCAGCGGAGGCGGTCGATCGAACTCGCCGACGTGTTCGAACCGTTCATGACCCTCACCGCCCAGGCGACGACGCCCACGCACGCCATCACCGTGCTGGAGGGCGGCGAACGCATCCAGGCGGCACTGAATCTGGCGACGGCCGAGTGCCAGACAGAGGTGCTCACGGTCCAGCCGAGCAACCGCATCTCCGAGCGCAACCTTCTCCAGGGCCTCGAGCGGGACCGGCCGTTGATCGAACGTGGTGTGCGCATCCGCACGCTGTACCAGCACACGGCCCGCTACAACCCGGAGAAACTGGCCTACGTGGCCCAGCTGTCCAACGGCAAGGTGGAGTACCGCACCATCGACGAACTGGTGGAGCGGCTCATCATCTGCGACGAGACGGTCGCCTTCATCCCCACCCGCGACGACCAGCAGGTCGCCCTGGAGCTCAGGCATCCGGGACTCGTGCGCTACCTCGTCAAGGTCTTCGAGTTCATGTGGGGCCGGGCCGTCCCCCTCACCGCGGGCGCCCCCTACGAGACCGCTCCCGACGGGATCAGCGAGATCCAGCACTCCATCGCGAAACTCCTCGTCGAGGGCCATGTCGACGAGGCCATCGCGCGGCGGCTCGGGATGAACGTGCGGACCTGTCGCGCGCACATCGCCAAGCTGGCCACGGCGCTCGGCAGCGGCAGCCGGGCTCAGCTCGGGTATCTCATCGCGCAGTCGGGGATTCTGGAGCAGGAACAGCCGCTGCCCTAGGCGGGGCGGACGGAGCGGGCAGGGACAGCAGGTCGCCCCCGGTCTCCGTACCCGGTCGTTGCGGGCCGTCCAGCCCCACCTGGGCGATGCGGACGCCGAGTTGGGTGCGGCTGGCGGCGCCCAGGGTCTCGGAGAGGCGGGCGATGTGGGCGCGGCAGGTGCGGACGCTTATGCCGAGGCGTTCGGCGACGACGGCGTCCTGGTGGCCCTCCGCGAGGAGCGCCGCGATGGACCGCTCCCGGTGGGTGATGCCCGCGATGCCGGAGGACGGCAGCGGGGCGGTCAGCGGGATGCCGAGGCGCCAGAGCCGTTCGAAGACGGTGACCAGGTACTCCACCAGCGCGGGGTGCCGGATCTCCAGGGCCATGGTGCGGTCGGCGTTGGCGGGGATGAAGGCCACGGTGCGGTCGAAGACCATGAGGCGTTCCACGACCTCGTCGAGGGTGCGGGCCTCCGCCGCCTCGCCCATCATCTCCATGTAGTTGTGCAGGCCCTGCCCGTGCCGGGCCACATGCGTGTACAGGTCCCGCATCCGTACGCCCCGCCGGCACATGGCGAGCGCCCGGTGCAGTCCCTCGCGCAGCTCGTCCTCCCGCCGGATGCCGCCCGGCTGCACGGTCATCACCTCGGTGGTGCAGCGGTCGGTGGCCTCGTCGATCGCCGCCCGGATCCGGGACAGCCCGTCGAGGACGCGGATCGCCGTGCCCTCCGCCGGCTGACCCGGCCGTACGGCGCTGAGGCCCGCGTACCACTCGACGGCCTCGACGGCCGCGCCCACCCGGGCCTGGCTGGCGCTGACCTCGGCGTGGACGCCGCGCAGCAGCCGGGTCATGACCTCCTGCGGGGAGGTGGGCACCAGCCAGCCCATGTCGTCGGGGTCGGGGTGCAGCAGGGCCAGTTCGACCAGACAGGGCACGGTCTCCGCGTCCTCGCGCGGGAGACGACCCCGCCGTACCGCGCGCGCGTACACCCGGTCCCCGGCCTCGCAGAGCCGGTCGGCACCGTGGGGATGCCCGTCCGTCGCATGCCCGGCCATGACCAACTCACCCCCGGCTCCAGCCTGTTCGCAGCGCAACTATGCGCGGCCCGCACCGCCTCCGCAACACGACGACACCGTCCCCCTGCCCCAAAGAGCCCCCCTCTGCCCCCTCTTGTCCACCCCTCAGGTATTACGCCCTGCAACAAGCTGAAGAAACGATGCCTGGAGGTCGCATGGAGGGTCCGTGAAGACCGGGACGGGACGTGGCCGGGGGTGCGGCCCCTCCGGCGGCCGCCCGTGCCCATGCCGCGCGGCCGGGCACGCGGGTCGGTCGCGGGTGGTTCGCGCGGACCGACTCCCCCGCGCGGACGTACTTCAAACCCTCCGTTTCCGCTGGTCGCGATCGTTCCCGCAAGATGGCGGAAACGAGACAGTGATCAGGCTGTTACGTAGCGCACTTACCGTCAGGCCATGGCGGACATATTTGACGCGTACGCGCTGGCCGACGCGTGGGACGAGATGTTCGAGCGGCCGGGTGAGGTCAGGGCCGCCTATGAGCCGGTGCTGGCCGCGCTCCAGCCGATCGAACCGGCCGAACTGAGGTTCAGGGCGGACCAGATGGCCCGGGCGTTCACGGACCGGGGCGTCACCTACGCCTTCGCGGGCGAGGAGAGACCCTGGCCGCTCGATCTCGTGCCGAGGATCCTGGACGCCCTGGAGTGGGATCTCATCCAGCGCGGAGTCGCCCAGCGCGTCCGGGCGTTGGAGGCGTACCTCGCCGACGCCTACGGGCCGTGCCGGGCCTTCGAGGACGGGGTGGTGCCCTGGCGGCTGCTCCTCAACTCCCCCCACTTCCACCGGTCCGCGCACGGCGTGGAGCCGCCCGGCGGGGTCCGCATCCATGTCGCCGGCATCGACCTCGTCCGCGACGAGGCGGGCGCCTTCCGGGTGCTGGAGGACAACGTCCGGGTGCCGTCCGGGGTGTCGTACGTCATCGAGAACCGGCGGGCGATGACCCGCGTCTTCCCGTCCCTCTTCGCCGAACAGCACGTGCTGCCGGTCGACGGCTACGCGCAGAAACTGCTCGCCGCGCTCCGGGCCGCCGCGCCCGGCGGCATCGGGGACCCACGGGTCGTGGTGCTCACGCCCGGCCCGAACAACGCCGCCTACTTCGAACACGCACTGCTGGCCCGGCTGATGGGCGTGCAGCTGGTCGAGGGCCACGACCTGGTGTGCCGGGGGAACCGGGTGTGGATGCGGACCACACGCGGCGAGATGCCCGTCCATGTCGTATACCGGCGGCTCGACGACGACTTCCTCGACCCGCTCCACTTCCGTCCCGACTCGGTGATCGGCTGCCCCGGCGTCATGGGCGCCGCGATGGCGGGCAACGTGACGCTCGCCAACGCCGTCGGCAACGGCATCGCCGACGACAAGCTGCTCTACACGTACGTACCCGACCTGATCCGGTACTACCTCGGTGAGGAACCGGTCCTGCCCAACGTGGAGTCGTACCGACCGGACGAGCCGGGGCAGTTGGAGGCCGTACTCGACCAGATCGACCAGCTCGTCGTGAAGCCCGTCGACGGGGCCGGCGGGCAGGGCATCGTCATCGGACCCAAGGCCGACCGGGAGACGCTGGAGCGGACCCGCGCGGCCGTCCTCGCCGATCCGCGCGGCTGGATCGCGCAGCGGCCCGTCGCCCTGTCCACCTCCCCCACCCTCGCCGGCGAACGCATGGCACCCCGCCACATCGACCTGCGCCCCTTCGCGGTGAACGACGGCAGCGAGGTCTGGGTGCTGCCCGGCGGGCTGACCCGGGTCGCCCTCCAGGAGGGCAACCTCATCGTCAACTCCAGCCAAGGTGGCGGCTCCAAGGACACCTGGGTGCTCGCCGAGGGCCCCGCCGAGCAGCGGCACGAGGAGGAGAGCGGCCCGCTGGAGAAGGCACCGCGCCAGCTCGGACCCGACGGCACCCGCACGCTCGTGCAGGAAGGGGCGCAGCAGCAGTGAACGACGTGATCCTTTCCCGGATAGCCGAGGCCCTGACCTGGACGGGCCGCTACGTGGAGCGCGCCGACGCCACCGGCCGCATCCTCGACGCCTACCTCCACCGCCTGCTGGAGGACCCCTGGCGCGACGAGGACGCCGCCTGCCGCTCGCTGTACGCGATCCTCGGCGTCGACGCGCCCGACCAGCACTGCGACATGCGGCAGGTCCTCGACCGGCTGGCCTTCGACGCGCACTCCACCGGCAGCATCGAAGGGGCGCTCGGCGCCGCCCGGCTGAACGCCCGCAGCGCCCGCGAGGCCGTCTCCTCCGAGATGTGGGAGTGCCTCAACTCCACCTGGCACGCCCTCGCCGACCAGCGCACCGCCGCCCGCCGCACCGGCGGCCCGTACGCCTACCTGGAGCTGGTACGGCGGCGCGCGGCCCTGTTCTTCGGGCTCGCCGACTCCACGATGAGCCGCGACGACAGCTGGCGGTTCGTGGTCCTCGGCCGCAGCCTGGAGCGGGTCGACATGACCGTGCGGCTGCTGTCGGTACGCGTCCTGGACGCCGCGCACGCGCCCGACTGGCCGACCCTGCTGAGCGCGAGCGGCGCCGACGAGGCGTACGCGCGTCTGCACGGCGGCTTCGGCGACAGCCCCAAGGTCGCCGAGTTCCTGCTCCTGGACCGGGACTTCCCGCGCTCGGCGCTGCACGCGCTGACCACGGCCGAGGAGTGCCTCGCCGCGCTCGGCCGCCCCCGCCAGGACCCGGCCCGCCGCCCGATCGGCGCGCTGCGCACCCATCTCGAGTACCTGGACTCCGCGTCCCTGGAGGCCGGGCTGCCGACGCTGCTGCGAGACCTGCAACGGGCGTGCATGGCCTCGGCGGAGGCGGTGGCCGAGAAGTTCTTCCCGTACCAGGGTCCCGTCGAGTGGGCCCAGGAAGGCGCGTGAGCACGATGACCCCACCCCCCGCGACGCACCCCACCCGGCGCCTGCGCATCCGGCACACCACGCGTGTCTCGTACGCCCAGCCCGCGTCCTCCTCGCACAACGAGGTCCGGATGACCCCGCTCACGATGCCGGGCCAGACCACCCTGGACGCGCGGGTGCTGGTCAACCCGTCGACGCCGACCTGGTCGTACTGGGACTACTGGGGCACCCAGGTCACCGGCTTCGACCTGATGGACCCGCACGGCGACCTCACGATCACCGCGTCCAGCCTGGTGGAGACGGCGCCGCCGGAGCCGCTCACGGACGCGCCCGCCTGGGCGGAGGTCCACCGGGCCACCGCCGACTCCCGGCTGCTGGAGTACCTGACCGCGACCCGCCGCACCACGCTCCCGGCGGAGCTGGTCGAGCGGGCGCGGGAGGCGGCCGCCGGGCTGGACGTGCACGAGACGGCGGTCGCCGTGTCGGCGATGGTCGCCGACCATGTGGCGTACGTGCCGGGCGCCACCGGTGTGCACACCAGCGCGGCGGAGGCGTGGGACCAGCGGGCCGGTGTCTGCCAGGACATCGCCCATCTCACCCTGGGCATGCTGCGCGGCCTCGGCCTGCCCGCCCGCTATGTCTCCGGCTATCTCCACCCCGAGCGCGAGGCGGAACTGCACCGGCCCGTCGCGGGGCAGAGCCACGCCTGGATCGAGTACTGGGCGGGCGACTGGGCCGGCTACGACCCCACGAACCGGGTCCGCGCCGACGAGTCCCACGTCGTCGTCGGGCGCGGCCGGGACTACGACGACGTCACCCCGCACAAGGGCATCTACCGAGGGGTGACCGGGGGCCCGCCGGAGGTGACGATCGAGTTCACACGGGTGGCGTGAGCGGGACGGGCGGCGGGACGGTCACCCGCTCTCGTCCCTCCCGTTCGTCACTCGCGCTCGTAGTTCGTCAGCACGCAACCCGCCTCGGCCTCGACGCGGGTGTACGTGTCGGGAATCTCCAGGCCCGGCTCGCAGTCGATGTAGAGGAGACCGGCGTCGAGCAGGGTCCGGGCGTGTTCGTCGCGGTCGACGTCGAGGACGAAGTTCATCCCGATCATGAGGCCGTTGTCGTCGGACTCGTCGGACGCGGCCAGGTCCTTCTGGAACTCGGTCATGTCGGTGACGTGCAGGAAGTCGATGTCGGTGTCGTCGTCGACGTCGCAGTCGCCGCCGCCGTCGATGGCGTCGCTGAACTCGGCGCGGATCTCCGCCAGATCGGACGACGTGTAGAAGTCGGTGTCCTGGCAGCCGACGTTCTTGTCGACGTAGGTGGCGACCGCCTCCGTGTCACCGGCCATCGGCAGCTCGACCCCGTCGTCGCCGCAGGCGGTGACGGTGAGGGCGAGCAGAAGGGCGCAGGCGGAGGCAGACATTCGGGTACGCAAGAGGGTTCCTCAGGTAGGTGGGGCGGAGCTGGGGGGTGTCAGGGGGCCGGGCGGCGGTGTCAGCCGGCCGGCGCGAAGGCGTGGAAGCCCTCGGTGGTGGAGAGGTGGCCGTAGCCCGTGGCCTCGTCGACGGCGGGGACGTGGTCGACGGGGAGGTCCTCGGCGAGGACCTCGCGGGTGCGGGGGTCGACGGCCAGACCGTGCTCCGTGCCGTCCTCGGCGGTCGTGTACCCGTAGAGGACCGAGCCGTCGCGGGTGAACCGCACGGGGTCCAGCGGGGTCTCGTCCGCCCCCTCCTCCTGCGTCCACAGCCGCTTGCCGCCGGGCAGCCGCCACACCGTCGTACCGGTGAACGTGCCGCCGGGCACGGCGTCCTCGGCGGCGAGGTCGCCGGACGGGGCGAGGAGCACGGACCGCGTGGCCTCGTACGAGTCGGTCAGGTCACCGGACTCGAGGTCGTACCAGGCGTGGATCCAGGTGTCGTCGTCGCTCTGGGACGCCTGCCAGGCGACGAGGACCCGGCCGTCGGTGACGCGGAGCAGGGACAGCGTCTCGGAGTCCGGCATGGGCTCCAGGTCCGGGTCGCCGTTGTCGTACAGCTCCACGCCGGGCGGTATCTCGGCGTCGGCGCTGCTCCAGACCTTCTTGCCGGTGGCGAGGTCGCTCAGGGTGATGCGGACCATGTCGGTGCCGCCGACGTTCGCGTTCTCGAACCCGGCGCCGTACCCGCCGAGGACGGGCGGCGCGGTGGCGCGGGCGGCGCCGATCAGCCCCGTCCTCGGGTCGTACGCGCAGTCGGCGCCCTCTTCGGTGCAGGTGACGGTGCGGGCGGTGCCGCCGCCGACCGGGGTGAGCCGTACGGTCGCGTCGGCGGGGTCGACGCGGTAGCCCTCGCTGAGGGCGGCCGCGTAGTACAGGCCCGTCTCGGGGCGGCGCGTGGCCGGGGTCGCGCCCAGCTTCCGTCCCCGGCCGTCGTACACGGTGACCGTCGAGGTGGTCTTCTCGGCCGTCAGCCCGTCCGACCCGGCGGTCCGCGACGTGCCGACGGCGACCGCGGGGGCGCCGTCGCGCCAACCGGTGAGCGTCACCGAGTCGGTGGCCGCCTTCAGGGAGGCACGCAGCTTCCCGGTCCTCGTGTCCCGGAACTCCAGCGTCAGCGGCTGGGGGGCCTCGGAGAGGTGCAGCACGCGGTTGGGCCCCTGCGGAGCCGGTGAGCGGCGGTCGTCGCCCCAGGTGTCGGGCTCCAGGAACGCCTCGGCGTCGTCGAAGTCCTTGAGGTAGGCGCCGCTCGCGTCCTTGGCGAACAGCAGGGTGCCGCCCAGGTCCAGCACACCGGGTGCCGTGTGGCCGGCGGCCAGGCTCCACGCGGGCTTCGCGGCGAAGCCGGGGAGACGGGGGCCGTCGTAGGCGGGGGCGCCGGCGGACGCGGTGGGGCGGTCGCCGGGCGCGGGGTTCTTGCCGCCGCCGTCCGGTTCACCGCTGTCGACCGCCGTGCAGGCGGTCAGGAGGGCGAGCGAGAGCGCCAGGGTGAGGGGTGGGGCGAGGGACGCGGTGGAGCGGGATGCCCATCGGGCTGCCCCCGTGGACCGCCGCGCGGCCGCGGGAGCGTCGGGGTGTGGCCCCGCTGCGTGTGTTGATCCCCCGGCGGCGGTGCGCGCGCAGCGCTCCGCCGGGTCCCCGTTGTGCTGAAGCATCCCGACAGTCGTCCCCCGTGATCACGACATGACAGGCCGAAACCCTAGACCATGGTGTGATCTTGACGCGGGGACTGCACAGGATCTACGCAGGACGGCGACGGGGGAGCGGCGAGGACGGGCGGCGGCAGCGAGGGCCGTTCCCGGCCGCTCGCCGCCGCTGACGTCGTTTGTCGTCACTGACGCCGCGTTCGCCTCGCTGACGTCGTTGTCGTGGCGGGGCCCGGTGCTAGTTCAGCTTGAGCGCGTCGCAGGCGGCCTTGTACGGGGCCGTGCAGATCTGCTTGACGGTGTAGATGCCGTCGGCGACGACCGTGTCCGCGATGTTCTTCTTGGTCAGCGCGACCGGCGGAACCAGCTGGGCGGGGATCTTCTTGGTGGTCGGCGAGTCGACGCTGTCCTTGGCGAGGGCGTCGAACTCGATGGAGCGGCCCTGGACCTTGGCGACGGCCATCTCGGCGGCGGCGTTCGCCTCCAGCGGGAACGACTTGTACACGGTCATGTACTGGTCGCCCGCGACGATCCGCTGCACCGCGTCCAGGTCGGCGTCCTGCCCGGTGACCGGCGGCACCTTGGAGACGCCGGCGGTCTTCAGGACGTCGATGACGGCACCCGCGATGCCGTCGTTGGCGGCGTAGACGGCGTCGATGTTGCCGGCGCCGAGCTTGGCGACGGCCTCCTCCATGTTCGCCTTGGCGGCGACCGGGTCCCAGTCCTTGGTGTCGTACGTCTCGGAGATCGTCACCTTGTCGCCGAGTTCGGAGAGGGCGCCCTCCTTGAACATGGCGGCGTTGGGGTCGGTGGTCGACCCGTTCATCATGACGATCTTGTTGGCGGCGCTGTCGCCCAGCTTCTCCACCAGGGAGCGGCCCTGCACCTGGCCGACCAGCTCGTTGTCGAAGGAGACGTAGCCGTCGATCGGGCCCTGGGCGAGCCGGTCGTAGGCGATGACCGGGATGCCGGCCTTGTCGGCGGTCTCGACGGCGCTCGCGATGCTCTTGGAGTCCACGGCGTCGACCACGATGATGTCGACCTTGTCGGTCACCATCCGCTCGAGCTGCTCGATCTGGGTCTCCGGGTCCTTGTCCGCGTTGGCGTACTGGACCGTCGCCTTGTTGTCGGTCAGTTCGCCGATCTTCTTCTTCATGATCGGGAGGTCGAACTGCTCGTAGCGCTTGGTCTCCTTGTCCGGGAAGAGAACGCCCACCGTGATGTCGTCGCCCTTCGTGGGGCTCGCCTCCGCGCTGCTGCCGACGTCCACGACCCCGCAGGCAGCGAGGGAGACGGCCGCGGCGGACGCCGCGAGGGCGGTGGCGGTGCGGTGCAGGGCGGTACGACGTATACGGCTGGTGCCGGTCGTGCTGGTCTTACGGGCGTTCACATCAAGGGCCTTCCGGGCGTGGGTCGGCACTGAGACCCAGGTGGCTGAAAGCCAACGCGCTGATCACCGCAGCGTCAAGGAGTAATCACTTAACGAGATGACAACAGCGTTGTGTGGTCTCGGTGTGAAGAGGGTAAAGCAAGGGACTCGCGCTGTCGCCGCGCGCCCTTCACGGCCCGCGGGGCCGGGGGCGGTGCGGGAAACGACACGGGCCGAACGGTGCCCGGCGCAGTGCCTGTTGACTCATCACGAGGGCCGGCGAGGGCGACCGTCGGGGCAGAGGTCCGAGGAAGGGGCAGGCCAGAGAGGGTGACCGGACTCACGGAGGCGGCCCTGACGCGGGCCACCGGGCGGACACGGACATGTGGGAGAAGAACGGGACGATCACCACGTACGGCCTCCCACCGTGCCGCTCCCCGGGCACCGGGGCGGGACCCGACGGGTGGCGGACGTCACTCCGTACGCCCGCCACGCCGGACCGAGTCACGAAGATCGCCGAGCCACCGACCCCCTGACGGCGACCCGACTCTACGGTCACTGAGCGTCACCGGGGGCGTCACCGGTGGGCCTCGCCGGGGGCCGGGGGGTCGGGGCCTGGGCCGGGTGGCTCAGCCGTCGGTCCACTTCCGCAGGAGCGCTTCCCGCTCCTCGCGCCGGAGGGTGCCCTCGGCGGCGTACGCGCGTCCCCAGTCCTCCAGGGGGCCGAGGTCCGCCGTGCCGTCCACGAGGCGGTTCAGGAGGGCGACGGAGAGGTCGTACTCGGACTCGACGTAGCCGCCGACGGCGGACGCCATGTAGGCCTCCAGTTCGACGGTGGTCCCGTCCGCCGTCTCCAGGTGCACCTCGAAGGCCCCGGGGCTGCCACCGCCCCCGGCCACGGCGCTGAGCGCGAGGTCGACGGCGGCGGTGACCACCAGCCGCCCGGCGGACCGGATCCGCACGTACCGCAGGGCGACCGACCGCAGATCCGCCCACCGCCACTCGCCGCCCTGGTCCACGCCGAGCCCCACGACGCCGTCCCGGGTCAGCCGCAGCCCCCGCCCGGCCCCCTCGGGCTCCGCCCCCACGTACACCCCACCGTCCCCGGCGATCCAGAACAGCCCGACCATGGCCATGAGTTGCCTCCCCAGAAGCGCAAGCGCCGCACACGTATCGCCTGGTGAGACACCACCTGGGGCCTGATGGTTCAGTCGGGGGCGACCAGCGGTCAACGAGCCGGGTCGAGCGTCAGCTCCGGAGCCGACCGGTGACGGCCTCCGTGACGGCGCCCCCCTTGGCCGGACCCTCGGGAATGACGACCTCCGTGCCGTAGGGCACCCGGTGGATGTCCTCCCAGTCCGCCTTGTCGGGGCGAGGCACGGTGAAGAGGGTGACCGCCCCCCCTCGCCGTCGTGGTCGTCGATGACGACGTACACGGGGATGCCGGCACGCGCGTATTCACGGCGCTTCCTGACCCGGTCGCGGTCCCGGTTCCGCGTGCCGGGCGAGACCACCTCGACGATGAGTTGACGGAGTCGGCCCTGACTCCCATGTCTTCTTCGTCGCGACACGACTCGGTGTCTTCTGGAGCGACGAAGGCGTCCGGTACCCAGACCTTGCGCTCGTGGATCACATTCACATCCTGGTGGCAGGCGTACTCGCCGCCACGAGGCACGGCTTCGGGGGCGGACCGGCACGGTGGGGCTTGGCCGTTCGGCCGGCCCCGACCACCTGTGGTGTTCCAGGACGGTCAGCGCAGCAGTAGGTCGATCACGCCTGTCAGGTCCTCCTTGGCGCTGCCCTCGGTCAGGCGGCGGCGCATCAGCTCGAAGTAGGGGGTGAGCAGTTCGGGGCTGACGCCCTGTTGCCGCGCGGTCTCCAGGAACGTCGGTGTGCCCGCCACCTGCATGGCCAGGTCCGAGACGACGTTCCTGGTGTAGTCGCCGCTGCGCAGCTGATCGGCGGTCTGGTGCACCGACGGGGCCATCGCGGTGAGCCAGCCGACGAGCAGCGGGGCGAACTCGGCGGGGTCGATGTCCTCCCGACGGATCAGGGCGAAGGCGTGCGCGGTGCCCGCGAACATGCCGTACATGGCGCTGAGCAGCGCCACGTCGTACAGGGCGGCGAAACCCGCGTCCCCGCCGACGTACGTGGTGCCCGCCGGGACGCCCAGGGTCCCCCGGTGCTGCTCGAACAGCTCCCGCGAACCGCTGTACAGGACATAACCGCCGGCCTGCGGGACGCCGATCATCGGGGGGACGGCCATGATCCCGCCGTCCAGGTAGCGGGCGCCGCGCCCGTCGGCCCATACGGCGCGGGCACGGGCCTGTTCGGGGGTGCTGGTGGTCAGGTTGACCAGGTCCCGGCCGGTCAGGTCGGTACCGGCCAGCACCTCGGCGACCGACGCGTCGTCCAACAAACAGGCGATGATCAAGGAGTTGGCCCGGACCGCCTCGGCGGCGTCGTCCGCGACCGTCGCGCCCTCGGCGGCGAGTGCCGCGGCACGGGCCGGGGTACGGTTCCAGACGGTGAGCGGGTGGCCGGCGGCGAGCCAGGCACGGGCCAGCGCGGTGCCCATCGCACCGAGCCCCAGCAGCGTGACGGGCGTCTTCTCAACAGGGTTCTGTGTCATGCCGAACAGGCTGGTCACAGCTCCGGAATCGATCAAGTACGCACTTCGCGGTGGGTGGTTACCCCGCGGTGAGCGAGCACGTCGGAAGGGTGGGGCATGACGACGCTGAACCGGCCGGGCACACCGGACGGACACGTCTGCGGCATCGACACCGCGATGGAGGTGATCGGCGGCAAGTGGAAGGTGCTCATCCTCTGGGCGCTCCACGAGCAGCCCTGCCGCCGCTTCGGCGAACTGCGCCGACTGCTCCCGGGGATCACCGAGAAGGTGCTGGCCTCCCATCTGCGGGAGATGGAGGCCGACGGTGTCGTGCACCGTGTCTCCTACGACGAGGTGCCGCCCCGCGTCGAGTACTCGCTGACCGAGTCCGGCATCCGCCTCAACGACGCCCTCCAGCCACTGGCCGCCTGGGGACGCGAACAGCCGGCCCCGGCCCGCACGACCTGACCCCGCCTCCGCCCCCCGCCTCCGGCCGCCTGGGCCGACCTCGGCCGGTCTCGGCATGCGACCGCCCGTTCCCACCCCGAAAGGCATCCCTTATCCTCGCCGCTACGCGCTCAGGCGTCCCAGCAGCCCCACCTGCGCTGTAGCGCCCCACCACCCCCACGCCGAAGGTCATTCGTTCCGTGTCTGTGGGCCGAAAGGGCTGCGAGTGATGTCCGAGGGTTCTCGTTCCGCGTCCGGGAGGACGGGGCGTCGGTGGCGCCGGGGACGTCGACGGCGGCGGGTGGGGGCCACCGCCGTGGCGACGGTCATCGCCGCGGCGATGGGCGGGGTGTACGCGCTGACCGCCGAGGCGGCCGTGACCTGCGCGCCGTCCGTGTTCAAACGGCAGATGTTCGCGAACACGTCGTTCTCGGGTACGCCGCTGACGACGGACTGCGACAGCGCGATCGACCAGGACTGGGGCACGGACGCGCCCGCGCCGGGGTTGCCGGACGACCACTTCGGTGTGCGGTGGAGCGTGACACGGGACTTCGGCTCCGGCGGTCCGTTCACCCTCGTCGCGTCGGGGCGGGACGGCGGCGTCCGCGTGTACGTCGACGGCCGGTTGCGGATCGACCTCCGAGGTGAGGTCCACGGCGACGTCCCGACGCCGGACGCGTCGCCGGGCGCGCCGGCGGTCCCGACGCCGGGCTCGTCTCCGGGCGCGACGGCCGTCCCGACGCCGGTCTCGACGTACGGCCCGGTGCCGGTCTCGCGGAGCGTCGACCTCACCATCCCGTCCGGACGGCACACCCTGCGGGTCGACTACGTCAACCGGAGCGGCGCCGCCGAGGTCGCGTTCACGGCGGTGCCGCTGTCCCGTGCGGGGACCGTCACCCCGCCGTCGCCGCGATGATCTCCTCCATGTCGTCCACCGCCGCGTGCACGCCCTCCGTGAGGAGGACGGCGGTGGGGTTGAGGAGGATCTCGTCGACACCGGCCGCCCGGTAGCGGGCCAGGGTGGCGGCGATCTCCTCCGGTGTGCCGGTGACGACGACGTCGGCGCGCAGCAGTTCGGCGGCGGGGTCCGGGCCGTCGGTGTCCAGGCCGGCGCGGCGGAGCATGTCCGCGTAGTGCGGGGCGCCCAGGTGCGCGCCCGCGGCGACCCGGGCCAGATGGCGTGGGTCGCGGCCCGGCCGGGCGACGGCGACGTGCACGGCCGTCGCGATCCGGGGCCGCCCGGCACGCCCCGACTCGGCCGCGCCTTCGGCCAGTTGGGGTACGAGCACGTCCCGTACGTACGCCGGCGGGGTCATCCAGGTGATCGCCACGTCCGCCGTCGCGCCCGCCGTGCGCGCCATGCCGGGCCGGAGCACCCCGGCCCCCACCTCCACCGGCGCGTGCGGCCCGACCGGCGGCAGCTCGGCGTGCAGCCGGTGGTACGGGCCGTCGTACGCCACGCTCTCGCCGTCCAGCAGGGAGCGTACGGAGCGGACGTAGTCTCCGACCGCCGTACGAGGGCTGCGGTACGGCTCCGGCGCGAGGCCCTTCGCGAAGTCGGGCGTGCCGATGCCGTACCCGGCCACCACCGGCTGCCCCGTGAGCAACGCCAGCGAGCGGGCCTGGAGCGCCGCCTCGTACGGGTGCCGCAGCGGCAGCAGCGTCACCGCGGTGCCCACGGGCACGGTGTGCCCCATCCCGGCCAGATGGGCCAGCACCTGGTGGGGTTCGGCGCGGAAGGACTGGCAGAGCCACAGGCGCCGCGCCCCGGTGCGGGCGACGGACGCGGCGAACGGGGCGACGAGTTCGGGGTGGTCGGGCTGGAGGGGGTAGAGGACGGCGGGCAGGTCACGCGCCGCCCCGTCGGCGTTCGCGGCGGTCGGCCGGGGTTCCGTAGTCGTCAACTCGGAGTCCGCGGCGGTCGGCGCGGGCGTCGCACTCGTCGGCCGGCCTTTCGTGGCGGTCGGCGCGGGCGCCG
>NZ_JAMGBG010000068.1 GCF_023516595.1 Streptomyces neyagawaensis | reverse complement strand
CCGCGCGGGTCGCCGTCGCCGAACCCGCAGGTGGCCTGGTCGGCGGCGCACCAGTCGAGGAAGCGGCCCATCGCGCCGTCCAACGCCAGGTACTGGGCCCGGTCGTACGCGTAGGGGCGGTAGGCGTACGCGTACGGGTCGTACGCCCCGTCGAGCGTCAGCGCCCGCACCCGCTTGGGGAACATCGACGCGTAGACGGTGCCGATGTACGAGCCGAACGACCGCCCGTAGTACGTCAGTTGCTCCTCTCCGAGGGCTCGGCGCAGCAGATCGATGTCACGGGCGACGTACTCGGTGCCGACGTACGGCAGCAGCGAGCCCGCGTTGTCGAGACAGGCCTGGTTGAAC
>NZ_JAMGBG010000067.1 GCF_023516595.1 Streptomyces neyagawaensis | reverse complement strand
GTGCCGATGTACGAGCCGAACGACCGCCCGTAGTACGTCAGTTGCTCCTCTCCGAGGGCTCGGCGCAGCAGATCGATGTCACGGGCGACGTACTCGGTGCCGACGTACGGCAGCAGCGAGCCCGCGTTGTCGAGACAGGCCTGGTTGAACGCGGCGGCCTCGGTCAGCGCCGGCCCGAACGCGTCCGGCCCGGGCACGCCCTTGGCGTCGGTGACGGCCTTCGAGTAGCGGGTGTCGTCGAAGCAGGTGAGCGCCGAACTGCGGCCTACGCCGCGGACGTCGTAGCCGAACACGTCGAACGACTCGCGGAGGGCGGCCGGGAGGTCGTCGTAGTTGTTGCGGACGAAGTCCACACCGGAGTTGCCGGGCCCGCCCGGCTGCATGAACAGCGTGCCCTTGCGCTTGGCCGGGTCCGCGGCCTTCTTGCGCACCACCGCGAGGGTGATCTTCTGGCCGGTCGGGTTCCGGTGGTCGAGCGGCACGTCCGCGTTCGCGCACTCGTAGCCGCCCTGGCAGTCCGTCCACGCCAGGGACGGCACGGGCGGGGTCGGCAGGGTGTCCGGTGCCTTCGGCGAGGCCGTCGCCTGGGTCGCCGTCCCCGTGCCGGCGACGAGGAGAGCCGCCAGCGCGGCCCCCGCCATTCTCAGACGACCGAAACGTCTCGGTGCGCCATGGGATGTCGTCATGTGTCCTTCCCCCTGTGCTGGTCCTGCCCTCAAGTACCCACTGGTCAAGGTGAGTCGGGGCAATGTCTAGCTGCTCAGAGGGCAAAAAGGCGAGCGCGGTGCCACTGGGGCCGAGATTCCACGGGATCTCTCCACTACCCGGCGGTAGTCACCGTGACCGGAGCCGTCTTCGTACTCCGGGGCACGCAGCCCCGGGGCTCACCCCTCGGGTCGGGTGTCCCCGGCGGCCGCCCCGGCCGTGTCGACGTCGGCGTGCACCAGGTCGTGGTCCGAGACCGGGGTGCGGTGCACCCCCTGCTCCAACGGGGCGACGCCGCGCAGGAACACATAGTCGAACTTGAGCCGCCAGTCGGTGGTCACCTCGCAGTCCCCGGTGGCCGGAGGACGGCACCCGGGGTCCGCGTCCGTGGCCAGCGCCCACAGGGGGGCGAGTTCGGGGGCGTCCGGGACGGCGTTGAGGTCGCCGATGACGATCGCGCGGTCGTACCGGGCGACGGCCTTCGCCAGCACCCCGACCTGGCCCTCCCGGACCGCCTCCTGGCTCCGCTGGGCGAGATGGGTGTTGAACACCCGGACCGGCCTGCCGTCCACGGCGGTGGTGACCGCCAGGTACCCGCGCTCCTCGGAGCCCCCCTCGGGATAGAGCTTCTTGACGCGGTCGGTCATCGGCGCCGCCGAAAGGATCGCCTGCCCGAAGCCACCGGGCTTCCACGGCACCCCGCCGCAGCGGTTCCAGCTGCGCAGCACCGGCCCGTACTCGACGTGGTAGACCAGCCCGTGCAGATGCTCCAGATAGTCCCGGATCCGCTCGACGTCCCGTACGCACGCCTCCTGCACACCGATGACCTGCGGTGCGAAGCGGGCGATCTCCGCCGCCCGGTCGACGTCACTCGTGTCGCACGGGTTGCAGATGTTCCACGTCACGACCCGGTCGGGGACGACGTCCCGGACGGCCTTCACGGGCGCCGAGGCGCCGAACAGGCCCCCGCCCGGCGCACTGGGGCCGATGAGCACGACGCAGGCCACGCCCAGACCGCCCGCGAGCACACGCGTGCCCCTTCCGAGCACCCTCGCCTCCTCACCGCGGAACCCCACGCATCAGACGTCCACGTTCGAGGTTAAGCGATCACTTTCCGGTACCGGGGCTGCCCGGCACCCCGCCCCGCCGTGTGCCCAGCAGCACCAGCACGCTCCCGGTGAACATCAGGATGCCGAGGGGGACGTGCAGCGCCGGCAGATGGGCGATGCCGAGGACCACCTGGAGGGAGGCGAGGAGGAGGAAACCCGAGGCGTACAGGACGGGCCGGGGGGAGGCGCCGCCCGGCCGCCACGCGAGGACCGCGGCCAGCACGTGGAGCATGCAGGCCCCGTACATTACGCGGGCCCCCACGTCGTGCAGCAGCTCGCCGTGGGCGGAGGTCAGCAGCAGTCCGGCGGTGGCCGCCTGGAAGAAGAGCGTCAGGGTCTGCAGTGCGACCGCGATCCGCACGAACGTCAGCCCGCGGTACGCCGGTGCCGTGTCAACGGCCATGCCTCGTTCCCCTCTTCCGCCTCACGACGGAGCGCCGGTGGTGTTCCACCGATCCGACGCAGCAGGGCCGGGAAATGTGACACGGAGGGGTCCGGGCGGCTCGTCGCGGGCCGGGAACCGCCGTTCACGGACACGGCTTTGGGCCTGTTGCGAAAGCGATGTCGTCGCCCGAGGCCGCACGGCAGGCGCCGCTTTCTAGCGGGGCGTCAGGACGCAGAACTCGTTGTCGTCGGGGTCGAGCATCGTGATGCGGCCGTCCTCGCGGGGCGCCGGGTCGAGGAGCTTCGCGCCGAGGGAGAGGAGGTGGTCGACCTCCGCCCGCTGATCGCCGCCCGGGGGCGGGGCGAGGTCGAAGTGGAGGCGGTTCCTGCCGTGTTTGGGGGCGACCGGCGGGCCGCCCCAGGTGATCTTGGGGCCGCCGTGCGGTGACTGGATCGCGGTC
The DNA here is from genome assembly GCF_023516595.1 of Streptomyces neyagawaensis. Taxonomy (GTDB): domain Bacteria; phylum Actinomycetota; class Actinomycetes; order Streptomycetales; family Streptomycetaceae; genus Streptomyces; species Streptomyces neyagawaensis. Next base: position 149,479 of record NZ_JAMGBG010000067.1, on the reverse strand, counting down.
TCCTCGTCCTGGTCCCAGACCAGCGGCCACTGGAGCGCCGCGCTCCAGAAGTACCCGACCGCCTGCGAACCGTCGCAGGCCAGCGCGCCGAGGAAGCCGCAGCCGGCGAGGAAGGCGTTGCCGGGCGGGATGACGCAGAACTCGTTGCCGTCGGGGTCGGCGAGCACCACGTGCCCCTCCTCGGGGCGCTGACCGACGTCGATGTGCCGCCCGCCGAGCCGGAGCGCCCGGTCCACCGTCTCCCGCATGTTCTCCGGCGAGGTGCTCGTCAGATCGAAGTGGATCCGGTTCGCGACGGTCTTGGGCTCGTCGCCGGGGACGAAGCCGAGACGGAACCCGTGCTCGTCGGCGGGCAGGACCGCGACGCCGTCCCGCGGGTCGTCGGAGAGCCGCCGTCCGAGGACGCCGACCCAGAACGCGGCGAGGTCCCGTGGGCGGCTCGCGTCGAAGCTGAGCGCGTACAGCTGACAGGTCATCCCCGTGTCTCCGATCAACTGGCCGATCGTCGTCAGGGCACCTTGTCGGCCCCCCGGGCGGAGCCTAGAGCTGACCGGTCGTCACCCGCAGCCCAATATTCGGCGGCCGGCAGCCCCCGAGCGGCCTCGTCGGGCGCCTGCGGCGGATAGAACTGGGCGTACCAGCGGCGTATCGCCCTGATGCCCTTCTCGTGCGGGAGCAGCACCGGACGCGGCTGGTGGATCTTGTGGTCCCAGATGCGGACCTCCTCGCGGACCTCGCCCAGCGCCTCCCTGCGGAAGACGAACTTGAGCAGGGGGGAGAGGAGGGCGGAGAGCAGGGGGGAGCGGGCCGGTCCGCGCAGGTGGTACAGCATCCGCAGCTCGCTCGTGCGGTCGTCGACGGGCGTGGTGAGCGCGACGGCGGTGACCGACAGCACGGGGCCGTGGGTGCGGACCACCATCACGCCCGGCCCGTACATGAACGCGTCGAAGGTGTTGTCGATGTCCCGGCCGAGCACCCGTCGGCTGAACGACCCGCGCGCCTCGGCGAACGGGCCGTCCGCCCGCCACCGCTGCACCGGTGGCTCGCTCTGCCCGTGGATGAAGTGGAAGTGGGACTCGTCGACGATGTTCTCGCGCATCTCCTGGATATGGATCCGCGCCCGGCAGGTGTCGTCGATCGGCCGGGTGAACTCCCGCGACACCGCCTCCGGGATCTCCGGCACCTCCCACGCGGGCTCGCCCGGCCCGACGTACACGAGGACGAGGCCGCTGTGCTCGCGCACCGGGAAGCCGCCGAGGGAGACCTTCGGGGTGCGCGCCGCGAACGGCGCCTCCACGCATCGCCCGTCCGCGCCGAACCGCCAGCCGTGGAAGGGGCACTCCACCGTGCCGTCCACGACCTTCCCGCCGACGCCGAGGTGCGCGCCGTAGTGCGGGCAGTAGGCGTCCCGTACGGCGGCCCGTCCGTCCGGCCCGCGGAACGCGATCAGCGCCCGCCCGAAGTAGTGCAGGCTGACGACCTTCCCCGGCGGCAGCTCCCGGCTCCGCAGCACCGCGTACCAGCCGTACGGGACGGCCGGCATCGGGTACTCGTCGGCTCGCGGATCGCGCGGCAGCTCCGCGTGCTTGTCATGGCGCCGCCAAAGTCGCATGGGGAAAGGGTAGCCGGACACCGCTCACTGTGGGTCAACCCGCGTGTACGAAAACGGAGTTGGCGTAAAGGCGTCGGTGCGGCGCTGGAGGGGTGAGGCGGTGGAGCGGGTGTTCAGACCCGGTCCAGCGGGCGGTGCGGGCCGCTCGGCAGCTCCACCCCGATCGGGTCGCCCGGGCGTACCACGCCGCCCTGCCGTACGACGCTCATGATTCCGGCCTTGCGCACGAGCCCGCCGGACTCGTCCCGGCTGACGACCTGCTTCAGCAGGCCCTTGCGGAAGGCGTCGATCTGGAGGCACGGGTTGCGAAGACCGGTCACCTCCAGCACCGCCTCGTCGCCCACCCTCAGCAGGGTGCCGACCGGCAGGCCGAGCAGGTCGATCCCGCGCGTGGTGATGTTCTCGCCGAGTTCACCGGGCGCCACGTCGAAGCCTTCCGCCGCGACCTCGGCGAACAACTCCTCGTGGATGAGGTGCACCTGACGGAGGTTCGGCTGGGTGGGGTCCTGCGCGACCCGCGAGCGGTGCTTGACCGTCACCCCCGCGTGGACGTCCCCCTCCACCCCGAGCCCGGCGAGCAGGGTGATTCCGTCCCGGTTCGGCTTGGTGAACGAGTACTCGGCGTTGCTGCTGACCGCCGTCACCGTCGCGCTCATCGTCGACCCTCCCCCTGTGTCCCCCGGATCACGCCCCCCGCGGAGCGCGTCCCGCGCCCCGGCCGGCCTGGTGGATCATGCCCCGAGGCCGATGACCCTAACCCGCGAGTAGCGGGGCCGGCGGAGGAAGGGTCAGCGGGCGGACACGGTGCCTTCGGGCATGCCGTACGCCGCCACCATGATCTTCTCGGCCACCTTGTTCATGTCCTGCCCCTTCGCGTCGGTGGAGTTGACGCTGTAGACGAGGGTGCGGGCGCCGTCGCGCGTGGAGGCGATGGCGGCGTTGTAGCCCCAGCGGCCACCCGTCTTGCCCCACACCTCCCGGCCGCCCAGCACCTTCATGGACAGGCCGACGGAGTACGCGGCGTCCTCGCCGGTCTTGAGGTCCGTCACCTTCGGCAGGGTGAACATCTCGTCCAGGAGCGGGCCGTCGGGGACGACCCGGCCCCGGAACAGCGCGTGGGTGAACCGCTCCAGATCCGCCGTGGTCGAGATGATGTCACCGGCCGCCCAACCGTCCGTGGCCCCCCACACGGACACGTCCCGCAGCCCGGTCGTCCCGTCGTCCAGGCGCATGGTCTGGTAGCCGTGGTTGTGGCGGCCCGCGATCCGCGGGTCCGTCCCCGGGAAGGTGGTGTCCCGCAGCCCGAGCGGCTTCAGCACGCGCACGCCGACCTGGTGCTCGTACGTGTCGCCCGTGACCCGCTCGATCAGCAGACCGGCGATCGTGTAGCCGATGTTGAGGTAGTGCTGGCGCCGCCCCGGCTCGAACTCCCGCGGCTTCGCCGTCGCCGACCGGACCAGGTCCCGAGGGTCGTGGATCCGGAAGCGGTCCGCGTACCACTCCTCCACGGTGGTGCCGGGGAAGTCGGGGGCCGGGATGCCGTGCGTGTGGTTCAGCAACTGCCGTACGGTCACGCCTTCGTACGACGCCGGGATCAGCTCCGGCAGATACGAGCGGGCGCTGCCGTCCAGGTCGATCCGGCCCTCTCCGGTCAGTTGCAGGACGACCGCCGCGGTGAAGACCTTGGTCACGGAACCGGCGCGGAACCGGGCGCCCGGATCCGCCGGCCGGCCACTGACCAGGTCGTGCACGCCGGAACTCCCCCGCCAGACCCCTTCGCGCCCGCCGACCCGCACGAGCGCGGCCGTCGCGTCGGCGGAGGGAAGCCCGGCGAGGGCGGCGGAGAGGCGGCGGGAGAGGGACGGGTCGGAAGAGGGCCCGGTGAGTGCGGGGGCGGGGGCGGCGGTGGGGGTGAGCGTAGGCGTGGGCCGTGCCGGGCCCGTGGTGGAGGCGAGGGCGGGCAGGGCCGACGGGCCCGCCGTGACGCCGAGGACGAGTGCCGTGGCCAGGACGGCGCGGAGGGCGGTCCTGCGCGGGTTCCTCATGGTCAACTCCGTGGGTGTGAGCCGTGGTTCATGACGACTCCATCCTGCTGACCAGCGGTTTCCCGGGGATCGCCCGCGCAGGCGGTCTTCGCGGGGCGGGTTCCTCGCCGACACGGGGGAGGAGCCCCGCCCCTACGCTCCCCCGAGCGGGGGAGTCCCGAAGAGTCCGGGCGCCGTGTCGCCCGCCGTGACGAGGCCCGTCTCGTACGCGCAGATGACCGCCTGGATACGGTCCCGCAGCCCCAGCTTGGCGAGGACGTTGCCGACGTGCGTCTTGACCGTGTGGTCGCTGACGACCAGCTCGGCGGCGATCTCCGCGTTGGAAAGACCGCGCGCGAGCAGCAGCAGGGTCTGCCGCTCCCGGCCGGTCAGCGCGTCCAGCCGGGGGTCGGGGCGCCGGGACCGGGATGCGGCGGGCCGGGTGTACTGCTCCACCAGCCGCCGGGCCACGGACGGCGCGAGCAGCGAGTCGCCCCGCGCCACCACCCGCACGGCGTGCGCCAGGTCGTCCCGGCGGACGTCCTTCAACAGGAACCCGCTCGCGCCCGCGTGCAGCGCCTCGTACACGTACTCGTCGGAGTCGAAGGTCGTCAGCATCACCGTCCGGCAGCGGGGGCGCGGGCCGTGCGGGCGGGCCGCGGTGGAAGGGCGGGCCGGGCGGGCCGCTCCCGCCGGGCCGTCCGAGCCGTCCAGGCCGTCCAGGCCGTCCGGGCTCTCCGGGCCGTCCGGGCGGGCCGCGGCCGTCGGGCCGTCCCCGTCGAGTCCGCTGATCGCCCGGCACGCCTCGATGCCGTCCAGGCGGGGCATGCGGATGTCGAGCAGCGCCACGTCGGGGGCGTGTCGGCGTACCGCCTCGACCGCCTCGGCGCCGTCCCCGGCCTCGGCGACCACCTCGATGTCCGGCTGGGCGTCCAGGATCATCGCGAACCCGCTGCGCACCAGCTCCTGGTCGTCGGCCACGACCACCCGGATCGTCATCGGGGGACCCCCGCCACAGGCTCCGCCGCCGGGGCCACGGGCATCCGGACCCGCACCCGGAACCCCCGGCCGTCCGGCCCCGGCCCGGCCTCCGCCGTACCGCCGTGCGCCGCCGCCCGCTCCCGGATGCCGACGAGCCCATGCCCACCACCGGCCCGGGCCACCACGCGGTTCTGCCCCCGTCCCAGCCCACCACCGGACCCGGTCTCCGCGCGGCCGTGCCCCCGTCCCTGCCCGCCGCCGGGGGCGGCCTGCGGGCCCCGGCCGTCGTCCGTCACTTCGATGTCCAAGTCCTGTTCCCCGTAGGTGAGTCGTACGGTCACCGTACGGGCCGCCGCGTGCCGGACCGTGTTCGTGAGGGCCTCCTGGACGATCCGGAAGACGGTCGCCGCCGTCGCCTCCGGCAGGGGCCGCGCCCGCCCCCGCGTGCCGTACTCGACGCGGAGTCCGCCGGCCCGGACCCGGTCGAGGAGGGCCGGTAGCTCGTCCAGGCCGGGCTGCGGCTCGCGCGGGGCCGCCCCGCCCGGCTCGTCGCCCTCGCGCAACACGCCCAGCATCTGCCGGAGTTGGACCATGGCGTCGCGCCCGGTCGCGGAGATGGCGTCGAACGCGGCCTCGGCGCGCTCCGGTGCCGTCCGCACCGCCACGGGGCCGGCCTCCGCCTGGACGATCATCAAGCTCACGGCGTGGGAGAGGATGTCGTGCATCTCGCGGGCGATGCGGGCGCGTTCGCGCGCCGCGGCCCGCTCGGCCTCGACATGCCGGTCGCGCCGGCGGGCGTCGGTCAGCCTGCCGAAGACATAGGCCGCCGCGAACACGAAGAAGGAGAAGGTGAGTTCGCGCAGCGAGCGGGAGTTGAGCCACACCCCGACCGGGACGGCGACCAGCAGCAGAAGCCCGGTGGCCAGCCGTTTGCGCGGCGACGACTGCGCGGCGACCGTGTGGACGATCACCAGCCCGGTGTACGGCAGCGGCTGGCCGGGGCCGTCCAGGGCCAGCCGGTACAGGGCGCTCGTCGCGAGGACGGTCAGCAGGACGGCGAAGGGAGCGCGCCGCCGCCACACCAGCGGGAGCACGGTGAGCGTGGTCAGCCCGTACGCCGGCCAGCTCGCCGGCTCCAGCTCGGGCGGGCGCGGCACCACGAACGGCATCGTCATCGCCGCCTGGACCAGCAGGGCGAGCCCGATGTCCAGGACCAGGGGCCTGGCCGAGGCCAGTGCCCTCCCGCGCTCCCACCACCGCCGCGCACTCCGCTGGACGGCCCCCCGTGCTTCCCCGCGCATGTTCCCCCCGGCCCGCCCGCTCCGTCCCCTGACGGAGGCGGGCTTCACGGTAACCGGCGCTCGCCGTACGGCACTTGCCGTCCGTGTGACCTTCCGTCCCGGCCGCTGTGACGGGCGTCACGCCGCGTCGTGTCACGTCTCGCCGGGCCGCCCCGTCGATGAGGTGTGAACGCCACGACGACCGAGGAGCGCACCATGGAAGCTCGACTGAACCTCTTCGCCAACCCGCTGGCCGGCAAGGTCCTCAAGCACCTCAACTCGGCGGGCAAGGCCCTGCTGGACTCGACGCTGCCGCACGCGACCCAGGAGCTGGTGAAGATCCGGGCCAGTCAGATCAACGGCTGCGGTTTCTGCACCGACATGCACACCAAGGACGCCGCGCACGCGGGGGAGAGCGTGCAGCGTCTCCACCTCGTGGCGACCTGGCGCGAGGCGACGGTGTTCACCGACGCCGAGCGTGCCGCCCTGGAGCTGGCGGAGCAGGGCACCCGGATCGCCGACGCGGCGGGCGGCGTCCCCGACGAGGTGTGGGAGAACGCCGCCAAGCACTACGACGAGGAGCAGCTCGCCGCCCTGGTGGGTCTGATCGCCCTGATCAACGCGTACAACCGCGTCAATGTGATCGTCCAGCAGCCCGCGGGCGACTACCAGCCGGGCATGTTCGGCTGAGCCCCCGACCGGCGCCCCACGCCGACGGGCGCCGCACGTCGAGCCCGGGGCTCCGCCCCCTCAGCCCCGCGGCTCGCTGATGTTGACCATCCAGGGGACGCCGAAGCGGTCCGTGCACATGCCGAAGACGTCGCCCCACATCTGCTTGTCGAGGGGAACGCTCACCTGGCCGCCCGCGGAGAGCTTCTCCCAGTAGCCGCGCAGCTCGGTGTCGTCGTCGCCGCTCAGACTCACGGAGTAGGTGAAGACGGGGGCGCTGTCCGCGCCGGTCGGTGAGTCCGCGCCCATCAGGGTGAAGCCGCTCGGCGTCTCCAGCATGCCGTGCATGATCATGTCGGCCTGGGGGCCGCCCTCGGCCTGCCCGAACGAGCCGTAGGTGTTGAGCACCAGCTCCCCGCCGAACACCTCCTGGTAGAACTCCAGCGCCTGCCGGGCGTCGCCGCCGAAGTGGAGATACGGGTTGAGTCGCGAGGCCATGGAACCTCCTGAAAGGAGCGAACGGTCGGTTGTCCGGAGACTAGACCCGGCCACTGACAACGGCACCCGGACGCCGGGCGCCGTCCCTCAGCGCCGGCCCCCTGCCGTGGGTCGTCCCGGCGGCGACCCGCGCTCGGCCCAACCGGTCAGGATTGGAGAAGCGCTGCCGCCGGGGCCGCGCCTAGCGTTACGGCCATGGACATCACCATTCACTGGACCTTCCTCCCGCACACCGACCCGGAGGCCTCGCTGGCCTTCTACCGGGACACCCTCGGCTTCGAGGTGCGCAACGACGTCGGCTACGAGGCCATGCGGTGGATCACCGTCGGTCCGGTCGGCCAGCCCGGCACGTCGATCGTCCTGGAGCCGCCGGCCGCCGACCCCTCCCTCACCGACGACGAGCGCCGCGCGATCACCGAGCTGATGGCGAAGGGCAGCTACGCCCGTCTCACCCTGGCCACCCCCGACCTCGACGACACCTTCGACCGGGTGCGGGCGAGCGGCGCCGAGGTCGTCCAGAAGCCGACGGAGCAGCCGTACGGCGTCCGCGACTGCGCCTTCCGTGACCCCTCGGGCAACCTGATCCGGATCAACGAGGTCCGCTGAGCCGTCCGTAAAACCACCGGACGCACCGCCGGTGAACTGGTTGGATCGAGCCGGTTGCCCTCCACGGCCGGCTCGTCGGCCGGTCACCGCCCCCCGTCGGTCGCCCCACCGGCCGGCTGCCACGCCCTCCCACGACACACCCGATCCGCACCGCGTCGCGCAACAGATGGAGACACGATGAGCACGGTCAAGAGGACGGACCCGCAGTCGCCCGAGCCGCACACGGCGGACAGCCACGATCTGATCCGTGTGCACGGGGCCCGTGAGAACAACCTCAAGGACGTCAGCATCGAGATCCCGAAGCGCCGGCTGACGGTGTTCACCGGTGTCTCCGGCTCGGGCAAGAGCTCACTGGTCTTCGACACGATCGCCGCCGAGTCGCAGCGGCTGATCAACGAGACGTACAGCGCCTTCCTCCAGGGCTTCATGCCCAATCTGGCCCGCCCCGAGGTCGACGTGCTCGACGGCCTGACGACGGCCATCACCGTCGACCAGCAGCGGATGGGCTCCGACCCCCGCTCCACCGTCGGCACCGCCACCGACGCCAGCGCGATGCTGCGGATCCTCTTCAGCCGGCTCGGCGACCCGCACATCGGCCCGCCCGCCGCGTACTCCTTCAACGTCGCCTCCGTCTCGGCGAGCGGCGGCATGACGATCGACCGGGGCGCGGACAAGACCAAGACCGAGAAGGTCACCTTCAGCCGCACCGGCGGCATGTGCACGCACTGCGAGGGCCGGGGCTCGGTCTCCGACATCGACCTCACCCAGCTGTTCGACGACTCCAAGTCGCTCTCCGAGGACCCGTTCACCATCCCCACCTACACCGGGGACGGCTGGGTCGTCCGGGTCATCACGGAGTCCGGCTTCTTCGACAAGGAGAAGCCGATCCGCGAGTACACGAAGAAGGAGCGGTACGACTTCCTGTACCGCGAGCCGACCAAGGTGAAGATCAACGGCGTCAACCTCACCTACGAGGGGCTGATCCCGAAGCTGCAGAAGTCGTTCCTGTCGAAGGACCGCGAGTCGATGCAGCCGCACATCCGGGCCTTCGTGGACCGGGCGGTGACCTTCGCCCGCTGTCCCGAGTGCGACGGCACCCGCCTCAGCGAACTGGCCCGGTCCTCGCGGATCGGGAAGCTCAACATCGCCGACGCGTGCGCGATGGAGATCCGCGACCTCGCCGAGTGGGTCCGTGCCCTGGACGAGCCGTCGGTGGCGCCGCTGCTCGCCAAGCTCCGCCACACCCTCGACTCGTTCGTCGAGATCGGCCTCGGCTACCTCTCCCTCGACCGGGCCTCGGGCACGCTCTCCGGTGGCGAGGCCCAGCGGACCAAGATGATCCGCCACCTCGGCTCCTCTCTCACCGACGTCACCTACGTCTTCGACGAGCCCACCGTCGGCCTGCACCCCCACGACATCGAGCGCATGAACAAGCTGCTGCTGCGGCTGCGGGACAAGGGCAACACGGTGCTCGTCGTGGAGCACAAGCCGGAGACCATCGCCATCGCCGACCATGTCGTCGACCTCGGGCCCGGCGCCGGCACGGCGGGCGGCACCGTCTGCTTCGAGGGCACCGTCGAGGGGCTGCGGGGCAGCGGCACCGTCACCGGCCGCCATCTCGACGACCGGGCGAAGCTGAAGGACACCGTCCGCGAGGCCACCGGCCACCTGGAGATCCGCGGGGCGACGGCGAACAACCTCCAGGACGTCGACGTGGACGTTCCGCTCGGGGTGCTCTGCGTCGTCACCGGGGTCGCCGGATCCGGCAAGAGTTCACTGATCCACGGCTCCATCCCGGCGCCCGAGGGCGTGGTCTCCGTCGACCAGACCCCGATCCGCGGCTCGCGCCGCAGCAACCCGGCCACCTACACCGGACTCCTCGACCCGATCCGCAAGGCGTTCGCCAAGGCCAACGGCGTCAAGCCCGCCCTGTTCAGCGCCAACTCCGAGGGTGCCTGCCCCACGTGCAATGGCGCCGGCGTCATCTACACCGACCTCGCGATCATGCAGAGCGTCGCCACCCCGTGCGAGGACTGCGAGGGCAAGCGGTTCGACGCGTCGGTGCTGGAGTACCGCTTCGGCGGCCGCGACATCAGCGAGGTGCTCGCGATGCCGGTGAGCGAGGCCGAGGAGTTCTTCGGCGGCGGCGAGGCCCACACCCCGGCCGCCCATCGGATCCTGCGCAGGATGGCGGACGTCGGCCTCGGCTACCTCACCCTCGGCCAGCCGCTCACCACGCTCTCCGGCGGTGAGCGGCAGCGCCTGAAGCTGGCCGTCCACATGGCCGACAAGGGTGGCGTCTACGTCCTCGACGAGCCGACCACCGGTCTGCATCTCGCCGACGTCGAGCAGCTGCTCGGCCTGCTGGACCGGCTCGTCGACTCCGGGAAGTCCGTGATCGTCATCGAGCACCACCAGGCGGTCATGGCCCACGCCGACTGGATCATCGACCTCGGCCCCGGCGCCGGACACGACGGCGGCCGCGTCGTCTTCGAGGGCACCCCCGCCGACCTGGTCGCCGCGCGCTCCACCCTCACCGGCGAACACCTCGCCGCGTACGTGGGCGCCTGACCCGACCGGTCACGGCACCGGGGACACCGGAGCACGACGAAACCCCAGGTCCACGACCTGGGGTTTTCCGTCCTGGCTGCTTCACGGCTGGGTCACGGCTGCTTGGGCCCGCCGACGGTGTCGGCGGCGTGTCGTGGCCCGTGCCGGGAGGAGAACTGGCCGACCAGTTCCCGGAAGCAGACCAGCGCGGTGATCGGAGGGACCCCCACCACGACCATCGCGAGCACCGACCCCGGAGTCTGTCCGATGCACAGCGCCACCGCCGTGCCCGACGCCAGCAGCATCACGGCCCAGGACCGCCTGGCGGCCCGGTGCTGCACCGACGCCCGCAGGATGGAGAGCCCCGCGACCAGCCACGGCCCGTACACCGTCAGCGGCCACCATCGCGCCAGTCTTTCCGAGACCACCAGCAGAGCGATGCCGTGCAACTGGTTGTACGAATAGGAGATCGACCAGGAGAGCATCGTCGCCGCGCACACCGTGATGGTGAAAACCAGAAAAAAGACGGTGATGCTTCTCGGGTTGGCGGAAAAGATGTGCGCCCCCGGCCGTGGTCTCCGTCTGCTGACGGGTCGGCGCGGGGGCGGCACCTTTACCTGCACGGGCCTCGACGCCGGTACCGACACCGGGACGGACGCCGACATCGACATCTGGGTCGAATGCTGGTCGTGCGCCCAGTCGTCGGACGGAGTCCTCGGGTCGGGGAGCCAGATGTGCTGTGTCTCAATACCGCCGTACGTATCCTGCCAAGTCACGCATGCTCAACGAGTGGCGTCCGGAGTGAGGAATCCGGCATTCAGGGGAACAAAAATCTGCTGGGATTATTCTACGTCGTTGAATTCTGGATACTTGGTCGATAAAACTGTTGGCCACGGGAAATCGGAAAGTGTGGGGGGACTTTCCCTCAGTGGCCCGGCGGCGGGGCCGTGCTGCGGCGGGACACGAGCCGGGTCGGGACGAGCGTGGTGCCGGGCTCGGGGGTGGGTCGCCGCATGCTGGTGAGCACACCTTCGACGCACAGGCGCCCCACCTCGGCGAAGTCCTGGTGGATGGTGGTCAGCGGTGGCAGGAACGACCCCGACTCGGGGATGTCGTCGAACCCGACGACGCTCACCTCGTCCGGCACCGTCCGGCCCCGCTCGTGCAGGGCCCGCAGCAGCCCCAGCGCCATCTGGTCGTTCGCCGCGAACACCGCCGTGCAGTCCGGCCGTTCGGCGAGCAGGAGCCCCGCCCGGTAGCCGGACTCCGCCGACCAGTCGCCGCGCACCGGGGGCGGCGGCACCAGCCCCGCCTCGGTGAGGGTGTCGCGCCAGGCGTTCGCCCGGCGCTGGGCCGCGAAGGAGTCCTCCGGTCCCGCCAGGTGCCACACGGTCGTGTGCCCGAGGTCCAGCAGATGCCGTACGGCGTCCCGTGCCCCGCCCGCCTGGTCGGTGTCGACGACGGTGTACCGGTCGCCGGCGTCGGAGTCGGCCACCACGACCGGGATGCCGGGCGGCAGCGAGACGGTCGCCGCGTCGAGCAGATGGGTCTCCATGATGACGATCACCGCGTCCACGGCGAGTTCCCCGAGCCGGGAGAAGGCGCCGTTCACCTCGTCCTGCGTGGGCACGGCGACCGGGAGCAGGGTGACGGCGTACCCCGCGCGGGCGGCGGAGGTGGCGATCGCGTCGAGGGTGCGGATGTTGCCGAGCGTGGACAGCGAGAAGGTGATCACGCCGAGGGTGCGGAACTCCCCGCGGCGCAGGGCGCGGGCGGCGCTGTTCGGCCGGTAGTCCAGCTCCCGCATCGCGTCGAGCACCTGGCGGCGGGTCTCCTCGGTGACGCCGGCGAACCCGTTGGACACGCGGGACACCGTCTGCGCGGAGACGCCCGCGAGCCGGGCGACGTCGCTCATGGAGGGGCCCTGCCGGGGCCGGGCGCCCCGCCCCCGGGCGCGGGGCGCGGGCCCCGCCCCCGTACCGCTCCCGCGGCCCGGTACCGCCGCGCTCTCCCGGTCAGCTGTGTCCACCTTGTCCCCCAGGCTCCCCGTCCGCGCGCCGCTCGGCGACACCGCCGGTCCGCAGCGACTCCCTTGACCGCCGAGATTCGGACAGTGTAGACATCGCGCCGAGGAATGTTTACGTAAACATGACCTGTCACCAACCATACGAGAGCACCGCGAACCGCACCGGAACAGCCCTGAACCGCACCAGCGGGCCCCGATCTCTCGTGTCGCGCCGGGACGCGCGCCACGTGGAAGAGTTGGAGTTACTCGAGATGGCACACCGCACCCGCACGAGACGGCTCCTCGGGGCCATCGGCGTGACCGCCCTGGCGACCGGGACCGTCATGGCCACCACCTCACTGCCGTTGGCGCACGCCGAACCGGCCGCCGCGTCGGTCACCGTCCGGCCGGACCCCTCGTACAAGGGCGACAGCTTCGAGGGCTGGGGCACCAGCCTGGTGTGGTTCGCCAACGCCACCGGCGACTATCCCCCGCAGATCCGCGAGAAGCTCGCGAAGCTCCTGTTCGGGGAGAGCGGCCTCAACCTCAACATCGCCCGCTACAACATCGGCGGCGGCAACGCCCCCGACGTCAAGGACTACCTGCGGGCCGGCGGCGCCGTCGAGGGCTGGTGGAAGGCCCCGGCGGGCACCACCCGCGAGGACGTCGACTGGTGGAACGCCGACGACCCGGCCGACTGGAACAAGAAGGCCGACGCCACCCAGCGCTGGTGGGTGGACCGCATCAAGAAGGACATCACGCGCTGGGAGGCGTTCAGCAACTCCCCGCCGTGGTTCATGACGGTCAGCGGCTATGTCTCCGGCGGCTTCGACTCCTCGAAGGACCAGCTGAAGGAGGAGTCGGTCGAGGACTTCGCCAAGTACCTGGTCGGCGCCACCGAGCGGCTGGAGAAGGCGCACGGCATCAAGGTCGACACCCTCGACCCGTTCAACGAGCCGAACACCGACTACTGGGGAACCAAGCTCGGTGAGGACGGGCAGCCCACCGGCGGCCGCCAGGAGGGCGCCCACATGGGCCCCGAACTCCAGCAGAAGGTGCTGCGCGCCCTCGGCCCGGTCCTGGACAAGTCCCGTACCGGGGCGGAGATATCCGCGATGGACGAGACCAACCCCGGCAAGTTCGCCACGAACTGGAACTCCTACCCGCAGGAGGTCCGCGACCTCGTCGGCCAGATGAACGTCCACACCTACGGCACCAGCCAGCGCACCACCGTCCGCGACCTCGCCAAGGCCGCCGACAAGCCGCTGTGGATGAGCGAGGTCGAGGGCGACTGGGGCGACGGGCAGAGCTTCACCGACATGCGCCCCGGTCTGGGCCTCGCCCAGCGCATGGTCGACGACCTGCGCGAACTGGAGCCGAAGGCGTGGGTCTTCTGGCAGCCGGTCGAGGACTACGACAACATGAAGCCCGGCGGTGAGTCCGCGAAGGGCGGCAACTGGGGTTCCATCCAGCTCTCCTTCGCCTGCAAGTCCACGGACACCCTGAAGACCTGCCCGATCTACACGAACACCAAGTTCGACACCGCCCGCAACTTCACGCACTACATCAAGCCGGGCGACCGTCTGATCAAGACGAACGACACCTCCAGCACGGCGGCGGTCGCGAAGAAGGGCGAGAAGGCGACGGTCGTCCACGTCAACAGCACCACCGAGTCCCGCGCGGTGACGCTGGACCTGTCGAGGTTCGGCAAGGTCGCCTCCGGCGCGACGGTCACCCCCGTGGTGACGGACGCCGCCGGCAAGCTGGTGAAGAAGAAGGCGGTCCGGGTCAAGGGCAAGAAGGCCACGATCACCGTGCCCGCCCAGTCCGTGACCTCCTTCCTGGTCAACGGCGTCTCCGGGGTGGCGAAGGACCGCGCGGAGCTGCGCGACGACGAGACGTACACCCTGACCGGCGTGCAGAGCGGAAAGAACCTCGCGGTCGCGGGCGACGGCAAGGGCCTCGTCATCAAGAACGTCGACCCCACCACGAAGGCCCAGCAGTGGACCGTCGACCGGATCGGCAGTGGGGCGACGAGCAACCGCACGCGGTACGCGATCACCAACGGGGCCGCCGGCACGCGTCTGGCGATCCGCGGTGGCTCCCTGACGGTCGAGGCCGACGAGGGCACACGGGACGCGGCCGCGCAGTGGATCCTGTCCAGCACCGGTGACGGCTCCTGGACCCTGCTCAACGCGGCGACCGGCCAACTCGCCGACGTCAACGGCCAGTCCACGAGCGACGGCGCGTCCGTGGGCGTCTGGTGGCCCAACTCGGGCCTCAACCAGCGCTGGTGGCTGAGCGACCTGCCGGGCTGACGGCCCGGCCCACCCGGTGACACACGAGGAAACCCCAGGTCGCAGACCTGGGGTTTCCCCATGGGCCGGGGCGCCGCACCATGCGGCGCGGGCCGTGGTCACAGGATGGACACCTCTTCCGCACATCCCCTCACATGTCGCCCCGTGGGGCACTACGGTCGCTGCACCTGCGACATTCGGGGGGCGAGATGACGAATCCGTACACCACTCCCATACCGCCGCCTCCGCGGCGGCCCGACACCCGGCCCCTCCGCAAGCGCGTGCTCGTGTGGATCGGCGGGGCGGCGCTCTTCGTGGCGGGCGCGGTCGCCGGGTCCACCGGGGAGGACGGGCAGCAGCCGGTCGAGGCCAAGGTCAAGCCCGCGACGACCGTCACCGCGACAGTCACGGCGATACCCGAGCCCGCGCCGACCGTCACCGAGACCGTCAAGGCAAAGTCGAAGCCGCGCCCCACGGTCACCGTCACCAAGACGGCGAAGGCCGCCGACACGGGTACGGGCGGCGGCTCCGGCACGGACTCCGGCTCCGGCGGCGCGGACGAGGACACCACCGGCACGTGCACGATCGTCTCGAACTCCGGCAACTGCTACTCGGCCGGGCAGTTCTGCCGCAACAGCGACCACGGCGCCGTCACCACCACCGAGGGCGGCGACCGGATCACATGCGTGTACAAGTCGAACGCCTGGCGCTGGAGTTACGTCTGACCGACCGACGGGCGCGTCAGCCGATCACGAACGGCAGCAGCTCCGCGCGCTCCCCGAGCGCGGCCCGCTCCGTCTCCGTGGGGCGCCGCCGCCCCGTTCCCACGAGCAGCACGTCCTCGTCGGAGAACGACGCGGGGAACGCCGTCCCCGCGATGCCCTCCAGCAGAGCCCGGGACCGGGTCAGGCCCTCCTGGGGCGGCCCCGGAACGTCCGGCAGGTGGGCCGTCAGGTCCAGGTGGTGCAGGGTCCACTCCAGGACGTACGCGGTGAGGTAGTCGCCGGCGGTGAGCACCTTGTCCTGCGTGCTCACCCGGAGGCCGGGATCGGTGAGCGCGGCGGCGCGGCCCGCCGCGGAGCCGACGTCGTCGAGGTGGAACTTGAGCAGGGCCGGCTCCTCGTACGCGGCGGCGAGGCGGACGATCAGCGCGTCCAACGGGTCGTCGCCGGACGGTGGTTCGTGCGTCACGGTCCAGTAGGTCACCGCGTCGGCGGTCGGCTCCGCGTCGGCCGGCGTCACCAGGGTGATCAGTACGTCCTGCGCGTCGACGACCAGATGGCAGACGAGGTCCCGGACGAGCCAGCCGGCACACCCGGAGGGCCGGGTGAAGTCCTCGTCGGGCAACGCGGCGACCGCCGTGCGCAGCGCCGCCCAGGAACGGGAGAAGAGGTCCACCCGGGCACGGTACGGGACACACCGGTCGGCCCGTCGGCTCCGCCTTCCGCTTCCGCTTCCGGTTAGTGCCCTGCCTCCTCCGTGAGAGGTGCCGAACGGGACGTTCCGCGCGTCGCACCGCGTCGAGTTGACGCGCGGCAATTCAGCGCGAGACGGGGGACGGGAACCCCGTGACGCCGGTGAAACGCGGTTCCGGCAGTATGGTCGCGCGCGGTGGTTCATCAACTACGAAAAGCGCAGGGCCAGTAACTGTCGGCTGTCGCTCAAGTTTCATAAGGATTCCGCATCTTGACGTCTCGCCATGACTCAATGCGGTGATACGATCACCGCACTTGCTGAACGGACGGATAGGTGCAAAAGCGGCACCTCTCGCCAAGGGGGCAGCCTGGGCGGCGACCCTGGATGGGCGACCTCCGGTCTGCGCGCATTGACGGGATTTCAGTAGCTGGCCTTCAGCCGCCTGAAGAGGGTCTCATGACGCCATACATACAGAATCCGGTGCTTTGGGTTCTTCTTGTCCTAACCCTTCTCGCAGCCGCCCTCGTTGTTCGCCAGCGACGTGCGGCCCGCGGATTACGACAGGAGATCGCAGGGCTCAAGAACCACTACGGTGAGTTGGAGACTCATTACTCCCAGTCCGTCCGAGAGGCGCAGCAGGAGGCCGAGGCGGAAACGCGTACGGCCCTGAAGTCCGCGATGAGGACGCTCCAGGGTCTCGCCGCCGAACAGCAGCGCATCATCTCGGGTCTGCAGCGCAAGTACGGCGACTCCGTCATGCTCCAGGACCTCCTGGAGATCGACCACATGAACGCGCAGTTCGGTCGCCGCGCCCAGTCCATCGCCGTGCTCTGCGAGGGCTGGCTCGGCCGCCACCGCGACGTGGCCTCGGTCTACGACGTGGTCCGCAGCGCCCAGGGCAGGATCCGCCACTTCCAGCGTGTGCAGATCCTGTCGAAGGTGGACTTCGGGCTCACCAGCCGCGCGGTGGAGCCGGTGGCGCTCGCGCTCGCCGAGCTGCTCGACAACGCGACCAGCTACTCCAGCCCCGACACGGTGGTGGAGATCAACGTCCGTACCGTCCCCAAGGGCGTCTGCATCGTCGTCGACGACGCCGGTGTCGGTATGAACGAGGAGGAGAAGGCCAGGGCCGAGAAGCTCCTGACGAGCGAGCGCGCCTCCGGTGTGTCCGGGCTCGGCAACCCGCCGCAGTTCGGCTTCGCCGTGATCGGTGTGCTCTGCGAGCGGTTCGGCTTCACGGTCTCCGTGGACTCCACGTCGCCGTACGGCGGTGTGCGGGCCGTCGTGCTGCTGCCCGACGAGCTGCTCACCGACATGCCGGCCCCGCAGGAGCCGCAGGAGCCCGTCGTGGTCGTCCAGGAGACCCGGGAGCGGCCGCCGGTCGTCGACACGGTCGCCGTGGCGCGCGAGACCGGCCCCGAGCCCTCCCTGCCCCTGCCGACCACGGACGACGGCCTGCCCCGGCGCCGGCGCAAGCGGCCCATGGAGCTCGTCTCCAACAGCGGCCCGTCGGACGCGCCCGCCCCGCGGCGGCGCAGCGAGGACACGGCGGCGATCATGGCCGCCTTCAAGCAGGGCACGGACAAGGGCCGCGCCACGCAGCCGGGCGGCGAGCGGCCGGGCGGCACCGGTGACGCGAGCAGTGAAGGGCACGAGGTCTCATGAACAACGATCTTTCCTGGATGCTGGACAGCGCCCTGGAGATCCCCGGGGCGCTGCACGCCGTGCTCATCTCCGCCGACGGGCTCCAGCGGGCCCGCTCCAAGGACGTGAGCAAGGACGACGCGGACAAGGCCGCCGCCGCCATGAGCGGTCTGCAGTCGTTGAGCCGGTCGCTGGCCTTCTTCTGTGACGGATCCGATCTGCGCTGGCAGCAGACCCTGGTCGAGTTCGACGGCGGCTGGATCTTCCTGATCTCCGCCGGCGCCGGCGCCTACCTCGCCGTGTCCGCGTCCTCGGACGTCGACATGGCGGACATCACCTTCCGGATGCAGCAGCTTGTCGGGCAGTTGGGCAAGGTTCTGACTGCTCCGCCTCGCGAGAGCAGCGTGGTACGGCCATGAGCGATACCGACAAGCAGGAGCACGAAGCCGCCGAATTAGTGCGGCCGTACGTCATCACGGGCGGCCGTCATCTGCCCGGCGAGGGTCAGTTCTCGCTGATCACGCTGGTCACGGCCGCGGCCGACCACCAGCAGCGGCCCGCCCGCCTCTCCCCGGAGGAGCAGGAGGTGCTGCGGATGTGCGTCGGCGGCTACCTCTCCGTAGCCGAGATCGCGGGGCACATGCGGCTCCCGGTGGGCGTGGTGAAGATCCTGCTCGCCGCGCTCTCCGAGGGCGGCTACCTCATCAGCCGCCCGCCCGTGCAACGGGCCCCCGTGGCCAACCTGCAGATTCTCGAGGAGGTGCTGAATGGTCTCCGGGCCAAGTTTGGATGAGCAGGCGTACGTCCGTGGCGGGGAGACCCAGACCGCCGTGAAGATCCTGGTGGTCGGGCACTTCGCGGTGGGCAAGACCACGTTCATCGGGTCGATCTCCGAGATCTCGCCGCTGTCCACCGAGGAGACGATGACCCGCGCGGGCGAGGCCATCGACGACCTCAAGGGGGTCCAGAGCAAGACCACCACCACGGTCGCCATGGACTTCGGCCGGCTGACCGTCAGCGAACGCGTCGTGCTGTACCTGTTCGGTACGCCCGGACAGCAGCGCTTCGTGCAGATGTGGGAGGACATGGCACGCGGCGCCCTCGGCGCGCTGGTGCTGGTCGACCCCGAGCGGCTGGCGGACTCCTTCGCGGTGATCGACCTGATCGAGCAGTACGGGCTCGACTACGCGATCGCCGTCAACCACTTCGACGGTTCACCCCTGCGGGACGAGAGGGCGCTGCGCGAAGCGCTCGATCTGCTCGACGACACCCCGGTCGTCACCTGCGACGCGCGCGACGAGCGATCGTCCGCCGAAGCACTGATCACGCTCGTCCGCTACTTGATGGACCGCGCCCGTTAGGAGCAAGACGAAAGACATGACCCCCGAACCCCACTCCCCCGTTCCGCCGCCCGGGTGCCCCGCCCACGGCAGCGGACTGCCCGTGCCGCTGTACACCCCCGAGTACGCCGCCGACCCCCAGGCGTACTACGCGTACCTGCGGCACTTCGGGGCGACCGCGCCGGTCGAGATCGCGCCCGGTGTGGACGCGACCCTCGTCACCGACCACGCGACGGCGCTCCACCTGCTCCAGGACTCGGGCAACTTCCGCAAGGACGCCCGGCGCTGGCGGGACGTCGCCGAGGGCAACATCGGCCCCGACAACCCCGTCGTGCCGATGCTGGGCTACCGGCCCAACGCCATGTTCACCGACGGCGCCGAGCACGCCCGGCTGCGTCAGGCGATCACCGACACCCTGGCCCGCGTGGACTCCCGGCAGCTGACGGAGATGACCAAGCGCGCCTCCGACTACCTGATAGCCCAGGTCGCCGCGCGCGGCTCGGTCGACCTGATGAACGACTACGTCAAGCAGCTGCCGCTGCTCGTCTTCAACGAGTTGTTCGGCTGCCCGGCGGACGTCGGCGACCGCGTCGTCTTCGGCATCTCCGGTGTCTTCGAGGGCGTCAACGCCGAGAAGGCCAACATGGTGCTGGGCCAGGCCGTCGGCGAGCTGGTGGCGCTGAAGCGGGCCAGGCCCGCCGACGACGTCACCTCGCACCTGATGCGGCACGAGGCCCGGCTGAGCGACGAGGAACTCGTCCACCAGCTGATCCTGCTGCTCGGCGCGGGCGCCGAACCGCTGCGCAACCTCATCGGCAACACCCTGCACCGGCTGCTCACCCACGACCGGTACGCCGACGGTGGCCTCATCGAGGAGGCCATCGACGACACGCTGTGGGAGAACCCGCCCATGGCGAACTACGCGCCGCACTACCCGGCCTCCGACCTGGATTTCGCCGGGACGAAGATGCGCGCCGGCGACCTGGTGCTGGTCAGCATCACCGCCGCCAACACCGACCCGGCGCTGGCGGCGGCCCGGCAGACCGGCGGCCGGCGTGCCCACCTCGCGTGGAGCGCGGGCCCGCACGCCTGCCCGTCCAAGGACCTCGCGCGGCTGGTCACCATGACGGCCATCGAGAACCTGCTGAACCGGCTGCACGACATCGAGCTGGCGGTGCCCGAGGACAGCCTGACCTGGCGGCCGGGCCCGTTCCACCGGGCGCTCGCCGTGCTGCCGTGCCGCTTCACCCCGCAGGTCGTGCACCGGCCCACCCCGCCGCGTGCGCAGGAGACCGCACGGCCCGACCACCAGGCGCCGGCCGGGCGCAGGGCGGAGCGGTCGGGTGTCTGGAGTTCCTTCCTGTCCTGGTTGAAGGGGTGATGCACGCAACAGGCGCAACGTCCAGACACTGCATGAAGATTCAACCTAAGGGGTAGTAACGCGGCGGCATTCGTGGTGACTAACGAAACAAGGGAGGTGTCGTGGACCACGTTTCCGACGACGCCGCTGCTCGACCTTCCGCCGCACACCACCGCTCCCGACGGCGCGGCCCTCTGGGGAACGAAGCCTCCCCCGGGGGCGTGACCACCCGTCAGTTACTGCGCGACGAGATACCCGCCGAGGTCGGCGGGTATCTTTCTGTGTCCCCCCGGACCCCGGGGGGACTGTCGTGAGCGGGCCCGGCGCCGCCGAGGCGCGGGCGACGAAGACGCTCGGCGGTCTCGTGACGGGCCAGTTGCTGCGGTTGTGCCAGGTGTCGGGCATCGACGAGGCCGACGCCGAGACCTATGCGCGGGTGCTGACCGACGCGTTGGCCCAGGTGGCCGAACGGTCCCTGGACCTGCCGCCCCCCGCCCGGACGTTCCTCTCCGACGACTCCACACCGGTGGAGTTCTCGCTGTCGTTCGTCCCGGACGGGCCCCCGGCCCTGCGGGTGCTGCTGGAACCGGGCAGCGGGGCCGAGAGCCTGCGGGACAACGGCCGGGCCGGGCTGGCGGTCGTCCGCTCGATGGCCGACCGCTGGGGATTCTCCACCGGCCAACTGGACCTGCTGGAGGACCTGTTCCTCCCCGACGACCCCGAGGGCCCGCTGGCCCTGTGGATCGCGCTGGAACTGCGGCCCGGCGGCGTCCCCAAGGTCAAGGTCTATCTGAACCCGGCGGCGCGCGGCGCGGACCGGGCCGCCGAGACCGTACGGGAGGCGCTGGACCGGCTCGGCCACCGGGGCGCCTTCGACACGCTGCCGCCCGGCGACGGCTACCCGTTCCTCGCCCTCGACCTCGGCGACTGGCAGGCGCCCCGCGTGAAGGTGTACGTCACCCATCGCGAGCTGAGGGTGCCCGACGCGGGCGGGCTGTCCCGGATGGGTTCCGGCCCCGACGCCGAGGTGCTGGAAGGTTTCCTCCGGCAGACGGGGGGCTACGACGACGGGACACCGGGCCCCGAGGCGCGGTTCGACCGGCGGCCCGTGCTGACCTGCCACTCCTTCACCCGGACGACGGGCGGGCCCACCGGCTTCACCCTGCACGTCCCGATCCGGGGGTACGTCCCGCACGACGGGGTGGCGCTCGACCGGTCCGCGGCCGTCCTCGCCCGTCACGACATCGACCCCGCCGTACTCGAACGGGCGCTGACCGCCGTCACCCCGCGCGCACCGCGGGACGGGCGGGGGCTCATCGCGTACGTGGCGCTGGCCCACGAACGGGGCAGACCGCCGCGCGTGACGACGTACCTCTCCTCGGAGGCGTACGAGGTCCTGCCGCCGGCCTCCCCGCCGCCCCTCCAGCGGGCGCCCTCCGGCACGGCACGCGAGCCGGTCCCCGGCACATCAGCCATCAGTTGAGTCCACAGAGCAACAGGAGCACAGACCACAGTGGAGCCCTACCGCATCAAAGTCGTCGAGCCGCTCGCCCTCACCACCCGTGAGCAACGCGAGGAGGCGCTGAAACGGGTGGACTACAACCTCTTCGACCTGCGGGCCGACGAGGTGACCATCGACCTGCTCAGCGACTCGGGCACCGGCGCCATCTCCGCCGCCCAGCTCGCCGCCGGCATGGAGGGCGACGAGTCCTACGCCGGCTCGCGCTCCTTCTACCGCTTCCACAAGACGGTGACGGAGCTGACCGGCTTCCCGCACATCCTCCCCGCCCACCAGGGGCGCGCCGCCGAACGCATCCTGTTCTCGACGCTCCTCGAACCGGGCGGCATCGTGCTGGCCAACACCCACTTCGACACCACCCGCGCCAACGTCGAACTCTCCGGGTGTCAGGCTCATGACCTGCCGTGCCCGGAGGCCAAGGACCTCGACAGCGAGCAGCCGTTCAAGGGCAACATCGACCTCGACGCGCTGCGGACCTGGCTGGAGGGCCCGGACGCCTCCCGGGTGCGCGTGGTCGTCATGACGATCACCAACAACGGTGGCGGCGGACAGCCCGTCTCCATGGAGAACCTCAAGGCCACCGCCGCGCTCTGCCGCCGCCACGGCGTGCCCATGATCCTGGACGCCGCCCGGTTCGCCGAGAACGCCTGGCTGGTGACCCGCCACGAGGCCGCCTACGCCGGCCACACCCCGCGCCAGGTCGCCGAGGAGGCGTTCCGCCTCGCCGACGGCTGTGTGATGAGCGCCAAGAAGGACGCCATCGTCCACATCGGCGGCTTCATCGGACTGAACGACCCCGTACTCGCCGAGAAGTGCGAACGGCTCCTCATCGCCACCGAGGGCTTCGCCACCTACGGCGGACTCGCCGGCCGCGACCTCGACATGATGGCCGTCGGCCTGCTGGAGGTGACCGAGCCCAGCTATCTCGCCGAGCGGGCCGAGGTCGCCACGCATCTCGCCGGGCGGGTCCGCGCGGCGGGCGTCGACATCCTCGAACCGCCCGGCCTGCACGCCCTCTACCTCAACGCCGGGCGGCTGCTGCCGCACATACCGCCCCACAACTACCCGGGCCACGCCCTCGCCTGCCGCCTCTACCTCGAAGGCGGGATCCGTTCGGCGGAGCTCGGGTCGCTCTACCTCGGCGAGGAGGACGAGGACGGCAACCCGATCAAGAGCGCGCCGTACGAGCTGGTGCGGCTGGCGCTGCCGCGCCGGGTGTACACGCGCAGCCACTACGACCACGTCGGCCGGACCCTGGAGAAGATCGCCAAGGACGCCGGTTCGGTGCACGGCTTCCGGATCGTGGAGCAGTCGCCGATCCTGCGGCACTTCCGCGCGAAGCTGCGGCCGGTGACCGGCTGACGGCCGGTCCCCGGACACCCGCGACACGAAGCGACCCCAGGCCGACGGGCCTGGGGTCGCTCCCTGTCCGGGGCCCCGTCACATCAGAGGCCGAACTCCTGCGTCGGCAGCCCGAGCACCCCGCACGCCTCGCGCAGGACCTGCTCCTCGGCCGGCGCGATGTACCCGTCGGCGCCCGCGACGACGAAGCCGGTCTGGACGACCGCACGGGCCTCCTGAGGCTTCTTCGCCGCCTTGGCGATCTCCTGGAGAACGGCCGCCTTGCCCTGCTGGAAGTTGAACGACAGCTGGTCCACATGCTTGTTGAACCGCTGCCGCAGTTGGTCCGCGGGGAAGTTCTGCAGCACGTCGTTGTTCAGGATCAGCGACTCCACGTGCTGCCGCTCGGCCGGGTCCACCGTGCCGTCGGCGGCGGCGACCAGCGCACACATGGCCATGCTCGCGTCACGGTAGGCGCCGCTCTTGAGCTCCGTCTTCAGCGACGACAGCTGGGACTTGAGGGCGCTGACCAGCTGGGCCTTCGAACCGCTGGACCCGCCCGGCCGTCCGTGCCCCTGCCCGTACGGCTGGCCCGGGGCGTGGCCGTGCCCCTGGCCGTGTCCCGGGCCGTGTCCCTGACCCGGTCCGCCGAGACCCCGTGACTGTGCCTGCTGCTGCAACCCCTTGGCCTGGTCCTTGATCCGATCCCACATCGCCATCCGTGCCACCTCGGCTTCAGCCCATGTCGTCCAGCGTCCGCGCACGTTCCACGCGTCACCCTGCCAACGGCTGCCGCACCCCGTGAAGTTCCGCCGCCCCTCCGGTGCCGGTCACCGCTTCGGGCCCGCGAGCGCGTACACCGTGGTGCCGAGGGCCGCGAGGGCCAGCGCCGTCCAGGTGGCGGCGGGGGTGCCCGGCGGCAGCAGCAGCCAGCCGGCCACCTCCTCGGGCAGGCCCTCCGGGGACGGGGTGACCATCGAGACGGACAACCAGGCGATCGGCGGAGTCCACGCGTACCGCGCCCCGAACCCCGCCGCCCCGGCGGCGACCAGCCCCGTCAGCCCCGCCGCGTCGCGGGCGAGGAACCCGGCGGTCGCCAGGTCCTCGCCGAGCGCCCCCAGGACCAGCGGCACCGCGCAGACGACCGTGCCGATCAGCAGCACGTGCGCCGTGCGGCGGACCCTCCAGCGGATCGCGGCCGTACGGTCCAGCGCCACGTCCTGACCGCCTAGCCCGACGGAGGCCGCCGTCACCCCGGCGGCGAGCGCGAACACCGGCAGCAGGGGAGCGCTCCGTCCGTCGCCGTTCCCGGCGAGCGCCCACACCGCGACCGCGCCGACCAGCACCGCGGCGAGGGAGGCGGGCACCTGGCGGGACCGCGCGTACAGCGTCAGCCACCTCATCGGGACGCACCGCCCTCCAGTACCGTCAGCGGGTCGCCCTCGCAGGAGACCGCCGCAGTGTGCGCCGCCCTGATCCGCGCGACCTGCTCGGACCAGCGCAGCCCCTCCAGCTCCCGGAACACCGGGCGGGCCGTGGCGAGCTGCTCCTCCGCGGGGTGCATGGTGCCGCGGATCGGCTCCAGCTTCCCGAGGGCCCAGCCCGCCACCACGCTCTGCGCGGCGGTCTCGCCCAGTGTGCCGCTCTCCTGCTGGCTGCGTGCCCAGCACGTCGGCGCCATGCCCTGGGCGACCAGGGCCCGGGTCAGGTCCTCGCTCTCGACGCGGGCGAAGGCGTCGTCGTCGAAGTCGACGAGCACGGCCGTACGGGACCGTTGGGGCCGCTCGATGAGTCCTCGTGGGGTGGTGATCTCCCGGATGGTCGTGGGCGCCTGGTCGCCGAGGGCGTCGCGCAGCAGGCCGAGCGCCTTGCGGCCGGGGCCCGCGAGCCCGTCCAGACGTGCCTCGTGGACGCGGGCCACACACACCGGCCCGTCGCACACCTGCGCGGCGGCGGTCTTGTCGACGACGTACGTCCGGCGCGGGTCGGACGGCAGCACGAGCAGGGCGATCGCCGCGCCCGCCACCACGGGGGCCAGGGCGAGCAGCCGGGTGCGCGGGGTCACGGCGAGCAGCAGCGCGAAGCCCGTCGCGGCCATGCCGAGCAGCCACACCGTCTGGCCGAGGTGCACCGAGGTGGACAGGGTGAGCAGGATCTCCCGTACGTCCGCCACCGTCGGCGACAACAGCACCAGCCGGTTCGGCAGGGTGGACGTCGGCACCGCGGTGTCCGACCACTGCCGTACGAAACCGGTGAACAGGAAGGAGGCCACGGCCAGCGCGGGCGGGGTGAGCGGGGACGGCAGTGCGCGTGCGATCCCCATGCCGAGGACGGCCCCCGCCACCAGGGAGAACCCCCCGACCAGCGAGATCGGCAGCCAGCCCAGGTGGTGGTACCGGGCGTGGGCGAGGACCTGGACCGCGCCCTGGAGGACGAAGAGACCGAAGGCCAGGGTCACGGTGAGCGTGGTCGCGCCCGCCGTCATGGCCGCGCGGTGCCGGGCGGGCCGCGGGGTGCTCGCCAGCAGCTCGGAGACGTTCGAACGGTGGTCGCGCAACCCCTGGAGCGCCCCGAGCGCCACGGCGAGCGGCCACAGGAAGATCAGCAGGGTGCGCGTCCACATGGCCATGGACGTCCACTGGGCCGTCCACAGCGCGGTGCCCTTCCACCAGGGCCCGCTCAGCAGGTACAGGAACCCCAGGGCGGTCACCAGGATCACGGCGCCGGCCCACGGGGCCACGGACCGCCTCAGCTCGATACGCAGGACACGGCCGTTCACCAGGCGCCCCTCTCCCCGGCGGAGCCCTGGAGCAGCGCCGCGTAGCCGCGCTCCAGCGGACTGTCGCCCACATGCTCGGGGCCGCCCGCTGCGGCCAGCTCGTCGGGGGTGCCCTGGAAGACCAGCCGGCCCTCCGCGAACAGCACCACGTCCGTGCAGGCGGCCGCGACGTCCTCCACCAGATGCGTGGAGACGACGACACAGGTGTCCGTGCCCAGCTCTTGCAGCAGCTGCCGGAAACGCACCCGCTGCGCCGGGTCCAGGCCTGCCGTCGGCTCGTCCAGCAGCAGGACGGTCGGGTCGTTGACGATGGCCTGGGCGATACCGGCCCGGCGCACCATGCCACCCGACAGGGTCTTCATCCGCTCGTCGGCGCGGTCCGCGAGCCCCACCCGCTCCACGGCGCGCTGCACGGCCGCGGGGATGTCCGCCTTGGGCACCTCCTTCAGCCACGCCATGTACTCGACGAACTCGCGGACGGTGAACCGCTTGTAGTAGCCGAACTCCTGCGGCAGATAGCCGATCCGGCGGCGCAGCGCGCGGTGCTCGCCCCGGCCGCCGACGGACTCGCCGAGCAGCTCCAGGGTTCCCCCGGTGGGGCGCAGCACGGTCGCCAGCGCCCGGATGAGGGTGGTCTTGCCCGCCCCGTTCGGCCCGAGGAGGCCGTGGACGCCGGTGCCCAGCGACAGGTCGAGCCCGTCGACGGCCATGCGTTTCTTGCCGACCTTCACCTTCAGCCCGTCGGCCCGGATCTCCCAGGCGTAGGCCGTCGGCGCGATGTCGGCCGCGCTCACCGTGGACATGCGATGGTCCTTTCCGATGGTCATCGATGGGCTCCCAGCACGGAGTACGCGCCCCTGCGGGCGATCACGACTCCGAGTCCGAGAGCGAGGATCAAGCCCCACACGGGCAGTCCGTCCGTCCGTAGGGCGACCGTGGTACGGCCCTCGGCGAGGGTGGGCGCGACGATCACGGCGGCCCACACCACCACCAGCGAGACGGCGGCGCGGGTCACGCCGATCACGCCGCCGAGCGCCAGCGTCGCCGAGGTGAACGCCAGGCAGGGCAGCAGCCACAGCGCGACCGTCACCCCGGTCGCCCAGCCGCCCACCAGCAGCGCGGGCACCACCACCGCGAGCACGGCCACGGTCCGCCGCAGCACCAGCTGGAGCCCGGCCCGGGGGACCGAGGCCGTCAGCTCGTACGCGGGGTCGAGGCCCCGGGCCCAGGAGGCGGCGACGCCGAGCACGGGCAGCACCGGGGCGAGCACCAGCACCGGGGACACCTCACCGGATCCCGGGCGGGGGCTGCCGCCGAGCAGGTCGAGCAGTAGGGCGGCGAGCGTCACGGCGGCGGCCATGGCGAGCCACGGCACCATCGCGGGGGTCGCCCACCGCGACAGCCACGCCGGCCGGCGTCGGCGGGGCGGCGTGGTGGCGACCGCCACCTGCGGTTCCAGGCCGGACCACACGGTGTCGACCAGGGACGCCACGGCGGGCACCCCGGTGGTGACGGCGGCCGACAGCCGGTCCCGGCAGACCGGGCACACCTCCAGATGGGCCTCCACGGCCCACACCTCGTCGTCCGGGAGGCCGGTGGCGCCGCGCGCGTAGGCCTCGATGATCCGCGTCGACGCGTGTTCCACGCTCAAGCCAGTGCCTTCCGCATCGCGAGCCGGGCCCGGCGGGCCCGGGTCTTGACGGTGCCCTCGGGCAGTCCGAGCAGGACGGCGGTCTCCCGGACCGACAGCCCGTCGAGCACCATCGCCTGCAGTACCTGCCGGAGCTCCGGCGCGAGGCGCCGCAGCGCGTCCCCCACGTCACCGCCGACGGTGGCCGCGAGCGCCTCCTCCTCGGCGGCGGGCGCCGCCTGGGGGAGGGCGGCGGTCGGCGGCGGCTGCGCGTGGTGGGCCCGCCGCCGGAACGCGTCGACGAGGCGGCGCGCCGCGATCGTCCACAGCCAGCCGACGGCCGTGCCGCCGACCGCCGCCCCGGCGAACGCGCCCGCCGCGCGCCACACCGCCAGATACGTCTCCTGCATGACCTCGGCGACGATCTGCTCGTCCGCACAGCGCCGCCGCAGCCGAACCGCGAGCCACGGCGCGGTCCGCCGGTACAGCTCCTCGAACGCCGTGCGATCACCCCGGGCCACGAGCCGCACGAGACGCTCCTCGTCCGGCTCGCCACCCCGCCCTTTCCTTACTGCTCTCACACCCCCTAGACGCGGGCCTCCGGCGCCGGGTTTTCCAAGTGGAGTGATCCCCGTCACACGTGGCTGGCCGGGCTCTGAGGAGGGGGGCGGCGGTTGGAGGGGCGGGCCGAGACCGACTAGGGGCGGTCGTCAGGCCGGGGTGTCGGGCAGGTGGTGGAGGTCGTGGCGTCGGCCGCCGGGGTCCGGGCGTGCCGCCTGTTCCGCGCGATCAGGTGCGGGGTGCCTCTCACCTCGGGACCTGCTTCCACCGGGATGCCTCGCGGTAGGCCTCGTAGGCCCGGTCCTCGTCCGGCGGCGCGAGGCTCGCGCAGTCCTGTGCCAGCCGTTGGTAGAGGGCGGCAGCCCCTCGGGAGTCCCCGGACCTGCCGGTGAGTTCGGCGTGCCGGGCGCGGGCGTCGAGTACCTCGGGATCCGCGGCCCGAGACCCCTGCGCGTGCCGCTGGATGAAGCGTTCCAGTTGCTGGATCTCGGCGACGTGCCGCGTGTCCACATGTGGATCGGTGGTGTCGTCGTCGGAGGAGTACTCGATCTGCTGGAGTGCCCTCGCCACGGCTCTGGCATCCGGCGGCCGGTTGCCGGGCGCCTTCTCCAGCAGGCTCATCACCAGGCGGCCGAGCGGTCGGGGAACACCCGGACGCAGGTCGTCGGGCGGGTCGGGGACCTTGCTGACGTGGTGCCACATGATGGCGGCCGCGTCCCGGTGGTGCCCGAAGGGAGACCAGCCGGTGATCATCTCGTACACGACGCAGCCGAGCGAGTACAGGTCGCTGCGGACGGTGCCGGGCTGTCCGTCGAGCCGTTCGGGGGCCGCGTAGTGCAGCGTGCCCCAGCCGGGGCCACGTGTGGACGAGGCGTTGAGCAGCTGGGCGAGACCGAAGTCGACGACCTTCGCCGACCCGTTCGCGTCGATGACGATGTTGCTGGGCTTGATGTCCCGGTGGATCACGTCGGCGTCGTGGGCGTCGGCGAGGCCGTCGCAGATGTGCCGGGTCCAGCGCACGGTCTGTTCCAGGGTGACGTGGCGTCCTTGACCGGTGAGGGCGGACAGCGGTGTCCCGTCGATGTACTCCATGACCGAGTACAGGATGTCGCCGTCCTCCCCGTGGTCGTAGATGACGGCGACATGCGGCCGGTTGCGGATCCGGGCCATCGCCTGGGCCTCGCGGCGGAAGCGGGCGATATGGCGATGCAGCTCGGCCGAGGGTTCTCCCGCGGCGCGCGGGGTCGCGACCTTCACGGCCACCGGACAGTCGAGACGCAGGTCGCGGCCGAGCCAGACGGATCCCTGGGCACCGCGTCCGAGCCGTGCGTCGAGCCTGTAGCGCCGGTCCAGGACACGGCCGGGTTCCACCATGTGTTCACTTGCCCATCGGGTCCCAGACACGCAGCTCTTCCAGCCGCGCGAGGTGTGCGTTCCAGTCGGAGAAGAATCTGATGCGCTGGCCGAGTACCTGACTCAGCGTCTGCTGTGCTCTCCGGCGCCGCAGGACGCCGTCCTCATGGATGCGTCTGCGCTGGGCGGGGACGCGACTCAGGTCCATCAGTCCCCAGCCCATGATGGCCACTCCGATGAACACGACGGGCCAGATCAGTGCCTCCGCGAGCAGCCACGGCGTGACAAGGGCGACGGCCGCTCCGCCGGCGGTTCCCCCGAACAGGCGCACCGGATCACGGTCCACCTTCCTGGCCGCCTCTTCGGTGCGGGCGAGCAGGTCGGCATCCAGGTCGTCGGCGAGGGCGCGCGCGTCGACGGGCTGCGACGGATCGGTGGGCAGATCGGTGTGCCAGTGCTCGATCGCGACGCGGATGTGGGGCTGTCGGTGTCTCCGCGAGGCGGCCGTGATCTCCTCGGCGGCGACGCGGAGATTGGGCAGCACCTCCATCAGGGCGAGACGGCGCGCGTCGTCGCCGAGTGCGACCTGGCTGGGCTTGAACACCGCGTTGTCGAGCAGGGTGCCGAAGTCCATGACCTCGGCGTCCACCTGGCGGCGCAGCTCCTGCTCCTCCCGTGCGGCCGCTTCGTCACCGCGGTGGTCGACGAACCGTCGCAGCCACTCGATCTTCGTGTGGAGAGCGGCCTCGTCAGGCTCCAGGTGGTCGATGAGACGGTCGATCGCGGCCTCCGCGTACGGGTGTGACGACGCGGGGGCGGGCCCGTCCGGCGGCGGCGGGAACTCCTTGCGGAGATGGTCGAGGGTGGCGGTGGCGACCGTGGCCAGACGCCAGCCCTCCTGGAGATCCTGCCAGCGCGCGCCGCATACCTGGTCCAGGGGCGCGTAGTGGTCGCCGGGCGCGAGGAGCAGCTTGGTCAGCTGCGGCTTCCATCGGTGCACGCTCGCTCTGGCCGCGGCCGATCCGGCCGAGGCCTCGGCGGCCCAACGCACCATCACCTGGCGGGCGTACCGGTGGGCGTGGTCACCGAGTTCACGGCTGGCGACCGCGTCGAGGACGACGAGGAAGTCCCGGCCGAGCCGATCGGGGTTCACGGCTCTCTGCAGATAGCCGTCCATCCAGGTGCCGGCCCGCTCGTGGTCGCCGGCCCGGGCGGCGGCGAGCGCGAAGAAGAGGTCGGCCTTGCCGGGCGCGAGGAGCTGGGCCTGGCCCATCGAGCTGAGTTCGAGTTCCTCGTCGCCGTCGAGCCGGGCGGCGACCGC
The DNA here is from genome assembly GCF_023516595.1 of Streptomyces neyagawaensis. Classification (GTDB taxonomy): domain Bacteria; phylum Actinomycetota; class Actinomycetes; order Streptomycetales; family Streptomycetaceae; genus Streptomyces; species Streptomyces neyagawaensis. The sequence continues at coordinate 118,693 of NZ_JAMGBG010000067.1, read as the reverse complement.
CAGGGTGGCGTGGGCGAGCCAGAAGTCGGGGTCGTGGAAGAGGTGGGCCTCCACCTGGCTGCGGAGATTCTCCGTGCGCAGCACCTGCCGCCTCACCAGCTTCGGCGTGAGCTGCCGGACGAGGCCTCCGGCGAGGGAACGGATCCTGTTGCGGTTGCCGAACTTCTGGCGCCACTCCTCGGTGATGCGGTCGAGTTCGAACTGGGCTCTGAGAACGGCCTGGTCACGCTCGTACTGGGAGCGGAAGTCCGTGAAGTCCGCCTGGAGCCTGCCGACATCGGACTTGGTGCCGTCCAGCTCGGTTCGCAGCTGGACGGTCGCGTCGTTCACCGAGTTCACGGTGGTGGCCAGTTCGCTCGTGGTGCCACGCAGGGTGTTCAGGTGCCCCGACAGGGCGCCGTACTGGCCTTTCAGCTCGCTCAGTTCCGTCTCACGCCGCTCCAGGCGGGCGCGTATGTCCCGCAGCCCCTGTCCAAGGTCATTGAGGCTGACGTCGTCCTCGGACAGTTCGCCCACGGCGCTCCCCCTTTTGTCCGGCTGTGCGTGCCCTGGCAGGTACTTTCTGGCACGACACCGGGCAGCGCAAGACCGCCTCGGTGGGAGGCCGGACCCGCCCGCTCCCCGCCGCCGAGGACGCCATGGCGGGCCGGGAACGCTCTGACTCCAGGTCGTCGACCTGCTCCCGCTCCAGGGCCCGCCCGAGGATGCACTCCAGCCGGTTCGCCGCCCCCCGCGGCCGCCGGAAGGCGAGGACCAGGTGGTCGTCGGCGGCCTGCTGCGCCGTCGAGATCTCCGTCTGCTCGTCCACGGCCCCCGCTCACCCGCCCCGTAGCGGAGGCCCGTGATCTCGGTGGTTGAGAATTCACCCACCCGTGGGGAGTTCGGTAAGGCTTGCCTTATAGGCTGGTCCGGCCCTGGTGAACGGCCCCCGTGCGCCGGGGCGCGCCCCACCCCTCGCACGACAGGACCCTCCATGCGCACCACGTCCCGCGGCCTCATCGCGGCGCTCGCCCTCAGCCCCCTGCTGGCCGGCTGCTTCGCGTCCGGCGACGGCGGCCCGGGGGCGGGCGGGGCGGGCTCGGGCGGACGGCTGCGGATCGCCCTCGCCGTGCCGCCGGTGCAGGCCCTGTCGCCGTACAGCAACGACGCCACCGTCCTCAGCAAGCTCTCCGTCGCCGAGGGCCTCACCGCGCTGAACAAGGACGGCGCCGCCGCGCCCGCCCTCGCGACGTCCTGGAAGCGGACGAACGACACGACCTGGACCTTCGAGCTGCGCGAGGCCACCTTCCAGGACGGCACCGAGGTCACCGCCGACGCCGTGGTGGGCGCCCTCGACCACGCGAACGAGGCGGAGACCAAGCCCCGCGTCCTCAGCGACGTCACCCTGACCGCGAAGGCCGACGACGCCGACACCGTCACCCTCACCACGAAGACCCCCGACCCGGTCCTCCCACTGCGGCTCGCCAGCCCCGCCCTCGCCGTCCTCTCCCCGAAGGCGTACGCGAAGGACGGCACCGTCACCCCGATCGGCACCGGCACCGGCCCGTTCGAGATCACCGGGCTCACCGGCAAGACCAAGGCCACGCTCGACCGTTACGACGGCTACTGGGGCGGCAAGGCCGAGGCGCCCGGCATCGACGTCAGCTGGATAGCCGACGGCACCGCCCGCGCGGGCGCCCTGCGCGGCGGCGACGTCGACATCGCCGAGTGGATCCCCACCGCCCAGGCGAAGCTCCTCGACGAGGCCACCCGCCACGAGGTGCCGTCCGTGCGCACCGACAGCCTGGTCCTCAACACCGCGAGCGGCCTGTTCGCCGACGCCTCCCTGCGCGCCGCCGCCCGCGAGGCCGTGGACGGCGGCGTCCTCGTCGACTCCGTCTTCGGCGGCTACGCCGACAAGGCCGAGGGCCTGTTCGGACCCGCCGTCCCCTGGGCGGCCGGCGACCGCGTGGAGGTGACCGGCCGGGCGAAGGCCGCGACCGCCGCTCAGGTGAGGAAGGAGACGAAGGGCCGGACCCTGCGGCTCGCCACCTACACCAACCGCGCCGAACTCCCCGAGGCCGCGACCGTCCTCCAACAGCAGCTGGAGAAGGCCGGGTTCACCGTGAAGCAGGACGTCCGCGAGTACACACAGATGGAGGCCGACCTCCTCGCCGGCAAGTACGACGCGCTCGTCTTCTCCCGCGTCACGCTCCTCGACACCGGCGACGCGGTCGCCTACCTCGCCAGCGACTACACCGGCGACGGCGTCTACAACATCGCCGGCCTGAAGGACGCGAAGGTCGACCGGGCGATCCGGGCGGCCGCCGAAGAGGGCGACACCGCCGAGCGGCACAAGAAGATCATGCGGGCCGAGGCGGAGATCCTGCGCACCGACGCCGTCGTCCCGCTGGTCCACGAGAAGGTCGTACAGGGCATCGCCGACGACGTCGAGGGCGTCCTCCTCGACCCCCGCGAGCGGTCCCTCGTCGACGTCGACACCCGGCTGAAGTAGCCGCCGATGAGCGTCACTGCGGACGGCGCCCGGGGCCTGCCGACCCGGTGGCGGGCGGGGGCCGGCCGGGCCGTCGCCGCCACCGCCCTGCTCACGGCCGTCGCCTTCCTGCCCTGGCTGTCCGGCACCGACCCGGCGCTCACCGTCCTGCGCGCCCGCTCAGCCGAACAGGACCCGACCCCGGCCCAGTTGGCCGCCGTACGGGAGCGACTCGGCCTCGACGAGGGGCCGTTCGTCCATCTCGGCCGGTGGCTGGAGGGGCTGGCGCGCGGTGACGCCGGCACCTCGTGGGTGTCGGGCGAACCCGTCCTGCCGCAGGTCACGACCGCCTTCGCGGTCTCCCTCACCCTGATGCTGGGCGCGCTGGCCGTCACCGTCGCGGTGGCCGCGCTGGTCAGCGCCCGCACCCTGTACCTCGGGTCGCGGCAGCGACTGCTCCGGGGCCGGGCGGGCGTCGGCGCGGCCGTCCTCGCCGCGCTGCCCAAGTTCCTCCTCGCCTCCCTGCTGGCGACGGTGTGCGGGGTGTGGCTCGGCTGGTTCCCCTCCCAGGGCTGGACGGGTCCGGCGTCGATGGTGCTGCCCGCGTTCGCCCTCGGCGTGCCCTCCGGCGCGATGATCGGCGGACTGCTCGACCAGTCGCTGCCCGCCGCGTTCCACGAGTCCTGGGCCCGCACCTGGCGCGCCTACGGCCTGCCGCCCGGCCGGATCGCCCGCACGGCGCTGCGCCGCGCCCTGTCCGGGGTGCTCCCGCAGCTCCTGCCGACCGTGGTCGCCCTGGTCGGCGGCGCCGTCGCGGTCGAGAAGATCTTCAACATCCCGGGCCTCGGCCGGCTCGCCCTGGAGGCCGCCATCGCCCAGGACCTGCCGCCCCTCCAGACGGCGACCCTCGCCCTCGTCCTCCTCGGCGTCGGCGCGGGCCTGCTGATCCAGGCGCTGCGCCGCGCCCTGCTCGGCCCGGCCCTGCGCGACGGCGCCCTGCCCGCCCTGCATCCGCCCGCGCTGCCCCGGCCCCGTTCCCTGCCCTGGATCATCGGCTGCTGCGCCCTCGCCCTGCTCACCCTCGTCGTGGCCGGCCTGCTGCGCGACCCCCTCCACGTGGACACCGCGGCCCGGCTGCTGCCGCCGTCCCCCGACCACCCTCTGGGCACCGACCCGCTCGGCCGGGACCTGCTGGCCCGCCTCGGCCACGGCGCGCTGCGCACGGCCTCCGTCGCCCTCGCGGTCACCGCCGTCAGCGCCCTCCTCGGACTCCTGATCGGCACGGCGACCCAGGCGGGCGCGGGCCTCACCGAGGTGGTGTCGACACTGCCGGCCGTCCTCGCGGGCCTCCTCGTGACCGCGGTGACCGGCCCCTCCGTGTGGGGCGCGGCCTGCGCCGTGTGCCTCGTGGGCTGGACCCCGTACGCCGCCCAGACCTCCGCCCTCCTCGAACAGGAACGGGCCAGCGGCCACCTGCTCGCGTCCGTCTCCTTCGGCGCCGGACCCGGCTACCTCCTGCGCCACCACCTGCTCCCCGCGGTCCTGCCCGCCCTGCTGCGCAACGCGCTCCTGCGCCTGCCGACCACGGTCCTGGTCCTGGCCTCCCTCGGCTTCCTCGGCCTCGGCGAACAGCCGCCCACCCCGGAGTGGGGCCGCCTCCTCTCCGAGAACCAGCCCTACGCCGAACTGGCCCCCTGGACCGTCCTCGCCCCCGCCGCCGCCCTGGCCCTCTTCGCGGTCCTCACGGTCGCCGGCACGGCGACGGGCCGCCGGACACCCTCCCGCCGCCCCGCCCGAGGAACGTCACCCGGCCCCGCGAGCGGTCCCTGACCGGGCCTCCGGGCGGTGCTGTACCGGGCCTGCGGGTGGTCATTGACCGGCCTCGCGCGCGGTCCTTCACAAGGTCCGCCCGCCGCTCCGACCGGTCCCCACCGATCCCGTTGATAGCTTGCGGTTCCAGCCAGTTCACACGGGGGGACCACCATGAACCAGCCACCGCCGCCGCAGCACCCCTACCAGCCGTACGGGCAGCCCGTCCCGCCGCAGCAGCCGCCGGGACCGCCGCCCGGGTACGGGCCGCAGCCGGTCCACGGGGCGCACCCGGTCCACGGGGCGCACCCGGCGCCGCCGTTCGCGCCGCAGCCCTTGGTGCGGCGGCCCCCCGGCGCCGGCGGCCACCCCGTGGGCGCCGTCCTCCTCGGGCTGCTCGCCTCGTTCCTCGTGGCGCTGCTGTACACCCTCCTCAACGTCGCCACCTACAAGGACCAGACGCTCACCACGGCCAACGCCCTCTACCTCGGGCACGCCCTGCTCAACGGGGCGATCGTTGGGCTCCTCGTCGGGCTGGTGGGCGGCCGCGGCAACGGCGCCCGGATCGGCGGGGCCCTCATCGCCGCGCTCGGCGCGTTCTTCGGCTACACCAACTCCCTGCCCCTGGTCTACGCGGTCGAGTCGACGCCCACCGCCGCCTGGGACCTGCTGAGTTACGAGCCGTTCTTCCCGGCGAAGGCATGGTGGACCAGCGAGGCGGACGGCGGTGTCGACTGGTTCTCGCCCCTCGGCCTCGTCCTCGCCGCGGCCGCCGCGTACGGCCTCGCGTACGCGATGGGAGCGCGGCGCCGCCGCGCCTGACCCGGAATCGCCGCACCTGACCCGGGAACCACCGCGAACCACCGCGCCTGACCGGCGTTCACAGTCCGAAAAGCTCCGCCCCGTTGTCGTGGCACACCGCGCGCAGCCACTCCTCTCCCAGCCCCAGCCGTTCCAGGGCCTGGAGCTGGTGGAGGTACGGGTAGGGGATGTTGGGGAAGTCGGAGCCGAGCAGGACGCGGTCGCCGAGGGCGGCCAGCCGGGGCAGGGCGCGGCGGGGGAACGGGGCGAGGACCTCGGAGAAGTCGGTGAACGCCATGGTCGTGTCCAGCCGCACCTCCCCGTACCGTTCGGCGAGGTCCAGGAACTCCTCGTACTCGGGCATCCCCATGTGCGCGACGATCAGCCGCAGTCGGGGATGCCGGGCCAGCACCCGCGTGATCGGTCCGGGGCCGGTGTGCTTCCCGGGCGCGGGCCCCGAACCGCAGTGGATCACCACGGGGACCCCGGCCTCGGCGAGCAGTCCCCATACGGGGTCGAGGAGTTCGTCGGCCGGGTCGTACGCTCCCACCTGCACATGCGCCTTGAAGACCCGCGCGCCCGCCGTCACGGCCTCCCGGACGTACGCCTCGGCGTCCGGCTCGGGGTAGAGGGTGGCGGTGTGCAGGCAGTCCGGGGTGCGGCGGGCGAAGTCGACCGCCCAGCCGTTCAGCCAGCGGGCCATGCCGGGCTTGTGCGGGTAGAGCATCGCCGTGAAGGCCCGTACGCCGAACCGCCGCAGCCGGGCGGTCCGTTCCGCCTCCTCCTCGCGGTAGGTGATCGGCCACTCCAGTCCGCCGGTCAGCGGCCCGACCCCGTCGAAGTACTCCCACACCTTGCGCAGCACACGCTCGGGCATGAAGTGCGTGTGGACGTCGACCAGTCCCGGAAGCCCGAGCCGCCCCCAGAACTCCCGGATCTCCTTGGCCTCCGTACCCGCCGGCACGCGCCCGGAGGGCTCGACGGCCCCGGCGGCGGCGTCGGCGGACACGCTGCGGTGATCACCCATGCCGCCCACCCTCGGTCCTGACGGGACGTCCGGTCCACTCCCGCGCGTGAACGGGCCCTGAGGCGTCCGTCACGCGCGCGCGGCGGAGGACACCGCCTAGGATCCGGGACATGGCGTTGACGATGGACGACGTGGACCGGTTCGAGGCGGCGAGGCCCCGTCTGGAGGCGATCGCCTATCGGCTCCTCGGCTCGGCGAGCGAGGCCGAGGACGCCGTGCAGGAGACGTTCCTGCGCTGGCAGGGGACCGACGCCGACCGGATCGAGGTGCCCGAGGCCTGGCTGACGAAGGTGCTCACCAACCTGTGCCTCAACCAGCTCACCTCGGCCCGCGCCCGCCGGGAGACCTACGTCGGCCAGTGGCTGCCCGAGCCGCTGCTCTCCGGGGACCCGATGCTCGGCCCCGCCGACACCGCCGAACAGCGCGAGTCCGTCTCGTACGCGGTCCTCACCCTGCTGGAGCGCCTCACCCCCAACGAGCGGGCGGTGTACGTGCTGAAGGAGGCGTTCGACTACCCGCACCGGGAGATCGCCGAGATCCTCGACCTCAGTGAGGCCGCCAGCCAGCAGATCTTCCACCGCGCGAAGAAGCACGTCGCGGCGGGCAAGGCGCGTACGGAGATCGACGAGGCGGCGGCCCGGCGGATCGTCGAGGAGTTCCTCGCGGCCGCCACCAGCGGGAGGACCGAGCCGCTGGTGAAGCTGCTCACCGCGGACGCCATCGCGGTCGGCGACGGCGGCGGGAAGGTCCCGGCCCGCTCCAGGGCGTTCGAGGGCGCCCTCGCGGTCGCGAAGTTCATGCGGGGCCTGTTCAAGCCGACCCCGGCCAAGCGGGCCGTCATCGGCGGCTCCGCCGCGATCCACGTCACGACGGCCAATGGCGGCCCCGCGATCCTCGCGGTCGTGGACGGCCGGGTCGTCGGGATCACCTGCCTGGAGATCGACGCGGAAGGCATCGTCGCGTTCCGCAGCCAGGTCAACCCCGACAAGCTGGAACGCGCGACGGAGGTCTGGGCGGCCACCGACCACGGGGAACCCCTGTTCCACGCCTTCTGAGTTCCACGCCTTCGCGAGCCAGGTCACCCCTCCCCACTGAGGTGTGACCTGGTTCACATTCACTTCCTGTCAGGAATCCGCGGGCTGCCCGGTTCAAGGGGCGTGACCGAGCAAGGCAGAGCGTCGGACCCGCGCAGACAGGAGCAGGACATGCAGCACCGCATCATCGTTCTCGGAGCCGGCTACACCGGAGCCATCGCCGCCGGGCGCCTCGCCAAGCGGCTGCACCGCGACGACGTCGCCATCACCCTCGTCAACGCCGAGCCCGACTTCGTCGAACGCGTCCGCCTGCACCAGCTGGCGGCCGGCCAGGACCTCAAGCCCCGCCCGTTCGACGAGATCTTCGCCGGCACCGGCGTGGAGCTGAAGCTCGGCAAGGTCGCCGGTGTCGACGCGGACCGCAGGACGGTCTCCGTGGTCGACGCGCACGGCGCCGGAACGCAGGAACTGGAGTACGACACCCTCGTCTACGCCCTCGGCAGCGGCTGGAACCCGCAGGGCGTCCCCGGCACCGCCGAGCACGCCCACGACATCTCCGGCCGCGCCGGGGCGCTCCGGCTGCGCGAGCGGTTGGCCGGGCTGGACGCCGGACAGCCGGTGGTCGTCGTCGGCGGTGGACTCACCGGTCTGGAGGCGGTGACCGAGATCGCCGAGAGCCGCCCCGACCTGGACGTCGCCCTCGTGGCCCGCGGCGGCTTCGGCGACTGGCTCTCCGACAAGGGCCGGGCCCATCTGCGGAAGGTCTTCGGCAGGCTCGGCATCACCGTGCACGAGCACGCCGCCGTCACCGCCGTCGAGGCCGACCGCGTCGTGACCGACGGCGCGTCCGTCCCGGCCGCGGTCACCGTGTGGGCGACCGGCTTCGCCGTCCACCCGATCGCGGAGGCCACCTCGCTGGAGGTGTCGGACACGGGCCAGATCGTGGTCGACTCGACCATGCGCTCGGTGTCGCACCCCGAGGTGTACGCCATCGGCGACGCGGCCCTGGCGATGGGCCCCGGCGACAAGCCGCTGCGGATGTCGTGCGCCTCGGGCGTCCCCACCGCGTGGCAGGCCGCCGAGGCCATCGCGGCCCGCCTGACCGGCGTCGAGCCGCCGAAGATCCCGCTCCGCTACTTCCAGCAGTGCATCTCGCTCGGCCGCAAGGAGGGCCTGATCCAGTTCGTCACCGCCGACGACCAGACGCTCCCCAAGGCCCTCACCGGCCGCCTCGCCGCCCTCTACAAGGAGATCATCTGCAAGGGCGCGGCCTGGGGCGTCGCCCACCCGACGGTCGGCAGCATGCCGGTCCGCCGCCGCCGGGCGGTGCAGCAGCCGACCCGAACCGTCCGGGACGACGCGGCGCGACAGACGGAGCGGACCGCCGAGGCGGCGGCCTGAGCCGTACGGCGGTGACGGCCCCTCGGAAGGCGCGCCCCGACCCCCACGGCAGACCAGTCCGGCGGGCGGAGCGGCGCCCTCGACGAGAGGGCCCCGCTCCGCCGCCCGGACGCGACCCGCTCCGCGCCCCGGACCCTGCCCTCCCGCCACGACACGGTCCGCGTCAGAGGTACCGAGCCGATTCCCTGTCGTACAAGGCACGCAGCCAGGGTGCGCGGACGGCGGGCAGGCGGGACAGGGCGTGGAGGAACACCTGGTCCACGAGCCACACCGACCGCGAGGGGCGTGGCGGCAGGGGGTCGTCGCGTTCGACCCCGTCGGGCAGCCGCCCGCGCGCGGGCACGGGAAGGCGGTCGTCGTGGAAGGCGAGCCCCAGCCACACCTCCGCGTCGAGCGGCACGGCCGCGACGCCGGGCGGCGGCACCCACGGCTCCCCGGTCTGCGGATGGCGCGGGACGATCGCGAGGTCCGGCACCGGGTCGGGGACGGGCAGCCCGGGCCCGGCCAGGGCGGCGCGCAGGGCGGGCGGGCCCGGCGGGAGCAGGGTGTCGAGGGACCGGCGGAACGCCGCGGCGAGCGGACCGTCGGGGACGCCGACCGGCGCACCGCCCGAGGCCGCCACCAGATGGGCCAGTGTCACGGAGACCGCCAGCTCCCAGCGGGGGTTCCAGGCGCCGTACGCGTCGACCGGCGGGGTGCCGCGCTCCCGCTCCACGACGGCCGACCAGGTCATGACCGGGCGGGGCGGCCCGTCGGCGACACGGCGGACGGCGTTCGGCGCGAGCCAGGTCGCCTGCCACAGGGAGCAGTCGTCGATACGGGTCCCGACCTCCTGCCCACACCGGGCGCAGGCCAGGTTGGGCCCGTCACGGCCGTCGAGACCGCAGCAGAACCCGCCGGTGCGCTCGGGGATCAGTACGGTGCCGTGGGCGTCGCCCGGTGCCATGACGATCGCGCCGGGCGCCCCGAAGGACAGGCCGTACACGGGCGCGAACACCCCGCGGGCCTCCGCCTCGGCAGGGTCGATCTCGTTCCACCGCCGCCACGGCGGCCCGGACTGCTCCGGGTCGACGGCGTACGTTCCCGCTCGCATCAGCACGGGCAGGGTGATCCCGTTGCCGTAGGTGTGACGGGCGTACGCGATCCACGCGACCCGCGACAGCGGCGCCGTCAGCACGGCGTCGCACCGCGCGCACGTGAACACCTCCACGGGCCCCTCCCCCTGTTCGCCCGCAGGAGTATGGGGCGATCGGCGGTCACGGGGCCAGGGGTTTTCGGCGCGCGGGGCCGGTCAGCGAGCGGGCCGTCGTCCGCCGGCGGTGCCGGCGGGGCGGGTCACCAGCCTGTCGCGCTCTCGTCCGTGAGCGCGCTCCAGGCCGGGGCGGCGGGGGCGGGGGGAGCGGCGTCCTGGCAGGCGAAGCCGAGCCGGGTCAGTGCCCGGCGCATCTCACCGGTGGTGAAGTCGCGCCGGTTCTGCCGGGTGATCACTTCCCCGACCTGCATCACCGGGTAGACACGGCGGTTGATGGTCACGGCCACGCCGACCACCGGTTCGGGGGCGATGCCGCTCAACGACTGCTCGACCTCGCTCTTGGTCAGGTCGAAGGGGAATCGGGCGATGACACAGCGCATGGATGCCTCCAGGGATAGGGGGGTGCGACACCGGAAGGGCCGCTACACGTCGCTCCCGGACGCGGGCCGTCGACCGCGCTCGGCGCCCCGGCCGCCACGGCTCCGACTCGTTCCGTCGCGGCCGCTGCCGCTGCGACCACTTGCTTCTCGGCCGCTGCCGCTGCGACCGGTTCCGTCGCGGCCGCCGCCGCTCCGGCCGGTTCCCTTGCCCCCGCCGGTGCCGGGGCCGGTGCCCGTGTCGGGGCGGGTGCCCTTGCCGGTGGCGGGGCTGGTCGCCGTGCGGTCGGTTCTGCCGCGTCCGCCGGTCCGCCGTGTGCCGGTGCGGCCGGGGTTGCTCCTACGGCTGCTCGGCGCGGCGGCCGGTGCCGGGACGGTGAGGGTGAGGGTGACGGGCACGCCGGACGGGGTGCGGGCGCCGGTGATGCGGTGCAGTTCGGGCTCGCCGGGGCGGACCCGCGCGGAGTTCGGCGTGATGCCGGCGTCGGCCATCAGCCGGTCCATCTCACGGCGCTGGTGCGGTAGGACGAGGGTGACGACGGTGCCGGACTCGCCGGCGCGCGCGGTACGGCCGCCGCGGTGCAGATAGTCCTTGTGGTCGCCGGGCGGGTCGACGTTCACGACGAGGTCGAGGTCGTCGACATGGATGCCGCGGGCGGCGACGTTCGTGGCCACCAGCACCGTGACCTGGCCGTCCTTGAACCCGGCGAGCGTCCGGTTGCGCTGCGGCTGGGACTTGCCGCCGTGCAGCGCCGAGGCGCGCACGCCGACGGAGAGCAGATGCTTGGCCAGCCGGTCGGCGGCCCGCTTGGTGTCCAGGAACATGATCACCCGCCCGTCGCGCGCGGCGATCTCCGTGGCGGTGGCGTGCTTGTCGTCGTCCTGCACGTGGAGCAGATGGTGCTCCATGGTGCTGACGGCGCCCGCGGACGGGTCGACCGAGTGGACCACGGGATCGTGCAGGTAGCGGCGTACCAGCAGGTCGATGTTGCGGTCCAGGGTGGCCGAGAACAGCAGCCGCTGGCCGTCGGCGTCGACCTGGTCGAGCAGCGCGGTGACCTGCGGCATGAAGCCCATGTCGGCCATCTGGTCGGCCTCGTCGAGGACGGTGACCGTGACCTGGTCGAGTTGGCAGTCGCCGCGTTCTATGAGGTCCTTGAGGCGGCCGGGCGTGGCGATGACGACCTCGGCGCCGCCCCGCAGCGCGCTCGCCTGGCGGCCGATGGACATACCGCCCACCACGGTGGCGAGCCGCAGCCGCAGCGCGCGGGCGTAGGGGGTGAGCGCGTCGGTGACCTGCTGGGCCAGTTCCCGGGTGGGGACGAGGACCAGGGCGAGCGGCTGCCGGGGCTGGGCCCGCTGTCCGTTCAGCCGGGCCAGGACGGCCAGACCGAAGGCGAGCGTCTTGCCCGAGCCGGTTCGGCCCCGGCCGAGCACGTCCCGGCCGGCCAGCGCGTTCGGCAGGGTGGCCGCCTGGATCGGGAACGGCGTGGTGACGCCTTCGGCGCCGAGCGCGGTCAGCAGCCGTGCGGGCAGGTCGAGTTCGGTGAAGGAGTCGACCGCGGGCAGCGGCTCGGTGAGGGTGACCGGCAGGGTGAACTCCTGCGGTCGGGCGGCGGAGCGCGCTCCCGCGCCGCTCCTGCGCGTACCGGCGGGGCGGGACTGCTTCCGGCCCGCGTCCTGCGCGCGGAAGCGGCCGCCGCGGCTGCCGCCGGCGGATCGGTTGGTGTCGGTCTCCGTGCGGAGGCGGCCGGAGCCACCATGACCCCGACGGGTGCGGTTCATGAAGGAACCCTCCTCGATGCGGCGTATCGAGGAATTCCGTCCGACGGCAGGGGCCGCGCGAGGATTCGCAAGAATGAGCCGAAGAAAATACGAAAAGGCCCGCACCCCAAGAGTGCGGGCCTCAGTCGTTCAGGTCGCGTCAGCGTCAGGCGGGAACGATGTTCTCGGCCTGGGGGCCCTTCTGGCCCTGCGTGACGTCGAAGGTAACCTTCTGGCCTTCCTGAAGCTCGCGGAAGCCGCTGGTGGCGATGTTCGAGTAGTGGGCGAACACGTCAGCGCCGCCGCCGTCCTGCTCGATGAAGCCGAAGCCCTTTTCCGCGTTGAACCACTTCACGGTGCCAGATGCCATATTGAATCTCCCTTGGGGGGCAGTGCCGGATCCGCACTTTACGGATCCGAGTCGCCGCGATGATCACCCCTCCGGAAAGATCCGGAAAGCTCTGCAAAGAAACAAATCTCTGGCAACCAAAACTGCAACTGCTATCACGCTAACACAGGCAGGACCGCCGCCCCCCGTGCGTTTTCGGCGGCGCGCGGGAATTCTCGACCCGCCGTGGCCCCTAATTCTGTAACGGCGGGACTAGGTATCCGCGCCGTGGTCGCCCATCCTCCGGCGCATGTCCTGGTTGAGACGGAGGGCCGCGTCGAGCTGGTCCTCCAGGGAGATGATGCGGCAGGCGGCCTCGATGGGGGTGCCCTGGTCGACGAGTTCGCGGGCGCGGGCGGCGACGCGCAATTGGCGGCGGGAGTAGCGGCGGTGGCCACCCTCCGAACGCAGCGGGGTGATCAGCTCGGCCTCGCCGAGGGCGCGGAGGAAGGCGGGGGTGATGCCGAGAACGTCGGCGGCCCGCCCCATGGTGTAGGCGGGGTAGTCGTCGTCGTCGAGATTCCCGGCGGCGCGGGCGTTCTCAGCGGGCATGGCACCTTCGTTTCGGGGACGCGGGGAGGGGCCCTGACGCGGGCCCGGAGCGACGGCGCGGCACCCGTTGCTCCGCGCGCGATCCGGCACCGGGATCCTCCACCGGCTGCCTCGTGCCAACCCTAGCTCCGGCGGCCCCGCAGATGTGTGCTCGCGGCGACAGACTTTCACCGCGGTGCGACCCGTCACCCCCGCCCCCCACCCGAGACACACGACACCACGGACGGACCAGTACACGCCGTCCAGCACGCCGCTCCAGCACCCGCCGGGGCGGCTCGGCGCCGGTCCGGCGCCGCCGATGGCTCCGCGCCGGTCCAGCATCCGCCCGGGTGGCTCCGTGTCGGCAACGGCTCCGCGCCGGTCCGGCATCCGGCGAGGTGGTCCCGCGCAGGTCCAGCGCCGTCGACGGCTCCGCGCCGGTCCAGCATCTGGCGGGGCGGTCCCGCGCCGGTCGAGCGCCCGCCGGGTCGGCTCCGGGCCGGTCCGGAACCCCGCCGGGTCGGCTCCGCGTCGGCAACGGCTCCGCGCCGGGCCAGCACCCGTCGGTCCACCACCCCGCCGGGTCGGCTCCGCGCCGGTCCGGCATCTGGCGGGGCGGTCCCGCGCCGGTCGAGCGCCCGCCGGGTCGGCTCCGGGCCGGTCCGGAACCCCGCCGGGTCGGCTCCGCGTCGGCAACGGCTCCGCGCCGGGCCAGCACCCGTCGGTCCACCACCCCGCCGGGTCGGCTCCGCGCCGGTCCGGCATCTGGCGGGGCGGTCCCGCGCCGGTCCGGCATCCGGGGGTCCCGCGCCGGTCGAGCGCCCGTCGGTTCGGCTCCGGGCCGGTCCGGAACCCCGCCGGGTCGGCTCCGTGTCGGCAACGGCTCCGCGCCGGGCCAGCACCCGTCGGTCCACCACCCCGCCGGGTCGGCTCCGCGTCGGCAACGGCTCCGCGCCGGGCCAGCACCCGTCGGTCCACCACCCCGCCGGGTCGGCTCCGCGCCGGTCGAGTGCCGCCGACGGCTGTACGCCGGTCCAGCTCTGCCCGGCGGCTACGCGCCGGGCACGGGTGGCGCGGCGTGCGTGCAGCAGGGCTCGTCGGGGTGGGTGCGTTCGCCCTGGGAGCGGCTGCTGTACAGCCATGGTCCGGCCGCGTGCGGGGAGCCAATGGCGAGGTGGGTGTCGACGGTCAGATGGAGCAGCGTGCTGCGTCCGTCGGGGCCCGTGGGGTAGCTGCGGGGTTCGTCGCAGTGGAACACCCGGCGCAGGACACGGGCGACCCGCTGGGCCGTGGCGGGGTCCGCCGCGACCACCCGCACCTCGGCGAGCCCGGCACCCACGTGCGGGGCCCACCGGACGTCTGGGGTGCTGTCGACGTCATCGACGAGGCCGTCCCAGGTACGCATGGACGCCACCGCCCTCCACTACCGCCCCCCTGGCCAGTACATCCACGGTACCCCTGAGCCCCTCACCCGACTGAGCACACACCCCGCCCGCCCGCAGTGCAGGCAGCGACCCGCCCCGCCACGGGCTGCCGCCCCCAGACATCTCCGGTTCGTCCGACGGCTCCGGCCCGCCCCCAGCAGGTCACAGCCGGGCTGCGGCCACGGGCTGCGGCCCGTCGGACGTCTCCGGTTCGTCCGGCGGCTCCGGCCCGCCCCGTCAGGTGGCAGCCGGGCCCCCGCCACGTGCTGCCGCCATGGGGGCCCCCGCCATGGGGCCCCCATCATGGGCTGCGGCCCGCCGGACGTCTCCGGTTCGTCCAAGGGCTCCGGCCCGCCCCCGCAGGTCGCAGCCGGGCCCCCGTCATGGGCCCCCGCCACGGGCCCCGCCCACCGGGAGTCTCCGGTGCCCGGCCCGCCCCTCAAGCCCGCGCCTCGCCGGCTGCCTCGGCCTGCCTTGCGCCTCCTGGCCAGCCGCAGGCTGCCGCCCGGCCGGCTTCTCGGCTCGTCGACGGCTCGCTTCGAGGGCGTGCCAGGCCCACTGGTTCCGGTCTGTCCACAGGTTGCGACTCCCCACCGGCTCCCGCTGCCCCTGTGGCTCCGCTCGCCACAGGCTTCCGCGCAGCTCGTCCGCCGACCTGGCGCATCCAGTCCTTCACGGACCTCAGCCCTCCACAGGCTCCCGCCCGCCCGGCGTCCCCAGCTCGTCCGACGGCTCTCAAGCCCCGGCCCTTTTCGGCCCAGCCCTTCGTCCCCTGCCCTCCCCCTGGCCCGCCGCTGTGACCGTCAGGCGACGGGCGGGGGCGGCGGGGTCAGTACGTCAGCGCGTCCTCGGCTGTGCCGAAGAAGCTGGTCACCTGGCTGTCGTTGACCGTGACGGGGCCGTCGTTGATCGGGACGGTGGTGGGGCTCTCCGCGGCGGTGAGGGCGATCTCCACCTTGTCGGCGCTCTTGCCGCCCGGCGTGTCCGCGCGGGAGAACAGGATCCCGGCGTACGCCTTCTCGCCGGCGTTCAGGATCCAGTCCTCGCCAGTGGGGCCCATGTGCTCGGCGGCGCCGTCGAGCGCCGGGATCGTGATGACCAGTTCGCCGGCCGGCAGCACACAGGGGTCGCCGCTGTTGTTCGTGGCGGTCAGCAGCGCGTGGTTGACCGGCTTGGAGGCGACGGTGACCTGGTAGCTCAGGTCGGTCGTCTCGCACATGCCGACACCGCCGTCCTGGTCGTCCGTGGCGGGCTCCGACGCCCCGGAGGTGCCGCCGCTCCCGGAGGAGCCCCCGCTGCCGCCACTGCCACCGCTGCCGCCGGGGGCGTCCGTGGCGGGCTTGTCGGCGTCCTTGCCCCCACCCGTGTCCTTGCCCTTGTCCTTGCCCGGCGCCGACGGGCTCGCCGTCGCGCTCGGGGCGGCCGCGTCCTGCTCGGCGTCCCCCTTGCACGCGGTCAGGGCCAGGACCCCCAGCGAGAGCGCGGCGAGTACGGCGGTGGTGCGGCGTGCGCGAACTGCGTGAACCATCGGAAGCCCCCCGAGAGTCGGAACGTTCCGGCGATGGTGCCCCATGGGGGACATGTTTCCGCCCCCGCGTGCCGAGCGAGGGCCTTCCTCGAACAGGTTTGTGACAGTGTGACAGCGCCGATGGCCGGAAATCGCGCCCCCTTTGGCCCGGCACACACCACATTCAGCCGTAATCGCACACCCGTACATCCAGGCCCCCGTCGGGCTGGTCCTACAGGGCAACTCGCTGCCCTTGGAGGACCCGATGCACCGACGCCTCGTCACCTCGGCCGTCATCGCCGCCGTGTGCGGCACCACGCTGGCCGGCACTGCCACGACCGCCTCCGCCGCCCCCCAGGACGTCGACTGCCGCAAGGTGAAGTGCGTCGCGCTCACCTTCGACGACGGCCCCGTCACCGACACCCAGCGCCTGCTGAACATACTGAAGGAGCGGGACGTCAGAGCCACCTTCTACATCGTCGGCAAGAACGCCCAGAAGTACCCGGCGACGGTGCGCAACGCCTCGCTCGCCGGTCACCAGATAGGCAACCACAGCTGGGACCACGCCAATCTGACGAAGCTGAGCGCGGCGAAGGTCAGGTCGCAGTTCTCTCGCGCCGACGCGGCGATCAAGCAGGCCACCGGCAAGAAGCCCACCACCGTCCGCGCTCCCTACGGCGCCCACAACGCGACCGTCCGCAGCGCCGCCGGCCGGCCGCTGGTGCACTGGAGTGTCGACACCCTCGACTGGAAGTACCGCGACACCGCCCGGCTGATCAGGACCGTCAACGCGGAGACCCGGCCCGGCGACATCGTCCTCATGCACGACATCCACCGGACGACGGTCGACGCCGTCCCCGGCATCATCGCGGCCCTCAAGGCGCGCGGCTTCCACTTCGTCACCGTCGACCAGCTGTTCGCCCCGACCAAGCTGTCCGTCGGCAAGGTCGCGTACCACAACCGCGCCGCCTACCGCCCCTGACCGAAGTTCCGATCCCTCGGGCCGCGTTGTCGGGTGACGCGGCCCGAAGGTGCCGCCGGTGTGCCCGCGCCGGCAGCGGGCGTTCCGCCCCTGTGCGATGCTGCGCGCGCGGCGTCGAGTCCGACGCACGCCAGACCGAGACGGAGGAGCGCGAGGCGCGGTCGAGTGTGACGCGGGTCACGGGAAGTCGGTGTGGGGTGCCGGACAGCTCCTTGAGGTGAGCACTCATATGCGTACCCGGGTACGGGCCGGGGATCCGAGCGCGTTCGCCGAGCTCTTCGACGCCTACGCCCGCGCGGTCTACAACCATGCCTTCCGGCTGACCGCCGACTGGTCCACGGCCGAGGACGTGATGGCCGCGACGTTCATGGAGGCGTGGCGGCTGCGCGACAAGGTGGACGAGGAAGGCGGTTCGCTGCGGCCCTGGCTGCTGGGCATCGCCACCAACACCGCACGCAACCAGTACCGGAGCAGCCGGCGTTACCGGGCGGCGGCCCAGGCCGCGGCGGCGGCCGAACTCTCCGTCCCCGACCACGCCGAGGAGGTGGCCGACCGGATCGACGGCCGGCAGCGCCTCGCGACGGCACTCACCGCCCTCGCGAAGCTGCGCCGCCCCGAGCGGGAGGTCATCGCGCTCTGCCTGGGGGAGGGCCTGGACTACGAGGCCGCGGCGGAGGCGCTCGGCATCCCCGTCGGCACGGTCGCCTCCCGCCTCTCCAGGGCCCGAAGAAAGCTGCGCAAGCTCGCCGAGGCGAGCGAGGAGGAGCAGCAACGGGCAATCGGGGCAGGCCAGTTGGCCGGTGACCGCCCATCGGCGGCGCTCGCGGGAAATCTTCGAGAAAGTCTCGTGAAACGGGAAGGCGGCCGGCCTGGCCGACAGACAAGAGGCGATCACGCACACGCGATCCGGCCCGCACAGGAAGGAAACCGATGAACGCGAACACGTCCCGGCAGAACGCTGCCGCGTGGGAAGAGGGCGCCCAGCTCTTCGACCGGACGACGCGCGACCTGCCGCCGGGCCGTCACCAGTTCCACAAGGAGCGCATGATGGCCCAGATTCACGAGACGCGTCAGGCCGAGCAGACGGGCAACGACCGGGGGGCGAGGCGGACGACCCCGGCGAGGACCCGCCGGTTCGGGCTCCCGCGTCCGGCGATCACCCTGCCCGCGCTGGCCGCCACGGTGGCCGTGGCGATCGGCGCCGTCGTGGTGACCTCCGGCGGCGAGGCCCGGCAGGGCGGCCTCGCCACGGGACCGGCCCTCACCACGACCGTCGGCGTGGCGAGCTCCGAGGGCGTGCCGCAGCTGCTCGACGAGATCGCGCTGGCGGCGGCGGACGGCAAGCACCCGGTGGCCGGACCCGGCCAGTACGTCTACATCGAGTCCAAGGTCGCCGAGACGTTCGTGCGGACCGTCAACGACAAGAGCAGCCTGGCCAGCCACGCGCTGCACACCCGCCAGGTGTGGAAGTCCCCCGACGGCACCAAGGGCTGGCTGATCGACCCCGCCGTGAACGACAGCCCCGAGGGCGAGACCCTGAGCCTCCCCGACGAGCAGGGCAACACGCCGCGGGCGGACCTGAACTCCCCGTCGTACGACTACCTGGCGAAGCTGACCACGGACCCCGACAAGCTGCTGGCCAAGATCTACAAGGAGACCGAGGGGCAGGGCAACACCCCCGACCAGCAGGCGTTCACCACCATCGGTGATCTGCTCCGCCAGAGCTACCCGCCGGGGGAGCTGTACTCGGCCCTGTTCAAGACGGCCGCGAAGATCCCTGGGGTCGTCATGGTCGACGACGCGGTGGACGCGGCGGGTCGGCACGGCGTGGCGGTGGCCCGCCTCGACGAGACCAGCGGTCAGCGCGAGGAGTGGATCTTCGACAAGAAGACCCACGTCTTCCTCGGCGACCGCACGGTCCAGGTGAAGGGGACGAGCGGGGAGGACGGTCTCATCAAGCCCGGCACGGTCGTCGCCACCAGCGCCATCGTGAAGCGCGCCATCGTCGACGGGATCAAGGAGACGCCGTCCCAGGCCGGCTGACGCGGTAGCGGACCGCATCGCATCGAACGCGTCAAACGCGTCAAACGCATGGGACCTCATCGGGGCCCGCCGGGTGTCCCGGCGGGCCCCTTCGGCCCTCCCCTGCCGCAGCGATCGCGCCACGTGTGCGAGAAGTGGCGCAATCCACCGGTTGTCGCGCCGGGGTCGGAGGCGCAGCCTGTGCACTGGGAGCGCTCCCACGCTCCGTCGGAGCCCCCATCCCCACAGCGTCACTCGAAACAGCACCACCCGAAGGCACCCCCACATCCGGAAGAGGAAACCCATGACTATGACTTGTCATGATCATGCTAAAAAGAAGGTGCGCTCGCGCCCGGCGCTCCTCCTGAGCGTGCTCGCCGCCCTACTGCTCTGCCTGGTCCCCGGCAGCGGCACCGCTTCCGCCCACGGCTCGGTCATCGACCCGGCGTCCCGCAACTACGGCTGCTGGCAGCGCTGGGGCAACGACCATCTGAACCCGGCCATGGCCCAGCAGGACCCCATGTGCTGGCAGGCCTGGCGGGCCGAGCCCCAAGCCATGTGGAACTGGAACGGCCTCTACCGCAACGGTTCCGCCGGAAACTTCCAGGCCCATGTCCCCGACGGCCAGCTGTGCAGCGGCGGTCGCACCGAGGGCGGCCGGTACAACGCCCTGGACGCCGTGGGCGCGTGGAAGACGACGGACATCTCCGCCAACTTCACGGTGAAGCTGTACGACCAGGCCAGCCACGGCGCGGACTACTTCCTGGTCTACGTCACCCGGCAGGGCTACAACCCCACCACCCAGCCCCTGAAGTGGAGCGACCTCCAGCTGGTCGCCCGCACCGGCCGGTACGGACAGAGCCAGAACTACTCGATCCCGGTCAGCACCTCCGGGTACACGGGCCGCCACATCGTCTACACGATCTGGCAGGCCTCGCACATGGACCAGACGTACTTCCTGTGCAGTGACGTGAACTTCCGCTGACCTCGGCGAACCACCGCCCGCCGGACCCGCCCCCGCCGTACTCACCGGGGCCACCGGGTCCGGCGGGGGTGTCGTCCGGCGGTCCCCCGGGGCGGGGCGGGCTCTCGTGACGTCGTCCGGACCGGACTGTGACGGGGCGCTCGCCCCGATGTGTGAGGCTGGCCGTGCCGGGCCGAACGAATCAGTACGGGGGATGCGTGAGCGAGGTTCTGTACAGCGAGCGGTCGTGGAATCCGCTGGCGCGGACCGTGGAGTTGACCGAGGACCTGCTGCGGAGGGGAGGCAGGACCACACCGCTGACCGAGCTGAACCTCGGTGCCATGGCGGAGGCGTACCACCGTGGGTACTGGCTCGGGGGCGGCGGCAGCGAACGCCCACTGGCGCGGCTCGCGGAGGGGCCGGGCGTCGTCCCGGTGACCCGCGTCACCGGCACCACCGCGCCCGTCCGGGTGCGGCAGGCCGCCGAGTTCGCCCGGTCGCTGGGGGAGGTGGCGCTGCGTCAGTGCGGTGGGCCCGGTCAGGTGGCCGCCCTGGGGGAGCGGGCTCGGGCCGAGGGCGTACCGCTGTGGATCGCGCGGCGGGTCGCGCCGGGGCCCGCCGGTCCCGTCGTCGTCGCCGTGGACCGGCGCCTCGTGCGCGTGGACGTCTGGGGGCCGCACGCTCCCGTCGTACGGATCCGCGCCCCGTACGGCTACCGGCCCGACGGGGCCGACGCGTCAAAGGGCCTGCGGCTGACGGTCGGTGAGGTCACGGCCGCGCCCGCGCTGGAGAAGAGGCTGCGCAAGTCGAGGAGTTCGGTGGCGGTGCGGCTGGCCGGGCGGCGGTGGGAGCTGCGGCGCGAGAACGCGATGAGCTCGTGGCTGCTGTGCGACGGGCGGCGCGTCGCCCTGCTGTCGCGCCCTCCGCGCCGACCGGTGCCGGCGCCGGACACGGTGCTGCTGCCGCTGTCCCCGGTGCGCTACGAGAGCCGGGACCCGCTGGACGCCGTGATGGCGCAGGCGTTCGCCGTCGCCTTCGGCCTCGGTGACACGACGGGCCTCGCCCGGTTCCGCCCGACCCGGCGCCCGGCGGACGACCGTGAGCCCCTCGCCCTGGACGTGGACTGGGACCGCCCCTGGTTCAGCAACCTCGGTACGGGCGGCGACGACAACGAGTCCGGCGGCGGAGACGGCTGGGGCTCGGACGGCGGAGACGGCGGCGGGGGCGGAGGGGACGGCGGCGGCGACGGCGGTGGTGGTGGGGGTGGCGACTAGCTGGGGCCTGTCGTTTGGATCATGCCGGCTTCGGGATGCGGCGCCTTGACGCTGCCGGTGAGCGGGGCTTGGCGCGTGCAGCTGCAAGGCGGAGGAGGGCGTCGACGCGATGGGGGAGTTGGCAACCGACGACAACGCGGCAGATGTGCATGCCAAGCCCTGCGGCCCAGGCGTGATCCAAACGACAGGCCCTGGCTCGCCCTCCTCGCGCCGTGTGGCTGTCGCTCCGCCCCGGATCCGCTGGCTTGCCCGGCGGCTGTTCGGGTACCGCGTTCTCATGAGGGTGGTATCCGTATGGTCAGGCGATTGCTGAAAGCGATGGGTTCGTGACTCGTCTCAGCGGCTTCGGGGACGACGGGGCGAGGGGAGCGGGCGATGCTCTGCCCCTCGCGCTGCGGATTGCCGATGCCGTGGACAGCCTGGCGCATCTGTGGGCCGCCGCAGGTCAGGGGGCGAGTCTGCGTCTGTCGCCCCATCAGTTGCGGGCGCTGCGGATCCTGGAGTCAGGACCGGGGCTCAACCTCACCGCTCTCGCCGAGCGGATGGAGATAGGGCTGCCGACCGCCAGCCGTCTCTGCGACCGCCTGGAGGCGGCGGGCCTCGTGGAGCGCGGGCTGCATCCGCACAGGCGGCGCGAGGTGCGGCTGAATCTCACGGGACACGGCCGCCAGGTCCTGGAAGAGGTGGCGTCGAACCGCTCCCAAGCCCTCGCCACGGTCCTGGCGGCCATGCACCCCCGGGAACGGGAAGCCCTGGGCCGAGGAATGCGAGCGTTCCTCACGGCCCGGGAGGACGCCGCGGGCGGCGGGGGTTCGAGCGGGGCCGACTCGGGCGGCGCGGTTCGGGAGGGGCGCGGCCCGGACGGTGTGGGCCCAGGCGAGGGTGGAGCCGAGGGTGCGGACTCGGAGGGGGCTGCCCCAGGCGGGGGCGGACCGGGCGGGGTTGGCCCGGACGGCACGGGCCCAGGTACGGGTGGACCTGGCGACGTGGGTTCGCGTGGGGTCGACGACCACGGCAGCGGCTCGCACGGCGTCGGCCGGGACGCCGATGACCCCTGGAGCTGACGGCGTCGCGCTGGCGGGCCGACCGCTCTGACCCTTCGGGCCACTCCGGCTCTTCCAGCACCCCGACTCGGAGCCACAGGTGTCCCCGGTTGTCCGGCATCCCGGCTTACGGGTCCACCAGCAACCGTCCGGCTGCCTCCGGCTTCCGGCCGCCCCCGGCTTCCTGGTCGTCCGGCTGCCCCGGCTACCCAACCGCCTCCGGTTTCCTGGCCTTCGGCTGCCCCCGGCTCCCCAGGCGTTCCCCGCCTCCCGGCCGCGTCCGGCTCACCAGCCGTACCCGTCCCCACAGCCGAGCCGAATCCCTTCCCCGGCCCTACGCCGACCCCGACCGCGGCGCGGGTACGTCAGGGAGCCACTCGGTCACCGTGACCGTCGTGCCGGTGTCGGGGTGGCTGTCCACCGTGAAGTCCTCGACGAGGCGTCTGGCGCCGCCGAGGCCCATGCCCAGTCCGCAGCCGGTGGTGTACCCGTCGCTCATGGCCAGGTCGATGTCGCGGATGCCCTGGCCGGTGTCGACGAAGGAGAGCCGCAGCCCGCGTCGGCCGCGGTCGTCCAGCGTGGTGATCTCCGCGTGCCCCCCGCCCCCGTGGACGAGCGTGTTGCGGGCGAGTTCGCTGGCCGCCGTCACCAGCTTCGTCTGCTGGACCAGCCCGAACCCGACGTCGGCGGCGGAGTGGCGCACCTGCTGACGCACCCAGGCCAGATCGGCGTCCGAGGCGATGGGAAGACGCGTGGTCGACTCGTTCGGGGCACGCATCACGCACCCCCTTCCCGGCGGACGGGCGGGACCGCCGACGGGACGGCGGTGGATCCGGCGGGGGAGCCGGTCATCGCGGGCTCGCTCCGGCGACGGCGCGGGAGGCGGCGAGCGCGTGCGCGATCACCGGCAGCCGCCGACGCGGCAGCGTGACCGGTGCCCGGAAACCGTTCGGCTCCCGCGTCACCGCGGCGGTCGTTTCGCTTTCCGTCACGTGCGTTTCTCCCTGCCGCGAGCCCCGCGGCCGACCGGAAGGCAAGCCATCAGGCAATTATTGCCGCATAGCAACAGTAGCGCGGGGGTCGACGGCCGGACAACGCACGTGTCCCACGGGGAGGTTGTTCCCTCGGCCCTGTTCTTCCCCGCCCCGCCCGTCGGTCATGCGGCCGGAGGCCTCCCACGCCAGTCCAGGCAGACGACGAGCGCGTCGTCGTCCGCCAGGGCCTCGCCGCGGTGCCCGGTCAGCTCCCGCAGGATCGCGCGCGGCACCTCGGCCGCGGGCAGCAGCCGCGTGGAGTGGATGGCCCGCGCGAGGGCCGCGTCCCCGTACGTCTCCCCCTTCGGCGAGGCCACCCCGTGGACGCCGTCGCTGACGAAGACGAGCCGGTCGCCGGGCTCGACGTGGAAGTCCTGGGCCACGTAGTCGGTCTCCTCGAACATGCCGAGGGGAAGCTGGGCGTCGAACGTGACGTGCTCCACCGTGCCGTTGCGCAGCCGCAGCAGCTGGGGCGAGCCCGCGTCCACGACGCTGGCGTGGCCCGTGACCAGGTCGAAGTCGAACATCAGGACGGAGAGATAGCAGCGGCCCCGGTAGTGGGCGTAGACGGCCTGGTCGGCCAGGGCGGCCTGGTCGGCGATGGAGATGCCGGCCCGGCGGGCGTTGCGCAGGGCGTTGATGGCCAGGTTCGTCAGCAGCGAGGCCTCTATGCCCTCGCCCATGCCGTTGGTGACGTACAGCGTCAGCCGGTCGGCGGTGGCGGACCAGTCGAAGTTGTCGCCGAAGATGGCGTAGGCGGGCTCCAGCTGGGCGCCCAGGTCGTACTCGGGGCGGGAGCAGGAGCGGCCGGGCAGCAGCTGCCACTGCATCTCGGCGGCCAGGGTGAGCCGGTCCTTGCGGCGTGTCTGGAGATAGAGGTCGGTGTCCCGTTCGGCGACGAGCACCTCGTGTCCGAGGACGTCGGCGATGTCGGCGAGTTCTGACTCCCATTCCCGCGCGGCGGCGTCGGGCAGGGTGACGGACAGGACGCCGAGCCGGTCGCCGCGCACGCTGACCGGCAGGTGGAGGCGCGTCCGCCCGCCGGGCCGCTCCTCGTGGTACGGCTTCTGCGAACCGAAGGCCCGGCCGACCGTGGTGTTGTGCACCGACACCGGCTCCAGGGTGTGCGGCAGGACCGACACGGGCTGGAGCACGGTGAGGCTGTAGTCGGCCATGAACAGCTCGATCTCCTCCGCCCCGTACTGCTCGACCAGTACGGAACGCGTGGCGTCGAGCAACGCGTGGGGAGCCGCGGTGCGCAGCGCGCGCTCGGCGGCCAGGAATCTCTTCATGACGGGCTATACACCAATCTTTCTCCGCGGGGATGCGTGCCTGCGCTGTGAGGCCGGGTCCGGACGGGTCGCGCCGGGCGCTCGGGGCATCCACGCCGTCTGCGCGCCGAGGTCCCTAGTACGCTGACAGTCAGCCCAGCGCCTGCGAGAGTGTGACCGTGACTGCCTTCCGCCGCCGCCCAGAGCCTGACGAGGTCGCGCGTGTGACCACGACGGCCGTCGAGCTGCTGGAAGTCGTGTGGGGCCGTGCCTCCACCGCGCCCACCTCAGCGTCCCAACTGCGTGTCCTGCACATACTCGAGCACCAGGACGGCATCAACCTGCGCACCCTGGCGGAGACGCTGGCGTCGACGCCGCCGTCCACGAGCCGGCTGTGCGACCGGCTGCACGCGGCGGGGTTCATCGAGCGGGTGGTGAGCGCGGAGGACAGGCGCGAGGTGCGGCTGCACCTCAGCGGCCGGGGCCGTGCCTTCCTCGCCGACCTGCGCACCCGCAGGGAGCGGGAGCTGCGGAAGGTGCTGGCGGACATGCCCGCGGCCAAGCGGACCGCCCTGTTGGAGGGGCTGGAGTCCTTCTGCGCCACCGCGGCCACGCAGATCCACGACGAGGCCCCGGACTCCAGCAGCCGGACCGCCTGAGCGGTCCCGGGCGGCGTCGGCGGCACCGCCGTGCGACCGCGACGGCGACCCGCGCACGGAGAGGTCTCCGTCCACCGGAGCATCCCATGTCCTTCCCCGTGCCCATCCGACACGGTTACTTTGTTGTCTCACGGCTATTATTGTCAAACGACAACAGTTGGTCCCCGTCATCGCCTGCACGCGTACGGATACCCCGTGAAGGACGTGTTCTTCAGTGCCTGTGGGTCATGTCTCCCGAAAGGGGGACGAACGGCCGGGGCCGGCGGTGGACGGAGAACGCTCCGTCACCGCCGGCCCCGGCCGTTCGTCCGCCCGCTCCGCCTAGGAGAGGGACTTGTATCCGCTCCAGCCGGTCGCGATCCGGGTCCGGGGCCCGAAGGAGCCCTTGCCGTCGCCGCTGTTGCGCCACAGGTTGCCGCTGGTGTCGCGGGCGACCAGATCCGGGCGGCCGTCGTCCGTGAGGTCGCCGACACCGACGATCGCGTCGTACGAGCCGCCCCAGTTCGACAGCACCTTGACGCGGGCCGCGAACGTGCCGTCGCCCTTGCCGTCGTAGCGGTACAGGTCGTTCGAGGCGTCCTGGGCCAGGAGGTCCGCCCGGCCGTCGCCGGTGAGGTCGCCGACGCCGACGATCTTCTTGTAGCCCTTCCAGTTGTCGTAGAGCTTCACGCGGGAGGCGAGCTTGCCGTCGCCGGTGCCCTTCATGAGGTAGACGGCGCCGGTGGAGGAGTTCCTCGCGATCAGGTCCGGGCGGCCGTCGCCGCTCGCGTCGCCGGGCGACGTCAGGACGTCGTACTGCGTCCAGCCGCTGGTCGCGAGGGTCGTGTACGACGTCGACGGCTTGACGGCCGCCCCGCAGCCCGGCTTGTACAGCCGCAGCGCGCCGCTGCTGTAGCGCACGAGGACGTCGTTGCAGCGGTCGCCGCTCAGGTCGCCGAAGGGGACGGCCTTGACGGTCGTCGGCCAGCCGGTGCCCGTGTACTTGTCGCCGAGCCCGCCCGTGCCGGTGCCGCTGTGGAAGGTCAGCCCGCCCGAGGAGTTGAGGGTGAGCAGGTCGCCGCGCCCGTCGGGGCCCTCGGGGCTGACGAAGTCGCGGCGCACGGCGGCCCCGCGCTGGAGGAAGCCCTCGCCGGCGTTCACCGTGACCGCCGCGGCCGTGCCGACGCCGGTCGCCCGCAGGGTCCAGGTGAAGTGGCCGTTGGGGAAATGGGCCCCGTTCGCGGTCCTGCCGTCCCAGGTGGCCGTCACCCGGCCCGGGGTCGCGCCGCCGGTGAGGGTGCGGGTGGCCTTGCCGTTCGCGCCGCTCTGCACCGAGGTGAAGGTGAGCGACCAGGAGGTGACCGGACGGGACAGCACCCACTGGCCCTCGAAGGGCATACCGGGGCCGACATAGCTGCCGGCCGACGTCTCGAAGGCCGTCACCTGGGACGGGGCGATGCCCGTGGTGGTGACGTGGGTGCGCTCGTAGTCGTCGAACCAGGCGACCAGCCCGGTGTACTCGTCGACCGTCCATCGGTAGCGGCGGTCCGCGCTCAGGCCCAGGTCGGGCAGGTCGGCGGCGATCGTGCGGGTGGTGCCGGTGGCCGCCTCGGTGAGGACCAGCGTCCCGGCGCCGTGGTCGTGGCGGACGGTGAAGCCGTCACCGAGGAGCACGTCACCGGGGGTGACCGCCTTCGACGTCCCGGCGCCGGTGTCGTACACGCCCGCGGATTCCGTCCCGCAGGCCCAGTACACCCAGCGGCCCGCCGCCTGGAGTTCGCTCGGCACGCAGGCCAGGCCCGGCACGGTCACCGTGGTGAGCGTCTTCTCCAGCGGGATGCTGTACGAGGTGAGCTTCCCGGCGGTGGTGGTGGCGCTCCAGAGGGTGGAGCCGTTCAGGGCCGCGGCGCGCACGGACCGCTTCAGCTTCTCGCCCTGGCCGAACTCGCCGACGTACTGCTGCGGGGCGGCGCCGCCGGAGTCGAACACGGCGTAGTCGTCGGAGACGTCGACGATCCGGCCGCCCTGCCCGCCGAAGTCCAGGTAGTGGCCGCCGATCTCCACCAGCCGGTCGTCGCCGATGGACTCGCCCTCGTCGGTGCCGCCGCCCGCGTCGAGGAACACGTCGCGGGCGTCGAGGTTCCCCCACAGCGCCGAGCAGGTGACGCCCTCGTACGGGCAGAGGGCGGAGCGGACGGAACCGCTCGCGGTGGCCTCGGACGCCGTCAGCGTGGCGGAGTTGTCGGTGGTGAGGGTGCGCACGGACGTGGTGTCCGCGACGGCGGCCGGGTCGTCCTCGACGACGCGCAGGCTGCCGCGGCTGAGCGCGATGCCCGTCTTGGTGTTCTCCAGCGCCGGGGCCTGCCGGACCTTCGTCACCTTCGGCGAGCCGTCCTCGGTCAGGCTCACCCGCTGCACCCACCAGTCGTTGGCGTCGGTGCCGCCGCTGACGAGCGCGCTCCTGTCACCGGCCGCCAGCGTGTACGCGCCGGCGCTCGCCAGCACGGTCCGCTGCACCGAGGGGTCGTCCACGTCGACGGCGACCAGCCGGGAGCCGAGCGCGTCGGAGGCCAGCGGCAGCAGCAGCCAGTGGCCGACCAGGACCGGAGCGCCGTCGAGCGCGCCCGGGTGGGAGGGCAGCGTGACGACCCGCTCGGCGGCGGAGAGGTCGGCGCGGGACTTCAGATGCAGTACGGCGGTGTCCTTGTCGTACCAGCCGACGTGGTCCTCGCTCATGACGTGGAAATCGGCGGCGGTCGTGTCGGTGAACGCGTGGGCGTTCACGGCCGACTCGACGTCGATGTAGTCGACGGCGCCGCCGCGCGTCCACAGCACGCCCTCGGAGTCGGCGGCGACGACCTCCTTGTCCTGGAGGTTCGTCGGCTCGCCGGTCACCTTGCGGACCCGCTTGGTGCCGTCGACGACGTCGATCAGGGCGCGGCCGGTGACGACCGTGTCCCCGGCCATGCCCCGGTAGTAGCCGTCGGTGGTGGAGCCGTTCCAGCTCAGGCTCCGGGTGGTGCGGGTGGCCGGGTCCCAGAGGGTGACGGTCGACGCGGACGTCATCGAGGCCGGCCCGAGCGCGACCACGTCGCTGTCCGACCCGAACCACGCGGGCCGGCACTCGGCGGTCACGGAGCAGGTCGAGACGGGCACGTAGACGCTGCCGTCGCCCCTCTCGACGGTGACGGTCCGGCCCGTCGCGTAGTCCGTCCACAGCATCCCCGCCCTGCCGGTCTGCCGGTGCAGGAAGCCGCTGTCCCCGGCCACGTACGGGCGGTCGGTGCGCGGTGTGGTGGTGCTCGGGTCGACCAGCGTGATCGCGGTGGTGTCACCGTCGGTCGCTTGCGCGGAGCCGCCACCCGTCGTCAGGGCGACGGCGGACGCGGCCACGAGGACCGCCAACGAGGTGACGGCGGCGGCCGGTCCGCCCCGTCCCGGGGCGTGTCTGCCCACGTAGGTTCCCTCCCCCGCGAGGGCCCATGCCCTCGCACAAATGGCCGGATCCTATCCCGGCGGGCGGCCGGGGCGTTCAGCGGCCGCCGGACGCGGTGCTCGGGGCGGCGCCGATCCGGAGGGTGGCGGGGGCCTGGCAGCAGCCTCCGCCGTCGTCGGCCCGGATGCATGTCGAACACCAAGGTGCTGCCGTTGCTGGAACCCGCTCCCGGCGAGGCTGTAGTGCCGTGCTGCCCGCCGCTCACCGAGCGCCCGTTCACCGCGGAGGAGGCCGAGACGGCCGCGCGGATGTTCAAGGCCCTCGGCGACCCGGTGCGCCTGCGGCTGTTCTCCGCGGTGGCCTCCCACGAGGGCGGCGAGGCGTGCGTGTGCGACATCTCCGACGTGGGCGTCTCCCAGCCGACCGTCTCCCACCACCTGAAGAAGCTCAAGGAGGCCGGCCTGCTCACCTCCGAGCGGCGCGGCACCTGGGTGTACTACCGGGTCGAGCCGTCGGTGCTCGCCGCGATGGGACGCCTGCTGACCAAGGCCGCGCCGACGGTCTGAGGCCGCGTCCCCCGCGCCCGGTCCAGCGGGCCGGGACCCCGCCGACCGGCGGGGTGGCCGGGGCCGGTCGGCGGGGCAACTCCCGTGAGCCATCGGATGGTTGGCGTCTCCCGCGCCTCGGCAACGTTGTTCCGGTGACCGAGATCGACAACGCCGCGAAGGCGCCCCTACGACACTTACCCGAAGCCGGCGCCACCGCGTCGGAGCCCGCCGCGGCCCCGGCAGGTGCCGCGCCGCCGGCGCGACTGGTCGGGGTGGACCTCGCCCGCGCCCTCGCCGTGTTCGGCATGTTCGCCGTGCACGTCGGCCCCTTCCCCGACCCGGACGGCGGGGTCGGCGACTGGTTCCTGGGGCTGGCGAGCGGCCGGGCGTCGGCCCTGTTCGCCACCCTCGCCGGGTTCTCGCTGACGTTGATCGCGGGCCGTCTGGAGCCCAAGACCGGCCTGGCGGGCCGCCAGGCGAGGGCCCGCATCGTCATACGGGCGGTGATCCTGCTGGTGGTGGGCACCGCGCTGGCGATGACCAACTTCGGCGGCGCCGGCATCCTCAACTTCTACGCCGTGTACTTCCTGCTGGCCCTGCCCCTGCTGCGGCTGCGGGCCAGGACCCTCGCGCTCATCGCGGTCGCCCTCGCGTTCGTCACACCACAGCTCGCGTACGCCCTGCGCGCGCTGCTCACCGAGTCGATGGTGACCACCGTCGACGGGTACGACCCGATCGCCCGGCTCTCCGGGGTGGGCGTGCTCGACTTCTTCCTCACCGGCCTCTACCCGGCGATCACCTGGATGACGTTCGTCGTCACCGGTATGGCGCTGGGCCGGCTGGACCTGTCCTCCGGCACGGTGCGGCGGCGGCTGGCCGTGGTCGGTCCCGCGCTGATCGCGTTCGGCTACGGCGTCTCCTGGCTGGTGCTCCGGGTGACCGGCGGCGATCGGAAGATCACGTCCGGGATGCCCTCCCCGGAGGAGTTCGCGGCCATGAAGGACTCCGGCGGAGCGGCGGTCTCCTTCGACATGCCGGTCGGCAGCGGGCTGTGGGGCCCCGACGCCTGGGGGCTGCTGGCGGCCGAGCCGCACACCGGGTCCACGTTCGACCTCATCGGCAGCCTGGGCATCGCGATCACGGTGCTGCTGTGCCTGACGGTGGCACTGGACCGGATGCCGGTGCTGCGCCGACCGGCGGCGCCGGTCATCGCCGTCGGCACCATGTCCCTGACCCTCTACGTGGGCCACATCCTGGTGATCCTCGCCCTGCCCGGCGAGTCGGCCACCCCTCCGCAGTCCGCCTCGGCCGGACTGCTGCTCGCGTTCGTCCTCGGTGCCACCCTGTTCGCGGCGACCTGGTCCCGCTTCTTCCGCCGCGGCCCGCTGGAGCACCTGCTCAACAACGCCACCCGGCTGGCGAACCGGGTCCGTTGACCCGCGGGCGCGTCCCCCGGGCCCGGGGCGGGGCCGCGGACCGTGGTGGCCGCGGCCCCGCTCGGGCGTGGGGGACGGGGTGGGATCAGGACGGGTCGCCGTACTGCAGACCGCGTCCGTTGGTGCCGATGTAGACACGGCCGTAGGTGTCGGGGTCGCCGGTGATGACGCCGAGGCTGCCGATGCCGCCCCACTGGTGGGCGTCGTCGTTGACGCGGAGCCAGGTGGCGCCCTTGTCGGTGGAGCGGAAGACTCCGGTGACGTCGTTGACGGTGCCGAGCAGGTAGAGGGCCTGGTAGCTGGTGCCCGGGGCGGCCTTGCCGAAGCCGAGGGCGGAGGCGGACTTCACCGTGCTGAGCGTGGTGAAGGTGCGGCCGCCGTCGGTGGAGTGCAGCAGCCCCCTGTCGCCGCCGGAGATCCACAGGTCCCCGCTGATGCCGGGGACGGCGGCGAGCTTGCCGGAGGGCAGGCCCGTGGCGCGGGCGGTGAAGGTCGCGCCGCCGTCGGTGCTGGCGAAGAGCTTGCCGCCGGACAGGGAGTAGAAGGTGTCGGCCGAGGAGCGGTCGGCGACGACCACGGCGTCGGTGCCCAGCCCGCTGACCTTCGACCAGCTCGCTCCCATGTCGGTCGAGCGGTAGGGGGCCTGGCCGGCCTCGGTCCACACGATGGTGGAGCCGTCCGCGGCGAGCGCGATGCGGCCGCTGCTCGCGCCGGCGACCGGTTCTGCCTTGAAAGCGGTCCAGGTGCTGCCGCCGTCGGTGGAGTAGCCACCGTCGCCCGTGTCGCCCGTGCCGACGCGGACCATCACCGAGGGCTTGGACTGGGCGAAGTCGATGTCGGTGCTGTTGTTCATCAGCGGGCTCTTCAGCCGCCCGGAGGGCACCTCGGTCAGGGAGTCGTGGCGGAAGCCGCCCTGGTCGCCCATGGAGGTGATGACGGTGGCGCCGCCGGGCGGGGCGATCGCGTCCAGCAGCGAGGTCTCCTCCAGCCCCCGGGCCCCGGAGACCCAGTGGCTGGTGCCTCCGCTGTCGGAGGCGTTCGCGTCCTTGCTGCGCCAGATGCCGTTGCCGGTGCCGTACAGCACGTGCCCGGAGTTGAAGGGATCGATGGCCAGCGCGGTCATCCAGTGCCCGGTGTGGGTGCCGACGTAAGGAGCGCCGGAGGCGTCCCGCTGCGACTTGTCGGCCAGGGCCTTCCAGGTCGTGCCGCCGTCGGTGGTGCGGTAGATCTCGTCCTCGGGCCACCAGCGGTCCAGGGTGGTGACCATCACCGTGGAGGGCTTCTGCGGGTCGACGGCCAGACCGGAGAACCCGTAACCGCCCTGGGAGGGGGAGATGTTCTTCCACGTGCCGCCGGACGGCGTGTACTTCCACACCGAGCCCGCCGTCGCGTCCATGGGGCCGATGCTGTTGCTGTAGGACAGGTACAGCGATCCGTCACCGGAGACCACACCGTGCTGCGGCATCTGTCCGGTGGGCTGCCCGGAAACGGCCTGCCAGCTGCTGCCGCCGTCGGTCGAACGGTACAAGGACGTGGACTTGTCGTTGACGCCGACATAGACCGTGTTGCTGCCGGCCGGGCCGTACGTCACGAAGGAGATGCCGGCGCCGCTGCCCGCCCCGTCCTTGACCGGGAACGAGGAGACCTGGTTCCAGGTCGCGCCGTGGTCGGTGCTGCGCCACAGGCCGTTCTTGCGGGTGCCCAGCAGCAGGGTGCCGTTGTCCGAGGGGTTGATCACGAGCCGTTCGCCCGCGCCGCGGCCGGGCTCGTTGGCGCCCAGCTTGAAGGGCAGGGCGGTGCGCTTGAAGGTCCGGCCCCGGTCGGTGGAGCGCAGCATCTCGCCGTTGCCGGCCCACTCGTTGGTGTAGGTGCCCGCCGCGAGGTAGAGCCGCTCGGGGTCGACGGGGTCGGTGGCCAGCGAGTCGATGCCCAGCAGGTTCCAGTCCTTCTCACCGATCCAGTCGGTCAGCGGGATCCACTGCTCGGCCCCGGTGTCCCAGCGGTAGGCGCCACCCATGTCGGTGCGCGCGTACAGCAGGCCCTTCTCCTTCTGGTTGAACACCAGTCCGGTGACGTAACCGCCGCCCACCACCTGGGCGTTCTTCCACACGTACGGTCCGGTCTTGGCCGTGGTCTGCGTGGCGTCGGTCGCGGACGCCCCGGTCCCGCCCACCTTCACCAGCTTCCACTGCTGGTTGGTGCTGCCCCGGCTCGGATACTGGATGACGGCCGCGCCCTGGGCCGTGGAACCCCCGGAGACATCCAGGACCTGGCCGCTCCTGCGGGAGGTGAGGGTGACGGTGTCGGACGACCCGCTCACGTCGTCGATCCGCCACTCCTGGGACGTCGCGGAGCTGTCGGTCTGCTGCTCGGTGGCGGCGGCCTGCGCGGTCGAGTTGCCGGCGACACCCAGCACCTTGCCGCTGTTGCGGTTCACCAGTTCGTAGTAGCCGCCGTCGGCGGGCTTCAGCCGCCACTGCTGGTTGGCGGTGTTCTGGTCGGTCCACTGCTGGATACGGGTGCCGTCGGCGGTGGAGAAGCCGTTGACGTCGAGCACCTTGCCGCTGCGCACGGACACGAGCTTGTAGAAGGCGTCGCCGTCGATCGTCGCCGCCTGCGAGTCCTCCTGGGTGAACAGGAGGTACGGCACGACGGCGAGGGGCGCGCCGAGCAGTACGGCGGTGGCGGTCCAGCGACGGCGGTGGCGCCCGCGGCGCCCGCCGTGCGTGGGGTTCTTCATGGGGAGGCGTTCTCCTTGCGAGCCGTTCACGAGAGAAGGCGGATCCGGGCACCGGAACTGACCGGATCCGCTCCCTTGTGGTCACAGCCCTCGCAAAGGGTTGCCATGATCCACAAACTTTTTTCGAGTTCATCCCATGGTCGGTGGGGCCGGGGCCGGGGCCGGGGCCGGTGGGTCCGGGAGCAGGGCGTCCAGGGCGTGGTCCAGGACGGTGAGCAGGTGCTCGTGCTCCTGCGGGGCGTACAGCATGCGCAGGGCGAGGCCGTCGGACAGCGCGATCACGGCGTCGGCGACGGCGCTCGCGTGGGCCCCGTGCCCCGCCGATTCCAGCCACGCGGTCAGCGCCTGACGGATGTCCGCGTCGACCTGCCGCCGGATCGCGGCCAGCCGGGGGTGGTGGGCGGCGTGGACGGCGAAGGCGAGCTGCGCGGCGGCCTCGGCGCGCCGCTCGGCGTCCACGGGCAGCGTGGTCAGGATCAGCGCGCGCAGCGCCTGGCGCGGGGGCAGCGAGGCGTCGACTCCGGCCATCCGTCGCTCGACGCGCTCCCCGGCCAGTTCGGCGGCGAAGGCGAGCATCTCCTCCTTGGTGCGGAAGTACTTCTGCACGGCACCGGCCGAGCGGCCCGCGGCGGCGGCCACGGTGCGCACGCTGACCTCGTCGAGACCGCGCTCGGAGACCAGCCGGAGCAGAGCCGTACCGATGTGCCGGCGCTGTTCCTCCCTGTCGACCGTCCTGGGCATCGGCCGTGCTCCCCTCTTTGAGATACAGTCGTATTCTAAAGCGTCATCCGAGGGAACGCGGAGCGATGTCGAAGGGGGACAGGCGTGGACGACCGACGTGAGGGTGCCGTGCCGGCCGTGCGGGTCTCGGACCGGGACCGCGACGAGGTGCTCGCCGTGCTGGCGGCGGCGTTGGCGGAGGGGCGGCTCGCCCCGTACGAGCACGCGTCCCGCGCGGAGCAGGCCCTGCGGGCGCGCACGGCCGACGAACTCGCCCCGCTGGTGGCCGACCTGCCCGAACCGGCCCCCAGTCGCGCGGAGCGGGACCGCAAGGACCTCAAGGACTGGCTGGCGGAATGGCGCTACTGGCTCGGCGGCGCGTTGATCATGTCCGCGATCTGGGGCGCGCGGTGTGCGCAGGAGGGACAGCTGACGTACTACTGGCCGGTCGCGCCGCTCGGGGTGTGGGCGGCCGTACTGGTCGCTGTCGCCGTCCTGCCGCGCGAGGCGGAGGACGCGGACGACTGAGACGGCGCCCGCGCCGACGCGGGGCACGGGAACCTCAACCCGGCGGCGGAGCAACGGGGTTGACTCTTTGCGCGACTCCGACGAGACCCTGCGGATCCCTTGTCCCCGCCTCGTCATGTCCTCGACACTGTCGTGATGATCGTCTGGTTGGCATGGGCCGGTTCCGCCGCCGGGTACGCGCTCCTCGCGCTGGGGGCCTTGTCGCTCGACCAGCGCATCTACACCCGCGCGGTCACGGAGGCCCTGGCCCGCCACCGGGCCACGCGGCCGGAGCCCGCCGACGCCGTACCGGATGAGGACCTCCGGCTGGGGGTCGCCGCCGTCGCCGTCCTCGCCGAGGGGGACGGCAGCATCCATCGCGCGTTCTCCACGGTGATCATCGGCATGGTGGCGCGCGGAGTCCTGAAGCCGGACACGGAGTACGACGGCACCCCGACCCTGGCGCTCGGGAACAGTGATGAGTGCCGGCCCGGCGCGTCCGAGGAGGAGGCGGCGCTCCGGAGTCTCGCCTCCTCCCGCCAGAACCCCGCCGGCGCGGACCCGCACGGCCTTCTGCATCCCACCGCCGACCGCCTCATGACCGAGGGGTACTTGAGGGGCCGGGGGGTGTACATCGACTTCCAACTGCCCTGCGTCTTCTGGGCCCGGACGGTCGCCGCGCTCACCCTGCCGCTCGCCGCGCTGGAGACGTACGCGTTCCTGGACTGGCGGTACGCACTGGTGGCGGGGTGGACGTCGATCGCGATGATCGTCGTGGCCTGGGGACTCGCCCTGCCGGACAGCGAGAGACCCCAGGCACTCCGGCTGCCGGTGCTCACGGAACGCGGTGAACAGGTGGTCCGCCAGGCGCGGGCCCGCCACGCGCACCTGGACCCGGCGAAGCGGCCCGCGTCGCAGGCGTACGCCCCCGACGAGGCCGCGGCCGCCTGCGCCGTCTTCGGAACGGCGGCGTACAGCCACTTCGCCGCGCACACCCCCGGCTTCGCCGCCGCGTTCACCGCGGGCGTCGAGCGGCGCCTGGAGAGCAGGGCCGCCGATCACCTCAGGCGCCACTGGAACGACTTCATCGGGTGAGGGCGGGACGACACCACCCCACCGGGTGAGGGCGGGTCACTCCGTGGTCGGGTCGGCCTTCCGGACGTGCAGCACATGGCCGTCCAGGGGCAGTGGGGAGCGGTTCACGAGGGTGAGGCCCGCGTCGGCGAACAGCCTGGCGTAGTGCTCGGCGCGCCGTTCCCGTCCGCCGACGTTGCACATCATGTGGAGGTCCCAGGCCGTGGCCAGCGACACCGAGCCGTCGGAGGGCAGGACCCGTTCGACGACGAGCAGATCGGCGTGGTCGGGCATCGCACGGGCGCAGTGGCGCAGGATCTCGCGGCAGCGCTCGTCGTCCCAGTCGTGCAGGACGCGGGACAGCACATACACGTCACCGCCCGCGGGCAGGTCCGCGAAGTCGCCGGCCAGGAAGGCGCACCGCGCGCCGAGACCCGCCTCGTCGAGCCGGGCGCGGGCGGCCTCGACGGCGTGCGGACGCTCCAGCAGCACCCCCTGGAGCCGGGGGTGCGCGGTGAGGATCCGGCCGAGCAACTCCCCGTTGCCGCCCGCGACATCGACCACCGTGGCCCCGCCGGACGCCTCGGCCGCGGCGGTGAGCACCGGATGCGCGGGGACCGGGTCGAACATGGCGGCCCCGGCGGCCATCGACTGGTCGAAGAGTTCCGCGAGCCGGGGGTCGCGGGCGAAATGGTCGAAGTGGTTCTCGCCGAAGACGCGCTCGAAGGCGACCCGCCCCGTGCGCACGGTGTGCCCGAGTCCGGCGAAGGAGTCGTAGAAGGGGCCGCCGTACATCAGCGCCAGCGCCCGCATCGATCCCGTGGCACCGTCGCGCAGCAGCGCGCCCGTCTCGGTGAGCCGGAAGCCGTCGCGGTCCTCCGCCACCGCGCCCAGCATCGCGAGATAGCGCAGCAGCGTGGTCAGGTTCCCCGGCCGGGCGCCGACCTCCCGCGCCAGTTCCTCCACCCCTACCGCGCGGTCGACGTCCATGGCGTCGGGCACCCGGAGCTGGGCGAACGTACTCAGTGCCTGGGTCGTCCAGGCCCCGGTCAGCAGGCGCAGGAGCGTTTCAGCGGGCTGCCGGGCGCGATGCTCGTCGAGGTGCGCGGCGAGCAGGTCGCGGTGGTCGCCGGGCACATACAGCTCCACGCGCCCGTAGCCGCCCTTCGCCTCGGCGGGCGCGCCGAAGTAGAAGACGGTGCCGTCCTCGTGCGGGTTGTAGCCGCCGCCGTCCGGGGTGGCCCCGTAGCGCGCGAAGGTCGCGCACAGGCCGCGCAGCACCAGTGGGTCGGGGGCCACGATGTCGAAGCCGACGTGGGTCTCGTGCTGCCGCTCCCGCTCGTGCGCGGCGACGGCGTCCAGGTCCGAGCCGGGCGGCACGGTCAGCGCGAACACCTCGACCATGCGGTGCGCGCCGTCCGCGCCGACCACGGCCCGGCGCACGATGCCGACGTCCAGCTCGGCCGCCCGCCGCCGGTGCCGCACGGCCAGCCGCTCACGGACGACCACGCTCGGTTGCCGCGGCGCGACCCCGACGAGTCCGCAGTCGGTGAGCATGGCCTCCAACTCCGCCTCGTCCGACGGGAAGACGAGCAGCGCGGCATGGGAGAAGCGGCAGTGCTCCACCAGAGCCCGCAGCTCCGGGCCGTCGAGCCCGGGCAGCAGGAGCGGCAGCAGGGTGGCGGTGTCCTGCTCCTTGACGAAGTCGACCGTCGCGAGCAGGCGGGACGTGTCGCCCGACAACGTCGTGATCATGTACGGGAATCCTCATTCAGATGCGCGGATGGGGAGGCGGAAGCGGAAACGGCAACGGAAGGGGAGGCGGAAGCGAAAGCGGAGGGCCGAGCCGTCGGACCGGGTCGTCGGACGGGACCGTCGGACGGACCGGAAGAGGCGGTGGGAGGTGTCGTCCTCACACGCCGACGTAGTGCTCGGCGAACCAGTCCTGGTGGCTGCGCGAGGTGCGCAGCGAGGTGAGGCGGGAGCGCCGCAGGGAGTTGTGGAACAGGGAGGCGCCGTCCGAGCCGGACGGGCCGTGCAGCAGCCCGATCATCCAGTGGGAGAACTCCTGCGCCCGCCAGATGTACGGCAGGCACCGCGCGGAGTACGCGTCGAGCCCCTCGGCATCGCCGTGGAGGAGGTCGTCGGCGAGGGCGCGGGCGAGGAGCGACGCCTCCAGGACGGCGAGGTTGGCGCCCTTCGCCGCGGACGGACTGATGAGTCCGGCGGCGTCGCCCACCAGGAACAGCGACCCGTGACGCAGCGGTTCGAGCACATCGGACTCCAGGTCGACGACGGCCCGCTGCGCGACGCGGCCCCGGTGCAGCGGCCCGTAATCCGTCGCCCGCATCCGCAGCTCCAGCTCCTCCCAGATCCGGTCCTCGGACCAGGCGTCGGCCGGGGTGCCGCGCTCGCACTGCAGGTAGTAGCGGGTGATCTCGCTCGTGCGGGCCATGTGCCCGGCGAAGCCCCGCTCGTGCACCGCGTAGCCGACGGCGTCCAGGCTGGGCGGCGCCTCGGCGAGCAGGCCGAGCCAGGTCACGCCGTGGTCGTGGTGGTGGCGGCGTACCGAGCCTGCCGGCAGCGACCGCCGTGCGGCGCCGTGCCGTCCGTCGCACCCGGCCACGTACCGTGCCCGCCAGGTCGCGGGCCGCCCGTCCGCCTCGCGCACGGTCACCGAGGGGCGGCCGGTGTCGGCGTCGAGGACGGTCATGGCCTCGGTGGCGAACTCGACGCGCCCGCCGGAGGCCGTGAACCGCTCCAACAGGTCGGTGACCAGCAGCTGTTGGGGATAGACGGTGTGCCGCTCGCCCCGCCCGAGCCGGCTGTAGTCCAACCGGAACCGGCCGTCCATGGTGCGGAACTCGCAGGTGCTGTGGACCTGCCCCTGCCGGTGCAGCCCTTCGGCCAGCCCGTGCCGCTCCAGGATCTGTACGGTGCCGGCGGCCAGGAACCCGGCGCGTGCCCGTGTCCGGAGGTGCGCGGGCTCGGCTCGTTCCAGGACGACACAGTCGATGCCGCTGTCCTGGAGGAGATTGCCGAGCACGAGCCCGGCCGGTCCGGCGCCGAGGATGAGCACATCGGTCGTTCTCCGGATCTTCCTGTCTGTCACGAGACGGGATAGTAGATGTCATGAAGTGCCCTACTGAACGAAAATCACCTGAAGGAGGAGGGCTTCGGCAGTGACATCTGAGGGAAGACTGCTGGCCTGTGGCGAAAGTGACTGAAGTGATCGAAGTGGCTTGAGGGGTGATCGATCGCCGCTCGGTACAGTCCGCTCCGTGGGCAGGCCCGTGACTATATGGGTGAGGGATGTTACAAAGGCCGGATGAAAGACCGTTTTGTCCGAGTCGGCCATATATCGTCACCTTGGTC
The DNA here is from genome assembly GCF_023516595.1 of Streptomyces neyagawaensis. Classification (GTDB taxonomy): domain Bacteria; phylum Actinomycetota; class Actinomycetes; order Streptomycetales; family Streptomycetaceae; genus Streptomyces; species Streptomyces neyagawaensis. The sequence goes on along the minus strand of NZ_JAMGBG010000067.1, from coordinate 79,841 downwards.
TCTGGTGCGGAGAAACACGCGGAGTGTCGCGGGGCAGATCTTCCTCCTCCAGGTGGCGTTGGTGGTGCTCCTCGTGGCATTCGCCGTCTTCGCGCTCGTCATGCAGTCACAGCGGCACACCAACGCCGAGGCCAAACGCAGATCCATAGCCGTGGCGCAGACGTTCGCGCACTCCCCGGGCGTGCTGACCGCGCTCCAGGCCCCCGACCCCGCGAAGATCCTTCAGCCGCTCACCGAGGCGGGCCGCAAGTCCGCGGGCGTCGACTTCGTCGTCGTGATGGACACCAAGGGCATCCGCTACACCCACCCCATGCCGGACCGCATCGGGAAACGGTTCGTGGGAGAGATCGCACCGTCACTGGCGGGCAAGGTCTATACCGAGAGCGTGCACGGCCCCCTCGGTGACGAGGTCCAGGCGACCGTGCCCATCAAGGACGAACGCGGCAAGGTGGTGGCCCTCGCCTCCGCCGGGCTGAAGGTCAAGAACGTGACCAGCCTGGTGGACCGGCAGATACCGATCATCCTGACCGCCGGGGCCGGCGCCCTCGGAGTCGCCACGGCCGCCACCGCCCTCGTCGGCAGGCGGCTGCGCCGGCAGACCCACAGCCTGGCGCCCAACGAGATGTCCCGCATGTACGAGCACCACGACACGGTGCTGCACTCCGTACGCGAAGGGGTGCTCATCGTCAGCGACGAGGGCCGGCTGCTGCTCGTCAACGACGAGGCCAGGCGGCTGCTGGAGCTGCCCCCGGACGCGGAGGGCAGGCAGGTCGCCGACCTGCCGACCCTCGAACCCGAGATGGCGTCGCTGCTCGGCTCCGGCCGCGAGGCCACCGACGAGGTGCACCTCGCCGGACCGCGGCTGCTGGTGGTCAACCAGCGGCCCACCGACCGCGGCGGAGGCCACCGCGGCACCGTGGTGACGCTGCGCGACTCCACCGAGCTGCGCGCCGTCTCCGGCCGGGCGGAGATCACCGGCGAGCGGCTGAAGCTGCTCTACGACGCCGGGCTGGGCATCGGCACCTCCCTGGACGTGATCCAGACCGCCGACGAACTCGCCCGGATCGCCGTGCCCCGCTTCGCCGACTTCGTCACCGTGGACCTGGCCGACGCCGTCCTGCACGGCGAGGAACCGGCGGCCACCGCGAAGGGCATGCGCCGCGTCGCCGTGCACGGCATCCGCGACGACCAGCCCCTCTACGAGAAGGGACGGCTGATCGACTTCCTGCCCTCCACCCCCCAGGCACGCGGCTACGACTCCGGCCGCTCCGAACTCGTCGCCGACCTGTCGACCGCGACGGGCTGGCATCTGCAGGACCCCGAGCGCACCGAGCAGATCGTGGACTACGGCATCCACTCGCTCATCGCGGCCCCCATCCAGGCCCGTGGTGTCGTTCTCGGCATGGTCAACTTCTGGCGCTCCAAGGAGCACGACCCCTTCGACCAGGAGGAGCTCTCCCTCGCGGAGGAGCTGGTGGCCCGCGCCGCCGTCAGCATCGACAACGCCCGCCGCTACACGCGCGAGCACGCCCTGGCGGTCACCCTCCAGCGCAGCCTGCTGCCGCGGGGCCTGCCCGAGCAGAGCGCCGTCGACGTCGGTTACCGGTACCTCCCGGCCCAGTCGGGTGTGAGCGGCGACTGGTTCGACGTGATCCCGCTGCCGGGCAGCCGCGTGGCGATGGTCGTCGGTGACGTCGTCGGCCACGGCCTGCACGCCGCCGCGACCATGGGGCGGCTGCGGACCGCCGTCCACAACTTCTCCACGCTCGACCTGCCGCCCGACGAACTGCTGAGCCACCTCGACGACCTGGTCGGGCGCATCGACCAGGACGAGGCGTGCACGGAGAGCCCCGCCGCCGTCGTGGGCGCGACCTGTCTCTACGCGATCTACGACCCGACGACGCGCCGCTGCACCCTGGCCCGCGCCGGGCACCTGGCCCCCGCGCTGGTCCACCCCGACGGCGACGTCACCTTCCCCGACCTGCCGGCGGGTCCGCCGCTGGGCCTGGGCGGCATGCCCTTCCAGACCGCGGAGCTGGAGATCGCCGAGGGCTCCCAGCTCGTCCTCTACACCGACGGCCTCGTCGAAGACCGCAGCCGCGACCTCGACGAGGGCATGGAGCTGCTGCGCAAGGCCCTGGCGGGCCACCCCGACCGGGTGCCGGAGGACAGCTGCCGGGCGGTGCTGGACTCCCTGCTGCCCGAGCGCCCCGCCGACGACGTGGCGCTGCTCATCGCCCGCACGCACGCGCTGCCGGCGGACCGGATCGCCGAGTGGGACGTACCACCGGACCCGGCCGCCGTCGCCGGGGTGCGCGCCGCGGCGACGGCCCAGCTCGAGGAATGGGGGCTGGAGGAACTCGGCTTCAGCACGGAACTGGTGCTGAGCGAACTCGTCACCAACGCGGTCCGCTACGGCTGCGAGCCGATCCGTCTGCGACTGATCCACGACCGCACCCTGATCTGCGAGGTCGCCGACGGCAGCAGCACCTCGCCCCACCTGCGGTACGCGGCGACGACCGACGAGGGCGGCCGCGGCCTGTTCCTGGTGTCGCAACTGACAGAACGCTGGGGAACGAGATACACCCCACAGGGCAAGGTGATCTGGGCAGAACAAACCCTGCCGGACCACTGAGAGACTGTGCCCCGCCCCGGCTGCCGCGTGCATTGGCTCGCAGGCCTTGCACGAGGTACGGCCGGCGCCCGGCTAGCGGCGCCGGGGCCCAGCGGTGGCTGCCGTGCGCATCGGCCCGCAGGCCGAGCACGGCGTGCTCCTCGGCACCCGGCGCCCGCTGCCGCAATCCTGTAGGGCGGCGATCGCCTCGACCCCGCCGCGTCGCGGCGTCCCGTGGTCCGCCGTCCGCCGTCCGCCGTCCGCCGTCCGCCGTCCGCCGTCCGCAGTCCGCCGTCCGCCGTCCGCCGTCCGCCGTCCGCCGTCCGCAGTCCGCCGTCCGCCGTCCGCCGTCCGCCGTCCGCCGTCCGCAGTCCGGCGTCCGCCGTACAGAGACGTGGCTGCCAGCCCTGGACCTCCTCGCCATCGCGCTGTCCGAGACGGGGGACGCCCGGGCGGCAGCCCATGCCTTCGGCGCGGCGCTCCTCTTCTGGGAGCGCGTCGGCCACCCGCAGCGCGGAACCCCGGAGATGGCCTCCCTCCGCGACAGCGGCGAGACCCGACTCGTCCACGCTCTGGCAAGGGACGCGTACACCCAGGCCTTACGGCAGACGACCAGGTACGACGCCCGCACCCTCATGACCTGGGCCTCCCAAGGGGGCCGCTCCCGGACCGCTGACGGGACGCCCGACCAGGGCGGCCGTCACCGGCGTGACCCGGGCGCCCCAGGGTCGTCCCGGTCCGGTCGCGAGCCGGGATGACAAAGGCAGGAGACCACGACCATGAACGGCCACAGCGACTGAAAGGACGTCACGAAACGTTCGGCGACACCGGCGGCCCCCTGATCGTTCGTCTCGATCACGAACCAGACCGCTCCGGCGCCTATCACGGCGGTCGCCGCGAGCGAGGGCAGGGGACGCAGCCCCCACGGTGCCGCTCCGCTGCGATCGGCGGCCAGAACGGGCCAGACCGCCAGGAGCGCGAAGCCGACCACGGCGGCCGAACCGTGACGCAGGGAGCCCCCACTGCTGGGCGCCGGGAGCAGAGCCACCACGAACGCCGCCACTCCACCGCCGCCCAACGCCACCCGTCCGGCGAGCGCGGCCGCCCGCAGCCCCCAGGCGGTCAGCAGATGGCACAGCCCCAGGGCGAGCAGCGCCCCGGTCATCACCCAGAATCCCGGTGCCCCGTAGGCGGCCAGAACGCTGATCGTCTGCCGGGCAGGGTCGTATGCGGGCCCCTCCAGGAGTGCCGCGATCGTCCAGCCGCCGATCAGCAGGACGGGTGCGCTCACCGACGGGAGCAGGGTCCACCGGGGCACAAGTCGCACCGGCTCACCGTAGGCCGCTCCGGCACCCCACGCGGCGCCGCCGCGCCCACCGGGGCGGCTCCACAACACGGACCGGCGAAGACGGCGGTCAGTCCGCCGACCGGACGCCGCCCTCCGCCGCTCCCGCCCCCGCCGCCGTCCTGGCTGCTCGGCTTCAGATGCTGCGACTCGGCATCGAAGACGCGTAAAGACTGCCGGAACACGGCAATGAAACCGCGTGCCCCGCATGTCAGGATCCCGTCAAGCCGGAGATCGGCGACGGGTGAGCGGGGGGACGGCACGCATGGCCTGGTTTCTCGGACTCGGCATCACGGGGGTCGTGCTGCTCACCCTGTCGCTGGTCTTCGACGGCGTTCTCGAAGGCGTTCTCGACGGCGTTTTCGACGGCGCGGTGGACGGCGTTCTCGACGGGGGGCTGTCGTTGCCGGTCGTGGCCGGTTTCCTGGCGATGACCGGCTTCGCGGGGGCCATCGCCATGGGTGCGGCGGGCGCCGGTCCCATGGCCGCCACGACCGCGGGTGCCGTGGCCGGAGCGGGCACGGGCTGGCTGACGTATCGCTTCAGCCGTGTCCTGATCCGCGACCGGACGGCTCTCGCCCCGACGGGGGACGACATGGTGGGAGCCTCGGGCCACGTGGTCACGGCCATCCCCGCGGACGGCTACGGCGAGGTACTGGTGCGGCTCGCCGGACAGCCGGTGAAGTTCGCCGCGCGCAGCGCGGTACCGGTGGCCCAGGGCGCCGAGGTCCGGGTGGAGGGGGCGCCCTCCGCCACGTCGGTAGTGGTCCGCCCGGTCGGCCACTGAGCTCTCCTCCCCTTCCCTTTCGTTTCCTCCGCTTTCCTCCCTCTTTCTCCTCTTCTCCTTCTCGTACGTGATTCGGGGGCACTGTGATGAGTTCTGTCGTCGTAGCCGTGGTGGGGGTCCTGGTCCTCCTCGTCCTCCTGGCACTCGTGGTGGTCACCCGCTACAAGGTGGCCGGGCCGAGCGAGGCGTTCATCGTCACCGGGCGGCGGGGGAAGAAGGCCACCGATCCGGAGACCGGGCGGGTGTTCACCGACAACAGCGGGCAGAAGGTCGTGGTCGGCGGCGGTGTGTTCGTTGTGCCGTTCGTGCAGCAGAAGTTCACCCTCGATCTGTCTTCCCGGCACATCCCGGTGGCGGTGCGCGGCGCGGTCACCCTGCGCGGTGTGAAGGCGAACCTCGACGGTGTCGCCATCGTCAAGGTCGGCGGCAGCGAGGACTCCATCCGGGCCGCGGCCCAGCGGTTCCTGATGCAGCAGGACGGCATCGTCGGCTTCACCCAGGAAGTGCTGTCGGGTGCGCTGCGGGCGATCGTCGGGCGGATGTCCGTGGAGGACGTCATCCGTGACCGGGCCGCCTTCGCGGGCCAGGTGGCGGAGGAGGCGGAGGCCAGTCTGTCCGGGCAGGGTCTGGTGCTGGACGCCTTCCAGATCCAGGACATCACCACCGAGGGTTCCTACCTGGAGGACCTCGGCCGGCCGGAGGCGGCGCGGGCGAGGCAGGAGGCCGACATCGCGGAGGCCGTCGCCCGGCGGGCCGCCGAGCAGGCGCGGCTGAAGGCCGAGGAGGAGATCGCGGTCGCGCAGCGGACGTTCGCGCTGAAGCAGGCCGAGATCAAGGCCGAGACCGACGAGGCCGCGGCCCGAGCGGCGGCGGCCGGGCCGCTGGCCGAGGCGGCCCGGCAGCAGGAGATCCTCACCGAGCAGGAGAAGGTCGCCGAGCGGCAGGCCGCGCTGACCGACCGTCAGCTCGACACCCAGGTCCGCAAGCCCGCCGACGCCCAGCGCTACGCCGCGGAGCAGGAGGCCGAGGCCAGGCGGGTGGCGCGGGTCAAGCAGGCCGAGGCGGAGAAGGCGGCGGGCATCGCGGCCGCGCAGGCGGAGGCCGAGCGGGCCCGGCTGACCGGTGAGGGCGAGAAGCAGCGCCGTAGCGCGCTGGCCGAGGCGGAGGCCTTCGAGGGTCTGAAGCAGGGTGAGGCGGAGCGGTCCCGGCGTGCGGCGATCGCGGAGGCGGTACGGCTGGAGGGCGAGGCCGACGCTTCGGCGATCGGCGCGAAGGGTGCCGCCGAGGCGGAGGCGATGCGGAAGAAGGCGGACGCGTTCGGACAGTACGGTGACGCGGCCATCCTGCAGATGCTCGTCGAGGTGCTGCCGCAGGTCGTGGCCAAGGCGTCCGAGCCGATCGGCGCCATCGAGAAGATGACCGTCATCTCCACCGACGGCGCCGGCCGCATCCCGCGCGCGGTCGCGGACAACGTCGCCCAGGGCATGGAACTCCTCGGCGCCACCACGGGCGTTGACCTCGCCGAGCTGCTGAAGGGCGTCACGCAGCGGGCGTCGGCGAACGGGGAGGAGCCGGCGCGAGTCAACGGGAAGGTCGAGATCACCGGTTGAGGCCACCGGTTGAGGCCACCGGTTGAGATGACGCCGTATCCCGCTGGGCCCGCTCAGGTCTCCCGGGCGGGCCAGTGCAGCAGTTGTGCCCCGATGACCGCGGTCTGGAGCGTGTACCGGTGCATCGGGTCGGCCGGGTTGGCGCCGGTCAGCTGGTGGATGCGCTCCAGCCGGTAGGTCAGGGCCCGCACGCTGAGCGCCAGCCGTCGGGCCGCCTCGGCCGCGGTGCAGCCGGCGGGCACCCACCACCCTGATCGGCTGCGCCCCGAAGGCGTTCGGACCCCGCGCACCTGCGGCCCCCAATGAACCGCCCGCACCGAACACGGCCCCGCCCCACCCCTCCCCGCCGCCGTGTATCTACGGCTCACCCCACTCGGGGACGCACATCATCCTGTGCGCCGGCACCACGGGTTCGCTCGGCAGCGGATCGATGCCACGGACCCGTACGGCCACGATGTCGACGGGGATGGGGGAGGAGAGGGGCGGAAGCCTCATCAAACGCCACCTGAAGGCCGCCGGGACGTCCTTGGCGGGCATCTCCACCATGGCGAGGCTGACCCATCGGTCGTAGGTGGTGGGGTACACACGGAGCGAAGCGCCGCATTCCCTGCAAACCGGTGGCTCGATCCATGCCACGTCATCGGGGTCCGGCTCGGGCCGCGGGGCGGCTGTGGCTCCGTCGGACTCGGCCATCTCGTTGGCGAGGATGTTCCAGCACCTCTCGCAGTACCTCGCCATGAGGTCGATCCGCCCGCGCTCGCGCACGGTGCCGTCGGCCTCCTCACAGCGAAGGCATATGGACTGGTCACCATCCCGTATCGCCCCCATGTGTTTGAGTGTGAGCGAATCCGACCGGGTCCTAGTAGGTCGCGATTTGGCCTCATTTGGCGATCAGGCGCACGAGTGGCCGTCCGGGCACGGCGACGGGCTCGTTCAGCGACCCCAGACGTCGCGCGGACCGCGAGGAAGAACCACAGAACGGAGCGACGTCACTTCCGGCCTTCTCGCGGGAGTGGGCGCACTACCGTCAGACATATGAAGGTCCGTCACAACGTACGTGCGGTTCTGGTCGACGGCGGTCAGTTGGTGTTCCTGCGCCGGGGATGGCCGGGCGGCACTACCTACTACACGACCGTCGGTGGGGGCGTCGAAGCTGAGGACGCTGACCTTGAAGCGGCTCTACGCCGTGAGGTGATGGAAGAGATCGGTGCCACGATCGGCCCGGCGAGCGAGGTCCTGACCTTGACCGAGCCGGGCGACAAGGTCACCGTCTACAGCACTTCTTTCGCGCTGAAGTGCTGGACATGGATCTCAACCGCCGTAGCGGCCCTGAGCTAGACGATCCCGATCTGGGTGACTTCTCACCTGTGCGAGTCGCTTTGGACGCGTCAGCCGTGAGAGCGCTCGAACTCCATCCGCCCGAACTCGCCGACTATCTACGGGAGCACGCCGAGACCCGATGACTGCTTCGTCCCGAAGCCGGCGCGATGTGAGCTTCAGTCGCCCGCGAACCACAGGTAACTGCATGGAGTGGCTGCACACTCATTCAGCATTCTCGCGAGTTCGTGCCGGGGCGGGGAGCGGTCCTACGAGCATGGCGACGCTCTGGCCGAGCCCTCGGCTCACGTCAGCCCCCTCGGTCGATGGCCTCCTTGAAGGTGGACGTCCATGTCGGCATGCCGACAGCGCCGCCCGCTGCACGACGAGAAAGGCGCCTGACCGGCATCAGTCCAGGTCGGGCGCCCTACTCGGGTTGCTGGAAGAAGGTGACTCCTATACCTCTGTCGTCTCCGGCGCTTCCGTTGCCGCCGTCCTCGCGGTGTGGGGGCTCTTGCCCCTGCTGAACGCGAAGTAGAGAACCCCGGCCACGACGACTCCGATGAACCAGGAGTACGGACCCAGCGCCGCCCCGTATCCGGACGGTCCGTAGACGGGGAGGATGCTGGAGAAGACGGCGCCCACCACACCGGCGGCGAACGCCCGTACGTTCCAGCCCCCCTGGAAGCGGAACTCCCCGTCCTCCTCGTACAGAGCGGGCACGTTCAGCTGTGTCTTCCGGATGAGGTAGTAGTCGACGACGATCACACCGAAGATGGGGCCCATCGTCGAGCCGATGGCGTTGACGAAGCTGGGGGCGTTGTCCCAGGGGTGGAGCGGGTAGAGCAGGAGCGCGATGACGGCGGCGATGAGGCCGCCCCTGCGGAAGGTCACGTGCTTCGGGGCCACATTGGCGAAGTCGAAGGCGGGACTGACGAAGTTGGCGACGACGTTGATGCCGAGGGTCGCCACGGCGAAGGTCAAGGCGGCGAGCAGGACGAGGAACGCGCTGTCGAACTTGGCGGAGATCTCGGCCGGTTCGAGGATGACCTCGCCGTATACCTTGCTGGCGGCGGCCGTGGTGATCGCGGCGACGAGGGAGAAGAGGATCAGGTTGACGGGCAGGCCCCAGATGTTGCCCTTCTTGAGGGCCTTCGTGTCCGGGGTGAAGCGGGCGAAGTCACCGAAGTTGAGGAACAGGGCGGCGAAGTAGGTGACCCAGGTGGCGGCTATCGCCGCGATCGCGGCGAATGAGCCGGGGCTGACGTCGAGCCCGGTGGCGCTCTTGGCGAGCGCGGCAAGGTCGCCGCTCGGCATGTCGACGGAGAAGGACAGCGTCCCGGCCTTCACGGACAGCGCGATCGCGAGGATCAGCATCATCACCCAGACCGCCGGGCCGGCGAAGTCCTGGAAACGGCGGACCGTTTCCATCCCCTTGCTGATGATGAGCAGCTGGGCGGCCCACACACCGAGGTAGCACAGCACTTCAAGGCCGCTGTGGTCGAAGAGCCGACTGGTCTCGTGCAGATGCTTGGGTCCGTCGTAGCGGACGAGGAAGGCCACGATGGCGCCGGCGGCGGCGCTGGTCTGGGCGCCGTACCAGAAGGTGGCGACCACGGCCCGTACGAGAGCCGGGACATTGGCGCCGAAGGTGCCGAACGAGGCGCGGGCGAGGACCGGATAGGGGACACCGGTCTTGACGCCCGCCTTGCCGATGAGGGTCATCAGCCAGTAGATGATCAGCGAGCCCACACCGATGCCGATGAGGAACTTGAAGGTGTTGCCCGCGACGAGGAACAGGCTGGCGGCCAGGAAGTAGCCGTACAGACTGTGCACGTCCGAGGTCCAGACGTTGAAGATGCTGAAGGCGCCCCACTTGCGTTCGGTGGCGGGGGCGAGGTCCGCGTTGTAGAGACGGGGGGAGTACCCGGGCGGGGCGGCGGTTCTGTCCGCGTCCGCGCTGTCCGTGGCCGTCATGTCCTGCTCCTTCGTGCTGTGCCCCGTCCCCTACTGGCGCTGCGCCGGACGGTTGATGCGGCAGCTAACGGCCCGGTTGTTGCACCCGCGTGTCCGGCGCGTACCAGACCCGTCAACGGAAAATCTCTTCCATTTCCAGGATCGAGTCGCCGGTTGATCCCGATGCGGCGGGTGCGGTGGGACACCGCGTACGGGCACATCCTTCTGCCGGACGCGACGCCCCGGAATGACGGGCTGCCCGTCCTCGACCAGGCGGCACAGGTGGCGCAGGCGGCATAGGAGGCACAGGCGGCTCGCCGGTTCGGGCCGAGCCACCGGCTGCGCGGCATCGAGGGCATCCGAAAGGGTCGGCAAGGATGAGCCAGGGAGTGCCGGTGTTCCCCGTTCTGGTGCTCAGCGGCGGCAAACGAGTGTGTCGACTGTCGCGCCTCCCTCGGAACTGCCTGCCCAGCCTTGGCGCCGTAGCCGTAGCCGTAGCCGTAGCCGTAGCCGTAGCCGTAGCCGTAGCCGTAGCCGTAGCCGTTGAGTGTCTGTGCGCCGGGGAACGGGGGGCTCAGGCCGCGACGGGAAGCGGAGCGGAGGACGTAAATGGGTGGCGGAGTGTGGTCTATTTCAACAACTCCTGTCCCGGTAGCCTCAGCTGTGGCCAGTAGCGCACCATCCCCCCACCCCCCAGGTGTGCGTGCCGGCGTGGACGACACCCGCCTGTTTCTGCCCCTGGCAGCACCTGGCAGCCGGGTGCTCTCCCCCGTTCGCCGCCTCTAGGAGGATCACGGTGAAAGTTCGCACCAGAAGCTCGGCGATCATCGGCGCCCTCTGCCTCGTCGCTTCCCTCGCTTTGACCACGGCGTCTGCCGACGAGCTCAGTGCCCCACGTCAGGCAGCGAAGGTCGTGCTCAAGCAAGTGGCAACGGCCCGGAATCCATCCGCCGGCAACGCCGGCCCCGGTGGCACGGTCTGGATAGCCGAACGCGCGGGCAAGGTAAGGGTCTTGGACGATGAAGGGCTCGGCGACCCCGTCATCGACATATCCGGCGAGACCACCACCAACGGCGAACGCGGCCTGCTGGGCATCACGTTCGACAAGGAGTTCGCGCACTTCTACATCTCGTTCACGAACCTCCAAGGCACCAGCACAGTGGACGAGTTCGCGGTGCGGGACGGCAAGATCCAGCCGAACACCCGGCGCACCGTCCTCACCCAGACACAGCCCTACGCGAACCACAACGGCGGCGACATCGCGTTCGGCCCCGACGGCTATCTCTACATCGCGCTCGGCGACGGCGGCTCGGCCGGCGACCCGCACGGCAACGGGCAGAACCTCGGCACGCTGCTGGGCAAGCTGCTGCGGATCGACCCGAGCGGCGGCAAGCCCTACGCGATCCCGCCGGGCAACCCGTTCGTGGACGACCCGAACGCGAAGGACGAGATCTGGGCGTACGGGTTGCGCAATCCGTGGCGGTTCTCCTTCGACGCGGGCACGGGCGATCTGCTGATCGGGGACGTCGGCCAGAGTGCCTGGGAGGAGATCGACTGGGCCCCGGCGACCAGCAAGGGTGGCGAGAACTACGGCTGGTCCCAGATGGAGGGCAACCATCCCTTCCGGGGCGGCACGGAGCCCGCGAACCACGTACCGCCGATCTACGAGTACGACCGCAGCGGGCCTGGCTGCTCGGTGACCGGCGGATACGTCTACCGAGGCGAGGCGATCCCGGACCTCAAGGGTCAGTACGTGTTCAGCGACTACTGCGACGGCACCGTCCGTGCTCTGCGGATGGAGAACGGCGAGGTGACCGGCGTGAGCAACCTCGGAGTCGACGGCGGCCGGGTCGTCTCGTTCGTGCAGGGAGGCAATGGCGAGCTGTACGTACTCGACCTGCGTGGCAGCGTCTCCCGCATCGACCCGGCGGAACGACAGGTCGGATGAAGAGGCCGCCGAGTAGCCAGAATCGCCCAGGTCGGCTGGGTCACCTCCGGGATCGCCGAGACCGGCGCGTCGAGCAGCACTCCCGTCACGAGGAGACCTGAAGATCAGTCAGTAGACCCCACTCAAGCAGAGCAGAGCAGGCCGCCCGCAGTACCGCGGGCGGCCTGCCCTGCTTGGCTACGGACGGCCGGAGTGCAGCCCCCAGCCCCCTGGGGAACCGTGCCCCGCCCGCGAACTTACCCACGTGCAGCGTCAGTTGCTGACGAAGGTGGACAGCGCCGACCCGGGCGTCCTGAACAGACGGGCCGCTGAGGTGACGCGGTCCACGCCTTCGCGAGGGCTCTCAGTCAGGGGGGCCGCAGGCTGTGGTGGCTGCGGCCCCGCTGGGGCGCCTGTGTCAGGGCGGGGTGCCGTGCTGGAGGCCGCGGCCGTTGGTGCCGACGTGGACGCGGCCGACGAAGACGACGAAATGCGCCCCCATCGAAGAGAGGGGGCGCATTCGTCAGCTTCGCCTACTTGAGTGCTGTACGCCCCGAGTTGTGATACGCGATCGTCTTGCGGATCAGGTTTCCGCCGTCGGTCTCGGGCGTCGTCTGCTCAGTCCACCCCGCACCGAACAGCAGGCCGGCGATGTGGGCGTTCGCCACCTGGTCCATGTGGCCGAAGAGCCAGTCCACCTTGTCGTCCTTGAAGTGGCCGGGAGTGTTGTTCCCCGCCATGTTGCCCACGGGGATCTGCCACAGGACCACCGGCTTGCCCACGGACTCGGCCATCGTCTTCCAGAACTTCAGAGAGGCGGCGGCCTTCTTGTCGGTCCAGAAGGTGTCACGGCTGCCGTGGGCCGGCTGTGCGTACCAGCCCGCGTCGCGGTCCGACACGTCGGTGACCAGGAAGTCGGCCTTCCGTGCCCCGAGGTCCGCGTAGTCCTTGACGCACTTCTGGATGTTGCTCTCCCAGTCGAAGCAGGAAAGGTGCAGCCCCACGGCGGCGTTCGGCGCGTACTTGTGCGCCATGTGAATCAGGCACTGGGCGAGTCCGGAGGCGCTGTTCTCCTGCGATCCGCAATCCTTCGGATTCGCGGCCGAGACCTTGGCGGGAACGTCGTGCAGATTGCCGAGCGACCGGGCGAAGCCCCAGAAGTCGGGCTCCAGGTCGATCATGTCGTGGGACTTGCCGATCTTCTGGAGGAAGAACCGGTAGTCGTTCAGGTACTTGGTGAGCAGGTCAAGCCTGTCGATGGCCTTGACCTCGCCCGGGCCGTCACCCTCGCCTGCCATGTCCCCGAGGTCGCGCAACGAGTACCAGGTCCACAGGTACTTCTGCGGTCGCGACTTGCCCTGGTAGGTCGCCTTGGCCGCCACGCTGTCCTGCCAGGTCACCTGGTTTCCGGGCGCCGTGCTGCTGCCGCCCCAGCAGCCCCACCAGCCCGACCACTCATCCTTGCAACGCGACGCCGTATAGGCGGCCGACGAAGGCGCGGGCTGGCTGTGTATGTAGGCGTAGCGCACGTCGAACGGCGCGGCGTTCGCTGAGGCGTCAGTCATCGAGCCGCCGATGAACACCTTGTCGCTGCCCATGAAACGTGTCGTCGAGCTGCCCTTGGTGGCGGTCGGAGAAGCCGGCGGCGACGCCGGAGCGCTGCCGCTCGGAGCCGGGCTCGCCGGAGCGGTGCCGCCGGGCGTGGGCGTGCTGCCGGAGTTCCCCGGGTTCTCGGTGCCACTGACGCTACCGGCCGCGACGAGCTTCCACTGCTGGTTGGCGCGGCCCCGGTCGCGCTTCTGGACGATGTCGCCCCCGTTGGCCTTGGTGGCGTTCTCGACACCCACCACCATGCCACTGAAGCGATTGACCAGACGCACGTAGCCGTCCGACGACTTGGCCAGTTTGAACTGCTGGTTGGTGCCGTTCAGGTCCTTCCACTGCACGATGGCGGAGCCGGCGGCCTTCGACCAGCCGAAGTCGTCCAGCACCTTGCCGGAGTCGCGGTTCTGCAGCCGGTAGTACCCGTCACCCGATGCGATGAACCGCCACTGCTGGTTGGCCCCGCCTTTACGGCTCCACTGCTCCACCTTCGCGCCGTCCTTCGTGGCGGAGGCGTGGTTGTCCAGCACTTTGCCGCTGTTGCGGTTGACCAGCACGTACCACTTCTTCAGATTCAGGGTTTTCTGCTCCGCCGAAGCCTGGTTGACCACAACGGCCGAGCCGGCCACGACCACCGTGGCGAGACCCGCCCAGAGCCCCCGGCGCGCGAGCAACCGACGGCCACGATGCTTCGGGCGATCACCGCGCGCGCGGCCGTCGGCACGGTGGCCGCCGACGCGGGACGCCACCGGTGACGTGGGTTGGCCTGGGACATGTCTGTGCTCTCGTTCCAGGGACATGCCTGTGCTCTCGCTTTCAGCCGTTGCATCTGACCGGACCGCTTGGCCGGACAACGCTTAGTGGTCCGAGAGGCCGAAAAGGTTGCCGCGAAGATCGGCAGATTTTTTCGCCTTGCCCGCCCCGCCCCCGCCCCCCGTTCGCTGCGGAGCACGGCAGGCCCAACACGGGCGGTGGCGAACGCCTGATGGCTGGTCGGGGAAGGTGGGAACAGCAGCACGATCCGACCCGGCAAGGCCGCGATCCGACCCGGCAAGGCGCTCCGAGCGCCTCGCCGACCTTGCGGCAGCCACCGGTAGTACCACTGCAGCCACCGGTAGTACCCACTGTCCGTTAGTACCCACTGTCCGTGCGGCACCGGTGGTCTGCGTTACCTCGACGCCGGCCCCTAAGACGCCCACGGCATTCCCGCGCCGCCCTTCCACACCCCTGGGGATGACCCACTCTGGCAGTGACGCGACCGCTGATCACCCCACACAGCGAAAGGCCCGGGTCTCTGACCTGGGCCTTGATCATGGAGCGGGTGACGAGGATCGAACTCGCGCTCTCAGCTTCGGAAGCCATGAGGCTCAGGGGGAGGCAGGGGGTCTGACCTGCTCGTTCGCGGTCCGGGGGCGGATGGCGACAGCCCGGATCGTAACGCTGTCGACCGTGGTTCTCCGCTCTCTCCGTACCCGCCCCTTGGTGTAGGAGACCCGGACGTAGCCCGGTCCGAGGACCGCGCCGTCGAGCGGGACGAAGACCAGCCGGTGGCGGGTGGGCAGTCCGGTCCGGACGGTGGCCATGGCAGGTTCGTCGGTGGCGGTGTCGACATAGACCGCCTCGAGCATGCCGATCCTGCGCTGCTTCTCGTCGACCACGTCCTGGTTGCGCCACTCGCGGATGTCGGCTGGACGGATCACGGCCTGCTCCCTGTCCGCACGCTCCGCCGGGTGGTGTACGCGCATACCCCCGGCCTCCGTGTCCCAAGGCGCCCTCGCGGGGTCAGCCGCGCTTCTCCTCGTCGGCCTCCATGAGCCGTATCCCCTGATGCGTCAGCACGACCGTCGCGGGCACCTCTCCGTGGGCCCAGCGGACCGTGACCAGTCCCTCACCCACCAGATAGGTGCAGGCCGCGGCCAGATCGTGCTCCGGGATCTCCAACTCGTCACGCAGCCTGGCCCCGGAGACGTCTGGAAGGCCACTTCCTTCCAGGTCTTCGTAGAGGGTCTTCATGATCGCTTCGCGGTGGGTTTTCCGCTGCTGCAGTGTTGCCATGGTCGCCGCCACTCGTTTGGGCTCCCGAACCGGCTCTCCGTGTTCACTCTACTCCGGGCCGTACGCCGGTACCGGCCCGCGGCCAGCGGTTTTGCAGGGCAGCGCGACGGGCGGATCCGGCAACGCATGTGCGGCTGAGCGCGGCTGTTGACGACGGTTCCGGACGGATGATCGGCCAGGGTGGCGGGTGCGCTCGGCAGGTCGCTGAACGGGGGCCACCAGGCGCCGTCCGACTCGGCGGGACCCGCAGAGGGGCTCCCCCTACTGCCCCCGGTGGCTGTGTCCCGTGGACCCGCTGTGCCCCGTGGACCGGCTGGTCTCCAGCCATGATCGGGCGGGTTCCGCCGCGTGGGCGGTGTCCACGGTGAGGTCGAGGCGGGTTCCTCCGTCGGGGCCCGCGGGGTAGCTGCGCTGCTCGGTGGAGTCGAAGCAACGACGGAGGACCTCCGCGACCCGACGGGCGACTTCGGGCGAGGGGGCGACGACACGGACCTCGGCGTGACTGGTCGAGGGGGTTTCCATGGACCGCATGGCGACCTCGCAGTTCGACGTGCCCGTACGCGACGGGCCGGGTTCACCACCTTACTCCGGCAGTCGCCGCAGCTCCCGTGGGCGATCGGCGACCTCCCGGCCCGCTGTCGGGGCACGGAGTACCGTGAGAACGAGGAAGCCACCCGGTCTCCTCGGTCCAGGTAGGCAGGCGAGTGCCATGGTCGACTCCGGCTCCGACTCCCCCCGGATGACGAGACTCCTGCCGGACGCCGTGCACCGGGCCGTGCGGCCCGGGACGGCCCTCGTGCGGCTGGAGACGACACATGACCGGCAGGGCGTGCTCGACGGGGTGTGGTGGCCTCGTTCCCGCGACATCGCCGCCGAACTCCCCAGCCTGATCGGCGCACTGACCGAGCACCTCGGTCCCATCACACGCGTCGGTCTCGACACCGGGGCGTGGGACGAACTGCCGACGCGGATGACCGTCGACGACCGCGTCGTCCGCATCGACTCCTTCCCGGTCGGCGACGACACGGTTCTCATCACCCGGGGCGAGCAGGATCTCTTCTCCCTCCTCGTGGTCCCGCCGCACGCGACGCCCGACGCCGCGCGCGCTGCCATGGCCGAGGCCGTCCGCCCCGGCAGCGGGAGGCGGGCCGAGCAGATCCTCATCGACACGGGTACCGGACGAGCGGACCCGAGCACCGCACAAGCCCACGGGGGCGCGGTGAAGGGCCCCGGTGAACAGTCCCCGGATGAACGACCCGGCGATGAAGAGCCGGGCGGGCCCCACCAGTCGCCCGCAGGGTGATCTTCACCGGGTTCGTGGCCCCAGCGACAGTCATTCGGGGGTTCGTGGCCCCAGGGACAGTCATTCGGGGGTTCGGGAATTCGGGAAGTGGCCTCCAGGACCGGGTCTCCCGTACGGGGCCGGGCCTCCGTCCGAGCGGTGGTCCGTGCGGCCTGTGCGAGGAGTACGCTCGGAGGCACCGAGGATATTTCGCACACCGGCTTTCAGGCTCGTGTCGTTTTCGGCGATCGAATACACCGGGCCGGTCGTGGCCGGCCCGGGGCAGGGTTCGCGTCATGACCGTGACCATGTCCCACCCGCCGAAAGCCGAAGCCGCTGACCGTTTCTCCTCGGCCTCGCTCCGTCTGTCGTTGGCTCCCGTCGGTCCCGCACCGGCCTTGCTGGACGGGGCGTGGTGGCCCCGTTCCCGCGATCTCGGGGCGGAACTGCTCTCTCTGACGGCCGTACTGGACCCTGTGTGGGGGCGGATCACCCGGGTGACGGTGAACCCTGTCCACTGGCCGGTCGTACCACGCAAGGTGCGCGTGGCGGGGCACGTGGTGAAAGTGGGCTGGTTCCGGTCCGAGCAGGACCCGCACGAACTGCTGTTGCTCTCCTACCACGTGGGCCGCTGGAACCTCCTGGTGATCCCCCCGCAGACGCCCTCCGCATCGGCCGCCCGGCTGATGGCCGCCGCGAGTGACCCCCTGGGCACGTCGACCGCGAGCCGGTTGATGGAGGTGGAGGCACGCCTGCGGGCGGTGGCGGAGACCGACCGGGCCGGGGAGGCGGTCTGGGAGTCCGAAGGGGGACATGAGCTCGGCGATCGGGCCGTACAGCCGCGGACCCGACCATGACCGTCGTGACAGGCGCCATGACCGTGGTGACAGGCGCCATGGCGGTCGTCACGCGCGCCGTGACGGGTCGTCACGGCCGCCATGACCGTGATGACGCCGCCATGACCGCGGCGATGCCGCACCAGCCGATGGGAAGGTGAGAACCGTGGATTGTGGATTCACCGTCCCGCGGTGTCGCGGACCAGGGCACCGAATCGCACGCCCAAGAAGGGGACGGTTCGCGCGGGGAGCCCCCGCCGCCGCCCCCGTGGGTCGCCTATGCGCGCAGCAGCCGTCCGGTGATCTCCCGGTACTCCCGCAGCGCGAACCGCAGTTCGGTGGACTGCGTCTCGTGGTCCAGGTCCGCCCAGCCCGCACGCAGGGCACGCCGCCGCTCCGCGAGGGCGTTCATCAACTGGGCGGTGGCTTCGTCGAACGCCGCCTCCGCCTCCTCCAGCGCCTCGCGCGGGCTGTCCGGGAAGGTGTTGACGGCATGTCCGAGGCGGCGCGTGATCTCTTCCCGTCCGTCCGGCGAGAGCAGCGGCTCCGGGCCCGTGGCAGGGCGTCCGGCGAGGCCCGAGGGCCGGTCCGCGGGTTGCTGGGCGCGTGTCTGGTCGTACATCGTCGTGTGTACCGCTTCCATGGGGGGTGAGGTCACCGCCCGAAGGCGCCGTTCGCCTCCTGGACGGCCTGCCGCGGGCTTCCGGAGACCCGGTCGCCCCTGCCCTTCCCGGCCCTGTGCCGTGCTGCCAGTCAACGTCCGGGGATGGTGGGTGTCAACGCGTCGCCGGCCCGAACGTGCTCGCCGGAGGGAGCTGACCAGCGGTGTCCGGGCGTCGTCCCGCCCGAGGAGTACGGTGGGGAGCACGAGGGTGGGTCGTGCCGATCCGACAGGGCGTCTCCAACACGCCACTCATCCCAGGGGCAGCCCGTGATCCCGGCGGTACCTCCGCCAGAGCGGCCTCACCGAGGGCAGGAGCCCCGTCCCATGTCACCGACTCCCACTCATGTCCCATCTGTCCCGGCACCCCCGCCGGACACCGTCACGCCGCAGCGGACCTACGACGGCACCTCCCCCTTCCCGCCGGATGGCCCGATGCCCGCGCGCGACGGCGGGGAGCGCCTGTACGTGGCCGTGACCGCGGTGATCGTCATCCTGCCGTTCGTGGCCCTCGGCCTGGCCTGCTGGCTGCTGTGGGGCCGCCTGATCCACCCCGCCGACGTCGTGCTCGCCGCCGTCCTCTACACGGTCACGGGCCTCGGCGTCACGGTCGGCTTCCACCGCGGACTCACCCACGGCGGCTACCGGGCCGTCCGTCCCGTGCGCATCGCGCTCGCCGTGGCCGGTTCGCTGAGCTTCCAGGGCGACGTCATCGGCTGGGTCGCCACCCACCGCCGCCACCACGCCTTCACCGACCGTCCCGGCGACCCGCACTCGCCGTACCGCTACGGCACACACCTGCGCGGCCAGTTGCGCGGACTGCTGCACGCCCATATCGGCTGGCTGTTCCGCAACGACCGCACCCCCGCCGAGCGTTACGCCCCCGACCTCCTCGCCGACCGCGACATCCGTGCCGTCGCCCGCGCCTTCCCGCTCCTGTGCGTCCTCACCCTGGCCCTGCCCTTCGCGGCGGGCTGGGCGATCGGTGGCACCTGGACGTACGGCGTGACAGCCCTGCTGTGGGCGGGACTTGCCCGTATCGCGCTGCTCCACCACGTCACCTGGAGCGTCAACTCCCTCTGCCACGTGATCGGTGAGCGTCCCTTCCGCACCCGGCGCCACGACCGGGCCACCAACCTGTGGCCGCTCGCCCTGCTCTCCTTCGGCGAGAGCTGGCACAACCTCCACCACGCCGACCCCACCAGCGCCCGGCACGGCGTCGACCGCGGTCAGATCGACCCGTCGGCCGCCGTCATCCGCCTCCTCGAACGCCTTGGCTGGGTGTACGACGTGCGCTGGCCCACGCCGGAGCGTGTCGCGGCCCGTCGCGCCTGACGTCACCACCCATCCGCGCACGGCAGTCGACAGGAGCCCCGCCCATGACCACCGCACTGCAACCCCCGCTTCCCCCTCAACCCGTCCTGCGCCTGCGCCTGGCACCCCACGGAGGCGTCCCCCGGGCCGTCGACGGAGCGTGGTGGCCGCGTTCCTACGACCTCCTGGTCGAACTCCCGCTTCTGCTCGCCGGGTTGCCACGGGAGTGGGGTCACGTCACCAGTGTCACCGTCAACGGGGCGGCCTGGCCCGTGACGGCCGGGCGGATGTTCGTGTCCAACCAGGTCGTACGACTGTGCAGGACCCTGGCCGCGTCCGCCCCGCCCACCGTCGTCCTGCTCGCCCCCGGCCGGGGGCGCTGGGACCTGCTGGTCGTGCCCCCGGACACGACCGAGGAGGCAGCGGAACCGCTCATGGCGGCCGCGGCGGGCACCCCTGCGGGAGGCTGACCATGAGTACCGGCCACGACTCCCCGCGGGTGACCCGGCTCCGGCCGGACACCGTCCACCGGGCCGTGAAGCCCGGTACGGCCGTCGTACGGCTGGAGACGACAACCGCCCTCCCGTGACATCCCGGCCGAGCTTCCCGCCCTGATCACCGCGCTGACCGAGCTGCTGGGCCCGGTCACACGGCTCGGCCTGGACGCGAGCGCCTGGGAGGAACCACCGACGCGGTCGGCTGCGACCGCGTCATCCGGCCCGACTCCTCCCGGTCGGTGACGACACCGTCCTCGTCACCCGGGACGGGGCGGACCACTTCTCCCTCCTCGGGGTCCCGCCGCACGCGACGCCCGAGGCGGCACGCGCCGCGATGGCCGAATCGGTACGCGCGGACAGGGTCACCCGGGCCGCACAGACTCGAAGCCGCTCGACCTGATCCGCGTGGCGGATTCCGCCAGACGCAGGCGACGGGCGCGGGCGTACGACCGGTCCGAGACGCGGCGAAGGCGTCGTCGACCGATCGCCCCGAAAGGAACGGCCCCGCTGAAGCGGTTCTTCCAGCAGAACACGCAGGACCTCCCTCGCCCAGCAGCACCGGAGGCGGCGGGACCCGGTTCGGCAACACCCTCGCCGACGGGGACCTGGTGTGGGTCTTCAGCTCCGACTACGTCGTCGCGGACCTCTTCCGCGTGGTCGACGGAAAGATCAACGAGCACTGGGTCGTCGTAGCTGACGGGCAGTAGCCCCCATAGATCACGCGGAGGGCGCTCCCCCACGCTCTTGCTGCTCGACGCCGAGCTCGGTGCTGACCACGCAGCCCAATTCCTTGCCTCGAACGGGCTCCGGCAGCAGTGGATCGACGGGCCACCCAGCAAGGACCGCGATACCCCCAACAGCTACCGAGAGTAATCGATCAGCTCTGCGCTTTCGCTGACGAAGCTGCCCAACACTGTTCGACACATAGGCTTGGTGCGACCGCTACTGACAGTTGAGGGCATCGGCCACTTCTTCTTGCCCTGTGTCTTGTCGGGGGTCTCGATGAGCTGGGTTCTTGCTGGTCAGGAGCGGTGGGCTCGTGCGCCTGGTGGGCGTCGTTGGTCGTTCCTGGCCACTGCCGAGCAGCCTCGGACGGCCCAGGGAGGCCCAGCTTTGCCGCAGTAGGCGCTCATGGAAGTCTGGCGTGGTCGTAGATCCGGGCCGGTCCGGGGGCCCAAGGGGATCTGCCCCGCCACGCAGCGAGCCGGATGACGGAAGGCCCTCACCCGAGACCCGCGTCATCCGTCCACAACCTCCCAGGACAGAGCGACCAGCGGGCAGGATGGCCTCATGACAAAACTGTCCGCACGGTCAGTCCGACGTGCCTCATCTGGTTCAGTGCTGTCCTTGTGGTCGCAGGACTCTGTGCTGTCGATCGGCTCAGTGGGATCGGTGCTGTCTGTGGGATCCGTCGGTTCGGCCTTGTCAGTGGGCTCGATCGGTAGCGCCCTGTCGGTCGGCTCGATCGGTTCCTCCCTGTCGCTGATCTCGGCCGGGTCGTGGCTGAGTACAGGATCGTTGCTTTCCGCGCAGTCGCGGTGGTCGGTGCTGTCCTGGCGTTCCTCTCGCGGTTTCCTGGCCGCGGGAGCGGTAGGGGCGGCGACCGGAGGCGCCCTGCTGTTGGCCCAGATACTGCACAAGGCGGATACCGGCACCGGATGACTCTGATCCAGGTGGAGACAGGTTGAGAATGGCTGCCAGTCCGGGTGGAGTGGTGCCGTGAGGGGGCAACGCTCCGGGTTGGAGTGCACAACCCCGGATGTCCGGTGAACGTCAGGCTGCGGCACCCCGATGCCGCCGACGCGCACGGCGCGGGCTGCTCCTCGTCGACTCCATCGCCGAGTCCTGGCACTCCGGGCCCAGTCGGCGCGGTGGGACTTTCGTGTCCTTCGTGATGGCCGATGCCTGGCCCGCGGGCAGCAGGCCACGCCCTTATGGTGCGGTCGTGATCGCGCCCCGCCCACCGGCCCGGACAACAAGCAACCCCCGGGTCGATGACCTGGGGGTTCGTGTTGGAGCGGGTGACGAGAATCGAACTCGCGCTCACAGCTTGGGAAGCGACGGGGGGCGGATGCCCTCTCCTCGGCGAGGTCGCAGAGCGCGTGCACGAACGGGCCCTGTGCTCGGCCGGGCTCGGTGGGATTCCAGTCGGGAACGGCGTCGCGGGCGCACAGAACGTGGGTGAAGCCTGCTTCGCGCCGCAAGGCCGATGGTCGCGGCTTCCTCGGAACGGCCGGCACTCGCTCTCGGTTTGTTCGCGGACCTCCTGTACCTGCCAGGCGCGGTCATAGGCACGGTCGTCAACCGGCACCCGGCCGACGAGCAGGCACATGTCCTCGACGCCTTGCGCGCGATCACAACAGGCCGAGGTCCCGGGCACGGAGCGCCGCCTGGGTGCGGTCGCGCAGGGCGAGGCGGCCCAGGATGCGGGAGACGTGGTTCTTGACCGTGCCCTCGCTGAGGTACAGCCGCGCGGCGATCTCCCGGTTGGTGTGCCCCTGTGCCACGAGCCGCAGGATGTCCGTCTCGCGCGGGCTGAGGGAGACGCCGGGAGCCTTGGCGGCGGGGCCCGAATGCGGCAGGAAGGCGGTCAGATGGCGGGCGACGGACGAGTCGAGCTGGGTGACGCCCGCATGCGCCAGACGGACCGCGTGTGCGAGTTCCTCGGCCGGCAGATCCTTGAGGAGATAGCCGTGCGCTCCGGCCCGCAGTGCCTGCACGACGTACTCCTCGTCGTCGAACGTCGTCAGCATCACCACCCGGCACTCCGGCGCCCGGTCACGCAGGACGGCGACCGCCTCGACACCGTCCATCTCCGGCATCCGGACGTCCATGAGCACGACATCCGGCCCGAGTTGCAGAGTCTTCGCCACGGCGTCCCGGCCGTCCACGGCGGTGCCGACCACGTCGATGCCCGGCCGGATGGACAGCAGGGAGGCGATGCCGTCCCGGATGAGCCGCTGGTCGTCCACCACCAGCACCCGCACGGGCGCAGCCTGCTCCGGCTCCTCATCGTTCATGTCACTGCCTCCCCGTCCACCCGGACTTCGCCGTCGCCCCGCGCGGGACCGTGACCGTCACCCGGGTGCCGGCGCCCGGGCTGCTGTCGATGTCGACGCTCCCCGCCACCAGATGTACCCGCTCCTTCATGCCGAGCAGCCCGAATCCGGCGGTGTCCGTGTCCGGTGCGAAGCCGCGGCCGTCGTCCGTCACCTCCAGCCGCGCGGCGTCCCCGGTCAACTGGACCACAACGGTCACCTGTGCGGCTCGCGCATGGCGGCGCGCGTTGGTGACGGCCTCCTGCGCGGCCCGGTACAGCGCGGTCAGCTCGACCGTGCCCCAGCCGTCCTCGTCGCCGCTCACCTCGACAGCGACCCGCGGTCGTGCCGCGCCGTCCTGCGCCAGCGCGGTGAGCGCCGCCGACAGCGTGGGGCGCGTCGGCTCGTCCCGCAGGGCGCGCACCGACTGCCGTACATCGCCGAGCGCGAGCCGCACCGATCGCCGTGCCTCGTCCAGCGCACGCCGGGCCGCGTCGGGGTCCAGGCTTCTGAAGTCCGAGGCCATCTCCAACTGCACGGACATCGCGGTGAGATGGTGACCGAGGCTGTCGTGGATGTCCCGCGCCAGCCGGTTGCGCTCGGCTGCGGCGGACAGTTCGGCGACCCGCGCGGCATACGCCTGAAGTTCGAGCCGTGCGCGCTGCTCGCCGACAGCCACCGCCGCCATCGAGATCGCCAGCACCAGCCCGACGCAGAGCATCAACAGGTCGGACACGTGCTCCTGGTCGCGGTACCAGCCGGGCGCGGTCAGCAGGTAGGTGCTGAGCAGCCCGGCCAGACACAGCGTGCCCAGTGCCAGCGCGGCTGCGCGGCCGAAAGCGAAGTAGGCGGTGAACGGCAGCAGCACGAACAGGACTTGGGACAGCCCCGAGGCGTCCAGCAGCACCACCGCCGCGATCAGGGTGCAGCGGGCCAGCAGCAGCGGCACCGGAGCAGCGGGCCAACGGCGTCCGGCCGCCTCCAGGGCGAACAGCGCACCGATCGCGGTGACGAAGCCGGCCGCCCGCCAGGCCGTCGGCCCCGAACGGTCATCCAGGTCGGCCACCGCGGAGTACAGACCACCCACCAGTACGACGCCGTACAGCAGCGGCGGCACCCATCGCACGGGCGCATACACCACCATGCGCACCCCCTCACCCCGTTGCCGCCAGGCTAGGCCGAGCACGACCGGCTTGGGGCACCGCCGGGCACATCACGGGCGGATCAGACCCAACGGCATGTGCCGAACGCCATGGCGCCGTCCGGAAGACGGTGACTTCCGGACGCCGATGCCCGACGTCCTTCACCTCCCGACGCCGACCGGCCGCTTCCTACCGTTGCCACCCGGACCGGCTGTACGAGCAGGTGCTCACGGTTCGAGCCTGCGGTCAACGGTCTGGACAACCACCCACCCACCGTCCGAGCAACCGGAGCAGCCTCATGGCCTCATCCGTCAACTCCTCCATCTCATCGGCACTTCGCGTCGGCGCCCTGTGCGGGGCGCTGTCCGGCCTGCTGATCGCCCTGCCCGGCCTGGTCGAGGCGTTCACCGGGGAGACCTCGGCCACCAGCGTCCCGCTCGCCCTCGCCCCCGCGTTCGCCCTGCCGCTGCTCACCGCGCTGCACCTGCGCCAAGGCCCTGTCGCCGGGAGCCTCGGGAAGATCGCCGCGCCCGTGAACCTCATCGGCCTCGGCCTGTTCGGCGGTGCCGCGTTCGCGTCGAACCTGGTGATCTTCTACCTGGACGAGGATGTCGTCGACGAGACCCTGACCGGCCCCACCATCCCCGCGCTCATCGGTTCCGCCGCCGTCTTCGCCGTGGGCTGCGCCCTGTTCGGGGCGGTCATGATCCGCGCCCGGGTCTTCCCGAGGGTGCCGTCGTGGGGGTACACCGTGGTTCTGCCGCTGTTCGCGTTCCTGACCGCGCTGCCCGACTCCCTGCTCACCAGCGGGCTGCACGTCCTGGTCGGCGGCATCCTGATGTGGCTCTCGGCCGCACTGTGGCGCGTGGCCCCAGGCGTCGAGCACACCACGGACGCGAACCGGATACGAGTCTGAGACGACCTGCGCTGTCGGCGCACGGCCACTCGCCATCAGCTCGAACCTGCACCCGTCCGGCTTCGACGAGATCACGCCCAAGACCAAGGCGGCGCGCACGACGGCGTGCGCGGTGCGGGTCACAGCCGTCACGGACTTTCCCGCGGCAGCGAGAGCGGCGCTAGCCATCGCTTATATCTGTGCCGGTGCGTGAGGGGAGCCGACAGGCAACGATGGTTGGACCGTAGTCCCCTTGACCTCGTGGTACTGGCATGAGTCGGCCTTGCTGTTGCTGCAGTCCCAGATCACGTCGGGCTTGTCGCCGCCCGGCGGCCGGTCTTCCGGATCTTCATAGGTGGTTCTGCCGTCGGGCTCCCCGACCCGTTGGCGGTTCGGCCACCCTCTTCGTCAGGTCGATCAATCGCCCCCACCGGGCGAACCAATGCCGGACGGGTCAGTCCCCGCACACCTTGCGGTACGGCACGTCGCGGACGTACCTCTGCCACTGCGCCCGCGACAGCCCGTTGTCTCCCGTCCGGGCGCACACCGTCCCGACCGCCTTCGACGGGTCGATCGTGTAGCGCTGGAGAGGCACGTGCGCGCTTCCCGCGTACACCGTGCCGCTGTCCGCGGAGAACGCCACCGTGTCGATCCCCTCACCCGGTGTCGTCAGCGGGCCGCCGAGCGGTTGCTGGGTGGCGATGTTCCACAGCTGCAGGCTCCCGGCCTCGCCGCCCACCGCCAGCGTGCGGCCGTCGGGGCTGACCGCGAGGGCGCTGACGGCCTCGGAGGTGTCGCCCGTCATCGTGTTGGCCAAGGCTTCCGGGAGCGCGGGGAAGACGTTCGGCAGAGCCCCCACCCGCTGCCGGACCGTTCCGTCCCACAGCATCACCCGGCCCCCCTGGTCCCCCGCCGCGAGCTGCGAACCGTCCGGAGCGAAGGCGAGGGCGCCGATCTCGCCGCCCTGGACCAGGTCGCGTCTGGCGGCCCTGCCGCCCGGCAGGCCCGCCGTGCGGTTGTCGCCGACCAGGAGCCCGCCGTCGGGACGGACGGCCAGGTGGCTGCTGGACAGGGCCGGGAGGACCGCCGTCCGGCGGTGGCGGGCGATGTCCCAGGTCTCGTTGCTCAGCTCGCCGATCGCCGGTGTACGGGTGAGGTGGAGGGTGTGGGCGTCCGGGCACAGGGCGATCGCGATGACCGCCCCGGCCGACGTGTCGGTCGCCAGGTCCAGCGTCGTGCGGGCCCGGCCCTGGGCGACGTCCCAGATCGTCAGGCGCTGCGGGGACGCCTCGTAGCCGGGCGCCGAGACGGCGTACGCGAGCGTCTTGCCGTCGGGGGCGAAGGCCAGAAGAGGGAGGGTGTACTCCGGGCGGACCGGCCGGGAGGGGTCGCGGGACACCGGAAGCGGCGTGGGCGGCAGTGCCTTGAGCAGTCGTCCGACGGGGGTCTCCCCGCTCGAGCGAAGTCGAGAGTGGGGGACGGTGTCGCGCAGCTCGAAGCGGTAGGTGTCGCCGGTGCGTCGCGCGGTGGCGAAGGTACGGCCGTCCGGGCCGATCAGCACCTTGTCCAGCGGCTGGTCCTGCCAGGCGGACGTCACGGCCGTCGCGACGTCCAGGGAGTGGACGGTGCCACCCTCCAGATAGCGCAGCACCGGGCGGGCGGGGTCCCACTCCAGACCGCCGTACAGGGGCTGGTTGTTGAGGGAGTGGCGGAACACGGGGGCGTCGACGCCCAGCCGCCACACCCTGATCTCCTCCCCGTCGGCGGTCGCCAGGAAGTTCTCGTCCTTGCTGAAGGCGGCGTACTTCACTCCGGCGTCGGCGAGGTCGGCCAGCTGCCGCCCCGACCGGGCGTCCCAGACCCGCACCCCGCTCGCGGTCACCGCGGCGAGCCTCCGCCCGTCGCCGAGCACCAGCTGCGCGTTGTCGTCGTCGCAGATGTCGCCCACACGATCCCAGCGCCCGGGCACCGTGCGCCCGTCCGTCAGATCCCGTACCCGCACCGGGCCGACCGCGGCGGGGCAGAACGCGAACAGCCGGCCGTCCGCGCTCGGTGCCGGCATCGCCGCACTGTCCGCCTCCGTCTCGAACAGCAGCTTCCCGTCCGCCGCCGAACGTACCTGCACCCTGTCGTTGTCAGCATTTTTCAGGACGTAAGCGCGCTCGGCGAAGTTCCCGGAGGCCGTCCCCGGCAGCGGATCACCGAACCAGCGTCCGGCGGCCAGGTCCCACAGCCGTACCCCGTGGTCCCGGTCGAGCGCCAGCAGCCGCCCGTCCGGACTGGCCCCGACCGCACCGTCGCCCTCCGGCAGCCGCCCCGAGGCGATCGGCTGGTGCCCTACGACGTCCCAGGTCTTCCAGGTGTGTCCCGCGACGCTGAGCAGCGTACGGCCGGAGTCCGTCAGGTAGCGGGAGTAGCCGTCCCCGGGCTCCGGGTCGGTGAACGTGTCCAGTTCCTGCTGGCCGAGCGAGCCCAGCAGCGCCCGCCGGGTCTCCGGCAGCTCGGACACGCGCCAGGCGGCGACGCCCAGCAGCTGTGCGGTGTGCGGGTCGGTCGTGCGCAGGCCGTCCGCGACGGCGGCGATACGGCGGGCCTCGTCGTCGATGCGGCGGCGCTCGTTGTCCCGGCTCTGGGTCCAGGCGGCCATACCGGCGACCAGCGCCACCGCGAGGACCGCCGACAGCACGCCCACCGCGGCCCGCGCCCGGCGCGTCGAGCGGGCGGCGGCCCGGCGCTCCGCCTCGCGGGCGGCCAGCGCGGCGGTGAGGAACTCGCGTTCCGGCACGGTCAGGGAGTAGTCGTGCTCGTGGTCGGGGAACAGCTCCGCCGCACGGTCCAGGCGGGTGCCCCGGTACAGGGCACCGGGGTCGCGCTCGTGCTCCAGCCAGATGCGGGCGGCATCGGTCAGCGCGCGGCGGGGGCGCAGCCGCTCGCGGTCCTCCTCGATCCAGCCACGCAGCCGGGGCCAGCTGGTGATCAGCGCCTCGTGGGCGAGCTGGACGGCGTCCTCGTCGACGGTCAGCAGCCGGGCGCGGGCCAGCCGCTCCACCACCGCGGGCACATGGGGGCAGGCCACCTCCGCGCGCTCGGCCCGGGTCAGCGGGCGCCGGGTGTCCGGGGTGCCCTGGCCGGGCTCGACCATCCGCAGCAGCAGCCACCGGGCGGCATCCGCCTGCTCCGCGGTCAGCTGCCCGTACGCCTCCTCCGCGCTCGCCGCGATAGCGCCGCGCACCCCGCCCGCCGCCTCGTACGCGGCGAGGGTGAGCACCCGGCCCTTGCGTCGCCGCCAGGTCTCCAGCAGGGCGTGCGAGAGCATCGGCAGCCCGCCGGGCTCGTCGAGGACCTCCTCCACGATCCGCGCCGTCAGCTCCCGCTCCACCAGGTGCCCGACCTCCTGCGCCGGCTTGACGACCGCCTCGCGCAGTTCCTCCGCGGTCATCGGGCCGACCAGCAGTCCGGCGCCGCACAGCGTGTCCGCCAGGTCGCGATGCTCGCCACAGCGGGGGTAGAAGTCGGCCCGTACGGCGATGAGCACCCGCAGCCGGCTGCCGGGGTCCCGGGCGGCGAGCAGCAGGTCGATGAACCGGGCCCGCTCCGCCCGGTCCCGGCACAGGGTGAAGACCTCCTCGAACTGGTCCACCACGACCCAGCTCTCGGGCTCGTCCGCGGCCGGGGTCAGCAGATGGCCGTATCTGGTGGCAGGCCGGTCGCCGGGGGTGAGCACCCGCAGCACCGCCGGACGCCCCTGGTCAGCGATCTCCTGCTGGAGCCGGGGTATCAGTCCGGCCCGCAGCAGCGAGGACTTCCCGCTGCCGGAGGCGCCGAACACCGCGGCGAACCGGTGCCCGCACACCAACTCGAGCAGATCCTCAGTCAGGCGGTCCCGCCCGAAGAACAGCCCCTGGTCGGCCGGCTCGAACCGGGCGAGGCCCCGGTAGGGCGGCGCCGCGTCCTCGTCGTCCTCGCGGACCTCCCCCGCCACCTCCGCCTCGGCGTCCTTCCACCGCGGCTCCCACTCGTCCGGGTCGCCGCCGCAGGCCCGTACATAGCCCTGGACGACGGCGAGGGACGGCAGCCGTTCACCGGCGGCGGCCTGCGACAGCGTTGTCGCGGAGAAGCCCGCCGTCTCGGCCATCTTCCGGTACGAGGGGTTCCCCGCGGTACTGCGCAGCTCCCGCAGCGCGTGTGCGAGCCGCGGCACGGGACCGGCCGTCGGGTCCAGCGGTCTTTCCGGGCGCCCCATGCGCACACCTCCGTCTGGCCGGCGACAGGGACATCGAGCCCGACGAACGTACAAGCCGCCCGGTGACGCCCGGGTTGCCCACAGGTGACGTAGCGGCGATGCGGCATGTGACGTCCATCAATCCCCCTCCGCCGACGAGATTGATTGACCTGACAAAAGGGACGTGCCAATCAACGTTCCGGTTGCGAGCGTCGGTGGGGCAAGGCCGCGAACGCCGCCGATGGTTCGGGGGCGGGCCGCGGGCAGATCCTTTCCTTCGACCCGAACGGAAGATGCATATGAGTACCGACCTCGTCGCCGGTCCGTCCCCACTCAGCAGACACAAGAGGCTGACTTCGTCCGTCATCGCCGCCGTCCTCGGCGCGCTGTTCCTCACCCTGCTCGGTCCGCTCGGAAACGCGTCGAAGGCATACGCCGCCGACGGCAACCCCACCTACCAGATCGGCATCGGCGGATCACAGACCGCCGGACAAGATGCGTACGAGCGCTTCCTCGACGCGATAGCCGACCGAGCCGCAAGCGGCAGCAGCGAAGTGCCGAGAACCACTTCCGAAGTCGCCCACACCGATCCCGCCTCGTCCGACTTCTTCCAGGTGGACGTCCAGGCGTGGGCCAGTGACACGTTCGTGCGGCTGAACATCCGCCGCTCGGACATGTACATCATGGGCTGGTGGACGGGCAGCAACGTCTACAACTACGTCGGCTCGCGGGGGACTGACAACAGGGGGCGGCAGCTGCCGCCGTCGGGCAACGAGTCCGGGCGGTGGACGAGCCAAGGGTGGCTGGCGGCCAACGGCACGTGGCAGCTCCCCGGAGCCGGGGAGGGCTACGACAGCCTCCAGAGGGCCGCGAACACCGCCCGTACGGACATCACGTTCAGCAGGGAGAACGTCAACACGGCGGTCTGGGACCTCTACAACGCCAGGGACCCCAGGACGATGGCGCGCGCGTTCCTCGTCATGACGCAGTTCGTCGCGGAAGCGGCCCGGTTCCGGCCGATCGGCCGTGACATCGGCATGGTCATGGACGGCGGCGAGTTGCGCCTCCCCCGGGACTTCGTCGAGCAGGAGAACTCGTGGGACGTCCTGAGCCGCCGGTTCAACGACCTGCTCCGCAACCACCAGCCGGGCTACGTCGACCCGAGTCCCCTGTGGGGCTACCGCGCAGGCCAGTTCGGCGAGTCGGTAGCCTTCCGCATCCTCACGGCGATCATGTACGCCGACTACGTCCTGCACACGTCGAAGGGCCGCTGACCCCCACAGGAGTCTGATCCACCGCCCGACCGCTGCCCCGGCGCCCATCCCGCCGGGGCAGCGGTGTACCTCCGGGCACCGGCACCGCCCCCGGTAGATCCAGGGGGTAGTGCCGGTTGCTCATGCCCTTGGCCACCAGCGCGGCCTCTTCCTGTTCCCGGCGGGTCAGCGGGCTCGGGGCGGGGACCGCCGCGGTCGGTTCGGGGGCGGGGCGCAGGGCGTGGGTGGCTCTTGGCCGGGTTCAGGACTCGGGCGCTCACCACCGAGGAATTGATTGCCCTGATCGGACGGGCTGCCGATCAACTCTCCGGCTGCCAGTCTTGAATCCGTGCCGCTCATCCCCCCGAGGGGCACACAGCCGCCGGCGGACACTCCCCCCGTCCGCCGGCGGCTTCTGGCGTGGCCGTCAGCGCCCGACGTGGCTCACGAAGGCGACGTACGCCTCCGGCGAGAGGGTGAGGGTGCCGACCTCGGGGTTCTTGGAGTCGCGGACGGCGATGTGGGGGGTGAGGGGGGCGACCTCGACGCAGCAGCCGCCGGTGTTGCCGCTGTACGAGGACTTGCGCCAGGCGGCGCCGCCGAGGGGGGCGCACTCGACGCAGTCGCCGCCCGTGCTTCCGCTGTAACTGGACTTACGCCAGGGGACGTTGGTCAGATCCGGTGTGCTGCCCATAACGCTCCTCCAGTACGCCCTTGATCAGTTCCGCCGAATCCTCCATGGACAGGGCGGCTCCCTGCAAGTCAGCGTAACGAAGGGCAGCGTCGCGGATAGTGCCCTGGTTGGCCGTCATGTGGCCCGAGATCAAGTCCTCGGTGTAGATGACGTCCGGGTCGTCGTCGAAGCGGAGCAGGTTGAACGAGCCGTCCAAGCTCGCGTGTCCGCCCACCCCGAAAGGCAGCACCTGGAGGCGGATCCAGCGTTCGCCCTGGAGACCCAACAGGTGGTGGAGTTGCTTCCGCATGACCTCCGGGCCACCGATCGGTCGGTGCAGCACCGCCTCGTCGAGCACCACCAACGTCAGGGGCGGATGATCCCGCTTGAGGATGCGCTGGCGTTCCATGCGGGCGGCGACCAGTTCGTCGAGCTTGTCCGGTCGGCCCGTGGCCAGCACGGCACGGGCGTACTCCTCCGTCTGCAGAAGCCCGTACACCAGCTGGCACTGGTACGTGGAGATGTACGTCGCCTTCCCCTCCATCTCCGCGTACGCCTGAAACCACGTCGGCAGTTGGCTCCGCAACACCAGCCCGACGAGCCGCGAAAAGCACCCGTCCGTCATCAGCGCCGCATCCGCCCGCTCCGCGAACTCCCTGGTCGGCACCTTGTGGGCGGTCTCGATCTGGCCCACCAGGGAGCCGGTGCAGAAGATGCAGTCGCCCAGCTCCTGCTGGGACATCCCCGCCGACTCCCGGTACCGGCGGAGCTCGGAGCCGAAGTAGTCCAGCGGCGAGGCGGTGGGGTCGAGTGTGCGGATGTTGGGCATGCGGCGGTCACCCCCAGGTCAGAACGCGGCTCGGCGTTCGCTTCGGTCTGTAGCCGAGCGTAATCACATGACTCCACGCTGATGGCATGAATCGCGTAACCGCCTCTCACGACGAAGGACTTGGCGCCCGGTACGGCACCGCCTTCGCCCTCGGTGAGCACTCCGCCCGGCACCTGCGCCGCATCCTCCGCCTGTACCTCGCCGCCTGGGGGATGGACGACCTCTACGACTCGGCGTCCCTCGCGCTCACTGAGCTGAACGCCAACGTCGTACGCCACTCTCGCCCCGACCGGCGTGCCACGGTGCTGATCCTGCGGCTGCCGGAGGGTCGGGGGCTGCGCGTAGAGGTCACCGACGCGAGCCCGCGCCCGCCGTCGTCCACAGCTGTGGACGAACTCTCCGAAAGCGGGCGCGGAGTGGGGATCGTCGAGGCCGTCACGGATCGGTGGGGGTGGGTTCCCCTGGCCGACCGGCCCGGCAAGACCGTCTGGTTCGAGTGTGACGCCAAGGCCGTAGGGCAACACGAGGTGAACGGCAAACGGCGTGAAACGGACGGACGTTGACGCCGCGAGAAACATCCTCCCGAAACGCCGAGGACGATTGATCGCCCTGTTCAGAACATGCCGCGAATCAACTCCCCGCGCTCCAGTCTCGGTCTCGTCCCGCCGGACTCCCGGCAGAACGAACCACCACTGGAGCACCCACATGTCGCTGAAAGCCAAGCCCCGCCGACGGTCCCGTCCCGCCAAGGCCGCACTCGTCCTGGGCAGCGCCGCCGCCCTGACCGTCGGTCTGACGGGCAGTGCCAGCGCCGGCGTCCTGAACCCGCTGCCCTGGAACGCAAGCACCTTCCAGAACAAGTACATGCCGCTGTTCGACTACGACGGCGACGGCTGCTTCCCCGCGGCGGCGGTTGACGCGAACGGAAACCTCAACGGCGGCCTCAACCCCAGCGGCTCGATCACCGGTCAGTGCCGGGACGGCCACCTCGGCAGAGCCAACACGTACTCGCAGTCCCTGTGCAGGAACGGCTGGTGCGCCTACGTCTACGCGCTGTACTTCGAGAAGGACCAGACGCTCAACGGCGCCGACGCCTTCGGGCACCGCCACGACTGGGAGTGCGTCGTCGTCTTCCAGAAGCAGGGTGAGGAGCGCCCCCGTTACCTGGCCGCCTCCCGGCACGGCGGCTTCAGCACCCACCCGATCAACGAGGTGCCGATGGACGGCAACCACGTCAAGATCGTCTACCACAAGGACGGCGCGAGCACCCACGCCTTCCGCTTCGCCGGGTGGGGCGAGGACACGGAGGCCTGGGGCCCGGGCAACCACTGGGACACCCCGGCCCTGGTCACCATGGAGCAGATGCCCCAGGCACCGCGCGACGCCCTGTGGAACTCCCAGTGGGGCAGGGCCAACTTCCCGCTGACCAACAACCTCGTCAGCAACATCAACAAGGCCAAGCCGGACGAGGTCCCCTGGTTCTGACGCACGGACCGACCACTGAAAAGCCGCCGGCGGGACACACTCCCCCCTCGTCCCGTCGGCGGCCTTACGCATACGCGGGCCGACATGTGATCGCCCTACCTGAAGCCATGACATCTGGGGTTCACGGAGGTAGAGCGGTTCCGGGCGCCAACACCGAGGCGTCAACGCGGCGTTGTCGATCCACCCCGCCATCCAGGAGCGAGCCACCTCCCGCCGTATCCGGCGCAAAATCTGGGCGGGGAAGGGTCCGTAAACGCTAGTCTCGCCCCCCCCGTGCCCACCGCAGTCCTGGAGATCTCATGGCAGGCGTGCTCCCGCGGCTCGAGCGTCAAGGCGCCAAGTCCAAGCCCGAAGTGGCTCCCGAAGAGGTCCTGTACACCGACACGGACCGCAGCGGGGACACCCTGGACCTGGATCTGTCGTCCCTGTGGTGGTACGGCACCGACTCCGACTTCCGCCCCAAGGGCCGGAACTGGCCCCTCATCTGGGCGTACATCATCGAAGGCGGCGGGTCCACCAAGACCACCAGCGTCACGTCCATGGCCGTCATTGCCGCCCTGGACGGCTTCCCAGGCGTTGTCTTCGACCTCGACAGCAACATGTCGTCGACCACCGTCCTCGGCTACGACGAGACCGCCCTCAAGGGCAAGAAGACCGCGATCGACCTGCTCTACGGCAGGGCCACCCTGGACGAGGTCGCGCTGCCCGCCCGCTATCGCGTCGGCGACGGCGATGACCCCGAAGAGGACTTCGAGCCCATCGAGAACCTGCGCGTCGTGCCCGGCAGCCCCGCCATGGCCGACGCGGACCGCGCCATCGCGGAGGACGCGGACCGCAACGACTGGTTCGCCGAGATCCTGCGCTCCTACGAAGGCATCGACTCGGTCTTCTACGTGGACTTCCCGGCGAGCTACGGCAAGATGCCCTACTCCGTGCTGCGCATGCTGGACGAAGAGGACTCCGTCATTCCGTCGATCAAGGCCGACCCCAAGGCCGTCAAGCTGGTCAAGCGGCTCACGGACGAACTGGAGCGAGTCCGCGACAAGAACCGCGGCTGCCGGTCCGTCCCCGGCCGGCCGACACTCAAGCACTTGATCCTCTCCGGCACGCAGCCGCTGACCTGGCCCGAGCAGGTGGCAGCCCGTCGCGCCACGGCCGCGGCAGAGGCGATGTACAGCTCCGTGCTGCTGCCCTACATCCGGTACTCGGCAGACGCCGAGAAGATCTACGAGGACGCAGTTCCCCTGCCGATACTCCTGCCCGACTCGGTGGCCTCCGTGGACTACCGGGAGGTGATGAGGCGCATGTGGATGTTCCCGTATCTCGACGAGTGTGGGTGCGACTACTGCCCGGGTGCCCTGGAGTAATGCCAACCTCAAGGGCACCACCGCGATGTGGATCCGTGACCGCCTCGACGGCCTCTGGAGTGACGAGGACTTCACCGCCTGGTACCCGCGTGACGGTCGCCCTGAGCTCTCACCCGCCCAGCTCGCCACCGTCTGCGTGCTGCAGTACGCGATGAACCTCTCCGACCGCCAGGCCGCCGAGGCGGTGCGCTGCCGAATCGACTTCGCCTACGCACTCGGACTGGACCTGGACGATCCCGGCTTCCACCACAGCGTCCTGTCCGCCTTCCGCGACCGACTCGCCGAAGGCGACCGCGCCGACCGGCTACTGGACCTCGCACTCACCCGGATCCGACGGGCCGGCCTGCCCAAGGGGCGCGTCACGCAGCGCCCCGAGTCCCCCCACGTCCTGTCCGCCGCACGGGAGCCGACCCGCCTGGAGCCGGTGACCGAGGCGGTCCGCGCCGTGCTGGAAGAGGCGGCCCGCGACGCGCCAGAGGTGCTGGATGAGCCGGTCACCGCCGAATGGGCCCAACGCTACGGCCGGCCGGTTCGCCTGTGCTCCCAGCCCAGCCACCCCGTCGCCCGCCTGGAGCAGGTGGGCAACGACGCCCGCGAACTGCTGCAACGCCTCGACGACAGGTTCCCTCGGGTGGCAGGTGCCGACAAGCCTTTGCCGATCTCCCGCGGGAGCTTGCACGGCGTCCCCTTCTGCATGGGGCGACCACAGCGCGCTGTCGCGGCGTCTTCGGGAACCGCCGTACCTGGTGGCCACACCGGGCATGGTGAACCGCCCGGCCATACCAGCGCCGCGCAAGTGTCCCTTTGCGTACGCGACTTAGTCGCCATTTGCTCGACCTATGCTGCGGGTCACATGAAATGCGCCTCGTTATTTGAGGCGGTCGTGGGCTGGAGGGGCAAAGTGACGCCCGAGGGTCCGGTAAAGGGGTGCGTGGCCTCGATTCAGGGCACGCGGGGGGCGCACAACCCCCGAATTGGTCTAGACAACAAACGAACCCCAGGCCGCTGACCTGGGGTTTCATCATGGAGCGGGTGACGAGAATCGAACTCGCGCTCTCAGCTTGGGAAGCTGATGTTCTACCATTAAACTACACCCGCGTAAGACGCCGGTCGGTGCCGGTGTCGGAACGCTTCGTTACTTTACCTCATGTCGGGCCCCGCGTGCTGATGCCGTGGGGCCCGGGCCTGTTTCAGGGGTGGGGACGGGGGCTGCGGGGCGCGGGAGTTGGGGCGTACGGTGGGGGCGCGGAAGAGGGTCTGTGGGGGCCTCCGGTGGTTCGGAGTGCCGCCTGGAGGGGCGTCCCAATCATCCCGTAATGTGGCTTTCGTCGTCAGGTCGGCGTGAGGCCGGCCATCAGACGCGGCTCTTGGGGAAGGGACTCTTGGACTTGATGGAGCGCACCGTCGTCCGTTGTGCCGATGGGCACGTGTTCAGCACCGCTTCGTTCCCGATGCAGCAGGCCGAGCGACTCGGCCCCGGTCGGCTCATCCGTTGCCCTCGCTGCGCCCGGCTGCGCAGCGTCGTGCCGGTCGCCTTGGAGAAGCGGTAAGAGGTAAGCGAGAAGCGGTAGGCCGCAGCCGTCGTGCTGTGGTGGCGTCGTGCGGCGTAGGCGTGCGGGGCCGGTTTCGGTAGGTGTGAGACGCGCGGTTCCCCGCCCGAATGCGGAGGGTCCGCGCGTCTTGCGTATCCTCGGGGCGTGCTTCTCTCAGACAAGGACATCCGGGCCGAGATCGACGCGGGACGGGTGCGGATCGATCCGTACGACGAATCCATGGTGCAGCCGTCGAGCATCGACGTGCGGCTCGATCGCTTCTTCCGGGTGTTCGAGAATCACCGTTACCCCCACATCGACCCCTCCATCGAGCAGGCGGATCTCACCCGGCTCGTGGAGCCCGAGGGCGACGAGCCGTTCATCCTGCACCCCGGGGAGTTCGTGCTCGCCAGCACCTACGAGGTCATCACGTTGCCCGATGATCTCGCTTCCCGTCTGGAGGGCAAGAGCTCGCTCGGGCGGCTCGGGCTCGTCACGCACTCCACCGCCGGGTTCATCGACCCGGGGTTCTCCGGTCACGTGACGCTGGAGCTGTCGAATCTCGCGACGCTCCCGATCAAGCTGTGGCCCGGTATGAAGATCGGGCAGCTGTGCATGTTCCGGCTCAGCTCTCCGGCCCAGTTCCCGTACGGCAGCGAGCGGTACGGGTCGCGGTACCAGGGGCAGCGGGGGCCGACCGCCTCCCGGTCCTTCCTCAACTTCCATCGGACGCAGGTGTGAGCATGTCCCAGGTCCGGGAGAACCTCACCTACGAGGCGTTCGGCGTCGCCGTGCGCGAACTCGCGCAGTCCATCGCCGACGACGGGTACGAGCCCGACATCGTCCTCTCCATCGCCCGCGGTGGTGTCTTCGTCGCCGGCGGGCTCGCCTACGCCCTCGACTGCAAGAACATCCACCTGGTCAACGTGGAGTTCTACACCGGCGTCGGCACCACCCTCGAGATGCCCGTCATGCTCGCGCCCGTGCCCAACGCGATCGACTTCTCCGACAAGAAGGTCCTGATCACGGACGACGTCGCCGACACGGGCAAGACGCTCAAGCTCGTCCACGACTTCTGCCTCGACGCCGTCGCCGAGGTCCGGTCCGCCGTGATCTATGAGAAGTCCCACTCCCTCGTGAAGTGCGAGTACGTGTGGAAGCGGACGGACGAGTGGATCAACTTTCCCTGGTCCGTCGAACCGCCTGTGGTCAGGAGGGCCGGGCAGGTTCTCGACGCCTAGACGGCGAAGCCTCTACGCCTGGACGGCGAAGCAGCATTGCCCGCGGAGCCTGCGGGACAGGTCGTTATGTGAGTGAGGGGCTCCCGGCCGATCGGCCGGGAGCCCCTCACTCATGTGCGCTCGAAGCGGGGTGCCTCTGTCTAGAACGTGCCCAGCTTGATCAGGGACAGGATTGCGATCAGTTGGATCGCCGATGCTCCCAGGGCCTTCGGCCACGGGAGGTCGTGGGACTTGGAGACCATCAGGGTCAGCAGGGCGCCCGCGGCGACCCAGGTGATCCAGCCGAGGATCTGGACGAACGGCGCGTCGCCGCCCGCGAACATCGCCACTACCAGGCGCGGCGCGTCCGTGAGGGCCATGATCAGCATGGAGAGGCCGACCGTCGGCTGCCAGGCGCCGTCGCCGCCCAGCTGGCGGGCCAGGGTGTGGGTGACCACGCCCAGGATGAACGTGCTCAGCACCATGGTCACGGCGGTGACCAGGACGATCGGCACGGCGTTCGACAGCGTCGCGTTGATCGCGTCCTCGCGGGCCGTGTCGAAGCCGAAGACGGCGAGCAGGCCGTAGAGGAACATCACGATCAGGGCCGGGCCCCACACCGCGTAGTCGCGCATCACCAGGAACGTCTGGTTCGGGCTGGTGACGATGCCCTTCAGGAGGTCCTTCCACGGCAGGCGCGGGCCGACCGGGGCCGCGGGTGCGTTCCCGGCGCGGTAGGTGCCGCCCTGCTGGTACGGGTCCTCGCCGACGGCGAACATCTGGGTGTGGCCCGGGTTGTTGGCCGCGTACGGGTCCGCGCCGGCGCCGCCGTGGCCGCCGTCGCCGAAGTACTCCGGCTCGCCGTGGTTCCCCTGGCCCTGGTGGCCCTGGGGGCCGTAGTTGCCCGGGCGGCCGCCGTGCGTCTGCGGCCAGCCCTGGTTGCCGCCCCGGCCGCCGCCGTACGGCGGGCCCGGTGGCGTCTGGGGATAGCCGTACGACGGGCCGCCGGCCTGCGGGGCCTGCTGTCCGTGCGGGGGGTGTTGCGGTCGCGTCTGAGGAGCGCCGTTGTCCCGGCCGCGTCCGATCCTGAATCCAGCCACGTCATCGAACGTACCTGGTCCCGGCGAGCGGCGTGCCGGACCGGGGGGCACCGGTCCGGCTTTGCGGCCGAGCTGTGACATCCCCTAAGGGATCGTCAGGTACTCGGGTCGGAGATTTCGTTCCGGGATCATCCGCGAGTACTCAGGGCGTCGTGAGGGGGCGTTGGCTCCTGCCGGAGTCGGCTCAGTGGCTGCCCAGGTACGTGCCGTACCGCAGGGCCGTCGTCGGGGACGGGAGGCCCAGGTTCGACGGGGTGAGGGCGTACGAGCCCGTCGCGGAGGTCTTCGGGAGGAGCCAGACGCCGCCGGAGCCGCCGTTCTCCCCGGGGGCGCCGATCGCCGTGTCGGGGACGCCGTCCTTGTTGTAGTCGCCGGTCGCGACGGCCGCGCCGAACGCGTCGCCGGTCTCGGCCGCGCCGGGGACGCGGGGGCTGTCCTGGTGGTACGCGACGGACGTGGCCTCGCCGTGCGGGTCGACGATGCCGCCGCTGTGGCTCAGCAGCAGTGTCGCCGCGCCGGCGCGGGCGCGGCTGCCGATGGCCTCGCCGGGGGCACCGGCGATCAGGTCGTCGCGGCCGTCGCGGTTCCAGTCCAGCACGGCGAGGGACGCGCCGAAGCGGTCGCCGTCCTCGGCGGCCCCGTACACGCCGACCGTGTCCTGGTTGAGGGTCTGGGTGCGGAAGCCGAACGAGCTCGGGTGGCCGTAGAGGATGTGGATGCCGCCGCCCTTGGCGTACGACTCCGGGCCGCACGGGTCGTCGATGTTCTCGTCGGCGATCTCGCGGCACTCGCCGAGGGCCAGGTCGTCCAGGCCGTCGCCGTCGAAGTCGCCGGTGGCGAGGGCGGAGGCCGCGCCGTTGCCGGCGTTCCAGAAGTTGTCCATGCGGCGCTCGGCCGGGTCCCACGTCCACAGCCGTACGTGCGACTGGGTGTAGGGGGCGTTGATCGTGTGGAACGCGAGGGCCAGGTCGTCCGTGCCGTCGGCGTTGAAGTCGCCCGTCGCGAGGAGGGGGGCGCGGCCGCCCATGGGCGTGGCGAGGACGGTGGTGGTGACCAGGTCCTCGCCGTCGTCGACCACGGCCCGCAGGACGACCTTGTCGCGGCCGCCCACCACGAGGTCCCGGCCGCCGTCGCCGGTCACGTCGGCCGCGGCGACCGACCAGCCGTACGCCGAGTTCGCGGACGGGCCGACCATGGCGTTCGAGCCGGGGCGCGAGCTGCCCTTGCCGCCGCCCACGACGACGACCACGCCCACGTCCGTACCGAGGCCGTTCACGTCCTCGCCGGGGGCGCCGACGATCAGCTCGGCCGTCCCGTCGCCGCTGAGGTCCTCCAGCGCCACGGCGGCGCCGAAGCGGTCGCCCGTCTCCGGAGTGCCGGGGACCTCGGCGGTGGCCTGACTGATGCGGATGCCGCCGTGGCGGCCGACGCCCTTCGCGCCGCCCCACAGGACGTGGACGTAGCCTGCCTTGGCCTTGCCGTTCACGGTCGCGTCGGGGACGCCGACGGCGAGGTCCGCGTAGCCGTCGGCGTTGAAGTCGCTGGTGACGGGGGAGGGCTGGGGGGCGGCGAGCGCGTGGGGGGCCGCGCAGAGCGCGAGTGCCGTCGTGGCCGAGCAGGCCGCCGCGGCGGCGGCCAGGGCGTACGTCCGTCTGTGCACGAGGGGCTCCAGGTGGGTGGCCGGATATCGGCGGTGGTGCGGGTTCACCTGTTTGACACCTGGAGATGGGGTTGGGTTGTGCGGGTGCGCTCCGCTTGGGGGCCGGGCGCCTAGTGGGTGGGGGGCACTGTTCGTTGGCGGGTGCGGGTGGGGCGTGATTGCTCGCGCAGTTCCCCGCGCCCCTGATGGGGGCTTTCGGCCCCATCAGGGGCGCGGACCACTTCAGGACCAGAACTCCGCTTCCTTGTCCAGGTCCTCCTGGCACTCGTCGATGTCGGTGATCTTGTCTCCTACGATGCGGAAGACCAGGCAGCCGTTCTGTTCGATGCGCTTGTCGCCGCGCTCGGCGGTGTAGCGGTGCACGGAGACGGCGTGGCCCCGGCCGTCCACGCACACATGG
The DNA here is from genome assembly GCF_023516595.1 of Streptomyces neyagawaensis. Taxonomy (GTDB): domain Bacteria; phylum Actinomycetota; class Actinomycetes; order Streptomycetales; family Streptomycetaceae; genus Streptomyces; species Streptomyces neyagawaensis. The sequence goes on along the minus strand of NZ_JAMGBG010000067.1, from coordinate 39,222 downwards.
CTCAGGTCGACGTTGAACGTTCCGCCGGTCTCCTCGTAGAGCCGCTGGTACATCTGGATCATCGCGTCCTGGCCCTTGTAGTCGCCCGAGAGCAGGTGGTTACCGGGGACGTGATGCGTACAGTCCGCCGCCATCAGGCCGCGGAGGGTGTCCATGTCGCCGCGGGTGAAGGCGTCGTAGCCCTTGCGGACGAGCGCTGCGTTGGGGTGTTCAGCCATGAGGTATCGCCGGCTTTCCGTATGCGTGGTATGCGCTCATTGCTCCGATAAGGGCATTATCCGCGCTGGAGTGGGCCTCCGCGAGTGCGCCTCCGCCCCCCCGCCTCCGCCCCGACGACCGTGCGGCGCCGGGGTTACTGAAGCATGCCCGGGATGATGTCGCCGTTGACCTGCCGCGCGCCCGTCGTCGTGATGCCCTTCGTCGAGCCCCGCAGCAGGATCGAACCGTAGTTCGCGGAGATGTACAGGTCCGCCTTGCCGTCGCGGTTGGTGTCGCGGAGGCGGACCGTGTTGCCGAAGGACTCGTCGTCCAGGCCGCCGGGGACGCCGGGGGTGTCGCGGGCGAACCACTGCGAACCCGTGCCGGTGAGGCCGGACTTGGAGCCGAGGAGGACGTGGACGGCGCCGGCGTACGCGTGGGTGCCGAGCTTCTCGCCGTACGCGCCGACGGCCAGGTCGCGGTAGCCGTCGCCGTTCACGTCGCCGGCGGAGACGGACGCGCCGAACGCGTCGTCGACCTCGGGGGTGTCCTTGATGCCCTTCGTGGCCTGGGTGAAGCGGGCCGTCCTGGAGGAGGGGCCCGTCGAGCCGCCGTACCAGAGGGTCACGCGGCCCCGGTACCTGTCGTACAGCGGGGTGCCGATCGCGATGTCGCCGTAGCCGTCCTTGTCGAAGTCGGCGATCACGCCGTCGCCGCCGCGCTCGGCCTGGCCGCCGTTGCCCTTCACCGACTCCAGGCGGAGGGTCTTGCCGGGGTACAGCTTCGCCTTGCCGCCCTTGATGAACCAGGCGTCGGAGGCGATGTACTTGTCGGTGACGACGTCGCCGATGACGACCAGGTCGGTCCTGCCGTCCTTGTCGATCTTCCCGGCGATGACGGCGGTGGAGTAGAACGACGAGGTGTCCTTGTCCAGGACGGTCACCGAGCCCTTCGCACCCGACTTGGTGATCGCGCCCCGGTAGACGTACGTCTTGCTGTCGCGGACGAGGGCCAGGTCCTGGTTGCCGTCGCCGTTGAAGTCGCCGGTGGCGAGGTCGGTGGCGAGGCCCGACGCCCCCTTGGCGCCCTTGTTGGGCAGGGCGGTGCCGCCGGACAGGCCCTTGGCGCCGCCCCACAGGACGGTGACCGTGCCGTTGTTCTTGTACGAGCCGACGTTCTCGCCGTTGGCCGACACGGCGAGGTCGCCGTAGCCGTCCTTGTTGAAGTCGGCGGCCGTGCGGACCTCGCCGAAGAAGTCGTCCTTCTCGTCGGTGCCGGGGACGCCCGCGCTGGACTGGTCGATGAACTGCGTCTTCGTGCCGGGGCCGTCGGCCGTGCCGAAGGTGACGAGGACACCGCCGCCCTTGTTGGCGTCGCCCGGGCCGTACGAGTAGACGGCGTAGTCGCGGAAGCCATCGCCGTTGAAGTCGTCCGCGTACTTCGCGGGGGCGGCGGACGCCGGGGCCGCGGTGACGATCGTGAGGAGGCCGCCGGTCAGGGCGGCGACCGTCGCCGCGGCCAGGGTGGTCCGGATGGGGCGCTTCATGAGGATGTCTTCCCTGAGTGATGGTGAGGGGGAGTGGTCGGTGGGGGCGCGGGCGGTCAGCCGCGCAGGGGGGAGCCGAAGGACGGGGAGCCGGTGGTGGGGATGCCGAACTTCGCGGGGCCGAAGGACTTCGCCCCCGACGTGGTGGCCGACTTGAGCCACCAGATCGCGCCGTCGCCCCCGTTCTCGCCGGTGCCGCCCACGCTCAGGTCGGCCCTGCCGTCCTTCGTGGTGTCGGAGAGCAGGACGCGGGCGCCGAAGCTGTCGCCGGACTCGGCGCCGTCGGGGACACCGGAGGTGGACGGGGAGAGGACGCGGGCGCCCGTCGGCAGGTAGCCGGCATCGGTGCCGCGCAGGAGGGTCACCGTGCCGGTGTCCTCGGCGCCGCCGAAGGACTCGTAGGGGGCGCCCACGGCCAGGTCGCGGTAGCCGTCGCCGGTGAAGTCGTACGGGGCGGCCGAACCCGCCGCGTGGGCGGTGGGCGCGGTCAGCGCGAGCGTGCTCGTGAGCGGGCCCGCGGCCAGGAGGGACGGACGAATGCGCAAGAGGAACTCCAGAGGGGAGCCGGGGCCCGTGCCGCGGCGGGCCCAACTGCCGTATTGCGTGCGGCATGTGACGTGACAGGTGCTGCGTGAGAAGAGGGGCGTACGAGGTCTGCGAGCAGAAGACCCTCGGCGATACCGGAGGGTTGTACGGGAGTTCGGTCAATTCTTGGGAGGTGGGGCGGGGCGGGCGGGGTGTCACGGGGCGAGGGTTCCGCCGAAGTTGGACTGTCCGCGCAGGCCGACCTGGCGGGCGGAGACCGTCCTCGCGCCCTTCGTGGTCAGCCCCGAGGCCGTGCCGCGCAGCACCCACAGGGCCCCGGCGGCGTCGTTCTCGCCGTAGGCGGTCGCGACCAGGTCGGCCCTGCCGTCGCCGTCGGCGTCGGCCAGGCGGACGGCCGAGCCGAACCAGTCCTTGGACTCGGCGGCCCCGGGCACCCCGGCCGTGGCCTGCGTGTACGTCGCCGCACGCTTCGTCGTCAGGCCGGCCGCCGAGCCGTACAGCACGGTCACCGCGCCGGTGTTCCGCTTGCCGTCGACGTCCTCGTTCTGCGCGCCGACCGCGACGTCCGCGTACCCGTCGCCGTCGATGTCGCCGACGCCCACCGCGCAGCCGAAGCAGTCGTCCGACTCACCCTTGCCGGGCACCCCGGCGGTGTCCTGGTGGACGGTGGTCGGCGTCCGCGCGGGGGCCGGACCGGTCGGCCCGCCGTACCGGACGGTGATCTCGCCGCCCCTGTGGGCGCCCCGGGAGATGTCGCCGAGGACCAGGTCGCCGTAGCCGTCGCCGTCGATGTCGCCGATCGAGCCCTGGTCGCCGTCGGCGGTGTCGAGGTCGGTCCTCTCGTAGCCCGTGCCGGTCCAGCGGAGGTAGCGGATCGCGCCGCCCTCGTCGCCGTCGAAGCCGAACGGATAGAGCCGTTCGGCCGCCCCGTCGCCGCTCAGGTCACCGGCGAACACGGTCTGTGTGGCGCCGAGTTCGTCGATGTCGTACTCGACCTTCGGGGCGCCCGTACGCTTCCACGGGCCCTCGAATACACGGGTGGTGGGACGGCTGGTGACGGTCAGGTCCGTGTCGCCGTCGCCGTCGAAGTCGGCCGCGGCGAGACCGGTGGCATAACCGCCGCTTTCCGTGAGCCAGTCCGGCTGCGGCACCCGAGCGCCGCCCGACAGGCCCGACGCGCCGCCCCACAGGATCGTGGCGGTGCCGATGCCGTCATGGCCGCCGAGGCTCTCGTTCAGCGAGCTGACGACCAGGTCCGCGTATCCGTCGCCGTCGAGGTCGCCCGAGGTGAGGGCGGCGCCGAACTGGTCCCCCTCCTCGGCCGCGCCCGGTACGCCGGGCGAGTTCTGCGTGATCACCGCGCGCCTGGCCGCGGACGGTCCGGACGGCGAGCCGTACAGCACGACCACCGCGCCGGCCGTCTGCTTCCCGGCCACCACCGCGCCTGCCGCACCGACGGCGACATCGCGGTAGCCGTCACCGTTGAAGTCGTCGGCGTACCGCGCCGGAGCGGCGGCGGCCGACGACGCCGGGAGCGCCGTCAGCAGGCCGGTGGTGAGGGCTGCGGCGAGGAGGAGGGGGCGGGTGCGCATGAGGGGCTCCCGGGGGAAGAGGAGAAGGCCCGCACCCTTGCCGGATGCGGGCCCAACTCCTGAATAAGGTACGTCAGTTGGCCGCGTTGGCGCCGAACACCGGCTGCCCGGCGGTGGAGACTCCGACCGCGGACGGGGCGAAGGAACGGGCACCGGACGTGGTGATCTTGCTGCCGTTGGACGGCAGGTAGAGCAGCGAGCCGTTGTAGTCGTTCTCGCCGTACGAGCCGACAGTGAGGTCCGCCTTGCCGTCACCGGTGACATCGGTGAGCTTGACCTCGCCGCCGAGCAGGTCGTCCGTCTCGTCCGTGCCGGGGACACCGGCCGTGGACTGAGCGAAGTACTGGTAGCCGGAGCTGGTGTTCACACCGGAGGGCGACCCGTACAGCACGGTCACCGCGCCGGCGTTGACGACACCGCCGAGGTTCTCGCCGGGCGAGCTGACGACCAGGTCGGTCTTGCCGTCGCCGTTGATGTCGCCGAGGGAGAGCTCGCTGCCGAAGTAGTCGCCGCGCTCGGAGGAACCGGGGACGTTGCCGCTGTCCTGCGTCACCGCGACCGTGGTGGCCGGGCCGTCCGCGGAGCCGAACAGGATGTGGATCTTGCCGCCGGTGGACGAACCGGGCACGCTGGGCTCGCTGCCGTCCTTCGACGGGTCCCAGTCCTGGCCGGTGACGATGTCGCCGTAGCCGTCACCGTTGATGTCGCCGATGCCGGTGATGATGCCGCGCTTCAGCTCACGCACACCGCCCTCCGCGCCCAGGCCCTGGGAGGAACCGGGCACGTACCAGTTGGTGTTGTACTGCCAGGAGCTGTCGGTCTCGAAGCCGTCGACCACGAGGTCCGTGCGCTTGTCGCCGTTGGCGTCGCCGGCGGTGAGCATGATGGCGCCCGCGCCCTTGCCGGAGACGATGTCCAGCTTGATGGCGTACTGGTCGCCGAACGAACCGGACTTGGTGATTCCGTCACCGATGACGAACACCTCGTTGGAGGTGCTGCCGATCGCCAGGTCCTCGGTGCCGTCGCCGTCGAAGTCACCCGAGGCGAGCGACCGGCCCCACTGGTCGTGCGACGAGGGGGCGAGGTCCTTGATGGTGGTGGCTCCGGACAGACCCGAGGCGGAGCCCCACACGATGAGGACGGTGCCGCCGTCGGTGTCGCCGTCGACGTCCTCCATGGGCGCGGACACGGCGAGGTCGTCGTAGCCGTCGCCGTTGTAGTCGCCGTACGCGCTGGACCAGCTGAACCAGTCGCCGGTCTCCGCCTGGCCGGGTACACCCGAGGTGTTCTGGCTGATCGTCGTGCGCTTCGTCGAGCTGATACCGCTCGCCGAGCCGTACAGGGCGACGACCTGCCCCGCCTCAGCCTTGCCGCCGACCGTGGCGCCGCCGGCCGAGTACGCCACATCGCCGTATCCGTCGTTGTTGAAGTCCGCCATCGGGTGGTGGACCGAGTCGGCCGCCGTCGCCGTCGCGGCCGAGAACGTGAGCAGACCGCCCGTCAGCGCGGCCGCGGAGGCCGTCGCGAGAGCGAGTCGCAGATGCTTGTGCATGCGGGAATCTCCTGCTGCATGCGAGACGCCTGGCAGACGTCCGCAGTCAATGGGGTGCCCTTCCTGTCCGTGTTCGCCCGTAGTTCGTCCGGGGTTCACGGGGAAGTCGGCGAACAGGAGACCGCCCAAGGTGCGGGAGGGTTGTACGGGAGTTCGAGAAACTTTTGTGGAGGGTGGAACCGGTGGGGCGCCGGGGACCTCTTACTTGTCCGCGCCCCGCACGGCTCATCTGCTGAGCACCGCCCCGTATCCGGCCGCTCCCGTCAGTCCGAGCTTCGCCGGGGTCAGGGACACCGCGGGGAGACGGGAGGCGTCGCCCGCCGACGGGCGGTACCAGAGGGCGCCCGTGGGGGCGTTCTCGCCGGGCGCGCCGATCACATGGTCGTCGTACTTCGCCGTGTCGAAGTCGGCCGCCGCCACCGCCGCCCCGAACAGGTCGCCCTCCTCGGCCGTCCCCGGCACCCCGGCGGAGCTCTGCGTGAAGGCCGGACCGGTGAAGACCCGGTCGCCGCCCGCCTCCAGCTCCCAGTACGCGCCCGCGCGGGCCGCCGACCCCACCGCCTCGTGGCTCGCGCCCACCAGCAGGGAGTCGGGCCCGCTCCCGTCGAGGTCGACGACCGCCAGCGCGGCACCGAAGTTGTCCTCGGCCTCCGCCGTGCCGCCCACACCGGGGGAGGACTGGGTGGTGCAGGTGACCTGGCCGCCGAGCGTGGTGCCCGGCGCCCCGTACACCGTGGCGAGGGCGCCGCCGAGCCGATCCGCGCAGTACGCGCCCCCTGCCTCGGGGTCGGGCTGCACCTCGCCGATCGCCAGGTCCGTCCGGCCGTCGCCGTCGAAGTCGCCGGCGGCGAGCGCGGAGCCGAAGTCGGCGGCCTGCCACCGCGTCGTCCAGCCGCCGGGCGTCAGGGAACGGACACGGGTGCCCGAGATCTCCAGGCCCTTGTAGGTGACGGCCAGGTCGTCCCTGCCGTCGCCGTCGAAGTCCGCGGTGGTCAGGGCGCGGGCGTCACCGAAGTCGTAGCCCTCGACGAGTGTCGTGGGCGCGGCAGTGGTGAGTGGCCCCGGCCGCAGGACCGTGGCGCCGCCCTCCTCGCCGCTCACGGCGAGAACGAGGTCCCGGTCGCCGTCCCCGTCGTAGTCCCCGGCGGTGACCAGCCGGCCGAGCCGCTGCCCGGGGCCTCCCTTGGCCACCGTCAGCCCCGACCTGAGCCCTCTCGTCGAGCCCCACAGCACATACGCGGCGCCCTCGTGCCCGGAGGCACCGACCTGCTCGCCGGGCGCGGTCACCATGAGGTCGGTGTAGCCGTCCGCGTCGAAGTCCGCGGCCCGCACGGCGTACCCGAACTGGTCACCGGCCTCCGCCGTGCCCGGGATGCCGCCGCTCGCCTGGTCGATCCGGGTGCTCCGGCCGCCGAGGCCGTCGGCGGAGCCCCACAGGATGTGGACGAAGCCGGCCTTGGCGTGCCCGCCCGCGGTGCCCGCGGGAACGCCCACCGCGAGGTCGGCGTAGCCGTCGCCGTCGAAGTCGCTGCGTACGGATTTCGCGGCGGTCGCCGGGGGTGCGACGAGCAACCCGAGGCCGAGGCCGGCGACGGTGACGAGGACGGCGGTGGGGAGGGCGGAGGGAAGGGCGGCGGTGAGCGCGACGGTGAGGGCTCTTCGTCCGCCGAGCGGCCGGGGGCCGCGGCGCTGGGGGGTGGTGGACACGAGGGCTCCAACTGGTCGGGGGGCGGCGGGAGTAGCGGCGTCGGGTCGGAGGGAGGGCCAAGCCTCGTCATCAGGGTCGCACCCGGGCGGCGGGACCCGCCGACCCGACGGCCCCGATCCTGCAACCGGCGCGAGCCGAACGACAGGCCCCGGGGGCCTACTTGAGGCATCCTCGCGGCGTCACAGCGTCACAACACCCCCCTAACGCAGGAGGGTGCCGAAGGCGGGGTACGTCGTGCCGCCCAGGCCGAAGTCGAGGGCGTTGAAGGACGCGGCGTAGGACGTGGTGAGGCCGGAGGTCGTCCCGCGCAGGACCCAGACCGCGCCCGTGTCCCGTGCCGTGCCGATGTCCTCGCCGGTCGCGCCGATCGCCAGGTCGGCGCGGCCGTTGCCGTTGACGTCCTTGAGCCGGACGGCGGCGCCGAACGCGTCGTCGGTCTCTGCCGCGCCGGGCACGCCGGGGCCGGCCTGGTGCCAGGACGTGCCCCGGCCCAGCCCGCTCGCGGACCCCTTCAGCAGGACCACGTCGCCCACCCCCTTCACCCCGTCGACGGTCTCGCCGGGCGCGCCGACCGCCACGTCCGCGTAGCCGTCGCCGGTGACGTCGCCCGCGGCGACCGAGCCGCCGAAGCCGTCGCCCGGCTCGTCGGCGCCCGGGACGCCCGTGCTCGCCTGGCTGTACGACCGCGAGGGCCACCCGTCGACGCCGAGCCCGCGGTCGTTGCCGGGCCACACGGTGATCCGTCCGCCGCTACCGGCCCCCGGCTCGCCGAGGACGAGGTCGCTGTAGCCGTTCCCGTCGACGTCACCGGCGGCGACCCGCGGCTCGGTGATCACGTCGGACACGGCGCCCTGGTGGAGGGGCCGGTAGGAGGAGCCGATGTCGCCGGCGCCGCCCCGCAGGTAGCCCGCGAAGCCGTGGCCGGCGGCGTCGGTGCCGTGCAGGACGTAGTCGCTGCCGGAGCCACCCGAGAAGTGCGCGCCGAGGACGCCGTCGAGGCGGACGCCGACGGGCAGGAAGTCGACCTCCGGGGCGATCGCGGGCTTGTCCGGCACGCCGTCGGCGTACCACCAGAAGCGGTTCTCCGAGACCACCACCAGGTTCCCGGAGTCGTCGCCGTCGAGGTCGACGAAGGAGGCGCCCTCGCCGAAGCGGACGTCGTCGGCGGTGGGGGCGCCCAGGACCATGCCGCCGGTGCGGAAGCCCCGGGCGCCGCCCCAGAGGATGGTGAGGGAGCCGTCCGGCTTGCCGTCGACCTTCTCGCCGGGCGCGCCGACGATCAGGTCCGCGTAACCGTCGTTGTTGACGTCCCCGCCGGTCACGTTCTCGCCGAACTCGTCCTCGGGCTCCAGGGCGCCGGGCACGCCGGGGGAGTCCTGCGTGAGGGTCACCGACCGCGCGGAGCCGGTGCCGACACCGGAGGAGGACCCGAACGTGACGGTCACGGCGTTGGCCTTGGGGGTGCCGGTGACGAGGTCCCGGTACCCGTCGCCGTTGAAGTCGTCCTTCGCCCCCGGTGCGGCGACCGCGCTCCCGGCCATCGGCAGGGCGAGCCCCGCCACCGCGAGCGCTCCCACGCAGGCGGTCACGACGAGCTTCCTTGCAACCACGGGTGACCTCCAGGAGGACGACGTAGGGCGGTTCGTGGGTGTGACTCGTCGGTGTGACGCGTGGGGCGTACGAACGGTTGTGTGCGGGTGGCCGGAAAGTGAACCGAACGTTCGACGCGGGCCGTGCGTCCAGGGAGCGAAGCGACCCCTGACGAAGGAGACGTGACCATGCTCGTCGCCCGTGCGCGGACCGCCCTGGCCGCCGTCGTACTGACCCCCCTCGCCGTGGGCTGCGCCGCGTTGGGCGGTGGCGGGGAGTCCTCGGCGTCCTGTGCGTTCGTGGTGGACTACCGAGACAGCCGGTACATCGACGTGGGCCGCGTCGAGTACGAACTCGGGTCGAAGGTGGGCACCGCCCGGCAGGCGATCTGTGACGACGAGGGCGGTGGCGGGGAGGACGCCGCCGACGCCGTGGCCGCGGAGGACCGGACCGTCTACACGGCGTACGCCATCAAGGGAGTCGACCCCGCCGACGCGATCGCCGTCCGGGAGTCACCCGACGGCGAGCTGTCCGTCATGGTGGACCCGAGCGAGGACGAGTCCCTCCGCGACGCGCAGGACCGGATCTTCGGCCGGGACGACGCGGCGGGTGACGGGGACGGTGGAGAGGAGGGGGACGGCGAGGGCGGGAACGGCGGCACGGACGGGCCGAGTGCGGCGAAGTGCGTGTTCGTCGTGAAGTACGCCGGGGAGGGCTACCTCAATCGCGGCGAGGCGGACTTCGAGCTGGGGGAGAGGCTGGGCACGGCCCGTACCACGTACTGCGACGACACCCCCGGTGATGTCGACCCGACCCCCGAGCCCGAGGTCTACGAGGCGTACGCGGTCAAGGGGCTGGACCCGGCCGACGCCATCGCGGTCCGCCTCTCGGCGGACGAGGAGCCGATGTTCATGACGAGCCTGGGCGACGACCTGCCGCAGGAGGTCCTGGACCGCCTGAAGGAGCGGTGAGCGCCGCTTCCCGAGCCGGCCGGTACAGGGGCGTGATCCCCGGCGGCCGCGGGCCGGTTGTCGATGCCCTCTGCGAGGGTGGGCGCATGGGCGAGCTGGTGGAGCGGGTCGGGGACGAGGACGAGGTGATCGGTGTCGTCGACCGGGAGGAGGCGATCCGCCGGGGCTGGCCGCACCGGGTGGCGACGGTCGTGTGCCGTGACCCCGCCGGCCGGTACCTGGTCCACCGCCGCCCCGACGACATGTCCCGTTTCCCCGGCCACCTCAACTGGCTGCTCGGCGGCGCCACCGAGGTCGGCGAGTCGTACGAGGAGGCCGCCGCGCGGGAGCTGTGGGAGGAGCTCGGGGTTCGAGGGCGTCCACGGTTCCTGCTGAAGTTCCGGTGCGCGGGGGCGATCGGCCCGTACTGGCTGGGCCTGCACGAGCTGGTCGTCACGGGCCCGCTGCGGCCGGACCCCGCCGAGATCGCGTCGTACCGCTGGGTGGGTGAGGCGGAGCTGGCCGGGCTGGTACGGGATCCGGCGTTCGTGCCGGACGCCCGCGAGGCGTTCCAGCGGTACCGCGCGTCACGCGCTGACGGGCGATGCCCCCGTGCTCGGGGGGAGCACGGGGGCATCGGGGGTGTCGCGGGGCCGGAGGGCCGGTCGGTCACTTGACCGGCTGGGGCTCCGGCTCGTTCTCCGTCTCGGCCGCGCCCGCGGGGGGCTCGTCCTCGTCGGTGACCGGGGTCTTGACGGACTCCAGCAGCAGCTGGGCCACGTCGACGACCTGGATGGACTCCTTGGCCTTGCCCTCGTTCTTCTTGCCGTTGACCGAGTCGGTCAGCATGACGAGGCAGAACGGGCAGGCGGTGGAGACGATGTCCGGGTTGAGGGAGAGGGCCTCGTCGACGCGCTCGTTGTTGATGCGCTTGCCGATCCGCTCCTCCATCCACATCCGCGCGCCACCGGCGCCACAGCAGAAGCCGCGCTCCTTGTGGCGGTGCATCTCCTCGTTCCGCAGGCCCGGGACGTTGGCGATGATCTCGCGCGGGGGCGTGTAGATCTTGTTGTGGCGGCCCAGGTAGCACGGGTCGTGGTACGTGATGATGCCCTCGACCGGCGTGACCGGGATCAGCTTGCCCTCGTCCACCAGGTGCTGGAGCAGCTGGGTGTGGTGGATGACCTCGTAGTCGCCGCCGAGCTGCGGGTACTCGTTGCCGAGGGTGTTGAGGCAGTGCGGGCAGGTGGCGACGATCTTCTTGGCGGACTTCGGCTTCGCCGACTCCGGCGTGACCTTGCCGTCCTCGTCCATCTCCTCGCCGAACGCCATGTTCAGCGCGGCGACGTTCTCCATGCCGAGCTCCTGGAAGAGGGGCTCGTTGCCGAGACGGCGGGCGGAGTCACCGGTGCACTTCTCGTCGCCGCCCATGATCGCGAACTTGACGCCCGCGATGTGCAGCAGCTCGGCGAAGGCCTTGGTGGTCTTCTTGGCGCGGTCCTCCAGGGCGCCGGCGCAGCCGACCCAGTACAGGTACTCGACCTCGCTGAGGTCCTCGATGTCCTTGCCGACGACCGGGACCTCGAACTCGACCTCCTTGAGCCACTCCAGCCGCTGCTTCTTGGCCAGGCCCCAGGGGTTGCCCTTCTTCTCCAGGTTCTTGAGCATCGTCCCGGCCTCGGACGGGAACGCGCTCTCGATCATCACCTGGTAGCGGCGCATGTCGACGATGTGGTCGATGTGCTCGATGTCGACGGGGCACTGCTCGACGCAGGCACCGCAGGTGGTGCAGGACCACAGCACATCGGGGTCGATGACGCCGTTCTCCTCGACGGTGCCGATCAGCGGCCGCTCGGCCTCCGCGAGCGCGGCGGCCGGGACGTCCTTCAGCTGCTCCTCGGACGCCTTCTCCTCGCCCTCCATGGTCTTGCCGCCACCGGCGAGGAGGTAGGGGGCCTTGGCGTGCGCGTGGTCGCGCAGCGACATGATCAGCAGCTTGGGGGAGAGCGGCTTGCCGGTGTTCCAGGCGGGGCACTGCGACTGGCAGCGGCCGCACTCGGTGCAGGTGGAGAAGTCCAGCAGGCCCTTCCAGGAGAACTGCTCGACCTGGGAGACACCGAAGACGTCGTCGTCACCGGGGTCGGTGAAGTCGATCGGCTTGCCGCCACTCGTCATCGGCTGGAGCGCGCCGAGGGCGGTCTCACCGGTGGCGTTCCGCTTGAACCAGATGTTCGGGAAGCCGAGGAAGCGGTGCCAGGCGACACCCATGTTGGTGTTCAGCGAGACGACGATCATCCAGATGAACGAGGTGCTGATCTTCACCATCGCGGTGAAGTAGACCAGGTTCTGCAGGACCGGGAGGCTGAGCCCCTTGAAGGCCAGGACCAGCGGGTACGAGGCGAAGTAGGCGGCCTCGTAGTGGTCGACGTCGTGGAGGGCGCCCTCGAGGCCGCGCAGCACGTAGATGGCGAGACCGATGGTGAGGATGACGTACTCGACGAAGTACGCCTGACCGGCCTTCGAACCCGCGAAGCGGGACTTGCGGCCGGCGCGCGAGGGCAGGCTCAGCAGCCGGATCACGATCAGCGTGGCGATACCGAGGATCGTCATCACGCCGATGAACTCGATGTACAGCTCGAACGGCAGGAAACCGCCGATGACCGGCAGCACCCAGTCGGCCTCGAAGAGCTGCCCGAAGGCCTGGGCGAGGGTCGGCGGGAGGGTGAGGAAGCCGACGGCCACGAACCAGTGGGCGAAGCCCACGATGCCCCACCGGTTCATCCTGGTGTGCCCGAGGAACTCCCGCACCAGCGTCACACTGCGCTGGTAGGGATTGTCCGTACGGGTACCGGCCGGGACCGGCTGGCCCAGCTTGAAGTACCGGATGAACTGACCGATGGCGCGTGCGAGCAGCGCGACGCCGACCACGGTCAGTACCAGCGACACGATGATCGCGGCGAGTTGCATTTGGGGGCTCCTCGGGCCTGCGAGGGTCATTACTAAGCGGTAACTTATGCAGTCCGTCTGAGACTACCCACTTCTCCTGCCGCACTGTAGCCAGCGACGCGGTGATCTGCGTCGCTGAGGCTTGCCTGAGTGGGGGGACGCGCCCTAGAGGAGGGGCTTGAGGACGAGGTCGCAGATGGGGTGGGTGCGGGCGTCCGAGAGGGCCTGGAGGCTGAGGCCCCGTATGGCCAACAGGGTGATGGCGGCGATGAGTCCGCCGGACAGGGTGACGGCGGTGACGACGCCCCAAGGCTGCACTACGGCGACGAAGAAGGAGACGCACACGGTGGGTGAGACAAGCATGGCGCCGAGTATGTACAAGGTGTCTGAATCGCGGAGCGCCTCCCAGCCACGGCCGCGGACATCTTCGTAGATCACGACAGTCGCCGTAAGAAGGCCTGCCAGACCGACGAACAACAAGGTCTCTGGGTCGGTGAAGACATCCAGCGCTATGAGGCAGAGCCATCCCACGGCTATCTGCACGAGGACCGCCACGGGCAGCCACGCGGGGCCCCACGGCTGTTCACCCGTGACGGCTGTCCACGCCCGCCAGGCGGCCACGCCCGACAGCGCGAGACAGAACAGCACGATGATCCGGTAGTGAACACTTCTTCGATAGTCGTAGGGTCGGCCTTGCGACGTGGAGGAGGGCGTGTCCCAGCTCTGAGGTTTCGCGAAAACCTGCTGCTTGAGCAAGGCCAGGGCGACTCGCGTCTGGAGCCGGTCGGGCAGCTGGCGCAGCAGGGCCAGCCGGTGCTCGGCGAGGCTTGCGCTGGCCAGAGCCGTGATGACCTGGTGCATTGCCGACGAGCTGATCGAGGTGAGCTCGTCCTCCAGATACCGGGCCAGGGTGCTGGTCTCCACGCGTCCGTCGTGGGAGACAGGGTGCTGGATCAGGCTGCGGGGGTCGGTGGACCGCCGACGCAGACACTCCGTCAGTTCACTCCCGGCCTCCACTGTGCGAGCGAGGGCGAGGTTCGATGGACGGTCGTTGATGACGACAAGGGGAGCCGTGATCCTCGGATCGGGGGTCGGCAGTCCCGATGGCGCGGGCGCGTTGCGGACCGCCGCGTCGATGATCGCCGCCGCCCGCCCGGCGATCATGACCAGTGAGTCGTCGGCACCCCGAGCGAATGGTCGCCAGACCCAGTCCAGGCGCTCTTCCTGGCCGAGCGGCCCGACCGGCGCATTGCTCAGTTCTTCGGCGATCTCCGGCACGCTCAGCAGTTCACTCAGGTGGAAGGCGCAGGAGATCAGGGCCGTCGACCGGGGCAGGCGCCAGAGCAGATGGTTCAGGGCGAGCGCTGCTTTGGGGGTCCGGATGCTCCACAGGGCGCGCACCGCTTCAGGGTGGTCGGTCGCCATGCGCTGCAAGGCGGGCACCGCGAGATCCCCCATGGTCCGGAGACCGGCCCAGGCCGCGTTGCCCGGTTCCGCCGTGACCGCGAGGGCGTCGGCGGCTTTCGGGAGGTTGGTGGCGGCAAGGGCGCGGGCCTGGCAGAAACGGTCCTGATGCGCGTCATCGCGCACAGCCCCGACGAGGTAGTCGAAGACCGACCGTCCCCTCCTCCTCCCGTCGCTCGCGACCAGCCCGAACGCGTCGACGACCTCGTCGTCGACGATCTCGTACTCGCCTTCCAGCACCCTCCGGAAATGCTCCAGGGTCTCCTCCGCCAGACCGTCCTCGATCGTGTGGGCGTCTGCCAGGCATTGGAAGGCCAGGACGGCGTCCCTGGTGAAGACCGTGCGGACGACCTCCGTACAGTCGCGTGGTTCCACCCCGCACCACAGGCGGACCGTCTCGCGCCAGGCCGCGGGGTCGTCGCGGTATCGCCGGAGGAGACCCGTGGGGTCCGCCGCCAGCTTCACCGCCGCCAGGTACTCCTGAAGGGTGAGGTGGGCGAACTGGTACCGCTCGCCGTTGTCCACGGCCAGGAGCAGACCGCTGCGGTGGACGATCTCGTTCAGGACCTTCTCGGCGGCCCCCGGGTCCCGCGCCTGCCGTTCGAGGACGGCCCGTACGGTCTCCAGCACCTTTTCGTGCGGCAGCGCCAACCGGTCGTGGACGCCCGAGGGGATGTCCTGGGCGACCAGCGCGATCTCCTGGAGCACCGCCTTCTTCAGTGGGAACGGGTACACCGACTGGCGTCGGCGGTCGATCAGCAGGCTGTCGATGACCTGCTTGTAGAACTCGGCACGGGTGTGCGGCAGGACCTGGTCGGTGCCCGCGTACACGAAGTCGTACAGGTACGCGATCATCGTCAGGAGCAGGGGGTTGCGGGCCAGGGCCATGATCTGCGGGGTGTCCCGGAGGGCGCCGAGGACCTGGTCGACGGTGCTCGACGTCTGCACGGCGGTGCCCGTGCGCCAGGGCCAGCCGTTGAGGAAACGGCGGATGAGGTGCTCGTCGAAGTCGCGCACGCGCAGGGTCTGGCCGAAGGACTCGGCGAACCAGCCCTCGTACACCGCGATCCGGCACGTCACGACGATCCGGCAGGCCGCGTACCGCGACGCGAACTCCTCGATCCGGTCCGCCACCTGCGGCCGCAGCTCCGTCGAGACCTCGTCGAGGCCGTCGAAGTAGAGAGCGAGGTCACCGCGTTCCAGGGCGCGCGCCACCCACTTGTCGGCCCCGGGGAAGTCGTGCCGCGCGAAGTGCTGCACGATGTGCTGTTCCAGGGTGAGCTCGGGGGCTTTGTTGAGGCGATGCAGCTCCAGCAGGACCGGGATGCCCTCGGACTCGCCGGGGGCGACGAGCCTCCGCCGTCCCGGCCTCCGCGCGCGCAGGGCCGCCCTGTTCCTGCCGCGACCACCCGCGCCGTCCGTGCCGGCGGCGCCGTCCTCGCCGCCCGGACCGTCCGTCCCGTCGGCGTGCACGCCACGCACCCGCTCCCTCGCCCACATCAGCACCTGGTGCCGCAGCAGCATCGTCTTGCCCGCGCCCGGCACGCCCAGCACCACGCTGTGCCGCTCCGCCCGCAGGTCCGCGGCCAACTCGCCGGGCGCCCCGTCGGCCCGGGCGCCTCGCAGCGGCACGTACACGGACTCCATCGGCAGCTTCTTCAGGTCCTCCTCGACCTGGAAGGAGACGGCGAAGCGGCGGTGGCGGGCGTACAAGGCGCGGGTGTACTTGGCGAGGGCGGCCCGGCGGAGCAGGGCGCTGCCGGCCAACCGGGTGTACGCGAAGTCCAGGACGAGCCTGGCGAGGGCGGTGAGCCGGTGCCGCGCGGCGAATGCGATCGCGGTGAGGACGGATCCGCCGACCGCGAACAGCACGTTCTGAAGGGTGCCCCCCATCGAAGCCCTCCCCCTGAGCCCCTGACCTGTTCCGAGCGCATCAGGCTCCCACGGGCTGTGTGCCCCGTGGGGTGCTTTGCGTACCTCCGATCGGCGGGCGGAACGATCGTGCAGTTTCAAAACGATCGTGTTATTCGCATGAAATCGTCACATACACCCCTAACTTGGTTCCGTGCTGTACGGAATCCTTGCCGCCGCGTCCGCCCTCCTGGTCACCGCCGTGCTGACGGCGGCCGTACGCGTGCCCGCGCAGCGGCTCGGGATCGTGGAGCGGCGGCGGATGCGGCCGGTGCCGTTGCTGGGGGGTGTCGCGCTCGTCTGCGGGGTGGGCGGTGTCGCCTGGCTGGGGGAGCGGAGCGGGGTCGCGCCGCTGGGCGAGGAGGCCGGGCGGCTCCTCCTGGCGGGCGCGGCCGTGGGCGGGCTCGGGCTCATCGGTGATCTGTGGGGGCTGCCGTGGGTGCCGCGCGTCGTGGGTGTCGCCTGCGCCGCCGCGTTCGTGGTGCCGTACGAGGAGGTCGGTGTCCTCGGCGGCGCGGGCGCCGTCGCGTGGATGGTGTTCGTCGTGCACGGGTTCAAGGGGCTCGGCCGTCCCGACGGGGTGCTCGGGGTCGTCGGGGTGGTCACCGCGTTCGGGGTGAGCGTGTGCGCCGCCGCCGAGGTGCTCGACGGGCTGGCCGCGCTGTGCAGCGTGCTCGCCGCCGGGCTCACCGGGTTCCTGATGCAGAACTGGCCGCCCGCGCGGGTGGCGCTCGGGGAGTGCGGGGCGCTGTTCGTCGGGTTCCTGCTCGCGGGCGGCGTCGTGCAGGTGTACGCGTACGCCGCCGGGCACGGCGTGGGGATCGGCGGGCCCTTCGCGCTCACCGTGCTGGCCACCGCCGACGCGGTACTGGTCCTGCTCTCCCGGCGGCTCGCCGGCCGCGAGCCCTGGCGGAGCGGCCCCGACCACCTCCCCCACCGGCTGCGCCGACTGGGGCTCACCCCGGTGGGCGTCGCCGTCGTGGTGGGGGCCTGCGCGGTCGCGTCGGTCGTCGTCGGCGTCGCCGTCCACATGCTGTGGATGAGGGCGGGCGGGGTGTGGTGGGTGGCGGGCACGGCGGTCGTCGTCGTGGCGGGGATGTCACGGGTGCGGGTGTACGGGCTCGGCGCCGCGGGCGCCCAGGGCGCGCGGGCGATGTCCCGTCCCAGACGGCCTCATCCGGCACCGGCGACCGGCCGGTTCTCCGCGGCCGACGGCCGGTCCGGGGCCGCCTCCGGTGCGGGGCCGGCGGCCGGAGCGCCGCGTCGGCCGGACGGGGTCGCGGCCCTCAAACGCCGTTCGCAGGCCGGGTGGTGAGAGACGGCGGGGAGAGAAATGAGAGACGGCGGGGAGAGAAAGTGGTGAGAGAAACCCGTGGTTCGGCGGTGCCGGGCCGCACATGATGGGTGCATGACTGGACACGATCACGACCAGCCGGCGGCGGTCGACACGGACGCGCTGCTCGCCCTCGCGAAGGAGCACCACCCGCGCCCCGTACGCCCGTTGGGCACCCGCGAACTCTCCGGACACCTCGTCAAGGTCTACGGCCTCACCGCGCCGGGCCGCATCCTCACCGAAGCGGACACAGCCGCCGCGCTCCGCGTCGCCGAGGCGCACCTCGCGCTCGGCCGGGCGCGCGGGTCCCTGGGGCTCGCCGTGCTGATCCTGCACGCGGGCGGCGACGGCGACTACGTCCTGGTGCACACCTGGATCGAGGGGTTCATGTCGGACCTGGCGATCTTCACCGGCCCGGCCGGCCGCCCGGAGGAACTGCGGCCCGGCCGCACCGGTCTCGCCCCCTGCGTCTGGGAGGCGGCCGTCCTCACCCATGAGCGCGACGCCTACTCCCGCCACGTCCTGGCCTCCGCCGCCCCGATCGCCGAACGGCTGGCGGCCTGGCGGTCCGACACGGTGGAGGGCGACCTCCGGTGACCGACGCCGACCCGGTCGTCCGCCGCGCCCGCCCCGAGGACATCCCGCGCGTCGTCGAACTGGCCGCCGAGCACGCCGCGTACGAGCACGCCGCCCCGCCCCCGCCCGACCTCGCGCCCCGCCTGACCGCGCTCCTCTTCGACGCCCCGAACCCCCGGCTGCGCTGCCTGGTGGCCGAACTCCCCGGCGGCGAGGTCGTCGGCTACGCCACCTGCTCGCCCGAGATCTCCACCTGGCAGGCCCGCGAGTACCTCCACATGGACTGCCTGTTCCTGCGCTCCGACAGTCGGGGCTCCGGCCTCGGCGCCCTCCTCATGGAGGCGGTGGCGGCCGAGGCCCGTGCCCTCGGCCTCGACGAGATCCAGTGGCAGACCCCCGCCTGGAACGAGGGCGCCGCCCGCTTCTACGACCGCCTCGGCGCCCACCCGAAGGAGAAGCTCCGCTACCGGAGATCATTCGCAGTGCTCCGGCCTTCAGGCCGGGGGTGAAGCGAATCGTGTGGCCGCGACGCGGAGTGTCGCGGTGGCGTTCCGGCGGAGCCGGACCCTGCTTCGTGACGGTGACGGGTCGTTCACCCGTTCCCGGTGACGACGTGGGTTCGACGTGCCTAGTGTGATCGTCATGCAGCTCCGGTACGCCTTCAGGTTGTACCCGAACGCCGCTCAGCAGACCGCGCTGGCCAGGGCGTTCGGGTGCGCTCGCGTCGTGTTCAACGACGCCGTGCGTGCCCGCGAGGACGCCCGTGAGGCCGGGCAGCTGTTCCCGACGGCCGGTCAGCTGTCCACACGCCTGATCACGGAGGCGAAACGGACGCCGGAGCGCGCCTGGCTGGGCGAGGTCTCGGCAGTCGTCCTTCAGCAGTCCCTGCGGGATGCGGAGGTCGCCTACAAGAACTTCTTCGCCTCCCTCAAGGGCACCCGGAAGGGGCCGAAACTGGGCGCGCCCCGGTTCAAGTCCCGCAAGGACGCCCGGCAGTCGATCCGGTTCACCGCCAACGCCCGCTGGAGCATCACCGGCAGCGGCCGGTTGAACCTGCCGAAGATCGGCGCGGTGAAGGTCAAGTGGTCCCGCACCCTGCCCGCCACCCCCACTTCTGTCACCGTCGTCAAGGACGCGGCAGGCAGATTCTTCGCCTCCTTCGTCATCGACAGGGACACGGCCGCCGACCAGGCGCGGATGCCCGACACCGACCACACTGTCGGCATCGATCTCGGCCTGACGCACTTCGCGGTCCTGTCCGACGGTACGAAGATCGACTCCCCGCGGTTTTTGCGGCGCGCGGAGAAGAAGCTGAAGAAGGCGCAGCGGGAGCTGTCCCGCAAGCAGAAAGGGTCCAAGAATCGGGCGAAGGCCCGCCTGAAGGTCGCCCGCGCCCACGCCAAGGTCACTGACGCGCGCCGTGAGTTCCACCACCAGCTCTCCACGAAGCTGATCTGCGAGAACCAAGGGATCGCCGTGGAGGACCTGGCGGTGGCGGGACTGGCGCGCACCAGGCTGGCCAAGTCCGTGCACGACGCCGGATGGACCCAGTTCATCAGCATGCTCACGTACAAAGCACAGCGGTACGGGCGCACGATGGTCACCATCGGCCGGTTCGAACCAACCTCCCAGACCTGCTCCACCTGCGGCGTCGTGGACGGACCCAAACCCCTGCACGTACGGGAATGGACCTGCACCTCCTGCGGTACGGTCCACGACCGCGACACCAACGCCGCGATCAACATCAAAACGGCCGCCGGACTGGCGGTAACAGCCTGCGGAGCGCCGATAAGACCGGGAGCGATCCCGGCACAGCGCGAAGAAACAGGAAGCCACGGATTCCCGACCGGAGACGTGCCGCGTAGCGGCACAGTCTCCGGTGGCGAAGGCCAGAATCCTCGCCCTTCAGGGCGAGGAGCATGTCAAAGCCTGACCCTGCCCGCGGGCGGGTGACACCGTGGACATCGTCTTACTGATCGCCGGGGTGGTCGTCGGAGTGGGAGCAGCCGGGTTCGTGGGGGACCGACTTCTGCTGTGGATGGAGGGCAGGGGCTGGGTCTACTGGCGGAGGACGAAGAAGCTGTCCTCCATCGGCGCCGGGCTCGTGCAGGAGGTCGACCCCGCCGCCGGGGCCGCCAGGCAGGCGATGGAGCAGGAGCGCGTCCGCAAGAACGTGCGGCCGGCGGAGGATCCGCCTTTTCGCGTGGACCTGGAGGCAGGAACCGTTCGGATACGTCTTACGGGGCGGGGCGAGCGAACGTACGAGCCTCCATCGTGATCTGCGCCATGCCGCTCCGCGACGGCCAGGCCCATGGTCCAGCCCATGGTCAGGGCCAGGGCCAGGGTCTTCGCCCGGGTTGTCGCTCGCCAGGGCTATGGCCGCGGCCGGTACCAGCCTCGCGGTGACCGGCTCCGCCGCCTCGGCCGCCCTTCCGCCGTGCCTTCGGCCCCGGGCGTCGGCGTCGGCCCCGTCCTCGAACTGCCGGGCCCCACCGGTCTGTTCGCCGTGGGGCGAATCGTGCTGCTGTCGCGAGACGCGTCCCGGGCCGACCTCCGACCTCTGGGGCGTCGGCCCCGGCCTCGAACTGCCGCGTCTCACCCGTCCGTTCGCCGTGGTGCGGGCCGTGCATCCGTCGCGGGACGCGTCGGGCGGTGTGTCGCGAGGGTGGGCGCACGGCCGAGGGGACGGCGGGCGGGACGGCGGAGAGGGCGGCGGACGGGCCGGTCGGGGGATCCGGGCTCTCGGGGGCGCGCGGGGTGGACATCACCCGCGCCACGGCGCCGCGCTCCTGGACCGGCAGCCGCGGAACCGTCCCCATGCTCCTCGGCCGTCCCTCCGTTCACCGTTTCGAGGTGCGGTTCTCGGCGTCGTAGCCGCGCTAAACCCCTGCTCAGCGGCCTCCTGCATGTAAGCGGGAGATAAAAGTTGAGTCGGCTCGACTCAGGTCTGTTGACCCGGCGGGGAGGGTCGTGCACACTTGAGTCCGTTCCACTCAAGTCAGCTGGAGGAATTGAAATGGCACGTGCGGTCGGCATCGACCTGGGCACGACTAACTCCGTCGTCAGCGTTCTGGAGGGCGGCGAGCCCACCGTCATCACCAACGCCGAGGGTGCCAGGACCACGCCGTCCGTCGTCGCCTTCGCGAAGAACGGTGAGGTGCTGGTCGGCGAGGTCGCCAAGCGCCAGGCGGTCACGAACGTGGACCGGACGATCCGGTCCGTGAAGCGGCACATGGGTACGGACTGGAAGGTCGAGTTGGACGGCAAGCCGTTCAACCCGCAGCAGATGTCCGCCTTCATCCTGCAGAAGCTGAAGCGGGACGCCGAGGCGTACCTGGGCGAGAAGGTCACGGACGCGGTCATCACCGTCCCGGCGTACTTCAACGACTCCGAGCGGCAGGCCACGAAGGAAGCCGGCGAGATCGCCGGTCTCAACGTGCTGCGCATCGTCAACGAGCCGACCGCCGCCGCCCTCGCCTACGGCCTCGACAAGGACGACCAGACCATCCTGGTCTTCGACCTCGGTGGCGGCACCTTCGACGTGTCGCTGCTGGAGATCGGTGACGGCGTCGTCGAGGTGAAGGCCACCAACGGTGACAACCACCTCGGTGGTGACGACTGGGACCAGCGTGTCGTCGACTACCTGGTGCAGCAGTTCAAGGCCGGCCACGGCGTGGACCTCGCCAAGGACAAGATGGCGCTGCAGCGTCTGCGCGAGGCCGCCGAGAAGGCGAAGATCGAGCTGTCCTCCTCCACGGAGACCTCGATCAACCTGCCCTACATCACCGCCTCCGCCGAGGGCCCCCTGCACCTCGACGAGAAGCTCACCCGCGCCCAGTTCCAGCAGCTGACCGCGGACCTGCTGGAGCGCTGCAAGACGCCGTTCCACAACGTCATCAAGGACGCCGGGATCGCCCTGTCCGAGATCGACCACGTCGTTCTCGTCGGTGGCTCCACCCGTATGCCCGCCGTCGCCGAGCTCGTCAAGGAGCTGACCGGCGGCAAGGAGGCCAACAAGGGTGTGAACCCGGACGAGGTCGTCGCCATCGGCGCCTCGCTCCAGGCCGGTGTCCTCAAGGGTGAGGTCAAGGACGTCCTGCTCCTCGACGTGACCCCGCTGTCCCTCGGCATCGAGACCAAGGGCGGCATCATGACCAAGCTCATCGAGCGCAACACCACGATCCCGACCAAGCGGTCCGAGATCTTCACCACGGCCGAGGACAACCAGCCGTCCGTGCAGATCCAGGTCTACCAGGGCGAGCGCGAGATCGCGGCGTACAACAAGAAGCTCGGGATGTTCGAGCTGACCGGTCTGCCCCCGGCGCCCCGCGGCGTCCCGCAGATCGAGGTGTCCTTCGACATCGACGCCAACGGCATCATGCACGTGACCGCCAAGGACCTGGGCACGGGCAAGGAGCAGAAGATGACCGTCACCGGCGGCTCCTCGCTGCCGAAGGACGAGGTCGACCGGATGCGCCAGGAGGCCGAGCAGTACGCGGAGGAGGACCAGAAGCGCCGCGAGGCCGCCGAGACCCGCAACCAGGGCGAGCAGCTCGTCTACCAGACGGAGAAGTTCCTCAAGGACAACGAGGACAAGGTCCCCGGCGAGATCAAGACCGAGGTCGAGGCCGCCGTCGCCGAGCTGAAGGACGTCCTCAAGGGTGAGGACACCGCCGAGATCCGCACGGCCACCGAGAAGGTCGCCGCCGTGTCGCAGAAGCTCGGCCAGGCCCTGTACGCCGACGCCCAGGCCGCGCAGGCCGCGGGTGGCCCCGAGGGTGCCGCCGCCGGCGCCAAGGCCGACGACGACGTCGTCGACGCCGAGATCGTCGACGAGGACCGGAAGGACGGTGCCGCGTGACGGAGGAGACCCCGGGCTTCGACGAGCAGCAGCCGCAAGGTCAGCCGCAGCAGCCCGACGTCCCCTCCTCCGGCTCCGAGGACGCCGAGCCGAAGGCCGCCCCCCAGGAGGGGGCGGCCCCGGCCGGGGACGCGGCAGCAGCGGCCCAGGTGGCCGGCCTGACGGCCCAGCTGGACCAGGTGCGCACGGCGCTCGGTGAGCGCACGGCGGACCTCCAGCGGCTCCAGGCCGAGTACCAGAACTACCGTCGGCGGGTCGAGCGCGACCGGATCACGGTCAAGGAGATCGCCGTCGCGAACCTCCTGACCGAGCTCCTGCCCGTGCTCGACGACATCGGCCGCGCACGGGAGCACGGCGAACTGGTCGGCGGGTTCAAGTCCGTCGCCGAGTCGCTGGAGACCGTCGCGGCGAAGATGGGTCTGCAGCAGTTCGGCAAGGAGGGCGAGCCCTTCGACCCGACGATCCACGAGGCCCTCATGCACAGCTACGCGCCGGACGTCACCGAGACGACGTGCGTGGCGATTCTGCAGCCGGGGTATCGCATCGGCGAACGGACCATCCGCCCCGCGCGGGTGGCCGTGGCCGAACCCCAGCCGGGGGCGCAGACAGTCAAGGCGGACGCCGAGTCCGCGGAGACGGCCGACGACAAGGAGAACGGTGGCCCGGACGAGGGCTGACGTCCACGACGCGGAACACAACGGGAAGGAGGGGCGCCGGGGATGAGCACCAAGGACTTCATCGAGAAGGACTACTACAAGGTCCTCGGCGTCCCCAAGGACGCCACCGAGGCCGAGATCAAGAAGGCGTACCGGAAGCTCGCCCGCGAGTTCCACCCGGACGCCAACAAGGGCAACGCCAAGGCCGAGGAGCGGTTCAAGGAGATCTCCGAGGCGAACGACATCCTCGGCGACCCCAAGAAGCGCAAGGAGTACGACGAGGCCCGCGCGCTGTTCGGCAACGGCGGCTTCCGTCCGGGCCCCGGCGCGGGCGGCGGCTCGTTCAACTTCGACCTGGGCGACCTCTTCGGAGGCGGCGCCCAGGGCGGACAGGGAGCGGGCGGCTTCGGCGGCGGGCTCGGTGACGTCTTCGGGGGCCTGTTCAACCGGGGCAGCTCCGGCACCACGCGGGTGCAGCCCCGGCGCGGCCAGGACATCGAGTCCGAGGTCACGCTGAGCTTCACCGAGGCCATCGAGGGCGCCACCGTGCCGCTGCGGATGTCCTCGCAGTCCCCGTGCAAGGGCTGTTCGGGCACCGGCGACGCCAACGGCACCCCCCGGGTGTGCCCGACGTGCGTCGGCACCGGCCAGGTCGCGCGGGGCTCCGGCGGCGGCTTCTCCCTGACGGACCCCTGCCCGGACTGCAAGGGCCGGGGCCTGATCGCCGAGAACCCCTGCGAGATCTGCAAGGGCTCCGGCCGGGCCAAGTCGTCCCGCACCATGCAGGTCCGCATCCCCGCCGGTGTCGCCGACGGGCAGCGGATACGGCTGCGCGGCAAGGGCGCGCCCGGCGAGCGGGGCGGCCCCGCGGGCGACCTGTACGTGGTCGTGCACGTCGACACGCACCCGGTGTTCGGCCGCAAGGACGACAACCTCACGGTGACGGTGCCCGTCACGTACCCGGAGGCGGCGCTCGGCGGGGAGGTCAGGGTCCCGACCCTGGGCGGCCCCCCGGTGACCCTGAAACTGCCCCCGGGCACCCCCAACGGGCGTACGATGCGGGCCCGCGGCAAGGGAGCGGTCCGTAAGGACGGCACCCGCGGGGACCTGCTGATCACCGTCGAGGTGAGTGTCCCGAAGGATCTGTCGGGGAAGGCTCGTGACGCCCTGGAGGCGTATCGCGAGGCGACCGCGGGCGAGGACCCGCGGGCGGAGCTGTTCCAGGCCGCGAAGGGAGCATGACCACACCATGGACACACCCGGCCGCCGTCGTAACCCCTATGAGCTGACGGAAGAGACACCGGTGTACGTCATCTCGGTGGCCGCTCAGCTGTCCGGTCTGCACCCGCAGACGCTGCGCCAGTACGACCGCCTCGGCCTGGTCTCGCCCGACCGCACCGCCGGGCGCGGTCGGCGCTACTCGGCCCGCGACATCGAACTGCTGCGCACCGTCCAGCAGTTGTCGCAGGACGAGGGCATCAACCTGGCCGGCATCAAGCGCATCATCGAGCTGGAGAACCAGGTCGCCGCCCTCCAGGCGAGGGTGGTCGAGCTGGAGACCGCGCTCGACGGCGCCGCCGCGGCGATGCAGCAGCGCGAGGCCGCGGTGCACGCGTCGTACCGGCGTGACCTGGTGCCCTACCAGGAGGTGCAGCAGACGAGCGCGTTGGTGGTGTGGCGGCCGAAGCGGCAGCAGGCCTCGGACTGAGCGCCGCCCCCGTAGGCCGCCCCCGCAAACCGCCCCCGTAGGCCGCTCCGTCAGCCGCCGCCTGGCAGCAAAGTGCCTGGCAGCAAGTGTCCCGCCCGGTGCAGCATCCTGACATCGCGGAGCCTTCAGGCGGGGTGTTCCCGCTGGCAGAGTCGTGGTCATGAAGAACACGGGGAACACGGGGAACGCACGCATCATCAGGACACTGTCGGCGCTCGCGCTGATCATGGCCCTGCCGCTGGGAGCGACGGTGGCCGTCAAGTCCGGTCCGTCGGTCGCACTGTCCGTCAACGGCTGGCAGTGAGCCGGCGGGACGAACGGACGAATGACGACCGTGGAGTTCCAGGACGGTGAGCACCGGGACGGGGAGAACCGGGGCAGGGAGGACCGCGGGGAGCACCGGGACGAGCGGTGCCGGGACGAGAAGTTCCGGGACGGTGGGTTTCGGGAACTGGCCCTCGTCCGCAGGGCTCCCGGTGACGCGCCCGCCGCGACGGCCGTGATCAGGGTCCTCGGCAAACTGCCCGGGGGCTGGGAACACGCCTGGCGACTCGACGAGGACGGGGGCCGGATCCACCTTCGGATCCGGCCCCCGTCCGGTTCGCCCGCCCATGCCGTACGGGACTGGCTGGCGGAGGTCCTCACCGACCCGGCGCTGGGCGGCTGGCGCGACGCCGGGGCGCCCTGACCGGCGGCTGGTGCACCGCGGTCAGATCCAGCCCCGCTCCCGGGCCAGCAGGGCCGCGTGCGGACGGTTGCTGGCGTTGAGGGTGCGCAGCACATCGGCGACGTGCCGGCGGTAGGTGCGCAGGGAGACGCCGAGTTCACGGGCGCCGATCTCGTCCTTGGTGACCCGGCACATGGACTTCAGGACCTCCAGCTCCATCGGCGTCAGGGTCTCCGGCTCGGGTGCCGGGGCGCCCAGCAGATCGGTGAGGTCCGTCGCCTGGTCCCAGATCTTCTCGAAGAGGGCCAGGATGCTGGCCACCAGGCCCGGTTCCTGCGCGACCAGCGCGCCGCGCGAGGTGTCCGACGGGTCCGCCGGGACCAGAGCGGTGTGCCGGTCGTAGACGAGGACGCGCTCGGCGATGTCGGCGGCGACCCTGATCCGGGCGCCCTGCGCGTTCAGTTCGCGCAAGTAGGCGGCGGTCGCCGGATCGTCCAGGGCGTCCTTGAGGACGACACTGCGGATGTGGACGCCCCGGCGCAGACAGCGGCTGTCCAGGGGCCGCGCGTGCGCGATGTTCTCCCGGGTGAGGGCCCGGTAGGGCTCGACGGAGAGGATCTCCTCGCGGGCGAAGAACGCCAGGTCGTCGATCCGGTCGCGGATCTGCGCCAGGTTCGTCATCCGCTCCACGCCGCCGCCGGCCTGGGTGTGGGCGCCCTGCTCGGCGCGGAGCTCCGCGACGAGATGACGGGGCCGGGTCACCTGCTGCAACTCGTGGTGCAGCTCGCTCAGCCGCCGGTCGGTGAGCAGACCGACGGCCACCTCGGGGTCCGCCGCCGTCAGGGTGCCGCCGGCTTCGATCCCGGCGGTGGCCGGATCCTCCGCCGTCTCCGCAGCCTCCGCCCCGCCCTCTGCCGTCGCCCCCGCGCGGCGGAGCAGGCCCAGTTCCGTCAGCCGCCGCAGCGCGGCACCGACGACGTCCTGCGACGCGTGGAGCAGGAGGTGGATGTCCTCCGCCGTCGTCCCCGGATTCCTCAGGAAGTGCCGGTAGACGCGCTCCTCCATCGCGGTGAGCCCCAACAGCCCCATGCTGCCCGCATCGTTCATCTGTCCCCCCGTGTTCCTCCCGTACGGCCCGGGCCGGTGGCCGGAATCGCGGGTGTGGCTGGTCGGGCCACGGCGATACGGAATCCACCGAAATGATCGGGACTCACAGTAATGCGTTGGTCAAGACTTCGTCCGTTCACGGCGGCACGCCGTGGAACGTGTGGCGAATGTGTGACGGAAGAGCCCGGGCCACGACACGAACGAACGGCGTGCTCCGAAAGTTTCGCTCGCAGCATGGTGTCGCGCCGGTGCAGCAAGCTGCGCCCCGCGGGGCGGGATCCGGCCGAAAGTGCTTGGCAGGCTGGAATCCGTCGGACGGGAACCGATGGACGTCGGACACGAACCTAAGGACGTCGGACACGAACCGATGGATTCGCACGGATTCTCCGGCCACGAGCCGACGGAAGCCGACACGACCGAACACAACCAGGGGGACTCACATGGCTGTTGTCGTACGGGAGGACGCACTCGACTTCTCCGCGCTGACCGATCGCGAGCGGGAGGTGCTGCTGCTGCTCGCGACGGGCGAGCAGAACCGCTGGCTCGCCCGCCGCCTGGGCATCGCGGAGCGCACGGTACGGGCCCACACCGCCAGCATCGTGCGCAAGCTCGACCTCAAGTCCCGGTTCGAGGCGGCGATCGTCTCGCACCTGTACGAGGACGACATCAGGGGAACCTGCGGCTGACCTCCGCGGGGGACACCCTAAGGGCCTGTCGTTCGGATCACGCCGAGCCCGGGTTCGGCGCCCTTCGACCGCCGGTGCGCGTGCCACACCCCGCGGCCCAGGCGTCGAACGACAGGCCCTAAGAGCTCCGAACAAAAGGGGAGTCCGATCAGCTCGCGGCGTCTGGTGCGTGCGATCGCAAGGCGCCGGAAGCTCCTCGTAGCGGAGCTACTAGGGGCTTTCGGCAACGCGGCGAGCGTGCGTGCCAGACGCCGCGAGCCGGGCTCCCCTTTTGTTCGGAGCTCTAAGGCCCTGCCGGTACTGGGGAGTACCGGCAGGGCCTTTCCGTGGTGTGCCGGGGCTCAGCCGGGCAGGAGGTCGCCGACCATCTCTATCGCCGTCATCCACAGGGGCTGGGCGCCCGTGCCGAACGCGGCGGCGAGGGCGTAGCCGAGGGCCGCGTCCAGTGCCTCCGGCTCGGCGTCCTCGCGCCACTCCACCAGGACCTTCCCGTCGCCGTCGGAGGAGAAGTCCCCGAGGTACGCCCCGGCCCGCACCAGCCGGCTGCCCGGGATGGAGTCGGGCACCAGCCGCCAGGAGCGCTCCGCGTACCGCACGTCGACGCGGTACGAGCGCCGGGTCAGCCGGCCCTTGGCGGGGTCGATCACCGCGTCCTCGCCGTCGACGGTCAGGGTGAGCCGCGCGCCGTCCCGGGTGCCGACCGGGATGTGGTCCTCGCCCTCGGTCCCCTCGGCCCGCCACAGCTCGACCCGCGGCACCCGCTCGCCGCTCACCGTGACCTCGCCCAGCTCGGAGTCCAGCCGGACGGTCACCGCGCCGAACCGGTCGTCCTCGACGGTGTGCTCGATCACGGGCCCGGGCCCGCTCTCCTCGAACTCGTCCGCGTCGTCGTAGCCGTCGTAGCCGTCGTAGCCGTCGCGGTCGTCGTGGTCGTCGTACGGGTGGTCCTCGTGGGCGTCGTACGCGTCCTCGTCGGTCCTCTTGGCGAGCGAGGTGGTGGGGGCCGGGTCCTTCGGCATTGCGGTGTTCCTTCGCTGTGTGGGGGTCTGACGGTGGTCAGTACGTCAGGTAGGACGGAGGGGGGTGCGCTCACGCTCCCGCGGCGGTCAGCTGGGTGGCGGCGAGGTCCCGGTACAGCTCGTCCCTGCCCAGGAGTTCCCCGTGCCGGCCATGGTCGCGCACCCGCCCGCCGGCGAGCAGCACCATGTGGTCGGCGGAGGTCACCGTGGACAGCCGGTGGGCGATGAGCAGCACCGTGCAGTGCTCGGCGGCCCGCTCCACGGTGTGTCGCAGTGCCGTCTCGCTGAGACCGTCGAGGTGGGCGGTCGCCTCGTCGAGCAGCAGCACCTGGGGGCGGCGCAGCAGCGCGCGGGCGATGGCGAGGCGCTGGCGTTCCCCGCCGGACAGGGCGAGGCCGCGGGCGCCGACCTGGGTGTCGAGGCCCTCCGGGAGCCGGGCGACCAGCGTGTCGAGCAGGGTGTCCCGCAGGACACGGGCGACCTCGTCCTCGGCCGCGTCGGGCGCGGCGTACAGGAGGTTCTCGCGGAGGGTTCCGGCGAGCATCGGGGTGTCCTGCTCCACGTACGCGATCCGGCGGCGCACCTCGGCGCGGCTGAGGGTCGCGATGTCGGTGCCGTCGAGGAGGACGCGTCCGGAGTCCGGCTCGTAGAACCGCTGGAGGAGCGAGAAGACGGTCGTCTTGCCGCTGCCGGAGGGGCCGACGAGGGCGGTGACACCGCCGGCCGGGGCGACCAGGCCCACCCCGTCGAGGGTGGTGGCGCGGCCCGGGTAGGCGAACGTGACGTTCTCCAGGGTCACGCGCGGCGGAGGGCCGGCCGGGCGGGCCGGGGTCTCGTCGACGTCCGTCTCGATCTCCATCCGCTCGACCTCCTCGATGCGGGTGAGCGCGCCGAGGCCCTGCTGGAGCGAGGTCGTGCCGCCGACGAGGGACAGCACCGGGCCGCCCAGGTTGAACAGGTAGAGCAGGAAGGCGATCAGCGCGGCCAGGTCCAGGGCGCCGGTGGCGACCAGGGCTCCGCCGAAGCCGATGACCGCGAGGAACGACGCCTGGACGACCAGGGCGGAGAGCACGGCGATCGTGGCGTGGTAGCGGGCGCCGGTCAGGCCGGCCCGGTAGGCGTCCTCGGCGGCGGCCACGGCCCGCGCGGTCTCCGTCGCCTCGCCGCCGTTGGCCTTCACGGTGCGGGCGGCGCCGAGCGCGCGGTCGAGGGCGGCGCCGATCTCGCCGACCGAGGTCTGCGCGCGCGTGGTCACCCGGCGGATCCTCGGCATCACCACGCCCATCGCGACACCGACCACCAGCAGCACACCGGAGGTGATGCCGAGCAGCGGCAGGCTGGTCATGCCCATCAGGACGATGGTGGCGATCAGATGGATACCACCGTCGAGCAGTTGGATCACACCACTGGTCGCCGCGTGCTGCACGAGCGTGCTGTCGGACGTCACCCGGGTGGTGAGGCCGCCCGGCTCCGTCCTGTCCAACTCCGCGGTCCGCAGCCGGATCAGACGGTGAATCAGCCCCCGACGCACATGCAGCACGACCTTCTCCGCCGTGCGCTCGCTCACCAGGGCCTGCGTCCAGGTCAGCGCGATGGAGACCGCCAACAGGGCCAGCATCAGCAGGAGTTCGCGGGTCAGGTCGCCGCCGGTCATCAGCGCCGTCAGCGACGACTCCACGACCATCGGCTGCGCGAGCCCGGCCGCGCTGCCGGCCAGGGTCAGGACGAGGACCAGCAGCAGCACCCTGCGGTGCGGGCGGGCGTGGGCGAGCAGCGCGCGCAGCGGGGGGCGCTGGGCGTCCGTGCCCTGCGGGGAATCGGGCGCCTGTACGAGGTCGGGTGCCTGCGCGGGATCGGGCGCCTGCGTCGGCTGGGGCGGCGGAGGCTCGGGCCTCGCGGAGTCATGTGTGTTCACCCTGGACTTTCTACGCGTACGGGCGGGTGCGGCGGTATTGGCGCTTGCGGCAATGCCGGGCCCGGCGACGCCGTTTCTGGCCTTGCCGGGTGCGGTCATGCCGGGTGCGGTAATGCCGCAACTGCCAATAGCGGGCGGCTTTTCCGGCGGGCCATAGTTGTCTCGTCGCCAAGGGGCACCGGCCGAAAAGCCGGAAAGCCCGTGAGGCGGCCGGGAATTCGGAGAACCGGAATCCCGCACCATGAATCAAGGAGAGACTCATGCAGTCGACGCAGAACGAGAAGGACCTGTTCGAGGGCTACACCGCCTACACCTCCGCCGAGGAGCTGGGCCTGTACGACGGCAAGGACGCCGCGCCCGCGTTCAGCCCGACCATCCCGTGGGCGATCCGCGCCACCATCATCACCGCCCGCTCCTCGCAGCAGTGCGCCGCGGCCCTCGGTTCGCTGACCGCCCGCACGATCGAGAAGAAGTGCTGACGACCGGGCGACCGGAGCAGTGACCCGCGGGGAGGGGCCGGTGCCGGCCACCGGCCCCTCCCCGGGCAACGCGACCCACGCGATATTCGCGTCCACCGCGATATCCGCGACACACACCGAAAAGCAAGCACAAGGAGGCGGGAATGGACCCCACAGGAGTCGCGGATCCCGGATTCCGCCGGGTGCTCCTCGTGGGCACCGGCGCGCTCAGCGTGGCATTCCTGCCGTTCTGGATCAACTGGCTGGGCAATACCTTCCCGGAAATGGAGAAACGGGTCGTGCTGACCCGTTCGGCACGGCGATTCGTCTCCGCGGACGCGATTTCCGCGCTCTGCGGACGGGAGGTCGTCACCGACGACTGGTCCGAGGCCGCGCCCGGTGCCGTCCCGCACGTCGAACTGGCCCGCTGGCCCGACCTCGTGCTCGTCCACCCGGCCACGATGCACTTCCTCGGCCGTTACGCGCTCGGCCTCACCGACACACCCCTGCTGTGCGCCCTTCAGTCGACGTCCGCCCTCGTGGGCGTGGCCCCGTCGCTGCCGCCCGGCGCGCAGCTCAGCCCCGTGGTCCAGGGGCATCTGGACACCCTGCGCGACCGCCCCGGCGTGGTCGTCGCGCCGACCGTGCCCGCCGTCAGCGCCAGCACGGGCGAGATGGAGGACGGCGGGGCCCTGCCGTTGTCCGAGCTGATGGGCCTGTGCGTCGGCGTGTACGCGCGGGCCCGGCGCGCCGAGGGGGAGGACGAGTGACCGTACGGACGACACCGGGGACACGGACGACACCAGGGGCACAGGCGGCCCGAGGGGCACAGGCGGCCCCAGGGTCACAGACGGCACAGGTGACACCGGCGGCACAGGTCGACGGTTCGGAGGCCGAGTTCGGCACCGGGCTCCAGCTCACCCGCGTACGGCCCACGGCCGACGGACGCCATGAGTGGTGGCACGGGGCGGGATCCCGGCGGGCGGCCCCGCCGACGGCGCCCCTCGCCGCGCACGTCCCCCGGCACACCGCCGGCGCCCGGCTGGTCACCCCGGTGGCCTCGGGCGCGGGGCTCGCCTACCTCGCCGACGGGCCGTACTCGGCGGCGGCCTGGCTCCGTGACCCCCGGCCGGCGGCCCGGCGGCTGGCCGCACACGCGCTCGCGGCGGCGGGCACGGCGCTACGGGACCTGCACGCCACGCCCGCGCCGACAGGGGCGCCGCCGCCCGCGCTCACCCGACTGCGGGGGTTCGCCGACGGGACGGACGGCGGCGACGGCGACCTGGCCGCCGTACGGCGCCTGCGGGAGCACGCCGTACGGGTGTGGGGCCCCGCCCGCCTCTCGACGCTCCGTTCCTGGTGCGCCGAGGTCGCGGCACCCGCCCCCGCCCCCGCCGTCGCCCTCACGTCCGGCGACGGTGACGGTGAGGAACGCGGGGGCCGGGACGGCCACGGACTCGTCCTCGTCCACGGTTTCGCCTCGCTCGGCGCGCTGGTCCCACCCCTGAGCCGGGGTCCGGTGGCGCTGCTGACGGGCGAGGACCTGGGCGCCGCCCGGCCCGAACTGGACCTGGGCTGGCTGCTCGGCGATCTGGCCGAACTCGCCTGGGCCGTACCGGTGTGGGGCGAGGGGCCGGGCGTCGACCTGCCGGCCGTTCTGCTCGACGCGTACGGGCCGGCCGCGGACCGGGCGCTCGCGGCCCGCGCCGCGGTGCTGCGGATCGCCGCGCACACGCGGGACTTCGCCGCGTACTGCGGCTGGAGCGACGAACTGGCCGACTACACCGCCTTCGTCGCTGACCTGATCGACGAGGAGGGCCGCCGCGCGGTCCCCGGGGGAGCCACGACACGATGACGATCACCACCGACACACCCACGAGGACGGACCCGGCGGAGCCGGTCCGCACCCGGCAGCGCTACCGGCCCACCGAACTGGGCACCGTGCCCGCCGTGAACGCCCTGCTGGAGCGGCTCGGGCTCGGCCGCCTCGACGCGGCGGCGGTCACCGCGTTCGGGGGCCGCAACGACAACTGGGCGGGGCCGACCACCACCGGCGAGCAGGTCTTCGTCAAGACGGTGACACCGCTGCCGGACGGGGGCTGCCCCGAGCTCGAACGCGCCCTGAGCTTCGAGGAGTCGGCGGCCCGATGGCTGCCGGGCGGCTCGCCGCTGCGCTCGCCGGAGCTGCTGGGCGCGGACCCGGCGGCCGGGGTGACCGTGCACCGGCTGGTGCCCGGCGCCCGGTCGGGGGCGGAGCTGGCGCTGGACGGGGACTTCGACGACGCGCAGTGCCGGGCGGCGGGGCGTGCGGTGGGGACGCTGCACACACTGCCGGCCGGGGACGGGCTCGACACCGGGGAGCCGCCGCTGCCGCCGCTGGCCTGGCTGCGCGCGCTGCCCTGGAGCGCCGTCCAGGAGCGCAGCATGGCGCAGATCGCCGCCTGGCAGCTCGTCCAGGACGACGCCGAGGTGGTCGACGCGCTGGCCCGGCTGCGGGAGGGCGAGGCGAGCGTGCCGCACGCGCCCACGCACTGCGACCTCCGCTTCGACCAGTTCATCGGCGCCGACGAGGGCCGCGGGCCGCTGTACCTGTGCGACTGGGAGGAGTTCCGGCTGGCCGACCCGGCGCGGGACGTGGGGGCGTTCGCGGGGGAGTGGCTGTTCCACGCGACGTACTCCGTGTTCGCGCCGACCGGCGACGCCGGGGACGCCGGGGACGACCGTCGGGGTGCCGGTGCCGGGTTCGGCCTCGCGCACGAGGAGATCATCGGGCGGGGCTCGGCGAGCCTGCGCCGCCATCTGCCGCGCGTCCACGCCTTCTGGCAGGGCTACCTGGAGTGCCGTACGCCGGACCCCGGCCTGCCCGAGCGGGCCGCCGCCTACGCCGGCTGGCACATGTACGACCGCCTCATCGCCACCGCCGAGTCCCACGCCACGCTCAACCCGGTCGCCCGCGCCGCCGCCGGCATCGGCCGCACGGTCCTCCTGAACCCGGGCGGCGCGGCCCGGACGCTCGGCCTGACCCTCCCGGACGGGAGCGCCGACCGATGACAACCGCCCCCCGCGCCGTGGCCGGGACCACGGCCCGACGAGCTCCGGTCCCGGCCGCCGCCCCACCACGGCGGGGCCCGGCCGTGGCCGCCCGCAGGGTTCCGTGTGCCCCGGCCGCAGCCGCCCGTACCCCCGGCTCGACCCCCGACCACCCGAACGGGAGCCACCACCGATGACCGCTCTCTCCCTCCTGGACACCCCGGTGCCGGGCGCCTCCCCCGACGCCCGGCACCCGGGGCTCGCGCCTCGGCTCCGTGCCGCGCTGGACGGCGTCGAGGTGGCGCCCGGTGCGCGCGAGGCCGCCGTCGCCGGGCGTACCGTCACCGCCGACAGCCCCCGTGACCTGCGGGGCCGCCTCACCAACGCCCTGTACGAGGAACTGCACGCCGGCCGCGACCGGGGCGGCCCGGCCGCCGACGGCCCGCCGCCCCGCCGTACGCTCCGCGACCCCGCCCTGGAGGCCCGGCTCGCGGCAGCCGTACCGCACACCACCACCCCCACCCGGGGCCGGCTCGTCGAGGTGCTCCACCGGCCCGACGGCGACCAGCTCGTCGTACGCCTCCCCGAGGTCACCACCCGCGTACCGGCCGGCCGGCTGCTGGCCCCGGCCGCCCCGCCCGCACCCGGCGACCTCGTCGAACTCGCCCTGGAGGCCGCGCGCCCCGCGCTCTCCCCCGGCTTCTTCTACGTCATGGGCTCACGCCCCCTGCCCCGCCCCGCCGGCCCCGTACGCCGCCTCTTCCTGCACGCGCGGGACGCGGACGCGGCGGTCGCCCTGTGGGGCACGGCGCTCGAAGCGCTGGAGGAGGCGGGCGCCCTGTACCACGCGAAGGTCCTCTCCGACCCGCAGGACTACCCGCGCCGGGACTCCGTCGTCGTCTACCTGCACGGCGACCACCGCCCCGGCGAACGCGCGGTCGTCACCGCCGTCGCGCCCCACGCGGGCACCCTCACCGGCGACGGCACGTCCGTCTTCACCGAGGAACTGGCCCCCGGCGTCGCCGCCGCCTGGGACCCCGAGGACCCGCGCCCCGGCCAGGACGGCATGAGCTTCGGCCAGCACCGCGCCTTCGCACTCGCCAGCGGACTCATCGCCCACGCGCTGTCCGACGGCGACGACAGCCGCGAGACGCACGTCGTACGGGCCTTCCACGAGGCGGGCATCGACCCGCTGCACCCCCAGAACAACCTCGACACCCGCTCCGGAGGCGGACGATGACGACCAGCGTGGCAACCGAAGAGACCCTGGCGACGGAAGAAACCCTGGCGACCGGCCCGGCCGGCGCCGCCGTCGACACCGACACCGACACCGTCGAGCCCGGTGGCGGGCTCGGCACCGCTCTGACCACCGCGTACAGCGACGCGCTCGCCGAGGTCTACGACGAGATCTACCCGGCCACCCCCGACCTGGAGGACATCGCCGACTTCCTCCTCACCCTCACCGCGCCCGGCGCGAGCGTCCTCGAACTCGGCGTCGGCACCGGCCGGGTCGCCCTGCCGCTCGCCGACAAGGGCTTCCGGGTGCACGGCGTCGACTCCTCCGAAGGCATGCTGGCCCGGCTGGCGCACAAGGACCCCGAGGGCCGGATCACCCCCGTCCACGCCGACTTCGCCGCCCTCGACCTGGGCCGCACCTTCGACGTCGTCCTCGCGCCCTTCAACTCCCTGTGCTGCGCGGTCGCCCCGGACGAGCAGATCGCCCTGATGCACGCGGTCGCCCGGCACACGGCACCCGACGGGCACGTGGTCATCGAGACGTTCGACCCCAGCGACTACCACGTGCAGAAGAAGAACGAGATCAGCACGTACCCGATCGACGGGCGCGGCGCGATGATCGAGTCCATCGGCGTGCTGCCCGCCTCGCAGAACATGATGATCCACAACACGCTGTTCCTCGACGGCGCGGCCCCCAAGTCGGCGACCACGGTGATGCGTTACCTGTGGCCGAGCGAACTCGACCTGCTCGCCGGCATCGCCCGTCTGGAACTCTCCGCCCGCTACTCCGGCTGGCGCGAGCAGCCCTTCGACGGCGGCGACAGCCGGAAGATGTGCGTCTCCGTGTACCGGCCCCTGCGGTGAGCCTCCGGCTGGTCACCGAGGAGACCCCCGGCCGCGGCCTCGTGGCGGTCGCCCTCACCGTGGCGGCGGGGGGCGACGACGACCCACCGGGACGCCACGGGATGGCGCACCTGGTGGAGCACCTGATGTTCCCTCGCGGCGACGGAGCCACCACTGAGGGGGACACCGGTTTCGTCGCTCTCGTGCAGGAGGCCGGCGGGATGTGCAACGCCGAGACCCATCGCGACCACACCGTCCTCCACACCGTCGTCCCCGCCGACGCCCTGCCCGACGTACTGGCCCTGGAGGCCCGGCGCCTCCTCCGCTTCCGGCCCGAACCGGCCACCGTGCGCTCCGAGACGGCCGTCATCGCCGAGGAGATCCGCGCGGCCGGGGCCGGTGCCCGCCTCTGGGACACGGTCCTGGCCGCCCTCCACCCGGGAGCCCGGCACGCCTACGGCACGACGGCCGAGCTGACCGGGGTCACGGCGGAGGAGGCCGAGTCCTTCTTCCGGGCGCACTACCGGCCCGAGCGGGCGGTGCTGTCGGTCGTGGGCGACGTGGACGCGGGGCGGGTGGCGACGCTGGTGGAGCGGGAGTTCGGGGCGTGGGCCCCCGGGCTGCCGACCGCCGTGCCGCCCGCCATGCTTCCGGCCGCCGCCTCCGGCAGGCTCGTGCCGCCGTCGCTCACGCCTGCCGCCCCCGGCGGCCTCGTGCCGCTCACCGCACCCGCCTCCGGCACACCGGCGTGGCTCACGCCGACCGCCACCGCACCCGCCTCCGGCACACCGACCGCCACCGCACCCGCCTCCGGCACACCGGCGTCGCTCACGGCGGCCGCCCCCGGCAGACCTGCGTTGCTCACCGCACCCGTCTCCGGCTCCTTGGTGCCGCTCACCACCCCCGGCACCCGCCACTCGACCGCCCTCCACAACTCCTCCGGTCACCTCGGCTCCTCGCCCCGCTCCACCCTCGGCGCGCCCATCCCGTACGCCCGTGACGGTGTGGCCGTCGGGCACGCGCTGGCCGATCCGCGCGGTGACTTCCGGCTGTACGTCGCCCAGGTCGTCCTCTGTGAACTGCTCCGCCGCAGCCGCCTGCCCCACCTCGTCGCCACGGCACCGGAGGTGGACGCGGCGACCGTGCAGTGCGGCTACCAGGGCCAGTGGCTGGCCTCCGCCGCTCCCGACCTCGCGCTCGTGCTGCTCGGCCGGGTGCCGGGGGCCGGTACCGAGGAGGCCGTCGGGCGGTGGCTGGAGGCGCTCGGCGAGCTGGCCGCCACCCCGCCGGGGGAGACGGAACTGCGGCGGGCGGCACGCGTGCTGCGCGCCGGATGCCACCGCCAGTCCGACTCCCTCCCGGCCCGCGCCGTCACCCACGCCCGCGCCGCCCTGCTCCTCCCGCACGCCACGCCGGACGCGCTCCCGGCGCACCTCGCCGCCGTCACCCCGGCCGACGTGTCGACCGGCGCGCGGGCCCTGCTGGCCGCGCCCAGAACCGTTCACCCCCTGGAAGGAGCCGCCGCATGAGGACGGCCGAGACCTTCCGCACGGTCCTCCCCAACGGCCTGGACACCGTCCTCGTGACCGTGCCGGGCGCCCCGCTCGCCGAGATCCGGCTCGTGCTGCCGTACGCCCGGACCGAACCCGGACTCGCCGCCGCCCAGGAGCTGCTCGCCGCGCACCTCGGGACGGCGACGACGACCCGTGACCGGCAGGCCGTGGCGGACCGGGCCGCCGATCTCGGCGGGGAGTTCAGCACGGTGGTGACCGCCGAGCAGCTGGTGCTGTCGGCGAGCGTGCTGGCGGAGGGGCTGCGGGACGCGCTCGAACTCCTCGCGGACCTGGTGCTGCGCCCCGCCCTCCCGCCGACGGTCGCACGGGACGGCCACCGGGGGCCCCGGCCCGCGCCCCGCCCGGCAGGCCCCCGTACGGCACTGCGCCGCGCCCAGCTGCGCCACGCCTTCGGCGGGCCGCACCCGCTGGTCGACGAGGCCCCGGAAGGGGCCGCCACCCTGGACGTCCGCGCGCTCCACCGCCGGGCCGTGGTCCCGCAGGGTGCCGTGCTGCTGGTGATGAGCGGGGAGGCACCCGAGCGGGTACGGGCCGCGGTGGAGGCCGAGTTGGGGGAGTGGACCGGCACGGGACCGTCGGGTCTCGTCCTGCCGCCCTTCCCGCGCGCCGCACCCACCCCCGGACGCCTCGCCCTGCATGCCCCGGACGCCGACCAGGCGTTGCTCCTGACCGCCGGTCCCGCGATCCCGGCGCCCGAGCCGGGGCACACCGCGCTCCACCTCGCCCAGGTCGTCCTCGGCGGCCACGCCTCCTCCCGGCTGACCCGGCGGCTGCGGGAACGCCACGGTCTGGCGTACGCGGTCGACGCGAGCATCCGGCAGAACGGGGCGGGCTGCTGGCTGGAGATCGACTGCGTCGGCGCCCCCGGCACGGGTGACCGGCTCGCCGACGAGGTCACCGCCTGCCTCGCGGAGTTGGCCCGGGGCGGCCCGATCCCCGAGGAGGTGCGGCGGGCCCGCCGCTACGCGGCCGGGTTCACCCGGTTCGCGCTGGCCACGCGCGCGGAGGAGGCGAGCGCCCTGGCCGGTTTCGTGGCGGGCGGGTTGCCCGTGGACTGGCTGACCACCTACCCGGACGCCCTCGCCGAGGTGACCGACGACCGTGTCACCGAGGCCGCCGCCCACTACCTCGACCCGTCCCGCACCCTCGTGGCCACCCTCGACCACCGCCCTTCGTGAGGACCCCGATGACCACCACGGAACCCCGGCCGACCGGCACGGAACCCCGGCCGACGAGTACGGCGCCCGCGCCGACCGCCACGAAAGGCCGGCCGACGAGTGCGACGCCCGCGCCGACCGCCGCGGAACCCCGGCCGACGAGTGCGGCGCCCGCGCCGACCGCCACGAAAGGCCGGCCGACGAGTGCGACGCCCGCGCCGACCGCCGCGGAACCCCGGCCGACGAGTGCGGCGCCCGCGCCGACCGGCATGGAACCCCGGCCGACGAGTACGGCGCCCGCGCCGACCGGCACGGAACGCCGGCCGACGAGTGCGGCGCCCGCGCCGACCGGCACGGAACGCCGGCCGACGAGTGCGGCGCCCGCGCCGACCG
>NZ_JAMGBG010000066.1 GCF_023516595.1 Streptomyces neyagawaensis | reverse complement strand
CGAGGACCTGGTGCCACTGCTCGTCGGGGTTGTCCTCGATGGTGCCGATGGCGCCGATGCCGGCGTTGTTGACGAGGATGTCCAGACCACCGAGCTGTTCGACGGCGTCGCCCACGGCGGCCCGTACGGAGACGTCGTCCGTGACGTCCGCCTTGAGGCCGAGCAGCGGCGGCGGGACGTCGGAGGGGTTCAGGTCGAACACGGCGACCCCGGCGCCCCGCGCGGCCAGCAGCCGGGCCGTGGCCAGTCCGATACCGGACGCGCCACCCGTGACGATCGCGCGCAGCCCTGTCAGATCCGTCATGCGACTTTCTCCCGTCCAGCGAGGTCGGCGGCCCAGAACGTGCCGTCGGGGTAACGGTATTCGGCGAGCGACCCGGGGTGCATGGTGGCGGAGAAACCGGGGGCGCGTGGTGCGAGGTAGTGGCCCTCGCGCAGCACGACCGGATCGGTGAAGTGCTCGTGGAGGTGGTCGACGTACTCGATGACCCGGTCGTCGGTGGTGCCGGAGGGGGCCAGGTAGTCGAACATCGACAGGTGCCGGACCAGTGCGCACAGGCCGACCCCGCCGGCGTGCGGGCAGAGCCACTCGGGGTCGGCGTGGGCGAGCAGTCGCCACAGCGGCTGGCCTTCCCGCTTGGCGGCCAGGTCCCACGGGGCGTTGACCACGGCGCCGATCGCCATGTGCATCACGCCCTTCTCGGCGACAGCCGGCGCAGCCGGCTGTCGCCGATCAGGTCCCGGTTGAGGGAACCGGGGTCGGCGCACAGCGCGTCCACCGAGCGGCCGAGGAGGTGGGGGCGGAGGGCGCCGATGGCGGCGACCTGGATGTCGTTGCCGCGGCCGATGGTGAAGGTGAAGCCGTGGCCTTCGAGCCCGTCGCCGGCGTCGGTACGCAGCACGACGT
>NZ_JAMGBG010000065.1 GCF_023516595.1 Streptomyces neyagawaensis | reverse complement strand
GCCCGTCGCCGGCGTCGGTACGCAGCACGACGTGGGCGGCGGAGTAGTCGGGATCCGGGTTCATGGCGTCGGACCCGTCCAGCTCCCGTGAGGTGGGGAACCGGATGTCGTAGGTGTCGACCGCGGTGATCCGGGCGGGGCATGCGGGGCAAGGGGGTGCCTTTCCCGCTCGGCCGAAGGTCTGGCGCTGGCCTCCGAGCCCGTCGATCTCGAGCTCGACGGTGTCGCCGGCACGGAGACGGGGGGCCGGGCAGGCCGAGGGCCACGCCGGCGGGCGTCCCCGTGTTGATCACGTCGCCGGGCTCCAGGACCATGTACCGGCTGAGGTAGGCCACGACCTGGTGGACCGGGAAGATCATGTCGCGGGTGTGGCCGTGCTGGCGCTTGACGCCGTTGACGCTCAGGCACAGCTCCAGGTCCTGCGGGTCGTCGATCTCGTCGGCGGTGACCAGCCAGGGCCCCAGCGGGTTGAAGGTCTCGCAGGACTTGCCGAGGTCCCACTGGGGCGAGTGTTCGAGCTGGAACTCGCGCTCGGAGACGTCGTGGCTGACCGCGTAGCCCGCGATCACCGCGGCCGCCTCGTCGGGGCCTCCAAGTAGCGGGCGCGGCGGCCGATCACGACGGCGAGCTCGACCCCCTGGTCGGCCTTAACCGAGCCGCGCGGGACGAGCACTCGTTGTGGGGCCGACGACCGTGCCGGGGTCCTTCATGAAGACGACGGGGCGTTCGGGGATCGCGGCCCCGGTCTCGGCGGCGTGATCGCGGTAGCCGAGGCCCACGCAGACGATCTCGCCGGGGCGGGCGACGGGGGCGCCGATCCGCAGGCCCCCGGGCTCGAGCTCGGGCAGTCCACCCGCTTCAAGGGCGGCGCGGGCCCGCTCGATCCCGCCGGAGCCGAGGAAGGAGCCGTCGATGTGTCACGGCGGACAGGTCCAGCAGCCGGCCGTCATCGGTGCGGACCGCGGGGCGCTCCTCACCGGGGGCACCGACGCGTAGCAGCTTCACTGAGCAGCTCACTTGCCATAGGAGATCAGAAGATCAGGAGTCATCGGAGGAATGTCGCACCGTGACTGTAGAGGTCGAACGACGGGCTTACACCGTCTTCCTCGGATGTATGCGCCGGATGCCGTCGCTTCCCGCAGGTCAAAGACCCTTCATGGGCGAAATGAAACTGCGGTTACCGAGGGAGGCTAGTCCGACCGCCGCCGGAAGATACTGCCCACCGCCTCTTGTCAGCGCCCGCAACGCAGCCGTTATGCGCTCGTCTCCCGAGATACATCGGAGGAATTGTTCCTCAGGTACCCCATGGATTTCCCCAGGGATGCCCCAACGTTCCACCGCTGTAGCGGCCTGTGCCGGCATCGACCTGCCGCGGTCCAACTCGGACTTCTGGAACTCCTGCGCGGACTACATGACGGCCTCGGTGCCGGTGTTCTGGACGCACGGAAGGCAGCCATGTCCGCCACCACTGATGTCACCCACCCCCGCCACCACTGATGTCACCCACCCCCCAGCGGGCGTGGCACGGGAGACCGCGGGCGGCGAGCGCCGCAGGCTCGACCTCGGACGGTTTTCCGTACAGCCCTCGGCACGGGGCACAGGGCGGACCTATCGTGTAAGAAGCACAGATTCGCCGCGTGCTGCTCCTGCCCTCCGCGGGGGGACCCCATGAAGGTCGAACTGGTTCCACAGGCCGCCGACGCGCTGTTCGACGTCCCGGACACCGTCCACGAGGAGATCGTCGCGCTCATCGAAGCGGTGGCCGAGGAACCGAGGATCCAGGTCAGGGAGCTGGCCGCGGTGTTCGGTGACTGGTGCTGGCTCGTCTACACGGTCCACGGCGACGTGATCGAGGTGCTGGACGTCGGCTGCGCCCGCTGACGCGGACCACGCCGCGAGACCGGAGGGGCAGAAGGTGCGTTTCGTCGCGCGGGGCGCCAACGCTGGCGGTCGCACCAGCTCACCGCGCCGTCTCGGCGCCGACCCCGGGCCACTCGTCCGTCCCCGGTACGGCGTCGGCCGTGCCGGGCCGGTCCGCGCCGACCCCCCTCAGGACAAATGCGGCTGGCGCGGGTCCCTCCTCCCCCCGTCGTCGTCCGGCCAGGGGGTGAGCGGGGGGACAGCGAACTCCTGGCGGATCAGGCCCGGGTCCGCCGTGCGTAGGGTCGCCAACTCCTCCCGGAAGACAGGCAGTCCACCGGTGGGGCGAGGGAAGAGGAACTCGGGGAAGTACGAGCGCACCGCGTACGCGAGCGCCTCGGTCTCCCTCTTCAGCGCGGGTGACAGTCTCCGCATCGCGCCCCCCGTGCTGGACGGGGTGGTGTTTCGCCTCCACCAGCACATGGAGACCGAGGACGGCTTCCATCGCCGGCGAACAGGCGAGGCCCACCCGCTCGGCCCCGTCGGCGGACGCCCGGAACACGATCGTCATGACCCGTCATCCTCGTCGTGCGGCCCCGCCGGCCGACCGGGACACGCGCCGGCGGCCGCGGGCGTGCGCCCTCCCGTCCGGCCGGGCACCGATCGGGAGGGCGCGGGGTGTGTCACGGTCGGTCCGTGGGTCAGCTCGTCACGCGGAAGGTGGCGTCACCGCGTCCCGTCGCGTTGGTGATGGGGTCGAGGCGGAGTTGGTAGGCGTAGTGGCGGATGTAGCGGTCGGGGTGGTTGTACGACTGGAACGAGGACCAGCCGGCGTCGGCGAGTCCGGCGACCTGGCGGAAGGTGGCGTCCGCGGCGAACTGGGCGGTGCCGTCGTTGTAGACGAGCTGGAAGTCGTAGTTGGAGTGACGCAGGAA
This sequence comes from Streptomyces neyagawaensis, assembly GCF_023516595.1. Classification (GTDB taxonomy): domain Bacteria; phylum Actinomycetota; class Actinomycetes; order Streptomycetales; family Streptomycetaceae; genus Streptomyces; species Streptomyces neyagawaensis. The sequence continues at coordinate 149,522 of NZ_JAMGBG010000065.1, read as the reverse complement.
GTGGCCGGGGAAGTTCACCGACTCGAAGGAGACGGTGCCGGAGCCGGTGAGGCCGGGCCTGATCCGGAAGCGGGAGTCGTCCACGGGGCTGACGTTCGGGTCGATCCGCACGTCGAAGTTGGCGTGCCGTACGTATCGGTCCTGGAAGTTGAACGACTGGAGCCGGTTGGCCGGGGTGTTCGCGTACCGGGCGAGGACCCGGGTCTCCTCCGCGGCCGTCAGGTTCAGGATCGAGCCGTGCCGCTTCTTCGTGCCGCCCAGGTTGTAGCTTCCCGACGCCGGCAGCCGGTAGGTGGAGGTGCTGCTCGGGTCGGTCGTCAGCACGGGCAGGTAGCCGCGGCCGGAGGCGTACTGGTCGAGGTAGAGCGTCCACTCGTTGCGGTCGCGGAACTTCATCCACATCGGGCCCTCGACCTGGCTGCCGGTCAGGCCGATCCCGGAGAGGTTGCCGATGGTGGTCCACGTCCCGAGGATCGAGTTGCTGCCCTCAAGGGTGATCTGGCCGTCGCCGGAGGCCCGCACGTAGCGGTAGGCGCCGACGCCCGCCGGCATGTCGACGATCTGCGTGTCGATGATCTCCTGGGTACCGGGGCGCTCGATGTAGGTCTGCGGGGTGGTGATGGAGCGGAAGTCGCTGGTGCGGGCGTAGTAGATGCGGTGCTTCGTCGCGCCGTTGAGGGGCTTGTTCGTCGCCCAGTACAGGACGTAGTCGTTGGTGGCCGGGTTCCATATCGCCTCCGGCGCCCAGGCGTTGCGTCCGTCGGGGATCGCGCCGGCGACGTTCAGCAGCCACGGCTGCGACCAGGTGACCAGGTCGGTGGACTCCCACACCACGAGGTTGCGGCTGCCGTCGTTGATGGCCTGACTCCATGTCTGGCCGCAGTCGATGCACAGGTCGGTCGCGATGATCCAGTACTTGCTCCCGTCGGGAGAGCGCACCAGTGCGGGGTCGCGCACGCCGCGGGTGCCCACCGTCGAACGCAGCGTCATCCCGCCGCCGTTGAGGTCGTTCCAGTGCAGGCCGTCCGTGCTGTGCGAGAAGTAGATCTGTTGCCCGGTCGACCCCTCCCCGATGAAGTGCGTCATCAGATAGCCCGGGTCGGCCGCGGCCGCCCGGTCCGGTGCCGTCAGCACCTGGCCGGTGAAGAGGAGGGCTACAGCGACCAGCATCGCCGCCAGCCGGGAGAGAACCGCGGACATGTACGTCTCCTGTCTCGTTCTGCGGGCACCACCCTGTAGACCCGACGAACCCCGCCCCGACGGTTCGACTGCTCGAACAGCGTTCGTGAGACCGGCCAGACGTTAAGGGCGGGGCCAATGAGGCGTCAACACTTCTCACATGACGCATCTTCACGACGAAGCCCCGGTCCCCTCTCAGGGGCCGGGGCAACGACGGACAGGGGATCCCCGGTCAGACCGCCCGGGGTTGGAGATAGCGGGCCAGCAGGTCGTCGAGGCTGACCAGGGCGGTCGGCCGGCCGGTGTCGTCGCAGATGACGGCGAGGGAGGCGCGGTTCCTGCGGAGTACGTCGATCGCGTCGGCCACCGTGGTGTCCTCGGTCAGCTCGGGGACGGGCCGGGCGAGCGCACGGGCCGTGGTGGTCCGTCCCCTGGCCCGGGCCACCAGCGCGTCACGGGCGTGGACCGAGCCGAGGACGGTGTCGCCTTCGCGGACCAGCAGCCGGGTGCGGTCGTGGTCGGCGGCGGTGCGCAGGATGTCCTCCGTGCCGGCGTCCGCGTCGACCGAGGTGATCTCGGCCGCCGGGACGGCGAGGTCGCCCACCGGGGTCTCGGATTCGGTCAGCGAGCGGGTGATCAGCTCCGAGTCGGTCTCCGTGATGAGGCCCAGCCGCCGCGACTCCTCGACGAGGTGGGTGAGCTGCTCACGGTTGTGGACCGAGGCCAGCTCGTCGCGCGGGGTGACCCGGCACAGGCGCACCAGCGCGTTGCTGGCGCGGTTGAGCAGGCCGATCAGTGGACGTACGGCCTTGACCATGGCCCGGAAGGGCGGGGCCAGCAGCATCGCCGAGCGCTCGGGGTGGGCGATGGCCCACGACTTGGGTGCCATCTCGCCGACCACCATGTGCAGGAACACCACCACGACCATCGCGAACACGAACGCCACGCCGTAGCTGAGCGCGCTGGGCAGGCCCAGGTCATGGAGCAGCGGGTCGAGCTCGTGGGAGATGGCGGGCTTGGAGACCGAGCCGAGTCCCAGGGTGCACACGGTGATGCCGAGCTGGGCGCCGGCCAGCATCAGGGACAGCTCGCGCATCCCGGCGAGTGCCGCCGCGGCGCCCCTGCGGCCCTGCGCCGCGGCCTTCTCCATGCGGTGCCGTTTGGCGGCGACCAGCGCGAACTCGGCGGCGACGAAGAATCCGCTGCCGATCAGCAGCAGCACGGTGACGAAGAGCGCCATCGGGAAACTCATGCCTGCTCCTCCGGCTCACTCGCGGGCAGCCGTTCGATGCGGACCCGGTCCGGAACATGCCGGTCGAGGGTGCGTACGTCGATCACCGCGCGCCCGCCGTCGGGCAGGTCCACGGTGAGGCGGTCGCCGATGGCCGGGAAGCGGCCGAGGCGGTCCACGACGAGCCCGGCGACGGTGTCGTAGTCGTCCTCCTCGGGCAGTCGGACGCCGGTGGCGTCGGCGATCTCGTCGAGACGGCGTCCCGCGTCGACCAGCCAGCCCGCCCCGTCGGCGACGGCGGGTTCCACGACGGTGTCGGACTCGTCGGCGATGTCCCCGACCAGCTCCTCGGCGATGTCCTCGTAGGTCACGATGCCCGCGACGCCGCCGTGCTCGTCGAGGACGACGGCGAACTCGTCGTCCTGCTCCCGCATCCGCGTCACCGCGTCCGGCAGGGGCAGGGTGTCCGGCAGGAAGAGCGGGCGGCGCGCCACGGCGCCCGCGGTGGTGGTGGCGAGGTGCGCGGCGGGTGTGCGCATCAGCTCCCGGACGCCCAGGACGCCGGTGACGTCGTCGGGGTGGTCGCCGAGCACCGGGTAGTTGGAGTGGCCGTACTTCGCGATCAGCTCGACCGCCTCGGCCGCGGAGGCGTCCCCGCGGACGAACACCGCGTCGACTCGCGGCACCATCACCTCGTCCAGCGTCCGCTCGGAGAACTCCAGCGCGTGGTCGAGGAGTTCGGCGGTGTCCTTGGGCAGTTCGCCCCGCTCGTGGGACTCGCCGATGAGGTGGCCCAGCTCCTCCAGGGTCGCGCCGTGGTGCAGTTCCTCGACGGGTTCGATGCCGACCCGGCGCAGCAGCTTGTTCGCCGCGCTGTCGAAGACGTGCACCACCGGGCCCACGACCTTCAGATAGGTGAGGGTGGAGGCGGCCAGCGACTTCGCGAGGCGCTCCGGGACGGCGATCGCGAGGTTCTTCGGGGCCAGCTCGCCGAGCACCATCTGTACGACGGTCGCGAGGACGAAGGCGAGCACGACGGAGATGCCGCCGACCGCGCCCTCGGGGATGCCTATGCCGGTCAGGGCGGGCTCCAGCAGCGCCGACACGGACGGCTCGGCGATGAAGCCGACGACCAGACCGGTGACGGTGATGCCCAGCTGCGCGCCGGACAGCATGAACGACAGCCGCTCCAGCACCTTCAGGGCACGGGCCGCCCGCCGGTCGCCCGCCTCCGCCTCACGGGCGAGGGCGAGGCGGTCGACGGAGACGTACGCGAACTCCTGGACGACGAAGTAGCCGGTGCCGGTGGTCAGGACGAGGACGGCCAGCAGGCCGAGCACGGCGTTCACGGCACTCATCGGACACCACCCCGCCGTGTGCCGTGGCCGAGACGGTCGACTGTGTCTCGGCGGGGTGGTCGGGGACTGTGCCCCGGGGAGTCCGTCGGGCCGGCGGACGCGGACACGGGCTTGCTCCTTGTGTCGATGTGCTGGGTGAACGATTCTGACCGGATCGGCGTTCCCTGGCCTGCTCAGCCCCGCTTCGGCGCGGCGCCAAACGGTGCCGTGCCCGACGATCGCGCGGCGCCCGACGACGCCCCGTCCGGCCGGGCCGGGCCGACCAGTTCGGACAGGACGTCCTCCATGGTCACGAAGCCGAGGACCGTGCCGGTCCCGCCGGTGACGGCGGCGAGGTGGCTACCGTCGGCGCGCAGGGCGGTGAGGGTCTCGTCCAGCGGGGTGTCGACGCGGACCCGGGTGACCGGGTGGAGGGTGCCGGGCGGGAACGGCTGGTGCCGTTCGGCGAGGCCGAGGGTGTCCGGTACTGGGAGGCTCACCCATCGGGGGTCTTCGGCTCCTTCGTCGCTCGGTGGGTCGGGACGTCTTCGCAAGCTCCGTTCCCATAGTAAAGGGACGGCAAAACCCGCTGTTCATGTCGTCACGGTCACATCTGCGACGGTTTTCGGACTTTCCTGTTCCGGATCCCGTGACGACGCCTCGGCGGGCGTTCCCGACCCTATGCTTCTACTCGCTTGTAGAACAACAGTGGGTTCCCGGTTGTTCCACGACGCATGACCGCATGACTTGGACGCACGAAAGAAGGAGTGAACGCCGCGATGGTGTTCAAACGGCTGCTCGGTTCGCTCGGTCTGGGCGGACCCACGGTGGACACGGTTCTCGACCCGGGCCCGGCCCGGCCGGGCGGCAGCCTGTCGGGAGAGGTCCGCCTCAAGGGCGGCGACGCCGACTTCGAGATCGAGCACATCACCCTGGAGCTGGTGGCGCGGGTCGAGGCCGAACACGAGGGAGGCGAGAGCGAGGGCACCGTCCCCTTCGACCGGTTCGTCGTCGGCGGAGGGTTCCGGCTCACCGCGGGCGAGGAGCGCACCGTGCCGTTCCACGCGACGCTGCCGTGGGAGACCCCGATCAGCGAACTGTACGGGCAGCCGCTGGGCATCGTCCTCGGGGTGCGCACGGAACTGGGGGTGGCCGGCGCGAAGGACAAGGGCGACCTCGACCAGCTCACGGTGGCCCCGCTGCCCGTACAGGAGGCGATCCTGGAGGCGCTCGGGCAGCTCGGCTTCGGCTTCCGCTCCGCGGACCTGGAGTACGGCCGCATCTCCGGCACGGGCCAGCAGCTGCCGTTCTACCAGGAGATCGAGATCACCCCGGCGCCCGCGTACGCGTCACGGGTCAACGAGATCGAACTGACCTTCCTGGCCACTCCGGGCGGCATGGAGGTCGTCCTGGAGGCCGACAAGCGCGGCGGGTTCCTCTCCGAGGGCCGTGACGCCGTCACCCGGTTCACCGTCGCCCACGACGGCGTCGAGCACCAGGACTGGACCGCCCTCGTCGACGGCTGGATCCGGCAGTTGGTGGAGAGCGGGCCCGCGTACGACTCCCCCGCCGGGTACGCCCCCGAGGGCCACTACGGCCACGCCGAGCACCACGACGAGGGGCGCCGCTCCGGGCCCGGTATCGGCACGGCCGTGGCCGCAGGGGCGGCCGGACTGGCGGTCGGTGTCGTCGGCGGGATGGTCGCCGCCGAAGTGGTCGACGAGGTCGGGGACTTCTTCGAGGGCGACGAGGAGGAGGACGAGGGCTGACGCCCTCAGGACGCCGGACGGCGGACGGCTCCCCTCGGGGGCGGGCCGGGAGACCGCCCGGCGCCGGCGCGGCTGCCGTCCGGGGGTCACAGCGCCCGCGGACGGCAGCCGCGCCAGAGCTCACAGCGCCCGCGCGACAGCCGCGCGAGGGCTCACGGCTCTGTGTGCCGCGGTCGCCCAGGGCTCACGGTCCCATGCCGCGGTCGGCCAGGGCTCACAGGGGTGTGGCCGCGTACAGGATGAGGGCCATGGTGACCGCGGAGTTCGCCGACGACAGGGCGGAGACGGCGGTGCCGGCGGCCGCGCCCCAGGCGGCGAGACCCACGCTCGTGAACACCGACGGCCAACTCCGCGGCACCGGCTCCGGCCCCAGCAGCGCCGCCACCCTGCGCGGCACCGGGCCGGGCACGGCGAAACCCGCGAACGTCCCGGCCGGGGTGGAGCGGGAGGCCAGCGCCGCCTTGCCTATGGCGCGGGCCACGGCCCGGCGGCTGCCGACCGATCGCGCGGCCTCCTCGTCCGCCCACCGCTCCACCGTGTACGCCACGGCCGTGCACAGGGGCCGCAGGAACGGGTTGGCCCGCGCGGCCAGTTGCACGGCCAGCAGGAACCGGTGGTGCCGGCCGACGAGATGGGCCCGCTCGTGCGCGAACAGCGCCCGCCGCTCGGCCGGTTCGAGGCGGGCCAGCATGCCGGTGGTCACCACCACACGGTCGTGCCGCCGCCCGGGAAGCGCGTACGCGTACGGTGTCTCGTCCGGCAGGACGGCGACCGCCGTGCCCGGCAGCCCCGCCAGGGCCCGGTGTGCGGCGCGGCGGGTGCGGCCGTGCCGCCACCCCGTCCGGGCGCAGGCCAGCAGGACCGCGAGCAGCGCCGGGATGGCGAGCTTCCCGGCGACCTCGTCGTACGGGACCGCTTCACGGACCTCGGGGTCCGACCAACCGTCGGGCAGGGGGTTGCCCGGCAGTTGGGCGGTGCCGACGACCATCAGCAGCCCGAGCGACACCGTGCTGCACGCCGCCATCACGGCGGCCACGCCGGTCAGCAGCCGGGTGGCGGTCCGCGGGTGCAGCCGCTGCTCGGCGAGGCGGGCGATCGGCCATGCCGTGAACGGCAGGACGAGCGGAAGAAAGACGAACACCCCCATGAGGTCTCAGTCTTCCCCTTCGCCCCCCGCCTGCCCGAGCAGTTCTCTCAGGAGTCGCTCGTCGTCCGGCTCCAGGGAGGTGACGAAGCTCGCCAGGACCGCCTCACGGTCGCTCTGCCCGTCGAGCACCTTGCGCATCTTGTGCGCGGCCAGACCCGCCTGGTCCGAGGCCGGGGTCCATACGAAGGACCGGCCCGCGCGCTCACGGGTCACCGCGCCCTTGGCCAGCAACCGGGTGAGGATGGTGATCACCGTCGTGTAGGCGAGGTCGCCGCCCAGGCGTTCCTGGACCCATCCGGCGCTCACCGGACCGTCCGCCTCGCGCAGGGCCGACAGGACGAGCGCCTCCAGCTCCCCCTGGCCCCGCCGAGGGCCGCGCTGCCGCCGGTCCGTCACTCCTGGCCTCCCGTACGTCACCACCGCGTTCACAGGCGGTCCATCGTATAGACGCCCTGCTCCGCGATGCGGACCGGCGACAGGAGGAGTGGGCCACCCCGTCGGCGCCCGGCCGTCCCCAGGCTCACCCCCTCGGCTCGTCGCCCTGACGGAGCGTGCGGAGGGTCTCGATGACCTCCTCCGCGTCGGTGTCCGGGTTAACGAAGGCCAGGCGGAGGACCGTCGCGCCGTTCCACTGGGTCGGTACGCAGAGCATCGCGCCCGTTGCGGCGGTGCGGGCGGACCAGGTCGCGTAGTCCTGCGGGCCCCAGCCAGGACGGTCGAAGAGGAGCACGGACAGCTCGGGTTCGACCAGCAGACGGAGCCGGTCGTCGGCGCGGATGGCGTCGGCCACCAGCCGACTGGCGGTCAGGGTCCGCTCCACGGCGCGTACGTACCGCTCGGTCCCGTGGACGGCGAGGCTGAACCAGAACGGCAGTCCGCGGGCCCGGCGGCTGAGGTGGAGGGCCAGGTCCGTCGGATTGTGGACCTCGCGGTCGATGGCGTCGAGATAGCTCGCCGTCTGGCTGTGCGCGGCGCGTGCCGGTGCGGGGTCCCGGTACAGCAGCGCGCAGCAGTCGTAGGGGGCGAACAGCCACTTGTGCGGGTCGACGATGAAGCTGTCGGCGCGTTCGATGCCGGCGTAGCGGTGCCGCACGCTGGGTGCCGCCAGGCCCGCCCCACCGTAGGCGCCGTCGACGTGCAGCCAGACCTCATGGCGTGTGCAGACGTCGGCGATGTCGTCGAGGTCGTCGATCAGACCGGCGTTGGTGGTGCCGGCGGTCGCCACCACGGCGAACACCCCGGTCGTGGAGGTGAGCACCGCGTTCACGGCGTCTCCGGTGAGGTGTCCCCGCCGGTCCACGGGTGCGGTGACGACGGTGACGTCCATCGCCTGGGCCGCGGACCTGATCGAGGAGTGGGCGCTGTCGGCGCACACGATCTTCCAGCCGTCCGCGGGCCGCGGCCTTGAGACGGCCGCGGCGGCGCGGGCCGTGATGAGCGCGGAGAGGTTGCCCATGGTGCCGCCGCTGACGAAGCATCCCGCCGCGGTGCTCGGCCATTCGAGCAGTCCGGTGAGCCAGGCCAGCGCCTCGTTCTCGGCGTGGATGGCGCCGGCTCCCGCCTCCCAGGTGCCCGCGAAGATGTTCGCGGCGCCGGTGACCGCGTCGAACGCGAGCGCGGCACGGGTGGGGGCCGCGGGGATGTAGGCGAGGTTCGTCGACGCGTTCTGGGAGCGGGTGGCGGGCAACAGGACCTGGTCGAACAGTTTGATGGCTGCCGCGGCACCGATCCCTCCCGGGGTGACGGCCGTACCGGCCGCGAGGGCGAGGTCGGCGGCGGTGCGGGCGCCCGACACCGGGTCCGGGGCCTCCGTGATGCGCCGCCACGCGTAGTCGATGGCGGCGTCGACGATCTCGGCCTCGTCGCCCCACACCCGGTGGTCGGCAGGGGACTCCTTCTTCGCTGACATGCTGTCGCATTGCGCTTTTTGCATGGCGCGAACCTAGAAACGGCCCCCGGAATGCGCAATACGCGTCGTAAAGGTTGAGCAGAATGCTCAATGTGCTCCGGTGCACGCCCTGTCATACTGAGCAGCATGCGACATGTCGACGACCTCGACGCCCGGATCCTCCTGGCGCTCGACGCGGATCCACGGGCCACGACGGTCGCCCTCGCGGACCGGCTGGGCCTCGCCCGCAACACCGTGCAGGCGCGCCTGAAGCGGCTGGAGGAGAGCGGTCTTCTCAGGGAGCACAGTCGGCGCGTGGCGCCGGCGGCTCTCGGGTATCCGCTGACGGCCCTCATCACGATGTCGATCAGCCAGCGCGTGGGGCAGCCGACGCAGGAGGCGATCCTGCGGATCCCCGAGGTGGTCGAACTGCTCGTCACCACCGGCGACGGCGATCTGCTCGCCCGCGTCGTCGCCCGCGACACGACGGACCTGCACCGGATCACGAATCTGCTGCTGGAAGCACCCGGAGTGGTCCGGTCGAACACGACGATCGTGCTGCAGGAGGTACAGCCGTTCAGCGTCCGGTCGCTGCTCCGGCGGCACGCCGGAGACTGACGCGGCGCCGGCACGCGCGACGGACCGGGGGTGCGCGTGTCAGTCGTCGAGCGGCTCGTAGTCGAGCCAGTCGAAGTGCACGGAGTCCGCCGAGGCGTACATCCCGAGGACCCGGCCGGTGAAGCCGCCGGCGACCTCGGTGGACAGGTACCGGCCGTCCAGTGAGGCGAGTGCGGTGAAGGTGCCCTCGGGTTCCTCGAATCCGAGGGCGACGGTGTCGGGGCCGGCGAGCGGACCGCGCGCGCTCCGCACGACCCTCGTCTCGGCGCGGAGGACCACAGGCCCCGCCGGCGCGGGACTGGAGGCCACGATCGTGCTCAACGGGCCGATGCGGGCCAGGACCCGCACCTGGCCGGAGGAGACCTCGACGCTGTAGTGGTGCTGCTCGTCGAGGCGTACGGCGAGGCCGCCGTGCCCGTCCGCGGCGTCGAGCAAGGTGCGCACCCGGCAGGCCACGTGCTGCTGCCGTCGTCCCACGAAGGTCACGTCGGGCTCGTCGAGCGATCCGCCGCGGGCGCGAAGGGTCAGCCATCCTGGCCGCTCCTTCGTGGTGCAGTCCTCCGCGGAGCGGTGCCGCAGGGAGACCCAGTGCGGGGCGAGTTCGCTCGTGTCGAAGTCGTCGCGGACCTCGGGAGCGGTGGCCGGGGGCAGGAGCGGCCAGGCGGGCGCCTGCATGGTGAGGGAGACCTCGCCGACGACGGGCCAGCCGTCAACCCACGTCACGGGCGCGAGGTAGGTCTCGCGGCCGAGGACGTGCCAGCCGGGGGTGCCGCCTCCGGGGCGTACGCCGAGGAGGACCATCCACCAGGAGCCGTCGGGGCCCTGGACCAGGTCGGCGTGGCCGGTGTTCTGGATGGGGTGGTCGGTGCCACGGTGGGTGAGGATCGGGTTGGCGGGGCAGGGCTCGAACGGGCCGGTGGGGGTGGGACCGCGGGCGATGGACACGCCGTGGCAGCGTTCGGTGCCGCCCTCGGCGATGAGCAGGTACCAGTGGTCTCCGATCCGGTAGAGGTGCGGTGCTTCGGGGGCCTTGGCGCCGGGTGTCCCGGACCACAGACGGCGGGAGGCGCCGAGGGTCTCCCCGGTGTGGGGGTCGATGCGGATCTGTGCGACGCCCGCGGTGGTGCACCAGCAGGTCCCGTCGTCGTCCCAGGCGAGGTCGGGGTCGATGCCGTGGACGCCGGGCAGTCGTACGGGCTCGGACCAGGGGCCGGCCGGGTCGGTGGCCGTGAACAGCAGATTGCCGTCGCCGCTGACGTTCGTGACGATCAGCCAGAAGCGGCCGTCGTGGTGGCGGAGGGTGGGTGCGTAGATCCCGCCCGAGGCAGGAGTCTCCCTGGGGAGCCGCAACTGGCTGGAACGGTCGAGGGCGTTGCCGATCTGGGTCCAGTGGACCAGGTCCCGGCTGTGGAAGAGGGGGACGCCGGGGAAGTACTCGAAGCTGGAGCAGGCGAGGTAGTAGTCGTCGCCCACGCGGCAGACGGACGGGTCGGGGTGGAAGCCGGGGATCACCGGGTTGCTGAAGGTGTTGCCGGTATCAGGCAGGTTGGACACCCTGGTCGAGTCCTTTCACCGACGGCCGGTGCCGCGCGGGGTGCCGTACCCCGCGGCAGCTTCGAAAGTTTTCGCTACGCCCTCTGGATACTTTCCGAAAGAGGCTAGCCAGGGGGCGTCGGTGGGGTCAATGGGCCCTCGTGTGTCGCCGGGAGCGCAAGAAGCCGACTGGCCAGACCGGTTGTCGGCCGTCGAGCCCGAACTGCCCCTCACCCTTGCCCTCGTCCCCTGCGCGTTGACGCTCCGTGCGGAGTTGCGGCCGACATCTTCTCCCCTCACAGCAGTGACCCCGGCCGCAGCTTCGTGTTAATTCTCCGCCCGCTCATCGCGAAAGTTTTCGGGCAACACCTACGACGCCATCCCCGACGAGACGTCCTGGGACAATCACCCGGTGACCAGGGCGCCCTTCCAGAAGGTCACGTCACAGGGCTTCACGAGCGTCCGGCTGCCCGTCACCTGGGGCATCCACCAGGGCTCGGCGCCTGGATGGCGAAGATGGGCCAGGGCGTGAATCCGGCGCTGCACACCAACGCCGACCAGGGCCGCCTCGACACACTGGCCACCGAACTGGCGGACCTGCGCGACCCCATGGTGTTCCTCAGCCCCCGGACGGTGGAGACACATCTCTCCCGCGTCTACCGCAAACTCGACGTCACGTGCTCAACGGGGCCGGGCGGTCGTAGATGTTGTCCGGTGTGACGACCTCGGTGATCGCGCGGGCGACGAGGGAGGAGGGTTCCTGGCCCTCGTGGGTGATGTCGGTGTTGAGCAGCAGCACCAACGTGGCCTTCTTGGAAGGGAGATGGACGGTGACGCTCTCATAGCCCGGGAGGGAGCCGTTGTGGCCGATCCAGCCGCCGGTCTCCAGGATGCCGAGGCCGTACCTGGTGCCGGGGAAGCCGGTCGGCAGGAACGTGAGCCGCTCGCGCTGCGTCGCCGCGCTGAGCAGCTTCCCGGTGGCGACGATCTCCGCCCAGCGGCGCAGGTCGTGCAGATCCGAGATCATCGCTCCGGCGGCCCAGGCCCAACTCGGGTTCCAGTCCGTGGCGTCCACGACCTCACCGGTGAGGATGTTGTCCGTGTAGCCGTGCGGGTGCGGCTCGGGGAACTCGGCGCCCCCCGGGAAGAAGGTGCGGTGCAGCCGCGCGGGGCGGAGCACCCGCTCGCGGAGGAAATCCGCGAAGGGGCGTCCGCCGACCCTCTCGACCACGAGCCCGAGCAGGACCAGGTTGGTGTTGCAGTACTGGAAGGTCGTGCCCGGCGCGGCGGTGTTCAGGTGCTTGAAGCCGTGGCGGAGGAGTTCCGCCGGGGTGAACGAGCGGCTCGGATCGCTGAACAGCGCCTTGGTGAAGTCCTCGTCGGCGGTGTAGGGGAACAGGCCGCTGCGCATCTCGGCGAGGTGACGCAGGGTGATCCGGTGGCCGTTCGGTACTCCCGCGACGTACCTCGAGATCGGGTCGTCCAGGCGGATCTTGCGGTCGTCGACGAGCTTCAGCAGTGCGGTGACCGTGAACGTCTTGGTCTCGCTGCCGATCCGCACGAAGACGTCGGTGGTCATCGGCCGGCCGGAGGCGGTGTCGGCGACGCCGGTCGCCCGGACGTAGTCACCCCTGCCCGGCATCCACAGTCCGGTGACGATCCCGGGAATGCCCGCCACCCGGCGGGCCTCCTCGATGGTCCGGTCGAGCCGCGCCGTCAGCTCCGGCCCGAAGCCGTCCGGCGGGCACGCCCGCGCACCAGCAGCGCGGTCGGGGCGACCGGAGGACGGGAGGGCCCTGGCCGGGGCCGCCGTCAGCGGGGCGAGCACAGAGGCCGCGAGCAGCGCCGCCGAGAACTGTCTGCGGGAGGGGGTGGGTCGCATGCGGTGCCTCTTCCGGGAAGGTCATCGGGGCAGTACTCGAAAGATCACCGTCCCGGCCCCGGCCGGAGACCACCGTCCGGGGCGCGCTCCGGGGAGTCCACTCGTTCGGCGCCATGGATCCTCCTCGGGGTGCCGGAGGGCTCTCCCGGTGTACCCGGTGGTCCCGGCCGGGGGGCCGGGTGACCCATGGCACGGTGCGGGGTGCGGGGCGACGCTGGAGGTGACAGGGTCCTTACGCCCGTTTCGGAGGTCGCCATGAACGCTCCCCCCACACCCGGCATGTTGCGAGCGTTGCCCGCCGAGCACCGGCAGCGGCTGATGCGGTTCGCCCGCGAGGTGTCGTTCCCCCAGGGCGCCCGGATCTTCGAGGAAGGGGGCACCGCCGACCGGTTCTGGATCATCCGGACCGGCACGGTCGCCCTCGACATGCGGGTGCCCGGCCGCCGCCCGGCCGTCATCGAGACCCTGGGACACAACGAACTCATCGGCTGGTCCTGGCTGTTCACGCCGCACATCTGGCATCTGGGGGCCGAGGCCACCAGCCCGGTGCGCGCCCACGAGTTCGACGCCACCGCGATCCGTCTGTTGTGCCGGGAGGACCCCGCGCTCGGCTTCGCCGTCGCCCAGTGGGTCGGCGGCATCCTCGCCCACCGTCTGCACTCGGCCCGCACCCGACTGCTGGACCTGTACGCCCCTTACGGCAGCGGCAGCCTCCTGTGAGGGCCGAGCTGCTGGCCACCGGCACCTGACGAACGACAGCGGACGGCAGGCGCCTGTCGAGGGCAGGCGTCCGACGTTCGACGGCCGCGTGACATGACGACCAAGGAGGCATGATGCACGGCAGCCCACACATCGTGAGCGACGTGATGACCCACACCGTCGCCGCCATAGGCAGCGGCGCCGCCTTCAAGGAGATCGTGCGGATGATGCACGACTGGAAGGTCAGCGCCCTGCCCGTCCTGGAGGGCGAGGGGCGCGTCGTCGGTGTGGTGTCCGAGGCCGATCTGCTGGCCAAGGAGGAGTTCCGCGACAGCGACCCCGACCGGTACACCCAGCTCGCCCGTCTGGCCGACCTCGCCAAGGCCGGTGCCGTGACCGCCGGGGAACTGATGACCTCCCCGGCCGTCACCGTCCGCGCGAACGCGACCCTCGCCGAGGCCGCCCGGATCATGGCGCACTCCCGGGTCAAGCGGCTTCCCGTGGTCGACGAGCTGGGCATGCTGGAGGGGATCGTTAGCCGGGGCGACCTGCTGAAGGTGTTCCTGCGCGGCGACGACGAGATCGCCGAGGAGGTGCGCCGGGAGGTGGTGTCGTACCTCTTCCCCGCGCCGGACTCCGCCGTGCGCCTGACCGTACGGGAGGGGGTCGTGCGGCTCGGCGGGCGCGTCCGGGACACCTCCCTCGTGCCCGTGGCCGCCCGGCTGATCCGGGCCGTCGAGGGCGTCGTCGACGTCGAGTTCGACCTCGCGGGGCGCTCCACCGGTTCGGCCGGCGCCCCGTCGGGACACTCGGCCGGCGCCCCGTCGGGACACGAGGAGAGCGTCGTCCCGTCGTCGTGATCCGCGACGGCGGCGGGCGCCGACACCGGCACCAGCACGGGCACCGGCCGGGGGCTTCGCGCCTCCGGCCGGTGCCCGTTGTCACGTCGTCGCGGGGCCGACCAGGGTGTTGGCGCCGGTGCGGCCGGCGAAGTAGTCCTCGACGTTGGCGATCGTCGTCGCGGCGATCTGCTCAACGGCTTCCCGGGTGAAGTACGCCTGGTGCGAGGTGACCAGCACGTTGTTGAAGGTCATCAGCCGGGCGAGGCGCTCGTCGGTCATCACCTCCAGCGACTTGTCGAGGAAGAACAGCCCGGCCTCCTCCTCGTACACATCGAGGCCGACCCCTCTCAGCCGTCCCGCGCGCAGGGTTTCCAGCAGGGCGTCCGTGTCGATCAGACCGCCCCGGCTGGAGTTGACCAGGAGCGCGTCGTCCTTCATCAGGGCGAGGGCGGTCGCGTCGACCAGGTGGTGGGTGCTGTCCATGAGCGGCACATGCAGGCTCACCAGGTCCGCCTCGGCGAACAGCTCCTCCCGTGGGACGTACCGCATGCCGAGCGCCAGACAGTCGGGGTTCTCGGCGGCGTCCCAGCCCAGCAGCCGCATGCCGAAGCCATGGGCGATCCGGGCGAACGCGGTGCCGATCTTGCCGGTGCCGACGACGCCCGCGGTCCGGCCGTGCAGATCGCGGCCCATCAGTCCGGCCAGCCGGAAGTCGAACTCTCGGGTGCGATGGGCGGCCCGGACGATGCGCCGGTCGACCGCCAGGGCCAGCGCCCAGGCGAACTCGGCCACCGCGTAGGGGGAGTAGTACGAGACGCGCGCCACCGTCAGGCCCAGTTCCCCGGCCGCCGTCAGATCGATGTTGTTGTAGCCGGTGGCACGCTGGGCGATCATCCGGGTGCCGCCCGCGGCCAGGGTGCGCAGCACTCCCGCGTCCAGGGCGTCGTTGACGCCGCAGAGGACGACGGCATGGCCGTCGGCGGTCGGGGCGGTGTCCTGGTCCAGGAACAGCGACAGGCAGCGCAGCCGGTGCCGGTCGGCGAAAGCCCGGTCGAAGGCCGCCCGCAGCAGGGGTTCCTCGTCCGACTGGACGCCGTACGCGACGATCTCCACGTGCTTCCCTCCCATGAGGCGAGTGATCGCTCCTCCACCGTAGGTCGCGACGGTCGTCACGGCGGGCCCGGCGGCTCCGGGCGTCCGGACGGCCGCCGCCCTGTACGCCGGTGAGGGCGGCGGCCGTGGCGCGAGTCCCCCTGCTCTCCCCTGTCAGGAGGACTCGCTGGGCACCCTCGCGGCTGCTGGAGCACACGGGTGCGTGCCCGTCGGCGAGCAGCCGCGAGGTGTGGCCGGCGGCCCGCCAACCGCCCGGTCGGGCCGGCGGAGGGCCGATGGTGGGAGCCGGTGGTGGGCCCGTCCTATGGCGGGTCGGTGGTGGGCCGGTCCCGGTGGAGGGCCGGTGGTGGGCCGGTCCCGGTGGAGGGCCGGTGGTGCTCACGGGGCGGCGCGGCTCCCGCCCGGCGCGACGCCCGCGAGTTCCGCCGCCCGGTCGGCTGCCCATGCCCGGATCGCGGGGAAGTCGCGGAAGTCCCCGCCCTTCCCGGACCGGAGGATCATGCCGGCGACCCACCCCTTGGCCCCTTCCTCCAGGCAGCCGCCGAAGGTGACGTGCCCGTTGGCGTCGAGGCGGACCATGGCCTTCCGCACGCCGGGGACGGGCGGGATGTCCCGTTCCGAGGCGGAGGGGTCGAGGGGGCCGCTGCTGAACAGCCACAGGGGGCGTTGGGCCAGGGCGTGACCGTGTCGGCGCAGGAAGCGCCTGGCGTCCTTGTGCCAGCGTCCCGCGTAGAGCGCGCCGCCGACGACGACCGCGTCGTAGGGCGCGAGGCTCGTCACGGACGGGGCAGGGAGTGCCTCGGCGGTGAGTCCCGCCTCGTTGAGGACGTCCGCGACGGTCTCGGCGATCCTCGCGGTGGAGCCGTTGGTCGTTCCATAGGCGACCAGCACACGGGTGGACATGTGGTCCGCCTCCTCTCGGAAGCCGTGGTGGGTGCGCGGTGTCAGTCGTCGTGCGCCCGGTGGGGGACGACGGCGACCGGGCAGGCGGCGTGGTGGAGCGCGGTGTGGGCGACACGGCCGAGCTGGAGCCCCACGCGGTGCTCGGGGCGGCGCCGGGCCCCGACGACCAGCAGGTCGGCGTGGGTGGAGGCGTCGAGCAGCACCTTGCGGGCGGGGCCCTCGGCGGTGCGCCGGCGCACCCGCACGGTCGGGTACTGGGCGGCCACCTCGTCGAGCGCGGCCTCCAGTGTCTCGGCGGCTTGCTGTTCGTGCAGGCGGGCGGGTTCGCCCGCGAGCAGGGGGTGGTCGGTGGTCTCGTGCGCGGGGCACCGCCAGGCGCGTACGGCCTCCAGTACGGCGCCCCGGCGCTCCGCCTCCTCGAAGGCGAAGCGAACGGCCTCGGCTCCGTGTGCCTGTTCCCCGACGCCCAGCAGGATCCGCCCGTGCGTCGCGGGTCGGGGCTGCCCGTCGGGGTGGCCCCGCAGCACGATCACGGGACAGGTGGCGTACGCGGCGACGCCCAGGCTGACGGAACCGAGTAGGAACTCGGCGATGCCGCCGCGCCCCCGCGCGCCGAGGACCAGTGCGGCGGCGTCCCGCCCCTCCCGGACGAGGGCGTACTCCGGCTCCTCCGGGGCGATCAGGCTGGTCACCTTCACGTCCGGGTGGCGGTCGCTCACCCGCCGGGCGGCGGCGTCGACGATGTCCTCGGCGAGTGTCTCCTCGGACGGCTTGCCGAGGTCCTCGGCGAGCGCGGCGCCTTCGTAGCGCTGCCACAGCGAGGCGTGCACCAGCCGCAGCGGCACCCCGCGCAGGGCGGCCTCGTCGGCCGCCCAGTCGACGGCCCGCAGGCTCGGTGCGGAGCCGTCGACACCGACGACCAGGGGACGTTCCATCGGTGGTCCTCCTCGGAGTGGGGGGAGCGCGGATTCCCCGTCAGGGGTGGGCGATCACGGCGACAGGGGCGGCGGAGTGGTGCAGGACGGCATGGGTGACCGGGCCGATGTGGGTGCCGATGGGGCTGCGGCGGATACGGCGCCCGACGACCACGAGGGACGCCTCGCGGGAGGCGTCGACGATGTGCTGGGCGGGGTTGCCCCAGCGGCACACCTCGGTGACGTCGACGTCGGGGAACTTCTCCTGCCACGGCCTGAGGACCTCGGTCAGGGCGGTGACCTGGTTGGTGCGCAGCTCGGGGCCGAGTTCCGGGTCGGCGGGGATGGCGTAGGCGTAGTACGGCGGCGGGTTCCAGCCGTTGACGACCCGCAGGGCGGTTCCGCGGCGGGAGGCCGCGTCGAAGGCGAACTCGATCACGCTGTCGTGCGGGTGCTCGGTGTCGAGGCCGAGGACGACGGGCCGGAAGGGGGTGGCCGCCGACGGGATGCCGACCGGGTCGGCCTGGTGCTCGTCGGATGCCTGTTCCCCGGCGCGGACGAGGACGACCGGCTGCTCGGCGTGCGCGACGACCAGCTGGCCGACGGAGCCCACCAGGAAGCCGCCGATGCCGCTGAGCCCCCGGGAGCCGAGGACGAGCAGCGCGGCGTCCTTCGCCGCGCGGGTCAGGACCTCGCCGGGCCGGCCGCTCATGTGTTCCACGGTGACGTCCACGCCGGGATGCCGCAGCCGCAGCCCTTCGGCCGCCTCGCGCGGAATGCGCTCGCTCCAGTGCTGGAGCGTCTCGGCGGCGAGCAGCGGGGCCTGGGCGATGGGGTCGGGTACCGGTTCCCAGACGTGCAGGAGGGTCAGCGGCAGGTCCCGCAGCTTGGCCTCGCGGGCCGCCCACTCGGCGGCGGCCCGGCTCTCGGCCGAACCGTCGAGCCCTGCGACAACGGTGTTCACCATGATTTCTGCCTCCTGAACGGGGGGTGTGCTCCCAGCGTCGTGCCGCGAGGGCCGGTGGTGGAGGGGCCGCAAGTCCCCGGCAGGGGCCGAACGTCCCTGACGTGACGGGTTCGGTACGGAGCCTCGTGTTGTGGCTCGACGGTGGACCAGCCTGCCCAAGCTCACCGGGTCGACACGACGGGGTCCTCGTTCCTCGCGCAGCTGTGGTCGTTCTTCGGGAACCTGTCGGAGACGCACACGGTCACCGTCGTGTTCTCCGCCGTCGCGCAGGCCTTCCTCTTCACGTCCGCCCGGTACATCCGGGTTGTTCCCGCCCTCTGCTGGTACTGGTCCGGCGGGACCAGGATCGTCGAACGCGCCGGGATCAGGGCTCTCGTTACGGCCGTTCGCCACGGCGAGCGGCGATTCGGTCGGCCAGCATGGACAGAGGAACGCTGGCCGCCCAGCTGTAGATGGCGGCGATGGGTGAGATGCGCGCGATGGGCACCGAGGCCAGAAACACGATCGCCTGGGCAGGGAGCGGGACGCTGCGCCAATTCACGCCCGCCGAACGGCTGACGTGCAGATCGATCCCGTACAGCACCAGTGCGGCCGCGCCGATGACAGCCCCGTACAGACCGGGCCCGAGGAAACGGTCGCCGTACGTTTCCAGGACGTGGGTGGGGAACGGGATCAGGGACACCAGCGCCAGGAACGCCACATGGAGCCAGAACGCGTAGAGGCCGATCCCGTCCGCGTTCCGCACCGCCGCATGGTGGGCCCTCCAGAACAGCGCGATCACCACCGCGCTCAGCAGAAAGGCACCCACCTGGGACTGAACCTCGTCGAGCGCCTGGCGCAGCTCGGCCCCGTCGAGCCCATCGGGTAGCTCGACGTCCAGCACGAGCAGCGTCATGGCGATGGCCGTCACACCGTCGGTGAGGGCGAGCATCCTGTCTCTCGGCATGAGATCCGCTTGAGGTCGGGCTCGTCGCCGCTCCGGGCTTGCGTTCATAGCACCCTGTGGTAGCAGCCCCGCCCCTGCGCGGGCGGTCAACGACGCGCGGGTACGGCAGGGGACGCCGACCAGGAGTTTCTCGCCCTGGGTGCCGCCAACCTCGGGGCGGGTGTGCTGAGCGGCTTCCCGGTGAGCAGCAGCGCCCGCCGTACCGCGCTCGCGTCCACCGCGCGTGCCCGCAGTCAGGCATACTCCCTGGTCGCCGGGGCGGCGGTCCTGGCGGTGCTGCTCTTCCTCAGCCCGCTGCTGCCCCGCGCGCCGAGGGCCCTCCTGGGCGTCCTCGTCGTGTACGCGGCCGTCCGCATGACGGGGGGGGTGTGCACCCAGCGTCGTGCCGCGGGGGCCGGTGGTGGAGGGGCCGCAAGTCCCCGGCGGGGGCCGAACGTCCCTGACACGACGGGTTCGGTGCGGAGTCCGGCCGTGCGGCTCGCGCCCGGGCCTCTCCGCGGTGGATGCTGATCTCCATTCGGTGGAGGGAGGCCCATGGTCCAGGGCTCGGGCAGACGGAACATTCCGGGGTGGCGCCGCCTGGCCCCCGGGCTCGGCACGCTCCTCGGCTACCGGCGCGCGTGGCTGAAGGGCGACGTCCTGGCCGGGGTGACGGTCGCCGCGTACCTGGTGCCGCAGGTGATGGCGTACGCGGGGGTGGCGGGGCTGCCGCCGGTCGTCGGGCTGTGGGCGATCCTGCCGGCCCTGGCCGCGTACGCCCTGCTCGGCTCGTCCCGGCTGCTGTCGGTCGGCCCGGAGTCGACGACGGCGCTGATGACGGCGACGGTGGTGGCTCCCCTCGCCGCCGGGGACCCGGACCGGTACGCGACCCTGGCCGCGACGCTCGCGATCACGGTGGGCCTGTTGTGCGTGGTGGCGCGTCTGGCGCGGCTCGGCTTCGTCGCGGACCTGCTGTCCCGGCCGGTGCTGATCGGCTATCTGGCGGGCGTGGCGCTGATCATGACGGTGGACCAGTTGCCCAAGCTCACAGGGGTCGACACCACGGGGTCCTCGTTCTTCGCGCAGCTGTGGTCGTTCCTCGGAAACCTGTCGGAGGCGCACACGGCCACCGTCTTGTTCTCCGCCGTCGCGCTGACTGTCCTGTTCACCGCCGCCCGGTACGTCCGGGCCGTGCCCGGCCCTCTGCTGGTGCTGGTCCTGGGTACGGCGGCCGTCGCCGCCTTCGGGCTGGACGACCGGTACAGCATCGAGGTGATCGGTGACGTGCCGGTCGGCCTGCCCGGGTTCTCCTCGCTCGACCTGAGCGAGCTGCCGCGGCTGGTGCTCCCCGCGCTGGGCGTGCTCCTCGTCGGCTACACCGACTTCATCCTCACCGCGCGGGCCTTCGCCGACCGCGACGGCGAAGCGGTGCTCGACGCCGACCAGGAGTTCCTCGCGCTGGGCGCCGCCAACCTCGGGGCGGGTGCGCTGAGCGGCTTCCCGGTGAGCAGCAGCGCCAGCCGTACCGCGCTCGCGTCCACCGCGGGTGCCCGCAGCCAGGCGTACTCGCTGGTCGCCGGGGCGGCAGTACTGGCGGTGCTGCTCTTCCTCAGCCCGCTGGTGTCCCGCACGCCGAGGGCCGTTCTGGGCGTCCTCGTCGTGTACGCGGCCGTCCGCATGATCGACCTGGCGGGTTTCCGCAGGCTCGCGTCGTTCCGCAGGCGGGAGCTGCTGCTGGCCCTCGGCTGCCTCGCCGGGGTCCTCGCCCTCGACATCCTGTACGGGGTGCTCGTCGCCGTCGGCCTGTCGATCGCGGAACTGCTGACCCGGGTGGCGCGTCCGCACGACGCCGTCGAGGGGTTGGTGCCCGGGGTGGCCGGCATGCACGACATCGACGACTACCCGAACGCCCGGACCATCCCCGGCCTGCTGGTGTACCGCTACGACTCCCCGCTGTTCTTCGCCAACGCGGAGGACTTCCGCCGCCGCGCCCTGGCCGCGGTGGACGAGCAGGAGGACCCAGTGCGCTGGTTCGTCCTCAACACCGAGGCGAACGTCGAGGTCGACATCACCGCCCTGGACGCCGTGGACGAGTTGCGCCGTGAGCTGACCCGGCGGGGCGTCGTCTTCGCGCTCGCCCGCGTCAAGCAGGACCTGATGGACGACCTGAGGGCGTACGGCCTCGCGGAGTCCGTCGGCGCCGACCGGATCTTCCCCACCCTGCCGACGGCCGTGGCCGCGTACCGGGAGTGGGGCGGGGACGGAGGCTGAGACCCGGGGGACGGAGGTTGGGACGGGGACGGGGTCGGAGAACGCCGGGTGCCGCCGCTCCCGTCCCGGGCCGCTGGGGGCGCTGTCAGGTGGGCCGGTCGGGGAGGTCGAGGTGTCTGCTCTCCCCCGGCTGGAGGCGCACCTCACGGCCGGGCAGGCGGATGTCGATCGGGGAGCGGTCCGAGGCGGGCACCGTGATCTCCACGCGGCCACGCTCCAGGCGGAGCCGTACGCCCCAGTGGCCGCGGTAGCGCAGGGCGAACCCGTACGAGGACAGTTCCGGCAGCGGCACCGGGTCGAGCCACAGGGCGCCCTCCCGGGTCTCCAGGCCGGTCAGGCCGCGTTGGACGAGGTCGAGGGTGCCGGCCATGGCGCCGAGGTGGATGCCCTCGCCGGTGGTGCCGCCCTGCAGATCGGCGATGTCGCCGCGCAGGGCCTCCTGGCAGAACGCCCATGCCTCGGCCCGTCGGGCCCGCGCCAGGACCCAGCCGTGCACCAGTCCGCTGAGGGTGGAGCCGTGGCTGGTGCGGGCGAGGTAGTGGTCGACGGTCCGCCGCCAGATGTCGTCGTCCAGCCGGTGGCCGAGCCGGGCGAACAGACGGAACAGTTCGGCGGGTGAGAAGAGGTATCCGAGCATCAGCACGTCGGCCTGCTTGGACGCCCGGTAGCGGTTGACGGTGTCGCCCTCGGCCTCCAGGATCCGGTCGAGTCGCCGGATGTCGCCGTACCGTCTGCGGTACTCCGGCCAGTCCAGTTCGGCGAGGTTCCCGTAGCCCTCGAACTGGCTGATGACGCCGTTGTGGAAGGGCACGTGCAGGGTGCGCGACACGTCCTCCCAGCGTTCGAGTTCCCCGCCGTCCAGGCCGGTCCGCTCGGCCAGTTCGCGGCGGCGGGGCTCGGGCAGGGCGCGCAGCACGTCGAGTGTGCGGGTGAGGACCCAGGCCGCGCTGACGTTGGTGTACGCGTTGTCGTCGAGGCCGGGTTCCGTCGCGCCGGGATAGGCGTCGTGGTACTCGTCGGGGCCGACGACACCGCGGAGGCGGTGCCGGCCGAGGCTCTTGTCGTATGTGGCGGAGTCCGCCCAGAAGCGGGAGATCTGCAGCAGCATCTCGGCGCCCTTGGTGTGCAGGAACTCGGCGTCGCCGCTGGCCTCGCAGTACTGCCAGACGTTGTACGCGATCGCCGACCCGACGTGGCGCTGGAGCCGGGAGTGGTCGGGCAGCCAGCGCCCCGAGCGCGGGTTGAGGTGCAGTTCCTGGGTCTCCTCCCGTCCGTCGCTGCCGCTCTGCCACGGGTACAGGGCACCGCGCCGTCCGACGGCGCGCGCGGCGGCGCAGGCCTGGTCCAGGCGCCGGTGGCGGTAGCGGAGCAGGGCGCGGGACACCTCGGGGAAGTGCAGGTTCAGGTACGGCAGCACGAACAGCTCGTCCCAGAAGACATGTCCCCGGTAGGCCTCCCCGTGCAGCCCGCGGGCGGGTACGCCGACGTCGAGGTCGGCGGTGTGCGGGGACAGGGTCTGCAGGACGTGGAAGAGGTGCAGCCGCAGGACGGGGCCCGCCTCGCCGGGCACCTCCAGGTCGGCGCGGCGCCACAGCTGGGCCCAGGCGGTGGTGTGTGCCGCGAGCAGTCCGTCGAAGCCGGGGGCGCGGCCCACCCGGTCGATCGCGGCGCGCAGCGGGTCGCTGATCGCCGGATCGCGGGAGGTGTGCAGGGCCACGGTCTTGTCGACGGTGCGGCTGGTGCCGGGCGCGAGACGCAGCCGGACGGCCTGGACGGCGTACGGGGGTGTGTGCCGGTCGTGGACCGGGGCCCCGGCGGTCAGGCGGGCCGCCATGCCCACGCGGATGTCGGAGGTGCGGGTGCGGCAGCGCAGCCACACCGTGTCCGTGCCGGCGGAACCGGTGTGCACATGGGTGAGGTGGCGGCCGTCCAGGTCGCGGTAGCGGGGCACGCCCGCGTTGGTGACCCCGCCGTCGAGCAGGGCCTCGACCTCCAACTCCGTGGCGTCCGACACCCCGTCGACGGTGAACTCGGTGCGCAGCGCGGCGAGATGGGGGTCGGCCATGTGCACGAGGCGTTGCTGTCGCACCGCCAGGGTGCGCCGTGCGTCGAGCGCGTACGTGGTCCGGCGCTCCAGGGTGCCCGTGGACAGGTGGAGGACCTGGCGGTGGTCGAGCACGGTGCCCGTGTCCGGGGTGAGCCACTGCTGTCCGGGCAGGCGGAAGCGCAGCGGCAGCCAGTTCGGGAGGTTGACCATGTCCTCGTTGTCGACCCGGCGCCCCGCGACGTCGGAGGTGAGCCGGTTGTAGCAGCCGGCGACATAGGTGCCCGGGTAGTGCACGCCGTCGGCGGCGCATTCGGGCAGGGCCCCCCGGGTGGCGAAGCAGCCGTTGCCGAGGGTGCACAGCGACTCCCTCAGCCGCTCGTCGGCGGCCTCGTAGCCCTCGTACTCCCATGTCCAGCCGGTCACTCCGCCAGTATCGAAGAGACCGGGGCTCGCGTCCCGTCGGGACGGCGCGGGGGTGCCGGGCGGCCCGGCCGGTCAGGAGAGCAGTGCCTGCCAGTGGGTCCAGAACCGGGTCGCGATGAGCATCCCGATCAGGGCGTACCAGGTGACGGGGACCGCCCAGTGGAACTCCCAGGCCGCGGCGACGAGTTGGCGCGGTGCGCGGATGATGCCGTGGCGGAGGTTGTGGACGGTCGTGTACCAGAACATGGCGATCGTGGCGGCCCACACGAGCATGCACCACAGGCAGAGCGCGCCGATGTCGTACAGCGCCTGCGTCATCAGCCACATGCTGAAGACCACCCCGCCGAGGGTGCCGGCGTTGAGGCCGAGCCAGTACCAGCGCCGGTAGCGGGCCCCCGCCAGCAGCCCGAACCCGATGCCGATGACGACGCCGAACGCGATCAGGCCGATCACCGGGTTGGGGAAGCCGAACACGGCCGCCTGCTCACTGCGCATCACGCTCGTGCAGGACACCACGGGGCTGAGGCTGCACGGGGGCACGTACGAGGCGTTCTCCAGCAGCCGGAACTTGTCGACGGTGATGACGAAGGAACCGAGGAGTCCGAGCGCCCCCGTGATCACGAGGAGCCAGGCGAAGGCGGGCCGGGCCCCCGTCGGCGAGCCGTCGCCCCGCTGCGGGGCGTCCTGGCCGGGCGCGATACTCGTCGTGCTCACCTGGCACCGCCCTTCACCGCGCGGGCAGCGGCGTGGGGCATGGCCGCCGGGCGGGTGTCCGCCTCTGCGGCCGACGTGTCGTGAGCGTCCGCCGGCCGCGTCCTGCGGGCGGCGCCGGCCGGCCAGATGACCTCGACGGGGATGCCGCGGGACCGGGCGAACGCCACCAGGTGAGCGGTGGCATCCGTACCGTCGGACGGTGAGCCGTCCCAGACCGCGTACACCTTCCGGCCGGCCGCGACGACACGTTCGTCGGCGCTCACGCGGGCGTCGCGGTCGGCGGGGTCGAAGCCCAGCAGTCGGACCTCCTCGGCCAGCGTCAGCAGCTCCGCGGCCCCCGACCGGTCGGCCTCGGGCAGGACGGCGGGCACGGCGCGCTGCGTCGGCAGCAGCACCACCAGCCTCCTGCCCGCCGCGCGCACCGCCCGCCCGAACGCCACGGGCACCCCGGCCCCGGCGCGCACGAGCCCGGCGGCTCCGTCGCTCAGCCGGTCCAGGTGGTCCCGTAGTTCGGCCTGCACCAACTCCAGCGCGGGCGCGGTCAGATCAGCGTGCCCCACCGCGACGATCACCGCTCGCCCTCCCCAGCCGTCCTCTTGCCGGACATGCGTGTCCTTCCGCCTCAACAACCGATGGGATGCAGTGAAGCCCGCGCCGATCGCCCGCGGGTAGGGCCGAACGGACCTACGGGCAGGGCGATTCCGCCCTGGTCGCGCGGTGTGCGGGGAGGGTGGGGAAGCGGGCGGGAGGGGCGGACGCGGCGCGGAGAAGCGGCAGGGAGCGGTGGGGCCGGGGGCTTGGTTCCGCCGGGGGCGGCAGGGAGCGGTGGGGCCCGGCGGTGCCGTCCCGCCGGGGCCGGCCGGTAGCGGGAGGGCGGCGGCGGCTTCGTCCCGACCGGGGTGGCCGGGCCCGTACATACGTCGGCGCCGGCCACCGTGCAGGCGGTCGGCGCCGACGAGGACGCGTCTCAGGGGCGGAGCGGGGTCACTCGCCGGGCCTGATGCGGCCACGCCAGGCTCCGGACTCGCCGCCGCGCTTCTCCATGTACTCCTTGAAGCGCCGCATGTCGCCCTTCACACGCCGGTCGATCATGCCCAGCATGTCGCCCGCCTTCTCGACGGTGCCGCTGGGCTCGATGTCCATGACGAGTTCCACCCGGGTGTGCGTGTCGTCCACGCGCTCGAAGTGGACCGTGCCCTTCTGCCTGGTGTCACCCGTGATCGTGCGCCAGGTGATCCGCTCGTCCGGAAGCTGATCGACGATCTCGGTGTCGAACTCGCGCTTCACCCCACCGATCTTGGTCGTCCAGTGGTTGTGGCGGTCGTCGACCTGCCGGACCTCCTCGACCCCTTCCATGAACTGCGGGAACTCCTCGAACTGGGTCCACTGGTTGTAAGCGGTGTGGACGGGAACCTCGACTTCCACCGCTTCCTTGACCGTGCTCATCTGAGACCTCCTCGATGCGTTTCTCACCCCGACCGGACCGTCACGGGGCCCGGCCAGGGCCTCTGCACGGCGACCGGGTACCCGTGGATCACTCGCCTACGACCGATCCCGCGATCTGATCTCGTCCGGGACGGTTGCGAACGCCGGGTTTGGCGTGAAAATAAGGCCGCGCGATGTGTCTGCTTCGTGACGAGGTCGGGCTCCCCCGGTGGGACAGCGCACTCCGCTGGCAGGGGTCCAGCGGACGCCGGGGCATCGGCGGCGGTGCCCGCCGGTGGCGGGACCGATCCGCTGGTCGCCGACGCGGACGGGAAGGCGGCAGCCATGGACTGGTGGCGGGACGCGGCATGTGCCCACGAGGACCCCGAACTCTTCTTCCCCGTGGCCGTCACCGGGGCCGCCCTGCGGGATCAGCAGGCCAGGGCGAAGGCGATCTGCCGGCGCTGC
Organism: Streptomyces neyagawaensis; assembly: GCF_023516595.1. GTDB lineage: Bacteria > Actinomycetota > Actinomycetes > Streptomycetales > Streptomycetaceae > Streptomyces > Streptomyces neyagawaensis. The sequence continues at coordinate 123,227 of NZ_JAMGBG010000065.1, read as the reverse complement.
CCGGTGATCCACCCCTGTCTGTCGTGGGCACTCCGGGCGAGGGGCGTGCAGGGAGTGTGGGGCGGTACGTGCGAGGAGGAGCGCCGCGGGCTGCTCCGGGGCAGGGCCCAGGGGGAATCGGCGCTCGGCGTCACGGGCCCGGTGTGAAACGGTGACCCGGATCGGCCGTGGCCCTCGTCGCCCGTGGGCCGCCTCCCGTCCGACCGCTGCCGTAGGCTGGCCGTAACAGCCATTCGGGCTTCTCGTCTTCGTCAGCCGTCAGCCGTTCCTGACCACCGTGAACGGACGAGGTCGACGGGCGGAACCGGGCAGTCCCCTTTCGACGGGGCTTGGTGTGACGGTGTACGAGGACCCGGCGCGCATGCTCGTGGCGCTCACCCGGGCCAGCCATCTGACGACGTTCGAGGGGATGTCCGCCCTCGTCGCGACGCACGCGAAGCGTGCCGGACTCGGCAGCACCAGTATTTTTCTGGCCGATCTGCAGCAGGACGTGCTGCGGGAGGTAACCGGCCGGGGCATCGACGCCGGCGACGGCGGCGAGGAACTCCGGGTCGACGCCACTCTGGCGGGCCGGGCCTTCCAGAAGGGCCTGGGCGGCGCGGTGACCGACGGACGCGGGCGGCACTGGATCCCCGTGGTGGACGGCACCGAACGCCTCGGAGTGCTGCGCGTCGACGTCACCGCCGCCGACCCGGACCAGGAGGCGATGCAGGACCTCGCCTCCCTGCTGGGGCTGATGCTGGTGTCCAAGCGCAGCTACAGCGACTCCTACGCGCGCCTCACCCGCACCCGGCGAATGAGCCCCTCCGCGGAGATGCAGTGGACCCTGATGCCGCCGCAGACGTTCTCCGACGGCAGGGTGACGATCGCGGCCGCGATGGAACCGGCGTACGAGACCGCCGGGGACGCCTTCGACTACGCCCTGGCCGCGGACACGGCCCATCTGGCCATCTTCGACGCTATGGGCCACGACACGGCAGCGGGGCTCACCGCGAACCTGGCCATCGCCACCTGCCGCAGCCACCGCCGCCGGGGAGCCGGACTGTCCGAAGCGGGCAGCGCCATCGAGGAGGCGCTAGTCGAACAGTTCCACCGCAGCCGTTACGCCACCGGCATCCTCGCCGACCTCGACGTCACGACCGGCTACCTGAGCTGGGTCAACTACGGGCACACCCTGCCCGTGCTCATCCGGGGCGGCCGCTGGGTCACCACTCTGGACTGTCCGCCCACCCATCCCCTCGGCACCGAGTTGGGCCTGTCCGCCACGGTCTGCCGGGAGCAGCTGGAACCGGGCGACCGGCTGCTGTTCCACACCGACGGCATCACCGAGGCGCGCGACACCAACGGGCAGGAGTTCGGCCGCGACCGCTTCGTCGACTTCGTCGTCCGCCACCACGCCGACGGCGTCCCGCTGCCCGAGACGCTGCGCCGGCTGGTCCACGCGGTCCTCGACTACCACGACGGTTTCCTGGCCGACGACGCCACGGTCCTGTGCTGCGAATGGCACGGCAGCACGCCGCAGTAACTCGATCCGTGGTCTGGGGGGGCGGTGTGCGGGAGAAGTCGTCAGTCGCCGGGCCGGTGCGGCCCGTGCCGGTGGCTCCGGCCCGTCGCCCCGGCTCCGCTGTGCCGGTCGGCCGCCTGTTCCTCCGCTGCCCGGCCGTCCGCCGTCTGCCCACCCTCCGCCCGGCCGTTCGCCGTCGGCTCCGCGCCGTCCTGCTGACGCAGGCGTATCTCGACGTGGCCGTCGGTGATCCGGGTGTCGAAAGCGGGCTGGGGCGCGGTGGCGGGGCCGCGTACGTTCCAGCCGTCCGACAGGCGGAAGACGCTGCCGTGCCAGGGGCACTGGACGCATCCGTCCGCGACGGTGCCCTCGGACAGCGGTCCCGCGAGGTGGCTGCACCGCTCGGCCAGCGCGTGGAGCGTCCCGCCGGTCTCGCGTACGACCAGGATCGGCACGTCGTCCACGGCGCGCCGTACGGCCTGACCGACCGGGAACTCGTCGACGGTGCCGATCCTGCGCCAGCCCCGCGACACGACGTGCGGGACCTCCTCGGCGTGGTTGGCGCCGGACGCCTGGCGGTAGGCGAGGTGGCCGCCGAGCATGCCGCCGGCGCCGACCGCCGTCAGCCCCAGGAAGCCGTAGGCACGGCCGGCGAGCCTACGGCCACGCGCGCGTGACACGAGCGAGGCGGCATAGAGGCCGACCGCCGCCACGTTGGCCGCGGCGTGCACGAGTCCGACGCGCTGCTGCCGGCGGTGGAGTTCCGCCCAGTCGACGGCGCCGGCCAGGGCGGCCGGAGCGGCGGCCGCGAGTCCGACGCCGACGAGGAGGCCCGCCTCACGGGAGCGGCTGGGGCGCAGATCCAGGACGGCGGCGGAGAGCCAGCTGCCGATCGGTACCTGGACCAGCAGCGGATGGACCGGGTGCCCCAGCCAGCGGCCGTGCAGCACGTCCCGGCCGCGCCCCAGCGGCAGGGACCGCACCCGCTCGCGGAGCACGCCGATCACCGCATCGCCCCGTGGGTCGCGCTCCAGCCGGTCCAGCAGCCACAGCACCCGGTTCTGCGCCGTCCGACGACGTGATGTTGCGCTCATGACCTGCGGGTCCCCGCCGCTACCGACGGCAAACAGCCGGGCCGGTGCCGGGCCTGGCTGTGCACCCAGACCCCGACATGCACCATTCATCCGATTGGATGCCTTTGCGAAATATGTAATAGTTATGCCTGAGACCTCTACCCGAGGGAGTAAGGCCGCATGATCCACGGAGCCCACCCCAACGCTCCTGTCTCAACCCGCCACGTGAACATCGCCCGCGCCCGTGACTGCGACAACTGTCGCGGCTGGGGAAGCGTCGTCAACCAAGGACATTTCGAACTCTGCCCTGCCTGCCAGAGCCCGGTACAGCCCCAGTGAGAACGGTCGGCGCGCCGAGGGCGCCGGACCGCGGCCTCATCACCGTCCACCCGCCCGGAGCGGCCGCCGCCCATCAGGCCGGCGACGACGACACCGCCCCCGCCCGGCGGCTCCGTCCTCATCATGGTCCCGGCGATCGCCGCCTACTGCCGCCCGACCACAGGCGACCTGGTCAACGCCGACATCGCCAACTGAGGCACCCTCACCTGCGCCCTCTGCTTCCTCAACTACGGCGACCTCAACGACGCCCGCTCCAGTCGAGTCCCGGTGGGTGCGGTGCTCGGTTCGGACGCCGCCGGGGTGGTGGTTCAGGCCGCCGCCGACGGAACCGGTCCGGCAGTGGGCGCCCGCGTGGTCTCCTTGACCTCGGGGGCGTTCGCCGAGCGCGTCGCGATCGATACGGGGGCGCTCGCCGAGGTGCCCAAGAGCTTGGACCAGGCGAAGGCGGTCGCTCTGCCGGTAGCCGGGGTCTTGGCACTCCGTTCGCTGCGCACCGGCGGGCTCGGGCCGGGCACAAGGGTGTTGATCACCGGGGCCTCCGGGTGGGGTGGGCCGGTTCGCCGTCCGGGACGTTCGAAGCCCTTTACGCCTTCAGGGCCCCCAGCACCACCGACTTGGCTTCCTCCTGGATCCGGGCCAGGTGGTCGGGGCCGTGGAAGGACTCGGCGTAGATCTTGTAGACGTCCTCGGTGCCGGAGGGGCGGGCCGCGAACCAGGCGTTGGCGGTGGCCACCTTGATGCCGCCGAGGGCGGCGCCGTTGCCGGGGGCCTCGGTGAGGACCGTGGTGACCGGTTCGCCGGCGAGGGTGTCGGCGGTGACCTGGCGCGGGGAGAGCTTGGCGAGCAGGGCCTTCTCCTCGCGGGTGGCCGGGGCGTCGACGCGCGCGTAGGCGGGGGCGCCGAACCGGTCGGTGAGCCCCGCGTAGTGCTGCGACGGGGTCCTTCCGGTGACCGCCGTGATCTCGGAGGCGAGCAGCGCCAGGATGATGCCGTCCTTGTCGGTGGTCCACACCGAGCCGTCGCGGCGCAGGAACGACGCGCCCGCCGACTCCTCTCCACCGAAGCCGAGCGTGCCGTCGGACAGGCCGTCCACGAACCACTTGAAGCCGACGGGGACTTCGACGAGTTCCCGGCCGACGTCCGCCGCGACCCGGTCGATCATGCTGGACGACACGAGGGTCTTGCCGACCCCGGCACCGGCCGGCCACTGCTCCCGGTGCGAGAAGAGGTACGAGATCGCCACGGCCAGATAGTGGTTGGGGTTCATCAGGCCGCCGTCCGGGGTGACGATGCCGTGCCGGTCGGCGTCGGCGTCGTTGCCCGTGGCGATGTCGAACCGGTCGCGCTGCTCGATGAGCGAGGCCATCGCATACGGCGAGGAGCAGTCCATGCGGATCTTGCCGTCCCAGTCGAGCGTCATGAACCGCCAGGTGGGGTCGGTGAGCGGGTTGACCACCGTCAGGTCGAGCCGGTGCTGTTCGGCGATCCGACCCCAGTAGGCGACGGAGGCGCCGCCCAGCGGATCGGCGCCGATGCGCACACCCGCGGAGCGGATCGCGTCCAGGTCCAGTACGGCGGGCAGATCGGCGACGTAGGTGCCGAGGAAGTCGTAGCGGCCGGTGCCGGGGGCGGCGAGGGCACGGGCGTACGGGATGCGCCGTACGTCCTTCAGACCGCCGGTGATGATCTCGTTGGCGCGGTCCTGGATCCAGGAGGTCGCCTCGGAACCAGCGGGGCCGCCGCTCGGCGGGTTGTACTTGAAGCCGCCGTCGGCGGGCGGGTTGTGCGAGGGGGTGACCACCACCCCGTCGGCGAGGGCCGACGTGCGGCCGCGGTTGTGGGTGAGGATGGCGTGCGAGACCGCCGGGGTGGGCGTGTAGCCGTCGGCCTGGTCGATGAGGACGGTCACGTCGTTGGCGGCGAACACCTCCAGCGCCGTGACCCGCGCCGGCTCGGACAGGGCGTGCGTGTCGGCCCCGAGGAAGAGGGGGCCGTCGGTGCCCTGGGCGGCGCGGTACTCGCAGATGGCCTGGCTGGTGGCGGCGATGTGGTCCTCGTTGAACGCCGCCGCGAGGGACGAACCGCGGTGTCCCGAGGTGCCGAACGCCACCCGCTGCCCGGGCTCGGCCGGGTCGGGGTGCAGCGCGTAGTACGCCGTGACCAGGCGGGCCACATCGACGAGGTCGTCGGGTCCGGCGACCTGCCCCGCTCGCGCGTCCTGCATTTCCCGCTCCTCCGCAAGGGTCGACCGTTGGGTACGGCCCTCATTCTCCCCTGCCGGGGCCGTCGGGACGCGCACCGGACCGACGTTGTGGCGAACGTTGTGGCGCACGTCCCGCCAGTGCGACGATGCGGGTCGGCCAGCGAAGGGACACCGACGTGACGCAGGAGCACCAACGGCCGCCCGCCGCCGTGCTGTTCGACACCTTGGGAGCAGACTACGAGAGGGCTTTCGCCCATGCCCCGGCGCATCTGGCGGCGTTGGAGTGGCTGGTCGAGCGGCTGCCTCCCGACGCCCGGACGCTGGACGTCGGCAGCGGCACCGGGCGGCCCACCGCGGCGGCGCTGGTGAAGGCGGGCCACTCGGTGCTGGGGGTCGACGTCTCCCCCGTCATGGTGGAACTAGCCGGGCGTCAGGTCCCCGAGGCCGAGTTCCGCCACGCGGACATCCGCGAACTTCCACTGGAGGCCGACTCGTTCGACGGTGTGTGCGTGTTCTTCTCGCTGCTGCAGATGACCCGCGCCGAACAGTCGGCCGTGCTGCGGCGGCTGGCACTGGCCCTGCGGCCCGGCGGGCATCTGGTGCTGGCCACCGTGCCGGCGGACGTCGAGGACGTCGAGGTGGTGTTCATGGGCCAACCCGTCCGCGCGACCAGCTTCGCAGAGGAGGACGTCGTCGCCATGGTGGAGGCGGCGGGCCTGACGGTGGTGTCCCGGCACACCGCTCTCTTCACCCCGGACCACCCGACCGCCGGCCCCGAGCCGCATCTCTTCCTGCATTGCCGGCGCGACGAGACCACCGACCGCTGACCCGAGGGCTCTGTGTGCGAGCGGCTGCCCCGTCCGCCGAACGGCTCGCTAGGGCGGGCCGCGCCGGGGCGCGTGCGCCCGTCCATGCCGTTACCGTCGGCGGTATGGGCAGTGATCTTGGTGGCTGGCGGCGGTGCCTGCTCGGCGGGGCGGTGTTCGCCGTGTGCATGGTCGGCACGACGCTGCCGACCCCTCTCTACGGCCTCTACCAGGAGAAGTTCGGCTTCTCCGAGCTGACGGTCACCGTCGTCTACGCCGTCTACGCCGTCGGGGTCATCGGGGTACTGCTCCTGGCGGGCAATGTCTCGGACTCCGTGGGACGCCGCCCGGTGCTGCTGTGGGGGCTGGGGTTCGCGGCAGCGAGCGCCGTCTGCTTCCTGTCGGCCACCGCGATGGGCTGGCTCTACGCGGGGCGGTTGCTGTCGGGTCTGTCGGCGGGCCTCTTCACCGGGGCCGCCACGGCGTACGTCATGGAGCTGGCGCCGCCCGGGGGTGCGTCACGTGCGACGTTCGTGGCGACCGCCGCGAACATGGGCGGCCTCGGGTGTGGTCCGCTGCTCGCGGGGGTGCTGGCGGAGTACGCCGACTGGCCGCTGTATCTGCCGTTCGCCGTTCACCTCGCCCTGGTGGCCTGCTCGGCCGTCGTTCTGCTGCGGCTTCCGGAAACAGTGCGGGAGCGTCGGCCGCTGAGCACCGTACGGCTCGAGCGGCCGGGCCTGACTCCGGGTGTCCGGGCGGTGTTCGCGCCGGCGGCGACCGCGTCCTTCGTGGGGTTCGCGCTGTTCGGGGTCTTCACATCGGTCAGCCCGGCCTTCCTCGCGCAGTCCCTCGACGTGCGCGACCACGCGGTGAGCGGTCTGGTCGTCGCGCTGGCCTTCTTCGCGTCCACCGGCGGGCAGTTGGCCGTCGGCCCGGTCGGGGTGGGCCGGTCGCTGCCGCTGGGGTGTGCCGCGCTGCTGACCGGTCTGGCGCTGCTGGCGGGTGCGCTGCGGTGGGAGTCGCTGCCGCTGGTCGTGCTGAGCGCGCTCGTCGGCGGCGCCGGGCAGGGGTTGGCGTTTCGCGGGGCGCTGTCGGCCGTGGCCCGCGCCGCCGAGCCGGACCGTCGCGCGGCCGCGATCTCCGCGCTCTTCGTGGTGGCCTACACGGGCATCTCCCTTCCCGTCATCGGGATGGGTCTGCTGACGGAGCCGATCGGCCTGGAGAGCGCGGGCCTGGTGTTCATCGCCTGCATGGCGCTCCTGGTGTCGGCCGCGGGCCTTTATCTGTTGCGCCGCCCGGTACCCGCGCCGGAGGCCGGCGGGGTGCGCTGAGCGTCCGGTCCGGCCTCGGCGGGACGCGGTCTCAGTCCGGTGCCCGCGCGGGTCAGTGCGGCGTCCGCGCCGTTCAGTGCGGCGTCCGCGCCGTTCGGTCCGGCGTCCGCGCGGGGCGGTGGCGCTCGGCGAGTCGGGCGAGGGCGACGGCGCCGAGCAGGAGGCCGAAGTCCCGCAGGGCGATGTCGTAGTAGCCCGGAACGGTCAGCAGGTTGACGATGATGCCGGCGAGCCAGCCTGCCACGAGCCAGCCGCCGAACCGCGGCGCGAGGGCGACGGTGAGGCCGGCGACGATCTCGACGACGCCGACGGCGTACATGGTGGCCTGGGCGCTGCCCGGGACCAGGTCGTCGATCCACGGGGCGAGGTAGGTCGGCCAGTCCACGAGCAGGTTGGCGAACTTGTCCAGGCCGAACAGGATCGGTGCCACGGCGAATCCCGTCCGCAGGATCCAGAACGCCTGGTAGGCGGGGTCGGCGGCCAGGGCGCGCCGGGGCGTGACCGGTGTGGTGCTGAGGGTGGACGGCATGACGCCCTCCTTCTATCGACAAGGTTCACCATCAATAGAAGCTCCGCTCGGCTCTTTAGTCAATGACTGTTGGTTTTACACTGGTGTGCGTGGACCACTCGAACGAAGCACCCGGCGGTGACGTCTCCGCCGTCGCGGCCCTGGACGAGCCGACGCGCCGACGGCTGTACGACCACGTGGCGCGGCAGTCCGGGCCGGTCGGCCGGGACGACGCCGCCCAGGCCCTGGGGCTGGCGCGGCAGACGGCGGCCTTCCATCTCGACCGGCTGGCCGCCGAGGGGCTGCTGGAGGTGGTGTACGAGCGGCGCAGCGGACGCAGCGGCCCGGGCGCCGGGCGGCCCGCGAAGCTGTACCGGCGCTCCGGAAAGCAGATCAGCGTCACCCTGCCCGAGCGGCGCTACGAACTGGCCGGGCGGCTGCTGGCGCAGGCGGTGGAGGAGTCCGACGCGACAGGTGAGGCGGTCCGCGAGGTGCTGCACCGCAAGGCGACGGAGCTGGGTGCGCAGTTGGGCGAGCGGGAGACCGCCGGGGTTACGGACCTGTTGGAGCGCCACGGCTTCGAGCCGCGCCTCGACGGGGAGGCGATCGTGCTCGGCAACTGCCCCTTCCATGTGCTGGCCCGCGAGCACACCGAGACGGTGTGCGGAATGAACCTGCATCTGCTGCGCGGCGTGCTCAGCACGCTCGGGGAGGAGAGCTGGGAGGCCCGCCTCATGCCCTCCCCGGGCCACTGCTGCGTCCGGCTGCTGCCCGTCGCCTGACCGCCGCGCACCGGAGAGGAACGTACACCGGGGGCCTCCGTCAGCGCTTCCGCCCCGCGTGGCAGCCCTTTCCGACCGGGTCGGCGGTCCCGGTGCCGGGTCGGATGCGTTGCCGCCGACTGAGTCACCACAGGTCCCGACTTCCGGGCCATGTGGGCCGCGCACGACCTTCCACGGCCCCCGCGAAGCGGGCACGGCCGACGGCAAGGGCACCGCACGGGAGCCCGGCGAGGAAGCGGCCGAGCGTATCGGTCACACTCGGTGCCGCGGATCACGCCCCGTTACCCACACCTCTCAGGGACCCACCATGACGACCTTCGCCCTCATCGGCGCCGGTGCCGGCCTCGGACTGGCCGCCGCCCGCCGCTTCGGCACCGCCGGTCACACCGTCGCTCTGATCGCCCGCGACGCCGAACGCCTCGACGCCCTGGCCGCCGAACTCGCGCGCGACGGCGTCCGGGCCCGCGGTTTCACCGCCGACGCCCTGAACCCCGCGTCGCTGGCCACGGCCCTGCGGACCGCCGCCGACACCCTCGGCCCCGTCGAGATCCTCCAGTACAGCCCCGCTGTGCGCGCCGACTTCATGAAGCCGGTCCTCGACACCACCGCCGACGACCTCGACGCGCCCCTCACGTTCTCCGTCAAGGGCCCCGTCACCGCGGTGAACGCCGTCCTGCCCGGCATGCGCGAACTCGGCCGCGGCACGCTCCTGTTCGTCAACGGAGGCAGTGCCGTACGCCCCCACCCGGAACGCGCCGGCACCTCCGTCGCCTTCGCCGCCGAGAGCGCCTACGCACGCATGCTCCACGACACGCTCGCCCCGGAGAACATCCACGCAGCCCAGCTGATCATCCCCGGCGCCATCCACCCCGACTCCGAACACAGCAACCCCGACACCCTGGCCGGACGCCTCTACGCCCTGCACACCGAGCGGGACGGCTTCCGCCACTACGCCGAGGCCATGCCCGACTGATCAGTCCCGGTGGATCCGTCCCGGCGGATCCGTCCCGATGGACGCGGACCCGGCGGGCGTCGGCGGGGTGGCGGGCCCCGGTTCAGCGGCGTCCGCCGAACTCCCAGTCGTGGACCTCGATGGCGGCGTACCGGTCCTCGGTCAGGACGGCGCGGGCCGCGTCCGGGTCGGTGGCCCGGACCAGCACGGCCGTACCCAGCCAGGTCTCGCCGTCGTCGGACAGCAGCGGCCCGTACGCGATCAGCCCGTCGTGGCCGGGCGGCACGGTGAGGTCGGCGGGCGCGCCCGAGCCGAGGCCGAGCACCAGGTACCGGTTGCCGCCGGTCCGGCCACCGGGGAACTCCCACATGGTGCGCCCCAGCAGGTTGCGCCACCGGCGCAGCAGGACGTCACGGTAGGCGCCCGCCTGGTAGTTGGGTTCGTCGAAGGCGAACGCGCGGGCGGCGGCGGGATTCGGCAGGTCGACGATGTGGACACTACCGGTGAGGGTCTCGCCGTCCTCGGCGAAGGTCGGGCCGCGGGCGATCAGCTGTTCCGCGTACTGATCCATGTAGGACCAGTGTGCTTCCCCCAACTCCTCGCGCAGGGGGAGGGAGCCGGGCCGGTCGCGGTGGTAACAGAGGAACTCCATGAACACAGACCCTCGCCGACATCGGGCGCCGCCTCAACCGACTTTCGTGATCACGGGAGCCGCGCCCTGTCCTGACCCCGCCGCGCGTGGTCCTGACGACCGACCGGTCGTACGTACTCCCCCTATGTGCTTCCCCGGACGCGTGGCGCCCGTCGTTGATGCTTGACTCGCTGCGGGCTGCGGACTGCGGGCGTCGCGCCGGTCCGAGGTTCTGTCGACGAGAGGTGAGAGTGAGTCCCTGCACGGAGTGCCGTTGACCGAGCGGGTCATCGAGGTCGTACGCCGGGATCCGGGAGCGAGCGCGCTGCCGTATCTGCTGCCGTATGTGAACGTGCCCTGGGTGGAGGGCGGTGAGGCCAGGCCGATGGCGCAGGACGTGCTCGCGGGGGCCGTGTTCCCGTCGGGGCGCCCGCTGTCACCGAGTCTGCGTGCGTGGCTGGCGTACGACACCAGCCTGTTGGCGCGCCATGGGTGGTTCACCCCGGACGGCGCGTTCGCGCCGCGGCCGCTCGACCACCTGGTGGCGGACGAGATGGGCGACTTCTGGGGCGAGTTGTTCGGCCGGCTGTCCGGACGCTTCGCGGAGTGCTTCCTGCTGCCCGGTGGGTCGGACTCACGACGGATCCTGGCCGTCACCGAGCCGGACGACGACGGTGAGTACCCGGTGTTCGCCCTCGATCTCGACGACATGCCGTTCCTGGGGCTGATGTACCCGGGCTTCGACGTATACCTGGCCGACACAGCGGGTCTGCTCCCCCGCGAGGGCGGACTCGACGGCTACACGGAACTGATCGACCACGAGACGTACGGCCCCCGGATGCGCCGGCACGCGACGCAGTGCTTCGCGGGCGAGAGCTGTGTGGAGTACCCCTTCGAGAGCGCACCGGTGTACGCGGAGCTGTGCCCCGAGCCGGGTGGGGAGGGCCCGGTAGGGCGGGCCGCGCGCTGAGCCGGCTTCTGTGCCGCGTGGTCGGGCGCGGGGCGAGACCGGTCGTCGGCAGGGTGAATCGCTTCCGCAGGTTGCCCCGTCGGTCCATCAGACGGCGCGGACGGCGGTTCCCCCGGCTTCAAGTGCAGTGACCTCGTCGGCGGCTGCGGTGGTGTCGGTGACCAGGGTGTGCACCACCGTGGCGGGGCCGACGTGGGCGTAGGCGGTGTGGCCGAGTTTGCACTCATCGCGGGCATCGGGCTCGGCATGCCCGACTGGATGCGCCAGGTCGGGTCCTGGCCCGGGAGTCCCCTGACTCTGATCAAGGAGTACGCGAGAGCGCTGCGCCTGCTCATCGCGGGCGAGCCCGGTCCCGAGAACGGCTGGCACGTCCGCTGCGAGGGCGTGGTCCTCACCGAGATCCCGGACATCGTGCCCCCGGTGATCCCGGGTGTGCGCGGCCCCAAGTCGCAGCGCGTCGCGGGCGAGGTCGCCGACGGGCTCCTCCTGGCCGAGCCCGCCGCCCCCGGCTACATCACCGCGTCCCTGCGTCACCTGGGCCCCGCCGCCTCCGGGAACGCCCCGGAGGTCGTCGTCTACGACGGCGCGGCCGTGGACGACGAGGAGGCCGCCCTGGCCCGTGTCCGCGCGGCCCTGGAATCGGTGGGTGAGCCGGAGTGGGCCGCGCACATCGCCCCCTGCCCTTCGCCGGGGAACTGCGCGCCCACCGCGCCGCCAGCCCCGACGCCCGGCACTTCGCCCGGACGATGCCCGCCGACCGGGTCCGCGCGTTGAGCGTCGTGGGCACCCCCGCCCAGGCCCGAGCGGCGATCGACGCCCGCCACGCCGCGGGCGCGACCAGCGTCGTACTCGCCCCGGCGGGCCCCGACCGCCTGGCCGCACTGGACTCACTCGCCCGCGCCCTGCCCCACCGGCACTGACCCGAACTTCCCCGCCACCCCGAGGGAACCGACCCTCATGTCCACCGACCGCCGCCGCATCGTGCTGTTCGACCTCTTCGGGGCGATCGCCCGCCACCAACGCCCGGGCGCACGGGAGAAGATGGCCGCCCGCTGCGGCACCTCCGTCGACGCCTTCACCACGGCCTACTGAACCCATCGCCCGCCCTACGACGCCGGCCGGCAGACCGCGTCCGCGTACTGGACCGACGTGCTGCACACGCTGTCCCGCCCCGCCGACGCGGGCACGATCGAGGAGCTGCGGCTCATCGACATCGACAACTGGTCCCGCGTCGACGACCGCATGGTCACCTACGTGCGGGCCCCGCGGGACCGCGCCCGGGTCGCCCTGCTGTCCAACATCCCCGCGGACCACGCGGACGCCTTCCTCGCCGCCCAGCCCTGGCTGCACGACCTCGACCACATGGCGTTCTCCGGGAGGATCGGTGCGGCCAAGCCCGACCCCGCCGCCTTCCAACAGTGCGTCGTCGCCCTGCGGGCCACACCCGCCGACTTCCTCTTCGTCGACGACCGCGAGGAGAACGTCCACGCGGCAGGACTCCAGTCTGCTCGATGTCGACGCCGGGAGTGGCCGTGCGGTTGGTTCTGTCGACGGGGGCGGCCCCGCGGCTCGCCCCGGACGTCAGCTGCCGTCCTGCTTGAGCCGGTCCGCGGCCTGGGTGGCGATGACGGCGGCCTGGACACGCCGCTCCACCCCGAGCTTCGCCAGCAGCCGGGAGATGTGGTTCTTGACGGTCTTCTCGGCGAGGTAGAGCCGCTGACCGATCTGGCGGTTGGTCAGCCCCTCACCGATCAGCGCCAGGATCTCCCGCTCCCGTTCGGTCAGGCCCGGCAGGGCGTCCGGCTCGGGCTCCGGCTCCTGGCCCTGCCGCAGCCGCGCCATCAACCGTGCGGTGGCGCTGGGGTCGAGCAGCGACTGGCCGGCGGCGACCGTGCGGACGGCGGACACCAGGTCGGAGCCCTGGATCTGCTTCAGCACGTATCCGGACGCGCCCGCCATGATCGAGTCCAGCAGGGCCTCCTCGTCGTCGAACGAGGTCAGCATCAGACAGGCCAGCTCCGGCATGTTCGAGCGCAGTTCCCGGCACACGGTCACCCCGTCGCCGTCCGGCAGGCGCACGTCCAGTACCGCCACGTGGGGGCGCAGGGCGGGGACGCGGACCAGGGCCTGCTCGACGTTGGCGGCCTCACCGACCACGGTGATGTCCGGCTCGTCGTTCAGCAGGTCGTGCACTCCGCGCCGTACCACCTCGTGGTCGTCCAGCAGGAAGACCCGGATCGGGTTGTCGGGGCCGGGCCGGTCGCCGTCCGCCATCGATTCGCTCCTCGTTCACTCTGCGTCGTTCGCTGAGCGTCGTTCGCTCCGCTTCGATCGCTCTGTTTCGATCGTGCGCCGGACTCCCCCGGGAGGGACGTCCGGCCACTGCCTACCGGAGATCCTCCGCGATCCCGGGCCGAAGGGCCAGGGCCTGAAGGCCCTACCGGGTTACGGGGGCCGGTCGGCCCCACCCTGGAGGACGTCCAGCACCTGCCGCCATGCCGGGGCGCGGCCGAGCCTGAGAACGGCATCGCGTCGACAGAGTTCCGGGAGCATTCCATGAAGGCAGCAGTGGTCACGTCGTTCGGCCGGCCCTTGGTGATCGAGGAGCGGCCCGATCCGCAGCCCGGCCCCGGCCAGGTCCGTATCCGGGTGGAGGCGTCCGGGCTGTGCCACACCGACATCCACGCCGCGCACGGCGACTGGCCGGTCAAGCCCACCCTCCCGTTCGTCCCCGGCCACGAGGGCGTCGGTGTCGTCGAGGCGCTCGGCGACGGGGTGACCCATCTGGAGGTGGGGCAGCGGGTGGCGGTGCCCTGGCTGGGCTGGGCCTGCGGGCGGTGCGAGCACTGCCTGTCCGGCTGGGAGACGCTGTGCGAGCGGCAGCGGAACACCGGCTACGGCGTGGACGGCGGCTACGCGGAGAAGATGCTCGCCTCGGCGGACTTCGCCGCCCCCGTGCCCGACGGCATCGACCCGCGCGACGCGGCCCCGCTGACCTGCGCCGGCGTCACCACGTACAAGGCCCTGAAGGTCGCCGAGGTGCGTCCCACCCAGCTGGTGGCGGTCTCCGGGATCGGCGGTCTCGGCCACCTCGCCGTGCAGTACGCGAAGATCGCCGGAGCGACCGTCGCCGCGATCGACGTCACCGACGCCAAGCTCGACCTCGCCCGTGAGCTGGGCGCCGACATCCTGATCGACGCCCGCAAGGAGGACCCGGCGGAGGTGCTCAGGCGGCACGGTGGGGCCCACGCGGCGATCGCGCTGGCCGTCGACGAGGGCGCCTTCGCCTCGGTGTACGGCGGTCTCAGGCGTGGCGGCAAGCTGGTCATGGTCGCTCTGCCCGCCGGCGGCACCATCCGGGTGCCGATCTTCGACACCGTCCTCAACGGCACGTCCGTGATCGGTTCGATCGTGGGTACCCGCCAGGATCTGGACGAGGTGTTCCGGCTCCACGCCGCCGGACGCACAAAGGTGATCTACGAGACCCGCCCGCTGGAGACGGTCAACGACTCGATCGCCGAGGTACTCGACGGTCAGGTCAAGGCGCGCATCGTCTTCGAGATGTGACTCCGCCACACACCTCCCCCGGAAGCCGGACAAAGGAGCGCGACGCCATGGTCCGTTACGTGTACGAGTTCGCCGAGGGCAGCCGGGAGATGGCCGATCTCCTCGGCGGCAAGGGCGCCAATCTGGCGGAGATGACCCGGATGGGCCTCCCGGTGCCGCCCGGCTTCACCGTCACCACCGAGGCCTGCCGGGCCTTCCTGGCCACCGGCTCCGCGCCGGACGGTCTGGACCGCGAGATCTCCGAGCACCTGACCGCCCTGGAAGAGGCGGCGGACCGCCGACTGGGCGAGCCCGCCGATCCGCTGCTGCTGTCCGTCCGCTCCGGGGCCCGTTTCTCCATGCCAGGCATGATGGAGACGATCCTCGACGTCGGACTGAACGACGAGTCCGTGCTGGGCCTGGCCAAGGTGTCCGGGAACGAGCGCTTCGCCTGGGACTCCTACCGCCGTCTCGTGCAGATGTTCGGCAGTACGGTGATGGGGGTCGACGGCGCGCTGTTCGAGGACCTCATGGCCCGGCTGAAGGAGCGGCGGGGAGCCGCCGACGACCTGGGGCTGGACGCGGCCGATCTGGCCGAGCTGGTCGAGGCGTACAAGGAGCTGATCCGCGACCGGACGGGTGAGTACTTCCCGCAGTCGCCCGCCGAGCAGCTGCGCCGGGCGGTCCTCGCGGTCTTCGAGTCCTGGAACGGCGAGCGCGCCCGGATCTACCGCCGCCGCGAACACATCCCCGACGACCTGGGCACGGCCGTCACCGTGCAGACCATGGTGTTCGGCAACCTCGGCGCCGACTCCGGCAGCGGTGTCGCCTTCACCCGCGACCCGGCCACCGGCCGGCCCGGCCTGTACGGCGACTATCTGCCGAACGCGCAGGGCGAGGACGTCGTCGCCGGCATCCGCAACACCGTCCCGCTCGACGAGCTGGGCCGGATCGACCCGGAGTCGTTCTCCCGGCTGCGCGACCTCATGCGCACCCTGGAGACCCACTACCGGGATCTGTGCGACATCGAGTTCACCATCGAGCGCGGCACGCTGTGGATGCTCCAGACCCGGGTCGGCAAACGGACGGCGGAGGCGGCGTTCGCCATCGCGGGCCAGCTGGTCGAGGAGGGGCTGATCAGCGAGGACGAGGCGCTGACGCGGGTCGGCGGGAGCGGACTGGCACGGCTGATGTTCCCCCGCTTCGACACCTCGGCCGTCGGTGAGGCCCTCGCGCACGGCATCCCGGCCTCGCCCGGCGCCGCCGTGGGCGCGGCCGTGTTCGACTCCGCCGAGGCGGTACGGCGGGCGGCCACCGGGGAGAAGGTCGTCCTCGTACGGCAGGAGACGACCCCCGACGACCTGCCGGGCATGGTCGCCGCCCAGGCCGTACTGACCAGCCGCGGCGGCAAGACCAGCCACGCGGCCGTCGTCGCGCGCGGCATGGGCAAGGTCTGTGTGTGCGGCGCGGAGGAGATCACGGTGGATCCGCACGGGCGCCGCTTCACCGTGGGCGGCACCACCGTCGAGGAGGGCACCGTCATCTCCGTCGACGGCTCCGAGGGCGCCGTGTATCCGGGGGCGGCCCCGCTGGTCGACTCCGCGGTGATGCGGTACTTCGAGACCGGCGGACGGGACGAGGAGCCGACGGGGCTGGTGGCCGCCGTGGCCCGAGCCATGCGGCAGGCGGACGGCGTACGGCGGCTCGGGGTGCGGGCGAACGCCGACACGCCCGAGGACGCCGCGCGGGCCCG
Source organism: Streptomyces neyagawaensis (assembly GCF_023516595.1). Classification (GTDB taxonomy): domain Bacteria; phylum Actinomycetota; class Actinomycetes; order Streptomycetales; family Streptomycetaceae; genus Streptomyces; species Streptomyces neyagawaensis. The sequence goes on along the minus strand of NZ_JAMGBG010000065.1, from coordinate 106,829 downwards.
GCGGTTCGGTGCCGAGGGCATCGGGCTGTGCCGTACCGAGCACATGTTCCTCGGCGACCGCAGACAGCTGGTCGAGGCGATGATCCTCGCCGGGACCGACGCCGCGCGCGAGCAGGCGCTGGACGCGCTGCTTCCCCTGCAACGGCAGGACTTCGTCGGCATCCTGGAGGCGATGGACGGGCTGCCCGTGACCATCCGGCTCCTCGACCCGCCGCTCCACGAGTTCCTGCCCGACCGCACCGAGCTGGCCGTCCGTCTGGCGGCCGCCGAGGCGCAGGGCAGCCCGCCCAGCACGCACGACGCGCAGCTGCTGGACGCGGTGAACCGTATGCACGAGGAGAACCCCATGCTCGGCCTGCGCGGCGTACGCCTCGGTCTGGTCGCGCCGGGGCTGGTCGCGATGCAGGTGCGGGCGATCGCCGAGGCGGTCGTGGAACGGAGGCGGGCGGGCGGCGACCCGCGGGCGGAGATCATGGTGCCCCTCGTCGACACCGTCGAGGAGCTGCGGATCGTCCGCGAGGAGGTGGAGCAGGTCCTGGCGGAGGTCGCCGACCGTTCGGGCATCGCCCTCTCGTGCCCGGTCGGCACGATGATCGAGCTGCCGAGGGCCGCGCTCACCGCGGGCCGGATCGCCGAGGAGGCGCGGTTCTTCTCCTTCGGCACCAACGATCTGACCCAGACCACCTGGGGCTTCTCCCGTGACGACGTCGAGGCGGCGTTCTTCTCCGCCTACCTCGACAAGGGCATCTTCACCGTGTCCCCGTTCGAGACGATCGACCGTGAGGGCGTGGGCCGGCTGGTCGAGATCGCCGTGGCGGAGGGCCGCGCGGTGCGCCCCGACCTGAAGATCGGCGTCTGTGGCGAGCACGGCGGCGACCCGGAGTCCGTGCACTTCTTCCACGCCGCCGGCCTCGACTACGTCTCCTGCTCCCCCTTCCGCGTGCCGGTCGCCCGCCTGGAAGCCGGGCGGGCCGCGCTGCCGGGGACGGAGAGCGGCGACACCCGGTGAGAAAGGAGTGGGCGTCATGACGCGCATCGTCGGTGAGGTGATGACCCGTGAGGTCGTCGAGGCCCGCCGGGACACGTCGTTCAAGGAGGTGGCCCGGCTGCTGCACCGGTACCGCATCAGCGGTCTGCCCGTGGTGGACCACGACGACAAGGTCGTGGGAGTGATCTCCGAGACCGATCTGATCCACCGTCAGGCGGCGATGGGCGGCGGTCGGGGCCGGACCCGGCGGTTCCTCGGGCCCGCGTTGCGCCACTCCGGCCGTCGGGCCGCGGCCCTGGCGCCGGCCGTGACCGTCGGGGACCTGATGTCGTCGCCCGCCGTCACGGTGCACCCGGAGCAGCGTGTCGCGGACGCCGCGCGTGTCATGGAGCGGCACCGGGTCGACCGGTTGCCCGTGGTGGACGAGGAGGACCGGCTGATCGGCATCGCCACCCGGCGGGATCTGCTGCGGGTGTTCCTGCGCACGGACGAGGAGATCCGCCGGGACGTGACCGACGAGGTCCTGAGCCGTGTGCTGTGCCTGCCGCCGGGGGCCGTCACCGCGTCGGTGCGGGACGGCGTGGTGAAGCTGAGGGGGCGGCTGGAGCGGCGCGGTGACGTCCCGGTCGCCGTCCGGCTGACCTGGCGGGTGGACGGAGTGGTCGGCGTGGTGAGCGAGCTGACCTTCCGGGTCGACGACATCGCCGCCGGCGATCCGCGGCCCCTCGGAGCCCGTCCCGCACCGTGATCGTCGCCGGGGCGTGGTCCGGGAGGCCGCGGTGCTCTCCCGGACCCGGACATCCCGACCGGACCCGGACATCCCGACGGAGCGCCGGCCGAGTCGCCACTCGGCCGGCGCTCCGGTCCGGGTCACAGGGCCCGCAGGCCGTGTTCCCGGAACTGCTCGCGAACCCGCTCGGTCAGCCCCGGGTCCGGGGTGGATGTGTCGCTCAGCGGGAAGGGGATGCCGAGGGCCTCGTACTTGTGGGCGCCGAGCTTGTGGAACGGCAGGACGTCCACCCGGTCGACATTGCCGAGCCCGGCGAGGAAGGCACCCAGCCCGTCGACGGCCGCCGGGTCGTCGGTCCAGCCGGGGACGAGGACGTAGCGGATCCACACGGGGACGCCGAGCCGGTCCAGGCGGGTGGCGAAGCTGAGGGTCGGCGCGAGGTCACCGCCCGTCAGCGTCCGGTAGGTGCGGATGTCGAAGGACTTGATGTCCAGCAGGACGAGGTCGGTGTCGGCGAGCAGGTCGTCGTCGGCGCGGGCGCCCAGGAAGCCGGAGGTGTCGAGGGCGGTGTGCAGGCCGAGTTCCTTGCAGCGGCGCAGGACACCGGCCGTGAACGCGGGTTGCAGCAGGGCCTCCCCGCCGGTGAGCGTCACTCCCCCGCCGGCGGCGGTGACGAAGGGCCGGTACTTCTCGATCTCGGCCGTCACATCGTCGACAGTGGCCTCCTTGCCGTCACGCATGTGCCAGGTGTCCGGGTTGGCGCAGTAGAGGCAGCGCAGCGGGCAGCCGCTGAGGAAGAGCACGAACCGGGTCCCGGGCCCGTCCACTCCCGTGGACAGGTCCCAGGAGTGGACGCGGCCGGTCACCGGCCCGGCGGTGGTGTTCACAGCGTTCCGTGGAAGGTGCGGCTGATCACGTCGAGCTGCTGCTCGCGGGTCAGGCGGACGAAGTTGACGGCGTATCCGGAGACGCGCACGGTCAGCTCCGGGTACTTCTCCGGGTGCTCCATGGCGTCCTCCAGCGTGGCCCGGTCCAGCACGTTGACGTTCATGTGGAAGCCGCCGGAGGCCGTGTAGGCGTCGAGGATGCCGACCAGGTGTCCCGGACGCTCGGCCGGGTCGTGGCCGAGTCCCTCGGGTGTGATCGTCGTCGTCAACGAGATGCCGTCCCTGGCCTGTTCGTACGGGAGCTTGGCCACGGAGAGGGCCGAGGCGGCGACCCCGTGCAGGTCCCGTCCGTTCATCGGGTTGGCGCCCGGCGCGAAGGGGGCTCCGGCGCGACGGCCGTCGGGGGTGTTGCCGGTGTGCTTGCCGTACACGACGTTCGAGGTGATGGTCAGCACCGACTGGGTGTGCTCGGCGTCCCGGTGGGTGGGATGGCGCCGTACCTTCGCCATGAACGATTCCACGAGGTCGACGGCGATGCGGTCGGCGCGGTCGTCGTTGTTGCCGTACGCGGGGAACTCGCCCTCGGTGCGGAAGTCGACGGCGAGCCCCGTCGCGTCGCGGAAGACCTTCACGCGGGCGTGCTTGACGGCGGAGAGGCTGTCCACGGCCACGGACAGGCCCGCGATGCCACACGCCATGAACCGGTGCACGGGGTGGTCGTGCAGGGCCATCTCGATGCGCTCGTAGGCGTACTTGTCGTGCATGTGGTGGATGACGTTGAGCGCGTTGACGTAGGTCGCGGCCAGCCAGTCCAGCGTGCGGTCGTACGCCGCCCAGAGCTCCTCGTAGTCCAGGTAGTCGCCGGTCAGGGCGGGCATGGCGGGGGCGATCTGGTCGCCGGTCATCTCGTCGCGGCCGCCGTTGACCGCGTACAGCAGCGCCTTCGCCAGGTTGACCCGTGCTCCGAAGAACTGCATCTGCCGGCCCACCGCCATCGCGGAGACGCAGCAGGCGATCGCCGTGTCGTCGCCGGTGCGGGGGCGCAGCAGGTCGTCGGACTCGTACTGGATGGCGCTGGTGTCGATGGAGACCTGTGCGCAGAACCGCTTGAACCCCTCGGGCAGCCGCGGCGACCACAGGACGGTCAGGTTGGGCTCGGGCGCGGGGCCGAGGTTGTAGAGCGTCTGGAGAAAGCGGAAGGAGGTGCGGGTGACCAGGGGGCGGCCGTCGGCGCCGATGCCGCCGATGGACTCCGTCACCCAGGTCGGGTCGCCGGAGAACAGGGCGTCGTACTCGGGGGTGCGCAGGAACCGTACGATCCGCAGCTTGATCACGAAGTCGTCGATGAGTTCCTGGGCACGGGTCTCGTCGATCGTGCCCTCCTCCAGGTCCCGTTGGAGGTAGACGTCGAGGAAGGTGGAGGTGCGGCCCAGCGACATCGCGGCGCCGTTCTGCTCCTTCACCGCCGCCAGGAAGCCGAGGTACAGCCACTGCACCGCCTCGTGCGCGCTCACGGCGGGGCGGGTGACGTCGCAGCCGTACGAGGCGGCCATCTGCGCGAGTTCGCCCAACGCCCTGATCTGCTCGGCCAGTTCCTCGCGGTCGCGGATGACGTCCGAGGTGGAGGGCCGCGCGTCCAACAGGGCCCGCTCGGCCCGCTTGGCCTCGATCAGCCGGTCGGTGCCATAGAGCGCGACGCGCCGGTAGTCGCCGATGATCCGGCCACGGCCGTACGCGTCGGGCAGGCCGGTGATGATGCCCGCCTTGCGGGCGGCCCGCATCTCGGGCGTGTAGGCGTCGAAGACACCGTCGTTGTGGGTCTTGCGGTACGTCCCGAAGACGCGCTTCACGAGGGGGTCGGTCTGGTAGCCGTATGCCTTCAGTCCGCTCTCGACCATCCGCAGGCCGCCGTTGGGCATGATGGCCCGCCTCAGTGGGGCGTCGGTCTGGAGGCCGACGATCAGTTCCCGGTCGCGGTCGATGAAGCCGGGCCGGTGCGAGGTGATGGTGGAGGGCAGTCCGGGGTCGACGTCGAGGACGCCCAGGCGGCGTTCCTCGGGGAAGAGCCGGGCGACCTTGTGCCAGACGGCGAGTGTCCGCTCGGTCGGCCCGGCGAGGAAGGCCGCGTCGCCCTCGTAGGGCGTGTAGTTGGCCTGGATGAAGTCCCGTACGTCGACCCGGTCGCGCCAGTGGGCACCGGCGAAGCCGCGCCATGCCTCGGTCGTCGCACCGGGTCCAGCTGTCACCGTTGCCGTCATCGCCGGTCTCTCCCTCGCTCCGCGCGCAGAATCTCTGCATGTCGATGCTCGTCCTGCGCAGTGCCGGCGGGGAGGGTCTGTCGGCGTAGCCGGGCCGCGCCATCGGTCCCTCGTGGGTGGGGGCCGATGGGCCCTGCCGGTCGGGAAGCCGGTGCGTGCGTCCCGACTGCTGCCGGTGTGCGCGTCCGCTGCCGGTGACGCGAACGACGGGGGCGCCCCCGCGTCGTGGCGGAGACGCCCCCTGTGTGACGAGCCCTCACCCCTCGCCCGTCAGCCGTCAGCCGTCGGCTTTCGGCTGTCGGCTGTCGGCTGTCGGCTGTCGGCTTTCGGCTGTCGGCTGTCGGCTGTCGGCCGTCAGAGGAGCCAGCGGTGGCGGCTGACGAAGGGCAGGCGTGCCCACGCCTTGCCCAGGCCCCAGGTGGCGCCGGCTCCTGCGGCGGCCAGGGCCACGAGGACGACGGCGTAGACGAGGTGGTAGTCGGCGAAGGGGTTGGTCGACATGCTCGCCGATCCGTCGGACAGGTGCTTCGCCGGTGGCCATTCCGCCACCCACATCAGGGCCATCATCAGGGTGCCGGCGGCCGCGGCGAGCCGCAGGCCGATGCCCGTGAGCAGGGCGAGCCCGATGCCGAGCAGTCCGAGCATGAACAGCGAGTCCGCCCAGGCGGCGCCGGCCCAGTCGTGGAACGTGGACTCCATCGGGCCGACGGCTACGTGGCTGAGGAAGCCCTCGGTCGGTGAACCGCCGTCGAGCCAGCCCTTGCCGGACGGGGTCGCGTAGCCGAAGCCGAACGTCTTGTCGAGGAACGCCCAGAGGAAGACGAACCCGGTCAGGACGCGGAGCCCGGCGAACACGTACGGGCCCGCCGTCGCCGCCGCCGTCGCCGCTGCGGTCGTCCCGTCCGCGGAGGCGGGAGCCGTCCCGGTGCGACGAAGGGACCGGAAGCGGAACGCGGGGTGACGCTGGGGGTGGTGGTGCACGGCCATGATGCTCATCCCTTTCGAGGGTGGGACGCGCGGAGGGTGGGCCGCGCGGAGGGGGTGACCTGTCGGTGCGTCTTCAATGTCCCGCGACGCCGACGCCCACCGGAGAGGCCCCACGGGCCCGGAACACGGGCCGAACGTCCCGCCCGCCAGGCCCTGTTGGCGGGCGGACGTCCCGTGTGCGGCCGTTCCTCCCGTGTGCCGCCGGGTGCCCGACGAGTGACCTATGGCCCCATGACGGGCGGCACCGGCGCCGGGGAAGCTGGGGGCTCCGTTCCCGACGGGCGGGCGAGCGCGAGGAGTTGTGTGATGGCGAAGGCATATCTGGTGGGCAGCGGCATCGCGGCGCTCGCCGCGGCGGGCTTCCTGATCCGCGACGGCGGTTTCGACGGCTCCGACATCCACCTGTTCGAGGAGCGGCGGCGGATCGGCGGCGGTCTGGACGCCGACGGCACGGCGGACACCGGCTACTCCCTGCGCGGCGGGCTCATGTTCGAGGCCGAGTACCGGTGCACCTACGACCTGCTGTCCGGCATCCCCTCCCTCGACGACCCCTCGGTTTCGGTGACGCGGGAGATCCTCGCCGAGCACGAGCGGTTCGCCTGGGACGACCTCGCGCGTCTCGTCGACGGGGACGGAAGGATCGTCGACACCCGTTCCACGGGCCTCTCCGAGCGCGACCGCTTCGACCTGGCCCGCTGCCTCGCGACCCCCGAGGCGCACCTGGACGGCAGACGGATCAGCGAATGCTTCGGCGAGCACTTCTTCACCACGAACTTCTGGTTCCTGTGGTGCAGCACGTTCGCCCTGCAGCCCTGGCACAGCGCCATCGAGTTCCGCCGCCACCTCAAGCGCTTCCTCCACCTGCTCCCGGAGTTCGCGACCCTGTCGGGTGTGCACCGTCCCCGCTACAACCCGTACGACTCCGTCGTACGGCCGCTGACGGCCTGGCTGCTCGACCGCGGGGTGACCGTCCACACGGGGTGCCGGGTCGTCGACCTCGAGTTCGCGCCGGGGCACCGGGACATCACGGTCGCGGCCCTCTCCCTGTCCCGCCGGGGACGGGACGAGAAGATCGCCGTGGCGCCCGACGATCTGGTCCTGGTGACCAACGGCTCCATGGCGGACTCCTTCAGCGTCGGCTCGCACACCTCACCGCCGCGCCCTCCGCGCCCTCGCTCGGACGCCTGGCTGCTCTGGCACCGACTGGCCCGCGGGCGCGACGACTTCGGCAATCCGGACGCGTTCGACAAACGCGTCCAGGAGTCCCGCGTGGAGTCGTTCACCGTGACCACCGAGGATCCCGGCGTGTTCCTGGACGCGCTGGCGAAGTTCGGCGGGTACGGGGCCGGGCACGACGGGCCGATGACGTTCACCGGCTCCGACTGGCTGCTCACGATCGTCGCGGACGGCCGGCCGGTCCACCCCGACCAGCCCGAGGGCGTCGGCGTGTGGTGGGGGTACGCCCTGCACCCCGGCCGGGCCGGCAACCGGACGCCGAAGCCGATGACGATGTGCTCGGGGCGGGAGATCCTCGAAGAGGTCCTCCACCATCTGCGCCTCGACGAGGCGGTGGCCGCACGCGTGCTGGCGACCTCGACGGTCGTGCCGTGCCTTATGCCGTACGCCACCAGCCAGTTCCTGGCCCGCCGACGGGACGACCGGCCGAAGGTGGTGCCCAAGGGGTCGGTCAACCTGGCGTTCATCGGACAGTTCGCCGAAGTCCCGGCCGATGCGACCTTCACCGTCGAGTACTCCGTACGGACCGCGTGGACCGCCGTGGCCGGGCTCCTGGACCTCGACCGGCAGCCGCCCGCCGTCTACAAGGGGCACCACGACCCGCATGTGCTGGTCGCCGCGCTGGAGACCGTGCACCGGCGGTGACACGGACCGCCGTCACCTCCCCGGACGGCTCCCGGGGAAGCGGCGGGCCACACGGGCCCGGCCGACCGCCACGGCGAGGAACAGCGCCGTCAGCAGGACGGGCACCGCGACGACCGCCCCGGCCCCGCCGTGTCCGGGGCCGACGGCCGCCGGCAGGAGCGCGGAGGCCACCGCCACGCCGAGGCCGACTCCGAGGACGGTGACGAAACGGTTCCGGGCGCGGTACATCCGCGCCCGGGGCGGTAGCCATGGGCATGGGTCGGCCCGGTCGATGTCGTGCAGGTGGGCCAGCCGGGTCGCCAGGGCCTCCCGTGACTCGCTCCTGCGCCGTCCGGCCGCGCGGATCAGCAGGCCGGCCGTGGTGGCGGCGCCCACCGCGGCCAGGGCTCCGGGCGCCCACCACGGGTCGGCCACAAGAAGCAGTACGGCGACGCCCGCGACCGTCGTCCAGCCGCTCAGGCAGGCCGTCGCCGTACCGCGCGCGGAGTCCGGCCGGTCGGCCCCCGCGCGCAGCGTCGCGAGGGCCGGCAGCCACCACACGCAGCCAGAGGCGGTCAGCAGTGCGGCGCCCAGGGCCGGGACGGGGTGCGTCACGGTTCAGGCCGTCCTCTCGATCGCGGCGATCTCCGGGTGGTGCAGGTCGAACGCCGGCGACTCGGAGCGGATCCGCGGCAGCGAGGTGAAGTTGTGGCGCGGCGGCGGGCACGAGGTCGCCCACTCCAGGGAACGGCCGTACCCCCAGGGGTCGTCGACGTCGACCTTCCTGCCGTACTTCGCGGTCTTCCAGACGTTGTAGACGAACGGCAGGATCGACAGGCCCAGCAGGAACGAGCCGATCGTGGACAGGGAGTTGAGGGCAGTGAAGCCGTCCGCGGCGAGGTAGTCGGCGTACCGGCGGGGCATGCCCTCGGCGCCGAGCCAGTGCTGGACGAGGAAGGTGAGGTGGAAGCCGACGGTGAGCGTCCAGAACGTGATCTTGCCGAGGCGTTCGTCGAGCATCCTGCCGGTGAACTTCGGCCACCAGAAGTGGAATCCGGCGAACATCGCGTACACGACCGTGCCGAACACTGTGTAGTGGAAGTGGGCCACCACGAAGTACGAGTCGGACAGGTGGAAGTCCATCGGCGGTGACGCGAGGATCACCCCGGTCAGGCCGCCGAAGACGAACGTGATGAGGAAGCCGGTGGTCCACAGCATCGGCGTCTCGAAGGAGAGGCTGCCCTTCCACATCGTGCCGATCCAGTTGAAGAACTTCACACCGGTCGGCACCGCGATCAGGAACGTCATGAAGGAGAAGAACGGCAGCAGCACCCCGCCCGTCACATACATGTGGTGCGCCCACACCGTCACGCTCAGTCCGGCGATGGCGATGGTCGCGCCGATCAGCCCCATGTAGCCGAACATCGGTTTGCGGGAGAAGACGGGGATGACCTCGGAGACGATGCCGAAGAACGGCAACGCGAGGATGTACACCTCCGGGTGCCCGAAGAACCAGAACAGGTGCTGCCAGAGCAGTGCTCCGCCGTTGGCCGCGTCGAAGACATGGCTGCCGAACTTGCGGTCGCACTCCAGCGCGAACAGCGCCGCCGCCAGCACCGGGAACACCAACAGGATCAGCAGGGCGGTCAGCAGCACGTTCCAGGTGAAGATCGGCATCCGGAACATGGTCATCCCCGGTGCGCGCATGCAGATGATCGTGGTGATGAAGTTGACCGCGCCGAGGATCGAGCCGAAACCGGAGAGGGCCACGCCCATGATCCACATGTCGGCGCCGAGTCCCGGCGAGTGGACGGCGTCGGACAGCGGGGCGTACAGGAACCAGCCGAAGTCGGCGGCGCCACCCGGGGTCAGGAAGCCGAACGCGGCGATCGACGAGCCGAACAGGAACAGCCAGTAGGCGAGCATGTTCAGCCGCGGGAAGGCGACGTCCGGGGCGCCTATCTGCAACGGCATGATCCAGTTGGCGAAGCCGGTGAACAGCGGCATGGCGAACATCAGCAGCATGATCGAGCCGTGCATGGTGAACGCCTGGTTGAACTGCTCGCTCGACATGATCTGCAGGCCGGGGCGGGCGAGTTCGGCCCGCATCATCAGGGCCATCACACCGCCGACGACGAAGAACGCGAACGCGGTGACCAGGTACATCGTCCCGATCTTCTTGTGATCGGTGGTCGTCAGCCAGTCGACCCACGTCGACCGCCCCACCGCCGGGGCGGCCGCCCCGGCCTCCTCACGGACCGGGGGACGCGACCGCGCCCCCGCCGTGTGCTTCACCTGGTCCAGCTGCGCCTCGTCCATCGGACGGCGTCCTCCCCATCTGCTCATGTGCTCAAGGGCCGGGAAGCGCCCGCGCGTACGAGTGGGAGACGCGGCGCTTCCCGGCGCCGCCACATGATCGTCGTAACGGCCCCCGGCGCCGATAGGGTCGAACGGTCCCCACGTCGTCCCGCGACGGGGTCGAACGGTCCCTGTCGGCTCCCGCCCGACCGCGGGCCGTGGCGCCGCGGAGCTGCGGCGGGACACGCACCCGCCCGCGGGGCATACGGGCTGGTCGGTCCAGGTCCTGGGGCCGAACGGCCCTTGGGGGCGGGCCCGGCGGCGGCGAAGAGTGAGAGTAGAGGAGTTGAGCAGCGCAGAGCACAGCAGAGCAACGCAGCGTGAACGTCGTCAGGAGGCGAGAGGCATGCGGCACCGGATGGTGAGTGACCTCATGACCACGGACGTCGTACGGGTGCGGCGGGACACCGGCTTCAAGGAGATCGCGAAACTGCTCGCCGAGTACGACATCACGGCCGTACCCGTCGTGGACGACGACGACCGCCCCCTCGGCGTCGTCTCCGAGGCGGACCTCCTGCGCAAGGAGGCCGCGCAACTCGACCCGGCCGGGCTGCTGCCGGTGCTGCGTCCGATGGACGCCGCCGGCGCGAAGGCCGAGGCGTCCACCGCCGAGGGGCTGATGAACAGCCCCGCCGTGACCGCGCGACCGCAGTGGACGGTGGTGGAGGCCGCCCAGGTCATGGAGCGACACCACGTCAAACGACTGCCCGTGGTCGACGAGGCGGGACGACTCGTGGGGCTGATCAGCCGCGCCGATCTGCTGCGCGTCTTCCTGCGCGGCGACAGCGCGATCCGGGAGGAGATCGCCGGGGAGGTCCTGGTACGGACCCTGGGCCTCGCGCCCGACACGATCACCGTGCGGGTGGTCGGAGGGCGGGTCACGCTGCGGGGCACCGTCGAGCGCGCGTCCATGGTCCCCGTGGTGCTACGGCTGTGCCGGGGTGTGGACGGCGTCGTCGACGTCTCCGCCGAGCTGGATCACCGGACCGACGACACCGCCGAGGCACCGTCGGACCAGGGGATGTCCCGCCGCTCCCAGCTGGCGAACTGACCGGGAGCGGGAGCGAGGGGCCGGGCTGTGATGCCGGATCCGTCCGGCTGGGGCGGCGACCCGGACCTGGCCGCTCTCCCCGCTCCGCCAGTTCTCCCCGCTCTCCCCCCTCTCCCTCCTCCCTGCGCCCTCCGCTACGCCGTCCCGTTCCCGGCGGGGACGATCAGGACCGGGCAGTGGGAGCGGTGCAGCAGTTCGCGGGCCACGGGTCCGAGATGGCGGCCGGAACCGTGCGTTGCGGGACCGGCCGCGACCACGACGAGGTCGGCGGTGCGGGTGGCGTCCACCAAGGCCCGTACCGGGGCGGAGCCCGGCTCGGGGGCGTCCACGCGTACGGTCGGGTGCCGCTCACCGAGGTCCGCCAGCGCCGCGTCGAGCGCGGGGCGCGCGATCGACCGCCCCTTGGCCCGGTGGGACGCCGCGGAGAGCACGGGGTGATGCGTGGTGAACGGGGGGATCCGCAGGCGGGCGCGGCGCAGTTCGGCCTCCTGGAAGGCGTAGGCCGCCGTACCCGCGTCGGTGGAGTCGTCGAGGCCGAGGATGATCTCGTCGTGGCTGTTCATCGGTGAGTCGCCGCGTACGACGAGCAGCGGTCCCGGCGCGTGCGCGGCCAGGCGCGCGCTCACCGAGCCGACCACCGCGCCGAGGATCCCGCCGAGGTCCCGGCAGCCGACGACGGTGAGTGCCGCGTGCCGTCCCCGTTCCGCGAGCACGCCGGCAGAGTGGCCCTGGACCGGGACGGTGGTGACGGCCGTGCCGGGCCGACGGGCGCGCACGCGTGCGGCGGCGGACGCGAGCACGGGGCCGGCCTCGTCGAGGTCCGGCACGGCGTGGACGATCTCCAGACCGACGCCGCGCAGGGCCGCCTCGTCGGCGGCACGGTCGAGGGCGCGTACGGCGGTGATCGTGCCGTCCACGCCGACGGTGACGTGACGGATCCTCATGGTCGTTCCTCCTGTCGTGGTTCCGGACGGCTCTCGGGCATCCGCTCAGGTGCGAGGGGCCCAGGTACACGGGGCTCAGTCGTGCGGGGCCCAGTCGTGCTGGGGCTCAGGTGTGCGGTACGACGGCCACCGGGCAGCCGACGTGGTGCAGGACCGCGTGGGTGACGGGCCCTGTGTGCGGGCCGGGCCGGGCGTCCCGGATGCGGCGTCCGACGACGACCAGCGAGGCGTCGGCCGACGCGTCGACGAGCGCGCCCGCGGCCCGCCCCTCGACGACCGTCTCGACCACAGTGACCTCGGGAAACTTCGCGCACCACGGGCGGAGTGCCGCGACCACGGCGCGTTCCCGTTCCGCGAGCAGTTCGGTTCCGGGGACCGGGTCGTAGGTGTAGTCGACGGCGTACGCCGTCGGAACCCGGTAGGCGTGGACCACGCGGAGCCCGGTGCCGCGGCGCCGGGCGGCGGCGAACGCGAACTCGATCAGCTCGTCGCAGGGGTGGGAGACGTCGAGCCCGAGGACCACGTCGCGGTACGGGAGTTCGGGTATCTCGTCCGGCGACACCCCGTCCGGGGCCGGGAGGTGTTCACCGGCGGCGCTCTCCCCGGACCGGACGAGCACCACGGGGCGCGTCGACCGCGCCACGACCCGCTGGGAGACCGAACCGACGACGAACCCGGCGAGACCGCTCAGCCCACGGGACCCGAGGACCAGCAGTTCGGCCTCGTCGGTGGCGTCGAGCAGGGCGGCGACCGGGGCTTCCCGCACGAGCCGGTCCTCGATGCCGAGGCCGGGGTGTGCGGCCCTGACGCTGCGGACCACCTCGTCCAGGGTCTGTTCGGCCCACGCGCGCTGACCGGTCCCGAGGGGGACGGAGGCCGGGGGACGCGGATGCCACTCCCACGCGTGTACGAGCCGCAGCTCCATGCCCCTGCGCAGGGATTCCCTGGCCGCCCAGTGGGCGGCGGCGAGACTCTCGGTCGATCCGTCGACTCCCGCGATCACGTACCGAACCATGGTGCGCACCTCCTGTGTCCCGGCCGGATGGGCCTGAGCCGAGCATCGGGGAGGGAGACGGCGGTGCGCAGGGGGCCGCAAGTCCTTCCCCTGGGCCCTTGGGCCCCAACTCCCCCCCGCCTCACGGGCCGAACGGCTCAGCGGGACACGAGAGCCGGACCGGGGCGACGGGCGGCCACGTCCGTCGGCGAGCCCATCGGCGAGGGCGGGGGCACGGTCGTCGGCGGACCTGCCGGCGCGATCGGCCTCGCCGGAGCCACCGGCGTCATCGGCACGACCAGCGTGGTCGGCAGCCGACGGTTCGCGCGGCGGTCCGTGCGGCGGCGCAGCGCGCGGAGTGCCAGCGCGTCGCGCACGGCCCGCAGGACGAAGGCCACCACGGCGGAGCCGGCCAGCAGGACGGCGTACCGCTTCCTGATGAGCGAGGTCGACCTCGATGCCGATGCCGTCGTGACCATGCTGCGCACCCCTTCCGGGTCTCGGTCCCCCTCTTCCAGGAAAGCGCCCGGCATGCCACGGCGCAGGGTGCCGAAGGGCTCCCGTCGGGTGCCGTGCGGCCCGGCCGTGGAGCCGTACGGCCCCTACTGCGTCCGGCGCGGCGCCACCACTGTGGGCAGGGTCCACCACCCAGCCCCGGCTCCGCGGCGCGGGGCGGGAAGGAGTTCCCGATGTGGTCCGCAGCTCCCGCACTCCCGACGCTGGAGACGATGGTGTCGGCGGCCGTGGCCGCTCCCTCGATCCACAACACCCAGCCCTGGCGCTTCCGGTTCGACCCGGACACGGTGACGCTGGAGGTCCGTGCCGTGGCGGACCGCGGGCTACGGCACCTCGACCCCACGGGCCGTGCCCTGCACCTCTCCGTGGGCTGCGCCCTCCTCAACCTCCGGCTGGCGGTCGCCCACTTCGGCCGGGAGCCGGTGACCCGGCTGCTGCCCCGGCCCGGCGAACCGGATCTGTTGGCCACCGTACGGCTCGGCGGGCCGGTGCGGAACGCGGCCGTTCCCCGGCTGTACGAGGCGCTGTGGCGCCGGCACAGCAGCCGGTTCCCGTTCTCCGAAGCACCCCTGCCCGGCGCGGTGGCGGCGGAACTCGCCGAGGCCGCGCACAGTGAGGGCGCCCTGCTGAGCCGCCCCGGCCCGGGTGGGACGGAGCGGGTGCTGCGGCTGTTCCGTGATGCCGAGCGCCGCAACACGGCCGACCCCGACCGGGCGGCGGAGAGCCGCCGTTGGGTGCACGAGCCGAACGCGGCCGCTCTCGGCATGCCGCCGGCGGCGATCGGACCGCAGGACTTCTGGGAGCGGATGCCCCTGCGGGACTTCGGCGCGCACCGGCGTCCGTCCGTGTTGGCCACGCGTCCCTTCGAGAAGCGGCCGTCCATCGCCGTGCTGTCCACCTCGCACGACCGCAGGTCGGACTGGCTGCGCGCCGGGCAGGCACTCCAACGCGTCCTGCTGGTGGCCACCGCCCACGGGCTGCGGGCGTCGCTCCTGCACCAGGCGCTGGAGTGGCCGGATCTGCGGGAGCGGGTCGTGCCCCCGGGCGACGCCCTCCGCGCCCACGCGCAGATGGTGGTCCGGTTGGGCTACGGCCCGGAGGGCCCGCCGTCCCCGCGCCGTCCCGCCCGGCAGATGCTGGACACGGACGTGCTGTTCGCGTCCTGACGGACTCGTGGCCCCCGCGCAGGGCCGGAGGGCCCGGGGGCGCGTGCCGTCCGGCCCCTGACCCTCGCACCCCCAGCGGGGAGAAAATGGAGGAGACGGAAGTGGGGGCGAGGCGTGACGACGCGACGGCCGGCACGCCGACAGCGGAGGTGGGCCATGATCGGCTCTGTCACCGTGGGTTTCAACGGCACCCCCGCCGGTATGACCACCGTCTGGTGGGCCGCTCGCGAGGCCGCCGCCCGGCGCCTGCCGATCGTGCTGGTCCACTCGTGGACCACCCAACCGCTCGATGTGCCGGCCCTTCCGCAAGAGGCCCGCAGCAAGCGGCAGTACGGCCGGGACGCGCTGCGCCGGGCCGAGGCGGAGGTGCTGCACCGCTACGGGGACCTGGAGCTGTCGACGGAGCTGGTCTCGGCCCCCGCCGCCGATGAGCTGGTGGACCGGAGCGCCGACGCGGCCCTGCTCGTCGTCGGTTCCCGCGGCCACGGCTCCCTGGCGAGCTTCCTGCTGGGCTCCATCAGCCTGCACGTGCTGGGCCAGTCCCGGTGTCCGGCCGTCACCGTGCGGGCCGGCGATCCGTCGGCCGACGACAGCCCGGGCGGGCCCGCGGTGGCGAGCCAGGACGCGGTCGTGGTGGGCGTTCAGGAGCCCGGTCCGAGCGCCGACGCGCTGCTCGACTTCGCCTTCACCGAGGCCGCGTCGCGCGGAACCCCCGTCCACGTCGTACGGGTCCTGCCCCTGCTCGCCGCCCTGGCGGCCCACCCTCACGGGAAGCTCGTCACCGAGCCGGTCGGCCCTTTCGAGGCGGAGGAACGCGTACGGCTGACCGCCGCGCTGAAGCCCTGGCGGGAGACGTTCCCCGACACACCCGTCGAGGAGCAGGTCACCACGGGCCATCCCTCCCAGGCGCTGCTGACGGCCGCGGTCGCCGGCCGCCTCCTCGTCGTGGGGCGCCCCCGGCACCGGCCCGGTCCATGGAGACTCGGGCCGGTCGCCCACGCGGCACTGCACCATGTGCCCTGCCCCGTGGCGATCGTCCCGCACGACTGAACCGCGACCGCGCGACCGTTCGCGCCGACGGCACTCCGCGGGAGAGCTGTGACGGCGGCCGAACCGACGGGCCCGCGCGGGAACAAGACACGCCCGCACGGCGCTGTTCCTGATACCCCGGCCGGTGTCGCGACGTTCACGGCGAAGCCCGCGGAAGGGGCCCGCATCGCGGCTCGGAGAAAGGTGTGAGACCCATGACGGCTCCAGGGCAGGAGCGGCATTCACCGGGTGACCAGCCCCCGTTGGTGACCTCCTGCGGGCGCAGCATCACGGTGAAGTGCCTGACGCTGACGGCGGCCCGGCCGATCACCCGGGTGACCTTGCGCGTGGGGCCGGACCAGGGTGACGAACCCGGCGTCTGGGCCGCGCTGACGGCCGAGGAGGCACGCGATCTGGCTCACCGACTGCTCACCCACGCCGCCCGGGCCGAGTCCCTCGCCGCAACCGGCGCCGGAGCTGCCGCAGCTACCGCCAGTTCCGGAGCCGGAGCCGGAGCTGCCCGAGTGTGAACCGGGGGCCGTTCGGCCGGCGGGACGAGCCCCCTCGGCCCAAGTGCTGTCGCCCCGCGCCACCGCATGGTGGGTCCAGAGGCCGTTGAGGGAGGCCGCCATGCCGGAAATCACCGCCGAGAACGTCCCCGGCGAGAAGGCCGTCGTCGTGGGCGTCGACGGCTCCGAAGCGTCCGTGTCCGCGCTGCGCTGGGCGGTCCGGGAGGCCCGCGCCGTCCACGCGGAGGTCGTCGCCGTGCACGCCTGGGAGCCGGCCGGCCCCACACTCGCCCCGTACGCTCCCCCGTCGGCCCGCCCGACGGTCACCGAACAGCGGGTGAGAGCCGCGGGATTGCTCGCCGACACGCTGCGAGAGGCCCTCGGCCCACGGATAGCCGCCGACGTCCACGCCGTCGTGACGCAGGGACCACCCGTTCGGGTGCTTCTCCGACATGCCCGCGGCGCGCGCCTGCTCGTTCTGGGACGCCGGGCGCATGGCGCGTTCGGGCTGCCCCCGATCGGGGCGGTCGGCCGGGAGTGCCTGCTCCACGCGACGGTTCCCGTGGTCGCGGTGCCCGCCCCGGAGCCGTCCCCGGCAACGTCCGGGGGCGGGCCGCTTTCGTGGGACGGGGGCGATGGTCAGGGCGAGTGCGACGTCCGGGCTCTCGTGGCACGGGTCACGGCTCCAGTGCGGAGGTGACAAGTCGGGGGCGTTCGGCCCTGGCGCGTTCGCCGTCCTCGTGTTGTCCTGAAACCGACGGGAAGGGCCCCGTAGGAGAGACGCGGAGAAGCGGCCCGCGAGGTCGCGCACCGCGCAATCAGGATCCGCGAGAAGCGGGTGGAGCCCTTCCCGTCCTGCGTCCCGGCTCGCGTGCCGCCGGCCGACCGCAGGGCGTCACCCCCCACGACGGTCGCCCACCGCACCCGCCCAAAGCGCTCCGCCCGCGCGCCGCACGACTCGGCCAGGGCCGAACGACCCTCGCCGGGCGGCGAGTCGGCCCCGGTCGGCCCTGATGACGGCACCTGAACGGCCCATGTGACGGCGGTGTTCCGACTGGCACCTTCCACAGGGACGACGAGGAGGAGGTGCGGACCGATGGCCGGCAGCAGGCGAGGGAAGAAGCTCCTGTGGCGATGGCGGAGCAATCCGCTGCGGCGCCACGAGGACGTACTGGAGGCGTGGGTCGTGCTCGCCGTCTGGGCGGTCATGGTGATCGGAGGCAGCCTGGCCGGCTTCCTGACCGCGCAGGCGGCGCAGGAGGTCTTCGCCGACCAGCGCGCCCAGCGGCGTTCGGTCCCGGCCGTACTCCTCGCCGACGTCCCTGAGCCGGGTTCGGGTCCGTACAGCACGGGCGACCGCTCCTCTGCGGAGGTCCGCTGGAACGCACCGGACGGCACCCGGCGCACCGGAAGGACGCTGGTGGAGGGCGGTCGGAAGGCCGACGCTCAGGTCACGGTCTGGATCGACGGAACGGGCGCCCTGACCAGTGAGCCACCCACCCAGAACGAAGCGGCGATCGAGGCCGGCGCGCTCGGCACGGCCGCGGCGCTCTCCCTGAGCGGCCTGACGTACGGCGTCGGCCGTGCCGGACGGTGGTGGCTCGACCGGCGCCGTGTCGAGCAGTGGGGCAGGGAATGGACCCTGGTCGGCCCGCGATGGGGCCACAAGACGAGCTGACACCCCGGTTCCCCCTCCCCCCACCTGCGGAATTGCAAAATTTAGCAATTCACTAGATGCTGTGTTGCCGTGCCCGTGTCCGCCGGGCGCGGCGCATGGGGTCCGCTCCGAGACGGGGCGCCGCAGGGAAGCCGAGGGGTCGTGTCCGTTCCGCTGAACCAGGCCGCGGCGCGGCTCACCGCGCTGCTGCCCTCGCGCGCCGACCTGGCGGCCATGGGGCGCTCCCCGAGACGGGATCTGCTCGCGGGGCTCACCGTGGCGATCGTGGCCCTGCCGCTCGCGCTCGGCTTCGGTGTCTCCTCGGGTCTCGGGGCCGAGGCGGGGCTGGCGACCGCCGTGGTGGCCGGTGCGCTCGCCGCCCTGTTCGGCGGTTCCGACCTCCAGGTGTCCGGGCCGACCGGGGCTATGACCGTCGTGCTGGTGCCGATCGTCGGCGAGTACGGGACGACGGGTGTGCTCACCGTCGGGCTGATGGCCGGTGTGATGCTCATGGCCCTGGCCGTGCTGCGGGCCGGATCCTGCATGCGCTACGTACCGGCGCCCGTGGTGGAGGGCTTCACCCTCGGCATCGCCTGCGTCATCGGGCTCCAGCAGGTGCCCCACGCGCTCGGCGTGCCCGCGCCCGACGGCGACCGGGTGCTGGTGGTGGCGTGGCGGGCCGCCGCGGAGTTCGCGGGGAACCCGGACTGGACCGCGGTCGGCCTCGCGGTGTCCGTCGCCGTGATCATGCTGGTGGGCGCCCGTCTGTGGCCGACCGTCCCGTTCTCCCTCGTAGCCGTCGTCGCGGCCACGGTCGTCGCCCAGGTCGCGGACCTCGACGCCGCGCCCATCGGTGACCTCCCGTCCGGACTGCCCGCACCCTCGCTCGGCTTCCTCGACCCGGGCGCACTCGGCTCCCTGCTCGCCCCTGCCGTGGCCGTCGCGGCGCTCGCGGCCCTGGAGTCCCTGCTGTCGGCCTCGGTGGCGGACGGTATGACGGTGGGGCGGCGGCACGACCCCGACCGTGAACTGTTCGGCCAGGGGCTGGCCAACCTCGCGGCCCCGCTGTTCGGCGGGGTGCCCGCGACCGGAGCGATCGCGCGGACCGCCGTCAACGTCCGTACGGGCGCCGGTTCCCGGCTGGCGGCCCTGACCCATGCCGCGATCCTCGCCGTGATCGTCTTCGCGGCGGCACCCCTGGTGGCGAGGATCCCGCTCGCGGCCCTGGCCGGGGTGCTGCTGGCGACCGCGGTCCGCATGGTCGAGGTCGGTTCACTGCGGGCGATGGCCCGCGCGACCCGCTCGGACGCGTTGATCCTCGTCCTGACCGCGGTCGCGACCCTTGCCCTGGACCTCGTGTACGCGGTGATCATCGGCCTGGCGGTGGCGGGAGCGCTCGCCCTGCGCGCCGTCGCCAAGCAGGCCCGTCTGGACCGGGTGCCGCTCGACCGGGGCGACCACAGCGCCGAGGAGCACGCCCTGCTCGCCGAGCACATCGTGGCGTACCGCATCGACGGGCCGCTGTTCTTCGCCGCCGCGCACCGCTTCCTGCTGGAGCTGACCGAGGTGGCCGACGTACGGGTCGTCATCCTGCGCATGTCCCGCGTGTCCACGATGGACGCCACCGGTGCCCTCGTGCTGAAGGACGCGGTGGAGAGGCTGACGCGGCGCGGAATCCTCGTCCTGGCCTCCGGGATACGACCCGGTCAGCGCCGGGTCCTGGACTCCGTCGGCGCGCTGGAGCTGCTGAGGCACGACGGCCGGGAGTACGCCTCCACACCGGAGGCGATCCGGGCGGCCCGCCACCACCTGGAGACGGCCGGGATCCTGCCCGCGGACACCGGCCAGGGACGGACGGTACGGGGATGACCACGCGACTGGACGCGCTGCCGCTCCGGCACGTGCTCACCCTCCCGACCATGCCGGCCGCCGTACGCCTGGCCCGGGAGACCGCCGAGCAGGCCCTGACCGAATGGGGGATCGGGCTACGGCACCCCACCGTGGACCCGGCCCTGCTGATCCTCGGCGAGCTGGTGGCCAACAGCGTCCGGCACGCCGCCCTCCTGTCACCGCAGCTGACCGTGATCTACGCGGCGGACCGGGACCGGCTCGCCCTCGCCGTCCACGACCGCCACCCCTACCAGCCCCCGCTGTACGGCGCGCTCGCAGGCAACGGCACCGGAGGGCTGGCCACCGTCATGGAACTGACGCTCGGCCTGGGCGGCACCGCCGTCATCGACCCGGACACCGATGGGAACGGCAAGAGCATATGGATCACTCTGCCCCTGTGAGGGCGATGCGGGCGGCTGCGGCAGAGGGGGCGTACTCGGCGGCCATGGCGGGGAAGTCGACATGGCCGCGTCAGATTGCTGGTCCGGCTGCTCGTCCGGCTGCTTGGTTCTCCTGCGCGGTTTCGGCGTGGTCGGGGCGGCAGGCGAGGATGGACCGCATGTTCCTGACGAGTGAGTGGATGCGACCCGCCGCGCCCCTGCCGGTGAGACCGTACGGTCGCGTCGAGGAGGCGACGGCACGATGAGTACGCCGCTGTACCAACTGAAGGCCGAGTTCTTCAAGACGCTGGGCCACCCGGCCCGCATCCGGGTCCTGGAACTGCTGAGCGAGCGTGAGCACGCGGTCGCGGAGATGCTGCCCGAGGTGGGCATCGAGCCCGCCCATCTGTCGCAGCAGCTCGCGGTGCTGCGCCGCGCCAACCTGGTCAAGAACCGCAAGGAGGGGTCGACGGTGTACTACTCGCTGACCAGCCCCGACGTCGCCGAACTGCTGCGCGTGGCACGGACCATCCTCTCCGGGGTGCTCGCCGGACAGGCCGAACTGCTGGCCGACCTCCAGGCCGCGCAGAGCGAGGGAAAACCACCGTCGTGACAGCGGTCTCGCGGTCGTGAACCGTGGAACGGCGGCAGGAGCAGCCCTGGTCGGCCCGGGGGCCGGCGTCCGCGCGGGGGCCGGGGTCAGCCGGTAGGGGGTAGGGGGCGGGCATCCGCACGGGCACCGTTTCGCGGCGGTGGTGTCGTGGGGGGCAGGGGACTGTCGGCAGTTCCCTCTCACGGCTCCGCCGGGACGATGCGGCGCCCGGTGACGCGTGTGGGGCGGATCGCCACCCACATCTCGCGGACGCCTCCGGCCCAGGGCGTGGAGTGGGCGCCCTCCACCAGCCGACGCACCTCGTCGGGTTCGGTGACCACCCGCGCGGTTCCGACGGCGAGGACGCTCCAGCCCTGGCTCATCGCCTCGTCCACATGGTCGACCTCGAAGGCCACCTCCGACCCCACGGCCGCCGCCGGAACCGACTCCGGCGCGGTCCGGAACGCGATCGTGTCGCCGACGACCTCGTAGTTCACCGGGACCACCGCCGGGCTGCTCGCCGACGAGACCGCCACCCGGCCCACACCGTGCGTGGACAGCAGGGCACGGCACTCGTCGGGGTCGAGGTCCACCAGCAGGGGGTGCCGGAGCGCCTGGCCCTGGCCGGACGGCAGGTCGACTCCGGCGCCGCGCAGGGCGGCGACGGTCGTGTCCAGGGCGTCGGCCAGGCCGATGAGGCTGGCCTTGGTCGGATCGGCCGGCTGTTCCTCCAGGTAGGCCAGGTACTCCGGTGCCATTCCGGCACGGCGGGCCGCCTCTTCCCGGGTCAGCCCCCGGCGGAGGCGTTCGGCCGCGACACGGCGGCCGATGTCACCGGGGTTGGGCGGTCTGCCCGACGCGGTCTCGGAAGCCTCGGTGCCGGTGCGCGCCCCGCCGCCGTCCGCGGGCGGCACGGACGGCCGGGACTGCTCTCGCCCGCCGACGGGCCGGTGTTCGATGTGGTGGATGTGAGCGTCCGGGCCGGGGAAGACAAGGGTCACCTCGTCCGTGTCCGACCAGCGCACGTCGTAGGGGGGCGTCCCGTCCTCGTGGTGGAGTCCGACGATCTCGCCGTCGCGCCGGGTGGCGCCGGTGGTGGTGCTCTCGACCACGAGTCGGTCACCGAGTTGAGCTCGCATGATGGCCGCCGTTTCCTCGAATGCCGCTATGACGTGTGACCGTGGCTCGATCCGGCGCTCCGGGCCCGTCCGCGCCGGCGTGCGTGACGTGCACCCGGTCCAGGTCGTCGTGTCGGGCCGTCGTCAACCTCCCGGCGGCTGATCGGGCAGCGGCCAGCCGGTCTCCGGAAGGTCACCGGGCCCGCGGCCGGCCGCGCCCACGGCCTCGATGTCCTGGGCGGCCACGCGCACCAGTTGCCGGCCGAGGTCGTGCAGGGCCCTGCCCGCCGCGAGCTCGTCACCGATCTCCGGCACGTCCACGTCCTCGGGGCTGCGGTGGGCCACGCCGTGTCCGACGAGCTCCGTGGTCCCGGTGTCGAGCATCACGCGTGCCTTCGTCGTCCCTTCCTCCTCGAAGAGATGGAGACGGACTTTCCACTCCACGGTATGGGCCATCACGGTCCTCCTCATCTTGGTGCGGGGTGCCCGGAGGCGGTCGTCGGCGAGTGCGGCCGACCGCCGCCCTCACCGTCTCCAGCATCGGCGCGCCGCCCGGCAGAGGCCACTCGCGTACAGGTGGCGGGTGGCGGGCGGCCGAGCGCGGCTTCGCCTGTTCGGCCGGTGGCTGCGTGACCTGCACGGTCAGGGATACGTTCGTTCGGCGACGTCAGCGGTGCTGGTAAGGCCGAGCGCATGCGCCCGGAAGCGATCCGAGGTACTTCTCGAAGGGACACCGCCGTGCCCCACCGGGCCGCCAACAGCCCCGGCGGTGGCACGTCCGCCGACCTCCCGCTTCGTACGAGACGGAGGCAGCCCCCATGGGACAAGCCCTCACCGTAGGCCTCGACGGCTCACCGGAGAGCGTCGCCGCCGCCCATTGGGCCGCCGACGAGGCCGAGCGCCGCAACCTCACCCTGCGCCTGCTGCACGCCTGGCCCCTGCTCGTCCCCGAACCCACGCGGCTGCCCTCTGAGGTGGACCAGAACTACTGGGCGAGGCGGCTCATGCACCACGCCAAGGCGGAGATCCAGGCCCGCAACCCCGGTCTGACCGTCGTCGGCAACCTGGTCGCGGAAGATGCCCAGCACGCGCTGATCCAGGCGGCCGCCGAGTCGGAGATGCTCGTCCTCGGTTCACGGGGCGTGAGCCAGGCGGAGAGCTACTTCCTCGGCGACATCAGCGTGTCCGTCGTGGGGCACGCCGAGCGGCCCGTGGTCCTGGTCCGTGCCGAGGAGCGTGACGAGGAACGCCCGCGCGGATCCGGGGCGGAGGGCGCCGTGGTGGTGGCGTTGAAGCTGCACGGGCCGTCCGACGACCTGTTGGAGTTCGCCTTCTCCACGGCCGCGGGCCGCGGTGTGCCCCTGCGCGCCGTCCACGGCCACGGGGTGCCGCTGCACGCGTTCACCCCGTGGGGCATGGACCACACCGTGACGCATGACGCCAAGCGGGAGGCCCACACCAGCCTGAGCCGCGCGCTGCGCCCCTGGCGGGAGAAGTTCCCGGGGGTGGACGTGTCGGACACCGTGCGCCTGGACAGTCCCGCGCGAGCGGTCCTGTCGGCCGTGGAGGGTGCCGGCCTCCTCGTCGTGGGCCGCCGCAGGCACCGCCACACCCCGGTCCCCCGTCTCGGTCCCGTCGCCCAGGCGGCGGTCCACCACGCGCGCTGTCCCGTCGCGGTCGTACCGCACGGCTGACCGGGCGGACACCCGGCGGTGAGCGGTCCCGCCCGGCGGCCGACGAGCTCCCTCTCCGCCACCGGCCACGTCCGCCACCTCCCCGCGTCCCACCGCCGGCCCCGCGGCAGGGACCAACGACCCCGCCGGTCTGCCTCTTCGGCCCATGCCGGAAGGAGCTGCGGTGACGACAGTGGGAGTGAGCGCCTCAGGCGCGGGGGTCAGGCCCTCGCCCGGTGATCGTGAGGAAGCGGGTGACCACGATGTTCTGGTACGGCCATGATCTCGGCGGGTGGGGCTGGTTCGTCATGTCGGCGGGCATGATCCTCTTCTGGGCCGCGCTGATCGCCCTCGGCGTGCTCCTGTTCCGCTCACTGTCCGGAGCGTCCGGAGCGGACAAGGCGGAAAGGTCGACAAGTGCGGGCGGGGCGAACACCTGGGTCGGTGGTCCTCCACCGGGAGGCCTCTCCCCCGAGCAACTCCTCGCCGAGCGCTTCGCCCGTGGCGACATCGACGAGGACGAGTACCGCCGACGCCTGACCGTTCTGCGTTCGGGAACGAGCGCCCCGTCCGGCACACCCTGATGCCCGGCACGAGTCGAGCCGACCGGCCGGAGCACACACGTCACCCAACCCCACCTCGGCCGGTCGGCACTGGAGGGAAGCAGCTGTGGTGTCCCTACACGCACTCGACGAGAAGACCCTGACAGCCCTGGTGGAGGACGCCACGGCGGCTCCGTCCATGCACAACGCCCAGCCCTGGGAGTTCCGCTTCCTGCCCGGCGACGGTACCTTCCACATCCGGGCGGACCTCGACCGCGCGATGCCGAGGACGGACCCGACGGCCCGGGCCCTTCACCTGGGCTGCGCCGCTGCCCTGTTCAATCTGCGCGTCGCCGCCGCCCACGCCGGCTGGACTCCGGTCACCGAACTGCTGCCCGACCCCTCGGACCCCCGGTTGCTCGCGGTCGTACGGCTCACCGGACAGACTCCGCCCGAGGACAACCTGGGCCCGCTGTACCCGGCGATCCACCGTCGCCGCACCAGCAGGCAGCCGTTCTCCGACGAGGCGGTGCCCGACGCCATCAGGGACGGCCTCAGCGCCGCCGCCCTGCTGGAGGGGGCTCGGCTCGCGTTCCCCGACACCTGGCACGTACAGACCCTGCTGGACTCGGTCCGGGACGCCGAGGGGCGTGACGCGCGGGACCCGGCGGCGGAGGAGGAACTGAGGCGCTGGGTCCGCACGGGCCCGGAGGCGGCGCTCACGGCGGATGACGGGGTACCGGACTACGCCTTCGGCCCCGTCAAGCACCACGGCGGGGCGCCCGTACGCGACTTCGCCGGCCGTCAGCCGCTTCCCGGCCGTGAGAGCGCCGTGTTCGAGAGCGCGCCCCAGCTCGCCGTCCTGGGCACCAGGGACGACCGGCCGAGGGACTGGCTGGTGGCGGGGCAGGCCATGGAACGCGTCCTGCTCCAGGCCACCCTCGACGGGCTGGCCACCTCCCTCACGTCCCAGGCCCTCGAACGGCCCGAGGTCCGCTGGATCACCCGCGACCCGGAGTCCGCGATGGGTTTCGTCCAGATGGTCATCCGGCTCGGCTACGGCCCCTCGGGCCCGGCGACACCACGCCGACCGGTGGACGAGGTGCTCACCATCGACTGAGGCGCCCTGCCGCCGGACGGCATCAGCCGCGGCCCGCGCGGGCGGCCCCACGATCAGGACACGCCGGACAGGAGCACCGTGGCCCCTAAAGCACGGGTACGACGGCCACGGGGCAGCCGACGTGGTGGATCACGGCGTGGGTGACGGGTCCGGTGCGGGGGCCGGGGGTGGGGTCGCCGAGCCGGTGTCCGACGACGAGCAGGCTCGCTCCCGAGGCGGCTCGGACCAGCGCGGTCCTGGGCCTGTCCTCCACCACCGTCGCCAGGACCTCCACGTCCGGGTACTTGTCGCACCACGTCCGGAGCACGGCGTCCAGGAAGCCCTGCCACTCCTCGCCCTGCCGCGGCCGGTCCACGAGGGCGATGTCACCGGGGCCGAGCCCCATCGGGCCGGCCGCGCACCATGCGTGCACGGCCCGCAGCCGGGCGTGCCGGAGCCGGGCCGCCTCGAAAGCGAACTCGATGACCTCGTCGCAGGCGTCGCCCAGGTCGACGGCGACCACGACGTCCCGATAACCGGTGCCGGCCGAAGCCCCTCCCCGGTCGTCTCCCCCGACGCCGCCTCTGCCGACTGGCTGACGCTCGTCCGTTCCCTCGACGTCACCTCCGTCGGCGGGCAGCAGACGCTCGTCCTCTGCCCGCTCCCCGGCCCGAACGAGGACGACGGGGCGTGTCGCCCTGGCGACGACGCCGAGCGCGACGGAGCCCACGAGGAAGCCGGTGAAGCCGCTCAGCCCGCGCGAGCCGAGGACCAGCGTGTCCGCCTGGTCGGCGGCCTTCACCAGCGCGGTGACGGCGGGGCCCTCCAGCTGCTCGTCGGAGAGCCGGACATCGGGGCACTCGGCGCGGGCGCGTTGCTCGGCCCGCGTGAGATGGCTCCGCCCCAGACGCCGCTGCGCGGCGCGCGTGATCTCGTCCTCCCGGCGGCGGGTGCGCCTGTCCAGGACGTGCACCAGGTGCAGGGGCAGGTCCCGGCGTACGGCCTCGCGGGCCGCCCATGCCACGGCGGCCAGGCTCTCCGCGGATCCATCGACTCCGGCGACCACGGGTGAACGCATCTCGGCACCTCCGACGGCAGGTTCTCCTTCGATTTCAGCGTCACGCCGAGAGATGCACAGGGGCAGGGCCCGGCAGGTCCTCACGGGAGGCTGCTCGGCCCCGCGTCCTGTCCCCCTTCAGCCCATGTGCGCGTCCCGGCCCGTGACCGGAAGCTGGAGTGGAGGCCCCGGACAGCGCGCCTGATCTCGCCACCACCGGGAGTCCCGGAAGTGACCGTCGCCGAACGACGAAGGGATCGGTCCTCATGAGCACCGAGTTCATCGCGTCCCCACACCCCGCCCGGCTGAGCGCACGGCTCGACACCCCGCTCTCGCGCTGGCTGTGGCTGGTGAAGTGGCTGTTGGCGTTCCCCCACTACGTCGTCCTGATGTTCCTCTGGGTGGCGTTCACGGTGGTCGGTGTCATCGCGTTCTTCGCGATCCTGTTCACCGGCCGCTACCCGCGGTCGTTGTTCGATTTCAACGTCGGTGTCCTGCGCTGGAGTTGGCGGGTGGCGTACTACGCGTACGGTGGTCTGGGCACGGACCGCTACCCGCCGTTCACCCTCGCCGACGTCCCCGACTATCCGACCCACTGGGACGTGGCGTACCCGGAGCAGCTCTCCCGTGGTCTGGTCCTGGTGAAGTGGTGGCTGCTGGCGATCCCGCACTATCTGGTGCTGGGGTTCCTTCTGGGCGGCGTACGGATGGTGTGGTTCTCGGGAGGGCTCATCGGGCTGCTGGTGTTGTTCGCCGGGATCGCGCTGGCGGCGACGGACCGGTATCCGCGCGGGCTGTTCGACCTGGTGATGGGGCTGAACCGCTGGGTGCTGCGGGTGGCTGCCTATGCCGCCCTGCTCACGGATGTGTATCCGCCCTTCAGGCTCGACCAGGGCGGCGAGGAGCCCGCTCCGCGTCCCTGATGTCGGGTGACCGCGCGAGGCCCCCGCGTCGTCAGTCGGGCCCCTGGCCCCGCGCCGTCAGTCGTGCGGTACCACCGCCACCGGTGAGGCGGTGTGCTGGACGACGTGGTGGGTGATCGGGCCCAGGCGTGGGCCTACGTGTCCCGCCCGTCCGCGTCGGCCCACGACCACCAGGGCGGCGTCGCACGAGGCGTCCACCAGGTGCGCCCCCGCGTTGCCGATCACCGCTTCCTCCGTGACCTGGACACCGGGGTACTTGTCCCGCCACGGCCGCAGCACCTCGGCCGGTCCCGGCGGCGCCTCGGCACCCCGTCGACCCCGGTGGGACGCCACCTTGGTGTCGGCCTCCGCGGCACGGGCTGCCCGCGCGTCCCAGCCGTGGACCACGCGCAGCGCCGCGGCACGCCGGGAGGCGGCGTCAAAGGCGAAGCCGAGGACGAGGTCGTCGGGTGCACCGAGGTCGAGTCCCACCACCACATCCCTCGGGAGCCCGGCCCGGGCGGCGGAGTCGCCGGCCGAGTCCGCCCCGCGCGTCCGGCCCTCGCCCTCGCCGGAACCGACCAGGACGACCGGTCGCCCGGCCCTGGCCACCACGGCGAGGGCCACGGAACCGAGCAGGACCCCGTCCGTGCGCCCGAGGCCGCGTGAGCCGAGCACGAGGAGTTCCGACTCCTCCGCGGCGGCGACCAGAGCGGGCACCGTACGGCCGGGAAGTCGCTCGGTGCTCACCCGTAGCCCGGGGTGGCGGTGAGCCAGCCGGGCCCGCGCCTCGGGCAGGAGGCTGACCGAGCGGTCGGCCCCCGGCGGCGGCACCGGCTCACCGGCGAACGGGACGTAGGCGTGCGGCTCCTGTCCCCCGGCGTGTACGAGCCGGAGCGGCAGGCCGCGCAGAGCTGCCTCGCGAGCGGCCCAGTCGGCCGCGGCCAGGCTCTCGTCCGAGCCGTCCAGACCGACGGTGACCGTAGAAGACATCGGGAGACCTCCTTGAGGGGTGGGTCTCCACTCTGATCTCCGTCGGGCCCGTGGCACGAGGGACCTGGGTCCCGTGCACGGGTCCGGTCGGCCTCTGTCGGGGGCGGCAGGCGCGGCGGAGGCTGGGTGGCACCGAAGTTTCCCACCCACTGGGGCGGAAGGGCGGACTGTGATGGAACCGACGACGGCTTCCCCTGACGCGCCGGTGGCGCGGAACCCCGCCGGACACGGGACCGGCGGCGGGCGTCGCGCCGGAGAGGTCGTCCTCGGGATGGACGCGCGGGACGCTGTCGCCGGCGCGGTCGACTTCGCCTTCCACTGTGCCCGGGCGCGAGGGGTGCGTCTCCGTGTCGTGCACGCCTGGGCGCTTCCCGCGAGCGCCGCCGAGTGGCCGTTCGCCGTACCTGAGAGGGACCGTGCGACATGGGAGGACCACGAGGTGCAGGTCCTGGCCGACGCGCTGCGTCCGTGGCGGGAACGGTACCCGGACGTTCGGGTGCTTGAGGACGTCGTCCTGCTGTCCCCCGTCCAGGCGCTCACCCACCACGCCTCCGGGGCCGGGATCGTCGTGGTGGGGAGCGAGCCGGGTGCGCGTTCCCGTGCGACCGTGCGCGCCCTGCTGGACGAAGCGGTGTGCCCGGTGGCGGTGGTACCGGCCGACTCTCGGACGTGACCACCGCCACCGGGTCGCGCACGACGCGCAGGCGACCGCGTGACGACCGCGCACCTCAGCGTTCGCAGCTGTCCTTCAGGTCGTTGGCGTCCCCCGTGCAGGTGTCGGTGCCGGCGTCTCCGAAGGAGCGGTCGTTGCCGGCCGTGAAGTCGCCGGCGTCCAGGCGGTCGTCGCCGTTCCTGCCGAACATGACGTCGTCCCCGGCGCCACCGGTGATGTTGTCGACCCCGGCCCCGCCGAAGATGGTGTCGTGTCCCGCCTGACCGTTGAGGAAGGTCCTCGCCGTGGCGGTGTAGTCGATCGTGATGATGTCGTCGCCCGAGCCCCCGCTGATGTCGGCGGGCACACCGCCGGTCACGAGGACGATGTCGCCGAGGTCCCCCATGTCGAGCGTGAGGGTGCGGTTGCCGTACGGGCAGGTGACGGTGTCGCGGTCGACCTGGGTGCAGCCGGACCCCGCGGTGACGGCGTCGCCGCCGTCGCTGATGGTCACGGTGCTGTTGGACCGCGTGATGGAGAGGTCGTTCGCCTTTCCGGCCACGGCGTTGACGTGGATGCGGACCGAGTCCACCCGTACACCGGTCGCGGCATGGGCCTGCCCCGTCGACAGCACCGTGGCCGCGCCGAGCGCCAGGGCCGTGACACCGGCCTGCGTCGCGTTGCGCATGGAGATCTTCAATGCTCCTCCTGTTCCCCCTGATGAACCTGGGCTGGTCCAGCCCTGATCCATGCTGGGCGGGAGCGGGGGGCGACACATGGGGGCCCAGCCCCCAATTAGCGGTCCTGCGACACACCCCCGCGTCCCCCCGAGCTCATGCCCTCCGAGCCCCGAAATCACCACTCGGATCACCAACGGATCACTTAACGGAGTTGTACGTTCTTTATATTCTGTACATAATCCGGATCATGAGTGAGCCGCTGCGTCGCAACCGTGACTTCGTCCTGCTCTGGAGCGCCACCCTGTCCTCGACCCTGGGCGCCCAGGTCGCCTCGGTCGCCTATCCCCTGCTGGCACTCCAGCTGACCGGCTCGGCCGTACACGCCGGTCTGATCGGTTCCGCGGCGATGGCCGCCGGTATCGCACTGCGTCTGCCCGCGGGCGCTCTGGTCGACCGGTGGGACCGGCGGCGCACGATGCTCGTCTGCGATCTGGCGCGAGCCGTCCTCGTCGCCGCCACGGTCACCGGTTCGCTGCTCGGGTTCCTCGACTGGCGGATGCTGCTGGGCGTGGCGGTGGTCAGCGGTGTCTGCGGGGTGTTCTTCGAGCCCGCGGAGACAGCGCTGCTACGGCGCGTGGTTCCCACCGAGCATCTGCCGCAGGCCCTCGCGCACAACGAGGCCCGTCAGTACGGAGCCACGATCGCCGGACCCCCGTTGGGCGGCCTGCTGTTCAACCTGGGGCGAACGGTGCCCCTCGCCGGCGAGTTCCTCGCCCATCTGCTGTCCTTCGCGGCGGTCCTTGCCGTGAAGCCCCCGGCCCAGGCCCCTGCCCCTGCCCCGGCCGCCACCTCCCCCATCGCCCGCACCGCCCCCTCGACCCCGGACCGCCCGCAGTCCCTCCTGCGCGACATCGCCGACGGTCTGCGCTGGACGTGGCGGCAACGGTTCCTGCGCGTCCTGCTGGTGACGGCCGCGGGCTTCGGACTCGTGTTCTCCGCGCTGACCTTCACCGCGATCGTCGCCGCCCGGCAGAGCGGCGCGACACCGGCCGATGTCGGCCTGATGATGGCGATCTCCGGTGTCGGCGGGCTGCTGGGCGCGCTGGCCGCTCCCCGGCTGCAACGACGCAGCCCCACGTCCGTCGTGCTGGCGATGTTCTGGGTCGCCGCCGCGGCGATTCCCGCGATGGCCGTCCGGCCGACCGCCTGGACCATCGGCCCCCTGCTGGCCGCCGCCTTCTTCCTGGCCCCGGCGGCCAACGCGATTCTGTACACCTATCAGATGACCATCACGCCGGATCACTTGCAGGGCAGGGTGCTGAGCAGCCTCGCGCTCATCGGCGGTGCGGTGGCCCCGGTGGGACCGCTCGCCTCGGGACTGGTCCTGGAGCACTGGGGTGTGCGGGCCGCTCTGCTGGCGATCGCGTCCGTCATGGGACTTGTGGCTCTGGGAGCCACCTGGAGCCGCACCGTCCGGCATCTGCCCCCGCTGGACCGGGCCAGGGCCGTGGGTTGAACCGAGTCGGCCCGCCCCACGGGATCGCCCCGCGGGATCAGTTCGGGGCCGGGGTGAGCACCACGAAGTCCGCGTTCGACGGGTCGAGGCAGACGGCCAGACGGCCCACGCCCGGCGCGTCCTCCGGTCCCATCTGCACGCTGCCGCCGTTCGCGGTGACCGCGGCGACCGCCGCGTCGCAGTCGGCGACGGCGAACACCGGGTGCCAGTACGGCCGGCCGTCCGTCAGCGTCAGATCCTCCTTGCCGAGCTCCATGAGGCCGCCCTGCATGCGTTCCTCGGGGAGTCCGGCGGGCGTGATGAGGGTGTACGTGCCCCCGCCGCCAGGCAGTTCCATCTCGCTGTACTGCCAGTCGAAGACCTTGCTGTAGAACTCCTTGGCGGCCGCGGCGTCGCTCGTGTACAGCTCGGTCCACGACAGCGAACCGGGCTCGTCGGCCAGTTCGAAGCCCGCGTTCTTCCCCGGCTGCCACACCGCGAACTGGCCGCCCAGGGAGTCGTTGTACTGGGCCATCCGGCCCCACTCGCCGAGGTCCCTCGGCGCCACCCGCACCGTGCCGCCGGCCTCCTCGACCGCGCGGGTCGTGGCGTCCGCGTCGGTCACGGTGAAGTAGATCATCCAGGCGGAGCGGGCGCCCTTCTCGGTGAGTTTGCCGAGTCCGGCGACGACCTTGCCGTCCTTCCGGAACATGCCGCCCTCCATGTCCTCGCCCTCGACCTCCCCCATCTCCTCGCCCTCGACCTCCCCCATGGGCTCGTACTCCCAGCCGAGCACCGCCCCGTAGAAGGCCGCGGCGGCCCGGACGTCGGGGGCGCCGAGGTCCAGCCAGCAGGGGGAGCCCGGGGTGAGGTCGGTGGTGATCACGGCAAGTCCCTTTCTCGAGTCCTTGGGCCTCACCCTGACACCTGGCGCGGCCGAGCGCGCGTCGACCGCCGCGGGGGACCGGCAACGGCCCCCGGTCCCCCGCTGCCCCTCACTGTTTCTGGCGCCTCCATGTGCGTCCGCCGTCGCCGGAGATCCACAGCCCTTCGCCCTTGACCATGTCGTACGACGGTGTCGCCGCGTCGACGATCCCGTGGAGCGTCGTGCCGTCGACGGCGAAGGACCTGAACTTCGCCGGGGTCCTCAACTGGCGGAAGGTGGTGTTCGTGCGGTCGGTGGCGAGCCAGTGACGGCCGCCTTCCTCACCGACGAGCACCTGCCCGTCCGCGAGGATCTCCAGGTCCAGCCACTCCGGGTCGGTCGCCAACTCCTTCCAGGGGATGCCGCCGCCGACGATCTTCCGCCAGTGCTTGCCGCCGTCCGAGGTGATCAGGAGGCCGCGCACGCGCAGGTCCTCGTCGGCGTTCTCGACCAGCTCCTGCGTACCCAGCAGGACACCGCCCGGCTCGTACGGCTGGCGGGGGACGCGCACCGCCACCACCGCCTCTGGCAGCGCACCGGTTCCGATCTGGACGCGCTGTCGGAACTCGCCGCGGCGTTCGACTCCCTGCGGGCCGACGAGAGGTGCGAACCGCGCGACGTCAGTGATGCCTTCAGGCTCGCCCTGCGGCGTGACGCCCTGCGTTCCCGCAGTGAGAGCCTCCCGGACGCGTTGATCGCCGTGTGGGCGGGCCTGGGACACGTGCGGCGAGCGGTCGGCCTGGCCCGGGCCCGCCAGGACGTGTTGGCGCAGTTGCGGGCCTTCGCCGGAGTGGTCCAGAGCCTGGTCGCGGCGGGCAGTCCGGCGCAGGCCGCGGAGGTCGCCGTCGAGGCGGCGGAACTGGCGGCCGACGTTCCCGAACAGCGTCGCGAGGAGGCGACGGAACACGCCGTGGCCCTGCTGGCCGTGGCCGGTCACCACCACCGGGCGATCGATCTCGCACGGACGCTGCCCTCACCTGCCGTGCGGGACCGTGTACGGGTCCACCTCCTGCGGGACATCGCCACGGCCATGGCGGAGAAGGGGTTGTCCGCCGACGCCGTCGCGGTGTCCTGGAATGAGCTCATGGAGGGGGCGGACGCCGCGCCGGCGGCCGGTGCGGCGGCCCTCGCTCACGCCGAGCCCTTGAGCAGGCCGTCGAACTGGCCCGGTCGCCCGCGGATCCGTACACCCGGATGGAGTCCCTGGCGGGCGTCGCGACGGCTCTGGTCGCCTCCGGCGCGGGGAGGAGCGGCGGGACGGGCAGCGGCGGGACGGGATCCGGTGCGGGGAGCAGTACGGGTACCGACGCGAGGAGCAGTACGGGTACCGACGCGAGGAGCAGTACGGGATCCGGCACACGGACGGGCACCGAATCGCGCGCCGACGCCGCTCGGAAGCTCGCTCTGGAGGCGGCCGCCCTCGCCGACGGGGTGACCGCGGACAATCTGAGGGCCCGTGGACTGGCCATGGCGGCGCAGGCGTTGGCTCTCGCCGGTCGGCCGACGCAGGCAGTCGAACTGCTGAAGTCCCTCCGATCTCCGCGGGAGCGTGAAGAGGCCGTCGCGGACGTGGTCGCCGCCCTGGCGTCCACGCCCGAGGGCCTCGCCGCCGCCACCAGCACGGCTCGGAGCCTGACACTCTCCGCCAGCCGGAGCCGGGCACAGGCCCAGGTCGCCTGGGCCCATCTGCGTGCGGGACGGCACGAGCAGGCGGGGGAACTGGCGCGAGAGGCGTCCGACGCCACTCGGCAGGACACCGCGCTGGGCGAGCCCTATCACCTCGGCCTGCTGTGCAGGGCGTTGGCCGAGTCGGACGCCCCGGATCTCGCCGTCGGTGTCGCCCGCGGCATCGGCGACCCGGACGCGCGGACCGACGCTCTCGTGGACGCCGCGTGCGGTGCGGCCCGCCGCGGGCTGCACCGCTCGGGGGCGGACATCGCGCGCGCGATCGCCGACCCGTACCGGCGGGGCCGGGCGCTGGGATGGGTCTCGTCCTTCGCGGCCCGGGCTGGATCGCTGGAACTCGCCGAGACGTTGCTACGGGAGATGGACAAGGCGGAGGACGAGCAGCCTCCGCGTTCCCTTCGCTCGTACGACCACCGCAAGGCGGCCCTGTCCGCGCTCGCCAGGGCCCTCACCGACGCCGGCCGGGACGACGCCGCACACGCCCTGACCGAGACCGCGCCGCACACCTGGGACAGGGCGGAACTGCGGGCCGCCATGGCGCGAGGTCTCATCGCACGGGGCGAGGACGAGCGGGCCCTCACTCTGGTGCGGGACTTCGCCGGCTCCCCCCGCGCACCGCGGGCCCTCGCCCCGGTGGCCGCCGCGTGGGCGGCGGCCGGCTCGGTGCCACAGGCGCTCGCGGCTCTGGGGGCGCTGCCCGACGCGGCGGCGCAGGCCGAGGCGCTCTCCCTCGCCGCGTCCTCCCTGACCCGAGACGGCCACGCCACACGGGCCGCCGCCCTGGCACCCCACGCGCGCGCCCTGGTCGACGCCCTGACCACTCCCCCGTGGCTCGACCCGAACGACGTCGCCGCTGCCGCGGCGGGACTGGCCTGGACCGGGGAACTCGATCAAGCGCGAACTCTGGCACGGCAGTTGGTCGAGTCGTATACGAGGGACGAGGCGATCGCGGCCGTCGCCGAGGCGATGGCGGTGTCCGGGCGCTACGAGGAAGGCGTCGAACTCGCCGACAGCCTGCCGGAGCCTCTGATGAAGGGGCGGGTCCTCGCCGACATCGCCCACTGGGCCGCCCGGCGCGGCGACTTCGGCACAGCCGTCCGCACGGGCGCCGCCATCGAGCACAGTGAGCATCAGGACTGGGCGCTCCTGGCGACAGTGGACTGCGCTGTGCGCGAGCACCGGTACGCCGAGGCCGTCGAGGCCGCCCGCGCCCTCACCGAACCGCGCACCCGGGTGCGCGCGCTGTGCGCCGTCGACGCCGCGGCGCGCCGACACGGCGAGGATGACTTTGCCGATGGGGTGACCGGCGACGTGGTGACCGGCGACGTGGTGTCCGGTGAGTTCGAGCCCGAAGCGTCCAACTCCACGGACCCGGAGGACGGGACCGACGTGTGGCGCTGCGGCCTCAAGGCTGCTGCGGCCGAAGGATGGGGCGACAGCGCGCGGGGGCGTTCGGCGGCCGTCGAAGCGCTCAGCCTCGGCCCCTGGCACCGCTGCCTGAGCGCCACGCGCTCCACCGCGCCGCAGGCCTTGGCGGAGGCGGTCCGCGCCGTACTGCACGACGGCGGGGCGTAGCGGGGGTTTCGTCGTGAGGAGGTGCGGCGGGAGCGCGTACGCCCGCCGCATGGGATCCGGCGGGCGTACGACTGCGGGTTCGTTGGCGCTCGTGGTCACCCGTGTGCGGGGACAGCGGGCCACCGGCGCTGTCCCGATGGTGGGGCGGGCGTCAGTCCACGGTGACCCCTGCCCGCACCGCCGGGGCCGGTCCGACGA
Source organism: Streptomyces neyagawaensis (assembly GCF_023516595.1). GTDB lineage: Bacteria > Actinomycetota > Actinomycetes > Streptomycetales > Streptomycetaceae > Streptomyces > Streptomyces neyagawaensis. Next base: position 71,438 of record NZ_JAMGBG010000065.1, on the reverse strand, counting down.
GCGCGCCGCCGAAGTTGCCCTCGACCTCCGCCTTCTCCGCGGCGTTCGGATTCGGGTTCGTACAGGCGGTGCCCGCGCTGGACCCGGACATCAGGCTGGAGCACGGTCCGGGCTTGCGGTCGGGGAGGCCCAGGATGTGCCCCAGTTCATGGGCGGCTATGCGAATGGTGTTGTAGCCCTGGTCGACGGCCTGGCGTCCCATGTAGACGGTTCCGTTGCCGAGGGAGGTGGTGAGGGCGCGTGGCCAGCCGTTGTCCGCGACGACCCGGATGTTCGCGCGTTGCCCGGTGGCGGCCGGCCGCAGTTCGACGGCGTCGACGCTCTCGTTCCAGATCGCCGCGCCCCGGTCCACCACGCTCCTGAACTCGGCGGAGCCGCTGGCGTCGTAGGTGAGGACACGGGCGGCGGCGGGGACGTCCGCCACGGCGGGGGGAGCGGCCACGGCCTGGCCGCCCGTGAGGGACAGGGACACCACGACGGCGGCGGCCAAGCCGCCGGTCAGCGTACGGATGTGCATGTTCGACCTCCTTGTGGGGGAAGGTAGTCGTGCTCATGACATTCTGAAGGTCACTTCCCGGTGGCGGTGAGGGTGAATCCGTCAATCTGGAGCGGCACTCGGCCTGACTGTCGTCCGGGGAGGTCGTCATCATGCTCTCCGTCCGAGCTCGACGACCGTCGCGCTGCCGCGGATCGGGCACCGGTTCATCGGAGCGGTGCAGTTGACGCTCTGTGCCGTCCTGGTCGTCCACACGCTGGCCGTCCACACGCTGGGGTTCCGGCCCTGACCCGGATGTGCCCGATGTGGTCGCGGCCATCGGAGACGCCGTGCGGTGAGCGGGTCACGTCGTGCCGCGCACCCGCAGGCTCGGCGTCAGGACGATAGGGGGCGGCTGTTCACCTGCGAGGAGCCGGTCGACCTGGTGGACGGCGAGTTCGCCCAGCCGTCGCTTGTCGAGGTGGAGGGTGGTCAGTGGCGGGTCGACCAGATCGACGACGCTGAGCCCGTCGTAGCCGACGAGGGCACAGTCGTCCGGTACTTGAACGCCGAGTCGGCGGGCGGCCCGGAGCGCGCCGATCGCGACGAGGTCGTTGAAGGCGACCACGGCGGTGAGTTCCGGGCGCGCGGCACGCAGCGACTCGAACGCGGCGGCGCCCCCGTCCGGGGACTGCTCCCCCACGACGATCCAGTCCTCGTCGACGGGCAGCGCGTGTTCGCCGACGACGTCGAGGAAGGTGCGACGCCGGAGCGTCGGGGCGGTCACGCACTCGCAGTCGATCATGCCGATCCGGCGGTGACCCCGGTCGACGAGGTGTTGCATTCCGGCCCGGATTCCGGCAGCGGTGTCGATGTGGACCAACGCGTGCTGCGACGAGTCCAGTCCACGGTCGACCAGAACCAGCGGGACGGAGCCCACATACGGTTCGAGTTGCGCGTCGGGATGGCTGATGTAGCCGACCAGAGCGTCGACCTGTTGGCCGAGTGAGCGGACCAGGGCCAGTTCCCGGGACCGGTCGTTCTCGGTACTGGCCACGAGCACCTGCCAGTCCCGTTCGTCCGCGGCGGCGATCACTCCCGCCACAAACTCCGGGAAGAAGGGGTTGACCACGTCGGGGACGATGAGCCCGACGGATACGACGTCCGGGCGGACCAGCCCCCGGCCGAACCGGCTGGGCCGGTACCGCAACTGCCTCGCGACGTCGAGCACGCGTTGCTGGGTCCCCGGATCGATCTCACCCTTGCCGTTGATCGCCCGGGAGACGGTCTGGTGAGACACGCCCGCCACCCGAGCGACGTCGCGGAGCGTGACGCGCTTGACGGCGCGCGCACCCTGCGTCCGCTGCTCTTCCGTTTCCCGCCGTCCGGCCACGCTGCCCACTCACTTCTGTTCCTGTGCCACCTGGTGTCCCAGTCAATCAGGTTCACCCTTCTGCCGGGTCGGCACCGCCGCACGGTACTGCCACGAGAGCCAGCGCCAGAAGACCACCAGCGGACCGTGCGCCCGTTCGCCAGGTGGGCGTTGACGGAATCCGTTCTCTGAGCGAGTATCCCGTTAGCGTTCACGTTAACGGTAACGGACCAAGCGAGGGAGAGCACAGTGGCCACTTCTCGAGGCCCCCTACCGCACGAGCCCCATCAGATGTTCCGAGGCGTGTTCCGCGGCTGGCACGAGCAGGTCGGCGCCTTTTCGGCACTGCCGGGCGCCCCAGTGGTGCCGGACGACCCGCAGCCCTGGTGGCGCCGACTGAGCGGCCGGAAGCGGAGGCCGCGGCCAACACCCACGACACGCACGAATCAGTCACCCAGGGCTACTCGCTGCGCCTGACCGGGCACTCCGGCACCGGCTGACTTCACCTCTCCGGGAGTGCCTCCCAAGGACACGGTCCGGTGCCGTCCGTCCAGCTCCTGAGCTTCTCCCCGTCCACGCACACGATTCCGCACTGGTCGGCGTACTCCGCCGCCGGCGCCGTGAAGTCGCTGGTGGTGACCAGTACGGCCACGTCTGCCTCGTGGACCGTGAAGCAGGTGCCGCCGAAGCGCTGGAGGTCCTGGGAGCCGACGCGGTTCGCTTCGCAGTAGTGCTTGCACTGGATGACGACCCGGCGCCCGTCCGGCGTCACCGCCACGACGTCGGCACCCAAGTCGCCCGCCCCGCCCACCACTTCGACGCCCGAGCAACCGTCGCGCTCACAGAGGGCGGCGATCGCCTCCTCGAACTCCTCCGGTGTCAGGGACTCGTAGCAGGGGTCGACTTCGACGACGGCTGGACGCTGACGGGGGATCAGGTCGATGTCCAGTTCCTCGGCCGCCTCCCTCGCCGCCTCGTCGAGCGCCGCCGCGGCCCGGCGCGCCGCCCTCACCACGTACAGGCGGCGCCGCAGGCCCACGAGGGCGGCGACACCTAGGACGACCAGCACCAACACCCAGCCGGGACGCCTCTCGACGGCGCCGGCCACCATGCGGGCCACCCAGCCGAGAACACTGAGCAGCACAGCCAGGATGACGAAGAACAAGGCGGTCGAGCGAAGGTCGAACCGATGTCGGCGGTGCGCGGCCGATGTGCGGCGTCGGGGCAGGGTTCGTGTACCAAGTGTCCGACGCACCGGCAGAGTTCGCATGCGCAGTGGCTGACGCTCGGGCAGCGTTCGACGCATGGGCAGTGTTCGACGCGCGGGTACGGTCACGCCAAGCCCCCCTCAGGATCGATGGGAATGATCACTCCCCACCGTCTGCCCAAGATCGCCACCTTCATCGTCCGCACCGCCTTCGGCTGCACCTGTCATGATCGACACGTGATCAGTGAAGCCGGGCGGCCGGGCCGCATGAAGGTCGTCCTGTTCGATGTCGACGGCACGTTGATCGACGCGGTGAGCAACCAGCGCCGGGTCTGGGAGACCTGGGCGGCGCGTTACGGGCTGGATGCCGACGAGGTCTACCGGGTGGCTCTGCGGACGCGGCCGATGGAGACGTTCGCCCAGGTCGCCGCCGGCCGTGAGCCGAGCGAGTGTCTGGCCCTGCTGCACGAGTTGGAGGACGACGACGTACGGTCCGGCGTCTACGCGGCCTTCCAAGGCGCGTCGGAGTTGCTGCACGGTCTGCCGCCGGGGGCCTGGGCGTTGGTGACCTCGAACTACGAGCACCGGGTGCGCGGTCGTTTCGCGCGCACGGGCCTGCCCGTGCCGGACGTGATCGTGGACGCGGCCGCCGTGGCAGAGGGCAAGCCCTCTCCCGTGCCCTATCTGCGGGCCGCCGCACGGCTGGGCGCCCAGCCCGCGGACTGCCTGGTCATCGAGGACGCCCCGTCCGGAGTGCGGTCCGGGCTGCGCGCCGGGATGACGGTGTGGGGCGTGAACGCCGCCGCCGCGGTGGAGGGCGTTCATCGCCACTTCGTCACTCTGCGCGAAGCGGTTCCCCACATCCTCGCCTGGGCGTCCGGGCCGCAGAGGAATGCCGCGGTCTGAGCCCGGACGCCAGACTGTGCGAATCGGTCGTCGTAACCTCTTCTCGGAGTGGGTGAGCGCCTCGTCAGTGGGGTTGCTTCGCCAGGAATGCGATCAGTTTGACCTCGCTCCGTTTGAGGCGCTCCCGCTGCTCGCCAGGCAGTGACGCCAAGGCGTCGATCAGGACCCGTTCTCTGGGGACGTGCACCATCGCCCCTGTGTAGACCCGGCAGCCGAGGCACCAGGCCAGCCCTACGCAGCGCTCGAACATGGGGGACTCGGGCGGGTAGGAGCGGTACTGGTACGAGCGAACGGGTGTTCCGCAGGCCGCGCAGATCCGTCGCTCACCGTCCTGGACCGTCTCCCAGGTTCCGACCTTCCGCCACCGATACCTGTCGTCAGGTGCTCTTCACATCGTCATGTCGGCCATCCTCCCCCATGAGAGGGCCGTTTGCCGAGGATCGATCTCCTCGTTGCCGTCTCACGCGGTTCTGACACGTCGGCCGTCATGCGGGCTCGGGGGCTGCCCGCTTGGTCGAGGTGCGTCGATGCAGTTCCACGGCCAACGGGGCGGCGGTGAAGACGGACGAGTACGTGCCGACGGCCAGGCCGATGAGCAGGGCGAGGGCGAAGTCGGTCAGGGCGTCGTCGGCGAGGACGGCCAGGGCGGTGAGGATGAGGGCCGCTCCCGTCCCCGTGTTGACGGTGCGGGGCAGGGTCTGCAGGATCGCCCGGTTGATCAGGCGGGCCAGGGGTGCCGTGCGGTCGCGGGCGAGGAGTTCCCGTACACGGTCGAAGAGGACGACGGAGTCGTTGACCGAGTAGCCGATGACGGTGAGCAGGGCGGCCAGGAAGACGCCGTCGATGGGTTTGCCGAGCCAGGCGAACACGCCGGCGAGGATCAGCACGTCATGGGCGAGTGCGCCGACAGCCGCGGTGGCGAACCTCCAGCGGAAGCGGACCGCCAGATAGGCGAGTTGGGCGCCGAGGGCCAGGCTGAGGGCGATGAGGGCGTTGCGGCGCAGCTCGTCCCCCAGGGTGGGGCCGATCAGTTCGTCGCGGACCTTCTCGGCGTCGCCGCCGAGCCCGGCGATGGTGTCGGTGACGGTGGCCGTGTCGGCGTCGGTCAGGTCCTCGGCGCGGACCGTGAGCCCGCCGTCGCCGGAGGACTGGACGAGTGCGCGCGGGAATCCGGCGTCGGCGAGGGCGGCACGGGCCCGGTCCGGGTCCACGGGAGCGCTGGTGGTGTACTCGACGAGGCGACCGCCGGTGAACTCGATGCCGAAGTCGAGGCCGCGCACCAGGATGCCCGAGGCCGTCACGACGAGGAGGGCGGCGGAGACCGCCAGCCAGCGGCGCGGATGCCGCATCAGGTGCGGACCGCGGCGCAGCAGACGGTCACGGACCCAACCGGTGTGCGCGATGCCGGTGATGCGCGGGCGGCGGTGGACGGCGGCGCGGCTCGCGGCGTACTCGGCGAGCACGCGGGAGATCAGCAGGGCGCTGACCATGGAGGCGAGGACGCCGATGCCGAGGGTGACGCCGAAGCCGCGCACCGGGCCGGAGGCGAAGGCGAACAGCAGGCCTGCGGCGATCAGCGTGGTGATGTTGGAGTCGGCGATGGCGCTCAGCGCCCCGCGGAACCCGGCGGCCAGCGCCGAGCGGGTACTGGGGCGGTTGCGGTTGGCGTGCTCTTCGCGAGCGCGTTCGAAGACCAGGATGTTGGCGTCGACGGCCATGCCGATGGCGAGGACGAACCCGGCGAGACCGGGCAGGGTCAGCGTAGCTCCGAGCGCGGCCAGGGCGGCGTACGAGATCAGTCCGTAGCAGGTCAGGGCGAGGGTCGCGAGCAGGCCCAGGAGCCGGTAGACGGCGATGACGAACAACGCGGTCAGCGACGTGCCGATGACGGCGGCCCGGGCGGCCGCGGTGATGGCCGCGTCGCCGAGGGTGGCGCCGATGGTGCGCTGTTCGATGACCTCCACCGGTACGGGGAGGGCGCCGCCTGAGATGAGCAGGGCCAGTTCGCGGGCCTCGGTGGCGTCGAAGGAGCCGGTGATCTGGGTGGTGCCGCCGGCGATGCCCGCCCCACACGTCACGGCGGACGCGACCTGCGGCGACGAGATGATCCTGCCGTCGAGGACGATGGCGACCCGGCGCTGCGGGTCGCCCTCCGGGTGGCAGGCGGCGTCGGCCGTGATCCCGGTCCAGCGGTCGCGGCCGGTGTCGGTGAAGTCGATGGTGACGTGCCATCCGGCGCCGGTCTGCTGGTCGATGCGGGCGTCGGCGCTCTTGACGTCCTGACCGGTCAGCTCGGCGGCCTTCAGTCGCAGGGGCTGTCCGGTCTCGTCCGGCAGCACCCGTGCGTCGGTGGCATCGGCCGAGGTCGCGGTGGTCTCGGCGTCCTCGGCCCGGCCGAGGACCTCGTGGACGGTGAGTTGCGCGGTGCGGCCCAGGACGTCGGTGGCCTTCTTCGGGTTCTGGACGCCGGGGAGTTCGACGAGGATGCGGTGGTCGCCCGAGCGGACGAGGGTGGGTTCGGCGACGCCGAGCGCGTCGATACGGCCGCGCAGTACCTCCACGGTGCGGTCGGTGGCCTCGCGATCCGCCTCGGCGGCAGGTGTGGAACGGGTCTCCAGCACGACCTGGCTGCCCCCGCGCAGGTCGAGTCCGAGACGGACCGGCACGGTCAGCGCGATGGCCAGCGATCCGGCGATCACCGCGAGGGCGAGCAGCGCACGGGTGCGCAGTGAGCGCGTGCGCAACGAGACCGTGCGCAGCGGGCGGTTGTGGCGTTTCAAGACAAGCCTCCGGCAGGCATGCCGCGGCAGCCGTTGCGCGGCCGCGACGGAAAGAGGAAGGAAGGGGGTTGCTCAGATGCCGGTGGATGCCGGAGGCGCCCGGCCCCGGTCGTGGGCCGACCGGCCGGGAGAAACGGCCGGGTACGCGGACGTAGCGGGGGCGTACGTCCCTTCGGCCGGGAGGAGGGCGGGATCGCGGGGGTCGGTGGCGTGGTGTTCCGGGAGTGTGGGGCGCTCGCCGGAATGTCCTTGCCGAGCCAGGACTTGGACCGCGCAGTCGACGGCACAGGAGGTGTCCGCGCGGGGAGACGCGGAGGGTACGGAAGGCGTGGCGAGCGCGGAAGGTACGGAGAGCGAGGTGGGCCCGGCGAGCGTGTTGAGCCTGGTGAGCGGGGTGAGCGGGGTGAGCCCGGTGAGCGGGGTGAGCCCAGTGAGCGGGGTGAGCCCAGTGAGCGAGGTGAGCCCAGTGAGCGAGGAAGGCGTCGGCATCGCCGTCGTCAGGACGGCGAGGAGCAGCACCAGGGCCGCGGCGAACCGGTGACCGGCGGCCGGGACGGCGCGGAGTGCTTGGCGCATGCGCCGTCCCTTTCTGGGGGGGGCGGAGTCGGGTGACAGGTCGGGAGGGGAAGCCGCTCTCTGCACTCCCCTGGCCGGGCGGGTGCCGGACGGCGGAGGTCAGGGTTCGATGAGTCCCGCGCGAATCGCGTACCGCGTCAGTTCCAGCCGGTCGCGCAGGCCGAGCTTCTGCAGCAGGTTGGCCCGGTGGCGGTGCACCGTCTTGATGCTGATGACGAGGATGTCGGCGATGTCCTTGGAGGAGTGGCCCTCGGCGACGAGCTTGAGGACCTCTTCCTCCCGTGGCGTGAGGAGGCTGTCGGCGTTCTCCTCGCCGTGCCGGACCCGGTCGAGATAAGTGCGGATCAGGGCGGTGACCGCGCCGGGGTAGAGGAACGGCTCGTCGCGCATCGCGGCACGGCACGCGGCGACCAGATCGCGGTCGGCGACGGACTTCAGCACATAGCCGCCGGCACCTGCCTTGAGGGCCTGGAACAGGTACTGCTCGTTGTCGTGCATGGTGAGCATCAGGATGCGCAGGCCCGGCTTGAGCGTGGCCAGCGCGCGGGTCGCCTGCAGGCCGGTCATCCGTGGCATGGCGATGTCCAGGACGGCCAGGTCGATGTCCTGGCCGCGGGCCGCCTCGACGGCCTCCGCACCGTCCCCGGCCTCCGCGACGACCCGCAGGTCCGGTTCCCGCTCCAGGATCAGGCGTACGCCACGCCGGACGAGGGCGTGGTCGTCGGCCAGCAGGATCCGGATCGGCGTCACCGAGGCCACGGCGGCCTCGGGCGGCAGGGCAGTGGCGGGGTCAGGCGGCGGGGCCGGAGCGGGCATGGTCGCTGCTTTCTGGGGACGGGGTGGTGAGGCGGATCCGGGTTCCGGTGCCGGGGGTGGAGGTGAGGTGCAGGGCGGCCCCGGCGAGCAGGGCGCGTTCGCGCATGCCGCGGATACCGGCGCCCTCGCACGGGGCCTCGATGCCGCGGCCGTCGTCGGTGATCTCCAGCACGGCCGCTTCCCCCTCGCGGCGCAGGCTCACATCGACGCGGTGGGCGTCGGCGTGGCGGGCCGCGTTCGTGAGGCTCTCCTGCGCCACCCGGTACAGGACGAGCTCGGTCTCCGGGCCGAGGGCGGGCAGGTCGGTGTCGAAGCGGCGCACGACGTGCAGACCGGTGTGGGTGGCGAAGTCCTGAGTGAGGGAGGTGAGGGCGCTGACCAGGCCGAGGTCGTCCAGTACGCCCGGTCGCAACCGGCGCACCAGGCGCCGGACCTCGTCGAGGCTGTCCCGGGTGATCTCCTGTGCCTGCCGCAGCTCCTCGCGGAGCGGTTCGTCGGCGTCGTCGGCGGCCCGTTTGAGCACGAGCAGGATCGCGGTCATGCTCTGTCCGACCTCGTCGTGCAGTTCCTGGGCGACACGGCGGCGTTCCGCCTCCTGGGCGAGCAGGACCCGCGCGCTGGAGGTGGCGCGCTCGTGCTCCAGCCGGTCGAGCATGGCGTTGAACGTGCTGATCAGCTCGCTCACCTCGCCGCCGGTGCCGGGTACGGGGAGCCGCTGCCCGGGGCGCAGCAGGTCGACGGTGGCCATCAGCCGGGTCAGCCGGTCCAGCGGGGCCAGGCCCAGACGCAGCAGGGCGGCGTTGGCGACGAGCATGACGGCGAGGCCGCCCACCAGGATGAACGCCTCGGTCAGCAGGACCGGTACGGAGACGGTCACCGGAGCCCACAGCAGCAGTGCCGTGGCGGTGCCCAGCACCAGGGCGTTGAGCCCGAAGATCCGCCAGAACAGCGACACCGGGAAACGCCTCCCTCCGCCAAGCCTGTGATTGTGACCGTTCTCCCCCCACTCTGCCTTGAATTGCAGGAGGAAGCGAGGGGGGACGGTATCCATATCGGAGGTCTTCGGGTACCCATGCCCATGGGTACCGCGATTCCGGGAAATGGAGCCCGCGCCCGATGGGATCCCGGCGCGCGGACGAGCAGAGTCGAAGGTGACCGAGCCGCCGGCCCCCTTTCGGAAGGACCCTTCCCGTGCCCCTGGACACCTCCCGGACCGATTCCCGTCCCGCACGACTGACCGCGCACGACGCGCGGCAGCGTCTCGAACACGCCCGCAACAGTCGCATCGCCCAGCTCCGGGCACTGCGTGAGGGTGGGCAGAGCGCCGAGGACCCCCTGATGTCGGCGCAGGCCGACGCGATCGGCAAGGTACTCAAGGAGATCGACGCTGCGTTCGCCCGTATCGACGAGGGGACCTACGGCACTTGTGTGGGCTGTTCCGCGCCCGTCCCCGCGGAGCGCCTGGAGATCCTCCCGTACACGCGGCACTGTGTCGCCTGCCAGCGCCGCGCCGCCCCCTGATCCAACCCGCCGTCCCGCCCGTTACTGTCTCCCGCCCTGCTCACAAGGGGTGAAGTGGTGAACCACCAGACCATCGGCGTCCAGGCCACGCATCTGTCGCCCGAGGACCTCGCCGCGCTGCAGGAGAACCTGCGCGAACAACTCCTTTTCCGCCGGGAACAGTTGCGGCAGATCGCCGCGGCGTCCCGCGCCGAGGACCTGCGCGGGCGCCGCTGCCCGGCGCAGGCCGAAGTCCATGTGAAGCTCGCCGCGTCCGCGCGTATGGTCCTCGCCGACGTCGAGGCGGCGCTGCGGCGCATCGCCGAGGGCCGCTACGGCGTCTGCCACCTGTGCCGGCGCCCCGTCGACCGCGAACGGCTGGCCGTCGTACCGCAGGCCCGCTACTGCGGGCGATGCCAGCAGGTGCGGGAGGCCGGGCGATGACCGTCATCCGCCGTCCCCGCGCCGCGTTCCCGGCCGGCCACCGGCCCTGGCCGCAGTGCCGGCGGTGCTGCGGTCTCGCCCTCGACCTGGGCAGCCTGCGCACCCGGGCGTGGATCGCCGGCCGCGGCGTGATCCTCGACGTGCCCACGGTGACCTGTCCGGGCACCGACGCGGTGTACCCGATCCAGCGCGGCACGATCGTGGACGTCCCCGGGACGGCCCGTCTGCTCGACCGGCTGCTCGGTCACCGCCTGCCCGGCCTCACCCGCCCGTTGGTGGTGGTCACGACACCCGTGCTGGACGGTCCCCTCTACCGGGAACGGGCCCGCACCGCCGTGGAGGTGCTGCGGCCACGCGCGGTGCTGACCGTGTCCACGGCCCGCGCCGTCGCCCTCGCCGCCCGGGCCGACCTGTCGCGTCCGCTGCTGGTCGTCGACATCGGTGCGCATCTCACCGAGGCCGTCCTGCTGTGCGACGGCCTCGTCTTCGACGCCCGCCGTACGGCCCTCGGTACCGCCGACGTCTCCCGCGCCGGTGACCCCGAGGAGATCGTCGAAGCGATCACCACCATGGTCACCTCGATGCTCCGGCAGGACCGGACGTCCCTCACCGCCGACGCGCTGAGCCGTGGCTTGCTCCTGGCGGGCGGTGGTGCTCTGCGCCCGGACATCATCTACCGGCTCGGCGGCAGCCTGCGCACGTCGATGCGGGTGGTCCCGGCGCCGCACACGGCCGCCCTCCGCGGCGCCGCCGCCTTTCTCCGGTCCGCTCACGCCCACCCGTCGACGGACGGCGCGTAGTCCGCGGTGGGCCGGCGTCACCCGGGAGCCGGGGCCGAGAGACGACCGCGCGGTGGACGCGCGCAGTGGAGGACCGCGAGCTCCCCGAGGCTGAGGGCGAGGCGCCGTGTGGCGCCATGTTAGGGGGTGTGGGCGCCAGGACCGGAGGGGCCGGGTCCGGCCTGTCGGCGGGGGTCGTACCGCTGGTCGGCGGAGTGCCTGGCCGCGGGCGTGGCGATGGGATGAGCACGCAGGCCAGGGCACCGGGGCGGGGGTGAGGAGCACGCCCCTCGGGGCGCCGGCCCCCAGTGACGCATCGCCGACGCCCGTCGACCTGCCGGCCGACTGACCACACGCGGGAGACCCAAGTGAACTACCGGAAGACTCTGCCCTGGCTTGCCGCCGTCGCCTTCCTCGCGACCGCCTGCGGCGGCACGTCCGCCACCGACGCCTCGTCGACGACGTCCTCGGCCGCCGACGCTCCGTCCGGCGCCGAGGAGAAGCGGAACAAGGCGCTGGTTCTGCGCCTGTACACGGAGGCGTTCAACAAGGACCGGACCGACGTGGTGAAGGAGCTCGTCGCCGCCGACCTCGTGCAGCACGAGAAGTCGGTGCCCGGCGGTGCCGACGGGCAGGTCGAGCTGTTCAAGAAGGTGAGGGCGAAGATTCCCGGTGCGGTGGCCACCGTCAAGCACGTGGCCGCCGACCGCGACCTGGTGGCGGTGCACTGGCACGCGTCGGCGACCCGGGCCAAGGAGGCGACCGGCCAGGCCAAGGTCGACCTGTACCGGGTCCGGGACGGCAAGGTGGCCGAGCACTGGGGCATCACGCAGACCGTCCCGGCGAAGACGGCCAGTGGGAACTCGCTGTTCAGCGACGTGTACCGGTATCCGCAGGGGGCACCGGCGCTGTCCGAGGAGCAGGAGGAGAAGAACCGGAAGTTCGCGGTCTCCGCGTACCGCAGGCTCTCCGACGGGGACGTGAACGTGATCGACGAGAGGTGGGACTCCCGGTACTACCAGCACAACCCGGCGATCACCAACGGCACCGCCCCGCTGAAGCAGTTCATGCAGCAGGGCACGCAGGACGGAGCGTCGTCCGGCGGCGACTCCGACGGCGACGCTCCGGCCACCGGGGAAAGGACCCGGTTCGGGAACACCCTCGCCGACGGGGATCTCGTGTGGGTCTTCAGCTCCGACTACGTCGTCGCGGACCTCTTCCGCGTGGTCGACGGAAAGATCATCGAGCACTGGGACGTCGCCGCCGACGGGCAGTAGCCCGGGAGCGGCGGCCGGGGTGAACCCCGGCCGCCGGCCGTCGGGAGGGGGTGCGCCCGGCGGCCGGTCAGCGGCGGTGGCTCACCAGGTGTGGGCCACGTCCACCACGAGATGCCCGTCCGACTGCAGCACCCGGAAGGGCAGACGGGCCCGCACTCCGAGTCCGAACTGGGTCTGGCCCTCGAAGGAGCCGCCGAACTTCGCGTCCCGGAAGGTGCGATACCCGGTGAGGTTCACACCCGGCAGGCGCTTCCCGACCTTGCCGGGGTACGTGGGTGCGCCGGAGTCGTAGGCCGGTGCCCGTACGACGACCTCCAGGATGGCGCCGCCGGTGACCGGGATGACCGCGCCGCTCGGGTCCGCGATCAGCCGGTCCACATACTGCACGGTGTAGCCGAGTTGGTCCGCGGACGCGCCGGGGACATCGACGACGAACCGGTCGTAGCAGTCGTGGCGGCCGGTCCTGGCGTTCGTGATGTACTCGCCCGCCGTGCTGGACCAGTCCGTCTTGGTGAGACTGCCCCAACCGGTCGGGCACGCGGCCGCCGTGCGCGGGGCGGAGGCCGGGGCGGCCACGCTCGGTACTACGGCCACACCCAGTGCGGCGGTCACGAGGGCGGCGGTCACACAGACCGTTCTGCTTCTAGTCATCCTGTTCCCCCCAAGGGCACGAATGTCCGACATCAGGGGAGACATTCGGATCGGCCCGACGGTTGCACTCCGCTTACCGGAAAGTGGAAAAGTCTGCCGGACGGCCGGAGACGCCGGCTAACGGAAGGCGGCGACGTGGCGTCGGGCCCAGTCGTCGAACGTGCGGGCCGGGCGGCCGAGGAGCCGCTCGACGGCGGGACTGATCTGCTGTTCGGCGGGGGTGGGCTCGCCGAGGATCGCCAGCGTCGTCTCCACCACCGGCTCGGGCATGAAGCGCAGCATCTGCGCGCGGGCCTCCTCACGGGTCTGCTCGACGAAGCGGATGGGTTCGCCGAGTGCGTCGGCTATCGCCTCCGCCCGTCGGCGGGGCGTGGTGAGCGCGGGTCCGGTCAGCTCATGGATCTGTCCGCTGTGGTGGTCCTCCCGCAGGGCCGCGGCGGCAACCTCCGCGATGTCGTCCGGGTCGATGGTCGGCAGGCCGATGTCGGCGAAGGGCGCGCTGACGGTCCGTCCGGCGCGGACGGACTCGGCCCAGGCGTAGGCGTTGGAGTGGAAGCCGCCGGGCCGCAGGATCGTCCAGGCCATGCCCGACTCCCGGACCGCGTTCTCGATGGCGCGCGCGACGTCACCGTGGGAGACCGAGCCGGGCCGGGTCGCCACTCCCTGAGAGGACAGCAGGACGACCCGCTCGACACCGCCCGCCTTGGCGACGTCGAGGATGTCCCGGGTGCTCAGCAGGTGCGCGCTGGGGCCACCGTTCTGCAGGAACAACGCGTCGGCTCCGTCGAACACGGGCCGCAGGCTCTCGGGGTCGGTCAGGTCGGCCCGTACATGCTGGACGCTCTCCGGCACATCGGCGTCCGAGATCCCGCGGGATGTCGCGGTCACCCGTGCACCGGACGCCGCGAGGGTCCGCACCAGCGATCGGCCCACGTTGCCGGTGGCCCCCGTCACAACGAACATGAACAACTCCCTTGTCGATGAGGCATGTTGTCGCCGCCCGTGTGGGCGGGACCGTCGCCCTGGAGCTGCTCTCCGGGCGACACGGGGACGCTAACACCGTCGGTATAGTAGGTACCTAGAGGAAAGTGGCTATCCCGAAGGGGTGTTCATGGCGGGCGACACCGACTGGGTGGCAGCGGCCACGACCGATCCCGCACTCGCCTGCCCGACCAGCGCGGTCATCGACATCGTGTTCAGCCGCTGGACCACGCCGATTCTGTGGACCCTCCACACGGAGGGCCGGCAGCGGTTCGTCGAGCTGCAACGACGGATCGGCACGATCACCCCGAAGGTGCTGACCCAGCGGCTGCGCCAACTGGAACGGGACGGCCTGGTCGTGCGCACGTACCACCCGGAGGTGCCCCCCAGGGTGGAGTACGAGATCACCGACCTGGGCCGCAGCCTGGCCCCTCTCTTCGCACACCTCGCCACCTGGGCCGCCGGCAACCTGGACAAGGTCGAGCAGGCCCGCCACGACTTCGACGCGGACCCGCCGCGGGGCGCTCACTCGTCCCCTTGACGGCTCTCTCCGTCGATGTGACCGCTCTATCCCTGTCGATGGCCGCTGGCGCGGCGGGCCAGGAGCAGCGCCACGTCGTCGTCCGGCTCGGGGGTGAGGGCCGCGAGCAGCAGGTCGCAGATCTGCTCCAGGGGGAGCCGGGTGTCGTCGAGGACGCGCAGCACGTTGTGCAGTCCCGCATCGACGGACATCGCGTGGCTCTCGACCAGGCCGTCCGTGAACAGGGCGAGCAGGGCCCCCTCGGCGAGTTCGTGCTCGCCGACGGTGAAGGGGACGCCGCCCACCCCGAGGGGGACACCGGCGGCGATGTCGAGGAGTTCGGCCTTCCCGTGCGGGCCCACCAGGACCGGCGGGAGATGGCCCGCACGGGAGAGTTCGCAGCGCCCGCGGCGGGGGTCGCAGACGACGTAGAGGCAGGTGGCCAGGGTGTCCGCGTCGCCGAGGGAGGCGGTGAGGCCGTCGAGGTGGTGCAGCAGCTCGGCGGGGGGCAGGTCGAGCCGGGCCAGGGCGCGGGTCGCCGTACGCAGTTGGCCCATGATCGCCGCCGCGTGCACCCCCTTGCCCATCACGTCCCCGACGACGAGCCCGGTCTTGCCGTCGGCGAGGGGCAGCACGTCGAACCAGTCCCCGCCCACCTCGCTGATGGCGGGCCGGTAGCGCGAGGCGACCTCCATGCCGCCGTGGTGCGGCGGCGCCTGGGACAGCAGGCTGCGCTGGAGGGTGAGCGCGATGTCCCGTTCCCGTCCGTACAGCCGCGCGTTGTCGATGCAGATGGCGGCGCGCGCCGCCAGTTCGACGGCGAGGGTGACGTCCTGGTCGTCGAACGGGCGGGGGTTGACCGTGCGGCACAGGCTGAGGGTGCCCAGGACCTCACCGCGGGCCATCAGGGGAACGGCCAGATAGGAGTGGACGCCGGCGCTCCGCAGGGTCTCGGCCGCGGCGTCGTCGCGGGCGATGCGCCGCAGCACCGTGTCGTCGACGCGTGCCCGCAGGATGGGGCGTGCCTCGCGGACGCACTGGGTGACGATCCGGGACGGGCTGTACAGGGCGGGCTGCCCGACCGGGTCGGCGGCCTCGACCGCGTCGGTGGGGCGGCTCGCCTTGACGGCGAGGGCCCAGAAGTCGAGGGAGCCGTCCGCGTGGGGCGCGGCCGAGCCGCCGGGGTTGACGACGACGGAGAGGGCGTCCACGGCCGCGAGGTCGGCGAGCTGGGGCACGGCCACGTCCGCCAGCTCGCGTGCCGTCCGGCGCAGGTCCAGTGTGGTGCCGATACGGACGCCGGCGTCGGCGATCACCGCCAGCCGCTCGCGCGCCTGCGCGACCTCGGCCGCCGCCCGCTCCCGCTCGGAGACGTCCAGGACGGAGATCGCCAGGCCCAGTACCCGCCCGTTCGGGTCCTCGATGCGGTGGTACGACTCCGAGAAGGCGTGGTCCTCGGTGTCGGCTTCCGTATGGCCGACCGTCTGCTGGTCCAGCAGTGGCTCACCCGTCCGCAGGACGTAGCGCATCCGCGACTCGATGGCGTCGACGTCGAGGGCGGGCAGCACCTCGCCGACGCGGCGGCCCAGTACGGCCGCCTCGGGCACTCCGTTGAGCCGTTCCAGCGACGGGTTGACGCGCAGCCATCTGAGGTCCGGGTCGAAGACGGCGATCCCCACCGGCGACTGGCTGACCAGGATGTGGGAGATCGCCAGGTCGCGTTCGACGTCGCGGACGGTGTCCGCGTCGGTGCCCAGGCCGAGGGCGAAGATGTCGCCGTCGGCGTCGCGCAGCTGCATGGTGCGGAACTCGACGCGGCGGGTGGAGCCGTCCTTGTGCCGTACCGGGAAGACCCCTGCCCAGCGGGCCCCGGTGCGGACGCTTCTGAACAGTTCGCGCGCCCGCTCCTGGTTCTCAGGGGCGACGAGCAGCGCGCCCGCGTCCTGGCCCAGCGCCTCCTCGGCGGGGAATCCGAGCAGTGACTCCGCTTCGGGGCTCCACAGGGTGATCCGGCCGTCGCTGCCGAGGACGAGGGCCGCCACGCTCAGCACGTCGAGCAGCCCGCCGGGCGCGGCCGTGATGCCGTCCTGCCAGCCGCTGCCGGCCCGGGTCTCTCGCTCGGGCATACCGGACGCTCCTTCCGGCGGCAGCACGGGAAACCGGTCCCCTGCTGCCGGGCCCCCTGTCAGTCATACCTCCGACCCCGCGCCACCGCACGCCCTCACACCTCCCTGCCGAGCGGGCTCGGCGCCGTCGGAGCGCGGATCGGGAACGGTCCCGAGGGTGCATCGCCATGCGGGGAAAGTTCACGTACCTTCAGTACGTGAAGGACGGGGGGAGCGGATGACGCGAGGGACTCGGGCGGAGCAGCGGGAGCGGACCCGGCAGGCGCTGGTGCGGGAGAGCCGCCGGTTGTTCGCCACGCTGGGGTACGGGGCCGTGGGGCTGTCGGAGATCGTGCGGGCGGCGGGTGTCACCAAGGGCGCGCTGTACCACCACTTCTCCAGCAAGGCCGAGTTGTTCCGGGCCGTGCTGGAGCAGGTGCAGGAGGAGGTGGCCGAGCGGATCGCCGAGACGGCGGACGCCCGGGAGGACACCTGGGAGCAGCTGATCTCGGGATGCCAGGCGTTCCTCACCGTCTCCACGGACCCGGTGATCCAGCGCATCATGCTCGTCGACGGTCCCGCCGTGCTGGGCTGGAGCGAGTGGCGGGCCATGAACGAGACGACGTCGGGGCGGCACCTGGCGCAGGTGCTCGGGGATCTGATCGAGGAGGGGACGATCATCGCGCAGCCGGTCGAGCCGCTCACTCATCTGCTGTCGGGCGCGATGAACGAGGCGGCGCTGTGGCTGGCCGCCTCGAAGGATCCCGCCGACCTCGACGACACGCAGAAGGCCCTGGTGGCGATGTTGCAGGCCCTCCGGGTGACCTGACACGGCCGGTGCCCCGCCGCGCGCGCACGCGGCGGGGCACCTCGCTGGTGCGGGTGGGCGGGCCGGTCAGGCCACGTCGAGGGGACGGCCCGCGCGGTGGGCGCAGGCGTAGCAGCCGCCCTGGCCGCGGCGGATGTTGTTGAGCGCGGGCGTCCCGATGTGACCGCAGGTCATGCAGCGGCATCTCCATCGGTCCCGTACCCGTCCGGGGAACGGCTCCAGCGGCTCCATGCCGACCGCCCGCATCTCCGCCTCGGCCGCCGCGCGGTCCACCGGGGCCCGCCCGGCGCAGGCGCGGCAGCCGCCCTTCCCGGCGCGGATACCGAACAGTCTCGGGTGGACGGTGCGGCCGCAGACGACGTGCCGGCACAGCCATCGGACCCTTGCCCCCGGGTACGGTTCCAGCGGTTCGAAGCCCGCGGCGCGCATGTCGGCCTCGGCCTGCGCCCGGCCGGCCGCTCGCCGCCGCTCCCCCGCGGCGATGCGTCCGCAGTGGCGGCATCCCGCGCTGGCGCCTATGCGTACCGATGTGAAGGTGGGTGCGACGTGGTGGGCGTTCTTCGTGCAGCGGCTGTTCCAGGCCACGTTGGCGCCCGGGTAGGGCTCCAGTGGTTCGAGTCCCGCGGCGCGCATCACCGCGACCGCGACCTCGGCGTCGATTCTTCCGGGCATGACCGCTCTCCCCCCTCGACCAGCGATCCCGCGCGCGCACCGAGGGGTCATTCCGGTGCGATCACGCGGATCTTCACTCCATTGGGATCGGTGACGAGCACGTCGTCACCTTCAGGCGCTTCGGTGCCGGACCGTCGCACTCCGGTCGGGGCCGCGCAGGTGGCGACCCGTTCCAACTCCCTTTGTCCGCCGTCCACCTCGAGGGTGAAACGGACCACGCTCATCGGCCGCCGCAGGGGCTCCGGGAGGGCCGGGTGCGTGGGGTCGACGAGGAGGAGTTCGCAGGGGGCCGGTCCGGGTCGGCCGAGACCGACGTACCACTCCGTCTCGTCGGTGACCTTGAAGCCGAACAGGTCGGTGTAGAACGCGCGGGACTCCTCGATGCGGAAGGTGCGGATCACCGGACAGAGGCTGGTCAGCATGGAGTGCCATCTCCAGTCACGTACCGAAGGTATGCGAGTGAACTTAGTGACGTACCATCGGTATGTCAACACGGGCGGTCACCCGCCCGCGTCCGCTCCGCCACGCCAACGGCCGCACACGAAAGGCCAGTTCAGCTCGTAGGGCGCGGCGGGTACGGGGGTGCCCTCGGGCACGGCCAGGGCCGCCGCGTGAGTGGTGTCCGCGGGGCCGCACGGCAGGTTGCGGACGGTCCAGCCGGGCGGACGCCGGGGCGCCCCGGGCGTCTCGCGGTCGCCCAGGTAGTCCCGGTCCAGCGCGCGGCCGAGGCCGGTGCCGAGGGCCTTCAGATAGGCCTCCTTGCGCGCCCAGAGGCGGCAGAACCACCGGGGTCTCCCCTGCTCCGGGACCGCGGTGGCCTCGCGCCGCTCCTGCGGGTGCAGACGTTCCAGGCACGACTCGACGGTCCGGCGGCCGGGTATCCGCTCTGCGTCCACGCCCAGGGGCACACCCGCGAACGCCACGAGCGACAGGCCCGGGCAGTGGGAGAGGGAGAAGTACGGGCCGGCCACGCTCCCCAGGAGAACGGGCCGCCCGTGCGGGCCGCCGCACCTCGCGCACGGCGCCCGCCCGAGGAGGACGTCCACGGGATGACAGCCGAGCTGCTCGGCGAGCAGCAGACGCAGCGCGACATGCGTGGCGAGGTAGCGGGAACGGTCCGCGGGGCGCCGGAAGGAGCGGGCCCTGCGCCGTTCCTCGGCGTCCAGCAGCGACAGGCTCAGCGCCTCGTCCCACGGCGGCGGTCTCCTCACGGCCCACACCTGCGGTGACTCCGGATGCCTCGGCACTGCGACCGCCATACGCCCCCCGTTCCGCTGCCGGCGACGTGACGGTGGGGGCGTTGCCTCGTTGGCACGACGAACGCCACCCGCGCTCGAACGACCCGTGCCCACCTCAGAACGGTGACACCATGACGCCCTCCGCCGTGACCAGCTTCTACCCGGTGATCTGCACCCCGCGGCTCCGGGAATCCGCGGACTTCTACACGGACCTGCTCGGATTCGAGAAGACCTTCGAGAACGACTGGTACGTCAGCCTCCGCCGGCCGGAGCCCCCGTACTACGAACTCGCCCTGGTCGACGCGGCCCACGAGACGATCCCGGACGCCTACCGCCGCCCCGCTCAGGGCGTCCTGCTCAACTTCGAGGTGCCCGACGTCGACGCCGAGTACGCCCGGCTCGTGGAGGAGTCCGGGCTGAAGCCCGAACTCCCCCTGCGCAGCGAGGACTTCGGGCAACGGCACTTCATCGTGGCCGCCCCCGACGGCGTCCTCGTCGACGTCATCACCCCCATCGCCCCCACCGCCGAGCACGCCGCCGCCTACACGGAGCGCCCCGGCGCGTGAGGGCCGTGGCCCGCTCCCCGGTCAGGAGGCGGGCTGCTCCGCGGGCGTCACCGGGCTCTCGGCGGGCTCCTGGGCCTGCTCCCCGGCGCCCGTGGGCGGGGTCCTGATGACGACCGCCACCAGGACGGCCGTACCGAGCGCGAGCAGCGCGCCGACGACACCGATGACGTTCATGCCCTCGGTGAACGCCGCCCGGCCCGAGTCGACGAACGCGGCGGCCACGTCCGCGGGCAGGGCCTTCGCGGCCTGAAGCGCCTCGGCGAGGGTGTCACCGGCACCGTCCGGGATCCGCGCGGGCACGTCCACCTCGCTGCGGTACACGGCCGTACCGACACTGCCGAGGATCGCGACGCCGAGGGCCATGCCCAGCTCGGTGCTGGTCTCCGAGATCGCCGCCGCGGAACCCGCCTGCTCGGGCGGCGCCGAACCGACCACGATGTCGGTGCCCAGCGCGATGAGCGGGCCGCCGCCTGCGTACACGAAGGCGAAACCGGTCACGACCTGCGCGATGCCGGAGGTGCTGTCGGCGAGGGCCAGCATGAGGTGCCCCAGCGCCGACACGGCCAGGCCGGCCGCGACGACGTACGCGGGCCGCACCTTGCTCGCGGCGATCGGGGACACCACGGACGTCACGATCAGCGCGAACGCCGCGGGCAGCAGGTACAGGCCCGCCTTCATCGGTGACAGGCCGCCGACGAGCTGCAGGTACTGCGTCACGAACAGATAGGTGCCGCCCGCGACCAGCATGCTCAGCAGCAGTGTCACCAGGGAGGTGCGGAACGCCGGGTTGCCGAACAGACGGAAGTCCAGCAAGGGGCTGTCCAGGCCGCGCTGCCGGCGCACGAACACCACGCCCATCACCAGGCCCGCGACCAGGGCCAGCAGCGGCAGTGCCGACACCCCGTCGTTGGCGATCTCCTTCAGGCCGTAGATCACGGGCAGGATCGCCGCCAGCGACAGCGCCACGCTCACCAGGTCGACGCGGCCGGCCTGCTCGTCGCGGTACTCCGGCAGCAGCATCGGACCGGCCACCAGCAGCAGCGCCATGATCGGCACCCCGAGCAGGAACACCGACCCCCACCAGAAGTACTCCAGCATGGCACCGCCGACCACCGGGCCGAGCGCGATGCCGACGGAGAACATGGTGACCCACACGGCGATGGCCACGCCGCGCTGCCTGCCGTCCCGGAACATGTTGGTGATCAGCGCGAGCGTGGACGGCATCAGGGTGGCGCCGGCGACGCCGAGCGCCGCGCGCGCCGCGATCAGCGTGGCCGGGTCGTCCGCGTAGGCGGCCGCCACCGAGGCCACGCCGAAGGCGGCGCCGCCCATCAGCAGCAGCTTCCGGCGGCCGATGCGGTCGCCCAGCGACCCCATGGTCACCAGGAAGCCGGCGATCAGGAAGCCGTAGATGTCGATGATCCACAGCATCTGGGCGGCCGAGGGGTTCAGCGCCTCACTGATGTGCGGGACCGCCAGGTGCAGAACGCTCACGTCGATCGACAGCAGCAGCGTGGGAAGCGCCAGCACGGCCAGGCCCAGCCACTCCCGTGGCCCGGCCTGGTGGGGGGTATCGGCGATGGTGCTCAACTCGTCTCCTTCAACAGGTGCTTCGAACCGCCGCCCGGAACGGGTACCGGACGGCCGGACGTACGGGGGACCCGGCCCCCGTACGGGGTGCCCGCGTGCGGTGCGCCGGGGCGGCCGGCCACCAGGCGGTGGACGACGGCAGCGGCGGGCGCGGGCTCGTAGAGGTAGAAATGGCCGCCGGGGAACATCAGCCGCCGGAAGCCGCCGGTGGTCTCCAGGGACCACAGGTGCAGCCGCTCGGCGACGACGACGGGGTCGTCGACAGCGCCGAGCGCGAGGATGGGCACGCCGGTGCCCGACAGGGGCCGTTCGTGGTGCTCCATCGCCTCCAGGTCGGCGCGGATCGCCCGCAGCGACAGCCGGACCAGGTGGTCCCGGTCCAGCAGCTGGGGCGTCATGCCGCCGATGTCCAGCAGGTGCTCCACCAGTTCGGTGTCGCTCCTGAGGTGGGCGAAGGGCGGCTCGGCGGGGAAGCACGGGGGCTGCCGCGCCGAGACGGCCAGCAGCTCCGGCGCGAACCCCTTGTGCTCCATCGTGCGCGTCAGTTCGTACGCCAGCACACTGCCGAAGCTGTGCCCGACGACGGCGTACGGCAGCTCGGGCAGCTCCGTCAGGGCCGCGCCGAGCGCGTCGACGAGGGGTTCGACGCGGGTGAGCGGCGGCTCGTTGATCCGGGCGCCCCGGCCCGGCAGTTGGGCGACGACGAGTTCCACGTCCGCAGGCAGGTACCGCGTCCACGAGCGGAACGCGGAGGGCCACCCGCCGGCGTGCGGGAAGGCCACCACACGGAAGCGGGGCGCGAGCCGGGGGCCCACGGTGGTCCACCAGTCACGCATCGGCCACCGCCCGTCCCCTGCCGGTGCCGGTGCCGGTGTCTGAGGTGCCGGTTCCGGTGCCGCTCTCGGTGTGGATGTCGGTGGAGGTGTCCGAGTGGGTGTCTGCCGATCGCCGGGCCAGCAGCGGGTGGTGGGCCCGCAGATGCTCGACGACCCGGCTCTGGTGGCCCTGGAGGCGCTGGCCCGGCAGATGGTCCAGGGAGTGCAGGAACGGGTCCTGGGGTGCGGGCAGTCCGGCGATCGCGCTCGCCGTGGCGAGCACCAGCATCGGCTGGTACCACGCCGAGTAGCCGCCCTCGTGGACGAAGACGACGCGTCCCCCGGTGAGTTCGTCGGCGAGGCGGCACAGCGTGGACGTCATGGCGTGGAACGTGCGGCTGGTGCACATCATGCGGCCCATCGGGTCGTGGCCGCCCGCGTCGACGCCCGCCGCGACCAGGATCAGCTCGGGCCGGAACGCGCGGGCCGCGGGTTCCACGACGCGGTCGACGACGGCGAGGTAGGCGCCGTGGCCCGAGCCCGGGGGCAGCGGCACGTTGAGCGTGCTGCCGGCGCCCGCCCCCGTGCCCGTCTCCATGACGTGGCCGGACGCCGCCGGGAACAGCCCGTCCTGGTGGATCGACACGTACAGCACGTCCGGGTCGTCGTAGAACACCCGCTGGATGCCGTTGCCGTGGTGCACGTCCCAGTCCAGGATCATCACCCGGCGCGCCCCGCGGCGTTGCGCGGCCCGTGCGGCGACGGCGACGTTGTTGTAGAGGCACAGGGCCATCGCACGGTCGGGTTCCGCGTGGTGGCCCGGCGGGCGGACCAGGCAGTACGCCCGCCGGAACCGCCCGTCCAGGACCTGCTCGGCGGCCTGCGCCGAGGCGCCCGCCGCGAGCCTGGCGGCGTGCGCGCTGTGATAGTTGACCGGCGCGTACACGCCGGCGTCGCCCCCGCCGGACGCCGACACCGCCTCCACGCGCTCGATGTGCTCCGGCACGTGCACCAGCAGCAGGTCCTCGTCGGTGGCGGGCGTCGGCGACACACACGTGTACCGGTCCAGCACTCCGGACGCCTTGACCAGCCCCTCGGCCCGGCGCAGATCGGGGTCGACCGCGAACTGCCGCAGCGGTTCGACACCGGGTCCGACGGGCACGTACCCCGAGCCGGGCCCGGGGTCGTGCCAGAAGCACATCTCGTGGCTGTACCACGCGAGGTCGGACGTGTTCACCCGGCGGACACACCCAGCGAGGCGCGGCTGACGCCGGAGACCTTCTCGATGTACTGGAGGTAGTACTCGCGTTCCTCGTCCGGGGTGCGCTTGGCCCGGAACGTCGTCTCCAGCAGGTCGAGGACCTCACCGGTCCGCCCCGAGGTGAGCGGCTGTTCGGCGACCTCCTCCTCGACGGCGCGGATGCGCGCGGCCGGCTCCACCACGCCCTTGGCGTGCTCGTCCTGGTCGGTGTTGTGGTTGCGGGTCGAGGCGATGGTCTTCAGCACCGCCGAGAAGAACGCCGTCTTGTCGATGTCCGCCATGTCGGTTCCCCCTTGCTCGTCGTGTGTGCGTGCGACGTGCCGTGCCACCCGGCCGACGCGGCTTCCCGCCGCGTGTCCGGGACGTGTGTCAGGTGATGAGGCCACAGGCGCGGCCGGCTTTCTCCAGCGTCGTGACGGCCGTGTCCAGGTCCGCCTCGGAGTGGCTCAGGTTGACGATGGTCCGCAGCCTCGGCAGCGTGCGCGGCACCGCCGGGTAGACGATCGGCTGCACGAACAGGCCGTCCCGCTGGCACATGCGGGCCATGGCGCCCGCCTGTTCGGCGCTGCGGCAGATGACCGGCACGACGGGCGTCTCACCGGTGAGCGTGTCGAAGCCCAGTGCCCGCAGCCGCTCCCGGTAGCGGGTGGTTCTGGCCCGCAGTTCCCGCGGCAGTTCGGGCGCGGCGTCGATCACCTCGATGGCCGCCCGGGCCGCCGCCACCTGGGCGGGGGTGGCCGCCGCGGAGAACATCCAGCCGCGCGCGTTGTTCTTCAGCGCGAAGACGAGGTCGCTCGACCCGGCGACGTAACCGCCCGCGCTGGGCACGGTCTTGGAGAGGGTGCCCATCTTCACGTCGACGCGGGCCGGGTCGATGCCGAAGTGCTCGGTGATGCCGCGCCCGGTGCGGCCGAGCACACCGAGGCTGTGCGCCTCGTCCACCATGAGCGGGGCGTCGTACCGCTCGCACAGCTCGACGATGCCCGGCAGGTCGGCGACATCGCCGTCCATGCTGAACACGGCGTCGGTGACGACCAGTCGGCCCGCGTCCCCCGCCTTGCGCAGAGCGCGCTCCAGGTCGGCGAGGTCGTTGTGCGCGTACGTGATGACCCGGGCGCCCGAGAGGCGGTAGCCGTCGAGGATGCTGGCGTGGTTGTAGACGTCGCCGATGATGACGTCGCCTGGGCCGACCAGCGCGCCCACCGTCGCCACGTTCGTCATGTAACCGCTGGAGAAGACGACGGCGTCCTCGGTGCCGAGGAACCGGGCGAGCGTCAGCTCCAGTTCACGGTGCAGATGGAGGGTGCCCGCGAGGAGCCGCACGCCGTGGGCGCCGGTCCCGTGCCGCTCCACCGCGCGCAGCGCCTGCTGCTCGATGTAGTCGTGGCCGATGAGCCCGAGATAGCTGTACGAGGCGAAGTTGAGGAACCAGCGGCCGTCGAACTTGATGTGGGCGCCCCGCGCCTCCTCGATGACGGGCTCGTAGAAGTACTCGTCCTTCGCGACGAGCACCCGGTCGTCCACGGAGAGGGCGTCGATACGCCGGTCCAGGAAGGTCCCGCCGGGCCGGTCGGACAGCCGGCCGGGGAGGGTGCGACGGGGGACGCGGGGGGTGGGGTGGGGCGTGTGGGGGGCCGGTGCGGTCACGGGCACGGCAGCCCAGGGGGTGGCCGCAGGGGGCACGGCTGTGGCTTCGGTCGCGGCGGGCGCCGGCCGGGGTGCCGGCGGGGCCTGCACGGCCGGGGGCTCCTCGGGGCCGGCTGAGGCGGGGGTCCGGAAGCGGTCCCAGTCGGGGACGAAGGAGTCAGCGGCGCTGTGGGGTACGGCTACGGCGGGCGCCGGCTGCTCCGGGGCCGGGGTCGTGGGAGCCGTGGTCAGCCGAGACGGGGTCGGCGGGGGCGTGGTCGCCGAGGGCGGGGCGGAGGGGTGCAGATGGTTCACCAGTGCGCCGACCGTGCTGTGTTCGAAGAAGACCATCGGGTCGACCTCGAAGCCGTCGGCGGACAGGGACGCCGCCAGTTCGACCGCCATCATGGAGTCGAGGCCCAGTTCCAGCAGATCGTCCTCGGGCGCCACGGCGTCGACGTGCAGCACGTTCTTCAGAGCCGTGGTCAGCGACAGCCACAGTCCGCTTTCCGGCGTCACAACGGTCATGGGTTCTTCCTTCGCGTGGGCGGCGGCGCACAGGACGTAGTGCGCGGGAGGACGGCCGAGGACGGTGCGCAGCAGGGCGACACCGCTGTCCGCCGTGAGGACCGGTACGCCGTGCGCGGCGGCCTTCGGGGCGATGCCCGCGCCCATGCCGACGCTCCACAGGCCCCAGCCGAGGCTGAACCACGGGGCCCCGTCGGCACGTCGGCGGGCGGCGTAGCCGTCGAGGTAGGCGTTGGCCGTGGCGTAGGCGCTCTGTCCGAGGTTGGCGCGGACGGAGGCGACGGACGAGAAGAGGGCGACGAAGTCGGGCGTGCCGCTCACGGCGATCAGGTCGTCGAGCGCGTGCACCCCGCCGACCTTGGGGCCGAGTACGTCCGTGACCTGTTCCGGTGTCAGGGTGCGGGCCAGGCCGTCGCGCAGCACTCCCGCCGCGTGGAACACGCCGTCGAAGCGTTCGGCGCCGTCGAGTGCCTTCGGCAGCGTACGGACGTCGGCGGCCAGGGTGTGGAGGTCGCAGCGGGTGCCCAGCCGGTCGAGCCGTGCCCGTGTCTCCCCCGTGTCCGGGACCGTGCGGCCCACGAGGGTCAGATGGGCGCAGCCCTCGGCCGCGAGGAACTCCGCGATGCGCAGACCGATGCCGCCCATTCCCCCGGTGATGAGGAACCGCCCGTCGCGGAAACGGGGAGCGGGCGCCGGCGCGTCGGTGCTGCTCGGTGGCAGCGGGGCGGGCCCGGCCGGTTCCAGCGCCGGCCGGTACCAGCCGGAGGGGCGGCGGGCGAGTTCCGGCTCGGGGTACCCGAGGAGGTCCGTCGGCGTGTTCGTCGGCGTGAGGTCGGCGCCGGGGTCCAGGTCCACCAGGCGCACATCGGTGCGGGGGTGTTCCACGCGCAGGGTGCGACCGAGGCCCCACAGGGAGGTCATGAAGGGGTCGACGGTCTCCTCCCCCGTCACCCGGTGGGCGCCGCAGGTGACGATGAGCAGGTCCGGCATCGGCGGACGGGCCGCCAGCCGCCGTACCAGGGCGAAAACCCCCCGCAGGGCTTCGCCCACCCGGTCCTCGTCCGTCAGTCCGCGTGGCGCCTCGTAGACCACCGCGCCCAGGGGCGTCCCGTCGAGCACCTCGTCCAGTCGCTCCGGCGTCAACTCCTCGGGCGTCAAGTGGATGACGGGCGGCCCGTCCGAGGCCGGTGTCCGCCGCCGCGAGACCAGCAGCAGGGGGCCTTGGCGCTCCCGTGGCGTGCGGGTGGGGCGGACCTCCCGCCAGACCGGGGTCTCGATCGAACCGGCGGCGGAGAGGCTCCGCTCCTCCGCCGCCGGACCGGTCGGGGCTTCCGCCGTGGGCGACTTGAGCGTGATGCGCTCCAGTTCGAGCAGCACCTCGCCCTGCTGATTGCAGACGGTGGCCCGCCCCCGCACGGCACCGGCGCGGGCCCCTGCCGTCGCGTCCCGTTCGACGAGGGCGAGGACCGTGCCCGAGAGGGGGCGGCGGGCCACGAGCCGGCCCACGTACCACGGCAGGCACGCCCCGGCCGTTCCGTCGTCGAGCATGCCGAGGGCCTGGAAGACGCTGTCCAGCAGGGGCGGCGGCACGAACCGGGCTGTGTGCAGGTCGTCGTCGGCGCGCAGCACCATCAGCATGCGGTCCGCTCCCCGGTGCGCGGAGCGGATCGCCCGGTAGGCGGGCCCGTACGTGATGCCGCTGGCCTGCCGCCACGCCTCGATGTCCGTCAGCGGGACGGGCCGGGTGCAGCCGGCCCGCAGTCCGTCCACGTCGACGTAGCGGGGCGGCGGCATCGGCACGCCGCGGGCGCGCGCCGAGCTGTGCTCGACCGGCGCGCCGCCCGCGTCGTCACCGGCGGAGAGGACCGAACACCCCCCGTCGTCGGCCGTCATCACTCGCAGATCGACGCCGGGCCCGGTCACCCGCAGCGGTGCGCGGAACGTGACGTTGTCCAGCGTCCACACGCGGTCGGGCCATCGGGTGTCGCAGGCGGTCAGGACGGCGTCCGTCTGGAGGGCGGCCGGTACGACCGGTGTGTCACCGATGCGGTGGTCGCGGACCAGCGGATCGGTGACGCCGAGGTGGACCCGGAAGCCGCTCATGTGCGGAGGTCGAACCGCTCGGTGGCCTTCACCAGGCCGTTCACCTGAATGTCCACGGTGTGCTCGCCGGCGTAGTAGCGGCGGGTCTGGACCTCCTTGATGGGGTGGGACTTCCGCACGGTCCGTCGCTCCCCCGCGGCGAGTCGGAGCGATGTCAGTTTGAAGACCTTGGGGATGCTGCGGCCGTTCTTGCGCACGTGGTGCACCACGTAGTCGACGGTCACGCTGTGCGGCCGGTCGTCGCCGTTCTCCACCGTGAAGTCGATGAGGAGGGTGTCCCCGACGGTGACGGCACCGGGGGTGACGCGCAGGGCGGACACCTGGACGAGTTCGCCGCCCGTCGCCCCGAGGATGGCGAGGGCCTGCTGGTCGCCCTTCTTCACCAGGGTGCGCAGGGCGTGCTTCACGATCCAGTCGGTCTCGGGGGTGGGGCTCTCCTCCAGCCAGCGCAGCGCGGTGGCGAGTGCGAGGTCGGGGGTGTCCTTGGAGATGTCGTTGAGGTTGTTGGCGACGGACTTGCGGACGTACTCGGAGGGGTCGCTGCGCAGGGGTTCGAGGATCTCCAGGACGGGGCGCGGGTCCTTCACGAAGACGTCGAGGGTACGGGCCCACGGCAGGCGCGGTCGGACGCCCTCGCTGGCGAGGCGCCGCACGTTGTGGCTGGGGCTGTGCGCCCACTCCGCGACCCGCTTCATCGTCAGCTCGTAGTGGTCCTCGACGAAGGGCCTGATGGCGTACTCGCCGGTGTGCCGCCGGGTGATCTCCTCGATGGCGTCGAGGGACACCTCGGGGTGGTCCCGGCCGTACTCCTCCACGAACCTGGCCACCGGCATCAGGAACCAGCTGGTGTTGAACATGCCCTCGCCCTCGGCGAGTTCGTCGCCGAGGATCGACAGGAGCACCGCCACGGCCGTGGGGTAGTCCTCGGGGAGCCGGCTGCGCAGGCCCTCGGTCAGGATGAGGACGCGGTCCTTCAGTTCCTTGCCGGGGATGCGCTGTTCGACCTCGGCGGCGTACCCCTCGACGTCGAAGTCGGGGTGTACGGCGCGGACCTTGCCGCCGATGAGGCGCGCGGCCTCGCCGTTGAAGTGTCGCTTCAGTCCGTATTCGCTAGCCATGGTGCTCGGGCCTCTTCGTCTCGTGCGTGTGATTGCCGTGGGTGGTGGTCGTGGGTGCGGGGCCCTGGGCATCGGGCGCGCCGGGGGTGATCCAGAACCGGCGGCGTCTGAACGGGTAGCCGGGGGCGGTGGTGACGCTCTGGCGTTTGCCGTGGTGGAGGCCGGTCCAGTGCAGGTCGGTGCCGGTGTGGTTGTGGTGGGAGGTCAGCGCGGCGTGCAGCTGCGGCTGGTCCTCGCGGCCCCGTTGGAGGGTGGGGATCCACAGGGGGGTCAGGTCGGGGCGCGCCTCGGCGAGCGTGGCGCGGGCAAGGGGGATCAGCTGTGGGTGCGGGCCGATCTCCCAGACGGTGTGGGGGCCGGTCTCGGCGAGCGTGGTGACGGCCTGGCCGAAGCGGACGGTGCGGCGGATGGCCTGGGCCCAGTGCCCGGGATCGGTGGCGGTGACGTCGCTGTGCCAGGTGCCGGTGAGGGCGCTGGCGAAGGGGATCGCGGGCGGCGCGAGGGGGGTGGCGGCCACGGCGTCCGCGAAGGGGGCGAGGGCCGGTTCCATCACCGCGGAGTGGAAGGCGTGACTGACTGTCAGGGGCTGGACGCGTGAGGAGGTCTGCTCGCGGAAGCGGGCCATCACCTCTGCCGGGCCGCTGACGGTGTGGACGCGGGGCGCGTTGTGGGCGGCTATCTCGAGGCCGGGGTAGGCCCGGAGTTCGGCCGTCAGCGTGTCGGCGTCGGTGTGGACGACGGCCATCGTGCCGGTGGCGGGCTGGGCCTGCATCAGCTCGCCGCGGAGCGCCGTCAGTCGCAGCAGGTCGGGCAGGGCAAGGACGCCGGCCGCCCAGGCCGCGGTCAGCTCTCCCAGGCTGTGCCCGGCGACCACGTCGGCGTGGACGCCGACGGCCCGCAGGAACCTCACCAGGGCGACCTGGACGCCGACGATGCCGATCTGCGCGTACCGCGTCTGGTCCAGGAGGTGCCGCGCGTCGCCGTACAGCAGGTCGAGCAGGGGTACGTCGGTCCAGGGGCGGAGCAGGTCGGCGCACTCGTCGAGGGCCTCCCGGAAGTGCGGTTCGGTGGCCCTGAGGCCCTCGCCCATGCGGGCGTACTGCGAGCCCTGCCCGGTGAAGAGGAAGGCGGTGGTCGTCGCCGTCCGGGTGTGGCGGGTCGTCGGGGCCGCCCCGGAGGCGACCTCGGCGAGCCGGGCGGCCAGTTCGGCGGCGGTGGTGCCGTGGACGGCGGTGCGGTACGGGTGGGCGGTTCGTGCGGTGTTGACGGTCCGGGCGAAGTCGCCGAGCGGGTCTTCGGTGGGGTGGCTCTCGGTGAAGCGGTCTTCGGTGAGCCGACTCTGGGTGAGGTGGTCCTGGGAGAGCCGGCCTTGGGTGACGTGGTCCTCCGGGAGCCGGTTGCAGGTGAGGCCGGTCAGGTGGTCGGCGTAGGTGCCGGCCAGGTCGCGCAGGGTGGTCTCGTCGGCCGCGGTGACGCGGACGATGTGGCTGTCCTGCGGCACCGGGGTGTCCCTGGTCGGCCGGGGCGGTTCCTCGACGATGACGTGGGCGTTGACGCCG
The DNA here is from genome assembly GCF_023516595.1 of Streptomyces neyagawaensis. Lineage (GTDB taxonomy): Bacteria > Actinomycetota > Actinomycetes > Streptomycetales > Streptomycetaceae > Streptomyces > Streptomyces neyagawaensis. Next base: position 41,144 of record NZ_JAMGBG010000065.1, on the reverse strand, counting down.
CCCATGCCGAACGCGCTGATCGCGGCCCGCCTCGGGTGCCCCTCACGCGGCCAGGGCCGCGAGCGGTCGGCGAGGTAGAAGGGGGTGTCCTCGAAGCGGATGCGGTCGTTGGGGCGCGTGACGTGCAGGGTCGGCGGGATCACCTCGTGCTCCATCGCGAGGAGGGCCTTCACCAGGCCCGCGAGGCCCGCCGCAGGCTCCAGGTGACCGACGTTGGACTTCAGCGAGCCGATGGCGCAGAACTGGGCGCGGTCGGTATGTTCACGCCAGGCCCGGGTCAGCCCGTCGATCTCGATCGGGTCGCCGAGGCTCGTCCCGGTGCCGTGCGCCTCCAGCAGTCCGATCGTGTCCGGGGTGACACCCGCGTCCCGTAGGGCCTCCGCGATGACATCGCGTTGCCCTCGGGGGCTGGGCGCCGAGTAACGGGTGGTGCGGCCGCCGTGGTTCACGGCCGCGCCCTTGACGAGGCCCCGGACCGGGTCGCCGTCCCGTCGGGCGTCGTCGTGGCGGCGCAGGACGACCGCGACGGCGCCCTCTCCCGGGACGAAGCCGTCGGCGGTGCTGTCGAAGGCCCGGCAGCGGTGCCTCGGTGACAGGGCCATCAGATCGCCCATCGAGCGGAAGTACTCGGGGCTGAGGCCGGCGTGCACCGCGCCGATCACAGCCGTGTCGATGTCACCGGCGCGCAGGTGCTGGAGGGCCGTGTGCAGGGCCACCAGCGACGACGAGCAGAGGGTGTTGACGAGGCCGCTCGGACCGTGCCAGTCCATCAGGTACGACAGGCGGTTCGGGATCATCGCCTCGAGCCCGAGTCCCCGGCCGTCGGGGACGCCGTGGCGTGCCCGTTCCTCGTGGTAGTGGTCGTGGCTGTACGCGATCCACAGACCGGTCCTGCTGTCCGCGACCCGCTCGCCCGCTCGTCCCCCGTCCTCCAGGGCCTGCCAGATCGTCTCGTACACGATCCTCGCCTGCGGGTCGATCAGCGGGGCCTCGCGGGGCGAGATCCGGAACGGGCCCGGATCGAACTCGTCCACGGCCTCCAGGAACGAGGCGTACGGGACGGGCCCGTGCGACGGCCGGCTCCAGCGGCCGTCGGGCAGCGGGCGTACCGTGTCGCGCCCTCGGCGGAGGAGGTCGGCGAAGTCGGCCAGGGTGTGCGCGGTGGGGAGGCGGACCGCGGCACCGACGATCGCGATGTCGCGGGCGCGGGGTGACTCGGCAGGGGTCGGGGGCCGGGGCGTGGGGAGGGGGTGCGGTGCGGGTTCGGGTGCGGGTGCGGCGGCTGCGGGGGTGGGGCGGGTGGTGGGCCCGGAGGTGACATGGGCGGCCGGGAGTGCGGTGGCTTGTGCGGCCGGGGGTGTGGCGGCCGGTGTGGTGGGCGGTTCGGTCGGTTGCGCGACGGGCGGCGATGCGGGCGTCGGCGTTTCGTCCGGCGAGGGGGATGTGGGTGTCGAGGGGACGAGGGGGGCGGCCACGTCCGGTGACTCGGTCACGAGGAAGTCCGCGAAGAGGCGGGGCGTCGGGTACTCGAAGAAGACGGTCGGGTAGAGGGACAGCCCGAGCTCCGAGGAGATCCGCTCGCTCAGCGACACGAGGCCGACCGAGTCGAACCCGGCCGACAGGAACTCCGTGTCGGCGTCGCCCACGGAGGTCCCGGTCAGCTCCAGGAACCAGCCGAGCACCCGCTCGGGCGTCGCCGGCCGGCGGACCGGCGCGGTGGGTGGGGGCGGCGGGGCGAAGGCCGGATCGGCGGGTGTCATCGCTTCGGCGTTGTCACGCGGGGAGTCGCCGCGCGAGGGTGGCGCAGCCGAGACCGGAGTTGTCGCGGCCACCTCGCCGCGAGCCGCTCCGCCGGCAGGCGGCGGCGCCGTAGCCCGCCCCGGGGTCGGTGGCGCGGCGGGCCGGCGCACCTGGGTGCGTGCCTCGGCGAATGCCTCCGCCGGTACCCGCTTGGACGACATGTCGGCGAAGACGAGCAGCGGTCGGCCCGCGGCGTCCGTCACCGTCTGGGTGACGCGGCAGGCCTCCTCGTTCCAGAAGGCGGTCTCCGTGCGGACGTAGGCCGCCTCGTGCAGCGGGCCGTGGAGGTGGACGCCCGCTGCCGACAGGGGGATGAACGCGGACGCGTCGGACGCGCCGAACACCGGGTTGTCCGGGGCGATCGCGGCGATGGTGACGCTGTCGAGCAGACCCGGGAACAACTCGACGCCGGGCTCGTTCATCTCGCGCTGCCGCGCCCCTTCGACGCGGGCGAGCGTGCCGCCGTCGGGGAGGCCCGCCACCCAGGAGATGTTCCGGTAGTAGCGGCCGTGGTGGTACCCGATCCGCCGCAACCACCGGTAGAGGCCCGACCCGGCGCGCACCTCCCCGCACGAGCCGAGCAGCGAGGCGACCGGCACAGGGGCGGGCTCGGCGACCGCCTCTCCCAGCAGCCGCCCGGTGACGAAGGGGCCCCCGTCGAGGTCGTCCTCCACCGTGAACCGCCCCTGACCGTCGACACGGCACACCACGCGGGACGCGCCGGCGGGGATCAGCGGGCGGTGGAACAGCAGGTCCCGTACCCCGTGGAAGGGTTCGCCGCGCAGCGCGGCCCCTTCGCGAAGGAACTCCAGCCACGCCACCCCGGGCAGCATGATCCGGCGGTAGACGGCGTGCTGCGCGAGGGGCGCCTCGCCCGGTCCGAAGACCCGCGCGACGACGTAACCGGCGGGGCCCTCGTCCCGCACGAGTTCGGCCTGCGCGCCGGGTTCGGGTGAGCGCAGCGGCTCGCGCAGGTCCAGGGCCCGACCGCGCGGCTGGGCCGACGGCAGCAGGCGGGTGCGCCACACGGTGTCCCGCTGGTACGCGGCCCAGTCGATGTCCTGGCCCGCCGCGAAGAGGCCGGCGGTGACCGCGGCGAGTTCCGCGGCGACCTCCCGTTCGTCGTGGGCGCGGGCCAGGCGCCCGCTCAACTCGTCGTCGGCTGCCGGTTCGTACTCGGCTCCGGGTGACGGGTCGCCGTCGCGGCGAAGGACGTCGGCGAGTGCCTCCTCCAGCGGGACGCGGCCCCAGGCGAAGTCGCGGAGCGCCTCCCAGCCCGCGGGCAGGTCCACCGCGGCCTCCGGCACTCCGGTGTCCCGCAACGCCACGGTGAGGGCGATTCCCTCGCTGATCCGGAGCAGTTCACCGGAGAAGTCGGCCAGGCGTACCCCGGTCGCCGTCTCGAAGAGGCGCATGATCTCGTGCACGGCCGGCACCGACCGGTCGAGCACCCCCAGCCAGCAGGGGGGTGCCTCGTCCGACGAGGGGCGGACCCGTACGGCGGTCCGTCCGAGGGTCCGTACGGCGGTTTCCCCGGCCGGGGCGGCGTCCGGGGTCTCGGGCCGGAGGAGCCAGGCGCGCAGGGCGGACGCCAGCTCTGTCGCGTCGGCCCCGGTGACGGCGACGCGCGCGGCGCGGTGCGGACGGGCCAGCCTCGCGGTGGCGCACACGTCGTCGAGGTCACCGGCCGCGGTGGGCAGGAACTCGATCCACTGCGCGACCAGTTCCCGCAGCGCGTACGGGGTGTCGGCGGACAGGGGCAGCAGTTCGTGGGCCGCCCGTGCCACCGTCGTGCGGGACGGCCCGGCCGCGTGGTCCTCCTCGCGGCGGGCCGGGGGTACGGCTTCGGCGACGACGTGCGCGTTCGTCCCGCCGAAACCGAACCCGCTCACCGCGGCGCGCCGCACGGGCGCCTCGGGCCAGGCGCCGTTCGTGACGGGGAGGTGGAAGGGGCTGTCGGCCAGGTTGAGGCGGGGGTTGGGGTCCTCCACGGTGAGCGCGGGGACGATGCCGTCGCGGAGCATGACGATCACCTTCGCGAGGCCCGCCAGACCCGCCGCCGAGTGCAGATGGCCTATGCGGCGCTTGAGGGAACCGAGCGCCACGGAGTTGCGGGGTACGCCGTGCCGGCCGAACACCTCGGTGAGGGCCCGCGCCTCGATGGGGTCGCCGATGGCGGTACCGGTGCCGTGGGCCTCGACGTACTGCACGGACAGCGGGTCGATCCGCCCGTACACCTTGCCCAGCAGTTCGACCTGGGCCTCCAGGTTCGGCGAGGTGACGCCCATGGTGCGGCCGTCGTTGTTGACCGCGCTCGCGGCGATCGCGCCGAGGACCAGGTCACCGTCGGCCCGTGCCGCTCTCATCGGCTTCAGGACGAGGGCGACGGCTCCTTCGCCGGGCACATAGCCGTCGGCCCTGCGGTCGAAGGTCCGGCACAGGCCCGCCGGGGACAGGGCGCCGGTGCGGGAGAGCAGGACAAAGGTGAGCGGGTCGATCAGGAGGTCGACGGCGCCGACGACGGCCAGCTCGCAGGCCCCCGCCGTGAGGCTCTGGCAGGCCAGCCACACGGCTGTCAGGGAGGAGGAGCAGGCTGTGTCGACGACGAGGCTCGGACCGGCGAGGTCGAACCGGTCGGACAGCCAGGCCGCCATGAAGTTCTGCGACCGCCCCCAGAGGGAGGCGGGCCGAGGCCCGTCACCGGGGCCGTACGCCGGGGCCCCGGACGGTCCCGGTGTGCCGTCGGCGCCGAGGCCGCGACCGTGGTCGAAGCCGTACGCGTTCATGCGGGCACCGACGAACACGCCCGCGTCGAGGCGCCGACGGGTCCTCAGATAGCCGGAGTCCTCCAGCGCCCGGGCTCCGACCTCCAGCATCACCCGCTGCTGCGGGTCGAGGAGGACGGCGTCCTCGGCGGTCAGGCCGAACGCCTCGTGGTCGAAGGAGAACGGGTCCGGCAGGAAGGCGCCCCGGTGGTGCGTGCCCTGATGGGCGCCGTCGCCGAGGTACAGCTCGCGGGCCCAGCGGCTCGGCGGGACCTCGTCGACCTCGACGCCGTCCCGCCTCAGCAGGGTCGCGAAGTCCGTGACGTCCTCGGCCCCCGGGAGCCGCACCGCCATACCGATCACGGCGATGCGGCCATCGAGCTCGCTCACAGCGGTCCTCTCGTTCGGCTCGGTCGTCATGGCGTCACCGGTTCCGGTCGCGGGTGAGGAGGGGGTGCAGCAGAGCGCTCAGGGCGGAGACACGCTGGTCGTCCACGGCAACGGAGGCACGCTGACCGTCCACGGCAACGGAGGCAGGCTGACCGTCCACGGCCGCGGAGACACGCTGACCGTCCCCGGCCGCGGAGACACGCTGGTCGTTCACGGCCACGGGTCCCGGCGACGGCGTGTCCTCGGCGGAGGCCGGGGAGCTCTCCGGGGCGGCCGTGGTGAGACCGGCGGCGACCTCGGCGGCCGTGGGGGCCCGCATCAGCAGGGAGGGATCGACGGTGAGGCCGCTGCACCGCTCCAGGGCGGCGGTCAGCTCGGCGATGACCAGGGAGTCCAGTCCCAGCGCCTGAAGCGGACGGTCGCCCGGGTCCTCGCCCAACACATGCACGAACGCGTCCCGCACATGACCACGCATCAGCTCGTGATTCCGTCCACCGGACGGCCGTGCGGCGATCACGGTACGGATCTCCGCCACCTCGTCGGACGCCCCGGGCCGGGCCACCCCTCGCGTCGCGGGAGAGTCGGCCGATGCGGGTAGTGCCTGCGGCGGCGCGGCGGTGGAGGCCGTGCCGGGGAAGACGACCGCGCCACCCGACCTGATGTGGGCGAGGAACGCGTCGGCCGCCTCGTCCGCTGCGAGGGAGTGCGCGGCGGAGTACGACGCGTCCGCCTCCATGCCCGTGCCGGTCCAGTTGGGCCACGCGTGGGCGGTGACCGCGGTGACGGGGCCGTTCTCGCGCTCGGCGAGGGCGAGTTGGTAGGCGTTGGCCAGGCTGTAGTCGACGAGGCCGCGTCCGGCCCGGGGCTGGGTGCCCGCGATCGAGGACACCAGGACCGCGAAGTCGGAGCCCTCCTCCTGGGCCAGGCGTACGGCGTTCAGCGAGCCGGGGACCTTCGGGGCGACCACGCGCGCGGCGTCGCTCCAGGGCCGGCGGTGCATCGCGCCGAACGGGTTGACCCCGCCGGAGCAGTGCACGACACCGAGCAGGCGGCCCCAGCGCGCCCCGAACTCGTGTGCCGCGGCGGCCAGGGCGGAAGCGTCGGCGACATCGCAGGGCAGGTACGCCGCCTCGGCCCCCTGCGCCGCCTCCCGCAGCCGTGCGGCGCGGGCCTCGTCGAGGACAGAGCGCCCGATGACGCCGATGTGACGGGCCCCGCCGTCGACGAGCCGCCGGATGAGATGCCGTCCGACCGCGCCGAGTCCCCCGGTCACCAGGTAGTACCCGTCACCGGTCGGCCGGTACGAGGGGCCGGGCCGGGCGGCGGCCGTTCGCGGCACGTACCGGACACCCCGGCGGTAGGCCACGCTCGTGCCGGGGAGGAGGTCCGTGCCCGGATCGGCGTCGGGGCCCTGGAGCAGGGCCGTGTACTCGGCGGCGACCTGCCGGGCCCGGACGCCGACCGGGTCCGCCGGGTCCAGGTCGACGACGGCGCACCGCTTCCGGCTCTCGGCGCAGGCCGCCCGTACGGCCACGGCCATGGCGGCGGCCTCGGGCCTCAGCCGTGCGTTTTCCGGCCGCGCGCGCTCGGCCCCGTGCACGGCCGGAACGTGCACAGCCGGAACGTGCACGGCCGCGCCGTGGTGTCCTGCCCAGAGCAGCCGCCCGTGCGCGGGCAACGCCTTGACGAGGGAGGCCAGTTCGGACCAGAAGGCGCTGAGGTCGGACGGTTCGCCGGCCGGACCGTCCGGGGGGTTCACCACGACGACGGTGTCGGCGCCCAGACCGGTCTCCTCGACGATCGCGCCGTCCTCGCGGAGCAGGGCCGTGAGGGCGGCCCGCAGGGCGGTGTCGGCGGTGACGAGGCGCACCGAGCCACGCGGCGGCCGGGCCCCGGCGAGCGGCAGCTCCTGGGGATGCCATGCGACGCGGAGCGCCTCGGGGGATGACGGTGCCGTGGCCTCGCGGGTGTGCCAGTGCTTCCGCGCGGCGAACGGGTAGGTCGGGAGGTCGGTGACGCATGCTCCGGGCGCGGAGAGCCGAGCCCATTCGACGTGCGCGTATCCGGCTCTCACCATGGCGACGACGGCGGTGTGACGGTGCGGTTCCCCGGCCGCGACCGTGCCGCCGAGGGCCTGCTCGGCGGTGAGCTCGCTGTCGACGCGGGCGATCGGCAGCTCGCCCGCGGCGACGGAACGCAGTGCCGCGGCGAGTTCGGCGGCGTCGCGCCCGCTCACGGCCGTCTGGAACTCCAGCGGGGAACGTCCCACGTTGGCCGTGTGGCAGAGGTCGGCGGTCTCCCGGTCGTCGGGTGCGGCGTCGAAGCGGTCGGCGTAGGCGGCGGCGAGGGTGCGCACGGTGGGCTCGTCCGCCGCGGTGACACGCACCAGGTGGGGGCCCTGAACGGTCACCGTACGGGCGGGTGCGGGTGGTGGCTCCTCGACGACGACATGGGCGTTGACCCCGCCCATGCCGAACGCGCTGACCGCGGCCCGCCTCGGTTGTCCGCCTCGCGGCCAGGGCCGGGGGGCGGTCGGCCAGGTAGAACGGGGTGTTCTCGAAGCGGATGTGGTCGTTGGGGCGTGTCACGTGCAGCGTCGGCGGGATCACGCCGTGCTCCATCGCCAACAGGGCCTTCACCAGGCCCGCGAGGCCCGCCGCCGGCTCCAGATGGCCCACGTTCGACTTCAGCGAGCCGATCGCGCAGAACTGGGCGCGATCGGTGTGTTCACGCCAGGCCCGGGTCAGACCCTCGACCTCGATCGGATCACCGAGGCTCGTCCCCGTGCCGTGCGCCTCCAGGAGCCCGATCGTCTCCGGTGACACGCCGGCGTCCCGTAGGGCCTCGGCCACCACCTCCCCCTGGCCGCGCGCGCTCGGCACCGTCAGTCCGCTGGTGCGGCCCCCGTGATTGACCGCGCTCCCCCGGATCACCCCGCGTACCCGGTCCCCGTCCCGCAGAGCCGCCGCCAACGGCTTGACCACCACCGACACGACGCCCTCGCCCGGTACGAACCCGTCGGCCGCCGCGTCGAAGGCACGCGACGCGCCGGAGGCGGACAGGGCCCGCAGATTCCTCATGGCCACGTAGTGCAACGGCGACATGGCGACGCGGACACCGGCGACGATTGCCTGCTCGCACTCGCCGTTGCCGATGCTGCGCACCGCCGTGTGCAGGGCCACCAGCGACGACGAACACAGCGTGTCGAGCGTCATGCTCGGGCCGCGCAGGTCCAGGAAGTGGCTGAGCCGGTTCGCGAGGAAGGCGTTGTGGTTGCCGAGGCCACTGTGGGCGTCCAGCTCCGGCGGAATGTTGTAGTCGCGGTAGTGCTGGTAGCTGGCGCCCACGAACACCCCCGTGGACGGCGGCAGTCCGCGCGGCGGCAGACCTGCCGACTCCAGCGCCTCCCAGGTCGTGCGCAGCAGCCAGCGGGCCTGCGGGTCGAGCACCTCGGCCTGCTTGGGGAAGAAGTCGAAGAAGCGGGCGTCGAAGTCCTCGACGTCGTCGAGGAAGCCGCCGAGATCGGACGCGGAGCTCTCCGCGTACGTCCCCCAGCGGTGGGCCGGCGCGGCCCCGATCTCCGAGCCCCCGCGCATCAGCAGCCGCCACAGCTCCTCGGGGTTCCGGGCACCGGGCAGGGCGAGGGCGAGGCCGATGACGGCCATGTCCTTGGAATGGGCCGCGAGTTCAGGTGTGAGCTCGGGCGCCGGGTCGGGGGCAGGAGCGGCGGTGACCGTCACTGCGGCGAGGGTGGCGGGCCGGGGTGCCTCGGTCCGTTCGGCCACCTGGGCGGCGAGGGCGCGGCAGTCCGCCGCGTCGAGGACGTCCGTGGGGCTCAGCCGTACGCCGTGGTGTTCCTCGATCTCCGCCGCGATCGCTGTCGCCAGCATGGAGTCGAGGCCGGCGGAGGAGAGGGAGGTGGTGGGCGTGACGCTCGGGTCGTGCAGGACGTTCCGCACGACGGCCAGCACGGCGGCCTCGACCCCGGCCACGGGTGCGGGCTCGGGCTCGGGCTCGGGCTCGGGCTCAGAGGATGGCGCAGGCGCGGCTGCGGAAGCAGACTTGGGCGAGGGCAGGGCGGCGGTCACGGCTGCGCCGTTCACCGCTTGCCGGGCCCCGGCCGCCACCGTCCGGTACTCCACGTCCTCCAGGCGCACCAGGACGCGGCCCTCCGCGGACAGCAGGGAGGCGTGTCCGCGCCGCACCCCGTCCGGCGCGGTGTCGTCGGCGTCGAGCAGCACATGGGTGGCCCGCGCGGGATCGTCCAGCCGTACGACGCGCCCGATGGACACCGGCAGGTACGCCGCCGACACCGCGGCAGGATCGGCCAGTGTCAGGACGGCCATGCTCTGCAGCGCGGCGTCCAGGGCGACCGCGGCCCCCTCCAGGGCGTCACCGGCAGGGACGTCGACCCGGGCCAGCACCCGGGCCGCACCGAAGCGCACCTCCGTGAGGGAGCGCAGCGGGGCGGCGAAATCCATGCCCTTGGCCGCGAACCAGGCGTACAGCCCGGTGGGTTCGAGAGTGCGGTCGAGCCCCGCGCGCAGGGCGTCGATGTCGAGGCCGCCGAACCTGCCGGCCGGCACCTCGTCCGCGCGGCCCGTCTCCAGGCGGGCCACGATCCGGCCGCCGTGCCGGAAGGTCACCGGCCCGGTGCGGGTGGGGCCGTCGAGGTCGCCGAGGTCGCTGAGGAGGGGGTGGGAGCCCGTGCCGCGGCTCACGAACGCGACCCGCCTGAGGACAGCGGCGCTGCGGAGAGCCAGGGCCAGCGTCAGCGCTCCCGGCAGCGTGTCCTCACCGAACACGCGGTGGGCGCGGGAGAGCCGCTCGACGATCCCCGTCACGTCGGCCGTGACCTGGCGTGCGCCCCGGTCCGTGGACTCCGTCCCCGTGGCGGGCGCGACGGCTGCTTCGGCCCGGAAGGGGTAGGGCGGCAGAGCGACGCGGCGGGTCGGCACGCCCTCGTACACCCGACCCCAGTCCACGGTTCCGCCGCCGGCGTGGAAGAAGGCCAGCCCGGTGCTCAACCGGTCATCCGGGAGCTTGAGTTGGGCCGCGATCCGGTCGGGGGTGTGCGAGGTGAAGGGGGCCAGGCGGGCGGCGAGTGCGGCGTCGGCGGGACGCTCGGCGCCGCGCGGCACCGTCCCGTCACGCAGGACGATGCCGCGCGACTCCCCGTCCCCGAGGGCCTCTCGGTCTCCGCCTGCGATCCGCACGAGTCCGGCCAGCAGGGAGTCGGCCGTGGTGCCGAGGACCACGGCCCGGTGGCGCAGATGGTCGCGTCCCGCGGCGGCCGAGCGGCACAGCGCGCCCGCGGCGGACGGTTCGGCGCGCAGCGCCCGTTCCAGGTCCGCCGCGCGCCGGACCAGGGCATTGAGGGTGTGCGCGGACAGCGGAAGCAGGTACTCGCCGAGCGGAGCGTGCGCGGAGGCGTCCGGCGCGGGCGGTGCTGCGTACTCCTCCACGACGATGTGGGCGTTGGTGCCGCCCATGCCGAAGGCGCTGATCCCGGCACGGCGCGGCGTGTCGGAGTGCCACGGTGTGCGCCGCGTGGGGATCACGAAGGGCCCACCCGTGAGGTCGAGGTGCGTTCCCGGCGTCTCGTGGCCCGCGAGGGGCGGGATCTCCCCGTGTCTGAGGCACAGCAGCACCTTGACCAGTCCGGCCAGTCCGCTCGCCGGTTCCAGATGCCCGACGTTGGCCTTCACCGAGCCGAGGTGGAGCGGAGTCCGGCGGTCCGGGTCGGCGCCGAACACCTCGGTGAGCGCGGCGATCTCGATCGGGTCGCCCAGCCGGGTCGCGGTGCCGTGGGTCTCGATCAGGGAGATGTCCGCCGGGGCCGCGCCGGCGTCGTCGAGGGCGGCCCGGATGACAGCGCTCTGTGCCTCGCTGCGGGGCACGGGCAGGGCGCTGCCACGGCCGCCGTGGTTGACGGCGGTCCCCCGGATGACGCCCCAGACGGTGTCACCGTCGCGCTCGGCGTCCTCCAGGGGCCGGAGCATGACGGCGATCGCTCCCTCGCCGGGGACGAACCCGTCGGCGCGTTCGTCGAACGGTCTCGGCAGGGTCTCGGAGAGGGCCCCGAGCTGGCTGAGGCTGCGGTAGTACCAAGGAGTGAGCCCGACGTGGCAGGCGGCCACGATCGCGGCGCCGCAGGTCCCGGAGCGGAGTGCGGCGACGGCCTGCTGGACGGCGACGAGGGAGGAGGAGCAGAGGGTGTCGACGGTCTGGGAGGGGCCCGTCAGGTCGAGGGCGTAGGAGACGCGGTTGGCCAGCACCGCGTTGAGGGAGCCTAGGGCGGTGTGCGGTCCGACGGTGTCGAGGCCGTGGGCGTCGCGGTGGTGGGTGTAGGTGGCGCCGACGAAGACGCCGATGTCGCGGCGACCGGCGAGGCCGCTCTCGTCGCGTACCGCCCAGGCGTGTTCGAGCAGCAGCTTCTGCTGGGCGTCCATCTCCTCGGCCTCACGTACGGAGATGCCGAAGAACGACGGGTCGAAGCGGTCGATGGCGTCGAGGAAGGCTCCCGTGCGGCAGTAGGTGCCCGTCATGTGGGGGCCGCGCGCCTCGAAGTGCGCGTCGATGTCCCAGCGTTCGGCCGGTATCTCGGTGAACGCGTGTCCGCCGGAGCGGAGCAGCGGCCACAGGGCGGCCACGTCCGGCGCGCCGGGCAGGTCCCCCGAGACGGCGACGACCGCGATGTCCCGCCCGGCCCGGCCGGCAGCCCGCCGGGTCCGCCCGACCGACCCGGACTGCGGCTCAGGGGACCGTACGTCCTCCGCGCCGGCCTCGGCCCCGGTCGTCCTCCCCTCCCCCACGCCGGGCTCGGGCCCGGTCGTCCTCGGGGGCGCGACCGCGCCGGCCGCCCCGTATCGGTCCGTCAACGCCTGGGCGAGGTCGGCGAAGTCGCCGTGCTCCAGGAAGAGCGTGGCCGGGAGATGGAGGCCCCACCGGCGGGAGAGTTCCTCGGACAGCTCGACGCTCATGATGGAGCTCATGCCGTAGTCGGCGAGGGGCGCGCGGCGGTCGAACGAGGACACGCCGAGCCGCTCGGCGAGGAAGCACTCCAGCGCGTCCTCCACCCGTTCCCGTCCCTCGGCGACGTGTACGGCGTCCAGGTCACCGGTGTCCGCGCCGGCCGGCGGCCGGGTGGCGGGGGTGGCGTTCCCCTCGTCCCCGTCGGGCCCGGCCTGCGAAGCGTCGGGGTGGGCGACGACCACCTGGCGGGCGTCCCCGCCCAGCACGGTGATCAGCGCGTCCAGGGCCTCGGCCGTGCCCAGTGGCTTGACGCCCCGGCGCCGCAGCTGGTCCGCGACCGCCGTGCCCATGCCGACCTCGCCCCACAGGCCCCAGTCGACGCTGAGCCAGGGCGTGCCGTGCGCGTGGGCGAAGGCATCCAGATAGGCGTTGGCGGCGGCGTAGCCGCCCTGGCCGAGGTTGCCGAAGGTGCCGGAGACGGAGGCGAACAGCACGGCGAAGTCGAGGTCCGTGCCGGCGACGGCGTCGGCGAGTTCGCGTACGCCGGAGACCTTGGGCCGCAGGACGGCGGTGATGTCCTCGGCGGTGGTCGACCGGATCAGTCCGTCCTTGAGGGTGCCCGCCGCGTGGACCACGCCGTGCAGTTCGCCGTGCTCGTCGCGGATCCGTTCGACGACGGCGCTCAGTTCACCGGGGGCGGTGACGTCGGCGGCGTACGACACGACGGTGCATTCCGCTGCTCCGGTGTCGACCGGGTGGGAGGGGGCGGCTCCCGGTCGGCCGCTGCGGCTGACGAGCGCGACGAGTCCCGCGCCCTCCGCGGCGAAGCGGCGGGTCACCTCCAGGCCCAGTCCCCCGTGTCCGCCGAGGACGAGATAGCGGCCGCCCCGCCGGATGGGCCGGACCACCGGACCGGCCAGTGCGTCGAACACGCGGACGGGTTCGTGGCGGACGCCGTTCCGGTAGCCGACCTCCGTGGGACCGTCGTACGTCGCCGTGGGGCCGTTGTCCGTCGCGGCGGGGCCGTCTCCGGTCTCCGTGAGGCCATCGCCCAGTTCCGCCGTGAGCGCGTCGCCGGAGGTGTCGTCGAGGTCGACGAGCCGGGGGCGCAGGCCGGGGTACTCGATGGCCGCCGTGCGGACGAGTCCCCACAGGGCGGCGCGGGCGGGCACCGGTACGTCGCCGTGCCCCACCGGTTGGGCGTGCCGGGTCACCACGAGGAAACGGGACCTGCGCTGCCGTTCGCCGAGCGTCTTCAGGGCGGCGAAGCATCCGTAGAGACCGGCGCCGAGTTCGGTGTCCTCCTCCCGGTCACCGTCCGTCGTACCGGCGTTCCACAGGTGCACCACTCCCGCGACCGGGTCCCCGATGCCCTCCCACAGGTGCCGGAAGGCGTCCTCGTCGGCGTGCGGGAGGACGAGCCGGTCGTCCTGGAGCGCTCCGGTGGCTTCGTACGGACGGGGCGTGGCGGGTGTGCCGAGGCCGACCTCCACCACGCGGGCGCCGTCGGCGCGCAGTCGCCCGGCGGTTCGCCGGCCGAGGGCGTCGCCGTGGTGGAGGACCACCCAGGTGCCCTGCGCGGCGCGGCGGGCCGGGCCGGGAGCGGGTCGCCAGTGGATACGGGAGACGAGCCGCGCGGTGCGCCCGCTCGGGGCGGCGGTTCGTCCCACTTCGGTGGTGCTGCGCATACGGACTCCGGTGAACTCCGCCGCGACCTCGCCCGACGGCCCGAGGACCAGGGCGTCGCCCGTCGAGTAGGCGCCCTCGACCCCGGTGCGGCGTGCCAGGACGGTGGCCCCGGACGCCAGGGCCGACAGATCGGTGTGGACGGCGACGCGCGCGACACCGATCGGCAGCATGGGCCGCGGCCCGGTCGCTGCGTCGAGGTCCTGGAGGGCGCAGCTCATGACCTGGAACACGCCGTCCGTCAGCAGGGGGTGGGCGAACCAGGGCAGGGGTTCGGCGTCGCTGCGCAGAAGGGCGCGGGCGGTGCCGTCGCCGACGGTGAGTTCGCGGAGGGTGCGGAAGTCCGGCCCGTAGCGCAGGCCTGCCCGCGACCAGCCGGCGTACAGGTCGTCCGGGGCGATGGTGCGACGGACGGTGATCCGCGGGACGGTCCCCTTGGGCGTGTCGTACGGGAGGGGTCGGCCGCGGCCTGTGCAGAGCTGTTTGCGTTCCCCGGCGGTGACGGTGTTCAACTCGAAGCGGGTGTCCGGGTCGTGGACGACGTCGAGGCGGACGGCCGCCGTGGCGTCGTCGGCGAGGGTGAGGGGCCTGAGGAAGGCCACGTCGGTCAGTTCCAGCGGTGCGAACGGCCCGAGCCGGGCCACGCCCACCATCGCCATCTCCAACTGCGCCGCGGCGGGCAGCAGTCCGGTGCCCCCGGCGCGGTGCTGGGCGATGAGGGGCTCGCTCCCCGCGAAGGTCTTCTCGTACGTCTCGGCTCGCTGCGTCACTGTCCCTCGCTCCGGTGCTGGTAGTGGCGGTCGAACAGCGGGTGGCTGACGGCGTTCGTCACTGCGCGGCGACGTGCGGGGGGTGCGGCCAGCGGCTCCCGGTGGAACGGGTAGACGGGCAGGGTGGTCGTGCGGTGCCGTTTGTCCTCGTGGAGCGCGGGCCAGTTCAGGTCGGCGCCCGTGAGGTTGTGGTGGGCGGCGAGGGCGGTGTGCAGCTGGATCTGGTCGCCCCGCCCGCGCTGGAGGGTGGTGAGCCAGACGGGGTGCGGCTCGGCGAGGGTCGTACGGGCCAGGGGCGTGAGGTGGGGGTGGGGGCCGATCTCCCAGACCGCCCGCGGGTCGGTCTCCGCGAGGGCGGCCAGCGCCTGTGTGAAGCGGACGGGCCGGCGGATGGCCTCGGCCCAGTGCCCGGCGTCCACGGCGGAGTCCGGGGTGTGCCAGGTCCCCGTGAGGGTGGACGCGAACGGGACGGCGGGCGGTTTGAGGGCGGTCGCGGCCACGGCCTCGGCGAAGGGGGCGACGGCCGGTTCCATGTCGGCGGAGTGGAAGGCGTGGCTGACCGGGAGGAGCTGGGTGCGGTGCGGGGTGTCCTCACGGAAGCGGGCGAGCGTGTCGGCAGGACCGGTGACGGTGTGCGCGTTCGGCGCGTTGTAGGCGGCGATCTCCAGGCCGGGGTGGGCGCGCAGCGCGTCGATGAGGGTGTCGGTGTCGGTGTGGACGACGGCCATGGCGCCGGTCGCGGGCCGGTCCTGCATGAGCCGTCCGCGCAGGGCGGTCAGCCGGAGCAGGTCGGGCAGCGAGAGCACCCCGGCGGACCAGGCGGCGGTGAGTTCGCCGAGGCTGTGCCCGGCTACGGCGTCGGGGCGCACCCCGGTGGCCTCCAGGTAGCGGGTCAGGGCCACCTCGACGCTGACGATGGCGGGCTGCGCGTACCGGGTGTGCTCCAGCAGGTCCTGGGCGTCGCCCCACAGCAGGTCGAGGAGGGGGACGTCGACGTGCGGGACGAGGAGGTCGGCGCAGGTGTGCAGCGCGTCGCGGAAGCGGGGTTCCGTGGTGTACAGGCCGCGGCCCATGCCGGGGTACTGGGAGCCCTGGCCGGTGAACAGGAAGGCCGTGGTGACGGCCCTGCCGGTGTGCCGGACGACGGGTGTGCGGCCGGCCGCGACGTCGCCCAGGCGTTCGGCCAGCTCTCGGGCCGTGGCACCCCGCACGGCGACCCGGTGACGCTGGGCTGCCCGGCCGGTGTTGGCGGTGAAGGCCACGTCCCCCAGCCGGTCCTCGGGGGTGACAGCCACGTGGTCGGCGTAGGCGGTGGCCAGGGCGCGTACGGCGGCCTCGTCGGCGCCGGTGACGCGCAGGAGATGGCTGTCCTGCGTCGGGCCCGAGGGGGCGGGCGTGTCGGGGGCTTCCTCGACGATGACATGGGCGTTGACGCCGCCCATGCCGAACGCGCTGACCGCCGCCCGGCGCGGCCCGCTCCCCCGCGGCCACTCGACGGGCCGGTCCGCGAGGTAGAAGGGCGTGTTCTCGAAGCGGATGTGGTCGTTCGGGCGGGTCACGTTCGCCGTGGGCGGGATGACCCGGTGTTCGAGCGCCAGCAGGACCTTGACCAGTCCGGCGAGTCCGGCGGCGGGCTCCAGGTGGCCGATGTTGCTCTTGAGGGAGCCGAGCGCGCAGAACTGCGACCTCGCCGTGAAACGGCGCCACGCCCGCATCAGCCCTTCCACCTCGATCGGATCGCCCAGCCCCGTCCCGGTGCCGTGCGCCTCGACCAGACCGATCGACTCCGGGGACACGCCCGCGTCCGCCAGGGCCGCCGCCACGACCTCCTGCTGCCCCGCACCGCTCGGCACGGTCAGGCCGCTCGTACGGCCGCCGTGGTTGACCGCGGTGCCCCGGATGACCCCCCGTACCCGGTCCCCGTCGCGCAGCGCCGCCGCGAGGGGCTTCACCACGACCGCGACGACACCCTCGCCCGGGACGAAGCCGTCGGCGCCCGCATCGAAGGCACGTGACCTGCCGGTGGGCGAGAACGACCTGAGGCGTGAGCCGAGTTGGAAGTACTGGGGTGACATCCCCAGGTGCACGCCGGCGACGATGGCCTGCTCGCACTCGCCGGCGCGGATGCTGCGCACCGCCGTGTGCAGGGCCACCAGCGACGACGAGCACAGCGTGTCGACCGTCATGCTCGGGCCGTGCAGGTCGAGGAAGTAGCTGAGCCGGTTGGCGAGGATCGCGTTGTGGTTGCCGAGGCCCGCAGCGGTCTGCACGACGTCGTCGACGACCAGGTCGCGGTAGTGCTGGTAACTGGCGCCCACGAACACGCCTGTGGAGCGGTGCGGTCTGCCGGCCAGCCCGGCGTCCTCCAGGGCGCGCCAGGCCGACTGGATCAGGTGCCGCTGCTGCGGGTCGATCCACTGGGCCTCGGCGGGTGACAGCCGGAAGAAGCCGGGGTCGAAGTCGGTGAGCCCGTCGACGAAGCCGGCCCGCCTGAGGTATACGGTGCCGGGCTCGCCGTCGGTGCCGTAGTAGGCGTCGATGTCCCAGCGGGAGGCGGGCACCTCACGGAGGCAGTCCTCACCGTCGAGCAGGACCCGCCACAACTCCCCCGGGTCGGCGGCGCTCGGGAAGACACCGTCGACGCCGACGACGGCGATGTCGTGCCGCTCCGGGTCGGCACCGCCGGCGGCGGGGGCGGCGGAAGCGGCGGGAGCGGGGTTCGGCTCGGCCGGATCGACGGCCGGTGGGCCGGCAGCGAGGACCGGCGCGGCGGTCGACGCGGCAGAGGCCACGGCGGTCGACGCGGCGGTGGCCGCGAGGGGAGCGACGGCCGGCTCCGCCGGGGCGAGGGCCGTCCCAGCCGGGGCGAGGGCCGTCCCAGCCGGGGCGACGGCCGTCCCAGCCGGGGCGACGGCCGTCCCAGCCGGGGCGACGGCCGGCTCGGCGGGGGCGAGGGGATCCTCCCGCTGGACGCCGGGGGCGGTGGCGGTGTCCGGCTTCGCCGGCTCCGCCGAGGGCGCCGGATGCGCCGGTGTGTCGGGGCCGTCCGCGGCGCCGGGCGTGAGGGTGACGCCGTACTCCTCGCGGAGTTCGGCGGTGAGCCGGTCGACCGTTCCGGTCTCCAGGACGAGGGTGACCGGGATGTCGACGTCGAGCCTGGTGCGGATGTCCTGCGCGAGGGCGACCGCGAGGACGGAGTCGAGCCCCTGCTCCTGCAGCGGACGGTCCGGTTCGAGTTCGTCGACGCCCTTCTCCAGGGCGTCGGCCACCCAGCGGGCCAGCGTCGCGTCGAGGCCGTCACCCCGTCCCCGGCCCGGACCCGGCGGGACGGGCGCGGGACGATGACCGTTGCTCCGCGCGGCCGGTACCGAGGGCCTCGCGGGAGCGGCGTCGGCGCCGCGGGCCGTGACAGGGCTCGGGGCGCCGGACGAGGGCGTGCCCGACAGCCGCTTCCAGGTGATGCCGCGGGCCTCCAGCACCGGATCGTCGCCGTCGAGCATCAGCAGACTCGCGGTCAGCAGGCCGGAGTCGGGCCCGGTGTCCCTCTCGCGGCGGGCATGGACACGGGCCGTGACCGGGACCGGGCCGAGGACGGTGAGCCGTTCCACGGCGAACGGCACGTACAGGCCCTGCGCGCCGCATGCGGCGAGGGCGATCTGGAAGGCGCCGTCGAGGAGCCGGGCGTCGACCACGCCCTCGGGTGCGGTCGCGGCGCGGAGCGTCCCCGTCGCCCGACCGGGTGCGGTGGAGAGCGCGGCGACGGTCCGGAAGGCGGTGCCGTAGGCGAGTCCGTCACGGGCGAAGGCACGGTACAGCGACCCGAGTTCGACGGGGGTCAAGCCGTCCTCGGCCGACGGGACGCGGAGTGCCGGAGGCTCGGGCTCGGTCAGCTCGGCGGTGGCGACGAGCGCTCCGTCGCCGTCCCGGAAGCCGAGGCGTGTTCCGTCGCGTTCGGCCGAGAGGGTGGCGGGTGCCTCGACGGCCTTGCGGAACGTCAGATCGCGCAGGCCGAACCGTTCCCGGCCGACGAGTTCGGCCACCTTGCCGGGGTAGGCCGCGCCGGGCAGGGTCGGCCTGCCGAGGACGACGTGCTCGTCGGCCTCGGGGAGCCGCGCCCAGAAGTGGGTCGTACGCCCGGTCGTGGCGGCCCCGCCGGGTACGTCGGCGGGCGTGACCTCTTGAGGTGCTGGCGTGGCGGCCGGTTCCAGCCAGAGGTACTTCTCGTCGTGTGGCGCGGTCGGGAAGCGTACGCCCGCCCGTCCCGGCCCGGTGTCGAGGTCGGCGCCGGTGACGAATCGCCGTGCCGTCGCCTTCAGTTCCTCCCGGTCCGCCCCGTCCCGGACCGCAGCGGTTCTCGTCCTCGACGAGCCGTCGGCCAGCCCCAGGTGGAGGGAGCGGGCGTCGTCCACGCCGGCCAGGAACAGCCGTAGCTTGTCCTCCAGTTGCTCCAGGCTGTCGACGACGCAGGCGAGCCGGTGCCCCGCCGCCGTACGCCTGCGGCTCGCCTCGCTCAGTGCCCTCAGGGACGGGCAGTACGGGGAGCGAAGCATCAGCACCAGGCGGTTCACAAGGGTGCGCAGCGCGTCGTCCGACACGGCCGAGAGGGTCACCAGCCGGGGCAGCCGGTCGTGGTCCGCTGCCTCGTCGGGTGTGGGGGGCGCGGCCTCGACGACCACGTGCGCGTTGGCGCCGCCGAAACCGAAACTGCTGACGCCGGCGATCCGCGGTCCCTCCCAGGGCAGCGGGCGGTCGGCAACGAACAGCGGTGAGGCGGCGAAGTCGAACGATTTGTTCGGGTCGGTGAGATGGAGGGAGGGCGGGATGGTGCCGGCCTGGAGGGCGAGGATCGTCTTGATGAGTCCCGCGATGCCGGCGGCGGGCTCCAGGTGGCCGATGTTCGTCTTCACCGACCCCACGGCGACCGGCCGGGCGGACCCGCCGAGGACGGCGTGCAGCGCCTCCAGCTCGATGAGGTCACCGAGCTGGGTGCCGGTGCCGTGCGCCTCAACGTAGCCGATGTCTTCGGGGGCGACGCCGGAGGCGGCGAGCGCCTTGCGCAGCACCGCCGTCTGGGCGGGTCGGCTCGGCGCGGTGAGGAAGCCGGCGCTGCCGCCGGTGTGGTTGACGGCGGTGCCGCGGATCACGGCGAGCACCGGGTCACCGTCGCGGCGGGCGTCCGCGAGCCGCTTCAACAGGACGACGCCGCAGCCCTCTCCGCGAACATAGCCGTCGGCGCCCTCGTCGAACGCGCGGCACACCCCTTGCGGGGACAGCATGCCGTTGCGGGCGAAGGACCGGGTCTTGTCCGGCGTCAGCACCAGGTTGGCGGCGCCGACCACCGCGGCGTCGATGTCGCCCGACCTCAGGTGGACGGCGGCCTGGTGGAGGGCGACCAGGGACGACGAGCACGCCGTGTCGACGGCCATGCTGGGCCCCGACCAGTCGAAGACGTGCGACAGCCGGTTGGCGACCATGGAGATCGCGGTGCCCGTGGCGACGTGCGGGTCGCTGTGGCCGATGCTCCGGGCGACCAGTTCCGGGAAGTCGCTGGCGATGGTGCCGATGAAGACGCCGGTGTCGCCGCCGAGCGAGGTGTGGTCGTGGCCGCCGCTCTCCAGCGCCTCGACGGTCACGCTCAGCAGCATCCGCTGAAGGGGGTCGAGGCGGCGGGCCTCGCGGTCGCTGAGGCCGAAGCGTGCGGGGTCGAAGTACTCGACGCCGTCGACCCAGCCCATCGGTATCGCGTCCGCCTCGGCGCCGGTCCACAGCCGGGCCCAGCCGCGCCTGCCCGCCGGGGCGTCACCGATGCTGGAGACCCCGTCGGCCAGGTTGCGCCAGAACTCGTCCGGCGTGGCGGCACCGGGGAACCGGCACGCCATCCCGACCACGGCCAACGCCCCCTCGGGCGCCTCCTCCCGCGCCCGCTTGTCCGCCTTCTCCCGCGCTACCTCGGGCGCCGCCCCCTGCCCTGCCTCGGCCGTCTCCCGTACGGGCTCGGCGGCATCGGCCGGGGTCTGCGCCTGCGGGGCCGGTCGGGCGACCCGTACCACGCCCTCGTCGGCCAGCAGCCGTGCCAGCCTGGCCGGGGTACCGGTCGCGAAGAGCGACGGGGCGGTGACCTCCGCGCCCAGCTCCCGGCCGAGGCGCACGGCGGCGACGGTCACGTTGGCCGACTCGCCGCCGAGGTCGAAGAAGTTGGCGTCCGCCGGGAAGTCGTCCTGCCCGAGCACCTCGCCGAAGACCCGGGCGACGAGCACGGTCAGCGCCTCGCCGGTGAGGACGGCGCCCTCGGTGGCCGACGTCGTGTGCGGGGCGGAGGTCGTCGTGTCCGTGCGCAGGATCGTGTCGCGTGTGGGCCGGGGCAGTCGGGCGCGGGCCACCTTGCCGTTGTCGGTCAGGGGCAGCGCGTCGAGCCGTACGTACGCGTCCGGCACCATGTACTCGGGCAGGGTGGCGCCGACGTGCTCGTCCAACCGGTCCTTCGCGGGCAGGTCGTCGCCGACCAGGTAGGCGGTCAGACGCGGCTCGCCCCGGCCCTCGAAGCGTGCGGCGGCGACGACGGCCGCGGTGACGCCGGGGAGCCGTTCCAGCACCTGCTCGATCTCGGCGGGCTCGATGCGGTTGCCCCGCACCTTCACCTGGGCGTCGGCGCGGCCGAGCCATTCCAGGGCGCCGTCGGCGTGGAGCCGTACCTCGTCGCCGGTGCGGTACATGCGCACCCCGCTCCCGGGGTGGACGGTGAAGGCGTCGTCCGTGAGGTCGGGCCGGTGGGCGTACCCCCGCGCGAGGCCGGTGCCGGAGATCCACAGCGCGCCCTCCGTACCGGGTGCGCAGGGGGTGAGGTGCTCGTCCAGGACGTGCAGCCGCAGGTTCGGCAGCGGTTCGCCCAGCGGGACGAAGGAGCCCACGGAGGTGACGCGGTGGGCGGAGGCCCAGATGGTGGCCTCGGTGGGGCCGTACAGGTTCCACAGGGCCCGGGCCGTGGCGTGCAGGCTCTCGGCGACGCCGCGGGGCAGGGCCTCGCCGCCCGAGAGGACGGTGAGGTCGGCGGGCGGGGTCCAGCCGGTGGCCAGCAGCAGCCGCCACATGCTGGGGGTGGCCTGGGCGACGGTCACCCGGTCGGCCAGTTCGGCGAGGCGCCGTGGATCGCGGGCCGTCTCGCGGGAGGCGAGGACGACCTCGGCGCCGACGGTCAGCGGCAGCAGGAGTTCCAGCAGGGAGATGTCGAAGGCAACCGTCGTGTGGGCGAGGACGACGTCGTCGGCGCGGGTGCCGAGCCGCTCGCCGATGCCGGTGAGGAAGTCGGCGAGCGCCCCGTGCTCGATCTCGACGCCCTTGGGGGTGCCCGTGGAGCCGCTGGTGAACAGGGTGTACGCGAGGTCGTCCGCGGTGACGGTCGGTGGCACGGCCGGTGCCGACCCGTCCGCCTCGGGGACGAGCAGGGCCGTGCCCAGGGAGGCACCGAGCGCGTGGGTGGCGGGGTCGGTGAGGATCAGGTCGCACCGGGCGACCTCGGTGTAGCCGCGCAGCCGGTCCGTGGGGTGTCCGGGGTCGAGGGGCAGGAAGGACGCTCCGGCGCGGAGGATGCCGAGCAGGGCCGGGAGCAGCGGGATGCCCCGGTCGACGAGGACACCGACGACCGACCCGGACTCGATGCCCTGGTCGTGCAGACGGGCGGCGATCGCGTCGGCCCAGGCGTCGAGGGCCGCGTAGTCGAGGGTGCGGGCGCCGCTGCGGACGGCGGTGGCCGTGGGCCGGTCGGCGACGGTGGCGGCGAACAGGTCGAGGACGGTCGCGCCCCCGGGCGCCGTCGTCTCCTCGGCGGTCGGCGGGGCGTCGCCGTCGGACACAGGGGCGAGCGAGGTGGCGCCGGTCCGTGAGGCGGGCCGGGTGTCGTCGGTCCGGGATGCGGGCGAGGTGGCGCCGGTTCGAGAGGCCGGCCGGGTGTCGTCGCCGTGGAGGAGGGCGGTGAGGGCGAGGTCCTCGATCCGCTCGGTGAAGGCGAGCGCCTCCTCCCGTGCCATGGCGGTGTCGCGGACGAAGACCGTGGGCGGGCCGTCCCTGAGGCAGAGGAGCGCGATCTCGGTGTGCGGTTCGGCGGACGCCTCCTCGCCCGCGCCGCGTTCGAGGACCATCACGTCGGTGAACGTGGGCTCCCCGCTCCCCAGGGGCCGCCCGGCGAGGCCGAGCCGGACCTCCAGGTCGGCGGTGTAGCCGTTCCGGGCCGCGGCTTCGTCGAGCTTGGCGCGCAGGGCGCTCGCGCTGTCGCCGTCGTAGCGGACGGGGAATCGCGCGGCGGCTATGCCCTGGGTGTCCTCGGCGCGTGCGCGGGCGGCCGACGGCGACCAGGCGAAGTCGAAGACCGGTGCGTCGGCACGTTCGGCCACGGTGTCGAGGAAGGCGCGGACGACGCTGATGGTCTCCTCGCGGGAGCCGGGGACGAACGCGAGCTCGTAGCGGCCGTAGTGGGCCGCGCCGGCGCTGAAGTCGTCGACGGGCAGCCGGGCCGGGCGCAGGTCCAGCAGCCGGGCGCGCCACCAGGGTTCGTGGGGGCGCAGTGCCTTCTGGGCGGCGGCGACGGCGGCGAGCCGTTCCTCGCTCACGGGAGGCAGGGCGGCACCTTCGACGGCGCCGAGCCGCTGGGCGGCGGCCTGGCCGCTGAGGGCGCTGCCGTCGACGGCGGCGAAGTCGCTGAGGACGAGGTCGGCGTCCGGGGCGGACAGGGTGAGCGCCGAGGTGGTCACGGACCGCACCACGGTGTCCGTGCGGGGCTCGTCGCGGGGGATCAGCCTGATCTGCCGGGTGAGGACGGCGCCCTGTTCGGTGACGAGCGTGGGGATGCCGAGCGGGTTGGGGAAGCTGCCGTAGTCCAGGGCCTTGGCGATACGGGCGGCCTCGGCGGCCGGGGTGCCGGCGTGGACGATGCCGCCGGAGGCCATGCGCGCGGACCGCCGGTAGAAGCGGCGCTCCCGGCCGGCGGTGTCGACGGGGTCGGGCAGGGTGCCCGCCACGATGTGCGGGACGAGCTTGTCGAACAGGTCGATTCCGACCTCGGCGGTCTCGTACGTCAGGGAGAGCGCCGTGGAGTGGTCGCGCACTGGGAACCAGCGTTCGAGGAGGACGCTGCCCGCGTCCACGGCCTCCGTCATCCGATGCCAGGTCGCCGCGTGCCGGGTGGCGCCCTCGTACAGGGCCCAGGCCGGGACGTGGCTGCCGGAGTAGCGGGGCAGGGGGCCGTCGTGGAAGTTGACGGCGGCGACCCGGGGAAGGTTCAGGACGTCCGCGGTCAGGATGCGGAAGTTGACGATGCTGAGCAGGTAGTCGAACGGCCGCCGGGACAGGGTCCCCGCGAGGTCGTCGTGCGGGTCGAGCACGGGCACGTCGTGCGCGCCGGCCCAGGCCACGACCGCGGGGTCGTCGCTGAGGACTCCCTCGACGTGTACGCCGGCGTCGAGCAGCTTCTCCGTGCACCGGGTGAGGACCCTGGTGCCCCCTATGACGTAGCAGGTGGTCGTCATGCTCCCCCCTCTGCCACGGCGGCGGGGCGGGCGGGTCCGGGGGCCTCCGTGTCCCGCGCGTGGTCCGCGGTGCGGGCGGCGACCCAGGCGTCGATCTGGGAGACGACCTCCTCGTCGAGGGAGAGCTGGCCCGGCCTCCACAGCGGGTTCGACAGACCGCGGTGGGTGCGCTCGCACATCTCCCAGTCCTCGTGGTTCGCCTTGTCCCACAGGGCGAACACGGCTTCGTGGGAGAAGTCGTCCTTGGCGGTCTCGGAGGGGTGGAACAGCCAGAAGTGCCGTACGAAGCAGGTGCCGGGGCTCTCGGGCCAGACCCACTGCATCATCACGTAGTCGGCGGTGAACCCGAACAGGAGGTTGGGCAGGATGGTGATCCAGTTGATCCGCTGCCGGTCCGCCTCGGGCACGAGCGGCAGCGGGGTGCGCCGGCTGTGGCCCGTCATGGACACGGAGTTGAAGCCGCTGCGGATGGACTGCCACGCTCCGACGATGTCGCCCCGGAGGTCGTAGGTGCCGGCGTCGTCGAAGTCGGTGATGCGGTGCAGGTCCTTGTGGGCGGTCGGGAAGTGCAGGCTCTCGTTGACGTTGTGCGCGACGAGCTTCCAGTTGGAGGCGACGGGATAGTCCTTGGCCTGGACGCACTCCAGGTCGGCGAGTTCGTAGACCCGCGCGAACTCCCCGAACTCGCCGAGGACTTCGTCGAGGTCGGGGGCGTCGTCGGCGAAGGTGATGAAGACGACGCCGTGGCGGATCTCGGTGCGGATGGGCAGCAGACCGTTCTTTTCCTTCTCGAAGAAGTGGTCGAAGTAGGTGCCGTTGAGGCTCTTGAGCCGGCCGTTCCGGTCGTAGACCCAGCAGTGGTACAGGCAGACGAGGCTCTGCCGTTTGCCGCTGGGTTCCTCCACGAGCTTGTAGCCCCGGTGGCGGCAGTAGTTGTGGTACGCCTGGATGCCGTCGTCGCCGTGGAGGAGGAGGACGGAGCCGCTGCCGATGTTCAGGGTGCTGTAGGCGCCCTTCTCCTTCAGGCGGGAGACATGGTCGACCGGGAGCCAGTGCCGGCCGTAGATGCGGGACATCTCCCGCTGGAACTGCTCCTCGCCGGTGTAGAACTCGTGCGACCGGCCGATGCCACCGGACTCGAAGTAGGGCCTCTGCTCGGTCTGCTCGCTGATGAGGTCGAACATGCTGGACGCGCGCGTCATCTGCTGGGCTCCCTCGGGGTGAGGTGCGGGAAGGCGGTGGAGGAGGGCACCGGGCCCGGGCCACGGGGTGTACGCACGGGAGTGCGACGGCCCCCGGGGAGTGCGCCCGCCCCGTCCGGTGGTGGTCGGTGGCGCGACTCCGTGCGAGGCGGCGGGCCGGGGCGGCTCGGAGCCCGGGGAGGGCGGGAAGGACGGGGAGGGGGCGGCGGTACGGCGAACGGCGGTCGACGGCGCCGATCCCGCCACCGCGCCGGCGTGGCGCGGCCTCCCCGGGCTCCTTCGGCAGGTGCGGCACAGCGCACGGGCCGTGCGGCCGCGGATGCGAGGGGCGGGCGGCGGAGGCCGGTGCGGCACGCCGGGTGCCGTGGCCCCCGGCGTATGGTGCGACGCTGCCGGCGGCCCGCACACCGTGGTCGAACAGCACACCGTGATCGAACCGCACACTGTGATCGAACCGCACGCGGTGGTCGGCCCGAACACCGGTCACGGTGGCCGCTCCCCGGCGACGGCCGCCGGGGAGGTCGCCGCCCGCCCGGGTCAGGCGGCCGGGTCGTAGACCCGCTCCTCCTCGGGTACGCCCGCGTCGTCGTAGAGACGCTCCAGGGCGTCCGGCGCGTAGATCTCGTAGTCGGGGACGACGCCGCCGATCAGGCCGAGCATTTTGTTGGTCCACTCCTGGCTGGCGCTCATCGCGCTCATCGTCGCCTTGAAGAACGGCGGGAGTTCGGTGAGTTCGCCGAGCGTGGTGGTGAAGTCGTAGACGCCGGCGCTCTCCTCGTCGCGCACCTTGTTGTACTCGGCCAGCGCCTCGTCCATCGGCCGCTCCCCGGACAGTCCCTGGTGGATGCGTTCGGCGAGCAGTTCGCCGTGGAGGAAGGCGTCGGTGATGCCCCACCCTGTGTAGGGGTCCTTGTGGTAGCCGGCGTCGCCCACGAGAGCCCAGCCGGGGCCGTGGGCGCGGCGGTAGTAGTTGTCCGGGTAGCGCATGGGGCGGAAGTCCTCCTCGCGCCGCCCGCTGTCGCGCAGTTGGGCGCCCATGTCCGGGTGGACGTCGTCGAACACGGCCTGGAAGCGGGTCTCCACGTCGGTGCGGAAGTCCTTGAGCTGGGCCCGGGTGCAGATGACGGCCAGCATGTTCAGCCCGTCGTTGGTGGGCCAGCTGCCGAACCAGCGCTCGTTGAAGCCGGTCTTGTGGTGCAGGCCCCAGTCGAGGCCGCTGTAGTACGAGTAGTAGATGAACCCGGCCGCGGGGCGGACGTTGTACAACTCGGCGCCGACCTTCTTGGCGACCGTGGAGTGGAAGCCGTCCGCGCCGATGACCACCGAGGCCCGGAACTCCCGCTCCGGTCCGTCGCCCTCGCGTCCCCGGATGCCGGTCACCCGGCCTTCGGAGGCGATGACGTCGGAGACGGTGAAGCCCTCCAGCACTTCGGCGCCGGCTCTGCGGGCGGCGTTGACCAGGATCTCGTCGAGCACGGTGCGGCGCGGGCAGTAGATGGCGTCGAGGCCGTCGACGGGGTCGGCGAAGCCGTTGAGCTCGATGCCCCGGTAGCTGTAGTGCATCTTGCGGATCGCCGGGGTCTTCGCTTCGACGATCTCGTCGAGCAGTCCCCACTCCCGGAGCCTCAGCAGCCCCGCCTGGTGGATGTAGTGGGTCGAGACCGTGTCGCTGGGGAAAGAGGACCGGTCCACCACGAGGACCCGGTGGCCGAGGCGCGCCAGGAGCATGGCGACCGGTGAGCCGGCGCAGCGGGCACCCACAACAATGACGTCGTACACGCATCCCCCATGATTCTGATCAGGCACCCGAAAGACAATCGGGCCCGGTTCCAGCGCTCGTGGTCGGCGGCGCCGATAGTGACGTGAAGGCTATGAGTATCAGCCAACAAAGGTCAAGAGATGGTTAGAGAGGAGTCAATTGAGCATCACGCAGATAAGACGCCGGAATACCTAACTCCATTCACATGGAAGAACATTGACGCCCGATATGCACCGTCATGCACCATTCGGAATGGGGGTTTTGACCCCAGCTATGGCTTGCGTCACACACGAGAAGGCCGACGCCGCAACCACGCTCGGTAAGCGATCCCACCCCGCTGGAGCACATGGCGTAGGTAAAGGAAGCGATTTGAGAAATGCGCTTCCACTCCGCCTTCCGGCTCGAATTACTCAGTTGACGTAACCCGAGAAGTTAGAGGAAAAAATCGCGCCAAGAGTGGCCGAATTCGCCTGCCATGAGCGGGACGCGGCAACTCGATCGAGGACTGGTGGGCACCAGCGACGACGTCTCGATGCTGCGAGTGACACCAGCCAGCCCGCCCCGATCACCTGCCCGCGCTGCTGAATGAGATCCGGGTCCCGGCCGCGGCTGCCCGCAGCGCCGCCATCCGCCAGCAGCTCCTCGAAATGCCCGCCCCCCCCTTGGCCATGGACGCGCTCGGCTACCACCACAGAACCACCACCCGGCTCCGCAACGACCGGCGGCACATGGAGCCGGTACGCCCCAGGGGACCACGGAAGGTCACCACCGGGCTGGGCTCCTCAGGGAAGCGACAACAGTTGATTGCGCGAGCCCGCCAGTCCCCGGTCTCAAACCAGCGTCGCCTCCGCCCCGTCGGCAGTGCCGTCCCGGAGCACCGTAGGCATCCCCTCCACCAGCACCACCACTTCGGCCACATCCCCGTCTGCGGAGCGCCCCACCCACACGGGGTAGGTACCGTCGCCGGTCGTCGCGAAGGCGACGAGTTCACCGCCGGATGCCTCGTCCCGAGTACGCAGAAGGTACATGGAGTCGGGTGTGTCCTCCCCGACGCCCGGCTCCCCTCCGACAACGTGCCGCTCGAAGAGCCGGCGGAGCGACTCCCAGGCCCCGGCATCGGCGAAGCATCCGGTCGCACCGTCGGTGTCGAAGCCGAAGATCTCGTTCTCCCCGAGCAGCCTGGGGTCGTCATCCGGCCCGAGGCCCATCTCCCACGACGCGGCGGGGGTGTCGCTGATGCGCAGCCGGACCGCTGTGGTCTCCGTGCGGGTCACCCAGCCCTGGCTCCACTCACAGTCGTAGCCGAAGCGGACCTGTGCTTCTTCGAGTACGTACTCCCCCGGCGGGACAGGAACCGTGATGGCGGGCCCTTCGTCGGAGAGGCTGTCCGGCCCGGAGACGGCCAGCAGTCCGCTCGGCACGCGCAGGGTCCCAGTCCGGAGCGGCTCCACCACGGTCATCTCGGGGTGGAACCCGTCGGTCACACGTGTCCCGGCCCGGAACAGCGCGTCGAGCAGCCCGGGCTGCGCGGGGCGGGGCGGTCGCCAGCAGGTGGCGGGAGCCTCGGACGCGTCGCGAGGCGTCTCCACCGTGCCTGAGTCGAGCGCCGCCGCTTGGAGCTCCACCGGTCCCGGCAGACCCCGCCAGCGGGCGGCGGCCACCGGCCAGTCTTCGAACCCGGGACGGTCCTGCCAACGTCGTGTATCGGCGTCGGGCACGGTGACGAGCCTCCGCCCACGCTCGCCTCGGGGCGCCTCTGTGATCGATCCCCTGCCGTCCGGGAACAGCTCCACCACGGAGCGGGGACACTCGTCGTCGAACTCCGCCATCTCCGGCCCGGTGTACTGCCACCTGCGGGTACGTCGCCTGAGCAGCCGACTCTGATCGTCCAGCAGCCGCAGGTCCAGCTCGTCGGTGCGGCGGCCCTGGTCGTCGTAGACCCACAGGCCCACGTAGTGGTCCCGCCAGGAAACCAGCCGGACCTCCAGTGGAACCTCCCGCCCCGGGATCCGGTACACCACGACGTACGGCAGCCCCGCGGCATCCCGCTCACGCGCCGCCTCGACGGTCAGAGGCCGCCACAACGCGCAGGCCTCCAGATCCCAGGCCAACGCGTACGCAACCTCGACGACGGTCCCCTGTCCCTGATCCCCACCCATACGGCCACCGCCCGCTTTGCCTGATCCTGACGCACACAGTGGACACCGCTTCACAGTCGGGTGACGGCGGCGACTAGCAACGTCGAGTCGTTCAACCGGTTCTCCCAGTGGATTGGCTTCGGCAATCGCGGCGTCATCGCCGACAACGACCCCATCGAGCAGGAGCAGGCGATGAGGTTCAACCCACGAGCTCGGAACCCAGCCCGAGGCGTACGACCCGAAGCGGGACGTCGACTTCGCCCCGCTGCGTGAGCAGGACCTGACCGCTGCTGTTCTCGGTCAGGCCGCCTGACAGTCCGTACCGGAGGGCTTCTGTCGCAGCTTCACCCGGTTCCTGGAGACCCTGAGGCGGTGGACGGTGCGAAGAGGTAGCGGTCCATCATGAGCGCGGCGTCGGCGAGGATCTCGGGGTCGCCTTCGGCGTTCTCGCGGAAGGCGAGGTCGAGCAGGTTGCCCCCGACTTCCACGGCGAGTCGAGCGCGTCGCCGGAACTGCTCGGTGTCCGGCATCGCGTAACCGCGGACGAGTGCCTTGTGCACCCGTTCAGCGATCGCCTGGTCCGTCTGCCGGCCATCCGCGCGCAGCGCGGCGATACGTGGCCCGTGGTACCAGACGCGCCGGTAGCCGGGCTCCCTGCGGAAGCGGTCCGCGTAGGCGCTGAGCAGTTTCTCCAGCAGCTCCTGCGAGCGCTGAGGCAAGGGCTCCTCAGTGATCCGCTCGGCAATCTGCACGTCCATCTGGAACCAGCGGTGAACCAGGGAGGCGACAATTGCTTCCTTGTCGGTGAAGTACCGGTAGAGCACGCCCACCGAGACTCCCGCCTCGGCGGCGATCAGCTTGGTGCCCAGCTCTTCATAGGAAGTCGTCTCCAGCAGCGTCGCCGTCGCTTCAAGGATGCGGGTCACCTTCTCCCGGCTGCGCTGCTGCTGCGGCTTGTGGACTTGCTCAGTCATCTGACTTCTTGACACCTCCCAAAACCAGAACCAGAGTCTGGTTCATGTTATCCGTCAGAGGGATTCCCCGCACACGGCTCGGGCCGAGCTTCAATCGGATCTGGGCCTCGGTCACCGTATCCAGCCTCGGTGACGGCATGAGCTTCGTTGCTCTGCCGCTCCTCGCGGCGCAACTGACCGCCGATCCGCGGCAGATCGCGCTGGTGTCCCTGGCGGAGCAACTGCCCTGGCTGCTCCTCGGTCTGCCCTCCGGTGTTCTGGCGGACCGCTTCGACCGCCGCCGAATCCTGTGGCTCGTCGACGCGTCCCGGGCCTTGCTTGTCGGAGCGCTCGCCGCGGCGGTGGCAGCCGACATGGTGACAATTCCACTCCTGACGCTCGTCGCCTTCCTGCTCGGCTGTGGGCAGACCCTCTACAGCGGCGCCTGGGCCGGCATGGTCCCCGCACTGGTTGACCACGGCGAACTCACACGGGCCAACGCCCGTCTGCAGTCCAGCTCCCTCATCACGGACACCCTGCTTGGAACCCCCCTGGGTGCGCTGCTGTTCGGCATCGCCGCCGCGCTCCCCTTCGCTGTCGACGCGGTGTCCTTCGCCACCGCCGCCGCACTGGTATGCGTCCTCCGCGGGAGCTTCCAGCCCCGTTCCCAGCCAGCGTCGAAGACATGGACGACCCTGCGCCGTGACACGACCGAGGGCGTCCGCTGGCTTTGGCGCCAGCACTTGCTGCGCCGGCTCTGCCTGGCATCCGGGATCACCAACCTCGTCGGCGGTGGCCTCATCGCCATCCTGGTGCTCTACGCCCGGCAAACCCTGGGCCTGAGCAACCTGGGCTTCGCCCTGCTGGTCGCCTCCTTCGCGCTCGGCGGCGTGGCAGGGGCAATGTCGACACCGCGCCTAACCGCACGCTTCGGTGCTCCGCGCGTCCTCAAACTGACCGCTGCGGGCACTGCCATCGCCGCCGCAGTCGCAGGCGCCGCGACCTCAGGCCCTATGGCCGGCATGGGCATCGCCGCGTACGGAGCAGCGAACCTGGCATGGAATGTCACCGCGGTATCGCTGCGCCAGTCACTTGTGCCCGCCGAACTGCTGGGGCGTGTCGCCACGGCCTACCAGATGGCCATCGGCGTCGGCACCGCACTGGGTGCCGTGGCAGCCGGCTTCACCGCCCATGCCTTCGGACTGCGCGCCCCCTTCTACGCCGGGGCCGTCCTCTTGTTCACCGCCAGCCTGATCGGCACACGCTCCAGCGAGAAGACAGCGCCACCCTCCCAGAGCCCAACGGCCCTCGACGACGGTGCTAGGGAAGCACGCCACAGCACCGGATCCACACGAACAGACGATGCGGAGACCCGCTGACTCCGGGGCGACGACGGTACTGCCGCAGGGGCGAGGCGTAGGCGTTTACTGCGGCAGCGCCGGAAGGGTGGGACAGCGTGACGATCGAACCGGCGACCGAACTCGAGAGCGGGGGCGCGCTTCGGTTGCCGCGCGCTCGGGTCGTACCTCTGTCCGCCGCCCCGCCGTCGTCATACACCGCGGCGGTCGAGCGGTACCTCACCGGCGCGGGCATCGCGAAGTCCTCCGTGCGTATCTCCCGGATCTCGCTGACGACGTGGGGATGGATGCTCGCCGACGAACCGCCGCCGACCGGACCCGCCCGCCGGGGCGCGACACCGCCCTTCTTCCCCGTCACGGCGATCGACGACCCGGCACTGCCGGAAGTCCTGGCCGAACTGGCGGCGGCGCGGGCGGACGCGACGGACGTCGACACCCTCAACCGGGAACTGTCCATCGCGCGCAAGGCGATCGGCTGGTGGCAGCGTCAGGGCTGGATCGTCGGCGACCCTACACTGCGGGAGAAGACTTTCTGGAAGCTCCTCTACGAAAGTGCCGCACGGGCAGACGAGGAGCTGTGCCTCAACGTGGAAGACCTGTACCCGCAGGACAGGCGCGGAAAGATCACCGCCAAGGACGGGGCGACCGAGTGGATTTCACTGACAGTCCGGCACCGCCCAGCTCCTGTCCCCGCCTGATCGTCCGCCGCACCTGCGGCTGCCCCCTGTTCCTCACCGACCGCAAGGCCCAGGCCGGGCGTCGACGCGGTCGCCGCGTACGTCGCCGGGCGCGGTCCGGCAGCCCGCCGCCGTCGGTGAACCGCGAGGACCTACCGATGGGTACTTGCATCAGGAGCGCCCCAGCACACGGGTAAGGCCAGCGACAAGCGTGGTGGCGAGTATCCATCCCAAGGCAATGAGGACATAGGCGAACCACTGTTGTCCGCTCGCCGACACGAACGCCCTTTCCTGACCGAAGTCAATGATGGGCAGCAACAGGTCGAGTGTGTAGACAGTGGGGTTGAAGGCCGGGCCGCGGCCCGGTTCGGAGCGCTGTGGCTCGTTGGTGCTGAAGACGAGTGTGCCGAGGAGTGTGAGGGCGACAAGCCACCCACCGGCCAGAGCGGGGCGGTAGCCATAGCCTGCGACAACATCCTGCAACCAGACCCAGATCTTGGTTGTCACGGGAGAGTTGAGCGGTGGTGGCGGTACTTCGCCCGCAGGACTCTGCGGGCTTCGCTGTCATGGCCGAGGGCTCGATAGGCTGCCGCCAGTTGCTCGTAAGGCTGAGGCATGTACCGGTCGCCGAGGCTCTCGTGGAGCCAGGCGAGGCGCATACGGGTCGAACGAGGCGGGAGCGGTTCGAGTCGCGCGTAGGTGAGCGCGTCCATTTCAAGGAGCGGACCTCCTTGAGGACGGTCGATCAGCTTGCCAATGGTGGCCGCAGCGAGACGGACTCCGCGTCCTCCCTTGCGGTATCGATCTCCAGGCGTCGCGCGTGGATCTCATCGAGCCGGATTGCGGGCCTGCCCGAGGGAGTTCCGTGCACAACGGCCTTCGACAGAACCGCTTCGCCGGTGATCTGTGCGCCGCTCAGGATGATGCCGTGTGCCACTCGAATTTCCGAGGCCCAGAAGGTGTCACACGCCAGCAGATGGGCGCCGAGTGCCTCTTCGGTGCCTCCGGAAAGCCCGATATCGGCTTGGCGCAGGTCGACACCCCCGATCCGGGCGCTGGCCAGTGAGAGCCACTTGCCTACGGACAGGCCGAATCGGCCGTTGAACCATGTCCCGATCGTGAGGACGTTGCCGTTGATCCAACCGCCGACCTTCGCACGATCAAGGTTGAGGTCGATCGTGAAATCGCTCGCCTGGATCCATACGTTCCCCTCGACGACCGCGTCGCGCATGTCGAGGCTTGGACAGTGCAGGGCTTCCGCGCTGAGCTCAGGCAGATGCGACCCACACAGGTAGACGGCGAGAGTCGTAGCGTGCCGAAGGCTCAGAACATCGGAGAAGGAACAGGCATCAAAGTCGATCTCGCAGTCGACGGTCGCTGACGTGAGGTCGAGTTCACCCGTCACTCGTGCGCCCGAAACACGAAGCGCACGAACCTTCCCAGGAGTGGCGGGCGGGCCATCGAGAAGCAGGAGCGCGATTACGTCGGCTCTGATCTGCCGCTCTGGGCCCCACTCTGCTCCGCCCGCCGGCGCGTCGCCTGTCGCCACTCCTGTACGAAGGTCCAACATGCTGCCGGCACGGAAAGCGGACCACAGACGGCGCTCAGGAGCGCTCCATTCTTCCGGCGGTGACAGGTCGTCGGGCTCCGGACGGTTGGCCATGATTCGTTGTACGGGAAGCACTGTCCGTGCACCAGGGTGCGGTCAGGCCCCCGCTGAGATGAGTAACGCAGACAGTCACTTTGCTCCTGGAGACAGAGCCGGGTGCGTCTGGGATGTCGCACCGACCGCAGGGATCCCAGCAGGCGGCTCCCGAGGTGACAAGCTGTTTCAGCGTTTCGGCAGCGCCGGAAGCGGAAGTTGGTGACAGTTCGTGGCCGCCCCGGGCTGCGCCTGGTCTTCGCCAACCATCCCCGCGGGTGGGGGGAGCACACCACGTACGGCAGCCACGTGACCTGCGGCACGGCAACGCGCGGGGGCACCCAGCCGCTCCACCGCTGCCGGCTCTCCCACATGCCGACATCTGAACGGCGCTCCATTCAGTCCGGCGTGCGGTGTTCGTCGTCCAGGTGGGCCATGACGTAGCCGTGCTCATCCGGGTGGCGGGCGAGGCGGGCCATCACCCACGCGGTCTTCGCGTCCATTCCCCCGCCGAAGTCGGCGGCCAGGCGCCGCGCCTGCCACGTCGTGCACGGGGCGAGCACCCACCGTACGAGCGGGAAGCGGACTCTCCCCGTGCCAGCCGCCAATGAGCCCGAGCCGTCGGGGGAGTCGGCGGAGGGGAGGTGGGCATGGGACTCGGGCATGATCGCGAGTTTGGCGATGAGCTTGGCCGCCGCTGCGGTCATCAGGTCGGAGCTCACCGAAACGGGCGGTGCTGGCGGCGTTGGGTTGACGCCTCATGGGCGCGGCGGCACACGACGAAGAGCCCTCACCTGCCAGTGAGAGCTCCCGGAAAGGTCTGAACGGCGGGGCGAGTTCATCGGCTTTCGCTCCTGTGCCGCATACGGTGGCCCTCGCCGCCCACGTGTACCGCCCGGCACGGCGGGAAGCGGGGGCGAGCATCGCAGCCACGGGACGGGAGGAAGACCGGGATGACGCAGGCCGCTGTGAGCGAGCTGGACGAACGGGTGCCGGGGCGCCGCTGGACGGTACGTCTGGACGCCGCCGGCCAGGGCAGTGGGGCAGTACGCATTTCGTGCAGCCGCCCCGCCTGTGCCGAGCAGCGTCTTCCGTCCGCGGCCGCCGGCCGTGCGGCCGCGGTCGCTCACCTCAAGGCCCACCTGCGTGCCGCCCCCGTCCCCAGGGCCGGGGCGTACTGCGCGTGCAGGGCAGAGGGCTGCCACACGCACCTGCCGGACACCGGCCGGCAGGTGCGTTCCGAACCCTGGCGGTGCGGCGGGCCGGTCGTCCTGGCCGTGATCACCGACCGGGAAGGACGCTGGTGGCACGCCATGGAGTGCTGCTCGCGGTGCGCGGCCGCCACCCCCGGAGCCAGGACCGCGGCCACCTCCCAGGCGCCCGGGCCGCAGACCACCGACCGCCCGGCCCCCGCAGCCACGGGCGCAAGCGCGGGTGCCCCGCAGTTCTCCGACCACCAGGTCGCCGCCGTGACGCGGGCTCCGGCTTCCCGCTCGGTACCTGCACGGCGCCGCCCACCCCAGGCGAAGATCGCCCAGCGGATCATCCCCCACAACCTGAGGCCCGCCGCCCTGCGGGACGAACTCATCGAACTCGGTGACCTCTTCCGCGCCTACCAGCAGCGCACCGAGCCTGATCTCGCGCTGCTCGCCGACCTCCACGAGCGCAAGGCACGGGCCTTCACCACCTGGGCCGACGTCAGCGGCATCATGAGCCTGCGACTGGAGGCCCGGCGCGCCGAGCAGGCCGCCACCGCTGCCCGGTTCCAGCACCAGCAGCGCACCGGCGGCATCGCGGACAGCGACGGGCCGACCGTGTCGCGCCTGCTGACTGTGCCGACACAGGGGGACCACGCGCGCTCTGTCCTCGCGTACGTGGCCGACCACAGCCCGCTGCCCGGCCCGGAGGCACGGCTGCTGGTACTGATGCTGACCCTGCGTACCGCGCACACCGGCACAGGCAACCTCGTCGGCCAGGACGTCACCGCTCTGGGCCTCACCGACCCGGAGGACCTGGTCGAGAAGCTGACCGGCTGCGGCTGGCTCATCCTGCCCGGCACCGCCGGGGACCTGCTCGCCTCCCGGCCGGAGAACCCCACCCCGATCACTGTCCCCTCCCTGGTGCCCCACGAGGACAAGGCAGGCCCGTTCACGTTCGGAAAGAAGACGCGGCCCAAGCTCTCCGGTTGGGCCCAGAAGGTCATCTCGGACAAGAAGCTCCGCAAGGCCAAGGCCACCGCCGGCACCCGGCTGCTCGCCCTGACGCTGGCCACACAGACCGACGCCTCGGGGATCCTGGGTCCCGGCGGTCAGGGCATCGCGTTGAACGCTCTCACCGCCCGGGTCGCGGTCGATTGCGGCGAGCTGCAACACCTGGTCGACCAGTTGACCGCAGCGGACTGGCTCACCGACGCCGCCCTCACCGATGCCCAGCTCACCGGGCAGTTGACCGAACGCGTGCTCCCGCTCACCTGTCCCCTCCAGGCTTCACGCCCGTCCGAGTGAACCGGTGACGGTGTGATCCGTTCCTGGCCGTGGTTGCGCTGGATGCTGGTCGGAACTGGCCCGAGCCGGGCCACGTTCCGACCGCGGCCCGATCCGGCGTACCGGTGCGCAAGGAGCGTGGCATTGCACCGGCCTGCAGCACCGTGACCACACCCAGCAGCTCGTCGGTGTTCCTGGACGTGCCGGGACCGGGCCAAAGCGCCCGCGACCGTGGCCGTCCACCCCGCACTCGAACGCAACCTGGGACCCCGCCTGCGTCACCCGGCCGCCATGGCCCTGCGGCAGACTACGGCTGTGTGCCGGTAGGCACTGGGGGCAGGCGCCCGGTATGCCACGAACGGCTGACGGGCACGCCAGGTCGATGGGTCGGCAGATGCACTCGAATCCGTCCAGCGAAGCCATGCCTCGCCGATGGGTTACGGGGCCCTGTGGTCACGGTGTGCCGTTCGTCCGCCGCACCGGGCGCCGTGTGGACCGGCGAGGGGCCAGCGCCGGCTGCACGGATCGTCGCCGGTCCACGCCGCCGCGGGCGTTGATCAGGGAGATCAGCAGGTCGACCGCTTCGGCGCCCACCAGGTCCGGGCGGAGGCTGAGCGTGGTGACGGGCGGGGTCGTCGTCGCGTAGTCCGGATCTTCACTGACGCACGCCACCAACAGATCCTGTGGTACCCGAAGCCCGTGGTGGCGTGCGGCGGCGAGGATGGTGTGGCCGGAGTCGGAGTAGACACCGATGACGGCGTCCGGTCGTGGATCGCCTTTGAGGAGCCGGCCGACCGCGTCCTGTTCGGCCGTGAAGTAGTCGGGCAGCGCGTCGTACTCTTCGACGAGGGCGGGCAGTTGGCGTCCGTCGCACCACGACTGGTACGCGCGTGCGATCAGGCGCGGGTACGCGTCGTCGTGAAGCGGCTGGGACAGCGCGATCCGCCGGGCGCCGGCCTCCGCCAGGTGGTCGAGCAGGAGGTGCAGGCCCGCTTCGTAGTCGGTGTCGACCCACGCGTCGTACCAGTGCGGCTGGGGCGGCCGGCCGTCACAGACCATGGGGATGCCACGCTCCCGCAGGAGGTGACGCACCGGGTCGTCGGCGCGCGGATCGACGTGGATGACGCCGTCCATCGGAGTGTTGAGCCACATCCACGGTGACAGGGAACTCGGCATCACCGTGAGCAGGTAGCCGCGCTCGTGCGCCGCCGCCATGGCGCTCAGCGTCAGCTGGGCGTAGTACGGGATCTCGGTGTACGGGATGGGAAGGTCGCCGTACGTCGTCATGGTCAGGCCGAGCAATCCGGTGCCGCCACGGGCCAGGGCCCTGGCCGTGCTGGCCTGGGCGTAACCGAGTTCACGTGCGGCGGCGAGCACCCGCTGCCTGGTCGCATCGGACAGCCGACCCGTGCCGTTGAGTGCGTTGGAGACTGTGGCCGTGGACACCCCGGCCCGTGCGGCGACTGCGCCGAGTGTGGGGCGCCGCCAGACACGTGAGCTCGTCATCTGTACCCCAACGGCCCTGCGGCGGCTTGTGGTTAAGACGTTGAGCACACACCGTACCGGGCGTCGGCGGCCGGTACGGCCGTCGGGTGAGGTGTGATCAGATGTCAGACGCCCTCGTCCGGGCCCTGGACGCGGACGGCTGGCAGATGCACGCCCACGCCATCGGTGACCGCGCCGTACGCACGGCCCTGAACGCCTACGAGGCCGTCGCCCGCACCTGGCGCCGTAGCCGACGGCACACCATCACCCACCTCCGACTGGTGCACCCCGACGCCTACCGGCGCTTCGCGCGCGCCGGAGTGGTGGCCAGCATGCAGCTGCAGTGGGCACAGCCCTCCTCCTTCACCAATGACGCGCTCAAGCCCTACATCGGGCCCGAGCGGTACGCCCGTCTGTACCCGGCTCGCAGTCTGGCCAAGGCGGGCGCCCTGCTGGCCGACGGCTCGGACTGGCCGGTCGACCCGCTGGCACCCTTCACCCAGATCGCCACCGCGATCGACCGCAGCCACCCCGACGAGGACCAGCCGCCGCTCAACGCCCGCGAAGGACTGACCCGCGCCCAGTCCCTGGTCATGCACACCGCGGGCGCTGCTCACCAGTTGCACGACGGGAACTCGGGAACCGGCTGTCCGGGCAAGCGGGCGGATCTGATCGTCCTCGACCGGGACATCACCAAGGTGCCCGTGAAGGAGATCCGCGCCACCAAGGTCCAGTACACCCTGATCTCCGGACGGGTGGTCCACGACGCGGAGTCCCAGACGGGACGGGCCCGAGCCGAGGTGGCGCGGCGCATCGGCGCGCAGGGCGCCCGCCGGACATCGGGTGGTTCCTGCTGCCAAGGGCACTGACCCGCGCAGCCCGACGCGCCCCGGATCCTGCGAGCAGGGGCCGGGGCACGTCGGGGAGGGCGTGAGTGCCTGTCGTTGTACGGCAGAAACCGCCCCCGCCTCGTGGGAGAACTCGTTCAAGACCCTTGCTCTCACGGTCTACGACTGCCGCGCCGGCCGCTGACACACCCGGCCGGCGGGAGAGGCGACGTGGACGCAGTCGAGCTCGGGCGTCAGCGCGGCGGCGCCGTCACAGGGGGGACGTCGCCGGGTGAGAGGCCAAGGCGGGCACGGTGCAGGCGTCGTTGAAGCAGGTGATGGAGACAGCTATGCGCATGGTGCTTCCCGGGGTGGGCCTGGGGATCCGGTGACGGTCAGGCCGTAGGTCCGCGCGGCGGTGCCGGTGAAGACCTGGTGGCGTTCTGCGGGGGTGAGACACGCCGTCAACTTACGGGCGGTGGCGATGACTTCGCTGTAGGGGGCGGCGAGCCGGCAGACGGGCCAGTCGGAGCCGAACATCAGCCGGTCGGGGCCGAAGGCGTCCAGGACGGTGTCGGCGTACGGCTTGAGATCCTTCATGGTCCAGGAACCCCAGTCGGCTTCGGTGACCAGGCCGGAGAGCTTGCAGACGGTGTTGGGAAGGGCGGCGAACCATCGGACGTCCTCGGCCCAGGGTTCGAGGGCGCCGTACACGATGGGCGGTTTGCCGAGGTGGTCGAGGACGAACGTGAGGTCCGGCAGACACGAGGCGGCTTCGGCAGCGGCCTTGAGCTGGTGGGGCTTCACCACGAGGTCGTAGACGAGCCCCGCTTTGGCGACCGCGGCCAGACCGCGCAGCACGTCGGGGCGGACCAGCCAGCGGGGGTCCGGTTCTCCCTGCACCTGGTGGCGGATGCCCACCAGGTATGCGCCGCCCAGGCCCGCGCGCAACCACGCGAGGCGGTCGGCGACATCGGGTGCGGTCAGGTCGGTCCAGCCGACGACGCCGGCGACCAGATCGCTGTGCGCGGCCAGTGCCAGAAACTCCGGGGTCTCCTGGGGCACGGTGATCGTCTGCACCAGCACCGTGGCGGTGACTCCGGCCGCGCGGGCCTCCGGCTCCAGGTGGGCGAGGGTGAAGTCGCGGCGCAGCGGGGCGAGTTCCGGGCCGCGGATCCAGTCCTGGTCGCGGACGGACAGGTCCCACACGTGATGGTGCGCGTCGACGATGCCGGGTTCGGTCTCCTCGTGGCTCACAACTGCCACACCACCGGCAGGGAGGCGTCCGAGCCCTGGGCCGAGTAGTCGTGGACGACGTCCAGCAACTCGGCCATCCGCGCCTGCCAGGCGATGTTGACCGGCAGCTTCTCGAGTTCGGCGATCATCGCGGCGTAGTCCTCGACCTCCAGAAGGTGGAACAGGTCGGTGCCACTGCGCCAGATCGTCCACTCGCTCACGCCTGCGGCGCGGATGGCGGCGGTCAGCTCCTCGGGCACCTCGCGGTGCGCGGCCTCGTACTCCTCTATGCGGTCGGCACGGACCGTGGTGTGCAGGGCGACCCTCATGACGGCCCCTTCGACGGCGTGGCGGCGGGGAAGGGTGTGCCAGGCGCAAGCAGTTCCTCGGCACGCAGCTCGTCCCACAGGGCCTGCGGGATGGGGCGTCGCAGCTGCTCCACGGTGTCGCGCACCTCCTGCGGCGACCGTGCGCCGGTCAGGACGCTCGCGACGGCGGGGTGGCCGAAGGGGAAGCGCAGCGCGGCGGCGCGCAGCGGCACGCCGTGGCGCTCGGAGACCGCCAGCAGTCGCAGCGCCCGGTCGAGCACCGGCTGCGGAGCGGGGGCGTAGTCGTAGGTGGCGCCGGGCCGGGGCGCGGTGAGCAGCCCGGAGTTGAACACGCCGCCGATGGCGACGCTCCGGCCGCGGGCAACTGCCTCCGGGAGCAGTTCGGTCAGCCCGTCCTGTTCGAGGAGGGTGTAGCGGCCGGCGAGCAGCACCACGTCGATGTCGGTCTCACGCAGGAAGCGGGCAGGCAGCGCGGACTGGTTCATCCCGACGCCGATCGCTCCGACCACGCCTTCGGCGCGCAGGCGCTCCAGTGCCGGGTAGGCCTCGCGCAACGCCTGGTCGGCGTGGTTGTCCGGGTCGTGCAGCAGGGCCACGTCGACACGGTCGACGCCGAGGCGCTCCAGGCTCGCCTCCAGCGAGCGCAGCACTCCGTCGGCGCTGAAGTCCCAGACGCGGCGGTGGGTGGCCGGGACGGCGAAGCCATGGGCGAGGTCGTCACCCGCGCCGCCGTCCGGATCCGGTACGAGCAGCCGGCCCACCTTGGTGGAGAGGGTGTAGGTGTCACGGGGGCGGTCGCGCAGGGCGGCGCCGAGCCGCCGTTCCGACAGGCCGAGGCCGTAGTGAGGGGCGGTGTCGAAGGTGCGGATGCCGGCGTCCCAGGCCGCGTCCACCGTGGCGTGGGCGGCCTCGTCACTGACCGGGTGGAAGAGGTTGCCGAGGGCGGCGCAGCCCAGTGCCAGTTCCGAGACCGGCACCGTGCTGCCGCCCAGCGTGGTCGTCCTCATGACGGGTCGACCGGTCGGAGCCGGAGTCCCTGCATGCCGCCGTCCACCGCGAGGGAGGTGCCGGTGACGGACGCCGCCGCCGGGCTCGCCAGGTAGACGATGGCGGCGGCGACCTCGTCGGGGGTGACGAGGCGTCCCATGGGC
>NZ_JAMGBG010000064.1 GCF_023516595.1 Streptomyces neyagawaensis | reverse complement strand
CACCTGGCACATCGCACCGGCCGGTACATGACCACAGGGGCTGTCCGGCCTGACGGCCGGACAGCCCCTCACCAAGATCTTCATCGACCTTCTAGGACTCGGTGATCTCGCCGTCCTTGAGCTCCAGCACACGATCGGCCAGGTCGAGAAGGGTCGCGTCGTGGGTGGCCACGAGCGCCGTGATCTGTTCGCTGCGGACGACCGCGCGGAGCAGTTCCATCACGGAGTGCCCGGTCTCCGCGTCCAGCTGACCGGTCGGCTCGTCGGCGATGAGGATCGAGGGGCTGTTGGCCAGGGCGCGGGCGATGGCGACGCGCTGGCGCTGCCCGCCCGACAGCTCGCCGGGCCGCTGCGCTGCATGGTCGGCGAGCCCCACCAGGGACAGCAGCAGATCGACGCGCTCCCGCCGCTCGCGCGGATCGGCCCTGCGCAACCGCATCGGCATGCCCACGTTCTCGGCGGCCGTGAGGATCGGGATGAGCCCGAACGACTGGAAGACGAAGCCGATGCGCTCCCGGCGCAGCGCGAGGAGGGCGTCCTCACCCTGTTCCCCGAGGTCCAGCCCGTCGACGGTGACGCTTCCGCTGTCCGGCTCGTCCAGACCACCGACGATGTTGAGCAGGGTGGTCTTGCCGGAGCCCGAGCGCCCCTTGAGAGCGACGAGTTCCCCCCGAGGGACCTCGAAGGAGACGCCGCGCAGCGCATGGACAGTGTTCGCGCCCCGCCCGTACGACTTGTGCACATCCGCCACCCGCAGCATGGCTGCGGTGGTCACCGCCTGACTCATCGCGCCCCCGTAAGCTCCGCTGACTCCGCGGCGCGCAGTATCTCACCGACCCTCACCACCGACAAAGCAGGCCGCCCTGACGGCACTTCGGTCCCGACGGTCGCCGCCACGCGCATGACGCGAATGTCCGATGTGATACATGGCGAGAGTGATATGCGACATACATACTCTTGCTCCGCTATGGGTAGCTTGGGGTGCTCGCCCGTCCATGGCGCTGCGTGACCGCGCGCGCCGCCCACCGATCCCCGGTCCGGGAGACCCATGCGCCTTCGAATAGCCTCCGTGCCGCCCCTCGCCCTGACCGGCGGCGCGCTGACCGTGGGCCTAGGCGGTCTGTATCTGGCCGGGCTGCTCGTCACGGGGGGTGAGATCGAAGCGGGGACGACGGTGCGCGGGGTGGACATCGGAGGCCTCAGCCGCGAGGAAGCCGTCCACAAGCTGGACGATCACCTGGCGGCGGCCGGCGCGAAGAAGCTGGCCGTGAAGGTCGGAGACCGGAAGGGAACCGTCGACCCTCGCCGCGCCGGACTCACCTTCGACACCGAGCGGACCGTCGACCGGGCCGCGCGCACCGCCTCCGATCCGTTCAGCGTGATCGGCGCGTTCTTCCGCTCGGGGCACGACATCGAGCCGGTCGTACAACTCGACGAGGGCAAGACCCGCACGGCACTCGGGAAACTGGCGCGGAACCTCGACCAGAAGGTGCGGGACGGAGCCGTGACCTTCGAGGAGGGCCACGTCAAGCAGGTCACGCCGCGCCGTGGCTACGCCCTGGACGTGGACGCCGCGGTCGATACCCTGCGGGCCTCCTTCCTGCACGGCAGGACGAACGCGGTCACGGCACTGCCCACCCGCGAGACCGAGCCGAAGGTGTCGGCGGCGGAGGTGCGGCGGGCGGTGCGCGACTTCGCCCGGCCCGCCATGTCGGCGCCCGTCACGCTCATCGCGGGCGGCAGACAGTTCACGCTCAGCCCCGCCGTCGTGGGCGAGCACCTGACGATGCGGCCGGACGACTCCGGCGATCTGATCCCGAAACTGGACGGCAAGGGGCTGCGCTCCGCCCCCGCGGTGGCCCGCCCCCTGGCCGGCCTGACCACGACCGCCGAGAACGCCCGACTGCGGCTGGACGGCGACCGGGTCGTGGTGGCCGACGACGCCCGGGCCGGCACGCAGGTCACCGACCAGGCGCTGACCAAGGCCGTGCTGCCGCTGCTCACCGAGACGGGCGCCGCCCGCAGCGGGGAAGTGGCCGTGCGGCGGATCCAGCCGGAGGTGACCCGCGAGAACGCGGCGCGGCTGGGGCTGACGGAGAAGATGTCCTCCTTCACCGTCAACTTCGAACCGGCCCCGTACCGCACGAAGAACATCGGGCGGGCCGCGCAACTCATCAACGGCTCCGTCGTACAGCCCGGCGAGACGTGGAGCTTCAACCGGACCGTGGGGGAGCGCACCCCGGCCAACGGCTTCGTCGACGGCATCATGATCCTCGACGACAAGTTCACGGAGGCGCCGGGCGGCGGTGTCTCCGCCGTGGCCACGACCATGTACAACGCGATGTTCTTCGCCGGGGTCAAGCCGGTGGAGCACGGCGCGCACTCCTTCTACATCGAGCGATACCCGGAGGGCCGTGAGGCGACGGTCGCCTGGGGCAGCCTCGATCTCAGGTTCACCAACGACTCCGGCCACGCGATATACATCCAGGCCGAGGCCACGGACACCTCGGTGACGGTCACCTTCCTCGGTACGAAGAAGTACGACGAGATCGAGTCGGTGAAGGGCCCCCGGACCCATGTGCAGCCGCCGGAGAAGCTGGTGAGCACCGACGAGAAGTGCGTGCCGCAGACCCCGCTCGAAGGCTTCGACGTCACCGTCGAGCGCGTCTTCCACGACGACGGCAAGGTGGTGAAGCGGGAGCCGTTCCACACCCACTACACCCCCCGTGACGAGATCACCTGCGAAGCCCCCGAGCCTTCGGCCAACGGCACCCCTGACACCCGGTAGCCCCCGATGCCGAGCGGTCACGCCTCCGCGTTCGCCGCATTCAGCAGGTCGGCCAGGACGTCGGGCCGTTCCAGGGAGATGAAGTGGCCGGCCTCGGGCACCTGTGTGAAGTCGGCGGTCGGCAGCAGCCGCTTGTCGGCCTCCCGGTCCGAGGGCCGCGACCAGTCCTTCTCCCCGTAGACGAGGTGGATCGGAGCCTTGATCTCGGGGTAGCGCGCGCGGGCCGCGATGAGGCTGGGCAGGTTCCGGTACACGCTCCGGGCGACGATCGGACAGCCGGGGCGGGCGCCCACCCGGAGCAGCTCGTCCACATAGTCCTCCCACAGCGCGCTCTTGTCGCCGAGCCCGCCCTGAAGGATCTTGCGGAGGGCGGGCCTGGGCTCCACCCCCGCGATCACCGGCCCCACCACCGGGGCGAGGACACCGCTGACCACCACACGGGCGAGGAGACCGGAGCGGGCGATCCCGCCGCGGAAGTCGTACGGGTTGACGGCGACGACGCGCCGGACCCGCTCGGGCAGGTCGGCGGCGGTGGTCAGCGTGAGCACCGCCCCCATGGACTCCCCGACCAACGTCACGTCGTGCAGGTCGAGCTCGGTCAGCAGCCGCTTGACGCCGGCGCGCAGGGCCGGCTCGTCGTACGAGGCGCCGGGCACGATCTCGGAGTAGCCCGTCCCCGGCAGATCGAGGGCGTACACGGTGTACTGGTCCGCGATCAGCGGGATGAGGAGACGGAAGTGCTCCGCCTGGGTGCGCACGGTGTGCAGCAGGACCAAGGGGGCACCGCGGCCCGCTTGAGGTAGCGCAGCGTCCCGTCGTGGCCGTGTCCTGCGCGCGGGGCGATGATGTGGCTGATGGCCCCCGGAACGAGAATCGTGGGACGTGGCTCCTGGCTGTGCATCTCGCCGACTCCGTGTGCTCTGAAGGGGGTTACTGGGCCAGCTCGGCGTACAGCCCGGCCGGGTCGCCGGCCAGGCCCGCCTTGACGTGACGCGTGATGTCGTCGGCGAGCACCTCG
The DNA here is from genome assembly GCF_023516595.1 of Streptomyces neyagawaensis. Taxonomy (GTDB): domain Bacteria; phylum Actinomycetota; class Actinomycetes; order Streptomycetales; family Streptomycetaceae; genus Streptomyces; species Streptomyces neyagawaensis. Next base: position 6,199 of record NZ_JAMGBG010000064.1, on the reverse strand, counting down.
TACGCGCCCGACTCGACGCCGTCGAGGGCGAGTGCGGCGACGTCACGAGGACTGGACTTGGGGGCGTCGACGCCGGCCGCCAGATCCGTGTCCACGTATCCGACGTGCAGTCCGGTGACGGCGATACCACGGGGCCGCAGCTCCAGGCGCAGGGAGTTGGTCTGCGACCACAGGGCGGCCTTGGAGGCGCTGTAGGAGCCGCCGAGGGCCAGCCAGGAGAGAACGGAGTGCACGTTGAGAAGGTGGCCGCCGCCGTTGCGCTCGATGACCGGTACGAAGGCCCGGGTGAGGAGCAGCGGGCCGTAGAAGTTGGTCTCGAACTCCCGGCGTACGTCGTCGACGGGGGAGTCGAGGAAGGACGCGCCGACCGAGGCACCGGCGTTGTTGATCAGCACGGTGACGTCTTCCGCCTGCGCGGCGGCCGCCGCCACGGAGGCCGGATCGGTGACCTCCAGCGCCACCGGCACCGCGTCGGGGTGCGTCACCGTGCGCGGGTCGCGGGCCGTGGCGTAGACCTTGCCGGCGCCTCGTACGTACAGCTCCTCCACCAACGCCTTGCCGATGCCGCGGCTGCCGCCGGTGACGAAGACGTGTGCGCCCTTCAAAGCGGTCATGACTACCTCCACAGGAATGAGAAACCGATCGGTTTCCATCAAAGTAAACCGATCGGTTTCCAGGCGCAAGCCTGGTGGGGTTCGGGGCTTGGAGGTCGGGGGCCGGGGGAGGTGGGCCCTCTCGGGTGCGGGGCCGGCGCCTCGGAAACCGATCGGTTTTCGTCCCCGTCTCTCCGGGGTTAATCTCGTGCCATGACCACCGAAGTGAAGCAGAGCCCCAGGGAGCGGTTGCTGGAGGCGGCGGCCACACTCACCTACCGAGACGGTGTCGGCATCGGCGTCGAGGCGCTGTGCAAGGCGGCGGGAGTGTCGAAGCGCTCCATGTACCAGCTGTTCGGGAGCAAGGACGAGCTGCTGGCGGCGAGTCTGGAGCGGCGCACGTCCGCCTACACGGGGGCACTCCTGCCCGCGGCGGATGACGATCGCTCACCCCGGGAGCGGATCCTGCATGTCTTCGCACAGGTGGAGACGCAGTCGGGTGCGCCCGAGTTCTACGGTTGCCCCTTCCTGGCCGCCCAGATCGAGCTGAAGGATCAGAGCCACCCGGCGAGCCGGGTCGCCCATCAGGTCAAGGAGAACCTGACCGCCTTCTTCCGGGCCGAGGCGGAGCGGGGCGGGGCGAGCGACCCGGGTCTGCTGGCCCGGCAGCTCAGCCTGGTCTTCGACGGCGGCAGCGCCCGCGCCGGTATCGGCGCGGACCAACTGAGGGGTCTCCTCGCGCCCACGGTGATCACCCTGCTCGACGCGGCGGGCATGCGCTGACGCCGACAGGCGGTTCTCCGCGACGGGTGGATCAGCGCAGGCCGGCGAAGAGATCGCTCTCGGGCAGGGCGGCGCCGGTGGTGTCCTGGACGCGTACGAACGTCTCCACGCCCATCAACTCACCGAACCTCTCCCTGCCCATCCCGAGGAAGAAGATGTTCTCGCTCTGGCTGGCGTGCGCCGCCAACGCGTCGAACTTCTGGCCGCTGAACGCGGTGGTGTCCACCCATGTGGTGATCTCATCGTCGGGGAGGCCGATCTCGGCCATCGCGGCGGCCTCGGCAGGATCCGGCTCCGGCGTGTCCGGATGCAACTCACGCATGATCTCGCCGAACTGCCGCATGGCCGAGCGGGGCGCCGTGGTCCAGTACACCTTCGGCGCCAGGCCCTCGGTCATCTCCAGCGCCGCCATGGTGATGCGGTGGGCCTGGATGTGGTCGGGGTGGCCGTAGAAGCCGTTCTCGTCGTAGGTGACCACCACGTCCGGTCGGTAATGCCGCATGAGTTCCGCGAGTCGGGCGGCGCCCTTCTCCACGGGGGTCTGCCAGAAGGATTCGGGGGCGTCGTTGCTCGGCCAGCCGACCATCCCGGAGTCGGCGTAGCCGAGCATCTCCAGATCGCTGATCTTCAGGACCTCGCAGCTGGCCTCGAGTTCTTGACGGCGGATCGAGGCGACCGCCGCCGGATCGTGTCCTGGGTCGCCAGGCTTGACACCCCCGGGCCCGTCACCGCATCCACCGTCAGTACAGGTCACGAGAACCGTGCGGATGCCTTCCGCCGCGTACCGCGCGAGGACCCCTCCGGTTCCCGTGGCCTCGTCGTCCGGGTGGGCGTGTACTGCCATGAGCGTCAGGGGCCGTCCAGCCACGAATCAGTCCTCCTACAGACATGTGTCTTGATCGAAGTGCGGCGGCATGCCGCAACCCTGGGCCCCGGCCCCCGGCGCGGCTGACGACCTTACGGTCCCCATGATCCCGCCTGTGTGGCCCTGGCCCCTCTTTGATCAACCGCGCCGACCGCGCCGGATGTTCCCAGCGCGGACCCACGAAAATCAGGGTGAGCAGGGAAGAAGTGGGCTGCAACAATCGGCACATGATCACCCAGGAGATCTTCTTCGATTGCCGGCGCCAGGCTGATCGTGGCGTGGTCGAAGTCGTCCCGTGCATCGACGGGACACCTCTTACCGACTTGGTCGACCGGTTCGAGATCGACGCCGGAATGCAACCAGCCGGAGACGCCTACGGAGGTCTCATCCCGCAGTTCTTCCGGTTCGGTCCGATGGAAGACCATTTCCATGGGCGATCCACCGGAGCGATGGGGCCGAAGACGCCCGTGCTCGGCTGTGAATGCGGTGAGTGGGGATGCTGGCCGCTGATGGCCGGCATCACACTGACTCCTGACCACGTGACCTGGGACGCCTTCGAACAGCCCTACCGCAGGACACGCGACTACTCGGAATTCGGCCCGTTCCAGTTCGACCGCCTTCAATACGCCGACGCCGTGAAGGCCCTGGCCGCATCGCTGGGCTCTGACGAAACGTGAGTACAGCGCATCTCATCGATTCGTCACAGAAGGAGTAAGCCGTGTTTGACCACTTCATCGGGTTGAGTCCTGAGGACGCCGCACGCTGGACCGATCTGGTCGAGCAGTCCCGACCAGTCCTTGAGAGCGACGGAATGGAGGCTGTTCAGAGCCTTCTGGTCGAGCGCGGTATTGGCATCATCCAGGCGATCGCCATCACCCGGGCGCTACTTGGGCATGCCGAGACGCCCCTTCAAGCCGCCGTCGAAATCGTGGCCACGAGCAAGGCCAGGCAAGTCCAGTAGCCGCCATCAAGGTGCCGTGACCCGAAGCCGGCATGATCCAGGCGGCAGGCCCGAGCCCGAAAGCCCCGCTGATCCGGGGCGAAGTGTGGACACCTCGGGCTGCCGTCTCTAGCCTGGCTGACGGACCATCACAAGCGTCGATGTGACCCGACAGCGCGGTAGCCATCGACTGCTGCTGTTTCCGAGCGGTTGCCCCCGCTCGGCGTAGTGGCCCGCTGAAACACACCTGGCGGGCCGAAGCGGCGACATCCCGCTACGGCATCGGCGCGGCAGCGCGCGCCCCACGCCTGGCAGTCATCTGTTCAGGAAGGGGACAGCATTGTCATGTTCATGATCATCAGGAGAGTCGCAGCCGCACGCTGGCCGGCCATCGGTTCGGCCCTGCTCCTGGTCGCGACCGCTCTCATCGCGAACCTGGCCGGCGCCACGCCGGCCTCCGCGCACCCGATCAACGCCGCCGACTTCCAGCAGGTGCAACTGGCCCGCGGGGTGGCGGAGGTCGGTGAGCCGATGTCGCTGGCGGTGCTGGCCGACCGGTCGGTGCTGCATACCGCTCGCAACGGGACCGTGCGCCGCACCGACGCCAACGGCACCACCACGGTCATCGGCACCATCCCCGTCTACGTGCACGACGAGGACGGCCTCCAGGGCATCGGCATCGACCCGGGCTTCGCCACCAACCGGCACATCTACCTCTACTACGCCCCGCCGCTGTCCACGCCGGGAGGCGACGCACCGACCACCGGCGGCAACTGGTCGACATGGCAGGGTGTCAACCGGCTCTCCCGGTTCACGCTCAACGGCGACTTCACGATCAACCAGTCCAGCAAAGTGGATGTCCTCGACGTGCCGGCCGACCGCGGCATCTGCTGCCACGCCGGCGGAGACATCGACTTCGACGCGGCAGGCAACCTGTACCTGTCCACCGGCGACGACACCAACCCGTTCGAGTCCGCCGGATACGCCCCGCTCGACGAACGGACCAACCGCAACCCGGCGTTCGACGCGCAGCGCACCGCCGCCAACACCAACGACCTGCGCGGCAAGATCCTGCGGATCAAGGTGAACGAGAACGGGTCGTACTCGATCCCGGCGGGCAACATGTTCGCGCCCGGCACGGCCAGGACCCGGCCGGAGATCTACGCGATGGGCCTGCGCAACCCGTTCCGGATGAGCGTGGACAAGGCCACCGGCGTCGTCTACGTCGGCGACTACGGCCCCGACGCCGGCGCCACCTCGGCGCGCGGTCCGCAGGGCCAGGTCGAGTTCAACCGCGTCACGGGCCCGGGCTTCTACGGCTGGCCGTACTGCAACGGCACGAACACGAACGCCGAGACGTTCGCCGAGTGGGACTTCGCCACCAACACGGCGGGCCCGAAGTACAACTGCTCGGGCGGTGCGACGAACAACTCGTTCCGCAACACCGGCCTGAGCACGCTGCCGCCCGCCAAGGCCGCCTGGATCCGCTACGGCGGCGACGCCGGCAGCCCGCCGGCGTTCGGCGGCGGCTCGGAGTCGCCGATGGCGGGCCCGGTGTACCGGTACGACCCCGACGTCAGCTCGCCCACGAAGTTCCCGCAGTCGTTCGACGGGCAGTTCTTCGCCACGGAGTTCGGCCGCGGCTGGATCAAGCCGATCCATCTCAACGCCGACGGCTCCCCGGGGACCATCGACAGCTTCCCCTGGACCGGCAAGCAGGTCATCGACTCGGCGTTCGGCCCGGACGGCTCCTACTACGTGCTGGACTACGGCGCCGGGCTGTACCAGGGCGACCAGTACTCCGCCCTGTACCGCTTCGACTACGTCGGCGGCGGCAACCGGGCGCCCACGGCGGTGGCCGGCGCCGACCGGACCTCCGGCGCGGCGCCGCTGACCGTGACCTTCTCCTCGGCCGGCTCGTCCGACCCCGACGGTGGGGCACTGACCTATGCGTGGAGCTTCGGTGACGGCACCAGTTCCACCGCCGCCAACCCGACGAAGACGTACAACACCAACGGGAACTACACGGCCACGCTGACCGTACGCGACCCGCAGGGCGCCACCGGCACCGCCGACGTGCGGATCACCGTCGGCAACACCGCGCCGACCGTGACCATCAACAGACCCGCCGCGGGGGAGATCTTCGCCTTCGGCGACACCGTGCCGTTCAGTGTCACCGTGACGGATCCGGAGGACGGCACCGTCGACTGCGCCAAGGTGAAGATGACGTACATCGTCGGTCACGACAGCCACGGCCACCCGATCACCTCGAAGACCGGTTGCTCCGGGACGATCACCATCCCGGTCGACGGTGAGCACGACGACGCGGCGAACATCTTCGGGGTCTTCGACGCCGAGTACACCGACAACGCCGGACTCACCACGCACACGCAGCACATCCTGCAGCCGAAGCACCGGCAGGCCGAGCACCACAAGACGTCGTCCGGCGTCACCGTCCTGGACAAGTCGACCGCCGAGGGCGGCAAGTCCGTCGGCAACATCGAGAACGGCGACTGGATCGCGTTCGAGCCGTACAGGCTGAGCAACGCCACGTCGTTCACTGCCCGGGTGTCGTCAGCCGGCGCGGGCGGCACGTTGCAGGTTCGGGCCGGCTCACCGACCGGCACCGTCCTCGGCTCCGCCACCGTCCCGGTCACCGGCTCGTGGACGAACTTCACCACCGTCAACGGCTCGATCTCCGGGGCACCGGCCGGCACCACCACGCTCTACCTGACCTTCTCCGGCGGCTCCGGATTCCTCTTCGACGTCGACGCGTTCACCTTCGACCTTGGTGGAGGCCCCACCGCGGGGCCGATCGTGGGGGTCGCGGGCAAGTGTCTGGATGTCCGTGACGGTGGTTCGGCGGACGGGACGGCGGTGCAGATCTCGTCGTGCACGGGCTCGGCGAGGCAGCAGTGGACGGTGGCGGCGGGGTCGACGGTCAAGGCGTTGGGCAAGTGCCTGGACGTCAGCGGTGGCGGTACGGCGGACGGTACGAGAGTCGTGCTGTGGTCCTGC
>NZ_JAMGBG010000063.1 GCF_023516595.1 Streptomyces neyagawaensis | reverse complement strand
GCAGCAGTGGACGGTGGCGGCGGGGTCGACGGTCAAGGCGTTGGGCAAGTGCCTGGACGTCAGCGGTGGCGGTACGGCGGACGGTACGAGAGTCGTGCTGTGGTCCTGCAACGGCGGTACCAACCAGAACTGGCAGGCGTACCCGGACGGATCGCTGCGCAACCCGCAGTCGGGCAAGTGCCTGGACGTGTCGGGCGCCGGCTCCTCGGACGGCACCCTCGTGCACCTGTGGACCTGCCACGGCGGCGCCAACCAGAAATGGACCCTGCCCTGATGTCGGTCACCAAGAAGGGAGCGACGCACATGCGCAGACGACCCCGAACCCTGCTCGGTGGGGCGGCCACGGCACTGGCCACCCTCGCCCTCCTCGGGCAGCCCCACCCCGTCCATGCCGCGGACACGCCCTACGACGTGCTCGTGTTCTCCAAGACGGCCGGTTTCCGGCACGACTCGATCCCGGCGGGGATCCAGGCCATCCGCGACCTCGGCGCGGCCAACAGTTTCACGGTGACGGCCACGGAGGACGGCAGCCAGTTCACCACCGGCAACCTGAGCCGCTACGAGGCGGTGGTCTTCCTCAACACCACCGGCGACGTCCTGAACGACGCCCAGCAGTCGGCGTTCCAGTCGTACATCGGCTCGGGCGGCGGCTTCGTCGGTGTCCACTCGGCCGCGGACACGGAGTACGACTGGCCGTTCTACGGTGCTCTGGTGGGCGCCTACTTCGCCTCGCACCCCGCTGTCCAGCAGGCCAACGTCAAGGTGGAGGGGCGGGCACACGCGGCGACCGCCCACCTGCCGCAGACCTGGACCCGCACCGATGAGTGGTACAACTTCCGGACCAACCCCCGCACCACCGCACGCGTGCTCACCACGCTGGACGAGTCGTCGTACTCGGGTGGCTCGATGGGCGCCGACCACCCGCACAGCTGGTGCAAGACCTACTCCGGAGGCCGGTCCTTCTACACCGGTGGCGGGCACAGCCAGGCGTCGTACACGGAGCCGGCGTTCCGGGCGCACCTGCTCGGCGGCATCCGGTACGCGGCGGGCCGGACCAAGGCCGACTGCCGGCCCGAGACCGGCTACACGACCCTCTACAACGGCTCGACCACCGGCTGGTCGCAGGCCGGCCCGGGCGGCTTCACCAGCGCGGACGCCACCCTCACCTCCAACGGCGGCCTGGGCATGCTCTGGTACAGCGCCCGGCAGTTCACCAACTACTCGCTGAAGCTCGACTGGAAGATGCCCGGCGACGACAACTCCGGTGTGATCGTGGGCTTCCCGCCGACGAACGACCCGCAGTCGGCCATGGACAACGGCTACGAGGTCCAGATCGACGCCACCGACGCACCCGACCGCACGACGGGCTCGATCTACGCCGTCAAGGCCCCGGACACGGCTGCGCGGGACGCGGCGCTCAACCCACCGGGCGAGTGGAACACCTTCGAGTTGTTGGTGGAGGGCGAACGGCTCCAGGTATGGCTCAACGGCGTGAAGATCAACGACTTCACCGACACCAACCCTGCCCGCTCGCTCGCCGGTCACATCGGCATCCAGAACCACGGCACCGGGGACGACGTCTCGTTCCGCAACGTCCGGATCAAGGAGCTGGGCGGCGGCCCGACACCCACCCCCGGCGTGGGTCGGATCGTGGGGGTCGCGGGCAAGTGTCTGGATGTGCGTGACGGCGGTTCGGCGGACGGGACGGCGGTGCAGATCTCGTCGTGCACGGGCTCGGCGAGGCAGCAGTGGACGGTGGCGGCGGGGTCGACGGTCAAGGCGTTGGGCAAGTGCCTGGACGTCAGCGGTGGCGGTACGGCGGACGGTACGAGAGTCGTGCTGTGGTCCTGC
>NZ_JAMGBG010000062.1 GCF_023516595.1 Streptomyces neyagawaensis | reverse complement strand
GGTTCGGCGGACGGGACGGCGGTGCAGATCTCGTCGTGCACGGGCTCGGCGAGGCAGCAGTGGACGGTGGCGGCGGGGTCGACGGTCAAGGCGTTGGGCAAGTGCCTGGACGTCAGCGGTGGCGGTACGGCGGACGGTACGAGAGTCGTGCTGTGGTCCTGCAACGGCGGTACCAACCAGAACTGGCAGGCGTACCCGGACGGGTCGCTGCGGAACCCGCAGTCGGGCAAGTGCCTGGACGTGTCGGGCGCCAACTCCTCGGACGGCACCCTCGTGCACCTGTGGACGTGCCACGGCGGCGCCAACCAGAAATGGACCCTGCCGTGAGCTGACGCGGCACGCCAAAGGGCCACCTCCCCAGGGGAGGTGGCCCCTCTCGTGCGTCTAGGCTCGCGCCCAGCGCTGGTTGGCGCCGTCGTGGCAGCTCCACACGACGACCGCGGAGCCGTTGGCGGTGCTTGCGCCGTTGACGTCCAGGCACAACCCGCTCTGAGCGTGGCGGATCGTGCCGTTGCTGTTGAGGGCCCACTGCTGGTTGGCGGCACCGTTGCAGTCCTGGATCTGGACCCGTGTGCCGGCGGCGGCGTTGGGCGGAACGTTCAGGCACTTGCCCAGCACCTGCAGCGCCTGACCGTTCTGGGTGAACTGCTGGTTGGCGTTGCCGTGGCAGTCCCAGATGATCATCGGTGTGCCGTTGGCCGCGTTCGCGCCGTTGACGTCCAGGCACCGGCCCGAGCCCTCGTTGCGCAGCCGGAACGTGGTCGGGTTCGGCGTGGGATCCGAGCCGTCGAGCTGCGTGAAGAAGTTCCACACCACCGCCCGGGTCCACGACCTCTCACCGGGTTCGTAGTCGCCGGCCGATCCGTCGACAGGACCGGGCGTATGACCCGCGTCGTACGCGGCCCATGCCACGGGGTAACCGGCGCGGCACCCCGAGTAGGTCGTGACGACATGCGTGAGGCTGCCCCGTGCAGGCTCCGGCGGGTTCTGGGGAGTGCAGCCGTTGTTCCGCACGAACCTGTCACGCAGCGAACGTCCCGTGGCGATCGGGAGCACCGGGTCCCGCAAGCCGTGCAGTCCGATGTACGCGACCGGCTGGGTACCGCCGTTGCACCCGCTCAACTGTCCGCCCGCGTACACGGCGACCGCGCGGAACACCGTCGGCCGGGCGCACGCAAGTGCGAAACTCATGCCGCCGCCGTAGCTGAAACCCCCGGCGAAGCGCTGGTTCGTGTCGACACACAGGCCCGCGTCGATCTGCCTGATCATGTCGTCCACGAAGGTCAGGTCCTCGCCATTGGAATTGGCCCAGCCATTCCCGAGGCCCTGGGGCGCGACGAAGATCGCGCTGTCGTTCGAGATCGCCCGCAGGCCGTAGTACGACCAGGAGTATCCGCTGGTTCCGCCCGAGTCGACGTCGCCCGCGGTGCCGCCGTTCCAGTGGAAACCGAAGACCAGGCGGTACGGGCGGTTGTTGTCGTAGGTGGCGGGCACCCGCAGGATGTAGTTCCGCGTCCTGCCGCTGCTCTGGATCGAACGCGGACCACTCGTCAGCGTGGGGGGCTTGCCGCATCCGGCGCTCGGGGCGACGGAGGGTGCCGCGGCCGCGGCGGCGGACGTCAGTCCGATGCCGCTGATGCCGGCCGCGGCGAGTAACAGGGTGATGGCCATGACGATCGGTGTGCGCCATCGGTGACGGTTGTTGCCTTGTCGCATCACGTTTCTCCCTTCATGGATGGGCGACTCAGCGGTAGCCGGCGGCGACGATGTTGGCCTGTACCGCGTTGTCGGTCGCGTCGGACGGGTAGCCGGACACCATCGCGCCCTCGTAGAAGGTGCCGGCGCTGAGGTTCGCGCCGCCGCCGGGCTTGCAGCAGTCACCGCCGCTGCCGAGGATGATGGCGCCCTGCTTCTTCATGGGGCTGTAGCCGGGCGGAAGCGCGCCGTCCCAGAGTGTGGTCAGGCTTCCGGTCTGGGCGTTGGCACCCCTCAGCGCGAAACGGCTCGTCCCGTTGTTCTTCAACATCGCCGTCACGAACTTGCTGGTGAAGGCCCGCTGGTTCGGGTTCCAGGACTGACTCCCACCGGAGTAGAGCCCCCATTCGAGGTCGGCCTGGACCCATGGACCGTTGCCGGAGCATCCGCCGAACCAGCACTGGGTGCTGAAATTGATCGCGTCCATCGCCCCGGCCGCGTCGGCCGCTCGGGTCGTCTCACTGTTGCCGTAGTCGAAGCAGCAGCCGCCGTTGACATGGGTGCCGCTGGTCACCATGTACATGCCTTCGGGGGCGCTGCCGGTCGGCACGCCGGTCAGATGGCCGTCCCGCCAGTAGCTGTTGCCGGGGTTGATGTAGAGCGAGTAGGCCTTGCTGCCGCCGACCGTCAGCGACTCCGACGTCGCGGTCGCCGGGCGGCTCTGGGGAGAGCCGGGAACCACACTCGAGCCCTGGTACCACAGGTCGTTCCCGCGGCCGGACTGGTCGTAGACGACGGTGATGACACAGGCGGTCCCCGCGCAGAACGAGTCCTGCGTCGCCGCGTCGGCGGCCCCGCCCGCGCTCCGGACGCCGATGTTCCGGGTCGTGCTGTCGGACGAGCGCCGGACCTGGTACAGGTTGCCGCTGTAGGTGCCGTAGAGCGCGCGTACGGTGCTGTGGGCGGCGATGCAGGGGGTGCCGCCCGAGGCGTAGATGTCGCACGTGCCCGCGCCGCCCGGCAGCGGCGGGTCCGGCGGGTCCGGCGGCGGGGTCGGTGAGCTCCACTGCTGGTTGGTGCCGCCGTTGCAGGACCAGAGGATGATCCTGGTGCCGTTGGCGGTGCCTGCGGCGTTGGCGTCGAGGCAGAGGCCGGACTGGACGCCGGTGATGGTGCCGCCCGCGTTGACGTTCCACTGCTGGTTGTTCTGGCCGTTGCAGTCCCAGATGATGACCTGGGTGCCGTTGGTGGTGCTGCCTCCGCTGGCGTCGAGGCACTTGTTGCCGGCGACGGTCAGTTGTTTGCCGGTGGTGTAGGTCCAGGTCTGGCCGGCCGCGCCGGTGCAGTCCTGGAGTTGGGTCTGGGTGCCGTTGGTGGTGCCGGGGACGGTCAGACAGCGGCCGGACTGCGCGCCCACGATGGGGGCGCTCTTCCCGGGTTCGATCGGTGCCGCCACCGCGGTGGCGCCGACGGCGACAAGCCCCAGGGCGGTGACCAGCGCGGACAGACGTCCGTACCGGCGGGGCCGAGGTATGCGAAACACCATGGCGGTTCCTCACCTGGTCGTAGGAAGGGATGCCCGGCGCGCGACCGCGCCGGGCATCCACCGGACGGGCTATACGGCGGTGAACCGCCACTGCTGGTTGGTGCCGCTGTGGCAGCTCCATTGCAGGAGTCGTGCGCCGTCGGCCGTCGAGCCGCCGTTGACGTCGACGCACAGTCCACTGGGGACGCTCTTCATCGTGTACACGCCCGCCGTGGTCGACGGGGTGACGAGGAACTTCTGCGCGTTGCCGTTGTCGCAGGTGGACTGCTGCAGGAACGCGCCCTGGGTGGTGGACCCGCCCGTGACGGCGAGGCACTTGTCGCTGTGTCCCGCCTTCAGGTAGACGGCACCGCCACCGGCGTCGACGGCCTGCCACTTCTGGTTGTTGCCGCCGGTGGACGGCCACTGGACGACCTGGGCGCCGTCAGCGGTCGAGGCGCTGCTGACGTCCATGAACTTGCCGCTGTGCTGCGCCGCGACCGTCCAGGTCCGACCGGCGACGCCACCGCCGCCGCCGCCCGGTTCGCCGACCCCGTTCCCGCCGAAGGTGAGCGAGTCGAGGTCGAACCAGTTGTTCGAGGTGCCCTTGAACACCAGGTAGAGCGGGTGAGAGCCGGAGAGATCGGCTGTGTTCACCGCCGACGTGGACTGGTAGGTGTTCCAGCCGCCGGTGCTGGGCACCGGTGTCGTGGCCAGGAGTGTGCCGGTCGGGGAGTCGGCGCGCAGTTCGATCGATCCGCCGCCGCTCGGCGACGACAGGCGGTACTTCACGCTCGTGATGCCCGACAGGCTCATCGGCTTGAACGCGACCCAGTCGCCGTCGGAGATGTCGCCGACCCGCTTGCCGCTCTCCGCGCCGGCCTGCTCGACGATCTGCACACCCGACTGGTCCGTGTAGAACTCGGCCTGCTTGTGCTTGGGCTGGAGGATCGCCTGGGCGTAGCCGGTGAGCGGGTTCGCGCCGCCGGGGCCGCCGTCGTCGGTGTAGCGGGCGTTGAGGACGTAGTACAGGTTGGCGCCGTCGGGGTGCCCGCCCAGCAACGTCGTGTCGATGGTGCCCGAGCACCCCGGATGGTCCGTGGTCTCGTGCTGGTGGTCGTCGTGGCCGAGGGCGGGGTTGACGAACACCTTGGCGCAGTCGACGGGCGCGCCGCCGGGATCCGAGACGGACACCTTGTACGGGACGCGGTCGCCGAAGTCCAGCAAGCCGCCGTTGGAGGGCAGGGTGAGGGTGACGGTCGGTGCGGTGTTGCCCACGGTGATCGGCACGTTGGCGAAGGCCGTCCTGCCGGTGTTGTCGGTGACCTTGAGCTGGGCGGTGTAGTTGCCGTTGGCGGTGTAGGTGTGTGACGGGTTGGCCGCCGTGGACGTGGTGCCGTCGCCGAAGGTCCAGTGGTGGCTGAGCGTGCTACCGGGGTCCGGGTCCGTGGACCCCGCGCTGCTGAACTGCACGTTCAGCGGGGCGTCCCCGTTGGTGGGCGTTCCGGTGGCCTTGGCGATCGGCGACCGTCCGCCGTGGTTGTAGTCGATGCGGTACAGCCCCGAGTCGTTGTTGCCGCCGGAGAAGTTGTTGCCCCATTCGAGCAGGTACAGCGAGCCGTCGGGCCCGAACTCCATGTCCATCGGCTTGAGGAACTTGGCGGCGGGCATGAAGGGGTTGGTCCGGGTGACCGCGGTCGCGGAGTCGAAGTGGACCTCCTTGACGGTATGGCGCGACCACTCGTAGAAGAAGTGGACCCCGTCGTAGTAGGGCGGGAACTTCGTCTCGGACGGGTTTGATGCGTCGTAGCGGTAGACCGGACCGCCCATCGGCCCCGAGCCGCCGGAGCCGAGTTCGGGGAAGTTCGGTGAGACGCCGTAGCCGTACCACATGTTCGGCGCGACGATCGGCTTGAGGCTGGTCAGGCCGGTGTTGTTCGGCGAGTTGTTGACCGGCGCGTTGCAGTTGAACTTGGCGCCGACGACACCGGTGCTCGGGTTGTACGGCGCGTAGGCCTGGTTGTCGCCGTGGCAGAACGGCCAGCCGTAGTTGCCCGGGGACTTGATGACATTGAGCTCGACGAGCCCTTCGGGGCCGCGGTTGGTCGTGGGCGGGTTCCGGTCCGGGCCGTAGTCGGCGAGGTACACCCACCCGTTCTCCGGGTCGATCGAGAAGCGGAACGGGTTGCGGAAGCCCATCGCGTAGATCTCCGGCCGGGTCTGCGCCGTGCCCTGCGGGTAGAGGTTGCCGGCCGGGACGGTGTAGCCGCCGTCGGCCGACGGCCGGATGCGCAGGAGCTTGCCCCGCAGGTCGTTGGTGTTGCCGGCGGTGCGGGCGGCGTCGAGGTTGGCCTTGCCCTGCCGCCAGTCCAGCGGGGCGTAGCCCTGCCAGGCGGGGTCGAGGTTCGGTGGGACGTCGTCCCCGGTGCCGATGTAGAGGTTCTTGTCGGGGCCGAACTCGATGTACCCGCCCGTGTGTCCGGGCTCGGCGAACGTGCGGTCACGAGTCGCGGGGATGTCGATGATCGTCTTCTGGCTCGACATGTTCAGGGTGTCGCCGGTGAGCGTGAACCGGGAGACCCGGTTGATGTCGTTCGGGACTCCGGCCGGCGAGTGATACAGGTACACGTAGCCGTTGTCGGCGAAGTCGGGGTCGAGCGCCAGTCCGGTGAGGCCGTCCTCGCCGCCGGTGTAGACGCTGAGCGTGGCGGCCGTCACGGTCCGGTTGGTGGTCGGTTTGAAGATCTTCAGCTGCCCGCCCCGCTGGACGTAGAGCACCCGCCCGTCCGGGGCGACCGCCAGGGCCATCGGGTCCGCGGTGTTGTCGTCGAGGGTGCGCTTCTCGAAGTTGCTCCACACGGTGCCGCCGCAGTCGCCGGACTCGTTGCCTGCCGCCCACTTGACGCCCCCGAGGACGTGGTTGCGGAACTGGGTCTCGCTGTAGGCCACGCTGGAGTGCCCCATGGCGGTGGCCCACACGCGGCCGCCGCCGGTGGTGCGGCACCAGGAGATGGGATGGTCCGGCCCCATGGCGCGGGGGCCCGGGTTGTACGTGCGCTCGTCCGCGGTGACCAGGACGTGGACGTCGCCGCGGGGGTTGCGGTCGAAGTTGTACCACTCCTCGCTGCGGTTCCAACGGTCCGGCAGGCCGGCCGTCGAGGGGTGCTTCTTGTCCGCGACGACGGCGGTGCCGGCCAGCACACCGGGGGAGTGCTCCGGCATGTGCGCACCGCCGTTGATGGTCTGGTCCCACCACGGGTACTCGTTCTCGATGCCCATGTCCGTGGCGTTGTGGATCGAGACGATGCCCTTGCCACTGGCGAGATAGCCCTCCACCGCCTGACGTTGGGACGCCGTGGACCACACCATTCCCGAGGTCTGGAACATGATGAGCACGTCGAAGGTGGCGAGATTCGCCGGGGTGAAAACGCTTGAGTCCTCGCTGTGGACCAACTCGAAGTTGTTGGCCGCCGCCTGCTCCCGGAACATCGCCAGGCCGGCCGGGATCGAATCGTGCCGGTAGCCGGCCGTCTTCGTGAAGACCAGGGCTCGGAAGGCCGGCGCCGCTGACGCCGGTTGGGCGATGACGAGCGACAGGAGCACGCTCGCGATCGCCCCGAAGATTAATGTGATGCGACGCATGCCGTCTCCTATTCGGCGGAGCAACGAGGGCATGACCACGGGCACGCGCCGGCCGCACCTCCGATGCGCCAGGAGTGCCTGGGCGCGTCGGAGGCGCGCGTGTGCCGTCAGCTCGTCGTCCCGTCCGCCGTGACGGGCAGTCAGGTCCCTACGGAAGAGAAGGGGGGCGTCACACCGTATGCGACGGTCTCCCGTGGTCTGCCGGTCAGCATGCAGCGGGGTTTCGCAACAGTCAATAAGGATCGGGTGCGGCTGATTCCATAACACATTTCGCGCATCATTCTTCGTGGTTCACGGTCTTCATGGTTCGGCGCGCGACTCGGGACGGGGCGATTCGATAACAGATTTTGGCGTATCAATCGCTCTCGACCGATCCCCGGTCCATAGAGGGCAGTTGGCTCCCACGGTATTGCCAGGCGCTCATCGAGGCATTTACCCTCGGGGCCGCGATGTCGCCATTGCGTCCGGCGAAAGTTCGAAACAATTCGACGACAGCTCGCGGGCGAGAGCTGTCATTCCATGCCCGGCCGTACCCGGACGATTCAGCTATCGGTGACTCATTCCTGCTGACGACGCGAATGTTGAGGGTCCACCACGATGTCTGGCCTGCTGCCGTCGCCGCTGCTCGCTCTGCGAGGCATCGGCAAGTCGTTCCTCGGCGTGCGGGTGCTCGACGGCGTCGACCTCCAGGTCGCGCCGGGCGAGGTGCACGCGGTCGTCGGCGAGAACGGCGCCGGCAAGTCCACGCTCATGAAAGTGGTGTCCGGCGTCCACCAGCCCGACGAGGGAACGATCGAGTTCGCCGGCGCAGCGCGGACGTTCCGCAGCCCGCGTGAGGCCCAACAGGCCGGTATCGGCATCGTCCACCAGGAGCTGGCCCTGCTGCCCGAGCGCACCGTCGCGGAGAACGTCTGGCTGGGCCGCGAGCCCCTGCGCCGCGGGCTCGTCGACCGCGGAGCGATGCTCAGCCACACCGCGGGGCTCCTCGCCTCGATCGGGGAGGGCTCCCTACCGCCCGACACGCGCGTGGGACGACTCGGCGTGGCACAACAACAGGTGGTCGAGATCGTCAAGGCGCTCGCCCTCGACGCGCGGCTGCTCATCATGGACGAGCCCACCGCGGCTCTCGCCGACCACGAGGTCGACCAGCTCTACGCGCTCGTACGGCGGCTCCAGGAGCACGGGATGGGCGTGCTGTACGTCTCGCACCGCCTCAAGGAGGTCTTCGACCTCTCCAGCCGGATCACGGTGCTCAAGGACGGCCGGGCGGTGGCCACCTTGGACACCGCGGACACCAGCGCCGATCGGCTGGTGCGCCACATGGTCGGCCGTGAGCTGTCGAGCTACTACCCCGACCGGGCGAAACCGCGGGAGCTGGGCCCGGTGCGACTGACCGTCCGGGGCGCGGGCAACCGGAAGCTGCGCGGCATCGACCTGCGGCTGCGCGCCGGCGAGGTGCTCGGCGTCGGCGGCCTGCAGGGCTCCGGCCGGTCCGCGCTCGCCCGCGCACTGTTCGGCGCCGCACCGTTCAGCACCGGCCAGGTGGCCGTCGACGGAGCCCCGGTCCGGCTGCGCTCGCCCCGCGCCGCGATGCGCGCCGGTATCGCGTACGTCTCCGAGGACCGCAAGGGCGAGGGAATCGTCGCCGAGCAGTCGGTGCTCGACAACGCGCTGTTGGCCGTCCGAGCCGTCAGCGCCGTCCGCCCTGTCCGAGCCGCCCGCGCCGTCCGAGCCGCCCGCGCCGTCAGCGCCGTCCGCCCCGGCCGGGTCGGCCACGGTGCCCGGACCGCGCGGGTGCGGGAGCTGCTCGCGGCCGTCGAGCTGCGCGCCGCACGGGAGGACCAGGAGATCCGTTTCCTGTCCGGGGGCAATCAGCAGAAGGTCGTGCTGGCCAGATGGCTCGCGCTCGCTCCGAGGATCCTGCTCTTCGACGAGCCGACCCGGGGCATCGACGTGGGCGCGAGGTCGGCGATCCACGATCTCGTCCGCCGACTGGCCCGCGACGGCGCCGCCGTGCTGATGGTCTCCTCCGAACTGCCCGAACTGCTCGGCATGAGCGACCGGATCATCGTGATGCGCGACGGCCGGATCGCCGGCGAGCTGCCCGCCGACGCGACGGAGGAGGATGTCGTCGCCCTGGCGGTCGGCACCGCGCGGGAGGCGGCCGGATGAGCGGCACGCTGTCCCCACCGGCCCGACGGACCCCGCCCGGCGTGTTCGTCGCCCTGGTCCTCACTCTGGCGATCGGTTGGCTCGTCGTCACGATCGACGGCGGCCGGCTGTTCAGCCTGCCGACGACGGTGAGCCTGCTGCACGTCGCCACCGGTCTGGGCATCGTCGCGGTCGGCCAGACACTGGTCGTCATCGGGGGCTCGCTCGACCTGTCCGTGGCGTACGTGGTCAGTCTGAGCACCCTCGTCGCCGCCGAGGCCATGGCCGGCGGCGACGCCGCGCTGCTGCCGGCGATCGGGCTGACGCTCGCCGTCAGCGCCGCGATCGGCCTCGTCAACGGCCTGCTCGTCACCGCAGCGCGGATCAACCCCTTCATCGCGACCGTCGGCGTCGGACTGCTGCTGAAGGGATACCTCGACAACGGATACGACGGGCCGGCCGGAAAGACCGCACCCGCCCTGGTGCAGGGCCTGGGGTACCAGCGCGTCGGCCCGGTGCCGCTGGCGTTCCTGCTGTTGCTCGCCGTCGCCGCGGCGGCCTGGTTCGTGCTCGCGCGCACCCGCTTCGGCCACCATCTGATCGCCGTGGGCGGTGACCCGGAGGTCGCCCGGCTCTCCGGCGTGCGGGGCAGCCGGGTCCTCGTCACCGCCCACGTACTGTGCGCCCTCTGCGCCGGCCTCGCCGGGGTCTACCTCGCCAGCCGGCTCGGCGCCGGCGCACCGAGGGTGGGCACCGAGGGTCTGTACGACCTGGAATCGATCGCCGCGGTGGTGCTCGGCGGCACCGCCCTGGCCGGCGGGCGCGGCGGCGTCGTCGGCACGGTCGGCGGCGTGCTGCTGCTCGCGAGCATCGACGCCGTCTTCAACCAGCTCGACGTCGACGTGTTCTTCAAGCAGGTGATCCGCGGTGTGATCATCATCGCGGCGGTCGCCGTATACGCCCACCGGGCGATGCGAAAGGCGTCCTAGCATGCGGATCGCGCGCCCTCTGCGGCTCCCCGGGTTCCGCTCCGGCGGTCTCGCACCGATCATCGTGATCCTGGCGGTCCTGCTGGTTCTGCTGAGCGCCCGCCAACCGGACTTCTTCTCGCCGCCGTCGCTGATGTCGTTCCTCGGCCGCTCCGCGCCGATCGTCCTGCTCGCCGCCGGCCAGTACTTCGTGATCGTCTCCGGCGAGTTGGACCTGTCCGTCGGCTCTCTGGTCACCGCGCAGGTGGTCGTCGCCGCCCGACTGATCGACGGCGATCCGTCGGCCGGCTGGCCTGTCGTCGTGCTCCTGCTCGCGTTCGGCGTCGTCGTCGGCCTCGTCAACGGCCTCGTCACCACCTGGCTGCGCGTGCCGTCGTTCATCACGACCCTCGGGATGTACCTGATCCTCGTCGGTGCCGTGTACCTGTGGTCCGACGGTGCCCCGAAGGGCGCCCTCTCCGAGGAGTTCCGGCGGCTGGGTCGGTCGGCGTTCGAGGACGTGCCCGCGCTGGGGCGGATACCGTACGCCCTGGTCGTCCTGCTGGCGGCGGCCGCCCTGGCGCTGGTGCTGACCCGTTCGGACTTCGGCCGCACCCTGGTCGCCGTCGGCGGCAACCCGCGGACCGCCGAGCTGAGTGGCGTGCGCGTGTGGCGCGCCAAGACCATGGCGTTCGTCCTCAGCGGACTCGCCGCCACCCTCGCGGCGGTCCTCATCGGCGGGTACAGCGGAGTGTCGTTCCAGGCCGGCGCCGGCCTGGAGTTCGGCGCGATCACCGCGGCGGTCCTCGGTGGTGTCGCTCTGGGCGGGGGCCGGGGTTCCGTCGTCGGCGCGATGCTGGGCGCGCTGACCCTCGAGACGCTCTTCACGCTCATGAACTTCTACGGCGTCTCCGGCGCCCTCGAACCGGCCGTCCAGGGCGCGATCATCCTGCTCGCGGTGGCGGCGGCGTCCTTCCGTGTCCCGTCCAGATGAAGGGGATCCAGTGAGGCATTCCATGACGGTGCTGGTCGTGAGCACCTTATTGGTGCTGGCCGGCTGCGCCACCGACGAGCCCACCACCGGTGCATCGGGTTCCCCCTCCGCGGGCACCGGGTCGGGCACCGGGAAGCAGTCGAAGTTCTTCGTCCGGGCCGACTACGACAAGCAGCTCGCGCTCCTGGACACCGCGCCCACCGGGCCCGCCGGCAAGCCCTGGGAGCAGGCGCTCGACCCGGCGATGGTGCGGACTGCGAAGTTCAAGAAGCCCGGACCGCACAAGATCTGCTTCTCCAACGCCGGGCTGAACAACCCGTGGCGCCAGGTCGGTTTCAAGACCATGCAGGCCGAGGTCGACACCCACCGCGAACGGATCTCCGAGTTCGTCCACGTCGACGCCGAAGGCAAGGACCAGAAGCAGATCGCCGACATCAACGACCTGCTCGGCAAGGGCTGCCACGCACTCATCGTCTCGCCGAACACCACCGCGACGCTCACCCCGGCCGTGGAGGCCGCCTGCCGGAAGGGCCTGCCGGTCATCGTCTTCGACCGCGGCGTCGACACGTCCTGCCCGGTGACGTTCATCAATCCGATCGGCGGCTACGGATTCGGCCATGTCGCGGCGGAGTTCGTCAGCCAGAAGATGAAGCGGGGCGGCAAGGTGCTCGCGCTGCGCATCCTGCCCGGCGTCGACGTGCTGGAGACCCGTTGGGCCGCGGCGAAGGTCGCCTTCGACAAGGCGGGCGTCGACGTCGTCGGCGTCGAGTTCACCGACGGCGACCCGGCCAGGACGAAGAAGATCGTCAACGACTACATCCAGCGGTACGGCACGATCGACGGCGTCTGGATGGACGCCGGGGCGGTCGCGGGCGCGGCGGTCGAGGCGTTCGAGGACGCCGGCAAGCCCGTGCCGCCGATCAACGGCGAGGACCAGCTCGACTTTCTGAAGCTGTGGAAGGACAAGAAGCTCACGGCGATCGCCCCGACCTACCCGACCTACCAGTGGCGCACCCCGATCATCGCCGCGCTGAAGATCCTCGACGGCGAGCGGGTGCCGAACCCGTGGAAGCTGCCACAGCCGACCATCACCGAGGACAACCTGGACGAGTACGTCGACCCCACCATGCCGCCACTGCACTACGCGATGTGCGGCTGCACCGACCTGCCCGGCTACCCGAAGCGCTGGAAGTAGTCCGGTGTACACCATCGGTGTCAACCCGTGGGTCTGGGCCTCACCGGTCGACGACGTGGCCCTGGCCGAACTGGTGCCGCGGATCGCCGCGTTCGGGTTCGACGCGGTCGAGCTGCCGATCGAGCAACCCGGCGACTGGGACCCGGCACGCACGCGGGACCTGCTGGCGGCACACGGCCTGCGCGCGGTCGGCGTCTGTGCCGTCACCTCGCCCGGACGTGACCTCGTGAACGCCCCACCGGAGGCCGTCGCCTCCACCGCGGCGTACCTGAGAACGTGCGTGGACCGTGCGGCGGCCGTCGGCGCTCCCTGCGTCGGCGGCCCGGTCTACGCCGCGGTGGGGCGGACCTGGCGGATGTCACCGGTGGAGCGCGCGGCCTGCTACGCGGACGTCCGCCGCGCCCTGGGGCCGGTGGCCGACTACGCGGGGGAGCGGGGCGTGAGCATCGGCGTGGAGTCCCTCAACCGCTATGAGACGAGCGTCGTCAACACGGTCGAGCAGGCGGTGGAACTGATCGACGGCCTGCCCTCGAACGTCGGTCTCATGATCGACACCTATCACATGAACATCGAGGAGGCCGATCCCTACGAGGCGCTCGTCACGGCCGGTCCGCACATCAAGCACGTCCAGGTCAGCGGCACCGACCGCGGCGCCCCGGGCGCCGACCACTTCGACTGGCCGCGCTTCCTCGCCAACCTGGCGACGACCGGCTACGGCGGCGCGCTGTGCATCGAGTCGTTCACCGCGCGGAACGAGGCCATCGCCACCGCCGCCTCGATCTGGCGGCCGCTCGCCAACACGCAGGACGCCCTCGCCCGTGACGGGCTGTCCTACCTCCGCACCGTCCTGCACGGACTGGAAGACGTCCCCTCGACCGGGTGATGGGGGTGGCTTTGGTATCCGAAAGACGTCATACGTCCTATGTGCCGGGAACCGCCATAAGGAGAGAACGTGTTCACAGCCCACACGATACGAAGGCGGCTTCTCGCGGTAGCCGCCACACTCGGTTTGGCCGCGACCGCCGTGACGGCGTTCCCGGCGCCCGCGTCCGCGGCCGCACAGACGGTGTACGTCTCGCCGTCCGGCACCGGCAGTGACTGTTCCAGCGCGCAGCCGTGCTCCCTGACTGCCGCGCAGGCGGCGGTGCGATCGCTCAACGACACCATGTCGGACGACATCGTGGTGCAGTTGGCGGACGGTGTGTACCGGCTGGCCCAACCCTTGCGGCTGACAGCGGAGGACTCCGGCTCGGGCGGCCACACGGTCGTGTGGCGGGCAGCCCCGTCGGCGCGTCCGGTGATCACCGGCGCCCGGGCGGTCACCGGCTGGTCCGTGGCCGACGCAGCCAAGAACATCTGGAAGGCCGACGTGCCCGCCGGTCTCGATGCCCGGCAGCTCTACGTCGACGGCGCCGTCGCCACCCGGGCACGTACGCAGGTGAACAGGGCTGATTTCACCGCCTCCAGCGCCGGAATGAGGTTCTCGGGCGGAGCGCTGAGCTATCTGAACAACCTGGCCGACCAGAGCCGGATCGAGGTGGAGGGCGTCAACTCCTTCACCGACCGGTACTCGCCGGTGCAGAGCATCAGCGGGAACTTCATCACGATGCAGCAGCCGGCGTGGAACAACAACAACTTCGGCTACGACACCCTGATGCGGCCACACCGGGCCGGCCCGTTCTACCTGGCCAACGCGTACGAGTTCCTGGACTCGCCCGGTGAGTGGTACCTCAACCCCAGGGCCGGAGCCCTGTACTACATCCCTCTGGCCGGGCAGAACATGAGCTCCGTCAGCGTGGAACTGCCGACGCTGCAGTCGCTGGTGAACGTCGGCGGCACATACGGCGAGCCGGCGCACCACCTCACGTTCAGCGGAATCACCTTCACCGGTACGAGCTGGCTGGGCCCCAGCAGCAACCAGGGTTACGTGGACCAGCAGACCGGCGCGTACATGGCCGGTGACTGGAGCCGGCCGGGCTTCGACTCCTGCCACAACGGCTGTACGCAGTTCGAGGCCACCCGGCCGCACTGGCGGCAGATGCCGGCCGCCGTGCAGGTGTCCGCCGCCAACACCATCACCTTCACCGACTCCCGGTTCGTCAACCTGGGCCAGACCGCCATCGGTATCGGCAACGACGCCAACGCGCACGCCAGTGGTGTCGGCCTGGGCGCCGACGACATCACGGTGACCCGGTCGGAGATAGCGCGGAGTTCGGCCGGTGGCATCCTCGTGGGCGGTGTGCGCGCTGACGCCCACCACCCCAGTGACCAGCGCATGGTCAACAGGGACATCACGATCAGCCACAACCGCATCCATGACCTCGGGGCGGACTACCGGGGCATCGTCTCCGTCCTGACCACGTACGTCACGGGCAGCACCGTCGCCCAGAACGAGGTCTACAACATGCCGTACTCCGGCATGTCGATCGGGTACGGCTGGGGCTCCAACGACGCGGGCGGCAGCAACCACTACGCGGGCCGCGGCCTGTACAACTACCAGCCGCGCTACACGACGCCGACCACCGCGTCCGACAACCGGCTCATCGGGAACTACATCCACGACGTCATGCGGCAGATGAACGACGGTGGCTGCATCTACACGCTCGGCTGGAACCCGAACGCGCTGATCAGCCGGAACCACTGCCAGCGGACCAACGGATACTTCGGGCTGTACTTCGACGAGGGCTCGAAGTACTACAAGGCCACCAACAATGTCTTCTCGAACACCGGTACGTGGGCGACGGCCAACTACGGGGGTGGCGAGAACATGGGGAACTGGACCGTCACCGACAACTGGTCGACCAACGGCAGTACGAACGTGACCAACGGGGACCGCGGCAACGTGGTGTCCGGCAATGTCACGGTC
This sequence comes from Streptomyces neyagawaensis, assembly GCF_023516595.1. GTDB lineage: Bacteria > Actinomycetota > Actinomycetes > Streptomycetales > Streptomycetaceae > Streptomyces > Streptomyces neyagawaensis. The sequence goes on along the minus strand of NZ_JAMGBG010000062.1, from coordinate 17,837 downwards.
ACCAATGGCAACTGGCCTTCCGGCGCCCAGGACGTGATGGCGTCCGCCGGACCGCAGAACACCACCCCGCCGCCGACGACGGCGCAGCAGGTCGTGGGCGCGCAGTCCGGCCGCTGTCTGTCCGTCCCCGGCGCCGGCACCACCAACGGCACCCAGACCCAACTCCAGGACTGCACCGGCACGGCCGGCCAGACCTGGACCTACACCACCGGCAAACAACTGACCGTCGCCGGCAACAAGTGCCTCGACGCCAGCGGAGGCGGCACCACCAACGGCACCCAGGTCATCGTCTGGGACTGCAACGGCCAGAACAACCAGCAGTGGAACGTCAACGCGGGCGGCACCATCACCGGCGTCCAGTCCGGCCTCTGCCTCGACGCCAACGCCGCAGGCACCGCCAACGGCACCAGGATCATCCTCTGGTCCTGCAACGGCGGCACCAACCAGCAGTGGGCACTGCGATAGCGGAATCAACGCCCTCGACCCCCTGCCCGCGAGCGACGGCATCGGCCGCGCTCGCGGGCAGGGCCCGTCGGGCGCCTCTAACGCCGCAGCCGGGTCGGCTCGCCCGGCCCGCTGCGGCGTACCACCCACGCCTCGGTGATGTGGGTGAACATCGCCTCGGCCGCACCCTTGGGGTCGTGCCCGGCGATCCGCTCGTAGATGCGCCGATGGCCCTGGTTGGACGCGACGCACAGGGCGCGGCCGGTTCGGCCCACGTAACGGGCGGAGTCGATGACCTGGCGCTCCAGCGAACGGACCACGGCACGGCCGATGCGGTTCCCTGACGCCTGCATGACGGCGTCGTGGAACGCCCGGTCCTCTTCGTGGTACGAAGCGGGGTCGTCGACGAGCTCGTCCATCCGCTCCACCAGCCCGCGTAGCCGGTCGATCACCTCGGCGTTCGCCAGGCGGGCGGCGACGTTGGCCATGTCGGACTCCAGCACGCGGCGGGTCGCGACGAGGTGATCGAGTGTGGCCAGGCTCTCGTCCTCGGCGATGGTCGCGCCGAGGACCAGCTCGTCGAGCATGTTCCACATCGCAGGCGGGGTGACCATCGTGCCGGCGCCTTGGCGGACCTGCACCAGCCCCTTCTCCTGAAGGATCTTCACCGCCTCGCGGACCACGGTGCGACTGACCGAGAAGGTCGCGCAGAGCACGGGCTCGGGGGGTAGCGGCGAACCGGACGGATGGACTCCACGGACGATCCGCTCCACCAACTCAGCCGTGACCGCGGCGGCGAGGTTCGCCGGGCGCCGACTCCAGGCGGGGACCTCGGAGGCCCCTGCGGATGACTGCGGTACTGCCGTCATGACACCCCCCGGGACCCGCGCCATGCCACGGATTCTCGCCCACTATACGGCATCACAGTTGACGTCATACGTCATACGAGTTACATACGTGATACGAGTTGCGTTCCTCCACAACCTCAACTGCCGGGCCGTCGGCCACTTCAGGAGAGTGGGGCAGCAATGAAGCAGCGAACACTGTGGTCGGCGACCCGGGTCGCCGGGCCCGTTGTCTCAGCCGACTGCGGAAGCGCCTCCGACCCGGATGCGGCGTCCGGTGGTTCGAAGGGCAAGCTCGTCGTCCCGAACTCGTCGGCGCCGCACGGATCGACGGAAACACCCTGTACGGCGACTACGCGCCGGGCATCACTTCCCTGCGCGGCCAGTACTCCGCCGACATCCCCACGTTCGCAGCCGGTGTCCTGATCGCCGGGCTCCCCGTGTCGGTGACCTACCTGTTTCTGCAAGCGCCAGATCGCCGGCCGCGTGACGGCCGGCGCGACGAAGGGCTGACGCATGCGCATCACCGGGTACAGAACCCTGACGACGACGCAGCAGTGGGGTCGACCTGTCGGTGACGCCAACGGTGTCCACGGCGACGGCGTCGTGCCCGTGCCGGTCGTCATCGTCGAGACCGATGAGGGGATCACCGGAGTCGGCCTGGGACCCCACGTGGAAGCCGAGGCGATCTTCGCCGCCATCGACGACCAGGACCCGCGCGCGGTGACCGCCCTCTACGACCGCATGCTGCGGCACACCTTCAAAGCCGGGCACGCCGGCGTGGTGTTCGGCACGATCGGCGCGTTCGACACGGCGTTGTGGGACATCAAGGCGCAGGCCATGGGTGAGCCGCTGTGGCGGTTGCTCGGCGGCAAGGACCGAGTGGCCCCCGCCTACGCCTCCGGCCTGGACATCGCTCTCACCGACGACGAGCTCGTCGCCACTTACCAGGCCTACGCCGAACGCGGGCTGAGGGCTGCGAAGCTCAAGGGCGGCCTGGACATCGAACGTGACCGGCACCGGCTCTCGCTCGTACGCGAGGTACTGACCGAGGCCGCGCACGGGACCCGGCCAGGGCTCATGCTGGATGCGAACGAGTCCTGGAGCCGCAAGCAGGCGGTACGCCACGTCGGTGAACTGGAACGCGCCTTCGACCTGACGTGGATCGAGGAGCCGGTCCGGCGCTGGGACGCCGACGGACTCGCCGCTGTCAGCCGTGGTGTACGGACGGCGGTCGCCAGTGGGGAGAACCTCACCGGCCTCGAGCAGTTCCGCCCGCTGATCGCGGCGGGAGGCCTCGACATCGTCCAGACGGCCGCGGTCTGGGGAGTCACCCACTTCCTGCGCGTCGCCGCGCTCGCGCACGCCTACGACCTGCCGGTCAGCCCGATCGGCAACACACCGGTCGCGCTGCTGCACGCCGCGACGTCGGTGCCCAACCACCTCGTCAGCGAACTACAGGACCTGCGGCCGCCGATCGGCGTCGCGACGGACCTGCACGTCGACGACGGAGCCTTCGTGCTCGGCGACTCGCCGGGCCTCGGCATCCGGATCGACGAGACGGTGATGACCGCGGCCCGTCAGCGAACGGGACACGCACCCGACGGACCGCACGTACGGCCGGAGCACGCCGGCCGGCGGCTGCTCGCGGTCACCCCCGGACCATGCCGGTCCAGGGCGGAAGGGACGTTCGACACCATGGAAAGGGAGGATCGATGAACGCGGTTGTCTACCGCGGGGCCAACACCCACGAGATCGAGACACGGGTCGCCGAGGCGTCGGCCCAGGCGAAGGAACGGGGCGGGCGCGGCGTCGGCACCATCGCACGGAGCCGCATCGCCACCGGCAACACCGAGGCGTTACGCGCGGACCCCCGGCGCGACCGGGCGATCCCCGGCCGGAGCCCGGCCGGTCGCCGGAGCCGCGCCAACGATGTCACCGGGACGACGGCGTCGCTCGCCTCACCGGCGTCGGCCCGTGTCAACGGCATCGTTGTTCCCGTCGACGGCGGACGGCCGGGGCGATGACGGCCCGCCCAGCGTTACCAGCCGGACGCGCCCGAGCCGATCGTCCGAGCGAACCCGAGGGTGGCGACGCGCGCGGCACCTGCGGCGGCCCTGCCCGAGGCGGCGTCTACGGCCTCATGATGCGAGCCGGTCGAGCCGGTCGAGCCGGTCGAGCCGGTCGAGCCGGTCGAGCCGACGAGACGAGCCTGGTCGTCGCCGCACAGGCCGGCGATCCACGAGCGCTCGACGACCTGGCCGCGACGTACCTGCCCCTGGTGTACACGATCGTGCGCAGGGCACTGGGTGAGCTCGCGGACGTCGACGACGTGGTGCAGGAGACGATGCTGAGGGCACTTCCCGAGCTGCGCACGTTGCGCACCCCGGAGTGCTTCCGGCCCTGGCTGACCACGATCGCGACGCGACAGATCAGCACCCATCTGCACCGGCGGCATGCGGACGCCGAACGGACGGCCCCCCTCGACGAGATGACCGACCCGCCGGACGCCGACACCGAGAACCTCGCCCTGATCCACGTCGAGCTGTCCGCTCATCGCCGAAAGACCGTACGCGCCAGTCGATGGCTCGACCCGGACGCCCGGGCGCTGCTGTCGCTGTGGTTGCTGGAGACCGCGGGCCGGCTCACGAGGCCGGAGCTCGCGGCGGCGCTGGGAACGAGCGTGGCCCACGCGGGTGTGCGCGTCCAGCGGATGCGCAACCAGCTGGAGCTGAGCCGGTCACTCGTCGCGGCGCTGGAAGCCGGCCCGCGGTGCCCGCAGCTGACCGCCGCGCTGGGTGGCTGGGACGGCGTACCGAGCGCGCTGTGGCGCAAGCGCATCACCCGGCACACCCGATCCTGTGCGGACTGCGGCCGTGCCGCCGACGAACTGGTGCCCCTTGAGCGGCTGATCGTCGCCCTGGCGCTGCTCCCCGCCCCGTCGGCGCGGTCCGCCACGGTGCTCGAGAGACCTGTGCTCGACGGGGCGACCGAGAACGCCGTCGTCGCGGGAGCCGAGCCGGCCGCCGGCGTCGGGGCTGGGCTACTCGGCCAACTCGTCTGAGAGCCGCGTTTCGCACTATGGCACTGCGACCGTTCAAGCCGGCCGCCGATAACGAAAACTGCCGCGATTCACATGCGTCCGTCATTCTGAATTCGCTGCCAAAAAAGGTTATGAGGTGCGGTCTTCAATCACTGACGTTTCCCTCTTGAATGGACCATGGCAATCTGTCAATCTTCTGAAGGTCGAGCGACGCGTAGCGTTCCTCATTCATGGCCTGTGAAAGCAGAAGCCAAAAGCAATCTGCGGAATGCCGGGCGAAGCCGGGGAGCAGGGCTTTCCAGACGTCACGGCAGTGGCATGACGCTGACATGCTCGCTGCGCGAGCGTTCTGGGAGGGGGCCGGCGCGGAGAGGGCAAGCTCCGCGCCGGTTCGGTCGGCTGCCGGCAGACGGCCAACGTCAAGATCCCGCACAGCGCGGACGTCGACGAGTTCGGCGCGCCGATGGACGCCGGGCTGAGTCATCAGGATGCCGCCAGCACCGACGACTTCGCGCGGAGCGCTCGATCCGGCTTCTGCCTCGACGGTCAGTGACCTGCTCCAGTCCGTGAAGGGAGAACGACATGTCCGAAGTGACACGCAGACGGTTTCTCGCCGCCGGGGCGGCGGCTGGAGCAGGGATCGTGCCCGGTGGGTGGACGGCCGTCGCCAGGAGCGGCTCGGTCGCGCCGCCGGAGGTGCTGGCCGCCGACGATCTCGCCCTGTGGTACGACAAGCCGGCCGGCACGGACTGGCTGCGGGCACTGCCGATCGGCAACGGACGCCTCGGCGCGATGGTGTTCGGCAATGTCGACACCGAACGGCTGCAGCTCAACGAGGACACCGTCTGGGCCGGCGGTCCGTACGACTCCGCCAACACTCGCGGCGCGGCCAACATCGCAGAGATCCGGCGGCGGGTCTTCGCGGATCAGTGGGGGCCGGCGCAGGACCTGATCAATCAGACGATGCTGGGCAGCCCGGCCGGTCAGCTGGCCTACCAGCCGGTGGGAGACCTTCGGCTCTCCTTCGGCAGCGCCAATGGTGCGTCGCAGTACAACCGGACCCTCGACCTCACCACGGCCACGGCCAACACGACCTACGTGCTGAACGGCGTGCGGTACCAGCGTGAGGTGTTCGCCAGCGCACGCGACCAGGTGATCGTGGTCCGGCTGACGGCCGACCGGGCCAACTCCATCACCTTCAGCGCCACGTTCGACAGCCCCCAACGGACCACGCTGTCCAGCCCGGACGGGGCCACGATCGCCCTCGACGGCACCTCCGGCACCATGGAGGGCATCGCCGGGCGGGTCAGGTTCCTCGCCCTGGCCCACGCCGCCGTGACGGGCGGCACGGTCAGCAGCTCGGGCGGCACGCTGCGGGTCTCCGGTGCCACCAGCGTGACGGTGCTGGTGTCGATCGGCTCCAGCTACGTCGACTTCCGGAGGGTCGACGGCGACTACCAAGGGATCGCGCGAAGCCACCTCAACGCTGCCCGCAACGTCGGCATCGACCAACTACGCGGTCGGCATCTCGCCGACTATCAGGCGCTGTTCGACCGGGTGTCGATCGATCTGGGCCGTACGGCAGCGGCCGACCAGCCGACCGACGTACGGATCGCACAGCACGCGCAAGTGAACGACCCGCAGTTCTCCGCTTTGTTGTTCCAGTTCGGCCGGTATCTGCTCATCTCGTCCTCGCGGCCGGGTACCCAGCCGGCGAACCTGCAGGGCATCTGGAACGACCAGATGGCCCCGTCCTGGGACTCGAAGTTCACCGTCAACGCCAACCTGCCGATGAACTACTGGCCCGCCGACACGACGAACCTGGCCGAATGCTTCCTCCCGGTCTTCGACATGGTCGACGACCTGACCGTGACCGGCGCCCGGGTGGCCCAGGCGCAGTACGGCGCCGGCGGCTGGGTGACGCATCACAACACCGACGCGTGGCGGGGTGCCTCGGTCGTCGACGAAGCGCGGTGGGGGATGTGGCAGACCGGCGGCGCATGGCTGGCCACCCTGATCTGGGACCACTACCTGTTCACCGGTGACATCGACTTCCTCCGCTCGAACTACCCGGCCCTGAAGGGCGCCGCCCAGTTCTTCCTCGACACCCTGGTCGCCCACCCGACGCTCGGACACCTGGTCACCAACCCGTCGAACTCTCCGGAGCTCGCTCACCATACGAACGCCACCGTCTGCGCGGGGCCCACCATGGACAACCAGATCCTGCGCGACCTTTTCCACAGCGTCGCCCGCGCAGGTGAAACCCTAGGTGTGGACGCCGGCTTCCGCGCTCAGGCACTGGCGGCCCGGGACCGGCTGGCCCCGACACGGGTCGGTTCCAGGGGCAATGTCCAGGAGTGGCTGGCCGACTGGGTGGAGACCGAGCGGAATCACCGGCACGTCTCCCACCTCTACGGTCTGCATCCGAGCAACCAGATCACCAAGCGCGGGACACCCCAGTTGCACGAGGCCGCGCGGCGGACGCTGGAACTGCGCGGTGACGACGGGACGGGATGGTCGCTCGCGTGGAAGATCAACTTCTGGGCGCGTCTGGAGGACGGTGCCCGGGCCCACAAGCTGATCCGGGACCTGGTGCGCACGGACCGGCTCGCGCCCAACATGTTCGACCTGCACCCACCGTTCCAGATCGACGGCAACTTCGGTGCCACCTCGGGCATCGCGGAGATGCTGTTGCACAGCCACAACGGCGAACTGCACGTGCTGCCCGCGCTGCCGGCCGCCTGGCCCACCGGGCGCGTGAGCGGACTGCGGGGGCGCGGCGGGTACACCGTCGGCGCCGAGTGGAGCAGCGGCCGGATCGAGTTCGTTGTCACCCCCGACCGAACCGGTGCCGTCCGGGTGCGCAGCCGGATCTTCGCGGGCGACTTCACGCTGCGGGACGATTCGAGCGGCGAGCCGGTCCAGCCGAAGCGGCTCGAGGCCGACCTCATCGAGTTCACCGGCCAGGCCGGCAAGACCTACCGCGCGTCCGCCCTCAGGTCGGGGCCGGTGGAGGCCGGCGTGGCGTATCGGCTGGTGGCCCAGCACAGCGGCAAGGCTGCCGACATCAATGGTGCCTCCGCCGGTGCGGCCCTGATCCAGTGGCAGATCACCGCCGGTCGCAACCAGCAGTTCGAGTTCCTGCCCTCCGACGGCGATCACTACAAGATCCGGGTTCGGCCCAGTGGTCTGGTTCTGCACGTCGCCGGTAGCAGCAGCGGCGCCGACATCACCCAGCAGCCGGATAGCAACGCAGCCGGCCAGCAGTGGCGGATCGTCGACCACGGCGGTGGCGTGATCAGTCTGGTCAACCGGCAGAGCGGCCTCGCCCTGGACGTGTGGGAGGCCTCCACCGCCGACGGAGCCCGTATCTCCCAGTGGTCGGCCACGGGGAGCACCAACCAACGATTCCAGCTCCAGCGCATCTAGAGATCATCAGCGGTTGGGGTCACGGGCCGCCGAAGCGCCTGCCTCGGCCGTCGTATCGCCCACCACAACTCGCCCAAGCGCACGGTGCTTTCGGGCCCGACGGAGGCGGTCGACGAGGCCGTACGACTGCCGCGCGCCGGCCGGATGCGGGGGCGACCCGACCACAAGCCATCGCGGCCCTCGCAGGCCATCGCCACGCCGGCCTCAGTGATGAGGTGCCGGAGTCGCCTGGGGGAGGCGGCTCCGGTGACTGTCCGGGGCTGGGGTCTGTCGGGCCCACCGGACGGAGTCCTCGATCCGGCAGCGCGCGGCCTGGTGGAGCGGCGTGGTCGTGGCCCGTCCGGTTCGCATGACCGCCAGGACCTCGTTGTCCCCGTCGGGGCCGAGTCCGGCCGCCGGGCGACCGAACTCGCCGCCCAGAGGCTGGGCGGCGTATCCCGCCTCGGTCAGTTCGAGCCAGATGCGCATCAGCGTGGCTCCCGCTTCGAGGCGGTCGGCGACCGTCCTGCGCGGGCCGCGCAGGACGAGCACGGCCCCGCAGCTGGGAGTGCAGGTCCAGGGCATCGAGGCGGACGACGATGTCCCGAGCACCGGCGGCGACCGTCCTGGGTGCTCAAGCACCTGGTCCGCGGAGCCGGGGACGACCATGTAATCGGCCTCGATGCGGCCGTTGTCGTCAAGTACGAGGATGTCCGAACCACCACCCACCACGTCACCGGTAGTGGTGGACACCACCTCCCAGCCGATCCTGACCACGCCATTGAGACGGATCGCCCCGGGGCGCGCCCGGAACGCGAATCCCTGTGCCTCCAGAGTCGTGTGGTCGAAGCCGAGCTCCGCGGCGGTCTCCCGTATCTCCGCAGGTGGGTGAAGGATGTGGGTGCCGTCCTCGGCCCGGAGTCGCTCGATGGCCGCGCGGCGCTCTGCCGCATCGGGCACATTCCATTGATCCATGTAGCGGGCGGCCAGCTGCTGCGGGTCGATCAGGGTTTCGTGGGTCACCCGTCACTCGGTTCCGGGTCAGCCCGCCGGGCTCCGCAGGCCGTTCACAGGGACGCCGCAGGTCCCCGACGCCGGACATCATTCCGTGCGTCCCGACATTCGCGACTGAACACCCACCCATATTCGCCGGCATGAAGGCGTCCAAGCGGTCGACCCGAATTCGAGCCGCCCCCCGACCCATCGGCCGACGAACGCCTCCGGTATCCCGCACATCATGACCAAAAATCGCTCCCCATTCGCATCAGCCAGCGGAATTCCCGAGTGCGAAACCCCTTACGGACCTACCGCAAATGACCGGTGAACACCTCATAAATCACCCCCTTGCAAATGGCACTGACTGCTGAGTAACATCCCGTCCCGGCTGCTGAACGCATTCCGGCTCAGTGAAATATTGCCGCCATGTTAACAGTGGAAGTCACACAATGGCGCCCGCCCGGACAATCGACTGCTCTTTACGCTCACGCCACCCCACATCGTTACGAGCGACAGGCAGACACGTGAAATTCATCGATATGCACGACCTTGATGTCCTACCAGGACTGCTCACCGTCTGGCGACCTGCGCCCGCAGGACCGCACTCGACCCCCTGGATACCGGATCCACGACCGGCGTCGTACCTCCAGGAGGCGCACATCAGGGAAGCACGCATCACCGGCCCCGGCCCGCGCCCACCCTCCTGGCTGGCGACCGTCTTCGAACTGCCCGGGGAACTGAACGCCGGGACGCTGGAGCGGGCACTCCTCGGCTGGATCGACCGGCACGAATCGCTGCGCAGCCGACTGCTCCCCCACGGCGGGCCTGGTGCCGGGCCCAGGGGCGGCAGGGTGAGCCGGGCGACGCTGCGGGCGGGGACGGTTGCCATGCTGCGTACCGTCGTCGGTGACTTTCCGAGCGGCGACGAACTCTCCCACCGTATCGAGGCATTGTTCGACCAGGAGACGGATCCGCTCACCTGGCCGTCGTTCGTCTTCGCCACCGTCGAACACAGCGACACCGAATCCACCGCGCTCTATGTGGGCTTCGACCACTCCAACGTGGACGGCTACTCCATCTTTCTCATCGCACACGAGATCCGTGAGCTGTACGCGGCAGCGTTGCGGGGCAGGCCTGCGGAACTGGCCGAGGTGGGGAGCTTTCTCGACTTCGCCGGGAGCGAGCGGGCGGGCGCGGCGCTGGTGCACAGCGAGCATGAGGCGGTCGCCGGGTGGCGCGACTTCGTCGCGACGAACGGCGGGGAGTTGCCGGGCTTCCCAGCTCCGCCGGGAACACCGGCGAGCGGTACCGGGGTCATCGGCGACGTCACCGGTCAGGGCCTGGGTCACGGACACGTCGGGGCCCAGGCGCAGGCCGGCGGCTGCGAGTGGCTCCTCGACGCGCAGGGGGCACAGGCCTTCCAGGACGCCTGCGTCAGAAAGGGCGGGAACTTCTTCTCCGGGGCGCTCGCGTGCCTGGCGATCGTGGCGCACGAGAACACGGGGCAGCAGCAGTTCCGTGCGATCGCACCCTTCCACACCCGGACCGATCCACAGTGGGCCCAGTCGGTCGGCTGGTACGTCGGACTGGCGCCGGTCGGATTCGCGGTGCGCGGCACCGACGCCTACCGTGAAGTGATGGCGGAAGCCGGCCTGGCGTTGAAACGCGCGAAGCCCCTGGCGGCCGTGCCGCTTCCCCGTATCACCGAAATACTCGGGATGCCACTCGAACCACGGTTCATGGTCTCGTACATGGATATACGCAGAACTCCGGGCGCGGACCAGTGGGGCGAATGGCGGGCGTTCGCGCTGCGCAGCCGCCGGATACATCCCCACGAAGTGTTCCTCTGGATCATGCGCTCACGCCACGGCGTCTACCTGAGTTTCCGATACCCGGATAGCGAGGGCATCAGAACCGCCGTTCCACGCTATATCGAACAGACCGGATGGCTCATGGAACAGATTGCCAATGAAGGCAGTGAAGACTGTCGAGGAAAGGAATCCGCAGCATGCTCATGACACCGATTCTCGAATACGCTCCGGAACCCGGTGAACTGGTCGAATTCCGGGTACCCGCTGCGGTACTGGCGGTCACCGCCACGGCGCCCGAGCACCCGGCCCCGCCGTCCTATGTACAGGAGAACCACATCTGGCGGCGGCTGGCCAACCAGATCGCGGGCAAACGGCACTCGGGGTGGCTGGGCATCGTGTTCGACGTGCCCGGCAGACTCGACACCGGGGCGATGGCGACGGCGCTGGACAAGTGGATACGTCGCCATCCCACGCTGCTGACCTGGTTCGCCGTGGAAACGGCCGCAATGGGGGCGGATGCCCTTCCACGCCTGCGGCGCCATGCGCTCAACCCGGAGACGGAAACGTTGTCACCCCTGTTGGATCCGGTCTCCCTCGGCTCGTACGGCTCGGGGTCCGCCGTCCGCGACCACCTGGTGAAGCTGTTCGACAACGGCACAGACCCGCTGCGCTGGCCGCCGTTCGTCGCCGGCGCCGTCGTACGGGACGACGGGACCCCGTCCACGGTGTTCTTCGCCGTCGACCACACTCACTCCGACGGGTTCTCGGTCGTGCTGGTATTCGACGAACTGCGCACGCTGTACGAGGCCGAACTGAGTGGAATCGAGGCGGAGTTGCCCGCCGTCGGCAGCTATGTCGACTACTGCGCCCTCGACCGCGAACGGTCCGCGGCGATCACCGTGGACTCGCCCGAGGTACGCCGCTGGGTGGAGTTCTACCTGGCAGGGCCGCCGCCCACGTTCCCGCTGGACATCGGAGTCGAGCCGGGGAAGACGTACCCCAGCATCCCGTTGGAGATGGATCTGCTGGATACGGCGGAGGCCGAGGCGTTCTCCAAGGCGTGCAAGGCGCAGGGGGCCGGTTTCTCGGCCGGGCTGCTGGCGGCCCTGGCCCTCAGCGGGTACGAACTCGGTGGCCATGAGTCCTACCGGGGGCTGACCATCGTCCATACCCGGGACGAAGCACGCTGGCAGTACACCCAGGGTTGGTTCATCAATCTGGCGCCGGTGGAATTCCAGGTCGGTGAGCGCCCGTTCAGCCAGGTCGTGGGCGATGCGCAGCGGGCCTTCGAAGGAGCGCGGGAACTGGCGAGGGTGTCGCCTCTGCGGGTGGCGGAACTGATGCCGGGGCTGTCCGCCACCGTGCAGTCGGACGCCGCGGCCGTGCCGCCCATGACCTCGTACATCGATGTGCGGCACGCGCCCGGGTCGAAGGACTGGGCAGCGGCCAACTGCAACGCGCTGGTGGGGCCCGGGGACAGCAGGGAGGTACCTGTCTGGGTGAACCGGCTGTGGGGCCGCACCTATCTGAAGACGAGGTATCCGGACACCGAGGCCGCCCGGGTCAATGTGCCGCGGTTCTTCGGACATCTGCGGGACGTACTGCGCGAGATCGCGCGCACGGGTGAATACGGCACGGGCAGGGCATGATTCACCGTGCACGTGACCACGATCGACCGTTTCGTCCCCGCGCCCGGCCGGGTCGTGGAGTTCGCGACGTCCGCCGCGACCCTGGCCGTGGCGGAAGGCGCTCCCGCCTCCCCCGTACCGCCGTCCTTCAACCAGCGGTTCCACCTGGCGGGGGCCCCGGGCCACTGGCTGGCGTGCGCCTTCGACATCAGCGGGCCAGTCGACACGGAGGCCCTGCGCACGGCCTTCGAGACCTTCACGGGTCGGCACGAGACGCTGCGCAGTGGGTTCCGTTCGGCCGGGTCCGCGGGACCCGAGCGGTTCGTACTGCCCGCCGAGAAGCTTGAGCTGGTGATGGTGCGCGACGGTGAGACGTACGCGACCCCCGAAGAGCTGCGTACATGGCTCAGGAACCGTCTGGCGGCCAACTGCCGCCCGATGTCCTGGCCCTCCTACCTCTTCGCGGCGATCCTGCGCCCCGACGGCGGCACCGTCGTCTGCGGCTTCGACCACTGCGACGCCGACGGTTACTCGCTGGCGGTGGCGGTGCACGAACTGCACGAGCTCTACACCGGCCGCCCGGCGTCGTCTCTTCCGCCCACGGGCAGCTTCGTGGACTACTGCGCCCTCGAACAGGAGCAGTCTTCAAGCTCTCCCCCGGTCTTCACCGACCCCCTCGTCCAGTCCTGGTCGTCCTTCTTCGCCGACTGCGACGGCACCACCCCGTCGTTCCCGCTCCCACTGTGCATACCACCCGGCGAACGGGCCCCGCAGGGCACCGATGTCCGCCGCCTCCTGGACTCCGACGCCACCGACGAGTTCGAACGCCGCTGCCGAGCGGCCGGAGGCAGCGTCTTCACCGGCCTGCTCACCGCCCTCGGCCTGGCCGCACACCGGCTCGGCGCGGACAAGGTGATCAGGCTGCTCGTCCCGCTCCACACGCGCCATGAGGAGCGGTGGCAGCACGCGATGGGCTGGTTCACCACCGTCGCCCCGCTCACTCTCGACGTCAGCGACGCGACCGACCCCGCCGAAGGGTCATCGCGGACCCGGGCCGCGTTCCGCAAGGCTCGCGCCCTGGCCGAACTACCGGTCGCGCAGGTCCTCCCGGCCCTCGGCGACAGCTTCCGGCGCACCCGGACCGACGTCTTCATGGCCTCCTACATCGACTACCGCCGCTTCTCCGGCTCCGCCACCCACCTCGCCCGCCGGGCCCACCACATCAGCAGCGTGACGGTGGCCGACGACGCCCAGTTCTGGTTCTCCCGCACCCATGAGGGCCTCTTCCTGCGCTCCCGCTACCCCGCGACGGCGGCGGCGGAACCGATCGTCCTGTCCTTCGCCGACGCGGTGGGGGTACTGCTGGGGAGACGCTCCACTCCATCGCGCGGCCGACGTAGTGAACCGACTGCCGGAAGGTGATCTCGAACCCTTCACGCCCTCCGGCGACGGGTTCGACACCTTCGACCTCACCGTTGATCTGGTCGTCGACCCGGACCTGACCAGTTGGCGGTGAGTCAGGCCGATCGTGTACGTCACCACGCGGCGGACGGGCAGTGTCCGACGCGACGTCGGCCGCGGCCCGGAGCTATTCGAGCTGACCAGCACGCCTACGAGACAGGCGTCTCCCGCCCGTGTCCGGACCTCCTGCCACAGCTGGCAAAGGGCTGGCGGAGCAGACAGGAAAGAGCGGCACGGCTGCTGTCGAGGAGCTGACGTTAAACCAGTGGCGTCCCCGTGGACGAACCTCATAGCTTGTGCACTCGTGACTGATGCTCCGAGGATACGCCCGGATCCACACGACCTCGGCCGGGTGTTCAACGAGGTGCCGGAGCTCTACGACCGAGTCCGACCGGGATACCCCCGCGAGCTGTTCGCGGACCTTGTCGCCGTCACCGGCATGGACGACAAGTCGTCGGTCCTTGAGGTGGGCTGTGGTACCGGTCAGGCGACGCGCTCCCTGGCGGCGCTTGGATGCTCAGTGACCGCCATCGAGCCGGGCCTGGAAATGGCTGCACTCGCTCGCCACCGGATCAGCTCCTTCCGTAACGTCGCAGTCGAGACGTCGACGTTCGAGGAGTGGGACGATCGCGGCCGACGCTTCGATGCTCTCGTGGCTGCGTCGTCGTGGCACTGGGTCGACCTGTCGATCGGCTGGCAGCGAGCGCACGACGTGCTCCATCCCGGAGGCTGGATGGCGCTGCTCGGCCACGTCGTTGTCCGCCGGCAGGGAGAGCCGGAGGTGTACGCCGAGACCGCCGATCTCCACGAGCGGTTCTGCCCCGGGAACCCCGACTGGGGTCATCCTCCGCTGGAGGAAAACGTGCGCACCACCGACGAGGGCTGGGGCCTGGTCGACGATCCCGGCGAATTGTTCGGCCCAACGATCGTGCGCTGGTACCCAACCGTTCAGTGGTTCAACGGGGACGGCTTTGCCGATCACCTTCGCTCGTTGTCGCTATACCGCAGGCTCGACCGCGATGTCCGTGAGCCCCTGCTCGACGCGATCGCCGAGCGCATCCGCACGCGGATGGGCGACCGGGTATCACGCCGTTACCTGAGCGTCCTCCGTGTCGGACAGCGCGCCGATTGAGCCCAGTGGTGAAGGACCTGCCGTTTTGGCGGCAACCCGGCCCACCGCACTTTCATGCCTGCTTGCCGAAAGCACCCGTGGGTTCCCGGTGAAAGCATCTCAGTCGCGCCGAACTCACGGCCGACGTGCTGTTGACGAGCGGCGAACCGGGCGACAAGTAACCCGCCAGTAGCTTTCGGATCGATGGCGCTCCGTATGCGCGTATGTCAGACGACCCCGGCCGTGGCCGGCACGGAGGTTCTGGGGTCGGGCTACGCAGCGGCCGGCTCGGGGTCTGGGTCCTGCGGGACGGGCTGGGCGACACAAGGCCGCACCCCTCGGTACCCTGTCGCGGACCGGGCAGCGTCGGCCGGTCTACCTGCTCCGCGAGCTGATGATCACTATCGAGGATGCCAACGGCTGAGATTCATCGTCGGCGCCGAGACCAGCGCTACGTGACTCGACCAGCGCAGTACGGACATCCATCGCGCTCGACTCGCGCCCCCCTTTCAGACCAGCAGATCGGTCTTCGATGACCCAACCGGCGTAGGAGGCCAGCAGGGGCATGGTGGTGACAGCGGCGATCTGGATGCTGTTCGTGGCAATCGCTGGGTGGCCGCCTGTCCGGCGCGGCACGCTGGGCTTCGCGGTGTTCGTGCTGACCATGACCGTGAACGAGATCCCCCTGATCCTGCTGGGGGTCTTCGTTGTCTCCATGGTGATGACCGACCACCCCGTCGGGATGCCGGCGACGGTTGCCGCCGCAGTCTGCGCGGCCATGGTGGTGGGCGGGCTGGTCTGGCTGCAGCTGCGAGCCAGTTCGGCTCGGGCCGTTTTGGAGGCCGAACTTGAGCGCGGGCTGGGCATCGACTGGCGTGCGTCCGTCGGCCCCGCCGACACATCGGCAGCTGGACGGCTCGCGGGGCATTGGTGGCGGGGGATTCTGCTGCCGTTCCAGCGCCGCAGCCACGCTGTCGAACGGTCGCGGAACCTGCGCTACGGCCCCGATCGCGCTCACCGGGTCGACCTCTACCGCACGCCATCGTCAAGCTGCGGCCGTCCGGTTCTTGTACACCTGCACGGCGGCGGCTTCTTCCAGGGCGGCAAGAGCCGTGAAGGCGTCATGATGCTCAATCGACTGGCCGCGCATGGCTGGCTATGCCTGAGCGCGAACTATCGGCTACGTTCCGCCGGAAGGCACCCCAACCCGCTGGTCGACACAAAGAGGCTGATCGCCTGGATTCGAGACAATGCCCGCGAGCACGGCGCTGACCCGACCCAGGTATTCATCGCCGGATCCTCTGCCGGAGGCCATCTAGCGGTCTCCGCCGCGCTCACCTCCGACCGCGTCGCGCTCCAGCCCGGCTTCGAAGCCGCCGACACCAGCGTCGCCGGAGTCGTTGTCCTCTATGGCTATCTCGGTGCGCGGACGGCGGACCCGTCCAGCTCGCCGGCCCTGCTCGCCCGCCCTGACGCGCCGCCGATGCTGATCGTCCATGGAGCCAACGACACCGCGGTGCCACCGGCCAGCGCGCAAGCGGTGGCCGCCGCCCTGCGCCAGGTGTCCCGCCGCCCGGTCGTGTTCGTCGAACTGCCTTATACCCAGCACGACTTCGACTTCTTCGCCTCGGTCCGTTCCAGAGTCACCGCAGATGCCATCGAGGCGTTCCTCAACTGGGCTCGAACACACGACGGCGATTGACGTCATGCGTCTTGCTGGCGCCGAGTGTACGGCGCGGTCGCAGGGGACCGGACGAGCCGGCGGCGCTTCACCTGGGCCGTCAGCGCCGTGTTCGTGTTCATCGGTGCCGCACCGTGTACGGATGAGCTCGACCAGTAGCTGGCATGGCTCCCTAGGGCTTCCTGCTGACCGGACAGGACGTCGCGCTCCTGGCTGGCCACCGCATGCCGCTGCCCTTGGAAACCAGCGTGCCCGGCGTGCTCTGCGTCGGTGATGTACACAGTGGGCGCGTGAAGCGAGTCACCGCTGCGGTCGGCGAGGGTTCCGAAGTGCGACTCACCTGCGATCGACGCAGGATCGACGGGGCCGAGGTCGTATGACGGCCGGCGCGTGCCCGGCTCGGTGGCCGTCCGGGACGATGTCGACTCCCACGGTTCAGACCGGGCTCCGCGGCCGGTCGCGGTGATCAGTCCGCCTGCGGCAATGCCCCCTTCCTCACTGCGCGAGCCCACGCCGGCCGCGGACACGATCACACGGGTGTGGGTCCAGGGACCTGCTGGTGCACGGTGCGGGGCAGAGGTGCATTCTGGAAGTTGGCCATTCCGGTCATTCCGGCCATTGCGGACCGGCGGCGGCGAAGTGAGCCAGGTACGTGAGAGATGAACGCCGACGACGCCGGCAGGCAATGGTCATCTCGAACCAGGGAGCCGATCATGCCGTCCCTGCACTTCCACGTGAACTCCTCGTTGAGCCCGGACGAGGTGATGGGCGTGCTGACGAACTTCAGCCCATCCCGTGTCGAGGAGTGGTCGTCCATCGATGCCGAGCACTTCCAGGTTCACGAGCGGGGTGACACCTGGGCGGAGGTGACCGAGGGGAACCACAAGTCATGGGAGCGTGCGCGCTACGAATGGGACCCCTCGACGAACAGGGTCACCGTCACCACTCGTGACTCGGTGCCGTTCGGCTCGGGGGGCTGGCAGTTTCAGATGACTCCCACGGACAACGGCACCCGCGTCGACGTCAGACTCGAGCGGCACCCCACCACGTTGAAGTCGAAGGTGATGTCCTCGATCATCCCCTTCGCCGGGCCGGTGTTCCGCAAGTCCTTCAGGGAACCTCTGCACACCAGGTAGTCGCGTGGTCGCTGAACACGCACGCTTGTCGAAGTCTCCGAGAGGAGCCTTGTCGAATTCTCCGAGGGGAGCCCTGCATGACCACGGCGAAAGACCTGTTCATGATCGCCATCGACCTGGAGCGTGCCGTGGGACAGGGCGACCTGTCCCTCGCCCTCGCGGGAGCCGAGCTGATCGATCTCATCCGTGCGGGGACGGTCGGCCTGGACGGCGACCACATCGTGCCGGATGGACCGCCGCCGCTCGACGACGGGTTTCTGGATGAAGCTGCGG
>NZ_JAMGBG010000061.1 GCF_023516595.1 Streptomyces neyagawaensis | reverse complement strand
GGGCGACCTGTCCCTCGCCCTCGCGGGAGCCGAGCTGATCGATCTCATCCGTGCGGGGACGGTCGGCCTGGACGGCGACCACATCGTGCCGGATGGACCGCCGCCGCTCGACGACGGGTTTCTGGATGAAGCTGCGGCAGGTCTCACTCGGCAGCCGCCCTACGAGCGGGTCGAGGACTGGCTGTGGCGTCGGGGCCGCGACCTCTCGGCCACGTACCAGGCCGCCCTGGAAGAGAGCGGTGAGCTGACACCGCAGCGACGCAGCCGGTCGCCCTTCGGATCGAAAAGCCTGCAATCGGTCGATACGCCCGCCCGCCGCCGCGCAGCCGACCGCTGGAAACACAGGGAACCCGTGCTGACCGCCCTCGCTGCGGCCGTGGGCATCGACGACGAACGATCCGATGACGGGACAGGCCTCGACGACGAGGCGGTGACGCGTGTGGTGGCCGCCGTCCACGACGCGGTGAGGGAGCTGGAGGCCGTGCGCCAGAGGCGGACCATCGAGAACGCGGCCTTCGCCAACATCTGGCGCGGGCCATGATCCGAGCCCGGTACCAGGAAGACTCAGAAGGCGGGAAGGCGGTCAGCCTTCGCTGTCGAGCACTCGGCTTTGCTGATCGGGCAGGGAGCCACACGGCCCACTGGCGGGGTCTTCCACAGCCCACTCCGCCAGACCCAGGTACAAGGCGCACCCTGGTTCTGATGGCAGTCGCGTTCCTGCGTCGCTCTGTTACCTCGCGGAACGAGCCGTCGGGCGGACGCTTGCGGACGCTCTTCGTGGACAGGCGGAGGTTCCAGGCAGTGATCCCTCGGCTGGCAGACGAAGGCAGTCGACGCCCCTGCTGCACACCGGTGTCCAGTGGGAGTACCTGCCCCAGGAGCTGGGCTTCGGCTCGGGCATGACCTGCTGGCGACGCTTGCGGGACTGGAACGAGGCCGGCGTCCGGCAGCGGCTCCACGACGTTCTGCTCGCCGAACTCAATGCGGCCCCACGCCTGGACCGGTCCCGCTGCGTGGTCGACTCCTCGCACCTCAGGGCCCTAAAAGGGGGAGCCACAGCGGCCCCTCGCCAGTCGACCGAGGCCGGGCCGGCTCGAAGCACCACCTGATCACCGACGGACAGGGCACTCCGCTCGCCGTCCTGCTGACCGGCGGCAACCGCAACGACCCCCGTGGTATGTCCTGGCGCCGGAGTACATCGAGCACCGTTGGGACCGTACTCCGGGAAATACTTCGCCGTACACTCGCCGATGCTCTTGCCGCCATCTCGCCAGCGCTCGTGGAGCCGGAAGCCGTCTACCGGTCACCGCGGGTGCTGCGACGCGCGCTCCACCGGTGGGCCTTCGACAAGAAGGCGTGGAGTACCGCTCCGCAGGAGGAATGGCAGGCGGCACTGGCCTGGCTGGAACGACACTCCCTTCCGGTCAGTGAGCTGGAGGAGCCCGACGTGCTGCGCCGAGGGCTTGACGCCTTGTGCCGCAAGGTCGACGGGAGCGCCGCCGCCGCGAAGACGGTGAAGCGAAAAACCGATGAAGGCGATCCGAATGCGTGCCGAACCCCGCTCAGGTGGCCCGTCTGCTGGCGTCGGTCAAGGCCCTTCCCGGGCGAGGCCTGGATCTGTATGCCTTCTTCGGCTGCATGTACTACGCCGCGATGCGCCCTGCCGAAGTCATTCCACTTGCAGAAGTCCCTCCCAGCGGGGGCTGCTCTCAGGCACAGGGGGACTCATGGCCTCTCATCTCCGATGCCGAGGCTACGGACGATGGAGTGCGAGCGCTGCCCTGTGCAAGAGACGGACTGGCTATGTATTCCAACGATGGTTTCCGTGACCTCGGTCGGCAGGAATGTCTGGGTCTGCTGGCGAAGGTGTCGGTCGGCCGCATCGTGTACACCCGGCAGGCACTGCCCGCAGTCCTGCCGGTCAACTTCTGTCTGGACGACGACGGTGCGGTGCTGCTGCGCACCTGTGCGGCTTCGGAACTGGCCCGTGCGGTCGACGGTTCGGTGGTCGCCTTCGAGGCGGACGACGTCGACGCGGGCGCCCGGGCCGGCTGGAGTGTCGTTGTGACCGGGCGGGCGGCGGTGGTGGCCGACCCGGCCGAGCACGAGCACCTGAACAGGGTTGTTCCCTGCTCCTGGGCCCCTTCACCTGTGGAGGTCTTCGTGCGTGTCGAGCCCGAGCTGGTGACCGGGCGTGAGCTGGTCGGCGGTCGCACGCTGTACGGGGTGCGGCTCTCCGCCTGACCGGGGCCCTGCGCAGAGGGCCGTCCGGCCCCATGGCGAAGGGGCCGGACGGTCGCGGTGACGGGTTCCTGGCGGCCCTGCCCCCGACCACGGTGGGCGACGAGCATCGACGGTGGAGCCGAACGCGGAGGCCCCGCGGATGGTGTCGTGAACGAGGCGGAGGCAGTGATGGCGGTGGCACCCCACGCAGAAGCGGCCGAGACCGGCGTGGACGCATCCGTGGAGGCGTGGCGCGGATTCGCCGGAACACGGTGGCAGGAGTGCGTCGAGGTACGGGACTTCATCCAGGCCAACTACACGCCGTATGAAGGCGGCTCGGAGTTCCTGGCCGGCCCGACCGGGCGCACGCGCGAGGTCTGGGGCAAGGTCAGCGTCCTGTTCCCCGTGGAGCGCGAGAGGGGCATCCTCGACGTCGACGCGGCCACCCCGTCCACGATCACCTCGCACGCGCCTGGCTACATCGACCGCGACCGTGAGCTGGTTGTCGGCCTGCAGACCGACGCCCCGCTCAAGCGGGCGATCATGCCGAACGGCGGCCTGAGGATGGTGGAGAACGGGCTGGCGGCTTACGGCTACACGGCCGATCCGTTCGTGACGGAGATCTTCGGCACCTACCGCAAGACGCACAACGACGGTGTCTTCGACGCGTACACCCCCGAAATGCGCGCAGCCCGCAAGGTCGGGATCATCACCGGGCTGCCGGACGCGTACGGGCGCGGCCGGATCATCGGCGACTACCGGCGCGTCGCCCTGTACGGCACCGACCGGCTGATCGAGGCCAAGCGGGCCGAGCGGGCCCTGTTGGACGCGCGGCCCTCCACC
>NZ_JAMGBG010000060.1 GCF_023516595.1 Streptomyces neyagawaensis | reverse complement strand
CGCAAGGTCGGGATCATCACCGGGCTGCCGGACGCGTACGGGCGCGGCCGGATCATCGGCGACTACCGGCGCGTCGCCCTGTACGGCACCGACCGGCTGATCGAGGCCAAGCGGGCCGAGCGGGCCCTGTTGGACGCGCGGCCCTCCACCCCGGACGTCATCCGCGACCGTGAAGAGCTCGCCGAGCAGATTCGCGCGTTGGGGGAGCTGGCCGAGATGGCCGCCTCGTACGGCTGTGATGTCACCCGGCCCGCCGCCACCGCACATGAGGCGGTGCAGTGGCTGTACCTGGGCTTCCTGGCGGCGGTGAAGGAGCAGAACGGCGCCGCGATGTCGCTGGGCCGCACCTCCACCTTCCTGGACGTCTACCTCCAGCGGGACCTGGACGAGGGCCGTATCGACGAGACCCGCGCGCAGGAGCTGATCGACGACTTCGTGATCAAGCTGCGGATCGTACGGTTCCTGCGCACCCCCGAGTACGACGCCCTGTTCTCCGGCGACCCGACCTGGGTGACGGAGTCCATCGGCGGCATCGGCGCCGACGGCCGCCCGCTGGTCACACGGTCGTCCTTCCGCTTCCTGCAGACCCTGTACAACCTCGGCCCCGCCCCGGAGCCGAACCTCACCGTCCTGTGGTCTCCGCGGCTGCCCGAGGGCTTCAAGCGGTTCTGCGCGCAGGTCTCGATCGACACCAGCTCCATCCAGTACGAGTCCGACGAGCTGATGCGACCGCGCACCGGTGACGACACGGCGATCGCCTGCTGTGTGTCCGCGATGGCGGTGGGCAAGCAGATGCAGTTCTTCGGGGCCCGAGTGAACCTGGCAAAGGCGCTGCTGTACGCGGTCAACGGCGGCCGGGACGAGATGACCGGTGAGCAGATCGCGCCAGAGATGCCCCCGCTGATGGGCGAGTACCTTGATTATGACGAGCTGTCGGCGGCGTACGACCGGGTGCTGGACTGGCTGGCGGAGACGTACGTCGACGCGCTCAACGTCATCCACTACATGCACGACAAGTACGCCTACGAGCGGATCGAGATGGCGCTGCACGACTACCCCGTGCACCGTTTCATGGCGTGCGGCATCGCGGGTCTGTCGGTCGCCGTGGACAGTCTGTCCGCGGTCAAGCACGCGCGTGTGAAGGTCTTCAGGGACGCCACGGGCCTTGCCGTCGACTTCCGCACTGAGGGGGAGTTTCCCGCGTACGGCAACAACGACGACCGCGCCGACGGTCTCGCCGTCGAGCTGGTGAAGTCGTTCATGGCGAAGGTGCGCAAGCACCCCACGTACCGGGGCGCGGAGCACACGCAGTCGGTGCTGACCATCACCTCGAACGTGGTGTACGGCAAGCACACCGGTAACACCCCCGACGGCCGGCGCGCGGGTGCCCCGTTCGCGCCCGGCGCGAACCCGATGAACGGCCGCGACCGGCACGGCATGGTCGCCTCCGCGCTGTCGGTGGCGAAGCTCCCGTACGACGGCGCCCGCGACGGCATTTCCCTCACGTCGACCGTCACGCCTGAGGGGCTCGGCCACGACCCGGCCGAGCGTGCCGTGAACCTGGCCGGCATCCTCGACGCCTACATGGCCTCCGGCGGCTTCCACATGAACGTCAACGTGCTGAACCGGGCGACGCTCGAGGACGCCATGGAGCACCCGGAGAAGTACCCGGAGTTGACGATCCGGGTCTCCGGTTACGCGGTCAACTTCGTCCGTCTGACCCGAGAGCAGCAGCTCGACGTGATCAGCCGCACCTTCCATGGGGCCCTGTGAACCCCGTGACGCAGCTCGCCGCCGGACAGGTCTCGGGCCGGATCCACTCCTTGACCTGTCCGCCGGCGTCGACGGCCCAGGCACGCGGTTCGTCAGCGGCTGCCCGCTGCGCTGCCTGTACTGCGCCAACCCCGACACCTGGCACATGCGGGCGCGAGGCCACCGTCGACGAGGTGGTGGCCGAGCACGACAAGTACCGGTCCTTCATCACCACGGCGGGTGGGGGAGTGACCCTCACGGCAGGTGAGCCCCTGCTCCAACCGGCATTCACGGGCGCGGTGCTGAGCCGCTGCAAGGAGGCCGCCCTGCACACCGCTCTGGACACCTCCGGCTTGCTGGGCGCCGGAGCTGACCGAGCGCGTGCGTGAGCAGTTCCGGGAGCACGGGCTCCGGGCCCTGTGACCCCGGTGTGGTGCCGGCCCCGGATAGGTCAGTTGTGACCTGGCGGGTGGTCGAGGCCTGACCCCTTGTTACGGTCACGGCATCCTGCGGTGACTTCCCGGTGTCGGGGTCGCAGGGCGCGCCACAGCGGTCCAGTACAAGGAGCAGCCGTACGGCATCCCGCACCCGCGATGCCTTCCGCAGCCCAGGCTCCACCACACAGCCCCCTCGTAGACCCGGCCCGTTCGTCGAAGATCCGTCCATGACACACGATGACGACGCTGGCGTAATCCTGCATTCGCCCTGTACAGCCCCCGGGGTCGGTTGCCGGACCGCAAGAGAAGTGAGGAGCCTCTTTCTCGGCGGAGCCTCTTTCTCATTCGGTGGCGAGCCGTGCAGGAGTCCGCGGAGTCCTGCACTGGATCGCTGATCCGTCGGGGTCAGGCGCTGATGGTCTCGTCCGCGGCGGTGAGCCGGATTCCCGTGACCAGGTGGGGGTGGATGCGGACCGCGTAGTCCATGGTCTGTTTCACCCAGGGATGGAGCAGTGCCTGGTAGCGGGCCAGTTCGTGGGGATCGGTGATCAGGCGGGCGTAGCCGGTGACGACCACGCTCCAGCCGAGGTGGGTGCCCGGGTCGATGGCGTCGGCCTCGTAGGCGACGACGACGCCTGAGCCGTTCGCATGGCGGGTGTGCGAGGTGATCGCCGAGCCTTCGTGGGTGCGGATGATGATATCGCCGTTGTCGAGGATGTGGTTGACCGGCCGGATCGTGGGGAGCGCGTGCTGGGTGAAGACGATCCTGCCCAGGGAGACGCTGCCCAGGAGTCGCAGGGCCTCGGCGCTGTCGAGTTCCGCGCTGTGCCGTGGACCGGCGGTGGAGGGCAGGGCGTTGTTGCTGGCCATGGTGGGTTTCCGTAGGGTTTCGTCACTCACTGCGCGGGTGCTTCGGTAGGAGTGCCGTTGCCGTAACGGCGCTGGTCGCCGCGGTGTCGGTGGCGGCGGGGCCGGTACCGCATCTGCGTGTCCCTTCGAAGATCGGTGGCATGAGACCCCCCGAGGTCTCGGGGTGGAGCCCGGTGGCCGGCGGGTCACGGGCGGGGGTGGATCAGGCCATTTGAATGCGGGCAGTGAGGGGCGCGGTAGGGCCGAACGGCCCTACCGCGCCCCGGTCGGCCTATGTGCTCCCGGTCGGCCTATGCGCTGGCGGCGTCCTTCTGGCCGTAGTAGGCCGTGCGCATGAGTTCCTGCATGTCGTCGAGCATCGGCATCCGTGGGTTGGCGGGTGCGCACTGGTCCTCGTAGGCGTTCAGGGCCTGCTGGGGCAGGGCGTCGAGGAACGCGCGCTCGTCGACGGCGAGGGCGCTGAACGACGGCTCGATGCTCACGCTGTCGCGCAGGCGTTCCACGGCCGAGGCCAGCGACTCCACGCCCTCCTGAGGCGTGGCGGCCGGCAGGCCGAGGGTGCGGGCGATGTCCTGGAAGCGTTCGGGGGCGCGGTAGTGCTCGTACTTGGGCCAGCCGGTGAGCTTCGTGGGGACGGTGCCGTTGTAGCGGATGACGTGCGGCAGCAGGACGGCGTTGGTGCGGCCGTGGGCGATGTGGAAGGTGGCGCCGAGGGTGTGGGACATGGCGTGGACGATGCCCAGGAAGGCGTTGCCGAAGGCCATGCCCGCGATGGTGCCGGCGTTGTGCATCTTCTCCCGCGCCTGAGGACTTCCCGCGCCGTCGTTCACGGAGGCCGTGATGTTGTCGAAGATGAGGCGGATCGCGTGGAGTGACAGGCCGTCGGTGAAGTCGTTGGCGTAGACGGAGACGTACGCCTCGATGGCGTGGGTGAGGGCGTCGAAGCCGCTGTCGGCGGCGAGCGCGGGAGGCAGTTCGGCGGTGAGCAGCGGGTCGACGATGGCCACGCTGGGGGTGAGCGCGTAGTCGGCGAGCGGGTACTTCTTGCCGGTGGCCGGGTCGGAGATGACGGCGAAGGGGGTGACCTCGGCGCCGGTTCCGGACGTGGTGGGCACGCACACCAGGCGGGCGAGCTTTCCCAGGACGGGGAAGCGGAAGGCCCGCTTGCGGATGTCGGAGAACTTGTGCCGCATGTCGGCGAAGTCGATGTCCTTGCCGTCGGCCTGCTGCTCGTACAGCAGCCACATCACCTTGGCCGCGTCCATGGGTGAGCCGCCGCCGAGCGCGATGATCGTGTCGGGGCGGAAGTCGCCCATGAGACGGGCGCCGCGGCGGACGGAGTCGATGCTGGGTTCGGGTTCGACGTTGTCGATGATCTGCACGGTGACCGGTTCGCGGCGGCGCTGCAGGATGTGGGTGACGCGGTCGACGAAGCCGAGGCGGGTCATGGTGGCGTCGGTGACGACGGTAATGCGGTGGACGTCCGGCATGGACTGCAGGTAGCGCAGGGCCTGCGGCTCGAAGTAGATCTTCGGTGGGACCTTGAACCACTGGAGGTTGTTGCGGCGGGTGGAGACCCGTTTGATGTTGAGCAACTGGGCGGCGGAGACGTTGTTGGACACCGAGGTGCTGCCCCAGGAGCCGCAGCCGAGTGTCAACGACGGCAGCAGGCTGTTGTAGATCCCGCCGATGGCCCCTTGCGAGGATGGGGAGTTGACTATGACGCGCACCGTCTTGATGCGGCGGCCGTACGCTTCCGCGAGCGCGGGGTCCTCGGTGTGGATGACGGCGCTGTGGCCCTGACCATGGAAGGCGACCATGTCCGCGGAGAGGTCGAAGCCCCGCTGTTCGGAACCGGCGCGCAGCACGGCAAGCACGGGGCAGAGCTTCTCGCGGGTCAGCGGCTCGTCCCGGCCGACCCGCTCGGCCTCGACCAGGATGAGCGAGGTGTCGGCAGGGACGGTGAACCCGGCCTGTTCCGCGATCCAGGCGGGGCTCTGCCCCACGGCCGCCGAGTTGACCTTGGGCTCGCAGCCGCTGCCGGCCGTCCTGCCGGTCGGGAAGAGGAAGGCCTCCAGTTTCGCCTTCTCCTCGGCGGTCGCCAGGTGGGCGTGCAGGGTGCGGAACTCCGCGAGGGCGGCGTCATAGATCTCGTCGTCGAGGATGACGGCCTGCTCGGAGGCGCAGATCATCCCGTTGTCGAACGACTTCGACAGCACCAGGTCGTTGACGGCCCGGCGCAGCTTCGCGCTCTTGTGCACGTAGGCGGGGACGTTGCCGGCGCCCACGCCGAGGGCGGGCTTGCCGGCCGAGTACGCGGCTTTGACCATGGCGTTGCCGCCGGTGGCGAGGATGAGGGAGATGCCGGGGTGGTGCATCAGGGTGCGGGTGGCCTCGATGGACGGGGTCTCGATCCATTGCACGCAGTGCTCGGGCGCACCGGCGGCGACGGCGGCGTCGCGCACGACGCGCGCCGCTTCGGCGCTGCACCGCTGGGCGGAGGGGTGGAAGGCGAAGACGACCGGGTTGCGGGTCTTCAGCGCCATCAGCGCCTTGAAGATCGTGGTGGAGGTCGGATTGGTGACCGGGGTGACCGCGGCGATCACGCCGACCGGTTCCGCGACCTCTACCAGGTCCTCGACGTCGTCGCGGGCGATCACGCCGACGGTCTTCATGTGGCCCATGCTGTGCGTGACGTGCTCGCACGCGAACATGTTCTTGGCCGCCTTGTCCTCGAACAGGCCGCGTCCGGTCTCCTCCACTGCGAGCCGTGCCAGCGCGGTGTGCTGGTCCAGTGCGGCGACCGAGGCCTTCCTGACGATGTGGTCGACCTGCTCCTGGTCCAGCTCCTCGTAGTCGGCGAGCGCCTTCAACCCGGCCGTCACCAACCGGTCCACCGCGATGGTGGTGTCGGACGGAGCCTCGGTGAGAGGGGTCGTGGTCGTGGTCCCGGCTTCCTGTCGGGTCATGGGAGTGCGCCTCCGGTACGTCGGTGCCGCCGGAGGTGGTCCGGCGGGGCTACGGGGCGGCACCGTGAGGGATGCCGGTGCCGCTCCGATCCCACTCTCGTCCGCGGTGCGGCCCGGCCGCAGACGCCGTTGGTCCTTTCCTCTGTCCGCCCGGCCCGGTCGGGGAGGGCCGGACGGTACCCTCGGGCCCGGGACCTCACGTGGGCGGTCCCTGAACGGGTTCGTCAATGGGGCGCGGCTCGGCCGGGTGGCAGTCTTCGACGCTGTAGGTCAGGCCGTTGACCACTCCGACGGCCCCCTCGACCCGCCAGGCCGATCGGATCGCCAGGGGGATGTCGCTCCGACGTTCCAGGCGTCCCTTCAGTGTGACCACGCCGTCCCGGACGAACACGGTGACCGCGTCGGAGGACAGGCCGAGGGCGCCGACCAGGACCTCGTCCATCACCTGTCGGCGGATCTCCTCGTCC
Organism: Streptomyces neyagawaensis; assembly: GCF_023516595.1. GTDB lineage: Bacteria > Actinomycetota > Actinomycetes > Streptomycetales > Streptomycetaceae > Streptomyces > Streptomyces neyagawaensis. Next base: position 36,946 of record NZ_JAMGBG010000060.1, on the reverse strand, counting down.
GTGCGCAGGAAGACACGCAGAAGGTCGCGGCGGGTGGCGATGCCGATGAGGCGGTCCTCCTCGTCCACGACGGGAAGCCGCTCGATGTGGTGACGCTCCATCATGCGGGCTGCCTCCGGGACCGGTTGCTCCGGATGCACCGTGACCGCAGGTGAGGACATCAGCTCCGCGGCGACGAGCCCCGGGGCCCCGCCCGCCGGGACGCGCACCGGACGGCGCAGGCCCGGCAGGCGGATCCGCCGGTCGGCGCGGTCCGCCTGCCCGCGGACGAGGTCGGTCGCGGAGATCACCCCTACCACCTTGTCGTCCGCGTCGACGACGGGCAGTCCGCCGATCCGGTGCCGGTTCAGCAGCCGTACCAGGTCCTTGAACGTCGTCTGCCGATGTGCCTGGATGACTTCACGGGTCATCACCTCTCCGACGGTGTGGGTCTTCACGCCGCCCTCCTTCTCTCCCAGGGCCGCTGGACGGGCCGGGCGCGGGAGGGTGAACCGCTCCGCACCCGGCTCCAGGTCCCTACTCCTGCCGCCCGTCCGCCGGGCCCCCGCGCCAGGGCGGCGGCGTGGCCGACTTGCGGGCCGCGTCGCCGCGGTGCACGACCCGCTCCACCTGGCCGCGCAGCCGGTCCTGCAGCCGGTCCGCGAGCTCGTGGGAGGTGGCCTCCCCGGCGTGGACGACCACGAGGTCGCGGTCCACCCGGATCTCGGCCCGTGCCGTCCACAGGTGCCCGGCGTGGTGCGCCGTGGCCTTCTCGATCCGCACCTCGCCGCTGACGGGCGGCAGGCCCGACCGGCCGAGGACCGCGTCGACCTTGGTGCGGACGTAGGCGAGCGCCTGCTCGTCCACGTCGCCCGCGCCTCGGACCCGTACGGCGGTGGCGGTCTGCTGGAAGTCGGTGTCCCTGACGGTCATCTGTTCCGCTCCTTGTGATCGTTCCGTGGCTCCAGCCTGATGCGAGGCCCCGCCCCGGCCCCAGGGCCACCCGGCCCCGGAACCGGGACCGTGGGGCCCCGTCACGGACTGCCGGCCGACGTCCCTGTTTCTCTCGACGGCGTCGACCGGCGGCAGCGCGTACCGGGGGAAACAGGGGCCAACCGGCCCTGGGCATACCACTCCGAACCGGGAAGGATCTCCAGCGAGACGGCCCACCGCGTCCACGCGGACAGCGGTGTGGACGCGGCATACGCGCAACAGGACCATTCGATGGCGGACGGCGAGCAGTCCGGCCCCGGCCACCCGATCCAGGTCTTCCTGATGGACGACCACGAGGTGGTACGGCGCGGGGTGCACGACCTGCTGAACGACGAACCGGACATCACCGTGGTCGGCGAGGCCGCCACGGCGGAGCAGGCCCTGGCACGCGTCCCCGCTCTGCGCCCGCAGGTCGCCGTCCTCGACGTGCGCCTGCCGGACGGCGACGGTGTCGCGGTGTGCCGGGAACTGCGTTCGCGCATACCGGACCTGGCCTGTCCGATGCTGACCTCGTTCGACGACGAGGAGGCGCTGCTGGACTCGATCATGGCGGGGGCGTCCGGTTACGTACTGAAGCAGATCCAGGGCTCCGACCTGGTGGCGGCCGTGCGCACGGTGGCCCGGGGCCAGTCGCTGCTGGACCCGAGCGCCACCACCAAGCTGATGACCAGGCTGCGCGGCGGACAGCAGAAGGAGGAGGAGCCGGACGCCCTGCCGGGTCTGACCGACCGGGAGCGGGAGATCCTGGCCCTGATCGGCGAGGGACTGACCAACCGACAGATCGGTCAGCGCCTGTACCTGGCCGAGAAGACGGTGAAGAACCACATTTCCCGTCTGCTCGCCAAGCTCGGCGTGGAGCGGCGCATCCAGGCCTCCGTGATCGCCACCGAAGCCCGGGGCCGGCTGAGGCAGGAAGGCCGCTGACGCGACGCGCAAGCGGGCGCCGGGCAACGGCGAAGCCCAGCTCGGGGCCGAACGTCCCACAGTCCGCCCCCGTCCGGCCCCTGCCCCTCCCGATTGTCCGCGCGCAGGCTCGGAACCCACCCCGGCACACCGCCGGGCATCGATCGGGAGGACGACGGACATGAGCGTGCGCGTCGGCATCAACGGGTTCGGCCGCATCGGCCGCAACTACCTGCGCTGCGTGCTGGAACGCGTGGAGCGTGGCACCGGCACACCCGTCGAGGTCGTGGCGGTCAACGACATCACCTCGCCGGCCACGCTGGCGCACCTGCTGGCGTTCGACTCGACGTACGGTCGCCTGCACCGCACCGTCGAACACGACGACGACTCACTGACCGTCGACGGACACCGCATCGCCGTCACGGCCGAACGCGACCCGGCCGCTTTGACCTGGGGCAGCCTTGGCGTGGACGTCGTCATCGAATCCACCGGCCGCTTCCGCACCCGTGAACAGGCCGGCCTGCACCTGGAGGCCGGCGCGCGCAAGGTGCTGCTGTCCGTGCCGGGCAAGGGTGTCGACGCTACCGTGGTCATGGGTGTCAACGAGGGCACGTACGACCCGGAGCGGGACCATGTGGTCTCCAACGCCTCCTGCACCACCAACTGCGTGGCGCCGATGGTGAAGGTCCTCGACGAGTCCTTCGGTATCGACAAGGGCCTGATGACCACCATCCACGGCTACACCAACGACCAGGTCGTTCTCGACGGCCCGCACAAGGACCTGCGCCGCGGCCGCAGCGCCGCCGTGAACATCATCCCCACCAGCACGGGAGCCGCCCGTGCCGTCGGCCTCGTCCTGCCGGAACTGTCCGGCACCCTGGACGGCATCGCCGTACGGGTCCCCGTGGAGGACGGTTCTCTGACCGACCTTAGTGTGGTCCTCGACCGGGCCGTCACCGTCGAGGAGGTCAACACCGCCTTCCGGGAGGCCGCCGATGGGCCGCTGAAGGGCGTCCTGCGGGTTTCCGAGGCACCTATCGTCTCGCGGGACGTCGTCGGTGACCCCGCCTCCTGCGTCTTCGACGCGCCGCTGACCCAGGCGCACGGCGAGCTGGTGAAGGTCTTCGGCTGGTACGACAACGAGTGGGGCTACACCAACCGCCTCCTCGACCTCACCGAGTACGTCGCCGCTCGCCTTCCGCTGGGCTGACTGCGCCATCCGCGCGGGCCGTGGGCTCCACACGAACCCGCGGCCCCCAGTGTCCTGAGTCAGGAATTCGCTGCGCGAGGTGTGCACAAGAACGTCCAGTCCCTGGAGAGGGAGATCCGCAACTGGATCAAGACCTGGAACGAAGCTCCGAAACCCTTCGTCCGGACGAAGACCGCGGACGAGATCCTCGAACGCCAGGACGTCGTGGGCGAAGGTGGCGGTGATGCCGAGCAGGACGGTGGCGGAGCCGCGCAGGAACGCACCGTCGTCGCGACGCTGCGCCCGTGGTGCGAGAAGTTCCCCGGTGTCCCTGTCGTCGAGACCGTGGCCGAAGGCCGGGTCACCTCCGAACTCGTGCGCGCGTCGACCGGGGCCTCCCTCGTCGTCGTGGGCCGCCGGACGCGGGACGGCCGTCTGGGCAGTCACATCGGTCCCGTCACGCACGCGGTGCTGCACCACGTCTGCTGCCCCGTGGCCGTCGTCCCGCACGACTGAATCCACGCATCGAGGCAACGCCGCGGGCGGACAGAGCCGCCGGCACTCGGGACCAATGGGCCAAGAGGGGGGCTTGTGGCCACTCACCCTGGTCGCCGTGGAGCAGAAGGATCAACCGTGGATCGACTCCCTCTCTGCGATCAGCCCAAGGAGCACAGTCATGTCCGCGCCCCTCAAAGGACCCGAAGCCGCCGCCGACGGCGCACCAGCCGCCCCGAAGGCGGCACTTGGCCTTCCCGCGGCCTCCGCGCTCGTGATCGGCAGCATCATCGGAACCGGGGTCTTCGCCCTGCCGTCGGCCCTCGCCCCGTACGGACCCATCTCGCTCGTGGCGTTCGTCGCCGTCACGCTCGGCGCGCTCGCGCTGGCCGTGACGTTCGGGACACTGTCGAAGCGGGTCCCGGCGAGCGGCGGGCCCTACGTCTACGCCCGTGAGGCCTTCGGGGAGTTCGCCGGGTTCCTCAACGCCTGGTCGTACTGGATCACCGCGTGGGCGGGGAACGCCGCGATCGTGGTGGCCTGGGTCGGTTATGTCGAGGTGTTCGTCAACACCGGGCACAGGACCGGGATCTCGGTGCTCATTGCCCTGATCGGCCTGTGGATCCCCGCTGCGATCAACCTCACCGGTGTGCGATACACCGGCGCATTCCAAGTGGTCACCACCGTGCTGAAGTTCGTGCCGCTGGTGTTCATGGCCACGATCGGGCTGTTGTTCATCGACCCGGACAACTTCGGTGCCTTCAACGCCAGTGGCCGGTCGGCGTTGGGTGCGATCTCCGCCGCCGCGGCCATCGCCCTGTTCAGCTATCTCGGGCTGGAGGCCGCTTCCGTGGTCGCGGGCCGCGTACGCGAGCCGGGCCGGAACGTGCCACGCGCCACCGTGTACGGCACGCTCGTCTGCGCCGTCATCTACATCCTGGGCACCCTCGCCGTCTTCGGTACCGTCTCGCACGGCGAACTCGGCGCCTCCACCGCGCCGTTCACCGACGCCGCGAACAACATCTTCGGCGGCACCTGGGCGGGCGACGCGGTCGCCGTGGCCGCCATCGTCTCCGGTATCGGCGCCCTCAACGGCTGGACCATGCTGTGCGCGGAGATGCCGTACGCCGCCGCCCGCGACGGACTCTTCCCCGGGACCTTCGCCAAGCTGCGCGGAGAGAGCGGCGTCCCGGTCTTCGGCATCGTCGCCTCGGCCCTGCTCGCCTCGCTGATCACCGTGTTCAGCTACACGCGCTTCGAGGACGTCTTCACCAAGATCGTCCTGCTGAGCGTGCTCACCGCCGTGATCCCGTACCTGTTCTCCGCCGCCGCCCAGTTGTACTGGCTGTTGGTACGTGGCCAGGAAAGCCTGAAGCCGAGGCAGCTGGCCCGGGACGTCACTGTCACCGCGCTCGCGATGGCCTTCTCGTACTGGTCGATCCAGGGCAGCGGCTACCAGACCGTCTACTACGGGCTGTTCGTGCTGCTGCTCGGCCTGCCGGTCTACGTGTGGCTCAAGCGCGACCGCGGTGAGTACGACGAGTCGGTGCCCGCGCAGCCGGCGGCCACGGTCCCTCGGGCACGGGCGCCCGAGGCACCCGTAACCGGCAAGGGAAACCCTCGGGGGCGGCGGAGGTACCGCACTGGCGGCTCCCCGAAGTACACGCCACGGCACCACGACTGACCACGTCCGTACGGCCCGAGGAAGCTCGCCGTGAACACCTTCCAGAGATCGTCACCATCGCCGGCGCCGAACCGGGCCGTGGCCGTGGCGGACCGCGCTGCATGAGCTACCCGGTCGAACGCGACGCGGCTGCCTGACCGAACGGAGGGCCACCATGACCATAGACCTGCGAGGCCGCTCCTGGGTGTCCATGGGGAGCCCCCCCCGAGACCTGGGGGAAGCGTATCGACCTGTTGCTGCCGTACCAGGTCAACGACAAGACACTCGCGGCCACCAGCAACCCGGACGTCAAGTTCATGCACTGCCTGCCGGCCCTCCACGACCACCACACCCGGCTCGGCGAGGAAGTACACCACAACTACGGCCCGGCCGCGCTGGAAGTCACCGACGAGGTCTTCTCCTCACCCGCCTCCATCGTCTTCGACCAGGCGGAGAACCGGCTGCACACCATCAAGGCCGTGCTCGTCGCCACTCTGGAGGACTGAACCATGCGCATCGTCATCGCCCTCGGCGGCAACGCCCTGCTGCACCGGGGCGAACGCCCTGACGCGGCCGTGCAACAGGCGAACATCGACCGGGTTGCGACGGCTGTCGCCGCACTCGCGCACGAGCACGAGGTCGTCCTCACCCACGGCAACGGCCCGCAGATCGGCCTCCTCGCCATGGAGAGCGCGTCCGATCGCGCGCTGAGTGCCCCCTATCCGCTGGACCTGCTCGGCGCCCAGACCGAGGGCATGATCGGCTCGCTGCTGGCCCGCAGCATGTACAACGCCCTGCCCGGCCGCAAGATCGCCGCGCTGGTGACCCACACTCTCGTGCGGGCCGACGACCCGGCCTTCGCGCGACCCACCAAGTTCGTCGGGCAGGTGTACCCCCGGGACACCGCCCGGTCACTCGCCCGGAAGCGCGGCTGGCACATCGCCCAGGACACCACCGGCTGGCGCCGGGTCGTCGCCTCCCCGTCACCCCAGGAGATCGTGGAGACTGACACCATCCATGACCTGCTCGCTTGCGGAGCACTGGTCGTCTGCGCCGGCGGCGGAGGCATCCCCGTCACCGCCGACCTCGACACCGGCGCGCTGTACGGAGTTGACGCGGTGATCGACAAGGACCTCACCGCGGCCCTGCTCGCCGAGGACCTCAAGGCGGACTTCCTGCTCATCCTCACGGACGTTCCGAACGTCTACGCCGACTACGGCACCCCGGACCAGCAGCCCCTCCTCGACGCCACACCCGACGAGCTGCGCTGTGGCAGGTTTCCCGACGGTTCGATGGGTCCCAAGACGGAGGCCGCGGCCCGGTTCGTCGAACGTACGGGTGGCCTGGCCGCGATCGGTGCCCTCGACGCGGCGTACGAGGTCGTCCATGGCAGGTCGGGCACGCTCGTCCGCCCCGATCTGACTGTCGGCTGACGTCTGGCGGAGCGGGGAGGCCCGACAGAGGCCGTTCCCGCCACGGTCGGGACCGATGGGCCCTCACGGTTCGTCCTTGTCCCGCCAAGGCCGCTTCCTGGCGGCACCGCCGAGCGTCTGTGGGCCACGAGCATCCCGACGACGCTGACCATCCGTGGAGGGCGAAGCCGGAGCCTGAGAGTGAGGGCCCAGTGCCTGCGGTCGTCGGCATCAGCGCCGACGCGCATGCTGTTCGCCGAGCATATCGACGAATCCGTTCGTCGACTACCGCGTCATCTGCTCGTCGGCCCTCGTGGCCCGGGCGCCGGCGCCAGCTGGAGTTCGGGCAAGGCCTGGGCGCGGCTGTGCTTCGTCAGCCGGAACCGTTGGTGCGGTGACCTCTCAGTGCTTGTAGGCCCGTCCGTGCCCCGATCTCACCTGGGGCATGCTTCTCGGCCGGGGCTGTCGTCGATACGGCGCTTCATCCCCCCCCGTACGACCCCTGAGGGCTGCGGCACGGCCGGGCCCCGCCCCCCAGCCGCTGAGGCCAAGGGGCGGGGCCCGGACGCGCGTCACCGGCTGTCGCTGCCCCGGGTCCCCGACAGCGCGGCTCGTCCCTCCTCCGGGCGGGCCACCGGGACGCGGAACGGGGAGCAGGAGAACTGTGAGGGGCTCCCCGTCCTCCCGATCGGGACGGCCTTCGCGCCGTCGGCTCTTCTCAGGCCCGCTCACCCTTGGCGCTGGTCCGCGGCAGGCCGAACGGCCCCTGAGAAGGAGGTCATTCGGCCTCTACAACGCGCCACCGAGTGCCGGTGAGGTTGGTGTGACCCAACCGGAAGCATGGCACGAGGGAGACGCCATGGACGCTTCCACCGCTGCCTCGACATCCGCCTCCAGCCCCACTTCCACCTCCACATCGGCCTCTGCGTCCGCGCTGCGCACGGTGCGCGAGCAGTTCGTGACCTCGTTCGGCACGCCGTCACCGTCAGGAGTGCGGCGTCTGGTGGCCGACTCGTGGAGTCGCTGCGCGGTGTGCGGCGTACGGCCCGACGGCAGTCGTCTGCCGCCCCTGTTCAGGACCTCCGCGGAGCTGGCCGCGTACCGGCGGGGCCATCCGCTTGCCGCCGTACTGCCCCTGTTGCGGGAGCTGTTGGGAACCGGTGCCGCCGATGACGGGCACCTCTTCGCGGTCGGTGACGCCGACGGGACCCTGCTGTGGGTGGAGGGGGATTCCGCGGCCTTGCGGCGCGCCGAGCGAATGCACTTCGTGGCGGGGGCCATGTGGTCCGAGGCGCAGGCCGGGACCAACGCCCCGGGCACGGCGCTGGAGGTCGGACAGCCCGTCCAGATCGTGGCCGGCGAGCACTACAACTCTGCCGTGCATGACTGGTCGTGCGCCGCTGCCCCCGTGCGCGACCCCGGCACCGGGCGCCTGCTCGGTGTGGTCGACCTTTCCGGGGGCGCCACCATCGCCACGCCACCCGCCCTCGCCGCGGTGCGCGGAGCCGCGCTGCTGGCCGAGGCGGAGCTCGCCCGTGCACTGCCAGTACCGCCGACTCCGCTCGGCCCGGACGGGTGGGTGCCGCACGCGCCCTCCGCCGGATGTGGGGCGGGTGCAGGCCTGGCCGCACTGGGCCGGGACTGTGCCCTGCTGGAGAACGCCGGGCGCGTCCACCGGCTGAGCCCGCGCCACAGCGAGATCGTGGTGGCGCTCGCCCTGGAGGGCCGGGGCGTGCACGGCGACCGGCTGGCTGTGGACCTGTCGGAGCGGGAGGTGCCCCCTTCGACCCTGCGGGCAGAGATGACCCGGCTGCGCGCGGTGCTCGGCCCGGCCCTGCTCGGCTCGCGACCGTACGCGCTCCTCTGCCCGGTGCGCACCGACTTCGGGGAGGTCTCGGCGCTGCTCGCCGAGGGGCGGGTGGACGAGGCGCTGGCCCGCTACCGCGGCCCGCTGCTGCCGCGCTCCGAGGCGCCGGCCATCGTCGAGCACCGGCGGGCCCTGGAGCAGCAGTTGCGCGGTGCAGTCCTCGGCAGTGGCGATGCCGGGCTGCTGCGCCGCTGGGTGGACGCGGCCTGGGGCGCCGAGGACTCGCTCGCGTGGCTCACGCTCGCCCACAGACTGCCGGGCGGCTCGGCGCAGCGTGCTGCCGCGGCAGCACGGGCCCGCGGTCTGGATGCCGCATCAGCTCTCCAGCCGCAGGCCGGACGACATGCAGCGGTGTTGCAGCGTTCCCGCTCCTAGCGTGCTGAGCATCACCACAACCCTCGCGAAAGGTGACGATCATGACGTACGAGCCTCCGGGTGCGAAGGGCAGCCCCGTCGACGTCTCGCCCCGCTACGAGAACTTCATAGGCGGCAAGTGGCAGGCACCCACCACTGGTGAGTACTCACCCAACCTGAGCCCCGCCACCGCCAGGCCGTTCTGCGAGGTCCCCAAGTCGGGCCCCCAGGACATCGAACTCGCCCTGGACGCCGCGCACGCGGCGAAGGACAAGTGGGGCGAGGCGTCCACCGCTCAGCGGGCCGCGGTGCTGAACAAGGTGGCCGACGCCATCGACGCCCACCGCGAGGAACTCGCCGTCGCCGAGAGCTGGGACAACGGCAAGCCCGTCCGTGAGACCCTTGCCGCCGACATCCCGCTCGCGGCGGACCACTTCCGCTACTTCGCGGCCGCGATACGCGCCGAGGAGAGCTCGATCACCGAGATCGACAAGGACCTGATCGCCTACCACTTCCACGAGCCGCTGGGCGTGGTCGGGCAGATCATTCCGTTCAACTTCCCGCTGCTGATGGCCGCGTGGAAGCTGGCCCCGGCGCTCGCCGCGGGCAACGCCTCGGTCCTCAAGCCGGCCTCGCCGACCCCGTGGTCGATCCTGAAGCTGATGGAGGTCATCGGCGACATCCTCCCCGCCGGTGTCGTCAACGTCGTGAACGGCCCGGGCGCCGCCATCGGCAAGGCGCTGGCCACCAACAAGCGCATCGCCAAGGTCGCCTTCACCGGAGAGACCACCACCGGCCGGCTGATCATGCAGTACGCGTCCGAGAACATCATCCCGGTCACCCTGGAGCTGGGCGGCAAGTCGCCGAACATCTTCTTCAACGACGTGGCCACCGAGGACGACGACTTCCTGGACAAGGCCGTCGAGGGACTCGTGCTGTACGCGTTCAACAAGGGCGAGGTCTGCACCTGCCCCTCCCGTGCCCTCATCCAGGAGGACATCTACGAGGAGTTCATGGGTCGCTGCCTGGAGCGCATCCGCGCCATCAAGCAGGGCAACCCCCTCGACCCGGCCACCATGATCGGCCCCCAGGTCTCCCGGCAGCAGGTCGAGAAGATCGGCTCCTACGTCGAGATCGGCGTGAAGGAAGGCGCCGAACTGCTCGTGGGCGGCCACCGTCCCGCCATCGGAGGGGACTTCGCGGACGGCTTCTTCTACGAGCCGACCGTCCTGAAGGGCCACAACAGGATGCGGGTCTTCCAGGAGGAGATCTTCGGTCCGGTCCTCGCGGTCACCACCTTCAAGGACGAGGCCGAGGCGCTCGAGATCGCCAACGACACGCTGTACGGCCTCGGGGCCGGCGTGTGGAGCCGCGACACCGGACGCACCTACCGGATGGGCCGCGCCATCAAGGCGGGCCGCGTCTGGACGAACTGCTACCACCAGTACCCCGCGGGTGCCGCGTTCGGTGGCTACAAGGTCTCCGGCATCGGACGCGAGACGCACAAGATGATGCTCGAGCACTACAGCCAGACCAAGAACCTCCTGGTCAGCTACGGCACCAAGCCGCTCGGGCTGTTCTGAGCGGACCGCCGGGTCCACCAGTCCCTGCAGTTCCCGCACCAGTCCCTGCGGATCCGAAGAGGTGCACCGACATGCCCGCGACGCTTCACAACGGCAACGCCGGGCGCGTCACCGCCACCCGGGCGGCGCACAAGGCCATCGCGGCCCTGCGCGCCGCCCATGGCCGGCCGGTGATGTTCGTCCAGTCCGGCGGCTGCTGCGACGGCAGCGATCCGATGTGCTTCCCCGGCGGCGAATTCGCCCTCGGCGAGGGCGACATGCTGCTCGGCGTCCTGGACGGCTGCACCTTCCACATCGACGCCGACCTGTACCAGGCGCTCGGCCGCCCGCGCCTCGTCCTGGACGTCGAGGAGGGAACACCGGGCGGCTTCTCCCTCGCAGCAGGCGACGGGCTGCGCTTCGTCACCCACATACAGGACCCGGACGAGACACGGGCCCGAACACACCCGCCATCCGAGGAGCTGATCATGAAGGCAGCAGTCGTCACCGACTTCGGCAAGCCCCTGGAGATCCAGGACCTGCCCGTCCCCGAGCCGGGCCCCGGCCAGGTGCTCGTCCGCATGGAGGCCTCCGGCCTCTGCCACACCGACATCCACGCCGCCCACGGCGACTGGCCCGTCAAGCCGCAGCCGCCGTTCATCCCCGGCCACGAGGGCATCGGCCCCGTCCAGGCCGTCGGCGCCGGCGTCTCCGAGGACCTGATCGGCCAGCGGGTCGCCATTCCGTGGCTCGGCTCGTCCTGCGGCACCTGCCGCTACTGCCTCTCCGGCTGGGAGACCCTCTGCCAGAGCCAGGTCAACTCCGGCTACTCCGTGGACGGTTGCTACGCCGAGTACGCCGTCGCAGACGCGGGCGCGGTCGTCCAGGTCCCCGACGGCGTGTCGTCCTTCGACGCGGCACCGCTGACCTGCGCCGGCGTCACCACGTACAAGGCCATCAAGGTCGCGAACGTAGTTCCGGCCGAACGGGTCGCCGTCTTCGGCATCGGTGGCCTCGGCCACCTGGCGGTGCAGTACGCGCGACTCGTCGGCGGCTTCGTCACCGCTGTCGATCTCGAACCGGACAAGCTGGGCCTCGCCCACAAGCTGGGCGCGGACCAGATCGTCAACGCCCGCACGCACGACCCGGTCGAGGAGATCAAGAAGGCCGGCGGCGCGGACGTGGCCGTGGTGTTGGCCGCGAGCGCCAAGGCCTTCGAGCAGGCCTACCGATCACTGAACCGTGGCGGGCGTCTGGTGATGGTCGGACTGCCCGCCGACAATGCGTCGATCAACGTGCCGATCTTCGAGACCGTGCTCGGCGGGATCTCCGTCATCGGCTCCATCGTCGGCACACGTCAGGACCTGGCCGAGGTGTTCGCGCTGCACGCGGCCGGACGCACCCAGGTGATCGCCGAGCAGCGGCGCCTGGAGCAGGTCAACGAGTCCTTCGACGAGGTCCTCGGCGGACGGGCCGAAGCCCGGCTCGTCTTCGAGTTCTGAGAGTTCTGCGGCCCGGCATCCACCGGATCGACCGGGCCACAGGGAGAGGCAACACATCATGGGAACCGTCACCGTAGGTGCCGTACGGGAGCGGGCACCCGGCGAACGCCGTGTCGCCCTCGTCCCCGAGTCCGTCACCCTCCTGCGCCGAACCGGCCTCGACGTCCTGATCGAGACCGGAGCCGGATCCGGCGCCTGGTTCACCGACTCCGAATACGCCGACGCCGGCGCGACCGTCGTCACCCCGGACGAGCTGTACGCACGCGCGGACGCCGTCCTGTGCGTCGGCCCGCCCGACCCGGAGGCCGCAGGGGCGCTGCGCGCCGGGCAGACCCTGATCGGTCTGCTCCAGCCGCTGCGGCACCCCGCCCTGGTCGAGGATCTGACCGGGCGCGGCGTACGCACGGTGAGCCTCGATCTGCTGCCCCGAACCCTCAGCCGCGCCCAGTCCATGGACGCGCTGACCTCCCAGGCCAGTGTCGCCGGTTACAAGGCGGCCCTGGTGGCGGCCGACTCGTACGACCGCTTCTTCCCGATGCTGACCACCGCCGCGGGCACCATGCGTCCCGCCCAAGTCCTGATCCTCGGTGCCGGAGTGGCAGGACTGCAGGCGATCGCCACCGCCCGCCGCCTCGGCGCCGTCGTCTCGGCGTACGACGTACGCCCCGCGTCCCGAGGGGAGGTGGAGTCACTGGGCGCCCGGTTCCTCGACATCGAGAGCCCGCCGGAAGGGGAACAGGACACCGAACGCGGCGGCTATGCAAGGGAGTTGACCGAGCATGAGCAGCGGGCCCAGCGGGAGGCACTGGATACGCACATCGCTCGCTCGGACATCGTGATCACCACGGCGCAGGTGCCGGGCCGCAAGCCGCCGCTGCTGGTGACCGCGGCCGTGGTCGAGCGGATGAAGCCCGGCTCGGTCGTCGTCGACCTCGCCGCGAGTGAACTAGGCGGCAACGTCGAGGGCTCCGAACCCGACAAGACAGTCGTCCTGGACGGCGGAGTCACCCTCATCGGCGCCGGGCATCTGCCCTCCGCCATGGCGACCGCCGCCTCCACAGCGTACGCCCGCAACCTCGTCGCGCTGCTCGGGCACCTGGTGCGCGACGGGGAACTGAACCTCGACCCGGCCGACGAGATCACGGCCGCACTCCTGGGAGGAGACTCCTCATGAACAACCTCGATCTCCTCACCGCGATCACCGTGTTCGTCCTGAGCGTGCTGGTCGGCATCGAGGTCATCAGCAAGGTCCCCGCGACCCTCCACACTCCGCTGATGTCCGGCTCCAACTCGGTGCACGGCATCGTCGTCATCGGCGCGATGCTGATCGCGGCCGAGTCCCACACCTGGCTCGGCTACGTACTCGCCTTCGCGGCCATGGCCTTCGGCGCCATGAATGTCGTCGGCGGATACGTCGTCACGGACCGCATGCTGGAGATGTTCAAGGCGAAGCCGCCCCCCGAGAAGAACCAGTCCCCCGAGAAGAACCAGTCCGCCGAGAAGAACCAGAAGGCGGGGGTGTGACCGTCATGGACACCGTCTCCCATGCCGTCCACTACATCTTCCTGGCCGCGGCCGCCTGCTTCGTGATGGGCCTGCACCTGATGAACCACCCGCGCACCGCCCGCCGCGGCAACACTCTCTCCGCCGGGGCCATGGCCGTCGCCATCGCCGCCACCGCGTGGCTGATCCTGGGCGAGAACGTGATCAGCACCACCGGATGGCTCGTCCTGACCTCGGGCGGCGTCCTCGGGGCGGCCCTGGGCCTGTGGGCCGCCCGCGAGATCCGGATGACGGCGATGCCCCAACTGGTCAGCCTCTTCAACGCCGTCGGCGGCGGAGCGGCCGCGCTCATCGCTGTGGGTGACCTGCTCCAGACCGGGCACCCGGCCGCCCTGGGCGCACGTGTCTCGCTGCCCGGCGCGCTGGACATCGTCATCGGGGCGGTCACGTTCTCCGGGTCGCTGATCGCGGCGGGCAAGCTGCAGGGCGTCGTGTCGGGGGCACCCGTGGTCTTCCCGGGCGCACGGCTGCTCAACGTACTGCTGCCGGCCTCCTTCGTCGTCGGCACGGTCTGGCTGGTGCTGGCACCGGACAGCCGGGTCGCGCTGTACGGGCTCGTGGCGGTCGCGCTGCTCTTCGGCGTGACGATGGTCCTGCCGATCGGCGGCGCCGACATGCCGGTGGTCATCTCCCTGCTGAACGCCTTCACCGGTTCGGCGGTCGCGATGGCCGGCTTCGTGCTCGACGAGACCGCGCTGATCATCGCCGGCATGCTCGTCAGTGCCTCGGGCGGCATCCTCACCAAGCTGATGGCCGACGCCATGAACCGTTCCATCGCCAACATCGTGATCGGCGGCTTCGGCACCGGCGACAGCACACCGGCGGCGACCGGATCCGGTGCGCCGGCCCAGGTGCGGTCGATCTCCGCGGACGACGTGGCGATCCAGCTGGCGTACGCGAGCAAGGTCATCTTCGTCCCGGGCTACGGTCTGGCCGCCGCCCAGGCCCAGCACGAACTCGGCGACCTGGCCAAGGTGCTGACGGACCACGGCATCGACGTCAGCTACGCGGTCCACCCGGTCGCGGGCCGCATGCCGGGCCACATGAACGTGCTTCTGGCGGAGGCCAACGTTCCCTACACCCAGCTGAAGGAGATGGACGACGTCAACCCCGAGTTCCCGCAGGCCGACGTCGCCCTGGTCATCGGTGCCAACGACGTCACCAACCCGATCGCGCGCCGCCCCGGCAACGCGATCTCCGGAATGCCGATCCTCGATGTCGACCAGGCGAAGAGCGTGATCGTCATCAAGCGCTCGATGGGCCACGGCTACGCGGGCGTCGACAACGAGCTCTACACCGACCCCAAGACCGGCATGTTCTTCGCCGACGCGAAGAAGGGACTTTCCGAACTCAAGGCGGCAGTGGGGGAGTTCGTCGGTTGACATCGACACGCACGCGGTCGGTGCAGGACCGCCAAGACCGCAGGACCGGGGCCACGCTTTCGAGCGTGGCCCCAGCGCGTTGTCGTGGGTCGCGTGACCGCCGGGTTGAGGTTGAAGGGGCCCAAGGTCCCGGCTGAGGCACCAGAAGGCCCCGCCATCGCCCTGCTGGCACTCGTGGCGACGCATCCACACCTGATGAGCCGTCCGGCCGGGGGTGCTGCCGGATCGGGGACTGTCGGCCCACGGTGGAAAGGCCGTTCGGCCGCAGCGTCGGCCTGACCTGATGCCGGATGCTGATCTGCGACCGATCCGGGGCACCCCGTGCCACCGCACCGAGCACCCGTGCGGCGGCCGTTCTCCACCGCTGTCCACCGCCGTGGGTGCTGCGCACGGCCCGGCCCGGTCACCGTCCGGCCGCTCGCCACGTCCGTCCCGACTCCCGGGCGGCGGGACGCACCATGCGCGGCCCGATGACTGCTGGCCACGAACCCCGGACCCACGAGCGGGGCCGTCGCCGCTTAGGGCCGATCGGCCCTCCAAGTCGCCCCGGACAGCCCCTGGGGTGGCCGTGCGAACCGCTGGATGCTCGAAGGGCCAAAACGCCTGGAGGAGACCCGCGATGACGGACGACGCACACAGCGAGCCCATAGTCCATGCCTTGCTCGCGGACGGTACCACGGTGTGCATCCGCCCCGTGGCAGCGGGCGATCACGAGCAGGTGCAAGGACTCTACGAGGAGATGTCGCCGGAGAATCTGCGACTGCGCTTCTTCGCAGCGAGCCGGCGCTCGGCCGCGTTGGCCGCGGACCGGGCCTGCGCCCCGCCCAGCCCCGGTTACGGGGCTCTACTGGCCGAGAAGCAGGGCCAGGTGATCGGCCTGGCCGAGTACGACACCTGCGGCGGCAAGGAGGAGGCCGAGATCTCCATCGCCGTCGCCGAGGGACTGCACCACCGCGGCGTCGGCACTCTCCTCGTCGAGCACCTGGTCTCGGCCGCCCGCGCGGAGGGCGTCACCACCTTCACGGCAGACGCCCTGAGCGAGAACCGCGAGGTGCTCCAGCTCTTCGCGGACCTCGGCCTGCGCACCTCCCGCCGCTTCGACGGCCCGGAGGTGCGCTGCACGATCGAACTCGGTGAGGACGACACCTACCTGTCGGCCGTCGAGGCCCGTGGCCGGGCCGCCAATGTGACCAGCCTGGAAGCCCTGCTGCGGCCGGAAGCGATCGCCGTCGTAGGCGCCGGACGCAAGGCGGGTTCGGTGGGCAGGGCCGTCCTGCACCACCTGCACACGGGCGGCTACACCGGGCGGCTCCTCGCGGTGAACCCCGCCGCCTCCTCGATCCTCGGCGTGCCCTCATACCCGTCGGTCGCCGCCCTGCCCAGGCCCCCCGACCTCGTGGTCGTCGCCGTGCCCGCCGCCGCGGTCCCGGCCACCGCCGAGGAGTGCGGCAAGGCCGGCGCAAAGGCCCTCCTCGTCCTCTCCGCAGGCCTCGACAGCACGCAGACCCAGGCCCTGATGGCGGCCTGCCGCACCTACGGCATGCGGCTCGTCGGCCCCAACTGCCTCGGCATCTCCAACACCGAGCCCGCCCTGCTCCTCGACGCCACCTTCGCCGCCGACCATCCCCGTGCCGGTACGGCGGGCGTTGCCGTGCAGTCCGGCGGTGTCGGTATCGCCCTGCTGGACGGGCTGTCCCGGCTCGGCATCGGCGTGTCCTCCTTCGCCTCCCTCGGGGACAAGTACGACGTCAGCGGCAACGACATGCTCCAGTGGTGGGAGAGCGACGGCCGCACCGACCTCGCGCTGCTGCACCTGGAGTCGTTCGGCAACCCGCGTGCGTTCTCCCGCACCGCCCGGCGCGTGACCCGCCGTATGCCGGTCCTCACCGTGGACGCCGGCCGTACCGAGGCGGGCCGCCGCGCCGCCGCCTCGCACACCGCGGCCGCCGCCACCCGCACCATGACCCGCCAGGCACTGTTCACACAGGCAGGCATCACCGCCACCCAGTCGGTCGGCGAACTCCTCGAAACGGCCGCGCTGATGCACTCCCAGCCGCTGCCGGCGGGCACCCGCGTCGCGATCGTCACCAATGCGGGCGGCGCGGGCGTCCTGGCCGCCGACGCCTGCTCCGAGGCCGGACTCGCCCTCCCGCCGTTCACGCCCGAACTGATCGACGCCCTGCTCGCCGTACTCCCTGACGGCGCGTCCGTCGGCAACCCGGTCGACGCCACCGCAGCCGTCACGGAAGACCAGCTCAGGGACTCCGTGGACCTCATCATGGGGCACCCGGGCGTCGACGCCGTGCTGCTGGCCCTCGTCCCCACCGCAGTGGCCGCCGCGACCGGCGACGACCTCGTCCGTGCCCTCACGGACGCCCCCGCACACCGGGCCAAGCCCGTCATCACGGTACGGCTCGAACAGGACCTGCCGGTCAGGCTGCTGCCTGCCACGGACGGCTGCACGATCCCGTCGTACGCCGAACCCCAGGCCGCCGCCCGGGCACTGTCCCACGCTGCCCACCGCGCGGCCTGGCTGAGCCGTCCCGCCGGAACCGTCCCGAAGCTCGACGAGGTCGACACGGACCGCGCCCGTGAGGTCACAGAGACCTACCTGACCGCGCACCCGAACGGCGGCTGGCTCGACCCGCGCACCTGTGCCGACCTCCTCGCCTGCTACGGCATCCCCCAGCTCCCGTGGGCCTGGGCGGAGACCGAGGACGAGGCCGTCATTGCCGCCGAGCGGCTGCGTGGCCCCGACGGCCGGGTCGTGATGAAGGCCCACTGGCCGGGGCTGGTCCACAAGAGTGAGCAGCACGCCGTCCATCTCGACCTCCAGGGCGACGCCCAGGTCCGTGCCGCATTCCGGGACTTCGACACCCGCTTCGACGGACTGCTGACCGGAGTGGTCGTCCAGCCGCTCGCATCCCGCGGCACCGAGCTGCTCGCCGGAGTCGTTCAGGACGAGGTCTTCGGCCCGCTCGTCCTGTTCGGGCTCGGCGGCACCGCGACCGACATCCTGCGCGATCACGCCGCCCGGCTCGCGCCGCTCACCGACCACGACGTGCACGACCTGATCACCTCACCACGCTGTGCTCCGCTCCTGTTCGGGGCGCGCGGCAACGGACCGGTCGATCTCGCGGCGCTCGAACAGCTGCTGCTGCGCCTGTCCCGTATGGCGGCCGACCTGCCGCAGCTCGCCGAGGCCGACTTCAACCCCGTACTCGCGAGCCCGGGCGGAGTCAGTGTGCTCGACGTGCGCGTACGCCTGCTGCCGCGCAAGTCACACGATCCGCATCTGCGCCGACTTCGCTGAGAAGGGAAGACAGACGTGGGGCACAGCACGGTGTGCTCCGTGATGACCAGAGAGGTTGTCCGCGCCGATTACGGCACCCCGTTCAAGGAGGTCGCCCGGCTGCTGTCCGACGACTGGATCAGCGGATTGCCAGTGGTCGACGAGGACCGGAAGGTCATCGGGGTCATCTCCGAGAGCGACCTGATGGTCCGACAACACCATCGTTGAGGCCGCGCGGACCATGGCCCAGCGGCACGTGGAGCGGCTGCCCGTGGTGGACGAGGAGGACAGGCTCGTCGGCATCGTCACCCGGCGCGTCTGCTCCAGGCCTTCCTGCGGCCGGACCGGGACATCCGCAAGGAGGTCATCGACGAGGTGCTGGGGCGGACGCTGTGGCCGGCGCCCCGGGGCACCGACGTCTGCGTGGTCGAGGTGCTCACGCGGTACGGCGGGGCGCATGCCGCCATCGCGCTCGCGGTGAACGAGGCGGCGTTCACCGCGGTCAATTCCGGGCTGCGGCGCGGTGGAAAGCTCGTCATGGTCGCCCTGCCGGCGCACGGCACGATTCACGTCCCGATCTTCGACACCGTCCTGAACGGCACCTCGGTGATCGGCTCGATCGTCGGCACGCGGCAGGACCTCGCGGAGGTCTTCCAACTCCACGCGGCCGGACGCACCAAGGCCATCTACGAGACTCGCCCGCTCGTCTCCGTCAACGAGTCGATCGACGCGGTGCTGCGTGGCGAGATCAAGGCCCGGATTGTCTTCGATCTCGGCACGGGACGGTGAGGACGATGGAACAGACAGAGCTCCCCCTGGTTGTCGGAGTCGACGGCTCCGAGCCCAGTCTGCGGGTCGTCGACCGGGCGGCCGACGAGGCCGCCCCGCGCGGGGTGCCGCTGCGGCTCGTGCATGCCTCGCTGTGGGAGTGGTACGAGGGCGCGGCGCCGGCCGAGGACCTCGGCAAGCCATCCGAGCTGGTCCTGGCCGACAGGATCGTCGACGGCGCCGCCCGACGGGCGCACAGCCGCCAACCGGACCTGAAAGTGTTCACCGAGGTGGTCCCGGAGGAGCCGGAGTACGCGCTGGTGCGGGAGTGCCGACGCGCTTCCGCGCTGGTCGTCGGCAACCGCGGGCGCGGCGACATCGCCGAGTTCCTGCTCGGTGTCGGCAAGCAGGCACACGACTCGGCAGCCGTGCGCTTCGCCTTCGAGGAAGCGGAGCGACGCGGAGCCGTCCTCGAAGCCGTGCGGGCCCGGCGGTGCCCCGCGCACGAGACCCCCGACCATCCTCTGCTGGCAGGCGAACCCGCCCGCGTGCACGGACAGCGAGGAGCCGAGACGCTGGAGGCCGCGCTGAACGAGGTGGCCGAGGAACACCCGTCCGTGCAACTGCACCGGCGCACCGACGAGGGCCCCGCCCGTAAGATCCGGCTCGACGCGTCGGCCACTGCGGACCTGCTGGTCGTCGGTGCCCGACGCAACAAGGGCCCTTTCGGACTCGGGCTCGGCCGCGTCGCCCACACCCTGCTGCACCACTCCGCCTGCCCGGTCGCCGTCGTGCCCCACACGGCATGACCATGCGCCGGGCAGTCCGAGGCTCGGCGGCAGGCGTCGAGAAGGCCCCGACCTGCGGAGCCGTTGCGACCCGGCTTGCTCCTGTACCGTCCCCTGCGGTCGGCCGTACCGTGGCACATGAACAGTCACGGCCGGTTGCCGGCACGGTTGATGGGGACCTGGAGGATCAGGGGTGGGAAGTTCCGAGGAGCCTCGGGAGGCCCGCGTACGGTTGCCCCAGCTGAGGCTGGACGAGCTGCTGGAGGAGCTGCAGGCCCGCCTGGACGCCGCCCGCGGCACCCGAGACAGCGTGCACAGCCTGCTGGAGGCGGTGCTCTCGGTCGGCCGGGAGCTGGACCTCGAACAGGCGCTGCGCAGCATCGTGGAGGCCGCGGCCGTGCTGGTGGACGCCGAGTACGCCGCCCTGGGTGTGATCGGTCCGGACGGCAAGCGGCTGTCGGACTTCCTCACGGTCGGCGTCAGCGACGCGCAGGTCGCACAGATCGGCAACTACCCGGAAGGCCACGGCATCCTCGGTGAACTCATCCGCAATCCGGAGCCGCTGCGGCTGACGAAGCTCTCCGAGCATGCCGCCTCGTACGGCTTCCCGCCGCACCACCCGCCGATGAACACCTTCCTCGGCGTTCCGATCCGGGTGCGCGACCAGGTCTTCGGCAACCTCTACCTGACCGAGAAGCGCGGTGGGCAGCAGTTCGACGACGAGGACGAGTCGGTGCTGTCGACGCTGGCCGTGGCGGCCGGTGTGGCGATCGACAACGCCCGTCTGTACGAGGAGTCCCGGCTGCGCGAGCGCTGGCTGCGGGCCAGTGCCGAGATCACGCACAGCCTGATGTCTGGCAGCGACCGCAGCGAGGTTCTGCAGCTGATCGCCGATCGGGCCCGTGAGATCACCGGTGCGGCCCTGGCCGTGGTCGCGTTGCCGATGGTCGGCACCGACTCGCTCACGGTGGAGCTGGCCATCGGGCAGGAGGCGGAGGCGCACCGCGGACTGGTACTGCCCGTGCACGGCAGCCTGATCGGCCAGGCCTTCTCCGACGCCGCTCCCGTCTCCACCCCGGACATCTCCCGCGACGAGCGCGTGGCGACGGGCCCGCAGCGCTTCACCGGCCTCGGTCCGGCCGTGGCCGTGCCCATCGGCTCCGGCGAGGGGCTACGCGGCGTGGTGCTGCTCGTCAGGGAGGCGGGCCGGAAGGTGTTCGCGGAGCAGGAAGCCGAACCACTGCAGGGCTTCGCGGCACAGGCCGCGGTCGCGATGGAACTGGCCGAACGCCGCAGGGACGCAGAACAGATCGCGGTACTCCAGGACCGCGACCGGATCGCAAGGGACCTGCACGACCTGGCGATCCAGCGACTGTTCGCCACCGGTATGACGCTGCAGAGCGCCGGCCGCTTCATCGAGCACACGGAGGCCTCGGAGCGCGTGGTGCGGGCGATCGACGACCTGGACGAGACCATCAAAATCATCAGGTCCACGATCTTCGGGCTCCGGTCGCGCGACGAAGCCGGACCCGGCCTGCGGGCACGGGCGGTACGCATGGTCGGCGAGACCGCGCCGGTGCTCGGCTTCGCGCCCAGCCTGCGGATGGAGGGCCTGCTTGACACCCACGTGCCCAAGCAGATCGCCGACCATGTCGTGGCCGTGCTGTCCGAGTCCCTGACCAACATCGCCCGGCACGCGCGGGCCAACCGCGCCGAGGTGGTGCTGGAGACCGACGGGCGAGAAGTGCGGCTGGAGGTCTCCGACGACGGCGTGGGTATCCCGGCCGAGGGCCGGCGCAGCGGCCTGAGCAACATGGCCGAACGTGCGCAGCAGTTGGGCGGCGACCTGGAGTGGACCAGCCCGGCCACCGGCGGCACCGTCCTGCGCTGGCTGGTGCCGGTGACGGACCAGTAGCCCTCCCCGCCCGAGCGTGAACCCCGCGGTCTTGCCCTCGCCGGTGGGCAGCCTTCTCAGCTGTCGACGCTGCGTACCGGTCTCGGCGAGCGCGTGGTCCGCCGAGCGCAAACTGGCTCAACTGCTCGGCCTCGACCGGCGGCCGCCCGGGATCTACAAGGGGCACCACGATCCGCACGTGCTGGAAGAGGCATTGGAGACCACGCACCGCCACTGGGTGTGCTGTCCCGGGTCGGAGCTGAGGGGGTAGCCACGGGTGGCAGCCACGGCCGCGTCTGTTGGTGCGGTCGGCCATCCGCCTGATGCCTCATATGCCGCCAAATGGACCGGAATGAGTACACCAGAAGGCACACCTACATGTACCCGTACGGCACTTGGGGTGGCTCTGCCGGAGGCGTTGGCTTGAGGTGTGGAGGAGGCTGCCATGAACCCCGAGATTCCCACCATGCGCACGCATCACCGACTGAGCCGACCCATTGTGCTGGCCACTGCTGTCGTACTGGTCTCGTCCCTGGCGACGGCATGCGGCAGCGACACCGGCTCCCCGGGCACGTCTGTCGGGGGCGACCGGCTGAGCACACCGAGCGCCGGGGGCACCACCGGAGGGACGACCGGGGACGAGAGCGCCACCCCCGGTCAAGGCGCGTCCGCCAGGCCCACCACCTCCGGTAGGCCGACCAAGCACGACACACCGGCGCCGCCGGTGACGTCCGGCGGCGTATCCAAGGTGCGAACGTCGGTGTACTTCCTGCACGGGGAGAAGGTCTCGCCCGCCCCGCGTACCGTCACCGCGCCCACCACCGCGGCCGGAGCCCTGCGGGCCCTGCTGGCGGGGCCCAACCGGTACGAACGCCGCCACGGCCGTACCACGGCCATTCCCTCGGGAACGACGCTCCGGTCGGTCGTGGTCCACCGCCACGTGGCGACAATCGATCTGTCCGGACGGTACGACGACGGTGGCGGAAGCCTGTCGATGCAGGCCCGGCTCGCACAGGTCGTCTTCACCGCGACCCGCTTCCCGTCCATCCACAAGGTTCAGTTCGAGCTGGACGGCAAGCCGGTGACGTCCTTCGGCGGTGAGGGCATCGTCCTCAACGAACCCGTGACCCGCGCCGACTTCGAGGATCTGGCACCGCTCGTCCTGGTGGAGTCTCCACTGATCGGCGACAGCATCCGCACCCCGGTCCGGGTCTGGGGCAGCGCCAACACGTTCGAGGCGACGCTCAAGCTGAAGATCACCGACGTCACCGGGCGCACCGCGGCCGACGTCTACGTCACAGCCACCTCCGGTACCGGGACCCGCGGCACGTTCGACGTGACGATCCCCTACAAGGCCGCCCGCTCGGGCGTCGGCACGCTCACGGCGTACTGGGAGTCACCGGAGGACGGCCGAGCGGTGATCGAGGACACGGTGCCACTGACCGTCCGGCGGTGACGGCGGGCCACCGGGTGCGGTGCGCCTGGTCGGCAAGCCGGCTTCGCGTCGACGGCAGTGCAGCTATCCGCCCGGCCAGGGGAGAGACGAGGCGACGGCGGAGTACAGGAAAGGAGTCCCGATCACCACGGTCCCGGTGCAGGAGGCGAAGGCGCGCACCAGGAGCATCCCGGCGCGGCACATCTGAGCGCCATTGCGCGCTGAAGCCGCACCACAGGTGCGCCCTCGGAGGAAGGATCGGCCGCGCGCCTTCGCCTCCCTGCCGGGTGGATCTGACTCAATGGTGAGCAGTTCAATGGAAATTGTGGCCCCGCAGGCATGCCCACACCGGCCGGGCTGCCGACCAGAGCCGCGGGGCACACTGCGTCGGGCCCGGCGGGCGTCGAGCCTGTTCCCGTTCCTGTCGAGCACGGCGGTCAGTCATGCTCCTGTCGGTCTCGCTCCCCTCGGTCCGACCCTGAGGCTTCTCAACGCAGCCTTCGCCCGACCGGGCGCGGGATCACCACGGGCCGCCCGGGCCTGACAGGAGGCCTCCGGCCCCACCGGTGGGCAGTGGTGCCTCAGTTCCCGTCGGCCGGCAGCCGCAGCTCCGTCCGGGCCGAGAAGAAGTGGACGGCCTCCGGACGGACGGTGACGCGCAGCTGCTCCACCTTGCCGTGCACCGGCCGTCCGGGGAGACGGACTACCACCGGGACGGCTTCCTGCCCGACCTTGGCGGTCGCGTGGACGTAGGCGACGGCACCGGTGTCCTCGACCGCGTCGGCCACGAGATCCAGTGCCGGAGTCTCCAGGTCCTCGGGCGAGAGGATCTCGAACTGCTCGGGCCGTACCCCCAGCAGGATCTCCGTGGCGTCCCCCTCGAGGGCGGTCCGCGGCACGGGCACGATCAAGCCGCCCAGCTCGGTACCGTCCGTGGTGAGGGGGAGGCGGAAGAGGTTCATCGCGGGCGAGCCGATGAAACCGCCCACGAAGGCGTTGGCGGGGCGCTGGAAGACCTCCTTCGGCGTCCCCACCTGCTGGAGCACGCCGTCCTTCATCACCGCCACGCGGTCGCCCATGGTCAGGGCCTCCACCTGGTCGTGGGTGACGTACACCGTCGTCGTGCCGAGCCGCCGTTGCAACGAGGCGATCTGCGTCCGGGTCTGTACGCGCAGCTTGGCGTCCAGGTTGGACAGCGGCTCGTCCATGAGGAACACCTGTGGCTCGCGGACGATGGCCCGCCCCATCGCAACCCTCTGGCGCTGGCCGCCGGAGAGAGACTTGGGCTTGCGGTCCAGGTAGTCGCCGAGGCCGAGGACGCCGGCAGCCTCCGTGACACGGCGATGGATGTCGTCCTTGTGCCTCTTGGCGATCTTCAGGGCGAAGCCCATGTTGTCCGCCGTCGTCATGTGCGGGTAGAGAGCGTAGTTCTGGAACACCATCGCGATGTCACGGTCCTTGGGCGGCAGGTGGGTCACGTCCCGGTCGCCGATGCGGATGGCTCCGGAGTCGACGTCCTCCAGCCCGGCGAGCATGCGCAACACTGTGGACTTCCCGCAGCCGGAGGGCCCCACCAGCACCATGAACTCGCCGTCGGCGATCTCCAGATCAAACGCGTCGACAGCCGGGTGGTCCATCCCCGGGAATCTCCGTGTGGCCCTGTCGAAGATGACGGTCGCCATGATCTCTCCCCTCCCCGATGCTCCCTCTGCATGCCCAGACTGCGCGCGGGCGCAGGGCGGGTGACAGGTCCTCCAGGTCCTTGCCACACAGGCCGAGCGCCCCCGCGGCAAAGACCGCGCGGACCCGTAGCGGGGCCTTCTGACCCATGGCACGGCCGGCTGCCGTGTCCCCCCGGGCTGAGGCACGACCAGGGGAGGGAGGGAAAGCAGCCCTGAGCCGTTCCTCCACACCGTGTCAGGTCGGACCAGGCCGCGCCGGCCCGCGCAAGGGCCGTTCCAGGCCTCTGTTTCGGACCGGACGGCTCATGCGCCGTCATCTGTAACGGAGTTGGCTGGAAGGCAGGAGAAGGACGCCGACACGAAGGGGGAGTGAGGGCAGTGGGTACGAGTCTCACGCCGGAGTTCTGGGAGCGGTTCGCGGTTCTGCTGGTCGCGGCGACAGCCGCGACGATGGTTCTCACGGCGAGCCTTGACGCGCTCGCCGTCCGCCTGCTGCGCGGCCGTGCGCACAGGCCGCCGTCGACCTACGCACCGCACCGACCGGAGCCGACCGACCGACGCACGTCAGTCCACAGTTGAGGAGTCCGGCACCGCAGGCGCGGTGGCGTACGACGTGATCGCCAAGGCGAGGGCATGGCAGGGCGGGAAGGACCCGTCTGCATCTCGGGGATCACGGTGGTGCGGTGCGCGCCCAGAACCGCTTAGCCGCGTCCCCTCAGGTCCTTCCCACCGCTTCTGCCACGAAGCCGCCGGGGCCGATCGGCCGCATCCCGGGGGAGACCCGCGTCATGACCACTGAGGCACCGCATCCCTCGCCTTCCCGGCCCGCGCTGCTGACGTTCGTGGGCGGTGTCGGGACGGTCACCGGCAGCAAGTTCCTCGTGGAGAGCGACCACGCACGCGTCCTGATCGACTGCGGGCTCTTCCAGGGCCTCGCCGGTCTGCGCAGGCGCAACTGGCGCGGCCTGCCCTGCGACGCCGCGGACATCGAGGCGGTGGTGGTCACCCACGCTCACCTGGACCACTGCGGATACCTGCCCCGACTGGTGCGGCACGGCTTCAGGGGACGGATCGTGACCACGGAGTTCACCGCCCGGCTCACGGAGATCGTGCTGTGGGACAGCGCGAAGCTGCAGATGGAGACGGCCCAGCACGCCAACGAGCACGGCTGGTCCAAACACCGGCCCGCCCGGCCGCTGTACGACGACTCGGACGTGGACCGCACCCTGAAGCTCCTCGACCCTGTGCCCACCTGCACGCCGACCGACATCGCTGCGGGCACCCGGCTGACCCTGCACCCCGCCGGGCACATCCTCGGCTCGGCCTGGGCCCGGCTCGCCCTGGAGGACGGGCACACCCTGGCCGTCAGCGGCGACCTCGGCCGGCCGGGCCATCCCCTGCTGCTCCCTCCGGAGCCGTTCTCCGGGGCGGACGTACTGCTGATGGAGTCGACGTACGGCAAGCGGCGGCACGAGGAGGACACCGCACGAGACCACTTCGCGAGCGTACTGACGCGCACCCTCGCCCGCGGCGGCACCGTCGTCATCCCGGCCTTCGCCCTCGACCGCACCGAAGTTGTCCTGCACGAACTCGCCGAGCTCCGCCGTGAGGGCCGGCTCCCGGCCGATGTGCCGGTGTACGTCGACAGCCCCATGGCCCTGGCCGCCCTGGACGTCTACCGGGACGCCATCCTCACCCGGGCAGCGGAGCTGCGCCCCGAGGTCACGGCGGCGGGCACGGCCGCGTTCAACCCCGAGCCCTTCCTCGCCGCACGGTCGATCCAGGACTCCGTCGACATCAGCCGGGCCGGCGGACCGGCCGTCATCGTCTCGGCGTCCGGCATGGCCACCGGCGGACGCGTCCTGCACCACCTGCGGCGCCTGCTGCCCGACCCACGCAACGCCGTCGTCGTAGTGGGCTTCGCGGCACAGGGCACCCGCGCCCGTGATCTGGTCGACGGTGCCAAGGCGCTGAAGATGTTCGGCGAGTACGTCCCGGTGCGCGCCACCGTCGCCGACGTACCGCACTTCTCGGCCCACGCCGACGCCGCTCAGATCATCGACTGGCTGCGCGGCGCCGAAGCCCCGCAGGCGACGTACCTGGTGCACGGAGAGCCCGACGCGGCCGAGGCGCTGCGCGACCGCATCGACCGGACCTTGGGCTGGACCGCCGTCGTGCCGCGTCCCGGGGAGCGGGTACTCGTCCGGTGACCGGGCGTGCCCGTCGGTCAGACAACCCTTGTGCCGATCGGACCAGACGCCCGGACCCGCGCAAGGGCCGTCTCTCGGTCCGCGGTTCTGCTGGTTGCGGCGACGGCGGTGTCGTTCGTCCTCACCATGACTCCGGCTGCGCTCACTCTCCACCGGCTGCGCCGCCGCGCGCACACTGCCGACCCACACGCCACACGCCGTGGAGTCGGCCGATCGTGGTACCGCCGTGGAGTCGGCCGATCGTGGTACTCCTGCTCGACGGCGCCTTCGTCCTGAGATGGCAGATGCACTGGGTGGTCGGCTGAGACCCGGCGTCGGGTGGTACCGGGCGACGTTCGCCGACAGCTACGGCCCTCGCGGCGCCATGCGGGGCCGCCTCGACGGCGATCTGCTCATGGTCGGGACGATGGGTGAATCCGACGTGCGCCTGCGCCTCGTGTGGGACGCGGACCCGCACGAGTTGCTGTGGCGGAACGAGACGTCGTGGACGGCGGCCCTTGGCCCCTGGCCGAGGCGTATCGCCGCACGCCTGTCCAGCGCGCGGTAGGCACGGGCACGCGCGGATCCGGCTCATGGCGCGCCCGAAAGGCCGCCTTGTCCGCCGATGGCGAACCGGCCGCCGGGTGTCGCGGACGCCGAGGGGCGACCGCGCCGCGTCGATGTGGAGTCCTGCCCACGCGCTCGGCGGCTCGTGATCCGCGCCGAGCAGGCGGGGCGCCCCCGGGCCGCGATCCACCGTCTCGTCGAACTCGACATCACGACGGCCCGCTCCCTGCCGGCCGCCTCCGGCCGGCCGGTGTGGTTCACCACGTTCGTCGTGGCGTCCTCAGCCCGGTTCGTCGCGGAACCCCACCGCATCGTCGAGAGCGGCGAAGCGCTGTCATCGGTGAGCCAGTTCGGCGGCGATGTCGGCTGCCCAGGCGTCGATGGCGTCCCAGTCGCGGTAGTCGCCGAACCGGCCGCCCATCAGGCGGAACATGATCCGTCCCTTGAAGGGCAGGTGAGACCGCGCGATGACGCCGGACAACAGACGGTGGGCTCGGTACGAGAGATCTCCTGGCAGGCTCGCGACAATGACATCCGCCTCCCGTGGCGCCAGGCGCTTTCCGGGTCCTCGCAGGGCGCCCGGCATCCCGACGCTGAAGAGCCACACGGGCCCCGCACCCAGGAGGCCGAGGTTGTCCCGTACGAAGTCCTTGGCCGGATCCAACCAGGCCTGTCCATGGACGGCGCTGCCGAGAACGAAGGCGCGGTACGCGTCCGCGTCGTCCACCGTCTCCATGGCCCTCGCCTCAGCTTTCAGGCCTGCCTCCCTCAGCTGGGCGGCCAGTCGCTCGGCGATCTCGCGGGTCGAACCGTGCGCGGTCGCGAACCCCACCAGGACGTCCATGACCTCACCTCGACATTCCCAAAGGCCACATGGCCAACTTCCCACCGCCCGCCATGCGGCGCCACTCCTGAACGGTGGGTGGCGGTCGGTGCCGAGGGCGCCGTACGCGTAGTACGCCACCTGTCAACTCCACCGCAGCACACCCGCGTTGAAGTCGAACAGGGCTCGCGGCTACCGGCCCGTGAAGAGGATCGCGAAGAACGCCACCGCGCTCACCCCCACGAATGCCACCGCGCTCACCCCCACGAATGCCACCCAGAGGAAAGCCAGAACGACGTGGTGGGGAAATGCGAGGAGCCACTTCACCAGCCACAGCCACCGGGACACCAGCCACAGCCACCGGGACAATCGAGGGTGGAGCTCGGCGGTCAGCCGAGCGGGGTTGTCGGGGCGTGCTGCTTCCGCACTCGTGGCAGTCGCTCCTTCCGCAACCAGGCGGTCGGGTCGGTCACGTGCGGTAGTGGCGATGGTCGTCGCCCTCGCCGATGAAGTGCTTCTCCTCGATGATCACTTCTCGTTCACCGGGGCGGCGGACCATGCCCGGCGTGGACATGAAGGCGATCAGGCCGAGGACGCCGACGACCATCAGGACGAAGCCGACCACGAACGAGCTGTAGCCGAACACCAGGCACGCGCCCAGCACGGCCGCACCGACAAGCAGCAGCGGAATCATGGCTGCCTCCATTCGTTTGCCCGCTCACAACTGGGCGTTGTGTTCCTGTCAGGAGCCAGGCAGGGATGTCACAGCTTGCGCAGCCAGTCGTCGGCCACGCCGTGCAGGGCCTGTTCGGCCGGTTGGAGGTGCGTGTCGTCGATCCGGTAGGACAGGTTGTCGACGACGCCGACCACGCCGTCCATCCGACCTGTCATGGCGAGGGCGATGGACTTCTCGGTGCGTCGTTCGATGTGGCCCGCGAGGGTGACCACGCCGTCCTGCACGGAGATCGTGACGGTTCGCGGAGCCAGCCACAGTGTGTTGACGATGACCTCCTGCTCCACGGCTTGCCGAATCTCTTCGTCGGTGCGCAGGAACACCGTCAGCAGGTCACGGCGGGTGACGATGCCGACGAGCCGGTCTTCCTCGTCCACCACGGGCAGCCGCTCGATGCGGTGCTCGGCCATCAGCCGGGCGGCCTCGGGGACGGTGGCGTCGGCTCGTACGGTGACGGCGGGTGCCGACATCAGCCGGCCGGCGGTTCGGGCCCGGCTCTTTGCGTCCGTCTCCCGGACACTGTGGCGCAGGCGACGCAGCCGGCCGATCCACGTCTCCTCCCCGGGCTCCTCGGTCTGACGGAGCATCAGGTCGGTCTCCGAGATCACCCCGATGACCTTGTTGTCCTCGTCGACGACCGGGAGCCCGCTGATGCGGTGTTCGCCCAGCAGCCGGACCACGTCCTTGAAGGGAGTGCCGTACTCCGCCGTGACGACGTCACGGGCCATCAGAGCGCCGATCTTCGTGGGCTTCATGCCTGTCCTCCTGCGCTTGCGCGACGGTCCCCGGCCGGCTCTCCTCCGGGCTTCGAGTCCAGCGTCCGGCGTGGGCACCTGCGCGCCCAGGGACCGAGCGGGCAGGTGGCAGGGCCGAGAGGCCCTCACTTGGCGCCCCTCCGACCCGGCGGCTGAGTGAGAGGCCCGCTGCCATGGTTTCCGGCACGGACAGGCGTGGGACGAACGTCCCCCGGCGCAGGGCCGAACCGCCCCTCCTGCGGCCCAGCCCCGGCTGCGACGGCGAGGGAGGGCCTCTCTGCTGGTCCGGCAACGGTTCGACGACAGGCGGTGAGGGCGAGGGAGCTGCCCTGGTCGCAGGTGCCGGCGGATCGGAGGCGAGCCTCGTGGCGGTCGACTGGGCAGTGGCCCAGGCGGTCCGGCACGGTCTGCCGCCGAGGCTGATGTACGCCTGCCTGTGGGATTGTGGGCCCTGAAACAGGGGGACCTAAAGCGCTCTCGCGGAGGCCGATGTGCTGCGACGGGCGCTGGACGCCCTGTGTCTCAAGCTGGACGGCAAGGAGGCTGCTGCCAAGACAGCACGGCGCAAGCGGGCCGCGTTCAACGAAGTCCTCAATATATGCCGTGGAGAAGGGTTACTTCACGGAGATCCCCCTCAACGGGCTCAGGTGGAGCGCTCCAGCAGTCAACGAGGAGGTGGACCCGGCTGCCGTCTCAATCGCGCCCAGGTCGCCCAGCTGCTCACGGCGGTTGCCCAGCAGCGCGGGCGCGGCCCTCACCTGGAGGCGTTCTTCGGCTGCATGTACTACGCGGCGATGCGGCCTGCGGAGGTCATTCATCTCCGGCTCGAGCAGTCCATGCAGGAGTGGGAGCGGATCAGCCGGGGCGCGGAGTCTGAGGAGTGAGCCGAAGTTTGGTCTGTGACTGGTCCGGAAGAGCTGGTCAGGAGTGGGACGACAGTGGGAGGAACTGGGGGTTATGGCATGAGCCGGTCCTTGCTCTGGGTGGGCCGAGAGGAAGGCGCCTAAAAGGGGGAACGAACGACATCTGGGCAAGTGGAGACAGATGACGTACGCCGTTCACGACATCCGACATTCATGGGGCCTGCTGTTCAGGAGTCGTTGCTTCCACTGACCGGCACAGCCCCGGCGGGCGCCGAGGGTCCCGGAGCCCTGGTTGCCCCCGGAACCGTCAGATGCTTCCGATGGCTTCGAGATCGAGCGGCGTGGCCGTGAAGTCCTGCAGTTGGTTCGCGTAGGCGTCGGCGAAGAGCTCGCTCACGGCATCGGGGGACCAGCCGCCCGGCCGGAGGTGGGTCGCGACCTCGGTGGGGTGCGTCCACAGGGCGATCCGGTCTCCTCCGGCGGCGATGGCCTGACCGGTCACGCGGGCCGACTCCTTCGACGCCAGGTACACGATCAGCGGGGCGACATCGGCCGGGGAGCCCAGGCCCTGGCGGCGGGCTCCCTCGGGAATCGGCTCACCCGCGTCAACCTTCGCCACGAGGTCACCGACACGGGGCATGGTCGCGACCATGCGGGTCAGGGCGGTCGGTACGACGGCATTGACGGTGACGCCGATCTTCGCGAGTTCAAGAGCCCAGGTGCGGGTCATCGCGACGATCGCGCCCTTGGAGGCCGAATAGGCGGTCTGGCCGAAGCTGGCACGCTGCCCCGCGGGCGAACCCACGAGGATGAGCCGGCCGCCGTCGCCCTGCTCACGGAAGCGGGCCGCCGCGGCGCGTCCACAGGTGAACGTGCCGCGCAGATGGCTCGTGACGACGAGGTCGAAGTCCTCGTCGGTGGTGTTGCGCAGGGTCCTGTCCCGCAGTGCGCCGGCGTTGGTGATCATCACGTCGAGGCGGCCGAACTCGGCGACGGCCCGCTCGACCAGCGCCTCGGCGAACTCGGAGCTGCCGACCGCGCCGACATGGGCGACGGCCGAGCCTCCCGCCGCGGTGATCGCCTCGACGGTCTCCGCGGCCACGTCGGCATCGAGGTCGTTCACCACGACAGCGCCGCCCGCTGCCGACAGCGCACGTGCGTAGGCCCGCCCCAGGCCGCGGCCCGCACCCGTGACGATCGCGACTCGGCCGTCGAGCATGGTGTCCCCCTGAGCAGGCAGTAGGTATGGCGTTCCCCCGAGCGTAGGAATGGGCCGGGTCCAGAAGGATCTGCCCGATGACGGCTTCGGCGGCCGTCCTGTGTCCCGGGGGAACCGGGACATGTGTCGCGCTCGGAGGTGTCGCTCACCGCGGGTGATCCGCCTGCGGAAGCTGACGCCCCCGCGCCGCAGTCAGCCGCGCGGCGGTACCAGTCCCTGCCGTACGGCGAAGAGCGCCGCCTGGGTCCGCGACGTGAGACGGAGTTTGCGCAGCACATTGCTGACGTGCGTACGGGCCGTGCGCTCGCTGATCACCAGCTCGTCGGCGATCTGCTGGTTGGACTGCCCCTCGGCGACGAGGACGAGGACATCTCGCTCCCGGCTGGTGAGCGAGCCGAGCCCGGTCGGCGGCGAGACGATCTCCTGGGTGAGCCCTCGGGCGACTGCGGGGTCGAGGAAGACCTCTCCGCGTGCCGCCGCGCGGATGGCGGAGACCACCTCGCCGGCCTCCGCGTCCTTGAGCAGATAACCGGCGGCCCCCTGCGCGAGGGCGGCGTGGACACGTTCCATCTCGCCGAAGCTGGTCAGCACCACGACGCGCACCCCGGGGTGACGTTCCTTGATCAGGCCGATCGCCGTGGAGCCGTCCATCCGGGGCATGAGCAGATCGATCAGCACCACGTCCGGCAGCTCGCCGTGGGCCGCCATCGCGTCCAGCCGGGTGAGCGCCTCCTGCCCGTCGGCCGCTTCCGCTGCGACCTCCATGTCGTCCAGGACCTCAAGGTAGGCGCGGATGCCACGGCGTACGACGGCGTGGTCGTCCACGATCAGCACCCGGGTCGGCCTGGGTTGCCCGCTTCTCAGAGCGGCACCGGCAACGCCGTGTTCGCGGAGCTGTCCGGGTCCTCCGGGGACAGGTCCGGTACCCACACGGGCAGGGGTATGACCACGCGCACGGTCGTACCCTTCTCCGCGCGCGACCTGATCCTCATGGTGCCACCCCATCGTTCCGCCCTTTCCCGCATGGTCGTCAGTCCGTAGCCCTCCGTGCCTCGCCCTGAGCCGACGCTCCGGCCGCCCTCCGGCGGAATCGGGTGCCCGCTCGGGTCCCGCAGGCCACGACCGTTGTCGGAGACGCTCGCGGTCAGTGTGTGGCCGTGGACGCCGAGGCGGACGACGGCGAGGGTGGCCTCCCCGTGTTTGACCACGTTGTGGATGGCCTCCGCGACGATCCGGTAGGCGTCCTCGGCGAGTTCGGGTTCGATCGTGTCCAGCCCTTGTCCGAACCGGAGGTGGAAGTCCAGACCGGTCCGGTTCTCGGTGCTCTTGACGAGCGTGTTCACCGTCTCCTCCAGTCCGAGGTCGGCGGTGGAGGAGGGGCGCAGCTCGTGCACCATCGCCCTCAGGTCGGCAAGGACGGTCCGCGCAAGCGTTCCGATCTCGTCCGCGAAGTTCTGGACGGCCTCGGCCGGTACCGGCACACCGCGTGTCCCGAGCACTCCGACCGCGTTGGCCTGCATGCCGATCGAGAACACCTGCTGGACGATGGAGTCGTGCAGATCCCGGGCGAGGCGCTGGCGTTCGTCCTGGCGCGCTCCGTCGCGCTCACGCTGCAGCAGAGTGGCGTAGTCGACGGCGAGGGCAGCTTGCTCGGCCATGGCGGCGAGGAACTCCAACGTCCGGGTGCCGACCTCCTGTCCCGGTGCGAAGTACGCGTTCAGCACGCCTTCGGCACGGCCGCGCACCGTCAGCGGCACACTGACGAAGGAGTCCCACGTCAGTTCGGCGAGGTAGTCGTGCAGCGGTTCCCAGGCGGGGTCCTCGCGGATCTGGGCCCACCGGTGGGGGACGACGATCGGTTTGCGTTCCCTCAGGGTGTCCAGTACGCACAGCCGGGCGCCTCGGTCCCGGCACTCCAGCAGGCGGTCGAGGAACGTGTCCGAGCGTCGTATCCCCGCGGAGCCCATCAGCCGCAGTTCCCGGCCGGTGCTGTCCAGGGTCAGGATCTGCACCCCGGCCACTCCGTCGGTCCGGACGATCTGCCGGGCGACCGCGTCCAGGGTGGAACCCAGTGATCCCTCGGAGGCCAGGGCGACGGAGGTCCGTGCGATGGCCGCGACCCTGCGGTAACGGTGTCCCTCGTCGGTCACGTCGCGAAAGGAGACGACCTTGAGACTCGGGTCTCTCGGCAGGCCGCGGGCCCGGTAGGCGAACTCGCGCCGTTCCCCGGAGTCGGTCACCCAGTAGGCCACCTGCTCGTCCGGCTCGTCCTCCAGCAACCCCGGGCAGGCGGTGGGCTTGCTCGTGAGAGCGAACGGAGAGGGGACGCCGATCAGGTCGGCCTCCCTGCGCTCGCCGCACAGCGCGACGGCTGCGGGATTCAGTTGGACGAAGCGGCCGGCGCAGTCCACCACGGCGAGGCCGTCCATCGCGGCGGCCGCGACGTCCCCCCACTCGACGAGCGGTGGACCTGGCATGACCTGCCTCCTCATCTGCGCAACGCCCCCACGGGGTGAGGTGCGCTCGCGAGGGGAGGGGTCGGGGCACGGCCGACGGCAGCATCGTAGCCCGGCGTGCCTGCGGCGGTGCTACGTCATTTGACCTGTTCATCACCTGTCGAAGCGCCGAGCGGGTTCAGTCATTGCTCGCGTTCCCTGTTGGGCCGCGCCTGCCTAGCCTGTGGCTTCCCGTGAACTCGGCCGCACGGTCGGTCGTTCCCGCTGCCGGGTGTCCGTACCCGCACGATGAGGAGGTCCGAGCATTGGACGTGTCCATCGGCACCATCTGGGAGGCGGTCTCCCGCGCCCTGCCCGATGCCGTCGCCATCGTCGAGCCCGGTCGCGAACTGACCTACGGGGAGTTCGACCAGCGCGCGTCACGGCTGGCCGCCGCGCTGGAGGATGCCGGAGTGCGGGCGGGCGACACAGTGGCCTGCTACCTGTACAACGGCGCCGCCTACCTGGAGACGGTCTATGCCGCCTTCAAGATCGGCGCCGTCCCCGCCAACGCCAACTACCGTTACACCGGGGAGGAGTTGTCCGAGCTGCTCACGGACGCCGACGCGGCGGCACTCGTCTTCAGCGGCGCCCTGGCCGACCGGGTGACGCACGCCGCCGGACACGTCCGCACGTTGAAGCTGCTCGTGAGGGCGGGAGGTCCGCCTGCCGAAGGACCGGCCGGACCCGCGGTGCCCGAGCTGGAAGAACTGCTCGCGGCGCACCCGCCGCGCGAGGCCCGGCCCCGACCCGGATCGGATCGCCTCTTCATGTACACCGGCGGCACCACGGGCAAGCCCAAGGGCGTGATGTGGCAGGTCGGCGACCTGCTCCACTCCATCCCGATCCTCCGGCAGGCCGGCGTCACCGAGCTGCCGAAAACACTCGACGAAGCCGCGTCGGTCGCGGTCGCCGCCCGCCACGAGGGCAGAGCGCCCACCACGATGCCGGTCGTCCCGCTGATGCACGCCACCGGCCTGTTCAACACCATGGGCACCCTCCTGGTGGGCGGCCGGGCGGTCATGGCACGGCAGGGCGGACTGGATCCGGTCCACGTCTGGCGGACGCTCGCCGAGCGCGAGGTCGACACCCTGCTGGTCGCGGGCAACGCCGTCTGCCGGCCGCTCGTCGACGAACTGGTGCGCGCCGAAGCCGCCGGCACACCGTACGACCTGGGTTCCCTGCGCACGATCCTCAGCTCCGGCACCGCACTCGACGACCGGCTGAAGTCGGCACTGCACGAACGCTCCGCCGTCACGGTCGTCGATGCCATCGCCTCCAGTGAGGGCGGTCCCTTCGCCCTGGCGATCACCTCGTCGGTGCGGGAGCTGCCGGCCCGTTTCCATCCGCTGCCCGCGACCCGGGTGATCGGCGCGGGGGACCGTTTCGTCGAGCCCGGCAGCGGTGAGACGGGGATGCTCGCCTACTCCGGGCCGATGCCGCTCGGCTACTACAAGGACACCGGGAAGAGCGCGCGGACCTTCCGCATCATCGACGGGGTCCGGTACTCCATACCCGGCGATCTCGCCCAGATCGAGACCGACGGCGCGATCAGATTCCTCGGACGCGGTTCGGGCGTGATCAACACCGGCGGGGAGAAGGTGCACCCGCAGGAGGTGGAGAACGTGCTGCTGACGCACCCCGACGTCATGGACTGCGTGGTCGTGGGCGTGCCCGACGAGACGTGGGGCGAGCGGGTGGCCGCCGTGGTCGCGGTCGCACCCGGCGCCGCCGCCACCGGTGAGGAACTCTCCGACTGGGTCCGAAGGAGCCTCGCCGGTTACAAGGTCCCACGGTCCGTCGTGCTGACGGGCACCCTGCCCCGTACACCGACGGGCAAGCTCGAAGTCGCCTGGGCCAGGACCATGGCCCAGAAAGCCGGATCTTCGGGAAGCTGACGGTCGCTCCGGGGGCGGGGTCCCACTCCAGGGCCGCCCTCCGCCCACATCCATGAAGAAGATCGGTTGGCATGCTCAGGCGCCCCCAACGCCTGCTGATCGCCGGTGTGGTGACGGCCGCTGTCCTGGCCGTCGGCGGCCCGCACGTGTACATCAACTACATCCAGGACGACGCCCCGGCGGCTCTCTCTCGACTGCCCGCAAGCCGGACCCTCCGTCCGCGCTTCCGGCGAGGAGGCCGGAGCCGGGGTCGACGGCTCGGGGCGGGGGAGAGCAGTGGCTCGCAGGCTGGCTGCCGGGTCGACGAGGTGCTCTTCGGGCAGGACACCACGGCCGTGGGCCGTACCGAGGAGGCCACCGGGGAGCTGGAGATCGAGGGCACCCGGGCTACCAGCGGCGCCTTCACCGCCGACCTCGCCTCACCTCGGTGAAGAGCGACTGCCGACCAGCGTCGACGGCCCCGGCAGCCGCGGTCGCCCGGTTCAAGGGATCCCGCTCGGACGCCGAACCGTTCGCAGAAGTCCGTCTCGACCAGGCGCTGGCGCGGCACGTACTCGCCGCGCAGCAGCGCGTCCCTGGTCCCTCCGGTGACATCGATTCCGAGGGAAGGGACGGGGTGCCGGAACCACTGGGAGTGCTCATTGTGCGTCGGCACCATCCACCGTGGGGCCATAGGGGAAA
>NZ_JAMGBG010000006.1 GCF_023516595.1 Streptomyces neyagawaensis | reverse complement strand
TGGAAGGCTGGCAGGCCGGGGACGCGGTGACCGTGATGCCGCTGCGCTGGGACGACACCTGCCCCGCCTGCCGCGCCGGTCACCGACACGTCTGCCAGCACCTCGACTTCATCGGCATCGACTCCCCCGGCGCCATGCAGCAGCGCTGGACCGTCCCCGCCTCCACCCTCATCCGCCTCCCCGACGCCCTCGCACTGGACCGGGCCGCGCTCGTGGAACCCACCGCGGTCGCCGTCCACGACGTCGGCCGGGCACAGGTCACCGACGGCGAGAAGGTCGTCGTCGTCGGCGGCGGACCCGTCGGAGTACTCATCGCACTGGTCGCCCGGGCCGCCGGGGCCCAGGTCCGCGTGGTGGAGCTCAGCGCCCACCGACGCGCCCTGGCCGAGACACTGGGGCTGACCGTCTGGGATCCGGCCTCCGACGACATCGCCACCCTGGTCGGCACCTGGACCGCCGACGCCGGCGCGGACGTGGCATTCGAGGTGTCCGGCGCGGCCGGCGGCGTGGACACGGCCGTCGAGGTGCTCGGCGTACGGGGACGGCTGTGTCTGGTCGCCATCCACCCCCGGCCCCGCGAGGTGAACCTGCACCGCTTCTTCTGGCGCGAACTCACCCTCGTCGGCGCCCGCCTGTACGACCGCTCCGACTTCGAGAAGGCCGTCGCCCTCGTCGCGGACGGCACGATCCCCGCCGACCGGCTGATCAGCAAGGTCGTCCCCCTCACCCAGGCACCCGCCGCGTTCGAGGCGCTGGAGGGCGGCGGCGACGTGATGAAGATCCTCGTGGACTGTACCGACCACACCACCGACCACTCCGACGACACCCAGGGAACCACCGCATGAGCGCCTTCGACCTCACCGGGAAACTCGCCGTCGTCACCGGCGCCCGCCGCGGCATCGGCCGGGCCATGGCCCGCGCCCTCGCCGCCGCCGGAGCCGACATCATCGGAGTCAGCGCCAGCCTGGAGGAATCCGGCAGCGACATCGAGAAGGACGTCACCACCGCGGGCCGCACCTTCGAAGCCATCCGCACCGACTTCGCCGACCCGGACGCCGTGCGCGCCCTCGGCGCGCAACTGGCCGGACGCGAACGCCCCGTGGACATCCTCGTCAACAACGCGGGCACCATCCGCCGCGCCCCGGCCGCCGAACACAGCGACGCCGACTGGGAGTTGGTCCTCCAGGTCAACCTCACCGCCCAGTTCGCCCTCACCCGCGCCGTCGGCGCCACCATGGTCGCCCGCGGCCACGGAAAGATCATCTTCACCGCCTCCCTGCTCAGCTACCAGGGCGGCATCACCGTCCCCGGCTACACCGCCGCCAAACACGGCATCGCCGGACTCACCAAAGCCCTCGCCAACGAATGGGCACCGCACGGCGTCAACGTCAACGCCATCGCCCCCGGCTACATCGCCACCGACAACACCCAGGCCCTCCAGGACGACCCCGTCCGCAGCAAGGCCATCCTGGACCGCATCCCCGCCGGACGCTGGGGCACCGCCGACGACCTGGCCGGCGCCACCGTCTTCCTCGCCTCCGACGCCGCCGCCTACATCCACGGCACCACCCTGCCCGTCGACGGCGGATGGCTCGGCCGATGACCGGCACCGACCTCGCGGGTGTGCTCGACGGCTGCCGCATCATGCCGGTGCTGACCGTGCCCGACCCCGTCACGGCGGCCCCGCTCGCCGACGCGCTCGCTGCGGGCGGCGCACGGTGCGCGGAGGTCACCTTCCGCACGCCGGACGCGGCGCAGGTCCTGAAGACGATGGCCGCGCACGGTGGCCTGGTCGTCGGCGCCGGGACCGTGCTCACCGCCGAGCAGGCGGAACGGGCGGTGACGGCGGGCGCACGCTTCGTCGTCTCCCCCGGCTACGACGGGGACGTCATCGCGCGCTGCAGCGAACTGGGGGTGCCCGTCGTGCCCGGCATCGCCACCGCGACCGAGCTGATGCGCGCCCTCGCGGCGGGCCTCGACACCGTCAAGCTCTTCCCCGCGGAGCCGCTCGGCGGTGGCGCGCTGCTGCGGGCGCTGGCCGCGCCCTTCCCGGGGGTGCGTTTCGTGCCGACCGGCGGCATCGGCCTCGACCGGTTGTCCGACTATCTTGCCCATCCGGCGGTCCTCGCGGTCGGCGGCAGTTGGATGGCCACGCCGGGCCATCTGGAGCGCGGCGACTTCGCCGGGATCCGTCGACTGACCGCCGAGGCCGTGGAGAGGAGTGCCCGGTGATTGACGTGCTGGCCCTGGGTGAGGTGATGCTCCGCTTCGACCCGGGTGAGGGGCGCATCCGCACCACCCGCACCTTCCAGGTGTGGGAGGGCGGCGGCGAGTACAACGTCGTACGGGGTCTGCGCCGCTGCTTCGGGCTGCGTACGGCCGTCGTCACCGCCCTCGCCGACAACGCGGTGGGCCGGCTCGTCGAGGACCTCGTCCTCCAGGGCGGCGTCGACACCTCGCTGATCCGCTGGGTGCCCGACGACGGCATCGGCCGCACCGCCCGCAACGGCCTGAACTTCGTC
This sequence comes from Streptomyces neyagawaensis, assembly GCF_023516595.1. Classification (GTDB taxonomy): domain Bacteria; phylum Actinomycetota; class Actinomycetes; order Streptomycetales; family Streptomycetaceae; genus Streptomyces; species Streptomyces neyagawaensis. The sequence goes on along the minus strand of NZ_JAMGBG010000006.1, from coordinate 20,739 downwards.
GAGCGCGGCTACGGCATCCGCGGCGCCCTCGGCGTCAGCGACCGCGCGCACACCGCTGTCTCCCAGCTGCGCAAGGGCGACATCAACTGGGACGCGCTGTTCGCGTCGGGGCCCCGCTGGTTCCACACCGGGGGCATCTTCGCCGGTCTGTCCGACACCACCGTCGAGGTCGCCGACGAGGCCATGGCCGCCGCCCGCCGCCACGGCGTCACCGTCTCCTACGACCCCAACTACCGCCCCAGCCTATGGGCGGGCCGCGGCGGTGCCGACCGGGCCCGCGAGGTCGATCTGCGGCTCGCCCGGCACGCCGACGTGGTGGTGGGCGCCCTCGGTCTGGCCGGACCGTACCCCGGAGCGGTGCGGGTCGGCCCGGACGAGGTGCCCGACGCGCTCGCCGAGGTCGCCGGCCGGCTGCCGTCGGCGCGGGTACTGGCGACGACCCTGCGCGCGGTGCCGTCGGCGGGCGTGAACGACTGGTCCTCGGCGGCCTGGTCGCCGACCACCGGTTTTGTCGCGGGCCCCGACCTGCCCGGACTACAGGTCCTGGACCGCATCGGGTCCGGCGACGCGTTCGCCGCCGGTCTCATCCACGGGCTGCTCACCGGGGCCGGCCTGGAGCGCGCCCTCGCCTACGGCACGGCGCACGGGGCGCTCGCCATGACCACGCCGGGCGATGTCTCCATGGCGTCGCTCGCGGAGGTCGAGGCCCTCGTGGCCGGTGGCTCGGCCGCCGTCCGGCGCTGACCGGCGCCCCGTCCCCTCCGTAACCCCGCCCCCAGGAGCACGTCGTGCGCAAACGCAGGATCGCGAACACCTCCGTCGAGGTCACCGAGCTGGGCTTCGGTGCCTCCGTCATCGGCAACCTCTACCGGGTCACACCGGTCCAGGACGCGACGGCCGCCGTCGAGACCGCCCTGGACGCGGGCCTCCGCTACTTCGACACCGCGCCCCACTACGGGCTCGGACTGTCCGAGCGGCGCCTGGGCGCCGCTCTGCGGGGCCTGCCCCGTGAGCGATACGTCGTCTCCTCCAAGGTGGGCCGCCTCCTCGTGCCCAACGAGCGGCCGCGGGGCGTCGACAGCGAGGGGTTCGTCGTCCGGGACGACCTGCGCCGCGAATGGGACTTCAGCCGCGACGGCGTCCTGCGCTCCATCGACGCCACCCTGGAGCGGACCGGCCTCGACCGGCTCGACATCGTGTACCTCCACGACCCCGACGACCACTGGCGGCAGGCCGCCGACGAGGCCATGCCCGCCCTCGCCGACCTGCGCGACCAGGGAGTCGTCGGAGCGATCGGCGCCGGTATGAACCAGTCGGCCATGCTCGCCCGCTTCCTGCGCGAGACCGCCGCCGACGTCGTGATGCTCGCCGGCCGCTACACCCTCCTCGACCAGTCCGCCCTCGACGACGTCCTGCCCGCGGCCGTCGACCACGGCAGGAGCGTGGTCGCCGTCGGCGTGTTCAATTCGGGTCTGCTGTCACGGGACCGCCCGGCCCCCGGCATGAAGTACGACTACGCGGACGCCCCGCCGCACCTCGTCGCCCGGGCGCGGGAGATCGCCGAGGTCTGCGAGCACCATGGGACGACCCTGCCCGCCGCCGCGATCGCCTTCCCCTTCAGCCATCCCAGTATCATCAACGTCACCCTGGGAATGAGGAACGAGGAGCAGGTCAGGCGGAACGTGGACCTGTACCGTCGGCGGGTGCCCGAGGACCTCTGGGACGACCTTCGCACCAGGGGACTGATCAGACCGGACGTACCCACGCGGAACAGCGCGGAGCACACTCCGGAGACGGAAGGGGTGGGCGTTGTCTCTGACGGACCGGGCCATTGAGCAGATCCGCGAGCTGATCCGCACCGGCGCGCTGCCTCCGGGCTCGAAGCTGCCACCGGAACCGGAGCTGGCCGCGCAGCTGGGACTGTCGCGCAACCTGGCGCGCGAGGCCGTCAAGGCGCTCGCCGTCGCCCGTGTCCTGGAGGTGCGGCGGGGCGACGGCACCTATGTGACCAGCCTCCAGCCCAGTCTGCTGCTCGAAGGTCTCGGCGGCGCGGTGGAGCTGCTACAGGGCGACACGGTGGCGTTGCTGGACCTCATGGAGGTGCGCCGGCTCCTCGAACCGGTCGCGACCTCCCTCGCCGCCACCCGGATCACCGACGAGCAACTGGCGGAGGTGAAGCGGCATCTGGACGCCATGCGCGCGGCGCGCGACGACGTCGAGCAGTTGAACGTGCACGACGCGGCGTTCCACCGCGCCGTCGTCGCGGCCACGGGCAACGAGACGCTGCTCACCCTGCTGGAGGGCATCTCGGGCCGTACGCTGCGGGCCCGTATCTGGCGCGGTCTGGTGGACGACCAGGCCTCGGGGCGCACCCTCGCGGAACACGAGGCGATCTTCGACGCCCTGTCGTCGCGTGACGCCGTGCTCACGCACGCCGCCGCGCTGATGCACGTGAACCACACCGAGCGGTGGCTGCGCGACCACCTCAGGAACGCCGACTCCCTGGAGGACGGCCCGCAGGGGCCCCGCGTCCACGGCTGAGGCCGAAAGCCCACGCTCCGCCGTCCCGTCCGGGCCGGGCCCCCGACGGCGCGGACGGCACTCGGGGGCGCACTGTCGGCACTCGGGGCCACACCGTCCACTCGTCGAACGCGGCGTGGGCCGATTCCGGGTCCGCCGAGGTCAGCCCGTCGACGACCACTCGACAATCGAACAGTTTCCAGCCAAAGACTTGATATGCCCCTGACATAGGCGGCTCACATCTGTCACTCTGTGCCCACTCCGTCTCACGACGGAGCACGCGCACCCGCAACGCAGCTCTCCCTGCACCACCCGGCGCCCCATCCGTGCACCGGGTCCTTCGTACGGCCGTTCGTCCAACGTCGGCCGCAGCAAAGGAGTTCGCGTGAGATCCACCCCCCACAGACGTACCACGGCCATGGCCACGCTCGTCGTCGCGGCGGCGATGCTCGCGGTGGCGGTACCGGGCGGCTCGGCCAGTGCCCGCGGCGACGGCGGCGAAGGCACCGCCCGTCCCGCGGCCGCGAAGCCCGACCGCGGGTCCCTGCCCGCGAAGTTGAGCCCCGCTCAGCGCAAGACCCTCATCCGGAAGGCCGAGAAGGCCACGGACAGCACCGCCGACCGCCTGGACCTGGGCGGCAAGGAGGAGCTGCGGGTCCGTGACGTCGTCAAGGACGCCGACGGCACCCTGCACACCCGCTACGAGCGCACCTACGCCGGACTTCCCGTCCTCGGCGGCGACCTCGTCGTCCACGCGTCGAAGTCCGGCGCGGTCGAGAGCGTCACCCGGTCCTACAAGCCCCGGCTGAAGGTCTCCGACCTCAGCGCCGCGGTCAGCAAGGCCACGGCGGAGAAGCAGGCGCTCAAGGCGGCCAAGGACGAGGGCTCGGCCAAGACCGAGGCGGACAGCGTCCGCAAGGTCGTCTGGGCCGCGAAGGGCACGCCGACCCTCGCCTACGAGACCGTCGTCAGCGGGTTCCAGCACGACGACACCCCGAGCGAGCTGCACGTCATCACCGACGCGCAGACCGGCAAGAAGCTGTTCGAGTACGAGGGTGTGCACACCGGTACGGGCAACACCCGCTACAGCGGCACGGTCACCCTCGGCACGAGCCAGTCGGGCTCGTCGTACACGCTGACCGACGCCGACCGGGGCAACCACCGCACGTACAACCTCAACCGCGGCTCGTCCGGCACCGGCACCCTGTTCAGCGGCTCCGACGACATCTGGGGCGACGGGACCACCGGCAACCTGGAGACGGCCGGCGCGGACGCCCACTACGGCGCGGCGCTGACCTGGGACTACTACAAGAACGTGCACGGCAGGAACGGGCTGCGCAACGACGGTGTCGCCCCGTACAGCCGGGTCCACTACGGCAGCAACTACGTCAACGCGTTCTGGCAGGACGCCTGCTTCTGCATGACGTACGGCGACGGGTCGGGCAACGCCAACCCGCTCACCTCGATCGACGTGGCCGCGCACGAGATGACGCACGGTCTCACCTCGGTCACCGCCAACCTCAACTACAGCGGTGAGTCGGGCGGGTTGAACGAGGCGACCTCCGACATCTTCGCCGCCGCCGTCGAGTTCGCCGCGGGCAACCCCGAGGACGTCGGGGACTACCTGGTCGGCGAGAAGATCAACATCAACGGCAACGGCACGCCGCTGCGGTACATGGACAAGCCCAGCAAGGACGGCTCCTCGCGCGACTACTGGTCCTCCTCGCTCGGCTCCATCGACGTCCACTACTCCTCCGGACCGGCCAACCACTGGTTCTACCTGGCCTCCGAGGGCAGCGGCGCCAAGGTCGTCAACGGGGTCTCCTACGACTCCCCGACGTTCGACAACCTGCCGGTGACGCCGATAGGCCGCGAGGCCGCCGAGAAGATCTGGTTCCGGGCGCTCACCACGTACATGACGTCCACGACCAACTACGCGGGCGCCCGCACCGCCACCCTGCAGGCCGCCGCCGACCTGTACGGGCTCGGCTCGGTGACCTACAACAACACCGCCAACGCCTGGGCCGCGATCAACGTCGGTGCCCGGATCCTCGACGGTGTGACCGTCGTCCCGCCGGCGGCCCAGTACTCGCTGGTCGGTCAGACCGTCACGCTGGACGTCCAGGCGTCCTCCACCAACCCCGGCGCCCTGTCGTACGCGGCGACCGGTCTGCCGGACGGGCTGTCCATCGACGCCTCCACGGGCCGGATCTCGGGTGCGCCGACCACGGCCGGCAACTCGACGCCGACCATCACGGTGACGGACGCCGCCGGCGAGACCGGTACGGCGAGCTTCGCCTGGCGGGTGGACGAGGAGGGCAACCAGTCGGTCTTCGAGAACACCGCCGACTACCAGATCCCCGACAACTCCACCGTCGAGTCGCCGATCAACGTCAACCGGGCGGGGGCCGCGTCCAACCCGCTCACCGTGGACGTGAACATCGTCCACACCTGGCGCGGTGACCTGGTCATCGACCTCGTCGCCCCGGACGGCACGGCGTACCGGCTGAAGAACTCCGCGCCCTCCGACTCGGCGGACAACGTGATCGAGACGTACACGGTGGACGCGTCCTCCGAGACCGCCGCGGGCACCTGGAAGCTGCGCGTCCAGGACGTGGCGAGCCTCGACACCGGTTACATCAACAGCTGGAAGCTGACCTTCTGACAGAGCGGCACCTCGCTCTGCGACAGATCGGTCAGGCGGTCGGTCCCTGCTTCACGGGGGCCGGCCGCTCCGCCGTCTCCCCCTCCGCGTCGATGTGCGGCAGCACGCGGTCCAGCCACCGCGGCGTCCACCAGGCGTGACTGCCGAGCAGGGTCATCACCGCGGGGACCATCAGCAGGCGGATGACCGTCGCGTCGATCAGGACGCTCACGGCGAGGCCGAGACCGAGCATCTTCACCACGATGTTGTCGCTCACGATGAACGCGGCGAACACGCTGACCATGATGAGCGCGGCGCAGGTGATGACGCGCGCGGTGATCTCCAGGGCGTGGGCGACGGAGGCGCGGGCGTCCCCGGTGCGCTGCCAGGCCTCGTGGACACGGGAGAGGAGGAAGATCTCGTAGTCCATGCTGAGGCCGAAGATGATGGCGAACATCATCATCGGAACGTAGCTCTCGATGGGCACCTTGCCGTTGACGCCGAGGGCCGGGCCGCCCCAGCCCCACTGGAAGACGGCGACGACCACGCCGTACGAGGCCCCGATGGACAGGACGTTGAGGACCGCCGCCTTCAGCGCGACGAGCGGGCCGCGGAAGACGGCGAGGATGATCAGGAAGGCGAGGGCGACGACCACGGCGATGATGACGGCCAGTCGGCTCGCCACGATGTCGCGGAAGTCGACCTGCGACGCGGTGGTGCCGGTGACATAGCCCTTGGCCTTGGTGCCGGAGACCGCGCCGGGCAGGGTGTCGTCGACGAGGTGGTTCACCAGGTCCGTGGTGTCGGCGCTCTGCGGGGACTGGGTGGAGTAGACCGTGCCGACCAGGACGTCCCCGTCCTGGGTGGGGGTCAGCGGCGTGACCGCGTACGCGCCCTTCACGTCGTCGAGGTCCTTCTGCACGGTGCTCTGCAGGGACTGCCGGTCGGAGGACGGGACGGACGTCTGGTCGACGACGACGGTCAGAGGCCCGTTGGAGCCGGGCCCGAAGGCGTCGGTCATCAGGTCGTAGGCGCGCCGGTCGGTGAAGGAGGTGGGGTCGGCGCCGTCACCGATGTGGCCGAGCTGCATGGAGAAGACGGGGATCGCGAGGACCGCCACGGTCACCACACCGGCCGACAGGAACCACCAGGGGTGGTGCTCCACGCGCTGGGCGTAGCGGTGCCAGGTCCCGGTGATCTCGTCGCCCTCCTGGACGCCGGTCTCCGCGACGGGACGGCGCACGTGGTAGCGGTCGATGCGTCGGCCGATGAGGCCGAGCAGGGCCGGGAGCAGGGTGAGGGCGCCGGCGATCGCGGAGACGACGGTCGTCGCGGCGGCGAGCCCCAGCTTGCCGATGAAGCTCACTCCGGACGCGTACAGCCCGGCGAGGGCGACGATCACCGTGCAGCCGGAGACGAGGACGGCGTGGCCGCTGGTCGCGGCGGCACGGCCGGCGGCCCGCACCGGGTCCGCGCCGTCCATGAGGGCCTGCCGGTGACGGGTGATCAGGAACAGGGCGTAGTCGATGCCGACGCCGATACCGATCATGGTGGCCAGGGTCGGGGAGACGGTGGCGAAGGTGAACGCGGCGGCCAGCAGACCGAGGCAGGCCAGACCGCCGACCACGCTGAGCAGCGCGGTCACCAGGGGCAGACCGGCCGCGATGACACTGCCGAAGCCGATCAGCAGGACGACGATCGCCACGCCGAAGCCGATGAGTTCGCTGACCCGGTCGTCGGGGGCGGGCCGGGCCAGTTCGCCGAGCGGACCGCCGTACTCGACCTCGGCGCCCGCCGACCGCAGCGGCTGCACCGCACTGTCGACACCGTCGAGGTAGCTGTCCTGGAGGGTCGACGGCTGTACGTCGAAGCGGATGGTGATGTACGCGGTCTTCTGGTCCGAGGACAGCGGGCCGACATTCGGCTGCTTCGCCTGGTCGGACTGGCTCGACTGGTCGGACTGGTCCGACGACTGTGAGGAGGCCGTGGTGAGCGGGTTCTGCACCGAGAGCACATGCGACAGTTTCTGCAGGTCGCCGACCGTGTCGGACATCTGGGAGCCGAGTTGGGTCAGCGGCTTGTCCTTGTCGTGGACGACGATCTGGCTGCTGTAGCCGCCGGCCTGGGGATCGTGCGCCTTCAGGACGTTCAGCCCCTTCTGGGACTGCACGCCTGGCAGGGAAAAGTTGTCGGAGTAGTCGCCGCCGAACGAGCGGTTGAGGACCTGGAGGGCCGCGAGCACCACCAGCCAGGCGACGATCACGATCACGAAGTGCCGGGCGCACCACTCGCCGAGTCCGCGCAGCCCGCCGGTGCCGCTCCTGCCGCCGCCCTTGCCGTGGGAACGCCGTGCGCTCATCTCTCTCCCTGGGGACGATCTTCGACCCTCATTAGACGGCCCTCATGGCACCCCGGCATCTCGTGCGCCGCCGGCCCCCCGGATGGCGGCCCCGGCTTGACAGGCGGACGATGGGGAGGTGGGACGGAACGGAAGGAGCCGCCATGCTGGAGATCAAGACGGTCGAGAAGCCGGACGAACGCCGGGACTTCCCGCGGGGGCACCTCGAAGCCGTCCACCTCACGGGGCTCGACTTCGCCGTGGGTGTCTTCGAACCGGGATGGCGCTGGTCGGAGTCGGTCGCACCGATCGCGGGCACGGACAGCTGCGAGGTCCACCACAACGGCTACATCGCGCAGGGGCGCATGCACATCCGCATGGACGACGGCGGTGAGGGCGAACTGGGACCGGGCGACGTCTTCGTCTGCCCGCCGGGCCACGACGCGTGGGTCGTGGGCGACGAGCAGTGCGTCGTCTACGACTTCGCCGGGCAGATGGCCAAGGACTACGCCAAGGCCGCCGGTGACTGATCCGGATGAGGGTGAGAGGGAAAGGAGGCGGGGGCGTTCGCGCCCCCGCCTCCGCCGTGTTCCGCCGTCGCCGCGCTACACCCCGTCGATCTCCTTGAGGTTCTCCAGCGTCGCGGTGGTGTCGGTCTTGAGCCAGTCGGTGACCTCCGCCACCTCGGGAAGGCTGGCCGCGTCGTCGTCGTAGGACGACGCGTACGCGCTCCAGCTCATCTCGTACGTCACCCAGCCGTCGCGCACCGCGAGCGTCGCCGAGCGGCTGCCGCTGCTGTCGCCGCCGGAGGTGGTGTCCTCCGTGACCAGGTAGGCCTCGTCGCCGAAGCCGCTGACCTTCTCCACCTCGTAGTCGTCGTAGCGCTGGTCGTACTCGGCCCAGCGGGCGGTGAACTCGGGGCCGGGGTCGGTCTTCTTGTGCAGCTCCAGCTCCACGGAGAAGTACGCGTCGGAGAGGGTGGAGGTCGAGGACTTCTTCAGGGAGAGGCTGCAGTAGCTCTGGTCGAGGGCCTCGTGCTCCAGGGACTGGTTCACGGGGCTCGAGTCCTCCTCCGGGTACTCGTCGTCGAACGAGGAGTGCTCCACCTCCCGGCAGAGCTCGGACTTGGCCTCGTATCCGCGCAGGTCGGCCTCGTCGTCGCGGCCGAGGAGGAAGACGCCTCCGGCCCACGCGGCGGAGGCCAGCACCGCGCCCAGCACGGCCCAGAGCACGGCGCGTCCGGCGCCGCCCGAGCCGGGGGCGGCGGGGGCCGTGGGGTAGCCGGCGGGCGGGTAGCCGCCGGGCTGCGGCTGCCCGTAGGGGTGGTGCTGCGTGGGCAGGGAGGCGGCCGGGGGGCCGAATCCGGCGGGCGCCTGGGGGTTGGGGTACGGGTAGGCGCTCGGCGACGCCGGGAGCTGGGCCTGGGTCGGCGTCTGCGGCTGAGCGGCCGGCTGGGGCTGCGCGGGGTGCGCCGGACCGGGCTGTCCGGGCGGGCCGGGCGGGGTCGCGGACGGCTGGTCCTGCGGCTGGGCCGGGGCACCCTCGGGACGTTCGGTCATCGGCTTCTCCTCATTTCGGGGGTAGGGGGTGCTCCGGACGGGGGCGCCGGCCGTCGTCCTGGGGCGGTTGTCGGGGCCCGGTGCTTTCATGGGAGTCATGACCAGCGCGAGTGTCGTTGTGGAGCGGCGGGTCACCGCCTCCCAGGGGCGGGTGTGGGAGGCCCTGACGGACCTCGCCGGCATGGAGCGGATGCTGAGCGGCGTCGTCAGGGTGGAAGTCCTCACCGGCGGGGTGTTCGGGGTGGGCACGCGGTGGCGGGAGACCCGTCGCATGTTCGGCAAGGACGCCACGGAAGAGATGGGCGTGACCGTCAGTGAACCGCCCGAGCGCTATGTGGTGGAGGCCGAGTCCCATGGTTCCCACTACGTCTCCGAGTGGGAGCTCAGGCCCGACGGCCCCGCGTCGACGACCATCCGGATGACGTTCACGGCGGTGCCGACGAGTGCCGTCTCCGGTCTGCTGGCCAAGGTGCTGGGCGGGGTCGGTGCCCGCGCGGTGCGCAGGGCCATCGCGAAGGACCTCGACGACGTGGCCGGGTGGCTGGAGGGCCGCAGGGGCTGAGTCCGCCCCGGCCGGCCGTCCGGTCTGCCACCCGACCGCGCTCGTCGTCTCACGAGTTGATGCCGAGACCCGTCGTCACGTAGGCGCACTCGGTGTAGATGTAGCCCGACTGCAGCTTGGCGGTGTCCGAGGCGGGGCTGGAGGAGGTGCCGCCCTTCGGCTTGTGCAGGAAGTACGTGGTGCCGACGGGGAGGGTGATCGTGCGCTGCGGGTACTTCTTGCCGCCGCTGCACGGCTTGAAGTTGGGGTCGAGGGTGCGGCTCCAGTCGTAGCTGGTGCAGCCGCCGCAGCCCTTCAGGGTGAAGGTGCCGGTGACCGGGCCGGTGTACAGGACCTGGACCTCGTCGGGGCTGTCGTTCTTGACCGTGACGGTGATGCTGCCGCCCGTTCGGGTCGTGGGCAGCTTCTTGCCCGCCGCGGGCACCTCCTGCGCGATCTCGGCGGCTATGGCGATCTTCTTGGCGCGGGGCGCGTTCTTGTGCTTCTTGTTGGCCTTGACGAAGTCGTTCATCGAGGTGACCGCGTCGGCGAACTCGCCGTCCTCGTACTGGGACACGCCGCAGGTGTAGACGCCGGTGGAGGCGGACCGGTCGGCGCGGGCGGCGTCGTCGGCGAGGGCCTTGTCGACGCCTGCCTTCTCGCCGGGCAGGCCCTTGACCTGGAGGCTGAGGGACTCCAGCTGCTGCACGGCGTTGCACGGGTCGTCGCCGCCGACGGCCTTGATCGCCTTGTCGACGGCCGTCTTGACGTCGGGCTCGACCTTCGCCGCCTGCTCGGAGTCGGGGAACTCGTTCAGCAGGTCGCGGAAGTGGTCGGTCCAGTCGCCCGTGCCGCTCGCGAGGGTGCCGGAGGCGCACTCGTACAGGGACGTCGCGAGCCGGTCGTCGGGCCAGGTGGCCAGGGAGCCGAGGTCCTTCTTGCTCAGGGTCTGCGGGACCGTGCGCAGGTACTCGAGCGGGGCGATGGCGTCGCAGTACTCCTGCTCCTCGTAGGGCGCGCCGACCGTGGTGTAGAACGTCTTCAGCCGGTCCGGGACCTTCTCGGCCGCCCGCGAGTCGGGGTGGTCGGTGCTGAGGTCGTCGTAGGCGCTCAGGGCCCTGCGGTACTCGGACTGGGTGGTGCTGAAGGACTCGCCGGAGGCCTTGCGCACGAGGTCGTCGGCGGTGTCGAGGCGGTCCAGGAGCATCTGCTCGGTGGCCTCGTCCCGCGCGCTCTCGTACAGCAGGGAGCCGACGACGGGGACACCGAGGAGCAGGACGCCGAGCGCGATCGCGAGCGGGGATTGCGCGGGCCACACCAGCCGGTTGCGCAGGCCGACCAGGGCTCCGTGGACGGCCGTGAGGACGAGGAACAGACCGTAGACGACGAGGGTCGTGCCGGACACGCCGTCGGGGTCGGCCGGGAGCACCGTGAAGAGCAGGATGCCGGTGGCCACCCAGCACAGCAGCGTCAGCAGGGGCCGGCGCACGAGGGCGTAACCGAGGCCGAGACCGCTGAGGTTGAGCAGTCCCACGCCGATGGCGCGCCAGGGGTCGGCCGGGCCGGGCGGCGGCGCGGACGGCATCGGTGGCACCACATAGCTGTGGCTCCAGCCGTCCTGGTCTCTCGTTCCGTATGGCCCGTACTGGTCTCCGGACATGTCGGATCCCCCCGTCAACTACACCCGCATGCCTACGAATTGTCAGTGTACGGCTGAAACCATATGGCGCGACAGCCGATTCCGGTCGCGCGGCGAAGATCGATGACCTTTCGTGACCATCGGCGCGGCAACCCTCCGGGGTGATCGCCCGTCGCGGGCCGCGTCAGCCCGGTTGCCTGCCGGAGCGCTCCGGGAGCGGGCCGCCGAGCGGTGTCGCCACGGGGTCGGGCACCCGGCGGGCGGGGGCGGCGTGGACGACGGCCACGGTCGCCGCCGCGCCGGTCAGGAGGGCGCCGCAGGCCAGGAGGGCCCACAGGGGGGCCGTCGCGTCGAAGGGGGCGCGTCCGGCGTAGGCGGTCGCGGTGACGGCGCTCAGGACGGCGGCGTAACCGGCGGCCGCGGCCGCGACGACGGCGCCCGCCGTACGGGGCCGCAGGGCACCCGCGTCGCACACGATGGCGATGAGGGCGAGCAGTTGGAGGCCGTGCAGCCCTGTGGCGTGGGCCAGTTTGGCGCTGCCCGCCGCCCCGAACAGCACCTCCCTCGGAACCTGCCCCGTCTCGTCGAACGCGGCCTCGCCGAGGGCGGCCATGTCGCTGCCGATGTAGCCCGCGACCAGTACGGCGGCCAGGCCGACGACCGCCGCGACGCGGGAAGCCGGGCTGCCGTCGAACCGTACGAGGACGGCGACGAGGAGCCACACCAGGCCGAGGATCAGCGGCAGGATCAGGGTGCCGATCACGGACCAGACCGCCGCGTCGGTGTCGGTGGCCTGGTTGAAGTGGGAGGCGACGCCGCGCCAGCGCTGGGCCGTGATGAGCGCGGTCTCGGCGACGGAGGTCCCGACGACGAGGCCCGCGGGGACCCGCACCCACCAGCGGGCGGGCAGCCCGCGCAGGATCCACACCACCGACCACACCAGCACGCCGAAGGACACCCCGAACGCCACCGGCTTGCGCCACGACACCGGCCCCCACCACGGGCTGCCGTCCACGACCGCCACCAGACCGTGCAGGACACCGGAGGTCAACAGCACGGTTCCGCACCACCACAGCAGCCGCTGGAGACGGTCCACCGGCCGCACGGCACGCCATATCTCCCCCGCCAGGACGCCACCTGCGTTCATCCCTTCCCCCTCCCCCTCGGGCCGGCCCCGACCGTAGGGCGGTGGCGGGGAGCGGGGCGTCCCCCTGTGGGGGTGCGGGGGTGTACCCCCGTGGGGGTACACGGGGCAGGCGGGTGGATGGCCGCCGGATCAGCGGAGGTCGGTGGCCTGGCCGTCGCCGCGCTCCATCAGGCCCGAGCGGTAGGCGAGGACGACGGCCTGGGCGCGGTCACGGGCGCCGATCTTGTGCAGGATGCGTCTGACATGGGTCTTCGCGGTCGACTCGGCGATGTTCAGCCGGTCTGCGAGTTCGGCGTTCGACAGCCCTTCGGCGATCAGCCGCAGGACCTGTGCCTCGCGGGCGGTGAGGTGACGCAGCCGGGCGCGGTCCGCGGCGGCCGTGCCGGGGCGGGCTCCGGCTACCCCGCCCGCGCTGCTGCTGTCGCTCCCGCTGTTGCCGTCGCCGTCGCCGTCGCCGTCGCCGTCGAGTACGAAGCGTTCGACCAGGGCGCGGGTCACCGACGGGTCGAGCAGGGTGTCACCGGCGGCCACCGTGCGGACGGCGTCGATGAGCCGCTCGGGGGCGGTGCGCTTGAGCAGGAAGCCGCTGGCGCCCGCGCGCAGGGCCCGCCATACGTAGGCGTCGTCGGGGAAGGTCGTCAGGACGAGGATCCGGGTCGCCAGCCCGGCGTCGACGATCCGCCCGGTGGCCTGGATGCCGTCGATCCCGGGCATCCGCACGTCCATGAGGACGACGTCCGGGGCCAGGGCGCGGCAGAGTTCCACGGCACGCAGACCGTCCCCGGCCTCCCCCACGACCTCGATGCCGGGGGCGGTACCGAGGATCACCGCGACACCGGTCCGCAACAGCGCGTCGTCGTCGGCCAGGAGCACCCGTACCGTCATGGCAGCGGCAGCTCGACGCTCAGGGTGAAGCCGCCGCCGTCGGCCGGGCCGTGCGAGACGGATCCGCCGAAGGCGACGGCCCGTTCGGTGATGCCCCGCAGTCCTCGGCCCGGCCGGTACCCCGGGTCGGGGCCCTCGCCGCCGTCCACGATCCGTACGAGGACCGCCCTCCCGGACCGGTCCGACCGCACCGATGGCTCCGACGGCTCCGTGCGGACGGTCACCTCGGCGGAGCGGGCGTGGCCGTGGCGCAGGGCGTTGGTGAGGGCCTCCTGGACGATCCGATGGACCGACAGCCGTATCGCACGGGGCAGGGTGCCGGTCTCCGGCTCGATGTGGAGGCGTATGTCCATGCCGGCGTCGGCCAGCGGGCGGATCAGCCGGGCGAGGTCGGCGGGGTCCGGGTTCGGCGGGCAGGGAAGGGCGTCGGCCCCGGCACCGGACTCGGCTCCCGGCTCGGCGTCCGTCGTTGCGCCGGGCTCGGCGTCCTCGGCATCCTCGTCGTCCTCGGCGCGCAGGAGGCCGAGGAGGTGGTCGAGTTCGGTGAGGGCGTCACGGCCGGTGCGCTCGACGCTCAGCAGCAGCTCACGGGTGCGGGCCGGGTCGGTGTCGAGGACCAGGCGTCCGGCGCCCGCCTGCACGAGCATCGCGTTGAGCGAGTGGCCCAGGACGTCGTGGACCTCGCGCGCGATGCGGACCCGTTCGGCGACGACGGCCTCGCGCCGCAGCAGCTCCGCCATCTCCTCGCGCCGACGGGCCGTGGCGCGGCCCGCCCCCCACACCAGCAGCCAGACGCACACCACCGCGACCGGGGTCACGGACGAGTCGTCCTTCGGGGCGAAGTAGGCGAGGACGCCCGGCGCGCCGAGCAGGGCCCGGAAGGGGGTCGCGTACAGGCCCAGGGAGTACACACCGATCAGGTTCGCGACCGGGGTCAGCGGGCCGGGCCCCACCCACAGGGCCTCGGCGGCGAGACCGGCCGAGCCCAGCGCGTAGGCGGTCAGCGGGGCACGGCGGCGGAGGGCCACACCGGCGGCGATCACCGCGCTCAGCGCGAGCACGGCGGCGAGGGGGGCGTCGGTCTCCCTCTCCGCGCCCAGCCTCACCGCCGTCATGGCCACCAACAGCACGGCTGCCGCCGCCATGTCGCCCGGCGGCGGCAGCCGCCGGGCCCACCCCTCCGCCATGATCCGCCTCGACCGTCATCCGATTCGGGATCAACTCCCGTTCAAATTAACAAGGTTGGCGGGACTTGGGGACTGTGTACGGATGGCGGAGGGGTGGCGGTACGTCAGCGGCTCCGCGGCTTCATCGGATGTCTCCGCGCCGTACACGGCGGAGCAGGACGACACCGCAGAGCGCGAGGACACCGCCGAGGGCGGCCGGCCACATCTCGGCACCGGTGTCGGCGAGGTCGCCCGCGGCCGACTGGGAGCCCGTGGATCCCTCGGAACCCTGGGAGCCGGCCTGGCCCGCGCCCGCCGCCGAGGGGATGTTCCCGGCCGGGGTCTGGTCGGCGGCCTCGTCGTCCTTGCCGTCGCCCCCGCCCTGACCGGCGTCCTTGTCACGCCCGCGCTGGGTCGCCTTGGGCGAGGCGAAGGTCTTGGGCGTGTCGGCCTTGTCCGTGGGCTCGCCCGCGGCGCCGTCCTCGCCCTGGTTCTGCTCCTGCCCCTTGTCCTGACCCTGGTTCTGGCCGTCCTGGTCGCCCGGCTGCTCCTGGCCCTGGTCCTGGTCCTGACCTTGGTCCTGGCCACCGCCCTGGTCCTGGCCACCGTCCTGGTTCTGGTCGCCGCCGTCGCCCTGGTCGCCGCCGGGCTGCTCCTGATCCTGACCCTGGTCGCCGCCGCCGTCGCCGCCTTGGTCACCACCGTTGCCCTGGTCGCCACCGTTGCCCTGGTCGCCACCGCCACCGTCGCCCTGGTCGCCGCCGAGGTCCGCCGCGTCGCACTCGCGGCCCTCGTTGATGCAGTCGACCATCTCGCGCATCAGGCCCTCGTCGAAGACGTTGATGAAGTCGCCGTGGTCGGTGATCGGCTTGTGGACCTGCTCGGGGAAGGAGTCCACCGCGAACAGCGGGCTCGTACGGCCGCCGTCCTGGAGGCTCGGCGCGTCGACGTCGTACACGATGCGCTGCACGAGCTGGGGAATGGCCTTGAAACCGCCGGGGCAGCTGCCGTCGGCGGCGGCGAAGGCCACGTGCGTGCGGTGGTTGGCGCTGTCGATGTTGCGGCCGTCCCAGCAGCTCTGGAACTTGAAGGTGCGCACGACGTCGCTGCCGTCGGGGCAGAGCGGGTACTTGTCCTTCAGCTGCCGGTCCTCGAACCCGGTGCAGCTCCATGAGGCGTTGGCGTTGGCCGGGCCGTTGACGAACGCCTTGGCGTCACCGGTGATGATGCGCAGCAGCCGCGGCATCTCGGCGACCTCGCCCTGCGGGCTGCCCACGAAGGTCATGGTGACCTGCTTGGGGGTCACGATCTCACCGGCGTTGCCCTCGATGCCGCCGCCGGGCGAGTTGGCGTCCTGCTCGACGGTGCCGTTCTGCAGACGCAGCACCGGCCAGAAGTAGGACGACTTGTCGTCCTGGTTCTCGCAGCTGGTCTCGGCTGCCGCGAGGTCCTCGTCGCTGGCGAAGGCGTTGTTGGCCTGGTTGCCGACGTAGTCGTGGAAGTGGTGGGCGCCGTTGCTGACGCCGGGGGCGACGATGACGTTGTCCGAGTTGAACACACCGTTCGCGTTCACCCCGCAGGCGGTGGTGAAGGAGCCGCGGGAGGCGTTCTGCCCCTGGACCCCGCCCCGACCGCCCGGCTGGACCGAGGTGATGTCGGCGAAGTCCGCGGCCACCGGGCCGTTGCCGGCCTGACCACCGTTGCCCTGCTGGCCTTGCTGGCCTTGCTGGCCCTCCTGACCGTCCTGGCCCTGCTGGTCACCCTGGTCCTGGCCGGCGCCGTCGCCGTTCTGGTCGCCGCCGTTCTGGTCGCCCCCGTTGTCGTTGCCGGTCTCGCGCAACGTGCAGGAGGCGAGCGAGTCGAGCCCCTCGGGGCGGTCCCCTACGCGGTCGATGGCGATCGCGATGCGCTCGATCGTCGCGGCCCGCTTCTCCTTCAGCGGGTTCATGATGGCGTTCTCCGCGAACCCGCCGTCCTGCTGCTGGGCCTGCGCGGAGTTCTGCAGCCGCTGGTACGCCTCGGCTATCTGCCGGTCGAGCGCGGCGAGTTCGTTGTCCACGTCCCCCCGCGCGCCCTCGGGCACGTCGGTCAGCTCACTGCCGACATCCGGGCAGTCGATGGTCGCGGCAGCGGAGTTGGCCCACTGGCCGGACTCCTCGCCACCGCCGTCCTCGGTGGCCGACGCGTAGACGTTCGCGGCCACGAGCCCGCCTCCGCCCAAGATCAGCGCGATCGCGGCGGAGGTCGCGCGCCGTGCTCCTGTCGGGCGTCTGCGCCTGGTGGTGCGTCCCACGGTGACTCCTACAACGTCGTGGTCGGTCCGGGCATATAAAACCCCGGCCTTATACGGAGCCGGAGGCCGGGGTGTTCAAGCGACTCACGGATTCACAGGAAACTCATGGGAATCGGCATGTCGGAGGCGTTCGCGGCCCCCTGGGACGCCTTCCCGGGCGTACGGGCGGCGGTACCGCCTGTCACAGGGCGTGACCCCCTCTCGCCTCCGGGCGCGGGGCAGTGTAGACATGGGCACATGGTCCGTCTCCTGGGTCGATCCCGTGCTCAGTCGACCCGCCGCCCCCATGGTCAACGCGAGCAGGGCCGGGACGACGGCGCCCGGCGCGTACCGCACGGATCCGCCGCCGGTGACCAAGGATCCCGCTGGCGGCCTCTGGCGGGGCTGCGGTCGGCGCTGAGCGGGCGCAGTGTCGCCGGGCAGGTGTTCCTGCTGCAAGTCGTGATCGTGCTGGTGCTGGTCGTGTCGGCGGTGGTGGCGCTGGTCCTCCAGGTACGGCACGACAGCACCAAGGAAGCCAAGAACCGTTCGCTCGCCGTCGCCGAGACGTTCGCCAACGCCCCGGGCACCCGGGAGGCGCTGAGTTCCAGCGACCCGACGGCGGTGCTCCAGCCGAGGGCGGAGGCCGCGCGGATCCAGTCCGGGGTGGACTTCGTCGTGGTGATGAACACCGACGGGATCCGCTACACCCACCCGAAGCCGGACCGTATCGGCAAGCAGTTCGTCGGCACTCTCGAACCGGCGTTGAAGGGCGAGTCCTTCACCGAGGAGATCACCGGGACGCTGGGGCCGCTCGTCCAGGCCGTCGTGCCGGTCAAGGACCCGGACGGGAAGGTCGTGGGCCTGGTCTCGGCCGGAATCACGACCGAGAAGGTGGGTGGGGTCGCCGAGCAGCAACTGCCACTCGTGCTGGCCGCGGCGGCCGCCGCGCTCGCCCTCGCCACGGCGGGCACGGCGCTGGTCAGCAAGCGGCTGCTGCGGCAGACCCATGGCCTCGGCCCCTCCGAGATGACCCGCATGTACGAGCACCACGACGCCGTGCTGCACGCCGTGCGGGAGGGCGTGATGATCGTCGGCGGCGGGGGCCGGCTGCTCCTCGCCAACGACGAGGCACACCGCCTGCTGGACCTGCCCGAGAACGCCGAGGGGCAGGACGTCTCGGCCCTGGGCCTGGAGGCGCCCATGGCGGATCTGCTGGCCTCGGGGCGGATCGCCAACGACGAGGTGCATCTGGTGGGCGACCGGCTGCTCGCGGTCAACCAGCGGCCCACCGATCTCCAGGGCGAGCCGACGGGCAGTGTCGCCACGCTCCGGGACTCCACCGAGCTGCGCGCCCTGTCGGGCCGGGCGGAGTCCGCGCGGGGCCGTCTGAAGCTGCTGTACGACGCCGGGGTGGGCGTCGGCACCAGCCTGGACGTGACCCGTACCGCCGAGGAGCTGGCCGAGGTGGCCGTCCCCCGGTTCGCGGACTTCGTGACGGTGGACCTGGCCCCCGAGGCCCTCAGCGGTCAGGAACCGGAGACGGTCACCACCCTGCGGCGCACGGCGCTCAGCGGGATCCGCAAGGACGCCCCCCTGTACAAGGTGGGCGAGAAGATCGACCTGGTCGCGTCCTCCCCGCAGGCCCTGAGCATCGAGAGCGGCCGTTCGATCCTGGAGGCCGACCTCAGCAGGTCGCCCGGCTGGCAGGCGCAGGACCTGGAGCGGTCGGCGCAGGTCGTCGAGTACGGCATCCACTCGCTCATCACCGTGCCGCTGCGCGTGGGCCCGCTGGTGATGGGCGTCGCCAGCTTCTGGCGCTCCCAGAAGCCGGAGCCGTTCGACCAGGAGGAGCTGGCCCTCGCCGAGGAGCTGGTCGCCCGGGCGGCGGTCTCCATCGACAACGCGCGGCGCTACACCCGCGAGCACACCATGGCCGTGACGTTGCAGCGGAGCCTGCTGCCGCGCAGCCTGCCCGAGCAGAGCGCGCTGGAGGTCGCCTACCGGTATCTGCCCGCGCAGGCCGGGGTGGGCGGCGACTGGTTCGACGTACTGCCGCTGTCGGGCAGCCGGGTCGCGGTCGTCGTCGGTGACGTCGTCGGGCACGGGCTGCACGCGGCGGCCACGATGGGGCGGCTGCGGACCGCCGTGCACAACTTCTCCGCGCTGGACCTGCCGCCCGACGAAATCCTCGGGCTGCTCGACGAGATGGTCAGCCGCATCGACCAGGACGAGGCGGAGGACGGCTCGGCGCCAATCACGGGCGCCACCTGTCTGTACGCGATCTACGACCCGGTGTCGCGGTGCTGCACCGTCGCCCGGGCCGGTCACCCGCCGCTCGCGGTGGCCCGGCCCGACGGCCGGGTCGACTTCCCGGACGTGCCGGCCGGTCCGCCGCTCGGGCTCGGCGGTCTGCCGTTCGAGACGGCCGAACTGGACCTCGCCGAAGGAAGCCGGCTGGTGCTGTACACCGACGGGCTGGTCGAGGACCGGGGCCGGGACATCGACGACGGTCTGGAGCTGCTGCGCACCGCGCTGACCGGCGCCGACACCTCGCCGCAGGGCACGTGCCGGGCCGTGCTCGACGCGCTGCCGCCGAGCCGGGCGAGCGACGACATCGCGCTGATCGTCGCCCGGACGCGGGCGCTGGACGCCGGCCGGGTCGTCGAGTGGGAGGTGCCCGCCGAGCCGGCGGCCGTCGGCCGGTGCCGCGCGGACGCCACCCGGAAGTTGACGGAATGGGGGCTGGACGACCTGGTGTTCACCACGGAGCTGATCCTCAGCGAGTTGGTCACCAACGCCATCCGGTACGGCAGCGGGCCCATCCGCGTGCGGCTGATCCACGACCGCAACCTGATCTGCGAGGTCACGGACAGCAGTCACACCTCCCCGCACCTGCGGTACGCGGCGACGACCGACGAGGGCGGACGCGGCCTCTATCTCATCGCCCAGCTCACCCAGCGCTGGGGCACCCGCTACTCCCCCACCGGCAAGACCATCTGGACCGAGCAGGCACTGCCCTGAGGCACAGGGGCACCGGGGCACCGGGGCACCGGGCGGTCGGGGGCACGGATCACATCGCGTCGAGGAGAGACAACGGCATGCGTATCGGACTGCTCGGAACAGGCCCGTGGGCGGAGATGGCGTACGCCCCCGCGCTGGGCGCGCACACGGAGCTGGACTTCGCCGGGGTGTGGGGCCGGCGCCCGGAGGCGGCCAAGGCGCTCGCCGACCGGCACGGCGGGCTGTCGGTGTACGAGGACGTGGACGCGCTGTTCGCCGATGTGGACGCGGTCGCCGTCGCCCTGCCGCCGTCGGTCCAGGCGCCGCTGGCGGTGCGGGCCGCGCGGGCGGGCTGTCATCTGCTGCTCGACAAGCCGCTCGCCACGGACGTCGCCGAGGGGCGGGCCGTCGTCGAGGCCGTCGAGCGGGCCGGGGTGGCCTCGGTGGTCTTCTTCACCGCCCGCTTCCAGACCGCGATCGAGGCGTGGATCACCGAACAGGCCGACACCGGCGGCTGGTTCACGGGCCGCGCGGAGTGGCTGGGCTCGCTGTTCGACGGCGACAGCGACAGTCCGTTCGCGGCGTCGCCGTGGCGGCGGGAGAAGGGCGCCCTGTGGGACGTGGGCCCGCACGCCCTGTCGGTGCTGCTGCCCGTGCTCGGGGACGTGGAGGAGGTCACCGCCGTGCGCGGGGCGAAGGACACGGTTCACCTCGTCCTCGCCCACGCCGGTGAAGCGTCGAGCACGGTGACGCTCAGTCTGTCCGCGCCGCCCGCGGCCTCGGGGGCGACCGCCGAGTTCCGGGGCCGGGCCGGGGCGACCGTCCTGCCCTCGTCGGATGAGGACGGTGTCGTACCTGCTCTGGTGCGGGCCGGTGACGCCCTGCTGGCCGCGGCGCGTGGCGGCCGGCCGCATCCGTGCGACGCCGCGTTCGGTCTGCGGGTGACGGAGGTACTGGCCGCCGCCGAGGGGCAGTTGACCCCCTGAGGGAGCCTCACTCACCGGCCGTGTTCGGGTTTACGTTCG
>NZ_JAMGBG010000059.1 GCF_023516595.1 Streptomyces neyagawaensis | reverse complement strand
CTCATTGTGCGTCGGCACCATCCACCGTGGGGCCATAGGGGAAAGACCGGCTCATTCCGGGCGTCGTCCGCCCTTCTGGCGGTCGGCGCTCGCATCCGGAGGTGCCGCTCTCCCGTGTCCGGCCGGCGATCGGCGAGGGTCAGTCCTGGTAGGTGACGCCGAGTTCGGCGAGCCGGGCGCGCAGCCCGTAGTGGTCGACGCCCAGTGTCCCGGAACGCAGTACCTCCCGGGTGGCGGCTTCCTTTGCGAGCCGCTTCTCCGCGAGTTCGGCCGCCTCCTCCGCCTCCGAGAGCGGTACGACGACCACGCCGTCGTCGTCGGCGACCACGACGTCACCGGGCCGGACGGACACCCCGCCGAGCGTCACGGGCACGTTCACGGAACCGGGGGACGCCTTCACCGTGCCCTGGGCGGACACGGCCCGCGACCAGACGTGGAAGCCCATCTCCCGCAGTTCGGCCGTGTCGCGTACCCCGGCCGCCGTGACCAGGCCGATGACACCACGGGCGGCCAGGGACGTCGCCAGCAGTTCGCCGAACATGCCGTCCGTCGACGGGGAGGTGGTGGTCACCACGAGGACGTCCCCGGGACGGCACACCTCGACGGCCGCATGGATCATCAGGTTGTCCCCGGGGTGCGAGCTGACGGTCACCGCCGGGCCCGCCATCCGCACACTCCGCTGGTTCGGCCTCAGGTCGGTGCCCGCGAAGCCACGACGGCCGATGGCCTCGTGAACCGTGGACACCCCTGCCTCGGCGAGCCGGGCTACCACGTCCGGGGCCGGTCGGTCGATGTTCCTCACGACTACATGACGACTGGGCACGTCTCCTCCGAGCTGCTCCAGAAATGGTGTCAGGAGATTGCTTGAAGTCAACACTATTGTCAACAAAAACTTCCGCGATATGGTGACCCCGCGGTCGGCCGGTGCCGACCCGCTCTCTTCGCGCCAACGCCTTTCCACAGGGCCGGAGTTCGCAGGGTGCGCGCCCTCACGCACGGCATCACTTCAGAGCCGCATTCCTGGCCGCATTCCTGGCCGGACCCGCTTCCGCCAGGTCTGTCGGCACGCGCCTCGGCACCCCCGCCCGGCACACGACCTCGTCCACGTGGACTCGTCGGCGTCCCCTCCACGAGCCGACCGTCCGGCCGGCACATCGAGCCCGTCCGAGCCCGTCCGGTCCCCGTCCGATCCCAAGGAGTCCCGATGACCCCCACCACGTCCCAACCCTCCGACGGTGCCCTGCTGGTGATCAGCGCCCACGCGGGCGACTTCGTCTGGCGGGCCGGCGGCGCCATCGCCCTGGCCGCCGAACGCGGTCAGCACGCCAAGGTGCTGTGCCTGAGCTTCGGCGAACGCGGAGAGTCCGCCAAAGCCTGGCGGGAGGGCCTCCGCCTCGACGAGATCAAGGCACTCCGCCGTACGGAGGCCACCGACGCCGCCGCCGCGCTGGGCGCGGAGATCGAGTTCCTGGACGCCGGGGACTACCCCCTGCTGGAGACACCGGAGTTGGTGGACCGCATCGTGCGCGTGTACCGCGAGGTGAACCCCGCCGTCGTCCTCACGCACACCCTCACCGACCCCTACAACGGCGACCACCCCGCCGCCGCCCGTATGGCGCTGCAGGCCCGTGTGCTGGCCCAGGCGATCGGCTACGACGCGCCCGGTGAACCGCTCGGCGCTCCCCCCGTGTTCTTCTTCGAGCCGCACCAGCCTGAACAGTGCGACTTCAAGCCGAACGTCCTGCTGGACATCACGACCGTCTTCGACAAGAAGCGCAAGGCCATGGAGTGCCTGGCCGCTCAGCAGCACATGTGGGACTACTACACCGACCTCGCCAAGCGCCGTGGCGTCCAGTTGAAGCGGAACGCCGGCCCCAACCTGGGCCTTGCGCACGGGACCATGGGCGAGGCGTACGTGCGCCTCTACCCCGAGACGACGGGGGTACTGGCATGACGACGGCGACGCACATCTGGGTGCCCTTCCGCGACACGTCCCTGTTCGTGGAGTTCGCGCCAGGGGCGGACGGCCCGGACCGCGCCCCCGGTCACCAGGAGCTGCTGATCGACGTCGTACCGTCGGGCGGCGTCACGAGGGACAACCGCTACGGCGAACCTCTGTGGCGGGTCGACGCCGAGCACCTGCACGCCGTGGTGGAGGCCCTCTGGACCGCGGACCGCCCGCTGCGCATCCACCTCGACCAGGCCCCACGGCACGGCCGGGAGCACGGCGGTTGCGACGAATGACGTAGGCGGGTCGTGACCTTTCGCCGTCCGGGTCCGGTCATTAGCGCGACGACCTGCGCCTTCCTCACGACTAGCGTCGAACGTGCCACCGCACCACCGACCCGTGCCGAGGAGATGACGCACATGACGAGCCCGTCGCCCGCCGCCCTGGACGCGCTCCCGCTCGGGACGGCCTCGACCACCCCGGCGCCGCGCGAGACCGAGTACGACGGCACCGTCACCGTACTGGCCCGGCAGACGGTGGCGGACGGTGTCACGTCCCTGGCGCTCGCACCGCAGGGCGGCGAACCGCTGCCGCGCTGGCAGCCGGGCGCGCACATCGACGTAGTCCTCCCCACGGGAGCGGTTCGCCAGTACTCACTGTGCGGCCCGACGGCCGTCACCGACTGCTGGCGCATCGCGGTGCTGCGGGAACCCGACGGACGCGGCGGGTCGCGGTGGATCCACGACAACGTCCGCGAGGGAAGCGAGCTGCGGATACGCGGCCCGCGCAACAACTTCCCGCTGCGGCAGGCCAGGCGGTACCTGTTCGTCGCCGGTGGCATCGGCATCACCCCCTTGCTGCCGATGATCGCCGAGGCCGACGCGGCCGGGGTCGACTGGTCCCTGCTCTACGGGGGCCGCAGCCGCACCTCCATGGCGTTCCTGTCCGAGCTGGAGCGCTACGGCGAGCGCGTGACCGTACGGCCGCAGGACGAGTACGGTCTGCTCGACCTCGCAGGCCACCTCAACGAACCCGCCCCCTCCACCCTGGTGTACTGCTGCGGACCGGCCGGGCTGATCGTCGCGGTCGAGGCCCAGTGCGCCACCTGGCCGGCGGGATCGCTCAACGTGGAGCGGTTCGCCGCGGCCCCGGGGCAGCACTCCGGTGAGGGCGAGGGCGACGAACCGTTCGAGGTGGAACTGCGCTCGACCGGGGTGACGCTCACCGTGCAGCCGGGACAGTCCGTGCTCAGGGCGGTGGAAGCGGCGGGCGCACCGGTCATGTCCTCCTGCGAGGAGGGCATCTGCGGCTCCTGCGAGACCAGCGTCCTGGCGGGCGAGATCGACCACCGGGACTCCCTGCTCACCGATGACGAGCGGGCCGTCGGCGACACGATGCTGATCTGTGTCTCACGCGCCCGCGGACGCCTCGTCCTGGACCTCTGACTCCCGGGCCTCAGTCCGCCCTCAAGGAATGTCTTCGAAGAGAAAGGCGTCGCCGTCATGCTCTCCTCACACGTGCGCAACGGCTGGTACCTGGGAGCCTGGTCCGACGAGATCGGCCGGACGCTCACCCGCCGCTGGATCGCGGACATCCCGGTCTGCTTCTACCGGCTTTCCGACGGCACCGCGACCGCCGTCGAGGACCGCTGCCCCCACCGCAAGTACCCGCTGTCGCTCGGCCATCTCGACAACGACGACATCATCCAGTGCGACTACCACGGCTACCGCTTCGACGGTGAGGGCCTGTGCGTCGGTGTCGCCGAGCAGGCCGACCGGCCCAAGGCCACGCTGCGCCGCTACCCCCTGGTCGAGAAGGACGGCGCCATCTGGATCTGGCCCGGCGACCCCGAACCGGCCGACGCGGGCCTGCTGCCGGACACCTCGTGGCTGACCGACCCGAACTGGACCCATGTGCACGGCGTCGTCCCGTTGAAGGCACGGCACCTGCTGCTGGTGGAGAACCTGCTGGACCTCACCCACGAGACGTTCCTGCACCCGACGAGCATCGGCAATGCGGCCGTCGCCGCCACCCCGATCGACGTCACCGTGGACGGGGACCGGGTCGCCTTCAGCCGCCGCATGACCGGTATCGAGGCCCCACCGTTCTACGAGAAGTCCTGTGGTCTGACCTCACCCGTGGACCGCTGGCAGGACGGGGAGTTCCACCCGCCCGGCATCTTCATCCTCCACATCCGCGTCGCGGCCACCGGCACCGAGGAACCCGAGGGCTTCCACATGAAGGTGCTGTACGGCATGACGCCCGGCCTGGGCAACGAGACCCACGACTTCTACGCCCTGGCCCGCGACTACCTCATCGACGACGAGGAGCTCAGCGAGTTCCAGCACAAACAGCAGCTCGCGGTGATGCAGGAGGACGTCGACGCCCTGGAGGCCCAGGAGCTGATGTACGCCACGGACCCGGGCGGCACCGTCGAGTCCAGCATCCGCTCCGATCTGGCCGCTCTGCGCGGACGCCGAGCGCTGGCGAAGATGCTCGCCCGCGAGCAGCGGGGAAACGTGTCGGCATGAAGGTCTTCGTCCTCCTGCACGGGGCCTGGCACGGCGGCTGGGTGTGGCAGCGCGTGACACCGGCGCTGCGCGCCGCCGGACACGAGGTGCACACCCCCACGCTCACCGGGGTGAGTGACCGCGCCCACCTGCTCGGTCCCCACGTGGGCCTGACGACGCACATCCAGGACGTCGTGGCCCTGATCGAGGCCCATGACCTGCGGGATGTGGTGCTCGTCGGGCACAGCTACGCCGGCCAGGTCGTCACCGGGGTCGCGGACCGCGTCCCCGAGCGGCTGGCGAAGCGGGTCTACCTGGACGCCTTCGTCGGCGACGACGGGGAAGCCGCGATCGACCTGCAGCCCGCCACCATCGCGGGCCACTACCGGGAGTCCGTGGCAGGACCTGGCTTCGGCTGGCTCATTCCGGTGCGCTCACTGAGCGTCCTGGGAGTGGAGGAACAGGCCGATCTGGACTGGCTCGGCCCCCGGCTTACCCCCCACCCGTGGCTGACGTACACCGAACCGCTCCGGCTGACCGGCAAGGCCGACCAGGTACCCGGCGCCTTCGTCGAGTGCACCGACTGGATGCGGGTGTTCACCCCGCACGCCCGGCGGGCCGCCGCCCGGGGCTGGCCGGTCCACGAGATCGCCACAGGCCACGAGGCCATGGTCACCGCCCCCGGCGAACTGGCGGACCTGTTGCTGGATCTGGCCTGAAGCCCTGAAAGGCAGGACACCACCCATGGAATTCCTCGTCCGCACCGAGAACACCCTGCCCCCCGACACCCCTGACGACGTCCGCGAAAGCCTGCGCAAGGGCGAGCGCGCACGGGCACAGGAACTCCGCGAGGCCGGCATCCTCAAACGGCTGTGGCGGGTGCCGGGCCGCAACGCGACCATCGGTCTGTACGAGGCGGCCGACCCGGCGGAACTGCACGACGCCCTGATGTCCCTGCCCATGTGGAAGTGGATGGACATCACCGTCGAGGCCCTGGCCACCCACCCGCAGGAGAAGGCACCGTGACCGCTCGGGGCCCGCGCGTCGCGGTGGTCACGGGAGCGGCGGGCGGACTCGGCGGGGCCATCGTCCGCCGACTGAGCGCCGACGGATTCACCGTCGCCGCCATGGACATCACCGAACCGGACGACGAGGCGGACATGGCCGGCGTACGAGCCTGGCGTTGCGATGTCAGCGACCCGGACGCCACGCGCCGCGCCGTCGAGGAGATCGCGGAGACCTACGGCGGCGTCGACGTCCTGGTCAACAACGCGGGCCTGCTGTCCGGTCGGCACAGTCTGCTGGAGACCACCCCGCAGGAGCTGCACCGCTTCTTCGACGTCAACGCCGTCGGCCCCCTGCTGATGGTGCAGGCGTGCGTGCCGTGGCTGGTCAAGAGCGCACACCGCGGACGGGTGATCAACGTCGCCTCCCGCACCTTCTTCACCGGCTCACCGGGCCAGCTCGCCTACGTCGCCAGCAAGGGCGCACTGATCGGCATGACCCGGGTGATGGCGCGCGAACTGGGCGAGCACCGGATCACCGTCAATGCGGTGGCTCCCGCTCAGGTCGCCACCCCCGGCACGCGGGCCCACTCCGGCGACGAGACCTTCGCCGCGACCATGCGGCAGCAGGCGATCCAGGAGTACGTCACCCCGGAGCACTTCGCGGGGCTCGTCTCGTATCTGGCCTCGCCGGACGCGGCCATGGTCACCGGCCAGACGCTCGTCTGCGACGGCGGAGGGCTGCTCCACTGAACGGCCGTGGCACGGCAGCGGAAGAAGAGGAAGGGAGAAGAAGAGCCATGTCCACCAGCACACCCCGGATTCCGGGCACCTACGTCTTCGACACCGCCGACAACCGTCGCGGCCGGGCACTGAACCGGCTCTGCGGGTCGTTGAAGGACGCCGGCAACCGGGCGAGGTTCAGCGCCGACGAGGACGCGTACTGCGAGGCGTACGGACTCACGGCCGAGCAGCGGGAGGCGGTCCTGAGCCGGGACTGGACGCGGATGCTGGAGCTGGGCGGCTCCATCTTCTACGTGTTCAAGCTCGCGGTCCTGGACCAGAAGTCCATGCAGTACCTCGGTGGCGTGTTCACCGGCATGACCACCGAGGAGTTCACTCAGGCGCTGAAAGCGGGAGGGCGGAGCTTTGGCTGAGGTGATATGGGGTCTGGCCACCTCGCACGTACCGTCGATCGGCGCGGCGATGGACCACCAGAAGACCGACGACCCCTATTGGAAGCCGCTGTTCGACGGTTACGCCCCCGCCCGGGAGTGGATGGCCCGGCACACTCCGGACGTGGCGGTGGTCGTCTACAACGACCACGCCAACGCCGTCGACATGTCGGTCACACCGACGTTCGCGATCGGCGCGGCGGCCTCGTACGAGGTGGCGGACGAAGGATGGGGCAGCCGTCCCGTGCCCATCGTCGTCGGCGCCCCGGAGTTCTCCGACCACCTCGTGGAGAGCCTGGTCGACTCCTCCTTCGACATCACGGTGTTCCAGGACCTCGCCGTCGACCACGGTCTGACCGTTCCGCTGTCGGTGTACTGCCCCGACCCGGGGGAGAGCTGGCCGTGCACTGTCGTTCCCGTCCTGGTCAACGTCATCCAGTACCCGCAACCCACGGCGGCGCGCTGCCTCGCACTCGGGAAGGCCCTCGGAGAGGCAATCCGTTCCTTCCCCGAGGACCTCAAGGTCGCCGTCTTCGGTACCGGCGGCATGTCCCACCAGCTCGCGGGCGCCCGCGCCGGACTGATCAACCAGGACTTCGACCGGATGTACCTCGACGCCATCGAACACGACCCGGAGAAGCTGGCCGCGCTGACCCGTGAGGACTACATCCGCGAGGCGGGCTCCGAAGGCATCGAGCTCATCATGTGGCTGATCATGCGCGGCGCCCTCGGGCCACGGATCCGCCGCGTGCACGACGCCTACCACGTCCCCGCATCCAACACGGCCGCCGGGATGGTGCTGTTCGAGAACCTGGAGACATGAAGCGCGGCGCGGATCGTGCCCTCTTCGCCCTGGCATCAGACGCACCGATCGCCTCGGCGCCGACGAGCGGATCGACGAGCCGGTCAGCGCCGACGACACCTGGATCATCCGCGCCTGGCAGGTAAAGGACCAGGTCAGGCGCCTTCTTTCGTGTCTCTGGAAGAAGCCCAGCTTCTTCGGCGAGTAGCTCACCAGTAGGTTCAGCATCTGCTGTTGGGTGTCCCTGGGGTCGCGGCGGCGGACTTCCGTAGGAAGGGGCCACCTTCCCCATGGCGTCTTTCATCTTCTCCAGTCCCAGCTCATGCCGGGCTGGTCACTCCTCGCGGCGGGCGATCACCCGGAAGGCGTTGGAGAAGCGACTGCGGCGGATCAGCGGGGCGAGGAGCCGGTCCAGGGCGTACATCGGGAAGCAGAACGGTATGCCCGCCCAGAACACCGTCTTCGTGACCGCGGCGCCGAGACGGCCCGGGGGCTCGGGCAGCCAGGGCTCGTCGCGGAACGGCAGCAGCCGCAGCACGTACAGCCCTACGAGCGCGGTGAAGTCCACGGGGATATGGGACTCCTCGCGGTCCGTCGCCACCACCGTGAAGCCCAGCTCGGTGAGGGCCCGGCGCAGGTTCCTCATGGTCACGAAGTGCTGGTGCTGAGGCTGGAACCACGGCAGCCAGTACCCGCCGAAGAGGCGGCCGAAGGGCGACTCCGGGTTGGGCACCTCGATGATCAGGTGGCCGCCGGGGCGGAGCACGGTGTGAACCGCGGCCAGTTGGGCCTGCGGGTCCGTGGTGTGCTCCAGGCAGTGGAACATGCTCACCGCGTCGTACTGGCCGGCGAGTTCGTCCGCGAGGTCGGGCAGAAAGCCCTGGTAGGCCCGCTCGATGCGCCCCGACCGCTGCGCCCCGAGCACATGGGCGCCGATGTCGAGCCCGTCGAAGGAGGTGCCGGGCAGTGCTTCCTTGGCCGCCAGGCAGAAGTCACCGCCCGCCGTGCCGACGTCCAGCCAGCGCTTCGGCCGGGCGTGCCGCCGCATGGCCACGGCCCGGTCGTGGTTGCGTTTCCTCGCGGCGTCGCTGTCCAGGGCGCCGCCGATCTTCTCGGCGTACAGGCCGTCGTAGAAGTCCCGGTAGTAGAAGTCCAGTCCGGCCGCGCTGAGCTGCGGGTTCTGGAAGGTGTGCCCGCAGTCGCGGCACTGGTCCAGGGTGAAGGTGCCGGGCTTTCGCTGCAAGTGGTCCTTGGTGCGCAGGCGGCGACGCAGCTGCCGCGCGCCGCACCAGGGGCAGTCGGTGCGGCGCGGCTCGAAGAACCGGGCGATGCCGTCGGCCAGCTCTGCCTGGTACGCGGGGCGCAGGCGGGCGACGCGTTCGGCGTCGGAAGCAGGGGACGGTGGGGCGGGTGTGCCGGGGGTGTCAGGGGGCCGGTTCGTGGTGGCCATGTCCGTGGTCTCCTCTCGTTCCACTCTTCGGCACAGCGGTCGCCGTGCCGGTCGGTCGCTCACCGCTCCCGTGACTCCTGCGGCCCCCATGGCTTCTGTGCCGCGAACTTCTCCAGGTACGCCGCCGCAGCAGCCGCCCCGCCCGCCGCACGGAAGGAGTCCCCGACGCGCCGGGCCGCCGCGCGGTAGGCGGGCCCGTCGAGTACGGCGTCGAGGGCGGCACCGATCCGCCGGCGGTCGGCGCGCCCGAAGCGCACCCGCACTCCGGCGCCGGCGCCGGTGACCTGGCCGGCGATCAGTGGCTGGTCGTCCCGGATGGGCGCGACCACCAGCGGTACGCCGTGCCACAGGCACTCGGCGACGGTGTTCTGCCCGGCGTGGCTGATCATCGCGGACGCCCGGCGCAGGAGCGGCAGTTGGGGGATCCGGGGCAGCACCAGGAGGTCGGCGTCGGACTCTTGGTCGAGTACCCCCCCGGGGTCGGCGACTACCGCCTGCAGCCGCCGCCCGCGCTCCCGCGCGGCGGCCGCGCACTCGGCGAGGAAACGCGCCCCCAGGCCGGTGTTGGCGGTGCCGAGTGAGACCAGGACGGTGGCCCGGTGCTCGTCGAGCCACTCCCAGGGGAAGTCGGCGGCCGGGCGCCGGGTGAAGGCCGGACCGACGTACCGCAGCTGCGGCAGCCGAGGGCCCGGGCCCGCGAGTTCGGGGGTGGTGAAGGAGAGCACCAGGTCGGGGGAGAAGCGCGGATCGTGGGTGCGCCCCGGGTCGCCGAGGCGGGCGCGCAGATCCGCGACGAGCCCGGCGGTCCACCGAGCCACCTTCGGCATGCCGTCCAGGGCGTCGCTGAACTCCGCCGGGGTGGTCGACGCGGTGGCGTACGGCACCCCGAGGCGCTCGGCGACGAGGGCACCGGCGAGGGTCTGCTGGTCGGCGACGACGACATCGGGCCGGAACCCCTCGACCGCGCGGCGCACACCGGGCGCCATCGCCCCGGCGAGCGGCACGAGGAACTCCTCCCACAGGAAGCGCAAGGCTGCGGCACCGCGCAGGGCAGCAGGACGTTCCGGGAGCGTGGGCACGTCGCACGGGTACACCTCGGCGTCGGGCCCGGCCAGTTCCCCGACGAACCCGGGCAGTCCGGCCCAGGCGGCCCGGTGCCCGCATCTGGTCAGCTCGGCGGCCACGCTGACCGCCGGGTTGACGTGCCCGACCAGGGGCGGCACGACGAACAGAAAGCGGCTCACGGCGCGACCAGCTCCCGGTGGCCGTCCCGTAGCCAGTCGAGCAGCAGCGGGACGACCGTCTCGGGGGTGCCGACGAGCACGGAGTGCCCGTGCCCGGGCACCGTCACGGTGCGGCAGCGGGGCAGCAGCGATTCCAGCCAGGGCGCCGTGTCGGCCAGGTCGGAGGCAGCGCCGTACACCGCGCAGACCGGCACGTGCAGGCTCTGCCAGGACTCCTCGGCGGGGACGGGGCAGGACGCGATGTCCTCGGCGATGGAGGTGCCGTGCAGCAGCCGGGTGGCCCAGCGCACCAGGCGGGCCTCGTGGCGGCCGTAGGTCTCCTCGATCCACGGCAGGGTGCGCTCGTCGTGGAGCTGGTGGGCGGAGCCGGCCAGGATGCCGCTCATCTTCTTGGCCCAGGCGGCGGTCGGCGGCTCGGACTCGAGCATCAGGATGCCGGCGACCCGCTCCGGGCGGCGCAGCGCGTAGGCGAGGGCGACGGTGCCGCCGAAGGAGTTGCCGATCAGGTGGACGGGCCCTTCCAGGGCGAGGGCGTCGAGCAGCGCGTCCAGGTCGCCGCTGAAGTCCTCGACACTGTAGCCGCGCGGCGGGCGGGAGCTGCGGCCGTGGCCGCGCTGGTCGTACATCACGACGTCGTGTCCGGCTGCGGCGAGCGCGGGCGCGATGGTGAAGTAGTAGCTGGTCAGGTTGTCGGTGGCGATGCCGTGCACGAGGACGACCGTCTGGGGCGGGCCCGGTGCCGGGGTGGGTGCGCCGCTCAGCCGCTCCACGTTCAGCCGGATCCCGCCCGCCTCGATCGTGGTCACCGCAGGCACCCCGCGATGTACTGGACGAGTTGTCCGACGGTCAGTCCGATGATGTCGGAAAGTTCGAGCGAGGCGAACCAGGCGGGGAAGTCGACCCGGTCGCCGTAGCGCCCGCCCAGCTCGGCGGTGAGCGTGACCAGGTCGATGGACTCCAGGTCGAGGTCCTCCACGAAGCGGGTGTCGGAGGTGATCGGGGTGTCGTCCAGTTCGAGGTCGTCGAGGACCGTGCGCAGAGCGTCGGTGATCTCGGCGAGGACGGCGGCGTACGCGGGGCCGGTGGTCGCGGGGCTGGTCATGATGGGCTCTCCTCGGTCCAAGCGACGGTGTAGGTACGGGTGGGCAGCCCCGGCGGGTTGGTCACATCGGTGAGCCGGATGCGCCTCAGCCGGCCGGAGGGTGCCCGGACCGTGAGGGCACGGCCGCCCTCTTCGACCTCGACCGCCGTGAAGTCCCGCGGTCGGCCGCCCAGTCCGGTGCCCTCGGCCTTGGCCGCGGCTTCCTTGGCGGCCCAGAACCGGGTCAGCGGGCCGGGGCCGCCGCCGAGCCCGGTGAAGAGCGCCCGCTCGTCCGGGGCGAGGATGGCGTCGTAGGCCGTTTCGGGGCGCTCGACGATCTCCTCGATGTCGATGCCGGTGCCGGTGCCGGTGCCAGGGCTGTCGGCGGCGGGCCGGACGAGTGCGACGGCGGCCTCCCGGCAGTGCGCGAGCGACAGTTCCAGAGGCGGGAGTTCTCTGCCGTGTACGCCCTCGGGGCGCGGTCTGCCGCCAGGGTCGTTGGCGACCCGTATCTCGGCAGGGAAGACGGGGCCCGCGCCGTGCGCCCACAGGTGGCGGCGTACGGCGTCCTTGGCGGCGATACGGCCGAGCAGCCACTGGCGCCGACCGCGCGGGGGGTGCCCGGCGTACTGCTCGCGCTCAGGGCCCGCGAGCTGGCTGCGCATGTATATCTCGCGGGATGCGGGATCGGGCCAGCGTTCGAAGACCAGCTGCCAACCGCCCTCCTGGGTGACCGACAGAGTGTTGCGCTCGGGCCATCGTTTGACCGGATCGACCTCGGGCGGCGAGTCGAAGCGCCGGTCCCGCCAGCCGCGGATCTCGGCCCAGACCTCGCCGTCGCGGGCGAGCTGCGCGTCAGCCACCAGCGCGGTGTCCGTCACGGTGGTGACCCTGATGTGGCAGTCGAGTGTGGTGCCCTGTTCCGGTGGCGGGCCGTGGAAACGGATCTCCTCGACGCCCGTCGGGAAGACGATGGTGCGGTCGGGGTGCGTGGCCATCAGCCAGTAGCCCAGCAGCTGACCGACGTTGTCGAGGAGCGCGCCGGGCGCGGACGGGGTGGTCAGGACACCGCGGACGTGCCGCTCGCCGAGCGCGCCGATCTCGGTGACGCCGCGGAACCGCGGCCCGTGGAACATCCAGCGGCCGTCGTACATCTGCCGCGCGGACACAGCCGGACGGCTCTCCGGGGCGTCCGTCCGCCACGGCCGTGGGCGGGGCGCGGTGTCGTGCCCGTGGGCGGTCTCGACCGTGGCGCGGGCGTGGCGCCCGAACTCCACGGCGTACCGCCCCTGTCCCTCGGGCCGGACCGTGACCGTGGCCTCGGTGGGCGGGGCGGCGACGGTCCACTGCAGAAACCGGGCGTCGTGCACGGCCACGGCCCTCCCCGGGCCGGGCACGGCGTCGATCATGTGCTGCACCAGGGTGGTGGCGGGCACCACGGGCCAGCGGTCGGCGATCTCGGGCCAGTGCGCGGGCTGCCGGAAGAAACAGTGGTCGGCGAGGTACGGCATGGTGTCGAGTGCGATGCGCAGGGTGATGGCGCGGGGGGCGGCGGCAGGCGGCACCGCCCCGGTCGCCGAGGGCTCGGGGGGCGGCGCCGCGGGCGCGGTGCGGCGCGGGGCCGCTGCCGCGGCGAACAGCTCCGCCAGTTCCGCTGCCGTGTCCGCCGTCTCGCCGAGCAGCGAGCGCAGTTCGGCCGCCACGGGGCTCCGCGCGGCCACGGCCGCGAGCCGGTCCATCCCGGGTGCGGGTGCCGCGCGCAGGGTGCTGCGGAGCCGGTCCCGGGTGGCGGCGTCGAGCGAGACGAGCCCGGAGCCGAGGGTGAGGGGGACGGTGACGGGGGCGGGGACGGCTCGCGGGCTCTCCGTGGCCGAGGGGACGGTCTCCGCCGTACGGGCAGGCGCCGCCGTCGACCGAGGCGTGGCCCCCGCCCGCAGTGCCGCGAAGTCCGGCTCGGCACCGTGCGACCAGAGTCCGGCCGCCACCCGGTACA
The DNA here is from genome assembly GCF_023516595.1 of Streptomyces neyagawaensis. Taxonomy (GTDB): domain Bacteria; phylum Actinomycetota; class Actinomycetes; order Streptomycetales; family Streptomycetaceae; genus Streptomyces; species Streptomyces neyagawaensis. The sequence continues at coordinate 51,361 of NZ_JAMGBG010000059.1, read as the reverse complement.
GCTGCGAAAGCCCGCTGTGCCGGGGCGTGTTGGCGCTGAGCGTCAGGCACGCGCGGCTGGTGAGGGTGTCGTCCACGAGAGCCGGCAGCTGGCCCTGGCCCAGCTGGACGAAGGCCCGGAACCCGGCGTCGTACAGGGCCGTGGTGAGGTGCCGGAAGCGGACCGGTTCGAGCAGGTGGCGCAGGAAGAGCGCGCGCGCCGCGGCCTCGTCGGCCGGGAAGGGCGCGGCGGTCGTGGCGGACCAGACGGGCACCCGGGGCGGGTGCAGCGTGAAGCCGCGCGCGGCCTTCTCGATGGAGGTGAGGTACGGGGCGAGCATCGGCGTGTGGAAGCCGGACTCGAAGGGCAGCAGCCGACCGAGCACTCCCGCGCCGCGCAGCCGCCCGATGAGCGCCTCGACCTGGTCGTGAGGCCCGCAGACGAGGGTCTGGTGGGGCGCGTTGTCGTGCGAGACGACGACGTCCGGGTACGCCGCGAGCTCGGCGTCCACCTGGTCCGCACCGGTGCCGAACGCGGCGAAGGCGAGCCCTGGGACGCGCAGCGTGGCCGGGTCGAAGTCCCGCAGGAACGCGTCGACCTCGGCGTCCGCGTACATCCCGCCGACCGCCATCGCCGTCCATTCCCCCACACTGTGCCCGGCCAGCGCGTCCGGCCGGACGCCGATCCGGGCGAGCGCTCCGGCGAGTAGCCGGCCGAGGCCGACGACGGCCGCGCCGTGCCGGGCGACGTCGCCCACGCGGGCGTCCGGCCAGTGCGGCGCCGGCAGGTCGAAGTGACGGGCGACGTCCTCGGCCCGCGGCTCGAACTCGGCCTCCAGCCCTGGGAAGAGGAAGGCGATCTTCCCGCCGCCCATGCCGAGTACCGGCCGCGGCGCGCACCAGACGTCGCTCCGGCCGCCCCATGCCCGGGCGCGGGCGACTGCCTTGCGGGCCAGGGCGAGGCGGCGGTCGGTGGGGTCCAGGACGGCGACGCGGGCGCCCCCGGCTCCCCTCGCTCCGCCCTCGGCGGCGGCCGCGCGCAGCTCGGTGTCGTCGGCGTCGAGCAGTTCGGCGAGGTCCTGCGGGGTCGCGGCGGCGACCCGCAACAGCCGGGGCGGCTCGGCCACTTCGGCACGGTCCGCGCAGGCAGCAGGCCCAGCGCCCGGTCCGCCGGGTGCCGGGGCCGCAGGCGCGACGGCCGGAGCCGATGCCGGCGCGGGAGCCGACGCCGGGGCAGGCGCCCATGCGGGGGCAGGTACGGGCTCCGGTACCGACTCCAGGACGACGTGGGCGTTGATCCCGCCGAAGCCGAAGGCGCTGACCGCGGCACGTCGGACGTCCCCGTCCCAGGGCCGGGCCTGCTGGGCCGGAGCGAAGCGGGTGCCGCGGAGCGCCGGGTGCGGGTCGTCGCAGTGCAGGGTCGGCAGGAGCATGCCGTGGTGCACCGCCAGGGCCGCCTTGACGAGGCCCGCCACACCCGCCGCCGGCATCGTGTGGCCGATCATCGACTTCACGGAGCCGATCACGGCGTCGGGCCCGGCGTCCGGGCCCGGCGGCCCGAACACCTCGGCCAGCGCGGCCAGTTCGGCCCGGTCGCCGCCGGGGGTTCCGGTGCCGTGCGCCTCCAGCAGGCCGAGCGACCCCGGTGCCGCCGGGTCGAGCCCCGCCTCCGCCCAGGCGAGCCGGACAGCGCGGGCCTGGCCGCCGGGGTCCGGGTTGACCAGGGAGCCGGCCCGGCCGTCGCCGGCCACGCCGACGCCGCGGACCACGGCGTAGATCCGGTCGCCGTCGCGCCGCGCGTCCGCGAGCCGTTTGAGTACGACCACGCCGGTGCCCTCGCCCATCAGCACGCCGTCCGCGTCCCGGTGGAACGGGCGGATCCGCTGGGACGGCGACAGCGCCCGCAGCCGGCTGAAGACGGACCAGAGCGTGATGTCGTGGCAGTGGTGTACGCCCCCCGCGAGCATCACGTCGCAGCTGCCCGCGGCGAGCGCGCCGACGGCCTGGTCGAGTGCGACGAGCGAGGAGGCGCAGGCCGCGTCCACGGTGTAGGCGGGGCCACGCAGATCGAGCCGGTTGGCGACCCGGGACGCCGCGAAGTTGGGCACGAGGCCGATCACCGACTCGGGGCTCTGCTCCCCGCCGAGCGCTGCCGTGAACGCCATCCGTACCGCGTCGAGCCGCTCGCCGTCCAGCTCTGGCAGTAACTCGTGCAGGGTGCGCACCAGTTGGGCGGACGTACGCATCTGCTGGTCGAGTCGGGCGAGCCCGTCGCTCAGATAACCGCCGCGGCCGAGCACGACACCGACCCGGGAGCGGTCTTCGGGCAGTGCGGCCTCCCCCGCGTCGGCGAGCGCGGCCGCGGCGGTGCGCAGTGCGATCAGCTGGTCGGGTTCGGTGCCGGGCACGGAGTCCGGCATGAGTCCGAAGACGGTCGGGTCGAAGGCGGCGAGCGCGTCGAGCCCGTCGACGAAGCCGCCGCGGCGGCAGTAGACGCCATCGAGGCCGCGCCGTCCGTCCGGGTCGTAGTAGGTGTCCGCGTCCCAGCGGGCCCTGGGCACCTCGGAGATGGCGTCTGCGCCGGTGACGAGGTTGCGCCAGAACGCGGCCAGGTCACAGGCGCCGGGCAGGGTCACCGCCATGCCGACGATGGCGACGGGCTGCCGCTGCTGCGGGGCGGTCGGTCGCATCGTGGGGCTCACCGGCCCGACGCCGTCAGGACGACCTCGTCGGTCTCCGGCTCGCCCCAGGCCAGCTCCCGCAGCAGCGCGAGCACGCCTTCCTCCGGGTCGATCAGCTCGATGCCGCGGCGTGCGTACTCCCGGCCCAGCTCAGGGCCGACCATGCCGCCGTGCGCCCCGGCCGGTGCCCACGGGCCCCAGTGCACGGTGACGGTACGGCTGCCGGTGCCGGCGCGCCAGAGGCGGCCGAGGCGGGCGAGTGCGTCGTTGGCGGCGGCGTAGTCGGCCTGGCCGCGGTTGCCGTACACCGCCGAGACGGAGCCGAACATGACGGTGAAGGCGGGCAGTTGGGGAAGTCGCCGGAGAGCCGAGAGCAGTGCGCGGGCGCCGTCCACCTTGGTGCCGTAGACCCGTTCGAAGGAGACGGGGTCCTTCTCGGCGAGCAGCCGGTCCTCGATCACTCCGGCGGCGTGTACGACCCCGTCGATCCGGCCGTACGTCGCGTACGTCTCCTTGACCGCCTGCTGCACGGCCTCCGCGTCCCGCAGGTCGAGTGCCCGGTACCTGGCCCGGCCGCCCGCGTCGTGTACCTCGGCCAGGGTCGCGGCGATCTCGCGGCGGGCCAGGACCCGGCCCGCTTCGCGGTCGATCTCGGCGGTGCTCAGACCGCCCCGGGCGGCGAGCGCCGCACGCAGCGCGGGCAGGTCGGTGGCGTGCGCCAGCTCGTGGTGCCCGCCCGTGCCGTCGTAGAGCGGCGTACGCCCGAGCAGTTCGACCCGGCAGCGTGCGGCGCCGGCAAGGGCGAGGGCGAACCGGGCTGTGATGCCGCGCGCGCCGCCCGCGAGGACGACGACCGACTCAGGGCCGAGCCCGAGTGCCGCGACTGCGGCGGCGCCGGAGGAGGCGGGCCCGGCGCCGGAGGAGACGGGCGGGCCCAGAGGGCTCTCGTACGGTACCGGGGCGCGGCGGAGCCCGCAGGTGCGCAGCACGACGGGCTCCCGGTCGGGCGCCAGCAGTTCCCCGACGAGTGCCTCGGCCTGCTCGGTGGCGGGCTCGTCGGGGTCGAGCTCCACGGCGCGGACCACGGTGTCGGGGTATTCGCGGGCCGCGGTGCGCACGAAGCCGTCGATGCCGCTGGTGTCGTCGGGGAGGCGGGGGCAGAGGAGCCGGCGCGGGCCGCGCAGCAGCAGTTCCTGGAGCACGGTGAGCTGGGCGGGCAGCAGTTGCTGTTCCGCACCCGCGAGAGCGCCCAGGTGCAGCACTCCGTCGACCGGGCCGGTGTGCCCGGCGAGCTGTGCGGTGTCCGGGCCGACACGGGCGGCGAGCGCGCCGAGGGTGGTGAGCCGGGTGACAAGGGCCCGTCCGAGTGGCGTGTCGTCCGCGACGATCAGGAACCGCTTCCCGCGCAGCTGTGCCGCGCCTTCGGCGCCGGGCACGGGCGCCGGGTCGAGCGGGGCGGGCCGCAGCAGATAGCGGTGGGGAGCCTGGCCGGTGAGCGGGGCGGGGGACTCCTCGGCGACGGGGGCCGAGGTGGCGAGGGCGGGTGCCGGGGCCGGGTCGGCGAGCGCCTTCGCGCGGGCCCGCAGCCAGTCGGCGATCCCGGCGGCGGTGCGCTCCCGGGTCAGCTCCTCCAGGTCCGCGTCCGGCAACGACCGCAGATCCGCACCCGAACCCAGCAGCCGCCGTCCCAGCTCCCCGGCGATCTCCGTCCGCTTGATCGAATCCACACTCAGATCCGCCTCCAGATCCGACTCCGCCCCCACCATCTCCACCGGATATCCCGTTCGTTCCGCGATCACCGCCAGCACCTCGGCCAGCACATCCACCCCCACCGGAGCGGGAGCGGGGGCCGGAGCCGCAGCGAGAGCGGCCGGAGCCGGGGCCGGAAGGGGTTCGGGGGTCGGCAAAGCCGCCTGCGGCGCGGGCGGAGCCCCGAGGTAGCCGAGGAGCACGTCCCGTTGTGCGGCCAGCATCTCCCGGCTGTTGCGCAGGAACTCCCGGAGCAGTTCTTCCCGTTCGCCCGTCGTCGTCGCCTCACCGGTCCGCTCTCCGGCCCGCGGGATGCCCGAGATGCGCCGGGCCGGGCGCAGCGCTCCCGGCACCGGCTGGCCGTCCGCCGTGCGTACGAGGTGACCGTCGACCGTCCAGCCGGGCCGCTCCGGCACGGCGGCCGGGTCGGCGAGTACCGTGTCGCGTCCGGTGAAGAGCCGTGCGGGCGCCACCGGGACACCGGCCGCGGCGAGCCGGGCCAAGGCCTCGAGGTGGCCGCGCAGGCCCGCGTCGGGGCGGGGTTCGAACGGGACGGCGACGTGCGGCCGGTCGCCGAGGATCTGGCCGACCAGACCGGTGAGCACGGTGCCGGGCCCGCACTCGACGAAGATCCGCGCCCCGGCGTCGTACATCGCCTCGATCTGCTCGGCGAAACGGACGGGGGCGGCGATCTGCTCGGCGAGGCCGGCCCGTATCCGGGCGGGGTCCCCGGTATAGCGGGTGCCGGTGAGATTGGCCCAGACCGGGAACTCGGGGCCGCGTACGGCGTACGCCGTCAGGATCTCGGCGAAGCGGGACACGGCCCCGGCGACCAGCGGGCTGTGGAAGGCGCAGGCGACGGGCAGCGGGCGGACGGCGAACCCGGCGTCGGTGAGCGCGTCGACGGCTTCGGCGACGGCGTCCCTCGGGCCCGAGAGCACGCTCTGCGCGGGCGCGTTGTGGTTGGCGACGACGACCCGCTCGGCCAGGCCTGCCCCGGCGAGCACCCGGGTCACCTGCTCGGCGGAGGCCGCGGCGGCGGCCATGGTGCCGGGATCGGGCCCCTGTGTGCTGGTCGCGGCGAGGATCGCCTCGGCCCGCTCCCGGCTGAGGTCACCGAGCGTGTCGGGGTCGAGGGAGCCCGCGGCGCAGAGCGCGACGAGTTCGCCGTAGGAGTGCCCTGCGGCCATGTCGGGGCGGACACCGACCGCGGTGAGGGTGTCGTACGCGGCGAGGCCGACCGCCCCGAGCGCGGGCTGGGCGTGGCGGGTGTCGGTGAGCCGGGCGACCTGTGCGGCGCGTTCGGCGGCGTCGAAGGCGGCGGGCGGGAAGAGGGCGGCGGCCGGGGCGTGGTGCAGGTGGCGGCCGAGTTCGGGGAAGGCGGTGAACAGCTCGGCGAACATGCCGGGGCGCTGGCTGCCCTGGCCGGGGAAGAGGAACGCCACCTTGCCACGGTTGTTGCTGTCGCCGTCGCCGTCGCCGTCGCCGTCGCCGTCGCCGTCGCCGTCGCCGTCGCCGTCGCCGTCGCCGTCGCCGTCGCCGTCGCCGTCGGCTGCCCCGGCGGGGGCGCCTGTGGCCGGGAACACTCCGCTTCTCCCGGGCGTGCCGTCGAGGAGGTCCCGTATCAGGTGCGGGAGTTCGGTGACGGACTCGGCGACCACGGCACCGAGGAGCGGGCCCGGGCCGGTCTCCGCGCGCTCTGCAGCGGTACGCGCCAGGTCCCGCAGCCGCCAGTGGCCGCTCGCCGCGAGGCCGGCGAGTTCCTCGGCCGCCGCGCGGGTGCGGAAGACGAACAGCTCGGCGGGCCAGACGTCGTGGCTCTGGCGCGGCGGCGCTCCGGCGTCGGCGTGGGCCCGCAGCACCACGTGGAAGTTGGTGCCGCCGAATCCGAAGGCGCTCACCCCGGCGACGCGGCGGGCGGCGGGCTCGGCCCAGGGCCGGGCCTCGCTGTGGAAGACGAATGGGCTGTCGGGGCCGGTCCAGACGGGGTTGGGCACGTCGATATGCAGGGTGGGCGGGCGCACGCCGGTATGCAGGGCGAGCGCGGTCTTGATCAGTCCGGCGAGACCGGCGGCGCACTTGGTGTGCCCGATCTGGGACTTGACGGAGCCGACGACGCAGTTGCCGGGCGCGGCCCCGGCCTCCTCGAACAGCCGGGTGAGCGTGCTGAGTTCGGTGCGGTCGCCGACGACGGTCCCGGTGCCGTGGGCCTCGATCAGGCCGACCTCGGCGGGCGAGACGCGGGCCTGCGCGTAGGCGCGTTCCAGGGCGGCGCGCTGGCCCTCGGGGCGGGGCGCGGTCAGGCCGAGGGAGCGGCCGTCGCTGGCGCTGCCGACGCCCTCGATGACGGCGTAGATCCGGTCGCCGTCCCGCTCGGCGTCGGCGCGGCGCTTGAGTACGAGACAGGCGACGCCCTCGCCGAGTGCGATGCCGTCGGCGGCCGCGTCGAACGTACGGCAGCGGCCGGTGGGCGACAGCGCGTGCGCGGAGGAGAAGAGCAGGTAGTCGTTGATGCCGTTGTGCAGGTCGGCGCCGCCGCACAGGGCCACGTCGGCGGCGCCGAAGGCCAGTTCCTTGCAGGCGGCGTCGACGGCGGCCAGGGAGGAGGCGCAGGCGGCGTCGACGGTGTAGTTGGCGCCGCCGAGGTCGAGCCGGTTGGCGATCCGGCCGGCGATGACGTTGGCGAGCATGCCGGGGAAGGAGTCCTCGGTGAGCTTCGGGAGCTGCTCCTCCAGGTCCTCGGGAAGACGGCCGATGTACGAGGGCAGGACGCTGCGCAGCGTCGCGGCGCCGGAGATGTCGCTGCCCGCCTCAGCACCGAAGATGACGCAGGTCCGCTCGCGCGGGAAGGCCCGGCGGTCGAGCCCGGCGTCGGCGAGCGCCCGCCTGGCCGCCTCCAGGGCGAGGAGCTGGACGGGTTCGATGGCGGCCAGGGAGGCGGGCGGGATTCCGTAGGCCAGCGGGTCGAAGGGGATCGGAGGCAGGAAACCGCCCCACTTGGACGCGGACACGTCGTCCGCCTCGGCGTCCGCGCCGAAGTGCAGCGCGGGATCCCAGCGGGTGTCCGGGACCTCGGTGATCGCGTCGGCGCCGGCGAGCACCTGGGCCCAGTAGGCGGGCAGGTCGGCGGCGCCGGGGAACATGCCGGCCATGCCGACGACGGCGATGTCGAGCGGTTCGGGAGCGGGGGCCGGGTTCCGCTCGGGTACCGTACCGCCCGCGTGGCGGACGTCAGCGGCGAGTTCGGCGGTGCGGCGCCCGTAGAAGTCGGCGGCCCCGTCGGTGACCGCGTGGTGCAGGGCGTCGACGGTGGTGACGGCGGAGCGGAGCACGGCGACCTCGCCGGCCATGAACATGCCCGCTTCGCGCTGGCGCTCCTCGTCGACGTCGAGCAGCTCGTGGCCGACCCGCTCGACGCCCTTGCTGGCGATGCGCAGGCGGCCGACGTTGAGCCGCTCCAGCTCCTGCCAGACCTGCCGCTCGGGTATTCCCTGAGTCCGCAGCTCCTCCTTGACCTCCTGGTACGTGTCGCTGAACGCGCTGGGCAGGCAGCGGGTGGTGTGGCCGGGCGCGGTGTGCAGGAGCGTGGTCGACGTGGCGTCCAAGGCCGCGCGCTGGAACAGCGGCCGGATGGCGCCGCACTCGACGGCCTCCTCGGTGAAGAGGTAGCCGGTGCCCATCAGAACGCCGACGACGGCACCGCGGGTGGTGAGCGGGGCGGCGAGCGCGGCGACCATGGCGGCGGAGCGCTCGTCGTGGATGCCACCCGCGAACAGCACTTGTACGTCCTGTGGGTCGGCGGCGTCACCGCCATCGGTGTGACCGTCGTCGGCCGCCGCGTCGAGGAAGTCCTCCAGGACGGCCAGTTGCGCCTCCCAGAGAGGGAAGCTGTTGCGCGGCCCGATGTGCCCGCCGCACTCGGCGCCCTCGAAGACGAAGCGCCGGACGCCGGCCGCCAGGAACTGGCCGAGCAGCCCGGGTGACGGCACGTGCAGAAAGGTACGGATGCCGTCGGCCTCCAGAGCGGCCGCCTGGGAGGGACGGCCGCCCGCGATGACGGCGTGGCTGGGGCGCAGCTCACGGATGGCCTCCAGTTGGGCGGTGCGTATCTCTTCCGGAACGAAGCCGAGGATGCCGACACCCCAGGAGCGGTCGCCGAGCGCGGACCTGGTCTGCTCGAGCAGGGTGCGGGTCTGCTCGGGCCCGGCCAGGGCGAGCGCGACGACCGGCAGTCCGCCGCCGTCCGCGACGGCCGCCGCGAACCGCGCCTGGTCGCTGACCCGGGTCATCGGGCCCTGGACGACCGGCAGCGCGGTGCCGAGCGCCCGGCACATCGGCGAGCCGCCGCGCAGCACGGCGCCGTCGTCCGCCACGGCGGCGTCGATGCCCTCCGTGACGGCGGCGAGGGCGCGGTCCACGGTGCCGTACCGCTCGGCGAACCGGGCGGCGAGAAAGGCATCCTGGCCCAGCGGCAGGGGCCGGTCGCGCAGGACGGCCGGGAGGCCGGGGCGGCTCCGGTCGAGCACCCGGCAGCCGTCGACGACGACGGTCTCGGTGCCGTCGGCGGCGCGCAGCAGGCCGGCGGCCGCAGGGGCCGTACCGGCCTCGTCGAGCAGTGCGAGCTGGATGTCCAGTACGACTCCGCGGGCGCCCGCGAGCACGGCGGCGGCCGCGGTGTGCGGCCCGATGCCGCCGCAGGCCCACACCGGCAGGTCGGCCGGTACGGCGCCGAGAACGCGCTGGAGCAGCACGAAGGTGGAGTGTTCGCCGCAGGGGCCGCCGGACTCCTCGCCGCGCACGATGAGCCCGGTGACACCGTCGGCCACGGCCCGGACGGCCTCGTCGGGGCTGCGGACCTCGGCGAGCACGGCGGGGTCCGCGGTGGCGGCGCGGGCGGCGGCCCGGACCTCGGCGACGGTCCAGGGCGCGTCGGGGGCGAGGAGCACGGTGCACGGTCCGGCGGCCGGGTCCGTGGTGCGCCGCGTTTCGGCGGGCGCCGGGGCCCACAGATCTTCGGGGCGCAGCGCACAGTCGGCGGGGACCCGCACGCCGTGGCGGCCGGGGGCCCACTGCCGCAAGAGGGTCAGGGCCTCGCGGGCGGCGCGGGCGCCCGGGCCGAGGTCGAGGACACCGGACCCACCGGCCCGGCAGACGGCGGCGGCGAGGCGGGGGTCCGGTGCACCCAACGGGCTGACGCCGATAACGGTGTGCGTCATGGGGGGAGGCTCCTCTGTGCGATCGAGGGGGGTGTGCGATCGGGACGAGCGGATTCGGCGCACGCCGCGCGCTCTGGAGCTGATGACCCGTCAGATACTAATGGGTAGTCAGTTATCTGGCTGCACCCCCGACATCGATCGGTGAACAGGAGCCGCAATGAGTCGGACCCGGTCGCCGCAGAGCTCGGCCATGTCGTTGATGTCGGAAATCGGCATGACCGCCGGCCGTGACCGCACGTCTGCCCGCGGCCTCTCGCAGCTGACCTCCCCTCCTGCGTTGCCTCCCCGTGGCGCGGTGTTGATCAAGGGCTACGGGGCGTTCGCTCTGTCCCTTTACCCGCCCCACGGCGGGCGGTGAAGCCGTCCTGGGGCGCTGACCTTGGACGATGGGACTTGAAGGTTCCATGTCGCAGATCGGGAGAAAACCCGCGAGAGACCACGGACCCCTTCCGGGGCCGTGTCCGATTCGCCCCTGCCCGCCGCCGTCCTGGTCGCGTTCGCGGCAGGCACGGATGGCCGTGGGGGCCCGTGCCTGCCGCGCTTGCGCTGGGTTGCATCCGCTGGGGTTACAGCGGGCAGGTGATCTGGAGGACGACGGTCTTGGGGTCGTTGGGGGTGGGGCAGAGGAACTGGTCGTAGCGGGTGTCGTTGTCGACGAAGCGCTTCAGCCAGGAAACGCTGTACCGGGCGATCGTGGTGTTCGGGTCGGTGAAGGTGAAGTGGTCGGTGTCCTTGAGCACGATGAGTGACTTGTCGGGGGCGTTGGCCAGCCCGTTGTAGAAGGGCAGGGCGAAGTCGTCGACGGAGGCGACGGTGTCACCGTCGGCGCCGAAGATCATGGTAGGGACCGTGATCCGGCTGGAGACGTTGCCGAGGTCCCAGGGTGCCAGCGGGATGGCCGCCTTGAGCGACGGGGTGCTCGCCGCGCTCTGCAGCGAGCCGCCGCCGCCCATCGACCAGCCCATCACGGCCAGCCGGTCGGGGTCGATCCGGTTCTTCACCGTGCTCTGGGCCGTCAGATAGGTGAGTGCGGCGAGTTGCTGCCTACTGCGGTCGGTGGGGAAGTCCCACAGCGCCCTGGTGTTCAGGGTCATCACCACGAAGCCCTGGGAAGCCAGCCGGGGTCCGTACCAGGCGATGTCCGACTGCGAGGCGAGGAAGCCGGGCATGATGACGATGGCACCGAAGGTGCCCTCGCTGGTGTCGGTGGGGTAGTAGACGGTGCCGCTGTTGAAGCCTTGGCCGCTGCCTGCCGGCACGGTGACCGAGCCGATGGCGAAGGGACCGGTTTCGGCGGTGATGCTCTCCAGGGTCGGGACCGGGCCGCGCTCGTAGGGGTTCTGGGAATCAGCCTGAGCCGGGGTGGCGAGGGCGGTCGCCATGACGACGGCGATGATCGCCGTGAGCGCTCGGAACGGGACCAGTTTCACGGGGTTCCTCTCGGACAGGCTGTCAGTTGGTGTAGACGGCGGGAGAGTCGCTGACGCTGCTGTCGACCACGGGGGCGTAGGTGGCGGTGAAGTAGCCGTTGGTCGTGCACAGCGCCGAGCCGGAGACCTTGGTGAACTTCTGGTTGGTGAAGGTCAGACTGTTGTCGCTGTTGGAGCTCACCGCGGAGAGGCTGGGCGCCTGGTAGACACAGGTGATGGAGCCCAGCAGAGTGGAGAGCGCCACCGTGGTCTGGATCGCCCTGCCCGGCGCCGCGGTCACCGTGACGGTGCCGTCGGAGGAGGCGGCTGTTTTGTAGGGCAGGTCATCGACGGTGATGCTCTGTACCCCGAAGACGCCGAAGACGTTGCTGGTGCAGCCGTTGAAGGTCTGTGAGGTCGCGGACTCGGTGGCGGTGCCCGGGGCGGCGGGGTTCGCCGTCACCGTGGCGGAGAGTGTCGATTCGGTGCAGGTGATGCCGGAGGTGCCGTTGCTGCTGGTGGCGAGGGTGGCGTTGGTGCCGCGCGCCAACGACGCGGTGAGTACGTCGCCGACGGAGACGGCGTTGCCGGCGGCACTGCCGTAGGTGAGCACGGCAGTGTCCGCCGAGGCGGCGGTGGCCGGGAGGACGGCCAGGGCCGTCGAGGCGGCTGCGGCGACCAGGGTGGAAAGGGCGTATCGGCGCATGCGGGTTCCTCTTCTACTGGCATGGGTGACGAGCAGGGCCGGGTCGCTGCCCCCGGGGGAGTGGGCCAGCGGCCCGCGCATTGCCGTTCCCGGGTGAGATGGAACGGCCGGAGCGGCCCGATCTCTGACGTGGAGTCAGAGACTCGGTGCACTTGTTGCGGCCTTGCAGGGTGCGTGACACTGACGGCCCCGGCCGCTCTACGACCGCGGGCCGCACGAGAAGAAAACCTGTGAGAGTTGTAAACCTGACGGGTATTCAAGTCAAGGCACGCGTACAAGAAGGCGCGCGCCCAAGTTCGAGGAAGGATGCGGAATGGCAGCAGGCTCGTCGGCACGGCCTCCACTGGTGCTGCCCGGTACCCGCGCGGGACGCGATCCGGAGCGTTCCCTGCGGCGTGGACCGCGCCGCACCCCGCCCGAGGTGGTCGCCGCCAACCAGCGCGACCGGCTCCTGGACGGCTTCGTCCGCACCGTCGCCCAGGTCGGCTACGCCCGCACCCGGGTCAGCGACATCTGCCAGGCGGCAGGCGTGACCAGGCCGGTCTTCTACGAGCTGTTCAAGGGCAAGGAGGATGCCTTCCTCGCCGCCCACCAGTACGGCACCTCCCTGGTCTTCAGCGCCATGGAGGAGGCCCACACCCAGGCCTCCGACTGGCCGGGCCGGGTGCGCGCCGGGCTCGGCGCGCTGCTCGGCATCCTCGCCAACGCGCCCGACTTCGCCGCCATGGCCATCGTGGAGATCGACGCGGTCGGCCCGGCCGGGCGGAAGGCACGCGAGGAGCTGCTGGCCCGCTTCCGGGACTTCTTCACCGACCTGCACGAGGCCGAACTTCCCATTCCGACCGAGGAGTTGGTCGACATGGTGATCGGCGGGGTGTACTCCGCGATCTACCGGCGGATCGCCGCCGACCGAACCGCCGAGCTGCCCGGCCTGCTGCCCGGCCTGGCCTTCTCCGTACTGGCCCCCTTCCTCGGCCCGGAACGCGCCGCCGCCGAGCTCGCCGACCCGGCGCCCTCCGCCAACCTCGTCCCGGCCTGCCTGGCCCCGGAGACCTGATTCCGAATGCAGCGGAAGATCGCGTCATCGCCCGTGAACGGTCCACGCCCGTCGCACGCGCAAGCTGTGACACGCGTCCACCGGAGCGATGACGTACCAGCCGTCCCAAGGCCCCGCACCCCATGAGCGACTCCGCACCGCATGTGGGATGGCCACGTCGGGCCTGGTACAAGGCCCGATTGCGTGCGAACTGATCGCCGTGCGGCAAGACGGCCTGCTCAGCCGGCCGCGGCCCTTTCGTGCTGGTCGCGGTCTGCCCGCGCGAGGGCTTCGAGCCCGGCCGGTTCGGCGGGCGTGTAGAACTCCGGCCAGTCAGGATCGGCGTCGCTCGGCCCCTTGGCGTAGAGCCGGTGAGCACGCACGATCGCTTGATCTGTGGCGCTCGGGTCGCCCAGCAGCGCCCAGCCACCGGCCTCCCGCATCGCGAACAACGAGAGCATCCGCGCCGAGCCGTACGACTCACCGCTGTCTGCGCGCCCTGGGCTGCGGAGATCACCTCACGGGGACGGCCTGATGCCTTGGCCAGGAGCGAGACGCAGCCGAAGGCGTGCCCCTCAAGGCCCGGGTCGTGGGCGACCCGGGCGGCGGCCAACGCCTCGTTGTAGAGGCTGCGGGCGTCGGCGGGGCGGAATCGTAGGACAGCCACCCGGCCGCGATCGCCAGATGGCCCGTCGCCGACCGCAGCCGCCTGGGTCCGCAAGAACCGTACGACCCGGAATCGTTGGGCAGCGTACCTCCCTGTCGGCGTCATGATCACCCCCGATCCGGCCGGCACCGACGCGGCCCGTGTCGAAGGCTGGGACCCCGAGGCACGCTCCGGCGCAGGGGCCTGGGCCCCCTACCCCGAACTCCTGCTGAGGCTGACCACAAAAGCTGAGGTCAAGCCGGTTCCGCCCAGCCGGCGTAGCTCACAGGATGACGAGGCCGACACCTCTGAGGTGCAGACGGAAAGTGGGACCGAGCGCCCGAAACGCTACCAAGAACGCGAACGGCAGCGCCGTGAGGCCGCCGAGTGGCTTCAGGGTCTGCGTGCCTCCCTGCGCACCGCACCAACCGTCCTGTTCGCCGAGGCGCACAACGCCCGCTCGCACTGAGCTTGGCTCCAGGACGGCAGGATCGAACGGGATCGCCTGCAGGACGGCCTTGCTCCCGCTCGTCGCCTCGACCCCGACCTGCGGATGGTCCGGATCCGCGCAGGCGCCCGGAACGAGACTCCGCAGTGGTGGGGGAGAGCCCCGGAGGGCAAGGCGAACGGCATCCAGCAGGGCTTGTGGGTGCCAGAGGATGCCGCTGAAGACGCCCGCGTGTTCTTCAGTACGACGGCCAAGCCCGTGCAGTTCAAGCACGCGGCGGTGACCGCCGACAAGCTTTCGCCCCGGCCGATCGCCCAGGGCAAGCGCAAGGGTGAACCCACCATCGACACCGGCCAGGCGGCCTGGATGCCGGGGCTGCTGGAGATCGCCGTCGTCGGTTGCCATCGGGACGACGGCGACGACCCGAGGTCCCTCGCGCTCCTCACCCATGTTCTGCGCCAGCCCTCGGACTACGACCAGGCCTTTGCCCTGCCCCTGCCACTTCACCTGGCCGGCATGGCACAGGAGCACGTCCTGCCGACACCGAAGGACGACGATGCGGACACGGCAGACGCAGGGGCGGCGGGCCAATCCGGTGCTTCGGACGATTTGGATGACGCGCAGAACGCATCGCCGGTGGAACAGCCTGTGCCGAACCTGGAGTCGGAGGCACTCGACGTCGACACTGAAGGGCAGCTGCAACTGTTCGAGATGTAGGTCTGGCCGTATTCGGTGGTGACGGTGGGTAGCCGTCACCGATCATGACCGTTCAGTCGCTGTGCCATACGGCTGGTGGCCCCCCACCCGCAGCAGGCCCGCGGCCACGCTCACGCAGAACCCGCCGGCCCTGCGCTCTCTCCCGGCGCACCCAGGCTCAACACGCACACCGCCTGGCACATCCGCCACGGCGTCTACACCGAGCAGGCTCTGACCCTGCTCACCTCCGGCATCACCTCCCGACGCATCGCCCACCTCCTCGGCCGCGACGCCGCCCGCCTGGGGCACCGGTCGGCCGGCCTGCGGCAGTGGACCGCCCAGCACCACATCGACGGCTGGGCACGGCGGTACGAGGCGAACGACTACGAGATCCAGGACCTCCTCGACTACGTCCGAACCCCCTCCGACCCGATCAACCAGCTCCTCGACAACCGCGCCGCCACCACCCCGCTAACTCGGCTGGCAGCAGGGACCCCCGACGGCCCGGTCAGCGTCGCACGGCCCAGCGAGCGCCCACCCGACCATCCGCGTCGGCCGCGACCGCCGCCGGGTGGCGACCGTGCCCGCCGACCGCCACCTCGATGTCCTCGCGATGCTCGACAGCGGCCTCGACCTCAACCACCGCCTCCACAAGGTCAGCCCTTCACCACCCGGCGCGCCCGGTAGCGCTTGGCCCTCAAGAGGAGGGCGATGACCGCAGAGTCACCGACTTGCCGCCGCCCGTGGAGGCGTTGACACGGAAGTACGGGTGCCGACGGTTCGGCGCTGCTTACCGGTATCGACGGATCGCTGCGCTCATGAGGGGCGGCTCGTGGGTTGGGTCCTTCGGAGATCTTTGGTCCGCGAATGGTCCGGTGGGAACTCCCCTGGACGCCAGACTGTAGCTCTGGAAACCCAATTGATTACAGTGAGTATCTTCTATGACGGGTTGCTTGGAGCGCAACGATGCCTCCAAGCAACCCGACTTCAGGCTCTAGAAGAAACCAAGCTTCTGAGGGCTGTAAGAACAAAGAAGGTTCTTCGTCTGCTGGTAGTGGTCCAGCATCATCTTGTGGGTCTCGCGGCCGATGCCCGAGCCCTTGTAGCCACCGAACGCGGCGTGCGCGGGGTACGCGTGGTAGCAGTTCGTCCAGACGCGGCCCGCCTGGATGGAACGGCCCGCTCGGTACGCCGTGTTGGCGTCCCTCGTCCACACACCGGCCCCCAGGCCGTACAGCGTGTCGTTGGCGATCTTGATCGCGTCGTCGAAGTCGTCGAACGACGTGACGGACACGACCGGCCCGAAGATCTCCTCCTGGAAGATCCGCATACGGTTGTCACCCTCGAAGATCGTCGGCTGGACGTAGTAGCCGCCCTTCAACTCGCCACCGTGCTCGATGCGTTCTCCGCCCGTGAGGATCTTGGCGCCTTCCTGCCTGCCGATGTCCAGGTAGGAGAGGATCTTCTCCAATTGGTCGTTGGACGCCTGCGCGCCGATCATGGTGTCGGTGTCCAGCGGGTGCCCCGTCTTGATCTGCTCCGTGCGGGCCACGGCCGCCTCGAGGAACTCGGCGTAGTGTCCACGCTGCACCAGCGCCCGCGACGGGCACGTGCACACCTCGCCCTGGTTGAGCGCGAACATCGTGAAGCCTTCGAGGGCCTTGTCGCGGAAGTCGTCGTTCGCCGAGCACACGTCGTCGAAGAAGATGTTCGGTGACTTGCCGCCGAGTTCGAGCGTCACCGGCGTGATGTTCTCCGAGGCGTACTGCATGATCAGACGTCCGGTCGTCGTCTCACCTGTGAACGCCACCTTCGCCACCCGCGAGCTCGACGCCAGCGGCTTCCCCGCCTCCACCCCGAACCCGTTGACGATGTTCACAACACCCGGCGGCAGCAGGTCCGCGACCAGGCTCATCCACACATGGATCGACGCCGGAGTCTGCTCCGCCGGCTTGAGCACGACCGCGTTGCCCGCCGCCAGCGCCGGCGCCAGCTTCCACGTCGCCATGAGAATCGGGAAGTTCCACGGGATGATCTGCGCGACCACCCCCAGCGGCTCGTGGAAGTGGTACGCCACCGTGTCGTTGTCGAGCTCCGCCAGCGAACCCTCCTGCGCGCGCACCACCCCCGCGAAGTACCGGAAGTGGTCGATGGCGAGCGGAATGTCGGCGGCCAGCGTCTCGCGCACCGGCTTGCCGTTCTCCCAGCTCTCGGCGACCGCCAGCTTCTCCAGGTTCGCCTCCATCCGGTCGGCGATCTTCCGCAGGATGTCCGAACGCTCCGTCACCGACGTACGACCCCAGCCGGGCGCGGCCGCGTGCGCCGCGTCCAGCGCCCGTTCCACGTCCTCACCCGTACCCCGCGCGATCTCCGTGAACGGCAGCCCGTTCACCGGACTCGGGTTCTCGAAGTACTGCCCGCGCGCCGGTGGCACGTACTCACCGCCGATGAAGTGGTCGTACCGCGCCTCGTAGGAGACGACCGCACCATCCGTACCAGGTGCTGCGAAACGGGTCATGGAATACCTGCCTCCCCAGAAGCGCCACCCGCCGTTGGGCGGCTCTCGTGTGGAGGCTAGGAATCCGACGGTTGCAACGACGTTGCGCTGCGGTCCGTGGCAAGGACGCCTCTGCCCTCCCGCACGCAGCTCCCTCCTCCCTCCTCCCCCCTCCCTCCCCTCCGCCCTTCCGCCCCGCCGTTTCTCAGGTACGTCTCCGGTGTGCCCAGCCCGCCGGCGCCCTCAGCTCCGTCTCCAGTTCCCGCAACCGTGCGCGTACTGCCGGTGTGGGGCGTACGGCCGCGAGTGCGCGCCATATGTCGAGGTCCTCCTCGCCCCAGGGCGCGTGCGCCCAGTCGGCCAGCAGGTCGGGATCGCGGCGGGCTATGAGAGCCGTGCGCAGTCCCTCGGTGAGCCTGTGGCGCAGTCGGGCGACCGCCGGGGCCTGCGAACCAGGCAGCAGCGGGCCCCCGTACGCTGTCGCGGCCGCTGTCACCGCACCCGTCTCCAACCTCCGCTCCACGACCGCCACATCGGACTCCACCGGAACCATCAGCCGGTACGGTCGCGAACCGAGCAACCCGGGGCCGAGCAGTCTGCGCAGCCTCGCCAGCTCGGCCCGCAACGTCACCGGCGTCACCGACTCGTCCTCATACAGGGCACAGAGCAACTCGTCGCCGGACAGCCCTTCCGGATGCCGGGCGAGCAGCACCAGAATCTCGCTGTGTCGTCGGCTGAGCCTCACCTTCCTTCCCGCCAGCAGGAGTTGGGCCTCGTCCCGACCGAGGGCCGTCAGCTCCAGTGCGTCACCAGGGGCGCCGGGCGGTGCGAGCAGGGCCAACTGGGACTCGGCGGCCCGAGCCACCGCCTGCACGAAACCCAGACTGTGCGGGTGTGCCAGCCGGTCGCCACCGGTGATGTCGATCGCGCCGAGCACCCGCCCGGTGCGCGGATCGTGCACCGGCGCCGCCGCACACGTCCACGGCTGCACTTGCCGTATGAAGTGCTCCGCCGCGAACACCTGCACAGGCCGGTCGACGGCGACGGCCGTACCCGGCGCGTTGGTCCCGACCTCGGCCTCAGCCCAGCGCGCCCCCGGCACGAAGTTCATCCCGTCCGCCCGGCGTCTGGTCGCCGGATGTCCTTCCACCCACAACAACCTGCCCTGCGCGTCGCACACGGCCAGCAGATGCTCGCCGTCCGCCGCGAACGTGCCCAGCAACTCACGGACCAGCGGCATCACCCTGGCCAGGGGATGCTCCGCACGATAGGAACCGAGGTCGCCGTCCGTCAGTTCCACACGCGCGGTGCCCTCCGGTCCGACGCCGGCTTTCGCGGAGCGGCGCCACGAGTCGGCCACCACGGAACGGACCGGCCGCGTCACCGCGCCGCCCTGGGTGAACGCCTCGTGCGCTCGGCGCAGCACCCGCACTCGCTCGACAGGGTCGGCTCCCGGCTCCAGAGCCACCCATGAATCGGTCAACTCGGCCTCCCGGCATTCCGTGCATGGCAGGGTCCATCGTCAACCTCGCACCTGCGCCCGACAAGCCATGAGACATACCCGGCGGGATCCGCCTCCACGGCCTCAGCCGGCGTTGACCAAACGTATGTACCGGGCCCAGTCCCAGTGCGGCCCGGGATCGGTGTGGTCGGTGCCCGGCACCTCGTGGTGGCCGATGATGTGGTCGCGGTCCTTGGGGATGCCGTACCTGTCGCAGACCTCCGAGGCGAGCGCCGCCGACTGCGCGTACATGGCACCGGTGAAGTACGCGGGGCGCTCGACCCAGCCCTCGTGCTCGATGCCGATGCTGTGTGCGTTGTAGTCCCAGTTGCCCGCGTGCCAGGCGATGTCCCGCTCACGGACGCACTGGGTGACTCTGCCGTCGGCCGATCGCAGGACGTAGTGCGCGGAGACCTGCTTCGCCGGGTCCCAGAAGACGGGCATCGTGTTCTTGTAGGTCGTCTGCGTCACGTGAATGATCACCAGGTCGACGGAGTGGCTCGTCGGGCGGTCCGCCGCCGTGTAGTTTGCCTCGCTCGCCGGCTCCCACAGGGCGAAAGCATGGTCCACGGGCGCTGGGTGGGCAGTGGCGCGGGGACTCGGGAGCAACGCGTAGGGGATCGCGGCGAAAGCGGTGCCTTTCAGCAGCCGCCGCCTGCTCGGCAACGCTTCGGCTCGCTCCATGGTGTCTGCCTTTCAGAGGAGGCTGAATCCGATATGCGGGGAGGGGCGCCCGTGTGTGAGACGCATCCGCAGGTCGAACGGCTGCGCCTCACGTGATTCACGGTACGGCGATCAGCCGATACGCCGTCGAGGCGTGGGGAAAACGGTGGAAAAGCGAGCCGTTGTGGATAACTCCGCCACCTTCAGGGGTGAGAGGGCCGGGGCAGCCCAGGACTCGAGGACTGGTTCTCCCTCTTCGGCGCACCCGCGCTCTTGGCCCGTAACCGCTGGGGACCTCTGCGGTTACGCCCGCACCCCGGCCGTCGCCGGGTCGTCGAGCACCGCCCGTACCACCGAATGGGCCGCGCCCAGCAACGGTCCCTCGGAGCCGAGGCGCGACACGGTCACGGCGCATGCGGGTCCCGCTGTCCGCCCGGCCAGCTCACGTTCCAGTGACGGGACGAGCCAGGGTGCGAGAGCGGCCAGGGCACCGCCCAGGACCACCGTCTCGGGGTCCAGCAGATTGACCGCGCCGGTCAGCGCGATACCCAGCGCGGTACCGGCGCCGCGCAGCGCCCGACGTACCTCCTGGTCCCCGGCGGCGGCCCGCTCCGCGAGCAGCTCCACCCGGTCCTCGCCCGGCTCCAGCCCGGCCGCACGCAGCACGGCCTCCTCGCCGGCGTACTGCTCGAGACAGCCACGCCCCCCGCACGCGCACTGCGGGCCCTCCGGTCGTACGGGCACATGGCCCAGCTCGCCCGCGAAGCCTCGGGTGCCCCGCAGCAGCCGGCCGTCCACGACCACCGCGCCACCGATACCGATCTCCGCGGAGACATGCAGGAAGTCGCGTGGCGTCGCGGCGCCGAGCCAGAGTTCGGCGAGGCCGCCGAAGTTGGCCTCGTTGTCGACGGTCAGCGCCAGCCCGTCGGGGAGCAGTGCGCCGAGGTCCGTGTCCCGCCAGTCGAGGTTGGGGGCACGGACCACAGTGCGGGCGTCCCGCGCCACCAGTCCGGGCACGGCGACCGCGAGGCCCGCCGCCCACAGGCCCTCCTTCTCGGCCTCGGCGACGACCTGCCGTACGAGCGCCGTCAGCTCGTCGATCACCGGCTCGGGGGCGCGGCCGCGGTTGGTCCCGTGCCGCACGGCACGCGCGCGTACCGCGCCGCGCAGGTCCACCGCGCACACGGCGAGATGGTCGACGCCGATCTCCGCGCCGATTCCGGCGGGACCACGTCCGCTGAGAGCGAGCGCCGAACCGGGGCGGCCGACCCGGCCGGGACGCTCCGGACCCAGTTCCTCCAGGAGCCCCGCCCGGATCAGCTCGTCCACCAGCGTGGACACAGCCGCCCGGGTGAGGCCGATGCGCGACGCCACCGCCGCACGGGAGAGCGGGCCCTCGGCGTTGACGGTGTGCATGACCCGGGAGAGGTTGCGGCGGCGCATGCCCTGCTGGGTGTCGGGCAGGCGGCGGCCGGGACTGCTCGGGTGCGCCTCGTGCAGCGGTGCGGTCATACCTCCCCCGGTTCCTCTCGAAGTGTCGTGGCTGATGCCCCTCAGATCATGCCGGAAGCGTATCTCCCCACTTCAGGCGCCCCTTGCCCGGTCAGCGGCAGCCAGGCTCGCGCTCCAGCAGCGGCGCCGCGTCGGAGAGTACCCCGGAGATCCTGGCCAGCGTCTCCTCGTCCCGCTCCACCGCCTCCAGCACCGGCCCGCGCGTGGTGTCCCAGCGGCGGGCGACCGCGGCCGGGTCCTCGCCGGTGAGCAGCCCCGCGGCCTGCGCTGCCGCGCCCAGCGCGACCAGTTCCTTGGCCTCCGGGACCTGCACCGCACGCCCCGACAGCCGTCGCACGGTCTGCTGCCACGCCGTGCCCCGCGCGCCGCCGCCGATCAGCAGCAGCGGAGCCGAAGGGTCCGCGTCCGCGTCGAGCACCAGGTCGAGGGCACCGAGCAGCGAGTGCACGGCACCGTCGTACGCGGCCTGGAGGAGCTGTCCGCCGGTCGTGTCGTGCCGCAGCCCGTGCAGGAGACCTGAGGCGTGGGGGAGGGCCGGGGTGCGTTCGCCGTCCAGGTAGGGGAGGAGGGTGACGCTCGTGCCGGGCTCCACGGCCTCGCGGTCCAGGCCCAGCAGCGCGGCGACGCGGTCGACGGCCTGGGTGCAGTTCAGGGTGCAGGCCAGCGGCAGCCAGTCCCCGTGGGCGTCCGCGAAGCCCGCCACCGTGCCGGTCGGGTCGGCCGGGCGGTGCTTCGACACGGCGTACACCGTGCCGGACGTGCCGAGGCTCAGCACCGGTGTGCCGGGCCGCAGGCCGAGGCCCAGCGCGGCGGCCGCGTTGTCCCCGGTGCCCGGGGCGACGAGGGTGCCCTTCGCGAACGGCAGGTCGTGGGCGTCCCGTACGGTGCCGGCGACCTCGCCGGGTCGGACCAGACGGGGCAGCAACGCCGGGTCCAGGCCCACATGGGCGAGGACCTCCTCGTCGTACCCCTCCGTTCCGGAAGCCCACCAGCCGGTGCCGGAGGCGTCACCGCGGTCCGTCGTGCCCTGGCCCGTGAGGCGCTCGGTCAGATAGTCGTGCGGCAGCCGGACGGCGGCGGTGGCGCGGACCGCCTCGGGCTCGTTCTCGGCGAGCCAGGCCCACTTCGTGACGGTGAAGGACGTGCCGGGGACGCTTCCGGTGCGCTCGGCCCAGGCCTTCGGGCCGCCCAGCTCCGCCACCAGCCGGCGCACCTGCGGCGCGGAACGCACGTCGTTCCACAGCAGCGCGGGGCGCACCGGGTCGCCCTGGGCGTCGAGCGTGACCAGGCCGTGCTGCTGACCGCCGATCGACACCGCCGCGGCCTCCCGGGCGGGCTCACCGCACTGGCGCAACGCCTCGCACAGCGCGTCCCACCATTGCCTCGGGTCGCTCTCCCGGCCCGCGCCGGACGACACGGTGTGCGGGGCCTGCCCGCTCGCGACCACCCGTCCGGTCGACGCGTCGACGACCAGGGCCTTGGTGGACTGTGTGGACGAATCCACACCGACGACGAGCGGACCCTCGGCTGCTGACATCGGGCTCTCCCTCTCAAGCGGGCTCGTGACTGCCGCCGACGCGGCTGATGCGTCCGACGGGCGACATCTTGTCTTCCCAGAGACGCGTCCGCATACTAATTTGTAAATCGCCATGACGAAATGGTCGGAGCGCAAGGAGCCGCGGCATGAACTACCAGCCCACCCCCGAGGACAGGTTCACCTTCGGTCTGTGGACCGTCGGCTGGCAGGGAAGGGACCCGTTCGGCGACGCCACCCGGCGCGCCCTCGACCCTGTGGAGACGGTGCAGCGTCTGGCCGACCTGGGCGCCTACGGCGTGACCTTCCACGACGACGACCTGATCCCCTTCGGGTCCTCGGACAGTGAGCGCGAGGAGCACATCAAGCGCTTCCGCGCCGCCCTGGACACCACCGGCATGACGGTGCCCATGGCCACCACCAACCTGTTCACGCATCCCGTCTTCAAGGACGGCGCCTTCACCGCCAACGACCGGGACGTCCGCCGCTACGCGCTGCGCAAGACGATCCGCAACATCGACCTGGCGGTCGAGCTCGGCGCCAAGATCTACGTCGCCTGGGGCGGCCGTGAGGGCGCCGAGTCCGGTGCCGCCAAGGACGTGCGCGTGGCGCTCGACCGCATGAAGGAGGCCTTCGACCTTCTGGGCGAATACGTCACCTCCCAGGGCTACGACCTGAAGTTCGCGATCGAGCCCAAGCCGAACGAGCCGCGCGGCGACATCCTGCTGCCCACGGTCGGTCACGCCCTGGCCTTCATCGAGCGTCTGGAGCGCCCGGAGCTGTACGGCGTGAACCCCGAGGTCGGCCACGAGCAGATGGCCGGGCTGAACTTCCCGCACGGCATCGCGCAGGCCCTGTGGGCGGGCAAGCTCTTCCACATCGACCTCAACGGCCAGTCCGGCATCAAGTACGACCAGGACCTGCGCTTCGGCGCCGGTGACCTGCGCTCGGCCTTCTGGCTGGTCGACCTCCTGGAGAGCGCCGGTTACGCGGGGCCGAAGCACTTCGACTTCAAGCCGCCGCGCACCGAGGACTTCGACGGGGTGTGGGCGTCGGCCGCGGGCTGCATGCGCAACTACCTCATCCTGAAGGAGCGTGCCACGGCCTTCCGTGCCGACCCGCAGGTCCAGGAAGCCCTGCGCGCGGCCCGCCTGGACCAGCTGGCCCAGCCGACCGCCGCCGACGGTCTGCAGGCGCTGCTCGCGGACCCCACAGCGTTCGAGGACTTCGACGCGGAGGCCGCAGCGGCCCGCGGTATGGCCTTCGAGCAGCTCGACCAGCTCGCGATGGACCACCTGCTGGGTGCCCGCGGCTGATCACGCGCGCGTGAGGGAGGCCCCCGCCGCTCGCAGCGGTGGCGGGCCTCCCGTCGTTCCGGGCGGCGGGTTCGGCCCGCCGCCCGGGAGGGGCGGTCACCTTGCCGAGGCCCGCGCGCTTCTCCCACGGGCTTGCGCCTCCGTGACACGCTCAGGCCTCGGTGTCGACCGAAGCCAGTGCCGTCGCCGGATCGTGGGCGGCCGGGCCCGCCGGTGCCCAGCGGCCCCGCTCCTTGCGGTACGGCCACCAGCGGCCGTCCCGTCCGAGGCGCAGCTGGGCGGAGCCGCCGACCGCGGTCCAGCGGTTGTGGGCGGCGCGCAGCCGTGGCCGTTCGTCGTCGTCCCAGGCCGCTTCCAGGGCGGCACGCGCGCGTGCGAGCGATTCCGCCGGGACATGCCACTCCTCGTCGAGGACGGCGAGCCCGGCCGCACCGCCGTACCGCCAGGCGCGGACCGCGAGCGCCAGCCCTTCCCGGCCACGCCCGGAGCCCTCCGCGAGCCGTGCCGCGACGCTCGGCTCCGGGTCGCCTGCGGCCAGGCGCACCGCGTCCTGATCCGGTGTGGGTTCTGACGCGACAGCCTGCTGATCATGGCCGTCGCGCAGGGCCTCGGCCAGCAGCCTGTGGGCCTCCTGGGCCGTCCGCGCCGCCAGGAACTCCAGCGCGCCCGGGTCGACACCGGGCCCCGGCGGTACCTCGGTGTCGAGGGACGGTGGCAGACCGGGATCTGCGGGCAGCCCGGGCGGCTCCGGGAGCGGAGGCAGGATGTCCCCGGCCGCGTACGCCTCGGCGGCGTCCAGGCCGTCCTCGGGGCTCTCCCGTGCGCTCCGCTCCTCGGCCTCGGGGGCGGCACTGCGGACCTGGAGCTCGTCCAGTAGCGCCCGCTCGGCGCGGCCCCGCATCAGCAGCAGGACGAACGGATCCTGGTCCAGCAGTCGCGCCACCTGATAGCAGAGCGCCGCGGTGTGCCCGCAGTGGTCCCAGGCGCCGCAGTCGCACTCCGCCTCCAGGTCTCCGAGCCCGGGCAGCAGGTCGACCCCGGCCGTCGCCGCGTCCTCGACAAGATGCGGCGGCATCTCACGGTCGAGCAGGGCGGCGATGTGCCCCGACCGCTCCGCGGCCATCCCGAGGAAACGGCCCCAGTGCTCCTCGGACAGTTGCTGGAGCAGGACATCGGCGCGACGGGCCGTGCCGTCCCGGTCCTGGACCACGGCGGTGACCCGTCCGGGGCGCACCGCCACGGCGCCCACGGCTGCCGCGCGCGCGAGTCTGCGCCCCTCCTTGAGCTGCCCGGAGTCCAGCGCTGCGTCCTCCAGCGCCTTCAGCCAGGCCCGGCCCCACCACGTCTGCGCGAATCCACGCCCGTGCACCGGCGCGAGCGCGGCGAACGTGCGTTCCTCGTTCTGTCCGCTGCGTTCCGTCATCGTGCGTCCCCTCGCAGTTCCACCAGGTCGGACAGTTCGGCGTCGGACAGTTCGGTGAGGGCCGTGTCGCCGGAACCGAGCACCGCCTCGGCCAACGCACGCTTGCGGACCAGCATGTCCGCGACGCGGTCCTCGATGGTGCCCTCCGCGATCAGCCGGTGCACCTGCACCGGCCGCGTCTGGCCGATGCGGTAGGCCCGGTCGGTCGCCTGGGCCTCGACGGCGGGGTTCCACCAGCGGTCGTAGTGCACGACATGCTCGGCGCGGGTCAGGTTCAGACCGGTACCGGCCGCCTTCAGCGACAGCAGGAAGACGGGCACTCCTCCCTTCTGGAAGCTCTCGACCATCGCCTCGCGCTCCGGGATCGATGTGCCGCCGTGCAGGAACCGCGTCGGCACGCCACGCGCCGCCAGATGGCGCTCCAGGAGCCGCGCCATCCCCACGTACTGCGTGAACACCAGCACGCTCGCCCCTTCGGAGAGGATGGTGTCCAGCAGTTCGTCCAGCAGCTCCAACTTCCCCGACCGGCCGGCGATCCGGGGCCGCTCCTCCTTGAGGAACTGCGCCGGGTGATTGCAGATCTGCTTGAGCCCGGTGAACAGCTTCACGATCAGTCCGCGCCGTTCCATGCCGTCGGCCCGGGCGATCTCCGCCATCGTCTCGCGGACCAATGCCTCGTACAGGCCCACCTGCTCCCTGGTCAGCGACACGGCGCGGTCCGTCTCGGTCTTCGGCGGCAGTTCCGGGGCGATGCCCGGATCCGACTTGCGGCGCCGCAGCAGGAACGGCCGTACGAGGCGGGCGAGCCGCTCCGCGGCGGCGGGGTCCCGGCTGCCCTCGACGGCCTGCGCGTACCGGGTGCGGAAGGCGCCGAGCCGGCCGAGGAGCCCCGGGGTCGTCCAGTCGAGGATCGCCCACAGCTCGGACAGGTTGTTCTCCACCGGCGTGCCCGTGAGCGCCACGCGCGCGCGTGCCCCGATGGTGCGCAGTTCCTTCGCCGTGGCCGAGTACGGGTTCTTCACGTGCTGTGCCTCGTCCGCGACGACCATGCCCCAGGGGATGTCGCCGAGCCGTGACGCGTCGAGCCGCATCGTGCCGTACGTGGTGAGAACGAACTCTCCGTCCGCCAGCGCGTCCAGGCTGCGCCGTGTGCCGTGGAAGCGGCGCACCGGAACACCGGGCGCGAACTTCTCGATCTCACGCTGCCAGTTGCCCATCAGCGAGGCCGGGCAGACCACGAGCGTGGGGCCGGCGGAGGAGGCGTCGGACTGCCGGTGCAGATGCAGGGCGATCAGGGTGATCGTCTTGCCGAGCCCCATGTCGTCCGCGAGGCAGCCGCCCAGCCCCAGCGACGTCATCCGTGCCAGCCAGCCGAGACCCCGCAGCTGATAGCCGCGCAGGGTCGCGGAGAGCCCCGACGGCTGCCCGACCGGTACCTGCCCCTCCGGGTCCGACAGCCGCTCCCGCAGAGTGGCCAGCCAGCCCGTGGGCAGCACGTCGACCATCCGTCCGTCGATCTCGGTGGAGCCCGTCAGGGCGGCGCCGAGCGCGTCGACCGGGGACAGCTTGTGGTCCCGCTGCGCGTGGGCGCGGCGGATCTCCTCCGGGTCGACGAGGACCCACTGGTCACGCAGACGCACCATGGGGCGGTTCGCCTCCGCGAGCGCGTCCAGCTCCTCGCGGGTCAGCCGCTGATCGCCCAGCGAGAACCGCCAGTCGAAGGTGAGCAGCGCGTCGGCCGACAGGAACGACGGAGTGCCGGAGGCGAACCCACCGGGACCGGTCGTGGTGGGGCTGCCTGTATCGGCCGCCTGCTCGTCGTGCTGTTCGCCGTCCGGCGGACCGATGACCGCGCGGGCGGTCAACGTCCGTGCCAGCTCCTTGGGCCAGTGCACGTCGACACCTGTGGCGGCCAGCGTCCGAGCCCCCTCGCCCAGCAGGTCGGTGACCTCCTCGTCGGCGAGATCCACCGCGTCCGGCACGGCGGCCGAGAGCAGCGGGGAGAGCGGGGCCCAAGCGCGAGCCGCGTGGCGCAGCGCGAGCAGGGCGTCCATCCGCGCGCGCGGGCCGAACGCCTCGGCACCGGCCCACACGGCGGAGGCGTCCGCGACCAGCGCCGGGTCGCTGACGCTGTGCACCTGGAGGACGGCCCGGAACGACAACCGGTTCTCGTCCGGGTCGGCCGAGGCCAGTCCGGGGACCTCCAGGCGCAGCGACAGGCGAACCCCCGCGTCGTGACCGGCTGCGACATCGGTGGCCCAGGCGCGCTGCTCGGGCACGGACTGCGGTTCCCGTGCCGCGAAGGCAGGGCCACCTGCCGCGAGGGCGGCGGCGGGGGAGCGGGGCAGCGAGTCGGCGACCGTGTCGAGGAACGCGCGCAGCAGCCGCTCGGGGTCCGGCAGACGCAGTGGCGCGGTGTGGTCGACGGGCACGGCGTGCGCCTCCGGCGGCATCGCCGCCGCCAGCTCGCGGACCCGTTCCAGGTCCTCCGCCCGCAGTGGGCCGATCCGCCATGCGTCATGGCCCGCGGCGGTCACACCGGGCAACAGAAGTCCGCGCGCGACGAGTTGCAGGGCCAGGACGGCGGCGGTGCCCCAGAAGACGGTCGACCGGTCGGCGCCCGCCGTCGCACGCGCGCGCGTGAGCACCGGCAGGGCGGCGCTCACCGGGAGCGACACGACGGGAACCGTCACCAGCTCGACGCCCGTCTCGCCGGGCCGGACGACCGTCGACTCCCCGGCGGAACCCACCGCGACGGGCGGAGGCGCCGCGCCATCGGTACGCCGGAAGACGAAACGGCCGGTGCGGGCCGGGTCGTCGGCCACGAAAGCGGCATGACATCGGGCCAGCTCGGAGACATCGGCAGGGGACGCCGCGAGGTTCATCGGCACAGAGATGCTGAACTCCTCAAATTTGACTACTGCATACGGAATCGCCGAGGGTACCGCACTTCAAACGTCCCGGGCGCGTGATTCGAGGTGGTCGAGCCGCGGCGTAAGGGTGATGCCGAGAAAAGTCGAAGGCGTCTCAGGGTTGCGCCGGGGGCGGAGTCAGGGTTGCGTCAGGGTCGTGGTCCGGAACTGCGGGGAGCGGCAGCCCGTTTTCAGGACAGAGAGCGGCAGCGGGCCGCGAAGGAGGCGACGGAGATGTCGAAGAGCACGAAGATCGTCGCGGGGGGTGCGGCAATCGGGATCGTCCTGTTGTTCCTGTTGCCGTTCCCGTTCTGGGCCAATCTCCTGATAGTCCTGGGAATCCCCACGGCCGCGTACTTGACGCTTGACCCCTCGCAGCGACGCAGGCTGCGCCGGGTCGGCCGCAAGGAGCTCGGGCGTTGAGGTGTCACCGGCCCGCGGCCGGGCCGGTGACACGCGGCAGAGTCTGGGGCGAGCCCGCACTCAGTTGGGGCGTACCGCGATCTTGTCGAGGGACTCCAGGAGGCCGGGCAGTTCCTCGCCCCGCCCCACCGGGAGCACTTCCCCCGGTTCGTCGTCGAGAAGGACGAAGGCGATGTCGTCGGTCCTGGCCACCATCGACCACCCGGGACCGTCGGCACGGAGAGTCCGCGCGTCACCCGGCGCGAACGACGAGCGCACACGTCCAAGGGGCGGCGGCGACTCGACATAGGCGCGTGCCTCGGCGAGGACTCGACGGATGCCCGAGCGGACGCCGCCCTCGTCGCGGCCGGATTCGGCGGCGTCTCCGGCTGCCGCCGCGCTCGCGCCGTTCTGTCCGGTGAAGGCGGAATCGTCGATCTGCTCCCGCCAGGTGCTCCACTGCAGCGCGATCTCATCGGCGCCCAGGCGCCGCTGTGCGGGCCCCCAGACCGTGGTGTCCGGCGGGCTCAGCGGCGGCAGATCGGAGACTTCCGGGTCCGGGTCATGCGGAGCCGGCACATTGGGAGCGGCCACGGCCACCGCGAGGGGCCAGCCGGGCAGCGCGGCCACCACCGAGTCCTCGTCGGGCGACAGGTCGTACTCCATACCGCAGTCCCACGAGGCGATAGCCACGGCGACCAGTGACACGTCGTCCACCGCGACCGTCCACCGGGCGCCGTCGCCGTCCTGGCCCAGGACGATCCCGTAACCGTCGGCGAGCGGGGCGAGACCGAGCGCCGCGCAGGCCTCGGGGTAGTCGTCGCCCAGTACGCTGGGGAAGTTCGCGGGCGTGAGCAGCACCGCCGTCAGCACATACAGTGCGTCGTCGTCCCCGGCGGCGACGGCGTCATCGTCCGTCCCGGCCATGCCGGCCTCCCATTGCTCTCGCTCGTCCGTCGGCGCACCCTAATGCGCCCGGCGGGCGCTTGTCACGAGAGTGAAACCCACGCAGAGCTGCGGTTCCGGCCGGACAGGGGCGAATCGACCGGTGCGTCTCACCCCTTCAGGCGGCGGGCAGCCCCAGAAGCGACCGCGCCACCGTCTGCGGCGACTCGTCCCGCTCACGTGCCAACGCTATGACCGCACGACACGCCAGCTCGCTGACGCCGAACGACAGCGCCTCCGGCGACACCCAGGTCACGGTCTCGTCGATCCGGTCCTGGTCGTCGTCGGCGCACGCCGAGATGTAGGCGGCCGCCGCCTCGAACAGGTTGTGCGTGCGTTTCTCCCCCTGCGATGTCGCTTCGGTGCGCGTCGAGTCGAGGAACCGGTCGAAGGACTTACGGAGCCTGTCGAACATAAGGGCTACCTTCCCCCATCTCGGTCTTCACATAACGTTCATGTGTTCCTACTCAACGTAGCGACGGAGGCGCGGCGACAGAAGAGGGTCCGTCCCTGGGTCCGTCCTCGGGTCGGGGCCGGGGCCGAGCGGCGACGTCGCGATCTTGGGACTGTGCCGGTCAGGGGCTGCGCCGCGGGTCAGGCGGTGCGTACGGCGAGCGCGAGGAATCGGCTGTCCTCGTCGACGTACGACGTCATGCGCCAGCCCGAACCGGTCAGCAGCGGGCCGAGGTTCGCCTCCGCCCGGAGATCGGCCGGGGTGATCTGCCGCCCCTGGCGCGCCGCGAGCGCGGCCCTGCCGATCGGGTGGAAGAGCGCCAACGTTCCGCCCGGCCGGACCACCCGCGCGAGCTCCCGGAGATTCCCCGCCGGGTCCGCGAGATGTGCGATGAGCCCCGCGGCGAACACCGCGTCCAGGGACCCCGTGCGCAACGGCAGTGCCGCCACGTCCGTGAGCAGCAGCTGCCCGTCGAGGTGCCGCCCGGCTCGTACGCCGGCCTCCAGCATCGCCGGGGTCAGATCCGCCCCGAGGATCACGCCGGAGGGTCCCACGGCCGCCCGTAGCGGCGGCAGGGCCCGACCCGTGCCGCAGCCCGCGTCGAGCACCCGGTCACCCGGCCGCAGGCCGAGGTCGGCGACGGCGGCGGCGTAGGCAGGCCCGTCGTCGGGGAACCGGGCGTCCCAGTCGGCGGCCCGTGCCGTGAAGAACTCCTGGACGTGGGTGTGGTCGTCGCTCATGCTCCGCATGATCCCCCACCGTCGGGTGAGCGGGGGCGGTGTGCATGTTCGAACGTAAGGCGATCGTTCCGACGCATTTATGCGCCACCTTCCACCACTTTTCGAAATGCGCCCCCTTCGTGCACCTGTGCTCCCACTAGCGTCCCGGAGCCATGGGACACCTGGACCACGCCACCTTCGGCTGGCTGACCCCCGTGCTGTCGTACGTGATGGCCTGCATGGGCGCGGCACTCGGACTGCGTTGCACCGTCCGTGCGCTGGCTGCCACCGGCCGCGCCCGCCGCAACTGGCTCGTCACCGCCGCGTCCGCGATCGGCACCGGCATCTGGACCATGCACTTCGTGGCCATGCTCGGCTTCGGTGTGAGCGGCACCGAACTCCGCTACGACGTGCCGTTGACCATCCTCAGCCTGCTCGTCGCCATGGCCGTCGTCTGCGGCGGAGTCTTCGCCGTCGGCTACAGCCGCAACCGCGGACGGGCGCTTCTTCTCGGCGGTCTCACCACCGGACTGGGCGTCGCCAGCATGCACTACCTGGGCATGGCGGCGGTGCGGATGCACGGCGAGGTGACCTACGACCCGGCGCTCGTCGCGCTCTCCGTCGTGATCGCCGTCGTCGCGGCCACCGCCGCACTGTGGGCGGCGCTCAACATCAGGTCGCCCCTCGCGGTCACCGTCGCCTCCCTGGTGATGGGCGGCGCGGTGAGCAGCATGCACTACACCGCCATGTGGGCGGTGCGCGTGGAGGTCGCTCCCTCCGGCGAAAGCCTGCCCGGGGCCACGGCGATGCAGTTCATCTTCCCCCTCGCCGTCGGCCTCGGGTCCTATCTCTTCCTCACCTCGGCGTTCGTCGCGCTGTCGCCGACGGCCGGGGAACGCGAGGCCTCCGCGTCGGCCCAACGGCCCGTCGGGAGCGCCGCCGCCCACTAGCAGCGCACCTCGGCGGCACGAAGGCACACCCAGACCACTCCGAGCGAGGAGGCCATGCGTACACCCGGCAGGACCTCGACCACCGGCGCCGAGACGCCACCCCGGCCCGCGGCGCGCGGACGCCGCGCCCACGCGGGACCACCGGCCGACGAGGGTTTCGCCCCCGACGAGACCGGCTCTCCCACAACCGGACCACCCAGACGCGCCGGCCGCCCGCACATACGCCCCCGCACCGTCCGAGCCAAGATCATCTGCCTGCTGATGGTGCCCGTCGTCTCCCTGCTCGCCCTGTGGGCGTACGCCACCGTCACCACCGCTCAGGACGTCGCCCGGCTTCGGCAGCTCCAGCGCGTCGACGCCTCCGTGCGCGCCCCGGTCGCCGACGCGGTCGCCGCGCTCCAGGCCGAGCGTGCCGCCGCAGTGCGGTACACCACGAGGCCCTCCGACGCACACGGGAGCGACCTGCAGACACGCTCTCGGGCCTCCGATCGCGCGGTCGCCCGACTGCGTCTGGGCGGCCGGCACACTGTCGCCGACGGACTCGGCCTGCCCGCCGGGGTCGCCGAGCGGCTCGCGGCCTTCGTCTCCGGTGCCGAGCGACTGCGCCCCCTGCGCGCGTCGGTGCTGGACCGTCGCAGCGGCTGGGCAGAGACGTACCAGAGGTACACCACGACCATCGCCACGGCCTTCGGTGTGGGCGGCGCCCTCAGCGGCATCCAGGACGCCGAAGCGGGCTCCGACGCGCGCGTGCTGCTCGAGTTCTCCCGCGCGGCCGAGGCCCTCGCCCAGGAGGACGCGCTGCTGGCCGGCGCACGGCCCTCCGGCACCCTCGACGGCGAAAGACTGCGCCTGTTCGTCGGCGCCGCGGGCACCCGCCGCACCCTGACCGAAGCCGCTGCCGCCGACCTCCGTGGCCCCGAACGGGCGGCATGGGGCGAACTCGCCGAGGGCGCCGCCTACACCGACCTGAGCGCCGTCGAGGACAAGGTGCTCGCAAGCCGTCCCGGCACCAAGGCGCTGACCGCCGCCCCGGAGGATGTCTGGCAGTCGGCCCACACGCGCGTGCGGGACGGGATGCGGAGGATCGAGGCCGACGCCGGGCGCGACGTCGCCGAGCGGGCCGACCCGTTCACGCGCGCGCTGCTCACCCCGGCCGGTGCCGCCGTGCTCCTCGGTCTCGCCGCCGTCGCCGCGTCGCTCGTGATCTCCGTACGCATCGGGCGCGGACTCGTCGTCGAGCTGGTGAGCCTGCGCAACGGAGCCCTGGAGATCGCCCGCCGCAAACTGCCCCACGCCATGCGGAAACTGCGGGCCGGAGAGGAGATCGACATCGACGCCGAGGCCCCGCCGGGGCTCGCCGCAGAGGACGAGACCGGCCAGGTCGCCGAGGCGCTGCGCGTCGTCCACCGGGCCGCCCTGCGCGCCGCGGTCGAGCGCGCCGAACTGGCCGGCGGCATCTCCGGGGTGTTCGTCAACCTCGCCCGCCGCAGCCAGGTCCTCGTCCACCGTCAGCTGAGCCTCCTCGACAGCATGGAACGCAGGTCCGAGGACCCCGACGAGCTCAGCGACCTCTTCCGGCTCGACCACCTCACCACTCGGATGCGACGCCACGCGGAAAGCCTGATCATCCTGTCGGGGGCGGCACCGGGCCGGGCCTGGCGCATGCCGGTCTCCCTGACGAACGTCGTCCGCGCCGCCGTCTCCGAGATCGAGGACTACGCGCGCGTGGAGGTACGGCAACTGCCCGAGGTGGGGATCGCCGGAGCAGCCGTCGCCGACCTCATCCACCTTCTCGCCGAACTCGTCGAGAACGCCGCCCAGTTCTCACCACCGCACACGCGCGTGCGGATCACCGGGGAACCCGTCGGCAACGGGTACGCCGTCGAGGTCGAGGACCGCGGACTCGGCATGGGCAAGGAGACCCTCGACGAGGCCAACCGCAGGATCGAGCAGTCGGAAGCCCTCGACCTCTTCGACAGCGACCGTCTCGGACTGTTCGTGGTGAGCCGACTCTCCTCCCGCCACGGCATCAAGGTCCATCTGAGGCCCTCTCCCTACGGCGGCACCACAGCCGTGGTCCTCCTGCCGACCGCTCTGCTGCACAACGGCACGACGGCACGATCCCTCGGAGCCACCGTCGAGGCACAGCGGCAGCCCGAGCAACGGGAGTACGCGCGCGTGCACGCCGGTCCACGCCAGGACCCCGTGGAGCAGTCCGTCGACCGGCGGGCACTGATGGCTCCCGTGGCCTCCGCCGTGGAGTCCACGGCGGGCGCCCCGCCCGAACCGCCCCCGCCCGGCGTCACCGCCCTGCGGCAGCACCGTCCCCCGCAGGAGCCGGACCCCACCGGTGAACTGCCACGCCGGACACGGCAGGCCCATCTCGCCCCCCAACTGCGCGACCGGCACAGCGGCAGGCCGGAACCGGCCCCGGGCCACGGGGCCGACGACGACCGCACCCCCGAACTCGTACGGGACCGTATGGCGTCCTACCGCGACGGTTGGGCGCGAGGCGGCGGCAGGGCACCCGGACGAGGCGTCACCCATGGCCCCGCGACGGGCAGAGACAGCAGCGAAGGAGACCCCGCATGATCCAGGACCCGACCACCAGGGCCACCGGACGGTCCGGAGAACTCGACTGGCTGCTGGACGACCTGGTGCTGCGTGTGCATGAGGTACGACACGCGGTGGTGCTGTCCAACGACGGACTCGCCGTCGGTGCGTCGACCGACCTCGCACGCGAGGACGCCGAGCATCTCGCGGCCGTCGCCTCCGGCTTCCACAGCCTCGCCAAGGGGGCGGGCCGCCACTTCGGCACCGGGGGAGTACGCCAGACCATGGTGGAGATGGACGACGGATTCCTCTTCGTGGCGGCCGCCGGAGACGGCTCCTGCCTGGCCGTCCTCACGGCCGTCACCGCGGACATCGGCCTCGTGGCGTACGAGATGGCGCGGCTCGTGAAACGCGTGGGTGAGCACCTCTACACCGCTCCTCGCGCCGGCTCGCGCCCACCCGTCGCCGGATGATCGGGAACGAGCCGTGCTCATGACCGAGGACAGCACGAGCGCTCCCCACGAGCCGCCGGGCAGCCAGTGGTACGACCACGAGGCCGGACCCCTCGTCCGCCCCTACGCGATGACCGGCGGACGCACCGCACCCGGCCCCAATGGGGTCCGCTTCGACCTGATCGCCCTGGTGTCCCTCCACATCGGCGCACCCGACGTCGACGGGGACACCTCACTCGGTCCCGAACACCGCGTGCTGATCGAACTGTGCCGGACCGAGACCCAGTCGGTCGCCGAACTCGCCGCCGGAGCCGACCTGCCGGTCGGCGTGGTGCGCGTACTCCTCGGTGACCTCCTCGAACTGCGCCACGTCACGGTCAGCCGGCCGGTACCGCCCGCGCAACTGCCGGACGAGCGCATCCTGCGTGAGGTGATCGCCGGACTGAGGGCGCTGTAGTTGTGAACAACAGTACGAACGGTAGGGGTGGGCAGCGGTGCGGGTCGATCTCGTACGAACTTGTGCATCCAACCGGGCATCGAACGCGCACGAGTCGGTCGATGCCAGGAAGAACCGGTCCAACACCCCACTATGGAGCGGCAGTTGTCATGATGCTGGCTCCGCACAGCAGTACCGATGTCGACCTTGCCCCGCACTCCCGAGAGAAGTGATCGATGGCCTCCGAGCACTCCGACACGACAGACGGCGACACGGGCGCCCTGGCATTGAAGATCCTCGTCGCCGGTGGTTTCGGGGTGGGCAAGACCACCCTGGTGGGGGCGGTCAGCGAGATCAAGCCGTTGCGCACCGAGGAACTCCTGAGCGAGGCCGGCCAGTCGGTCGACGACACCGGCGGAGTGGATCAGAAGGTGACCACCACGGTGGCCATGGACTTCGGCCGCATCACCATCCGTTCCGGCCTGTCGCTCTATCTGTTCGGCACCCCGGGACAGGACAGGTTCTGGTTCCTGTGGGACGAGTTGGCCCAGGGCGCGTTGGGGGCGGTCGTCCTCGCGGACACGAGACGACTCCAGGACTGCTTCCCTGCGGTGGACTTCTTCGAGCACCGCCACATCCCGTTCGTGGTCGCCGTCAACTGCTTCTCCGGATCAGGCGCCTATGGCCCCGACGACGTGTCGCGCGCCCTCGACCTCGACCAAGGCACTCCCGTGGTTCTCTGCGACGCGCGGGACCGCGCCTCCGGCAAGGAGGTGCTGATACGCCTCGTCGAGTACGCCGGGCGGATGCACACCGCCCGGCTGCTCGACTCGGTGAGCTGACGCACCCCGATCGGCCCGGTGCGGACAGGTGAAGACCGGGTCGGCGCTCAGTCGGAGACCGCGGAGTACGCGAGGACCTTGTCCACGCGCACCCGCACGAGGAGCTCGCCCGGCACGCCGTTGCGAGCGCCGAACTCCTCGGCCCGGTCCTCGCCCATGTAGCGGGCGCCTATGCGCGCGGCCCAGTGCCGGACCTCGTCGAGGTCCTCGGAGAGTTCCGCCCGGCCTTCCAGCACCACGAAGTCGTACGGCGGCACATCGGAGTCCACACAGAGCGCCACGCGGCCGTCCCTGGCCAGATTCCGTCCCTTGACACTTTCCTTACCGGTGTTGAAGAGCAACTCGTCACCGTGCAGCAAGAACCAGATGGGCGTGACGTGAGGGCGTCCGTCGGCACGGGAGGTCGCCAGTTTTCCGGTGCGAGTTCCGTGCGAGACGAAGGCCCGCCATTCCTTGTCGGTCATCTTCTTTGCCATGTCCCCATCCTGCTTGCTCCTGCGGCAGCAGTGGGGAAGGCTGAACCGTCGGGTCCTCCTCGCCAGGGGGAACGACGAAAACGGGGAGTAGGACAAATGCCGCAGAACGCGGGACTCGGTTGGTTGCTGGACGACTTGACCGAGCGCCTGGAACCCGTACGGCACGCACTGGTGCTGTCCAGCGACGGATTGGTCACCGCGGCCAGTACCGGGCTGAGGCGTGAGGACGCCGAGCACCTCGCCGCGGTCTCATCGGGGCTGCACAGCCTCGCCAAGGGCTCGGGACGCCACTTCGGCGCCGGTGACGTACGGCAGACGATGATCGAGTTCGACGACGCCATGCTCTTCGTCACCGCGGCCGGCGCGGGTAGTTGCCTGTGCGTGCTCAGTGCCGCGGAAGCGGACATCGGCCAGATCGCCTATGAGATGACCCTGATGGTGAACCGGGTCGGCGAACACCTCGGCGTGGACGCCCGACAGCCCGAACCCTCCGCCGGAAGGGACCTCTGACCTGCGGGTTCGGCCGTCGGATGCAAGTTATCCACAGGCCCGCCACGACTTTCCGAGAACGGGCTACGGTTTTCCCGAGGCGACGCGCACCGGCGTCGCGGCGACACCACACGGGGGAGAACCACCATGTCCGGCAACACCATCACGCGACCTGCCACACCCACCGCGGCGACCGCGGCCGAAGCAGCGGCCGGGGCGGCAGACCGGCCCCTCACCCAGGGCCGCGCCGCACGTGAACTGAGCCTGAAACGAAGCGAACTCGACCTCGCCGTGCACCTCGGATGCGTACGAACCGTCCCCGACGAGGGAGGCGGAGGACGCCGAGTCGCCCGCAGCGAGATCGACCGGCTCCGCGCCGAGGAGGGCTTCCCCCAGACGCTGCGCGCACGGGTCGAAGCCGTCGGCTCCAAGGACGCCGCAGCGATCCTGGAGGTGGCGCCGACGCGTTTCGTGCGCCTCGCACGGCTGGGACTCGTCACACCGGTGAAGTTCTATCTGAACCGCTACCGTGCCGTCGTCTGGCTCTATCTGGCGGAAGAAGTACGGCGGTTCGCCGCCGACGAGAACAACGCCCCCTGGCTGACGGGGCGCCTCCCCCAGGAGCTGAGGACCCAACTGGACGACGGCCTCGACCTGCGGCCCAGGAACTGGCGAGGACGACATCTGGGGTTCCTGCTCCGGCAGGCCGAAGACCCCTGGGCCCGCGCCGCCGCGCCGGCCTGCCTCCTCGATCCCGTTCATCTCGCGGAGATCGTCCGGGATCCCTACGAGCGCGCCCATCTCAACCGCCACCGGCCCGCACGGACCGACCAGGGGCCGGCCGACTCACCCGCCGCCCGGATCACCGCCACGATCATGACGGCGGACGACCCCGACGAGATCGAGTGGCTCCGGGCGGACCTCCGGCAGGCTCTCGTCGAGGCCCGCGCTCACCGCCTCGCGCCGAGGCCCCGCAGGAAGGAACCGGCCCCGCGCCCGGCGAGGAACGTCAGGCGTCCCACGAACCGCCCCGAGACGCCGGGTCCGGCATCCGAGAAGCGCCACGGCCTGCTCGGCTGGCTGACGCGCAGACACCCCTGATCCGTCGACCGGACGCGATGCGACCGACCGCGGGCGCCGACCGACGGACGCTTCAGGAACCGAGCTTGCGGAACAGTCCCTCCTGGACGACCGACACGAGCAGACGCCCCTCCAGGTCGTAGATGCGACCACGGGCCAGACCACGTCCGCCCACCGCGATCGGCGACTCCTGGTCGTACAAGAACCACTCGTCCGCACGGAACGGCCGGTGGAACCACATGGCGTGGTCCAGCGACGCCATGTCGAAGCCACGCGGTCCCCACAACGGCTCGACGGGAAGGCGGACGGCATCCAACAGGGTCATGTCGCTGGCGTACGTCAGCGCGCAGGTGTGGACGAGCGGATCGTCCCCCAAGGGGCCCACGGCCCGCATCCACACCGCGCTGCGCGGCTCCGCGTGCTCGACCTCCTCGGGGGTCCAGCGCAGCCGGTCCACATAACGGATGTCGAAAGGCTGACGCCGCGCCATGCGCTGCAACTGCTCGGGCAGCACGCCCAGATGATCGGTGATCTCCTGCGTCAGCGTCGGCAGCGACTCCGGGTCCGGCACCTCGCGGGCCGGCGGCAGCTGGTGCTCGAAGCTCCCCTCTTCAGGCTTGTGAAAGGAGGCGGTCAGATTGAAGATCGTGCGGCCCTGCTGCACGGCGGTGACCCGACGCGTGGTGAACGACCGCCCGTCGCGGACCCGCTCGACCTGGTACACGATCGGCACCCCCGGACGCCCCGGGCGGAGGAAGTACGCGTGCAGCGAATGCACGGGCCGGTCGCCCTCGGTGGTGCGTCCGGCGGCGACCAGCGCCTGGCCGGCCACCTGGCCACCGAAGACCCGCTGCAAGGACTCCTGCGGGCTGCGCCCGCGGAAGATGTTGACCTCGATCTGCTCCAGGTCGAGGAGGTCGACGAGCCGCTCGGCGGGGTTGGTCGTCATCTGCCGGACTCTCCAGTGCTCACAGTTGACCGACGTCGGTGACCCGGACGACGGCGCGACCCTCGGCGTCGGAGGCCGCAAGGTCGATCTCCGCGCTGATGCCCCAGTCATGATCGCCGTTCGGGTCGGCGAAGGTCTGACGGACGCGCCACAGCCCGTTCTGCGGCTCCTCCTCGATCATCAGCAGGCGAGGACCGCGGGCATCGGGACCGGTGCCGAGCTCGTCGTACTCGTCCCAGTACTTGTCCATCGCCTCACCCCACCGATCGGCGTCCCAGCCGGACTCGGCGTCCAACTCGCCCAGCTCGTCGACCTGGTCGAGGGCGGCCAGCTCGACACGCCGGAACATGGCGTTGCGGACGAGGACGCGGAAGGCACGCGCGTTGGAGGTGACCGGCTTGACCTGGTCGGCCTTCTCCTGGGCCTCCTCGGCGGTCATCTCCGCGGGGTTGGCGAGCTGCTCCCACTCGTCGAGGAGGCTGGAGTCGACCTGGCGGACCATCTCGCCGAGCCAGGCGATCAGGTCCTCCAGGTCGTCCGACTTCAGATCGTCGGGGACGGTGTGATCGAGGGTCTTGTAGGCGCCGGCGAGGTAGCGCAGCACGATGCCCTCGGTGCGGGCCAGCTCGTAGTAGGACACCAACTCGGTGAAGGAGAGCGCCCGTTCGTACATGTCCCGGATCACCGACTTCGGGGACAGCGGGTGGTCGCCGACCCACGGGTGGCTCTTGCGGTACGTGTTGTACGCGTGGAAGAGCAACTCCTCCAGCGGCTTGGGGTAGGTGACGTCCTGGAGCCGTTCCATGCGCTCCTCGTACTCGACGCCGTCCGCCTTCATCGCCGCCACGGCCTCACCGCGCGCCTTGTTCTGCTGGGCCACGAGGATCTGCCGCGGGTCGTCGAGCGTCGACTCCACCACGGAGACCATGTCCAGGGCGTACGACGGCGACTCCGGGTCGAGCAGTTCGAACGCGGCCAGCGCGAACGTGGAAAGCGGCTGGTTGAGCGCGAAGTCCTGCTGCAGATCGACCGTCAGACGGACGATGCGGCCCTCGGCGTCCGGCTCGTCCAGCTTCTCGACGATGCCGCCGTCGAGCAGCGAACGGTAGATGGCGATCGCCCGCCGGATGTGGCGCAGCTGCTGCTTGCGCGGCTCGTGGTTGTCCTCCAGCAGCCGTCGCATCGCCTCGAACGCGTTGCCGGGCCGGGCGATCACCGACAGCAGCATCGTGTGCGTCACCCGGAAACGGGACGTGAGCGGCTCCGGGTCGGAGGCGATGAGCTTCTCGAAGGTGTTCTCCGTCCAGCCGACGAACCCCTCGGGTGCCTTCTTGCGGACCACCTTGCGGCGCTTCTTGGGATCGTCGCCCGCCTTCGCGAGCGCCTTCTCGTTCTCGATGACGTGCTCGGGCGCCTGAGCCACCACGAACCCGGCGGTGTCGAAGCCCGCCCGCCCGGCGCGCCCCGCGATCTGGTGGAACTCACGGGCGCGCAGCGTTCGCACCCGGCTGCCGTCGTACTTGGTCAGCGCGGTGAACAGCACCGTGCGGATGGGGACGTTGACGCCGACGCCGAGCGTGTCAGTGCCGCAGATGACCTTCAGGAGACCGGCCTGGGCCAGCTTCTCCACCAGACGCCGGTACTTGGGCAGCATCCCGGCATGGTGGACACCGATACCGTGCCGGACGTAACGGGAGAGATTGCGGCCGAACTTGGTGGTGAACCGGAAGTTGCCGATCAGCTCGGCGATCCGGTCCTTCTCCTCCCGCGTGCACATGTTGATGCTCATCAGCGCCTGCGCCCGCTCCACGGCCTGCGCCTGCGTGAAGTGCACGATGTAGACGGGCGCCTGCTTGGTGGCGAGCAGCTCCGTGAGCGTTTCCGTCAGCGGCGTCAGGACGTATTCGTACGACAGCGGCACGGGGCGGGTGGCCGAGCGGACCACGGAGGTGGGGCGGCCGGTGCGCCGGGTGAGGTCCTTCTCGAACATCGAGACGTCGCCGAGGGTCGCCGACATCAGGATGAACTGGGCCTGCGGCAGCTCCAGGATGGGGATCTGCCAGGCCCAGCCGCGGTCGGCCTCGGCGTAGAAGTGGAACTCGTCCATGACGACCTGGCCGACGTCGGCGTCCTTGCCGTCGCGCAGCGCGATGGACGCCAGGACCTCGGCGGTGCAGCAGATGACCGGGGCGTCGGCGTTCACGGACGCGTCGCCGGTGAGCATGCCGACGTTCTCGGTACCGAAGATCTTGCACAGCTCGAAGAACTTCTCCGAGACCAGCGCCTTGATCGGGGCGGTGTAGAAGGTGACCTCGTCACGGGCGAGGGCGGCGAAGTGCGCGCCTGCCGCGATCATGCTCTTGCCGGAGCCGGTGGGCGTCGACACGATCACGTTCGCGCCGGAGACCACCTCGATGAGCGCCTCCTCCTGATGGGGGTAGAGGGTGAGACCGCGTTCCACGGCCCACGACTCGAAGGCTTCGTAGAGGGCGTCGGGGTCGGCGGTCCGCGGCAGCTGATCGATGAGGGTCACGCCCCCATCTTGCCTGCCCGCGCCCTCAAGGCGGGAATCGGATACCCGGCCGAAGATCGCGAACGCTACGCTGTGGCGCCGACGGAGCGTCGACGCACGTGGACAACTGGACAGCGGCCCGGGGCAACTGGACAGCGGCACAGAAGGAATGGGGCGGGGCACGGCCATGATGGGACCAGCACACTCACTGTCCGGGGCCGCGGCCTGGCTCGGCGTAGGGGCGGCAGCAGCCGCGACCGGGCACACCATGCCCTGGCCGGTCCTCCTGGCCGGTGCGCTGATCTGTGCGGGCGCCGCGCTCGCCCCGGACCTGGACCACAAGGCGGCGACGATCTCCCGCTCCTTCGGCCCGCTGTCCCGCTGGGTGTGCGAGATCGTCGACAAGCTCTCTTACGCCGTCTACAAGGCGACGAAGAAGCAGGGCGACCCACGCCGCTCAGGCGGGCACCGCACGCTCACCCACACCTGGCTGTGGGCGGTGCTGCTCGGCGCGGGAGCCTCCGCCATGGCGATCTTGGGTGGCCGTTGGGCGGTGCTGGCGATCCTGTTCGTGCACATGGTGCTGGCGATCGAAGGACTGCTGTGGCGGGCGGCCCGCGGATCGAGCAGCGACGTGCTGGTGTGGCTGCTGGCGGCGACCAGCGCCTGGATCATCGCCGGTGTCCTGGACAAGCCGGGCAACGGGGCGGACTGGCTGTTCACGGAGCCGGGCCAGGAGTACCTGTGGCTCGGTCTGCCGATCCTGCTGGGCGCGCTGGTGCACGACATCGGCGATTCGCTGACCGTCTCGGGCTGCCCGATCCTGTGGCCGATACCGGTGGGCCGCAAGCGCTGGTACCCGATCGGCCCGCCCAAGGCGATGCGGTTCCGGGCCGGCAGCTGGGTGGAGCTGAGGGTGCTCATGCCGGTGTTCATGGTGCTCGGGGGTGTGGGAGCGGCCGCAGCCCTGAACGTCATCTGACAGCGCGGGCGGGCGGCCGGGCGGGGGCAGCCCTACAACGAGTCCTCGTCCACGATGTGCATCGCGGCCTCCTCGGCGGAGGCAGCCGCGCCGTCGATGCCCACGTCGGTGGCGATCAGCCCGCTCTCCTCGTCCTCGTGCGCACCCTCGTCGGGGGCGACGAGACGGCCCGAGCGAAGTCCTCCCACCTCGTTGTCCAGAGGCTCACCGTCGGTGTCCTGGGCATCGCCGATGCCGTCCCCGTCGACCGAGGTGACGTCCGGCAGCTCCTCCGCGAGCCGCTGCTCCAGGGTTTCGCCGCGCAGCCGCTCCGCGGCGGTCACACCGGTGTGCTCCACCGCCCATGGTCGCTCCGGTGGCGACCAGCCCCGGTCGAGCGGGTCGTCCACACCGTCGGCGACCAGGGTGTCCTCGGCGTCCAGCAGCCCGGCGTCGTCCTGGATCTCCGATCCATCCGGCTGGTAGACGTCGTCTCCCCATCCGCCGGCTCTGTCCACGGGTACCTCCAGTGGTGGGACGGGCCCGGTGCCACCGTGCGGCGACGGTGGGCGTGCGAACCCCTGGGCGACGGTCCGACCCCCGCGAACCGGGCGGTTCACGGGCGTCCCCCGAATCAGTGCCCACCACCAGAGTTCCACTCGCCGTCGGCACCACGCAACGTCAGGGGACAGGCCCCCGAAGCGAGCGGGCTCCCGGCCTCGGCCGCGCGGCCCGCGTCGTGCCGGTGCGGCGACCGTGCGGCGTCACCGGCGCCGTCGCCCGCACGGCCTTCGGGGCCGTCGCCCTTACTGCCCTCGGAGGCGTCGCCCGCACCGCCCCCGGCGCCCTCGCCCGCACCGCCCCCGACGGTCCCGACCGGGGACGGCGTGGAGAAGGCGGCCGTGGCCCGCGAGCCGGTGGCGATTCGGCGAAACACCCGCCGGCCCGCGACAGGGCGTGCGCGACAGCCGACAGAGCGCGGCCGATCGACGGGCGGCTCGACGGGCGGCGCTGTCGGTGAGGACCGGCTCGGAGGCGGCGGCCCCCGGAGCCGGTCAGGAACCGGCTCAGCCGTGCCAGGACCGCCACAGTGCCGCGTACGCGCCGTTCGCCGCGACGAGCTGGTCATGGCTGCCCAGCTCGCTGATGCGGCCGTTCTCGACGACGGCGATGACGTCGGCGTCGTGGGCGGTGTGCAGACGGTGGGCGATGGCGACGACGGTACGGCCGTCGAGGACGCGGGCGAGGGAGCGTTCCAGATGCCGGGCCGCACGCGGGTCGAGGAGCGAGGTCGCCTCGTCCAGGACCAGGGTGTGCGGGTCGGCGAGGACGAGCCGGGCCAGCGCGATCTGCTGGGCCTGCGCCGGGGTGAGCGTGAACCCGCCCGAGCCGACCTCGGTGTCCAGACCGTCGTCGAGCGCCCGCGCCCAGGAATCGGCGTCGACCGCGCCGAGCGCCGCCCACAGCTCGGCGTCCTCGGCGTGGGTGCGGGCGAGCCGCAGGTTGTCGCGCAGGGAGCCGACGAAGACGTGGTGCTCCTGGTTGACGAGGGCCACATGGGAGCGGACGTCCTCGGCGGGCATCCGGGACAGCTCGGCACCGCCGAGGGTGATCCGTCCGTCGCGGGGCGCGTAGATGCCGGCGAGGAGCCTGCCCAGGGTGGACTTGCCCGCCCCGGACGGGCCGACGAGGGCCAGCCGGGTGCCGGGCGCGACCTCCAGGGACACCTTGCGCAGCACGTCGACACCCTCGCGGTACCCGAAGCGCACCTGTTGGGCGTGGACGTGGCGTCCGTCGGGGGCCACGTCCGGGTCGCCCGCGCCCGGTTCGATGTCCCGGACGCCGACCAGCCGGGCCAGCGACACCTCGGCGACCTGCAGCTCGTCGTACCAGCGCAGGATGAGGTTCACCGGC
This sequence comes from Streptomyces neyagawaensis, assembly GCF_023516595.1. GTDB lineage: Bacteria > Actinomycetota > Actinomycetes > Streptomycetales > Streptomycetaceae > Streptomyces > Streptomyces neyagawaensis. The sequence goes on along the minus strand of NZ_JAMGBG010000059.1, from coordinate 7,304 downwards.
TCGACGAGCATCTGGGCGATGAGGGCGCCCGTCGTCAGCTGGCCCAGCCCGATCCAGCCCTGGAGCACGAACGCACCGCCGACGATCAGCACCGCGCCGAGGACCATGGTGTGGGTGAAGTTGATGACCGGGAAGAGCACCGAGCGCAGCCAGAGGGTGTACCGCTCCCATGCGGTCCACTCACGGATGCGCTGGTTGGACAGCTCGATGCGGCGAGCGCCCAGGCGGTGGGCCTCGACGGTGCGTCCGGCGTCGACGGTCTCCGCGAGGACGGCGGCGACGGCCGCGTACCCGGCGGACTCGGAGCGGTAGGCGGAGGGCGCCCGTTTGAAGTACCAGCGGCAGCCCGCCACCAACAGGGGCAGGGCCAGCAGGACGGCGAGCGCCAGCGGCGGGGCCGTCACGGCGAGCCCGCCGAGGAGGAGGGCCACCCAGACCACGCCGATCGCCAGCTGCGGCACGGCCTCGCGCATCGCGTTGGCGAGGCGGTCGATGTCGGTGGTGATCCGGGACAGCAGGTCACCCGTTCCGGCCCGCTCCAGGACCCCCGGCGGCAGGCCGACCGACCGGACGAGGAAGTCCTCGCGCAGATCGGCCAGCATCCGTTCACCCAGCATGGCTCCGCGCAGCCGTACCTCCCGTACGAACACCGCCTGGACGACGAGGGCGACGACGAACACGCCGGCGGTCAGCTCCAGATGGAGTTCGCGAGCCCCGTCGGAGACCCGTTCGACGAGCTCGCCCAGCAGGTAGGGGCCCGCCATCGAGGCCACGACGGCGATGGTGTTGACGGTGATGAGCAGGGCGAAGGCCCGGCGGTGGCGGCGGAACAGTTCGGCCACGTAGGCGCGGACGGTCGCGGGGGCGCCGACGGGCAGGGTGTTCGCCGTCGTCGGGGCGGCCGGGTCGTACGTCGGTGGCGCCACGCCGATCATGCGGTCTCCTCGATTTCTTCCAGTTCGTCCAGCACATCGCTGAGCGCGGTCCTGCGGTCCTTCGGCACGGTGTCCTCGCGCGGGACGGCGCCGTCCTTCCACAGGGCGTCCGAAGCGGTCTCCTCGTCCGTCTCGCGGGTGACGACGGCCCTGTATCGCGGCTCCTTGCGCACGAGTTCGCGGTGCACGCCCACCGCGGCGACGTCGCCCTCGTGCACCAGGACCACGCGTTCGGCGAGGTCGAGGAGGAGCGGGGAGGAGGTGAAAACGACCGTCGTGCGGTCGGCGCGGAGGGACCGGATGCCGTCCGCGATCCTCGCCTCGGTGTGGGAGTCGACGGCGGAGGTCGGCTCGTCGAGGACCAGGACCTCCGGGTCGGTGATCAGGGAGCGGGCCAGGGCCAGCCGTTGGCGCTGGCCACCGGACAGGGACCGGCCGCGTTCGGTGATGCGTGCGTCCAGTGGGTCCTCGGCGTCCAACGAGCCCTGCGCCAGGGCCTCCAGCACGTCACCGCACTGGGCGGCGGCCAGTGCCTCCTCGGCGATGACGCCGCCGGAGGCCGGTACGTCGAGCAGCTCGCGGAGGGTGCCGGAGAGCAGCACCGGGTCCTTGTCCTGGACCAGGACGGCCGTGCGGGCGGAGTCGAGCGGCAGTTCGTCGAGGGGAACACCGGCCAGGAGTACCGACATGCCCCCCTCCGGGGCGTGCCCGCCGAGCCGTTCCGCGAGCCGCCCGGCGGCGTCCGGGTCGCCGCACACCACGGCGGTGAGACAGCCGGAGGGGGCGAGCAGTCCGGTCGCCGGGTCGTACAGGTCCCCGGACGGCACGGCGGCCTCGCGTGACCCCTCGGTGGCGGTGGCCCGTTCCAAGGACAGCACTCGGGCGGCCCGTTTCGCGGAGGGGCGGGAGAAGGAGTACGCCATCGCGATCTCCTCGAAGTGCCTGAGGGGGTATCCCAGCAGCATCACCGCGCTGTACACGGTGACGAGTTCGCCGACGGTGATCCGGCCGTCGCGGGCGAGACCGACGCCGTACCAGACGACCGCGATCATCAGCACTCCCGGCAGCAGGACCTGGATGGCGGAGATCAGGGCCCACATACGCGCGCTGCGGACGGCGGCGTGGCGGACCTCCTGGGAGGCGCGGCGGTAGCGGTCGAGGAACAGGTCCTCGCCGCCGATGCCGCGCAGCACGCGCAGGCCCGCGACGGTGTCCGAGGCCAGTTCGGTGGCGCGTCCGGCCTTCTCGCGCTGTTCGTCGGCGCGCCGGGTCGCGCGGGGCAGCAGCGGCAGCACGGCGAGGGCGAGCACGGGCACGCCGATGGCGACGACGATGCCTAGCGCGGGCTGGTAGACCACCAGGGCGACACAGACCAGCACCACCGTGAGCGCCGCCGCGGTGAAGCGGGAGACGGCCTCGACGAACCAGCCGATCTTCTCGACATCACCGGTGGAGACGGCGATGACCTCGCCGGCCGCCACCCGGCGAGTCAGCGCGGAGCCGAGCTGCGCCGCCTTGCGGGACAGGAGTTGCTGGACGCGGGCTGCGGCGGTGATCCAGTTGGTGACCGCGGTGCGATGCAGGAAGGTGTCGCCGAGCGCGATGGTGAAGCCGCACAGCGCCAGCAGCGCGCCCGCGAGGGCGAGTCGGGTGCCGGAGCGGGCGACCACGGCCTCGATGGCGACCCCGACACAGAACGGCAGTCCGGCCACGGAGGTGAAGTGCAGCAGTCCCCACGCCAGCGCCTTGAACTGTCCGCCGAGCTGGTTGCGGCCCAGCCACCACAGGAATCGGGGACCCGAGCGTGCGTCCGGCACGCCGGGGTCTTGGAACGGAAGGTCTTGAATCTGCATGACGTCCCTGTGGGTCGTGTCAGAGGAGGGGGGATAAGGGTGCAAAAGGGGCGACGAGGCCCGGCGACCGGCCGTGAAAGGTTCGCGTCACCGCATGGTCGGAGGCAAACGGTTTTCCGTCGCCGGGCAAAGTTTCGGCCTGCATCGTCCTTGTGACGCCGGGCGCGCGGGGGCGGTGGACGCGGAGAGCAGGCGCGCGGTGCGACGATGGAGCGCATGCGAATAGGCGGTACGAGGTGTGGGGCGGTCGGCGGTGCGAGCGGGGTCGAGGGCGTGAGGCGAGCCGGGGCGGCGATGGTGGTCTGCGGGGTGCTGGTGGTGTCGCTTGCGGCGTGCGGCGGTTCGGACGAGACGGGCAGGGCGGGCAAGGGCGACACGCACTCGGGTGACAGGGCCGGGCATTCCGAGGCGCGCAAGGCCGATCCGACCCGTATCCCCGACGTCGGTGACCGCCTTCAGAAGCGGATCCCCGCCGACTCCCGTCAGGTCGTGGCCGTCTACGGAGAGGGCGTGAACGACGCCGACTCCAAGATCGTCCTGTACACGAAGAGCGGTACCGCCTGGAAGGAGACCAGGACCTGGCTGGGTCACAACGGCAAGAAGGGCTGGACGGCCGACCACCACGAGGGTGACAAGCGCAGCCCCGTGGGCGTGTTCACGCTCAGTGACGCGGGCGGCGTCCTCGCCGATCCGGGGGCGAAGCTGCCGTACAGCCAGTCGCCGTCGTTCCAGGCGCCGCACTACTGGGCGAAGTCGCACTGGAACGACTTCGACTACGTCATCGCCATCGACTACAACCGCGTCAAGGGCACCTCGCCGATCGACCCGACGCGTCCCGAGGGCCAGTCGAAGGGCGGCAGCATCTGGCTGCACATGGACCACGGCAGCGGAACGTCGGCCTGCGTCAGCCTGTCCAAGTCGGGGATGGAGTACCTGCTGCGCACCCTCGATCCGGCCGCGCACCCGGTGATCGTGATGGGGGACAAGGCGGCGCTGAAGGCCTGATATCCAGGAGGTCTCGGCCACGGATCCAGGAGGTGTCTCCGGCCACTCATGTGGCCTGGGGTGTCATTGTGCGCGGCGTCCACTGCCCGTAGAACTCCGGCCATGAGAAACCAGATCATCATGTCCATGCTCACCGGGGCGACCGTCCTGGCGAGCACTCTCCTGGGGGCCGCCCCGGCCCGATCGGCCACCGCATCGGCCACCGCGCCGGCCACCGCGACGGTCGATGCCACGGTGGCCGCGACGGCCGCCGCCACCGCCGACACCGCGGTCGACGCCCCGGCCGAGTTCGGCAGTGACTGGCACGACCCCGTCACCGCCGCCCCGCCCGTCATCAGGCCCGAGGGCGTGAAGTCCTGCGAAGTGACGCTCGCCGAGGCGCAGTTCAGGGACTTCACGCCCTACAAGGGCACCTACGCGCCCCCGGCCGAGTGCGGGAAGCGCTGGAGCAAGGTCGTCCTGCGCCTCGACGGCAAGGTCAAGGGCCGCCAGTACGACCGTCTCGGCTATCTCCACATCGGCGGCGTCGAGGTCTTCCGTACCTCCACCCCGCAGCCCTCGCCCGACGGCATCGCGTGGTCCGTCGAGAAGGACGTCACCCGCTACAGCGACACCCTGCGGGCGGCGCAGCCCGTGGAGATGCTCATCGGCAATGTCGTCGACGACACCTACACCGGCGTCCTCGACGTCAAGGTGACGCTGACGTTCTACGCGGGCAGGCCCATGGCGAAGGCCGCCGCGGTCGTCCCCGACCGCGTCCTCACCCTCGGGGACGGCAACACCCTCGTCACTCCGCGCAACAGCGAACGCGTCGTCGCCGAGGTGTACGCCACCGGCTCCGGCGGCGGCTGCGAGGAGTACTGGTATCTGACGGTGCCCGAGACGGCGCCGTACTCCTGCAAGGCTCACGACGGGCCGTACCGCGAGGTGCAGATCAAGGTTGACGAGCAACTGGCCGGGATCGCCGCGCCGTTCCCGACGGTGTGGACCGGTGGCTGGTCCAACCCCTTCCTCTGGTACGTGATCCCTGGCCCCCGGGCCTTCGACATCCAGCCCATCCGCTACGACCTCACCCCCTTCGCCGGCCTCCTCAACGACGGGCGCCCGCACCGGGTCGAGGTCTCCGTCGTCGGCGTACCCGAGGGGCAGAGCGGCTGGAGCACCCCCGTCAACGTGCTCGTCTGGCAGGACGAGAAGAGCGCACACGTCACCGGTGCTTTGACGAAGGTGAGGGCGGGTGACCTCGCCAATGCATCCACGTACACACCCGGTACGGAGCACCGGCTCGACACCGAGGGGAGCCACCGGCTGACGGTCACCGGACATGTCGACACCTCGCACGGCAGGGTGACGACCACCGTGCGCCGGAGCCTCGCCAACACCTCCGTGCACACCTGGTCGGACGGCGAGAACCCCGACGCCCTCGATGCGCGCTGGAGCGACGACGAGACGGTCACCGTCGATGGGCGCGGCCCGACCCGAACCACCCGCACCCAGCGGTCGTACACGATGGACGGCACGACGACGCTCGGCGCGGGCGACCGGCTGCGGACGGTGCTCACGCTCGGCGACCGGGCGACGGTCACCGAGACGTACGGCGGTCGGCGCACCGCGTGGTCCCGGCTCGACGACACCTACACGGGTGACGCCACGTACACGGCGTTCGTGCCGCGTGACCAGCGGCATGCCGTCGGTACGACCAGGGAGCGCTACCGCCTGTACGGAACGGGCGGTTGCTACGACCGTTCGCTGGTCTCGGTACAGGGAGTGCTGACGGAGGACCGAATGGCCTGCTGACACCAAAAGCGTGTGATGTGACGTCTGTTCGATGATTTACCTCGCGGAAACGCGGCGGTCTTCCCCGTGAGCGGCGACTCCCCGATAGTGATCAGCGCGGAAATGCTTTTCCGCATAACAGAAGTCCCATCGGAGGAGTGCCCGTGCCGCAGTCCGTACCGTCCCTGCCGCGACGCGTCGCACGCATGCTGCGTACCTCACTGTTCGCCCAAGTCGCTGTCGCGCTGGTGCTCGGCATCGTTGTCGGGAGGTTGTGGCCGGACACGGCCACGACCTTCCAGCCGCTCGGCGACGGTTTCATCCGGCTCATCAAGACCGTCATCTCGCCGCTGGTGTTCTGCGTGGTCGTCGTCGGCATCGCCAAGGCCGGCAATCTCAAGGCCTTCGGGCGGATCGGGCTCAAGGCGCTGATCTGGTTCGAGGTCGCGTCCACGGCCGCGCTGCTCATCGGTCTGATCGCCGCCAACGTCTTCGGCCCCGGCGTGGGCATGAACGTCGACCCCTCGAAGCTCGACACATCGGCGGTGGACGCCAAGACGGCGGGCGGCGAACTGCCGACGACGGGCGAGTTCATCCTGAACGCGCTGCCGCAGAGCGCGATCGGCGCGTTCGCCGAGAACGCGCTGCTCCAGGTGCTCGTGCTCGCCTGCCTCACCGGCGCTGCGCTGCTGCACCTCGGCCACACCAAGGTGCCGAAGATCCTGCCCGCCATCGAGCAGGCCCAGGAGGTCATCTTCGCGATCGTCGGCTTCGTCATGAGGCTGGCCCCGCTCGCCGTGTTCGGCGCGATGGTCCACCTCGTGGGGGAGTACGGCCTCGGCGTGATGAAGACCTACGCCAAGCTGATCATCCTCTGCTACGCCGTCGCCGCTGTCTTCCTCGTGCTGCTCGGTGTCGCGCTGAAGCTGATGACCGGGCTGAGCCTGTGGAAGTTCGTCCGCTACACCCGTGCCGAGATGCTGCTCGCGCTGGGCACGGCCTCCAGTGAGAGCGTCATGCCGCGCATGATGCAGAAGCTGCGGCAGGCGGGTGCGCGGGACGACGCGGTGGGGCTGGTGCTGCCCACCGGGTACTCGTTCAACCTCGACGGCGCGTCCATCTACCTCTCCATCGGCACGCTGTTCATCGCGCAGGCCGTGGGGGTGGACCTCAGCCTCGGCCAGCAGGTCACCGTCGTCCTCGTCCTCATGCTGACCAGCAAGGGTATGGCCGGCATCCCCGGTTCGGCTTTCCTCGCCCTGTCGGCCACCGCCGCCTCGCTCGGGGCGATCCCCGCCGGTGCCGTCGCGCTGCTCCTGGGCGTCGACCGGATCATGGACTCGATGCGCGTCGCCACCAACCTGCTCGGCAACTGCGTCGCCGTCTTCGCCGTCTCCAAGTGGGAGGGCGCGCTGGACACCGTACGGGCGAAGAAGATGCTGGACGGGGAGATCGAGTTCGTGGAGGAAGACACCGCGGGCGAGGAGAACACGAGTGCGGCGTCTGCCGCTTCGGTCGCCGCCGTCGACCCCGGCGCTTCCCCGAGCACCGTCAAGGCGGTCCCCGCGCAGCCGAGTGGTGAGGTCAAGGAGCCTGCCTCCGGGGCCAGTTGATCGCCGCCATCGACGGCAGGGGCCCGGCGCCGCACTTCGGCGCCGGGCCCCTGCCGTGTGCGGCGGCCCGCCCCTGCCGTGTGCGGCGGCCCGCCCCTGCCGTGTGCGGCGGCCCGCCCCTG
>NZ_JAMGBG010000058.1 GCF_023516595.1 Streptomyces neyagawaensis | reverse complement strand
CACCTGGCACATCGCACCGGCCGGTACATGACCACAGGGGCTGTCCGGCCTGACGGCCGGACAGCCCCTCACCAAGATCTTCATCGACCTTCTAGGCCGTGTCCTACACGTGAGGCAGTGAACCCCGGCGGCACGTCGTCCCTGTGCCGCCGGGGGTCCTGTGCCGCGGGGCGCGCCGCTGTGCCGCCGGGCGCCCCTGTGCCGCCGGGGGTCCGACATACCGGCCGCACCGGCCGTCCCGGACACCGTCAGCAGTCCGCGACGCCTTCGGCCGTCCGAAACGCCGCACGGTCCGGATGTTCGGACATTCGGCCTCCTCCCCTTAGGGTCAACGCCGTTGCTCCGCAAGGAGCTTGACGGTGGGTCCCACGGGGCCGGGGAGGCGCCACATGCATCACGACGGACTGATACGGCCGCTGCCGGAGCTGCTGAAGGCGCATGCCGAGCGCTCGCCGTCCAGGGTTGCCTTCGCCGACGACGCCCGGGCCGTCACCTACGCGGAGTTGGAGCGGCGCACCGGCAGGCTGGCCGCGTATCTCGCGCGGACCGGCCTGGAGCGCGGCGAGCGGGTCGCGATCTGCCTGGGCAACCGTGTCGAGATGGTCGAGGCCGTGCTCGCCGCCGTCCGGGCCGGTGCCGTGGGCGTCCCCCTCAATCCCCGCTCCTCCGACGCCGAACTCGCCCATTTCCTGCGGGACAGCGGTGCCCCGGTCGTCGTCACCGACCCGGCGCGGCTCGCACAGCTGCACCGGACGAGTCCGGCCGCCGCCGACGCGTCGGGTCCGCGGGTGCTGCTGACGGGGCCGAGCCCGGTCCCGGCGGACGCCCCGGAGGGCACGGTCCTCCTCGACGCCGTCGCCGGGGCGGACGCGCCCGGTGAGGACCCGCCGCGGGACGATCTCGGTCTCGACGAGCCGGCCTGGATGCTCTACACCTCTGGTACGACGCACCACCCCAAGGGCGTGGTGTCGACCCAGCGGGCCGCCCTGTGGTCGGTGGCCGCCTGTTACGCGCCGATCTTCGGTCTCTCGCCGGAGGACCGGCTGCTGTGGCCCCTGCCGCTGTTCCACAGTTTCGGGCACTCCCTGGCGGTCCTCGGCGTCACCGCCGTCGGCGCGAGCGCCCGCATCACCGGTGATCTGCTGCCGCCCGACGGTCTGTGGCGCGAACTGCACCACCCGCACGGGGCTCTCGACGGTCCCTACACCGTGCTGGCCGGGGTGCCCGCGGTGTATCACCGGCTGTTGGCGGCGGCGGACGGCGCGGCGCTGCCGGTGGGGCTTCGGACGTGTCTGGTGGCGGGCGCGCCCAGTTCCCCGGCGTTGCGCCGCGAGGTGGAGCAGGCGTTGGGGGCGCGGTTGCTCGACGCGTACGGCAGCACCGAGACGTGCGGGATGATCGCGGTGAACCGGCCGGACGGCCCGACGGTCGACGGCTCCTGCGGGCCTCCGATCCCCGGAGTGGACGTACGCGTCGTCGAGCCGGGCAGCGGCAACGATGTCGCCGACGGCGACGAGGGGGAGATCTGGGTCCGCGGGCCTGGGCTGATGACGGGCTACCACCAGCGGCCCGAGGCCACAGGGTCGGCCCTCGTGGACGGCTGGTACCGGACCGGTGACCTCGGCCGCCGGGTCGAGCACGGCCATCTCCGCCTCACCGGGCGGGTGAGCGAACTGATCATCCGCGGTGGCGAGAACATCCACCCCACCGAGGTCGAACAGGCCCTGCTGCACTGTCCCGGTGTGACGGACGCCGTGGTCGTCGGCCGACCGCACGACGTGCTCGGCGAGGTGCCGGTGGCGTATGTCGTCCCCGGACCGGACGGGTTCGATCCCCGGCGGGTGCTGGCGGTGTGCCGCTCCCGGCTCGCCGAGTACAAGCTGCCCGTGGAGTTCCACGAGATCGCGGCGGTGCCACGGACGGCCTCCGGCAAGATCGCCCGGCATGCCGTCGCCTCGGCGCCGGTGGCAGCGGCGGAGGAGGCGAAGGCGGAGGCGGACGCCACGGCCGGGGCCGCCGCCGAGTCTCCGGCCGGGCGGCTCGGCACGCCTTCGGCGGTCTTCCCCTCGGTGACGCCGCCACCGCCGACCTCACCTCAAACGATCCCGGCGGCCGACGGGGCCTTGCGGCGGCGGCTGTTGTCGCTGCCTCCGGAGGGGCGGGAGCGGGCGCTCAGAGAGGCGGTACTCGCCGAGACGGCCGAGGTGTGCGGGGGCGGGCCGGGCGAACTCCTCAGCGCCGAGGCGCCGTTCACCGATCTTGGGCTGACGTCCGTGGGCGCCGTCGCGCTCATCGAACGGCTGGGCGCCGCGACCGGGCTGAGGCTCCCGGCAACGCTCATCTTCGACCGTCCCAGCCCCGCCGAGCTCGCTCGGTCCCTGCACAGCACCCTCTTCGGCGCGACCCAGGCCACCGGGCCGGGGACCGGCGGGGCCACGGCCGAGGACGACAACGAGAACGAGAACGACCCGGTGGTCATCGTCGCCATGGGCTGCCGCTACCCCGGTGACGTGTACTCGCCGGATGACCTGTGGCGGCTCGTCTCCGAGGGCCGGGACGCCACCTCCGGCTTCCCGACCGACCGGGGCTGGGACCTGGCCGCCCTCTACGACCCGGACCCCGACCGCGTCGGCACCTCGTACACCCGGCGGGGCGGATTCCTGCACCGGGCAGCCGAGTTCGACGCGGGTCTGTTCGGGATCGCGCCGCGGGAGGCCCTGGCGATGGATCCGCAGCAGCGGCTGCTGCTGGAGACCTCCTGGGAGGTGTGGGAGCGGGCCGGGATCGCCCCGACCGCCGTGCGCGAGAGCGACACGGGGGTGTTCGTCGGCATGATGCACGCCGACTACTCGGCGCGTTTCGTCCACCACGAGTTGGAGGCCCATCTGGGGCTGGGCACGTCCGGCAGTGTGGCGGCGGGCCGGATCTCGTACGTGTACGGCCTGCGCGGGCCGTCGATCACCCTCGACACCGCCTGCTCCTCCTCCCTGGTGGCCCTGCACTGGGCGGCCGCGGCGCTGCGGTCGGGCGAGTGCTCCCTGGCGCTGGCCGGCGGGGTCACGGTGATGGCGACACCGAAGCCGTTCACGGCGTTCAGCCGGCAGCGGGGGCTCTCCCCCGAGGGCCGCTGCAAGTCGTTCTCGGCGGCGGCGGACGGCACCGCCTGGGCGGAGGGCGTCGGGCTGGTGCTGCTGGAACGGCTCTCCGACGCACGACGACACGGACACCCCGTCCTGGCCGTGCTGCGCGGCTCCGCCGTCAACTCCGACGGCGCGTCCAACGGACTCACCGCACCCAACGGACAGGCCCAACAGCGCCTCATAGAGCGGGCGTTGGCCGACGGAGGGCTCCGTCCGGCCGATGTCGACGTGGTGGAGGCCCACGGCACGGGCACCACGCTGGGCGACCCCATCGAGGCGGGTGCCCTGCTTGCCGCGTACGGGCAGGACCGCGAGGAGCCGTTGTGGCTGGGGTCGGTCAAGTCGAACCTCGGGCACACGCAGGCGGCCGCCGGGGTCGCCGGGGTCATCAAGATGGTGCAGGCCATGCGGCACGGGGAGATGCCCCGCACCCTGCACGCCGAGACACCCTCACCGCATGTCGACTGGGCCTCCGGCAAGGTGGAACTGCTCACCGCCGCCCGGCCGTGGCCGTCCACCGCGGGCCGGCCGCGACGGGCCGGGGTGTCCGCGTTCGGGATCGGCGGAACCAACGCGCACGTGATCGTGGAGGAACCGCCGGCCGCGTCTCGCTCGGGCGCCGAGAAGCCGTACGGTGCTGCCCGGTCGGGCGCCGAGGACCTACCCGGTGCTGCCCGGTCGGGCGCCGAGGAGCTGTCCGACGCTCCCCGTTCCGGTGCCGAGGTGCCGCCGTCTCACGTGGACGACCGCCAGGTTGCGCAGCCACCGGTCGTGCCCGGCGTCGCCGCCCTCGGGGTGCCCTGGCTGCTCGCCGGGGCGGACGCGGGCGCGCTGCGCGCCCAGGCGCGCCGTCTCGCCGACCATCTGGCCGCGCGGCCCGAACTGTCGCCGGCCGACGTCGGTGTCTCCTTGGCCGTGACGCGCTCGGCGTCGACGCACCGGGCGGTGATCCCGCCGGGTGAACGGGCGCGGATGCTGGCGGGGTTGGAGGCGCTGGCCGGGGGAGGCGTTCGAGCTGGGGGAGCCGGTGGAGCGACGGGTGCCTCCGGCGTGACGGAGGCCATCGGTGTCACGGGCGCCGCTGGTGCGCGCACCGCCGAGGCCGCAGGCACCGCCGGGGTCGCCGGTAGCGGCACCGGTACCGGCACGGCCATCACCGGCACGGAACGGGCCGTCGCCGACCCCGCTCTCCGTACGGCCTTCCTGTTCACCGGCCAGGGAGCCCAACGTGCCCGTATGGGAGTCGAGTTGCGGTCGGCGTACCCCGTCTTCGCCTCGGCTCACGACGAGGTGTGCCGGGCGCTGGAGGGCAGCCTCGACCTCCCCCTCGACGTGGTGCTCTCCGCCGCTCCGGGCACCCCGGAGGCCGCTCTGCTCGACCGTACGGACTTCACCCAGGCGGGGCTGTTCGCCTTCGAGGTCGCGCTGTTCCGGCTGCTGGAGTCCTGGGGTGTGCGCCCCGATTACCTGGCCGGACACTCCGTCGGTGAGCTGACCGCCGCCCATGTCTCCGGCGTCCTGGACCTCGACGACGCGGCGGCCCTCGTCGCGGCGCGCGGCAGGCTGATGCAGGCGCTGCCGGAGGGTGGCGCGATGGTCGCGCTGCACGCGACGGAGGACGAAGTCCTCGCGGCGCTGGCCGACTTCGAGGACACGCACGGCGACGCAGCCCCCGGAAGCCATGTGGCCGCCGCCTCGACGCAGGGCCCTCGCCCGGCGGCGACCGGCTCAGCAGACGCACTGTCCCCGGCGGCGATCGGCTCCGCGGACGCACTGTCCCCGGCGGCGATCGGCTCCGCGGACGCATCGCGCCCGGTGGGTATCGCCTCCGTGAACGGGCCGCGCTCCGTGGTGATCTCCGGTGCGCGGGACGCGGTGCTCGCCGTGGCGGCCGGGTTCGAGGCCAGGGGCCGCCGGACCGTACGGCTGCGAGTGGACCACGCCTTCCACTCACCGCTCGTGGAGCCGATGCTCGACGACTTCCGCCGGGCAGCCGAGAAGGCGACCTTCCGGCCACCCCGGATCCCCGTGGTCTCGGCGGTCACCGGCCGCCTCGCCGAGGCCGGGGAGTTGTGCTCACCCGAGTACTGGGTGCGGCACGCCCGGCTGCCCGTCCGGTTCGCCGACACCGTGCGGTGGCTGGGCGACAACGGGGTGTCGGCCTTCCTCGAGGTCGGCCCCCACCCGGCGCTCATCACAGCCGCCGAGGACTGCCTGCCCGGCTCCGAGAACGGCACCGCTCCCCTCTTCGCCGCCGCCACACGCGCCGGTGAGCCCGAACCGGAGACGCTGCTGTCGGCCGTGGCCCGGCTCCAGGTACGCGGGGCCCGCGTCGACTGGCACACCGTGTTCGAGGGCACCGGGGCGCGCCGCGTGGAGTTGCCGACGTACGCCTTCCAACGGCAGCGGTACTGGCTGGACGCACCCCGGCTTCCGGTCCGCGCGCCGGAGGGCGACGGGCACCCGCTGCTGGGGCCCGCGTTCACGCTGCCGGACACCGGCCGGACCGTGCTCTCCGGGCGGCTGTCCGCCACGGCTCAGCCCTGGCTCGGCGACCATGTGATCGGCGGGACCGTTCTCGTGCCGGCGACGGCGTTCGTCGAGCTTGCCGTCCGGGCGGGCGACGAGGTCGGCTGCGACACCCTCGAAGAGCTGGTCGTCCTGACGCCGCTGCCCCTGCCCCCGGGGACCGGCGTGACGGTCCAGGTGGTGGTGGGCGCCCCGGACGACTCCGGACGGCGAACGGTCGACATCCACGCCCGCCCCGACGCCTCGGCCGACGCCGACGGCCCCGACCCCACCTGGACCCGGCACGCGACCGGCCTTCTGACCCGCACGGCCTACGCGTCCGCACCGTCACCCGAGCCGACGAACGAGCCAAGGCCTGAGCCGGGTCCGGGGCCGGTGCCGGGGCCCGATCCGGCGGCCGAGCCGGACACGGACGCGGCGGCAGGCCCCACGGAGTGGCCGCCCCGAGGCGCGGCCGAGATCGACCTCACCGATGCCTACGACACCCTCGCGGACGACGGCCTCGCCTACGGCCCCGCCTTCCGAGGCGTACGGGCGGCCTGGCGACTCGATGACGAGCTGTACGCCGAAGTACGCCTACCTGAAGGCGAGTTGGGCGACGCCAACCGCTTCGCCCTCCATCCCGCCCTGCTCGACGCGGCGGCGCACGCCGCACTGCTCACCCGCTCGGCGACGGCGACCGCCACAGCCAAGGGGGCGGGGGCGGAACCGGCGGTCGCCCTCCACGTGCCGTTCGCCTGGACCGGTGTGCGTCTGCACGCGTCCGGCGCGACGGAACTACGGGTACGGGTGCGCCGGACGGCCACGGACGCGGTCGCGTTGACGCTGGCCGACGCGGCGGGCCGCCCGGTGGCACGCGTGGACTCCCTGACCATGCGGGAGCTTCCCGCCGGTACTGCCGACGCGGCGCACGGCGTGGCGCGACGGGCACTGTGGCGACCCGACTGGGTGACCGTCGAGCACACCACCGTCGCCGCCACCAAGACCGGCGCTGGCATCGACACCGCCCCTGGCCCTGTCCCTGCCATGGCACCGGACACCACCGTCGTCGCCGCTGTCACCCCGACGACTGACACCGAGACACCGCTGTCCGCCGTACATCAGCTGACCACCCGGGTACTGCGCGCCCTACAGGACTGGCAGGACGACCCGGAGGCACCCGGCTCACGCCTGGTGGTGGTGACGCGGGACGCCACCGCGGCGGAACCGGACCTCGCGGGTGCGGCCGTATGGGGTCTGGTGCGCACGGCCCAGGCGGAGCTGCCCGGACGTGTCGTGCTGGTCGACACGGACGGCCGCCCCGAGTCCGAGCGTCTGCTGGCCGCCGCGGTGGCCACGGGCGAGCCCCAACTGTCCATCCGGGAAGGGAGAATGGGAGTTCCGCGGCTGGTGCCGGCCGTACCGACGGCCCCCGCCGACCCCCGTGAGCCGTCCGGGCCGAGCCCCTTCGACCCCGACCGCTCCGTGCTGATCACCGGCGGCACCGGCGCGCTGGGCTCCGAACTGGCCCGCCATCTCGTCGCCTCCTACGGGGTACGGCATCTGCTGCTCACCTCCCGCCGGGGCCCGGACGCACCCGGCGCCGCGGAACTACGTGCCTCACTGGAGGAGTTGGGCGCCCAAGTGACGATCGCGGCCTGCGACATGGCGGATCCGGTCGCGCAGACCGAGGTGGTCAGGAGCTGTGAGCCCGCCCTGGGCGCCGTGGTGCACGCGGCCGGGGTCCTGGACGACGGTGTCCTGGCGGGGCTCACGCCCGAACGGATGGCGGCAGTGCTGGGGCCCAAGGCGGACGCGGCCTGGCGGCTGCACGAACTGACCCGGGACATGGAGCTGTCGGCGTTCATCCTGTTCTCGTCGGCGTCGGGCCTGCTGGGCCGCCCCGGCCAGGGCAACTACGCGGCGGCGAACAGCGTCCTCGACGCCCTCGCCCACCGTCGCGCCGCCCAGGGGCTGCCCGCGCTGTCCCTGGCGTGGGGCCCCTGGGAGCACGACGCGGGCATGGCGTCGCCGCAGCTCGGGGATGCCCAACTCAGGGAGGCCCAGGTCAGGGAGGCGGCGACGCGGAGAGACGACGTTCTGCGCGCCCTCTCCGTACGGGACGGCCTGGCACTCTTCGACGCGGCGGTACGCGACGGTGGACCCGTCCTGGCGCCGATGCAGCTGGACCGGGGTGCCCTGCGGTCCGCGCGAGGCCCGCTGCCACCACCCCTGCGGGGGCTGTCGCGTCCCCGGCGACCGGCGGCCGAGGCAGGCGCGGGCTCAGGGGCTGGCACGGGAACGGGCCCGGAGGCGGGGGCACCGGCCGACGCCCCGGAGATGCTGGAGCCGGGCGCCTGGCGGACGCTCCTGGCCGAACTGCCCTCCGCCCGGCGCGCGGAGGCGCTCGCGGAGCTGATGCGGGCGGACGTGGCCGCCGTGCTCGGATACCCGAGCGCCGACGCGCTGCCCGTCGGCAGGACCTTCGACGAGCTGGGCTTCGACTCGCTGATGGCGGTGCAGGTCCGCAACCGGCTCAGCCTGGCCCTGCGGCTCCGGCTCTCCGCCGCCGTGGTGTTCGAGCACCCCACGGCCGACGGTCTGGCCCACCACGTCCTGGACCTGCTGCACGACCTCCCGGAGCCCCCGACGGCCGCCGGAGAACCCGATGCGCCGACGCGTACGGCACCCGGCGCGACCCCTGATACGGCATCCGGTACGAACCCCGATCCCGCCCCCGTTTCGAACCCCGTCAGGACAGCCCGGACACCGGGTGCGGCTCCCGGAACGGCACCCCCCGGCAGCCCCGAGCCGTCGGGCGGCCGCCCCGTGCAGAGTCTCTCCTCCCTCTACCGGCGGGTGTGCGAGGCCGGTCAGGTCGTCGCCGCGATGCACATGCTGGTCACCGCGTCGTGGGCCGTACCGACGTTCGACGCGTCCGCTGCCCTGCGGCACGCGCTGCCGCCGCTGCGGCGGGCCGAGGGCTCCGGTGACGGCCCGGTCGTGGTGTTCCTCGACGGCTACCACCCGTCCTTCCCCGGGCCGGGCGGCGCGGCCGCCGCCTTCCACGACTGCGTCCGGGGCGACCTGGACGTGTGGGAGCTACGGCATCCCGGTGTCGACGAGGGCGCGGCCGTACCGGAGGATCTGGGGACGCTGGCCCGTACGCACGCCGAGACGGTGCTGCGGCTGGTGGGCGACCGGCCTTTCGTGGTCGTCGGCTCGTCCACCGGAGGCGCCGTCGCGCACCTCGTGACCCGGCGGCTGGAGACCATGGGGGCGGCCCCGGCCGGCCTCGTCCTGCTGGACACCTACCGCGTCGACCGGGACAACCGCGGCACGGAGTGGCTGCTGGCGCTGCCTGCCGCCCTCGCCCCGAGGCTGACCGGGGGCCCGTCGACCGGGGACGACGACAGCGCCGTCGCCGCGATGGGCGCGTACACACGCATGTTCCTGGACTGGGAGCCCGAACCCGTCGCCGCCCCGACCCTGCTGGTCCGGGCCACGGAGCCGACGCCGCGGATGGCGGCGGGCGCCGACGGGGACGGCTGGCGGACCTCCTGGCCGCTGCCGCACGACACGGTCGACGTCCCCGGTGACCACTTCTCGCTCACCCGGGAACACGCCCCGGCCACGGTGGCGGCCATCCGCACCTGGCTCGGCTCGCTCGACCGGACGGACCCCGCACCCCCACGGCCGCCGAGCACCCCGTCGGGACCGGCTCCCGCAACCCCTCCCCCACCTGGCCCGACCGCCCCGTCCACCCCTGCCCCCGCCGCCCCGTCGGTGTCGACACCTGAAGGAGACCAGTGACTGTCACGCGATCCGAGACGCCGTCGCAGGAGTTCGATGTGATCGTCGTCGGCGGGGGCCCGGCCGGGTCCACCGCCGCGTCTGCCGTCGCGCTGCGCGGCCACCGCGTGCTCCTGCTGGACCAGCAGACCTTCCCCCGTTACCAGATCGGGGAGTCGCTGCTGCCGTCGACCGTGCACGGGGTGTGCCGCATCCTGGGTGTCGAGGACGAGGTCGCGCGGGCCGGGTTCAAGCTCAAGCGCGGCGGGACCTTCCGATGGGGCCGCAACCGGGACCCGTGGCAGTTCTCCTTCGCGCTGTCCCCACGGCTGTCCGACCCGACGTCGTTCGCCTACCAGGTCGAGCGGAACCGTTTCGACGCGATCCTGCTGGACAACGCCCGCCGGGTCGGCGTGGACGTGCGGGAGGGCTGCCGGGTCTCGGACGTCGTCGCCGACGAGGAGCGGGTGCGGGGCGTGTGCTGGACCGGGCCCGACGGCGGGGCCCGCGAGGCGCGGGCACGGTACGTCGTGGACGCCTCGGGCAACACCAGCCGGATCCACCCGCACGTCGGCGGGAAGCGGACGTACTCCGACTTCTTCCGGAACATCGCCGTGTTCGGGTACGTGGCCGGGGGCAGGCGGCTGCCGAAGCCGAACGACGGCAACATCTTCTGCGCCACCTTCGACGAGGGCTGGATCTGGTACATCCCGTTGCGGGACGAACTGACCAGTGTGGGCGCGGTGGTGAGCCGGGAGCACGCGGCGGCGGTCCAGGGCGATCCGGTGGCGGCCTGGCGGCGGCTGATCGACTCGTGCCCCGAGATACGGGACCTCGTCGACGGCGCCCCGCAGGCCGGCGAGGCCCCCTACGACGAGGTCCGGGTGCGCAGGGACTGGTCGTACTGGAAGAGCCGGCTGTGGCGGCCCGGCATGGTGCTGGTCGGCGACGCGGCCTGCTTCGTGGACCCGGTGTTGTCGTCCGGTGTGCACCTGGCCACGTACGGGTCCCTGCTGGCGGCCCGGGCCATCAACAGCACGCTCGACGGCACCCTCGACGAGGCCCGCTGCTTCGGGGAGTTCGAGGCCCGCTACCGGCACGAGTACGGGCTGTTCTACGAGTTCCTGATGTCGTTCTACGACCTGCACCAGGACGAGCGGTCGTACTTCTGGAAGGCCCGCAAGGTCACCAACGTCGGTGCGACGGAGTTGGAGGCGTTCGTGGAGCTGGTGGGCGGGCTGGCGTCCGGGGACGCGGCGCTCGCCGCGCCCGCCGAGGCGGGTGCGCGGCTGACCGCCGCCTCCTCGGACCTCGACCGGGTCGTGGGCCGTCTCCCCGACTCCGACGGCCACCGCAATCCGCTGTACGAGTCGGCGGCGTTCCGGCAGACCTTCCACGAGGGAGCGGTGCTCCAGGAGCGCGGTCTGCTCGGCGGGCCGCTGGAGGAGGAGGCGCCGCTGCGGCCCGGCGGTCTGGTGACGTCGGAGGACGGCCTGGGGTGGGCCGTCGCCGCGACCTGAAGCGGCGGCCCCTCAGGGAGGCGGGCGAGATACGGCCGCGCCCCCTGAGCGGCGGCCCCTCAGGGAGTGCGGGCGAGATACGGCCGGTGCAGCTGCCGGTTCAGCCGGGCCGCGGCGGGCGCGGCCAGCTCGTTCGCCGTGTCGCGAGCGACGGCGGCGCGGCCGGCCTCGCCGAGTGTGTCGGCGAGCCGGGCCTGGCGCAGCCAGTTGTAGGGGCTGTGCGGGCTCAGTCCGGCGCGCTCCCCGAGGAGCCGGCCGGCCAGGTCGGCGCGTCCGGCGCGCAGGGCCGACTCCAGGAGGGTGCGCTGGACGGCGTCCCGCTGGGCGTGGCTGCCGCCGAAGGTGTGCACGCGGCGGCGGAGCGGCCACAGCAGGTCGACCACCGTCTCGTGGTCTCCTCGGACGTACGCGACCAGCGCCTCGCCGACGGGCAGCCCGATCTCGGCGGTCATCACGTGGTTGGTGGTCCGGTGGGCGTCCTCGTGTTCCAGCCAGCGTCGCCGTTCGGCGAGGAACGCGTCCGCCTCGGCCAGTCGGCCCGCACCGGCGAACGCCATGACGGCGTGCACGTCGTTGAAGGCGTAGTACGGCGGGTCGGCGCGGGCCGCCCAGGCGTCGGCGAGAGCCTGCCAGCGGGCGTCCTGGTCCAGGTCGGCGAGGAGGAACCGCCACAACAGGGAGGCGGCGTCGAGGAGTTCCATGACGAAGCCGCTGGAGTCCTTGTGGTGCAGTACGGCGTCGTAGATCCGGATGGCCGTGTCGGTGTCGCCGGCCTCCAGCGCGTAGAGGGCGTAGTGCCACCAGCTGTGCACGGTCAGGAGGGTGCCGCTCGCCCAGTCGTCGAGTCGCGCGTCGAGGTAGTCGATGCCGTCGGCGAACCGGCCGCGCATCTCGTGGACGTGGACGACGGCGTGGATGGCCCAGACGTCACGGGGGTTCCGCTCCACGGCGGCGAGGGCGAACTCCTGGGCGCGGTCGTAGTGCCCGGACTCCTCCAGCCCGAACGCGTACATGCCCATCAGGGGCCCGCGGTGGGGGTCGTCGGCGTCCCAGGCCGGGAGGGCCCCGCCGATCCGGTCCCGCAGGCGGGTCGCGTCGCCGGTGAAGAAGTCCAGTTGGTGGCCGACCGCGAGGGCCAGCGGGTCGCGAGGGTACTCCACGACGAGTTCTTCGAGGACGTGGGCCGCCGTGCCCAGGTCGCCGCCGAGCCAGGCCTCCGCCGCCGCGAGGTGCATGCGTTCCCGGCGGGGCAGCGCCGAACGGTCGAGGCCGGCGGCGTACGCGGTGAAGCGGCGGCGGGCCTCGGCCGCGTCGCGCGGCTCGGTGCCGAGCACGCCCAGGTAGGCGGAGAACGCCTGGGCGAGCGGTGCCGTGGGGGATGCCGCGACGGCGTCGGCGACCGCGGTGGGGAACTCGGGGCGGAAGAACAGCAGCCCTTCCACGGCCCGGTCCAGATGCGCCGCCGCCTCGGCGGTGCACTCGAACAGGGGGTTGCCGTACCGATCCGTCACCATGGCAGCTCCACTCCGGCGCGTGTGCGGTGGGGGTTGGCTCACCCCCGGGTGGCGCGGGGCTCGCGCCACCCCCATCAAAGCGAGCGGCACTCTGTCCGGTCCACCGGGAACACGCGGAGCGACGCGACCCGCCACCGTGCGCCCGGGGTCGGCGCCGGTCGGCGGACGGCCGGGGCGGGGTGTGCCGGCCGTGCGGGGAAGGGCCCCCTGTGGGTGTCCCGCTCGCGGTTCCGCACGTCGCATACGCCAACGGCACTGTCGCCACCGTACGCGCCGCCCCGCGCCCCGCGGGCACCCCGGCGTGAACCCGTCGCCGGACGGTGCCTCCCCGCCCTCAGGATGGCGGAGACCATGGCGCATCCCAGGGCTTAAAGGGACATTCGCCGGGAAATGCTGATCCCCGAACGGCTGTGTGAGGCCTGCCGGTACTCCACGGCGGTCCTCGACTGCCGGGAGCCGCCATCGCCGGTGCACACCAGAGGGGGCCGCCTGCCGTGCGTACGCCTTTGTATCTGCGACCACGACTGGAACCACCGCTCGACGCGTTACTGGAAGCCGCGCCCTTCCTGCACATGCTCGCCGACTCGCTCGGCTCACCGCTCAACGTGCTGCTGCCCGACCGGATCGCGGACAACGCGGCCGGCTTCCGAGCCGTCTACCGCGACCACCGCCTCGGCGGCCGGGTGTACTACGCGCACAAGGCCAACCAGGCGCACAGCCTGGTGCGGCGGCTGACGGCGACCGACCCGGCCGCGGTGGGCATCGACGTCGCCTCGCTGGGCGAGCTGCGGCACGCGCTGGAGTGCGGCTTCACCCCCGACCGGATCATGGCCACCGGGCCCAAGGACCCCGAGTTCCTGTGGCTGGCCGCCCGCACCGGCGCCCGCGTCAACCTCGACTCCCCCGCCGAGCTGGATCAACTGGCCGCCCTGGTACGGAAGTACGACCTGCCGCGCGTCGATGTCCTGCTGCGGCTGTCGGAGTTCGAGTCGTCCCCGTCCGCGGCGTCGGGCACCCGGGTCCTCTTCCGGCGCAGCCGCTTCGGCTCACCCGTGCGCGAGGTGGACTCCCTGCTGGACGCGGTCGAGCGGCACGCGGACGCGGTCCGGTTGACGGGGGTCGCCTACCACCTGGACACCACCGGCATCGCGGAGAAGGCCGTCGCGCTGGAGACATGCGTCGCCGTCATGGACGCGTGCCGCGCCCGCGGCCTGGACCCCCGGGTCATCGACATCGGCGGCGGCTTCGGCGTCGGGTACGTCGCCGACGCCGCCCAGTGGGAGCGCTACACCACCGAGCTGGCCGAGGCGGTGCTCGGCACCCGCCCCGCCCTGACCTGGCGCGGCCACGGCTACGGGCTGCGCAACGAGGGCGGCACCCTGCGCGGAGCACCGGCGCTCTACCCGGCCCACCGCCCGACCGCCGGCCCCGGCTACCTCGACGAACTGCTCCGCCACCCCGCCCCCGCCTCGGGCCGCCCGGCGGCCACCCTGCTCCTGGAGCACCTCTACGACCTGGCCGTCGAGCCGGGCAGGGCCCTGGTCGACCAGTGCGGACTGACGCTGGCGCGGGTCCTCGACGTACGCCGGGCCGACGCGGACTCGGGCGACCTGCTGGTACGGCTCGGCATGAACGCCGGTGACGTCAGCCTGGAGGAGCACGGGGTGCTCGTCGACCCGGTCCTCGTCCCCCGCCCGGGAGCGCACGCGGACGCCGACGAGGGGCCGGTGGGGGTCTATCTCGCGGGCAATCTCTGCCTGGAGGCCGATCTGATCACCCGCCGCAGGGTCCACCTGCCCCGACCGCCGTCCGTCGGCGACCTGTTGGCGTTCGCCAACACCGCCGGGTACGCGATGGACTTCCACGCCCACCGTGCGCAGCGGCAGCCGCTCGCCCGCACGGTCGCCGTCACCCGGGAGCGGGACTCCTGGAGGTGGCGTCTCGACGAGGAGTACTGGCCGATCACGGAAGCGGGTGGACCGGTTTCATGAGGTACGACAGCATCACGGAGGCCATCGGCAACACGCCGCTGGTGCGGATCGACCCGGCCGTGCACGGGCTGCGCCACATCGACCTGTACGCCAAGCTGGAGATGCTCAATCCGTTCGGCTCGGTGAAGGACCGGGCCGCCTGGCACATGGCCGGGCCCGGTCTGGCCTCGGCGGCGGAGCGCGGGGCGACGGTCGTGGAGCTGTCGAGCGGCAACACCGCCAAGGCCCTGGCGCTGCTGGCGGGGATGCACGGCCTGCGCTTCAAGAGCGTCACCAACCGGATGCGGGTCCCCGAGATCAAGGACCTGCTTCTGCTGCTGGGCGCGGAGATCGAGGAGCTGCCGGGGCAGAGCGAGTGTCTCGACCCGACCGACACCGACGACCCGCTGACCCGTTTCCACCAGACCCTCGTCGGCCGGGACGACACGTATCTGCACACGGACCAGTACTTCAACCCGCGCAACACCGAGGCCCACGCGGCGGGCACCGGCCCGGAGATCGTCAAGGACCTCGACGGCCGGGCCCCCGACTGGTTCGTGGCCTGCGTGGGCACGGCGGGCTCCTCCACCGGCGTGGCCCGCGTCCTGCGCGAACACGACCCCGGCGTACGGGTGGTCGGCCTCGTCGCCCACAAGTCGGACTTCATCCCCGGTATCCGCACCATCGACGAGGTGCACCAGGTGGGTCTGTTCGACCCGGCGACGTACGACACGATCGAGTCGGTGACCGCCGACGAGGCCATCGACGGGATGCTGACCCTGATCCGCCGCTGCGGACTGCTGACCGGTCCCACGGGCGGCGCCGCCTTCCACGGCGCGGTACGCCATCTCCGCCCGCTGGACGCGGAGTTGGCGGAGGGTGAGCGGCGGACGGCGGTCTTCATCGTCTGCGACCGCGCCGAGAGCTACCTCGGGTACGTACGGCAGCGCCGCCCCGAGCTGCTGTGCCGCCCTGCCCGCCGGCACTCGGCGTCGGCCCTGTCCGACGCGGAGGTGCGGGCGGAGGCCGCCGTGATCGAGGTGGCGGAGGCACGGCGGTGGATCGAGGACGGCGCGCCCCGGCCGCTGGTGGTGGATCTGCGCGGGCCTCAGGCGTACGCCGCGCTGCACATCGACGGGTCGGTCAACATCACCGACGAGCTGTTCGAGGAACTCGTCCGCGGCGGCCTGCCGTTCAGCAAACGGCAGCCGGTGCTGCTGGCCTGTCCGGTCGGCGAGAAGTCGGCCCGGTACGCGGCACTGCTGACCCGTATGGGCCACCCCGACGTCCGCAGCCTGTCCGGCGGGATCGTCGCGTGGCGCGACGCCGACGCCCCGCTGGTGAGGGACTGAGCCATGCCGGGAACCGATCTGGAGGAGCTGGCCGACTGGCAGCGTGCGGTGCGGGAGCAGTTCCCCATCATCACCGCGCACCCGGACGTCACCTACTTCGACAGCGCGGCCACCACGCAGAAGCCGCGTGCCGTCCTGGACGCCGTACAGACCTACCTGACGACCGCCAACGCCAATGCGGGGCGCGGCGGTTACCCCTGGGCCAACCGCACCACGGCCCTGGTGGAGCGCACCCGGCGGCGCGTCAAGGACTTCCTCGGCGACCCCGCGCCGGACCGCTCGGGCGTCCACTTCACCGGCGGTACCACCGAGGGGCTGCGGACCATCGCCCGCGACTGGCTCGCGGGGCTCCTGTCGGACGGCGACGAGATCCTCGTCCCCTTCGCCGACCACCGGGCCAATCTGGACCCCTGGCTGGAGGTCCGGGACCTGCTGGCGGGGCAGGGCGTCACCGTACGGGTGAGGCCGCTGCCGTACCAGGAGTCGTCCGGCGACTACGACCACCGGGCGCTGCCCTCGGTGATCGGCCCGCGCACCCGTTTCGTCGCCGTCACCCACGTCCATCACGTGTACGGCGGCGACATGAACGTGCACCGCGTCCGCGAGGCCGTCGGCCCGCACGTGCCGATCTGCCTGGACGCCGCGCAGGGGGTCGGCCATGTGCCACTGTCCGTGGACCGCCTCGACGTGGACTTCGTGGCGTTCTCCGGGCACAAGGCCCTGGCCCTGCCCGGCTCCGGGGCCGTATGGGCCCGCAACTCCCCCGACCGGGGCCCGGAGTTCCGGCCGGGCGGCTGGCAGGGCACCCCCAACACGGTGGGAATCGCGGCGCTGGAGGCCGCGCTGGACTGGCTGGACATCACCGGCCCGGACCGGATCGCCCGCTGGACCCAGGCGCTCACGGCCCGCTTCACGGAGGGGCTGTGCCACCTCGCCCCGTACGAGGTCCTCGGCTGCCGGGCCAGCCTGGCCGCCGACTCCCGGATCCAGCGACGCCACGACATCGTCACCTTCCGGCACCGCGACATCCCTTCGGACGACCTGGGCTTCATCCTGTACAGCCACGGCTTCATGGTCCGCGCCGACAACCTCTGCCAGGCCGGCACCGACAAACGGGACGGCTCGGTGCGGGTCAGCGTGCACGTGTACAACACGGCGGGGGAGATCGACGAGTTGCTGGGTGTGCTGGCTGGGCTGGCGTAAACGGGGCACCCCACGCTCCGTACCGGCACCCGGCACCCGGCACCCGGCACCCGGCACCACCAACACCTAGCACCACCAGCACGCCGCACCCCGCGTCCCGCACCCCAGCGAATGGAAACCGTTTCCAATAACCGGTAGGTTCTGATCACAACCGGCGGTGCGAGACGGAAGAGGCGACGCGAAGCCATGGGCGTGAGCATGGAGACGGCCGAGGTGTGGATCGGCCGCTGGGAACGCCAGCAGCAGCACTACGCCGTCGCCCGCGAGGAACGGTTCACGGTCATCGCCGACGTCGTCGAGCACGTCACCACCGACCGGCCCCGGCCGCTCCTGCTCGACCTCGGCTGCGGCCCGGGTTCGATGGCCGCCCGGCTCGCCGCGCGGCTGCCGGACGCCGAGATCGTCGCCGTGGACATGGACCCGCTGCTCCTCGAACTCGGCCGCACCCACCACGCGAACGCCGCCCGTTTCGTCGACGCCGTCATCGGCGAAGCCGGCTGGACCGACGCCCTCGGCCTGGGCCGCCCCCTGGACGCGGTCGTGTCCACCACGGCCCTCCACTACCTCTCCGAGCCCACCCTGCTGAGCACGTACCGGAGTCTGTTCACCCTGCTGCGGCCCGGTGGGGCCCTCGTCAACGGCGACCATTTCGCCCTGGACGACCGCCGGTGCTCGGACCTCACCGCCGTGGTGGGCGGCAGGCGAGCCGAGCGGTCGCGCACCCCCGAGCACGAGGACTGGGGGGCCTGGTGGGCCGCGGCAGCCGAGGACCCGGAGCTGGCCGACCTGTTCGCGCAGCGCGAGAAGCGCCGGGCCGCGTCCGGCAACCACGACGGCAACGACAACGATCTGCCCCTGGCATGCCACGAAGAACTCCTGCGCGCGGCGGGCTTCGCCCACATCACGCCTGTCTGGCAGTACGGCGACAGCCATGTCCTGGTCGCCCTGAAGGACTGACCGTTCCGGCGCACCGGCCCGTTCCCCCGCACCGCCCCTTCCCGACGCACCGACCGCTCCGGCACACGGGCCGTTCCGGTGCCCGGCCCCGGGACGGTTCAGCCGAGTCTGAGGGATGCGTGACACCACCGCGACGCACATGATCACAAGGCAGACGAGGACCGTACGTAGACCGTTCACGTGACCCCCAGGACGCGAAGGTCGCGCAAGCTGTGGCCACAGTCCCACCCGTGACCGGACGACTGCCGGCCGATCAGGATTCCCTCGGGGAACCGGCAAGGTGGTCGCGTACGACCGACGCGAAGTCCGGGTCGGGCTCCAGCCCCAGCGCGGCGGCGCGGGAGTGGTCGAAGGCGGACGGCCACGAGCCCACGATGGCCTCGACGGCGGGGTCGGGGGCGACGGTGACCAGGTCGGCGACGGCGTCACCGGCGACCTGCCGCAGCGTGGCGATCATCTCGGCGACGGAGACGGTGAGCGCCGGAAGGTTGACCGGCAGTCCCCCGTCGAGCTTCCCCGGTCCGGTGCCGCGCTCGACCTCCGCGAGGAGCAACAGGGCCGCGACGGTGCGGCGCGGGGAGGCGAGGGCCACGCGCAGGCCGGGCCGTACGGGGCAGACGGCGGGGAGGCCCGCAAGGGGTTCGCGGATGATGCCGGAGAGGAACCCGGAGGCGGCCGCGTTCGGCTTGCCGGGCCGCACGGCGACGGTCATCAGGCGGGCGACCCGTCCGTCGACGAACCCGCGCCGGGTGTGGTCCGCGATCAGCTGCTCGCAGATGAGCTTCTGGATGCCGTAGCTGGAGCGTGGCGTGGGCAGGGTCGCTTCGTTGACGACGGGCGGGAGCGGCAGCGCCGGGTCGGGGCCGTAGACCGCCACGCTGCTGGAGAACACGAGCCGCGGGGTCGGCCCGCCGGCCAACGACTGGGTCCGGACGGCTTCGAGGAGGGCGCGGGTGGTGTCGAGGTTCGCGCGCATGCCGAGGTCGAAGTCGGCCTCGCACTCGGCGGAGACGGCGGCGGCGAGATGGATGACCAGGTCAACGGGCTCCGCGAACACGGTGTCGAGCCGGTCGGCCAGCTCGCCCCGTACGACCTCCACAAGCGGGTCGGACGCCAAGTGCTCCCCGTCCGGCACGACCCGATCGGCGAGCACCAGACGCTCGATCGGCGCCCCACGGAACGTCCGCCTCTCCACCAACGCGCCGGCGACCAGCCGCCCCAGAAAGCCGAAGCCCCCCGTGATGACGATCCTCATGCGATGCCTCCCCGGTGCCCGGTTGCTCGGATCTGGAGTGCAGCATGCCCAAGGATGGCTCCGGACACAGGAGAAGGCCGCCTCAGATCTCGTCTGAAGCGGCCTCTGACCTTCGACTTCGCGAAGTCGGGACGACAGGGATTTGAACCGGCGACCGCTTGACCCCCAGGAGTGAGAGTCGAGCGCATTCCAAGTTCGCCGGCGATCGTCTCGTGCGTGAGCAGGAGGATCTTCGTACTGCGTGCCGCCGCCTTCGCTCCGTCCGAACCATCGGGCGCCTCCGTGTTCCACAGGCGCCGTCGGGCGTCTTCCGGGGCTCAGCTGCGGGCCGAATGCGCGGCATCCCAACCGGGTCGTCCAGCCCTTGTCCCGCCCGGCGCTGAACGCACATCTCCCCGGCGACCCCAGGCGATCCCAAGACGCTCCCAAGACGTTCCCAAGGCAACGAGCGTGATCTCGGCCTTCTGCCGCGCGAGGTTCAACGTTGTCGCTCTGTACCGGTGAAATCCGGACAGCGCGCAGCACTACACACCGTGATATGCCAACTGGCACCGATAACTGGCAACTTGCCTGCGTCCAACCCGAATGGGACCCCAAGTTCGCTGATGTCGTACCTGCTGTGACATACGCCCTCCGCGCTCAGGAGCGGGGACCGGCCCGTCCGCCGAGGCCGTAAACCAGCCATTGGTGTTCGTCACGGTTGCCCTGACGCACCTCGTCCCCGGCCGATTAGCGGTCAGACCGACGTGCGACTGCGGTGCCGCCATCGGTGTGTCATCGGGGTCGGCCGGACGTGGCCGTCCCCATCACCCCCCGGGGCGCAACCTGCCCGTCCGCATGCCGTTCACCCGAGAGCGTGCACGACCGACGACACGGCATCGCCCAGGACTCGGCGATCCGTGAAACAAGCGGCGATTCGGACCGACCGAATACATGGGTCCCTCGCGGCGGGGAGCAGCGCGGCCGAACTGAGGCTGTTTGGCATGTACTCGACCCACCTAGGTTCGCTGTGCTCCACACGCTGATCGGCCATGCCTCCGTAGCCGGCACGGCCGCGACAGCTGTGCAACGCACGCACGGCGACGACAGCCGTGCAGCGAACGCACCGCACCGAACGCACTCCAACGACGATCGAAGGAGCAGTTAGTGCGCAGTCTCAGACACTCGATACTCCCGCTGGCCGCGGCCACCGTACTGGCATTGATCGGTACGGGAACGGCCGCCGAGGCGGCACCCGCCCTGGCCGCGGCACAGACCCGGGCCACCGCCGGTGCGCTCACCGCCTCGGGGAGCGAGGCGGCGAGCGTCGGTCGGTCGGCACGGCTGTCGAACGGCGCTCCGGTCGACTCGGCGAAGGACATCGCCGCGCTGGAGCGCTTCTGGACGCCGGAGCGGATGGCGAAGGCCGTCTCGCTCGACAAGGCGCCCGCCGCGCCGAGGCCGGACGCCACGAAGTCGGCCGGCCCCACCGGGAAGCCGGGATCGGTTCCGTCCGCCCCGCCGCGTTCCGCCGTCAAGGCCCCGCGCATCAACGAATCCGCCGCGGTGGGCAAGGTGTTCTTCACCGACCCCAGCACCGGCGGCACCTACGCGTGTTCGGCGAGCGCGCTGAACAGTAGCTCGAAGCAGATGGTGATCACGGCCGGGCACTGCGTGCACGGCGGCAGGGGCGGTACCTGGATGACCAACTGGGTCTATGTGCCGCGTTACCGCTCCGGGGCGCGTCCCTTCGGCACCTTCGCCGCGAAGCAGATGCGTACCTTCACCGCCTGGATCAATGACAGCGATCTCAGGCGGGACGTGGCGATGGTGACCACCTGGCCGCTCAACGGGAACAAGATCGTCAATGTCACCGGCGGCCACGGACTGAGCTGGAACTTCTCGCGCCAGCAGGCCGTCACGATCTTCGGCTATCCCGGGAACCACGACGGCGGGGAGATCCAATGGGCGTGCACGGGCACGACACGGGCAGTCAGTGACGGTCGCATCGAGCTCCAGTGCAACTTCGGCGGCGGTTCCAGTGGTGGACCATGGCTGCGTGAGTTCAACGACTCGAACGGACTCGGTTCCGTCAACGGGGTGATGAGCACGGTCAACTCCGACGGCTGGAACCGGTCCTCCTACTTCGATGACGGCGTCAAGGGCATGTACGACGCCCAGGGCGGCGTAACCTGACAGACCCGACACGGAATCGGACCAAGGAGAAGGCCCTGTGCGTCGCAGCAGTCTGAGCCGCTGGGCAGCAGCCGCCGCCCTCGTCGCAGCCGTCGTCGCGGTGACCGCCTGGCGTACCGCGGCCACCGCGGCAGAACCCGAGCCGCAGCCCGACTCGGGGACCACCGTCAACGAGGTACGGCAGGATCCGGAGAAGGTCCGGGACTACTGGACGCCTGAGCGGATGAGGAAAGCCCAGGACGCGCCCATGCCGGAAGACAACTGACGGCCGGCGGGTCCAGCACGAGCACGGCGCCCCGGGGCGCGGGCGGGTGGCACCACACCCTCCCCCGCAGCTCCGGGGCGTTGTGCGTCGACTGCCGGAAGGCCGTGGAGACGATGAGCGCGGGATCTGCTGACGCAGTCGACGGACAGGGTGCCGGTGCCGCGCCGGCCGAACACTATCTGGATGTCGAGCGCCTCCAGTACGGGTACGGCCGTTACCCAGAGGTACGAGTCCGGTTGTGCCCCGCGCACCGCGCTCCCTGCCGGGCCCGATCGTCATGACTCGCTGACCCCGGTCAAGGACGCCGGTCCCCAACTGGTCCCCAAGAATGATCAAGGGCCGGTTTCGGATGCCTCCGAAACCGGCCCTGACCTGCGACTCATACGAGTCGGGACGACAGGATTTGAACCTGCGACCCCTTGACCCCCAGTCAAGTGCGCTACCAAGCTGCGCCACGTCCCGTTGCCCGCCTGACCTGGGCTTTCCCCTGGCCGAACGCGCACGGAAACAATACCGCACTCAGGCCGGTGATCGCGCACCCGTTTATCCCGTGCGCGACCGGCCGGCGGGCCGGCTCGGCGGGGCCGAGAACCCGTGCCCGATCACCACTTGACCTCAACTTTGGTTGAGGTAGCACGCTGCTCAGCATGACGACCACGACGGAACGAACCTACGGCTTCACGGATCTGCCCCGGCTCATGGCGCTGATGACGGGCGCCGAGAAGCACGGCCCCGCAGCGACGTCCACACTGGACGCGCTGTGGGTGCTGTACGACCGGGTGCTGCGGGTGGGACCGGAGCGGCTGGACGACCCGGAGCGCGATCGGTTCCTGCTCTCGAAGGGGCACGGCCCGATGGCGTACTACGCGGTGCTCGCCGCCAAGGGTTTCCTCCCGGTCGAGTGGCTGCCCGGATTCGGCTCGTACGACTCGCCGCTCGGCCACCACCCGGACCGGGTGCTCGTGCCGGGCGCCGAGATCGGCAGCGGCTCGCTCGGCCACGGCCTGCCGATCGCGGTGGGGACGGCGCTCGGCCTGCGCGCCCAGGGGCGGCCCGATCCGGCGGTGTGGGTGCTCATCGGGGACGCCGAGCTGGACGAGGGCAGCAATCACGAGGCGATCGCGTTCGCGGGCCCGGCCGGACTCGACCGGCTCCACACGATCGTGATCGACAACTCCTCCGCCAGCCACGCCCGGCCCGGCGGCATCGCCGCGCGGTTCGAGGCGGCGGGCTGGTCCGCGGAGACGGTGGACGGCCGGAACCACGAGGCACTCCACGCCGCGTTCACCGCCCCGCACCCGGGCCGCCCCCGGGTCGTGGTGGCCCGTGTGGAACCGAAGAACGCCCCCGCACCCAGCCGAACCTGACCGGGCCGGAGCGCCCCCCTTCACGGCTCTCTCCCTCTCTCCTCCCCTCCAGCCCTTCTCCTCCCCCTTCCGAAAGGACACTCCGCGGTCATGGACACCATGCGGGAACGCTTCGCCCCTGTCGTCACCCGGCTGCTCGACGAGGACCCCAGGGTCGCGGTGGTCCTCGCCGAGATCGGCAGGGACGGCTTCGCGGAGGCGGAGCGACGACATCCGGACCGGGTCGTCAACGTCGGCATCCGTGAACAGCTGCTGATCGGCACGGGCGCGGGACTGGCGCTGACCGGGATGCGACCGGTGATGCACACCTTCGCCAGCTTTCTGGTGGAGCGACCTTTCGAGCAGGTCAAGCTGGATCTCGGGCACCAGAACGTGGGCGCGGTCCTGGTGAGCGCCGCCGCCTCCTTCGACTGGCCCGCCGGCGGCTACACGCACATGG
This sequence comes from Streptomyces neyagawaensis, assembly GCF_023516595.1. Lineage (GTDB taxonomy): Bacteria > Actinomycetota > Actinomycetes > Streptomycetales > Streptomycetaceae > Streptomyces > Streptomyces neyagawaensis. The sequence continues at coordinate 14,516 of NZ_JAMGBG010000058.1, read as the reverse complement.
CACCGGGCGACGTGGCCCTGCTCGACACGCTCGACGGCTGGACGGTGCATGTGCCGGGGCACCCCGACGAGGCCGAGACGCTGCTGCGCCACGCGATCGGCGCGGGCGAGACCAAGGACGACAAGGTGTACGTCCGCCTGTCCGTACAGTCGAACGGGCGCGCGCTGGCGGTGGACGGTCAGCGGTTCCTCACGGTGCGCGAGGGGCGCCGCGGGGTGGTCGTCGCCGTCGGGCCGATGCTCGACGCGGTGCTCGCGGCGACGGAGGGGCTCGATGTGACGGTGCTGTACGCGACCACCGTGCGCCCCTTCGACGCGGGCGTGCTGCGCCGGGCGACCGAGGCGGCGGGGACCGATGTGGTGCTGGTGGAGCCGTATCTGGCGGGCACGTCCACGGCCGCCGCGAACGACGCGCTCGCCGATGTGCCCCACCGCGTACTGGGCCTCGGCGTCGGTCGCCGGGAGCTGCGACGCTACGGACAGATCGAGGAACACGTGACCGCCCACGGCTTGGACGCACCCTCACTGCGCAGGCGCATCGACGGCTTCCTGGAGGCAAGCGTCAGCGCCTGACCCGGTTATCCCCCTCCCCCGGGCCCGGTCCGCAACGGGCCGGGCCGTGCCGCGCCCTTCTTCGGCCGGGGTGTACCGCATGAGCCCACGACGGCCGACATCTTCGTGCACAGTGGTCATCATGTTCGGACCGGATTCCCAGGGCGAAGGTATGGGCCCCGCAGACGATCGCGCCGCCTCGCCGCAGCCAAGGCAGCCGGTCATTGACCCCCCGTGCACAAGCGAGGTTGGACGCGGCCGGGGAGGCGTCCCCGTTCAGTACCACCAGTTCGACATCAGCGATGAGGACGGTCCGACCGGGCCCGATGTGCCGCGCGGGCACAACGGGCTGGTGCGCGTGGTCGATGGAGTCATCGTCGTGATGACCGGAATCCACACGGGCGACGTCGACGTCACCGTCACGCTGCACCGGGCCGAGCCCGCGCCGGACGACGGCGGATGGCAGGACATCGTGGAGATCTCCGCACACGCCGCCTCCGGCGAGCTCATGGTCCGCGGCATGATGGACGACCTGACCGAGGAACTGCCCGTCCTGTCGTTCGACGGCCCCGGCACCTACCGGCTGCGCGTTCATGCCCGCGGCCGGCACACCCCCACCGACCCGGCCCCCGACCAGGTCGGTGATCAGGTCACCGAGTGGTACCTCGTCCAAGTCTGGCCGGCACCGGCCCACGACGTGGCCGTGCTCCGCCCGACCACGCACAGCACCGTGACCACCACCGGCACCCCCACCAGCGCGAACGGCCCCTACTCGGCGGCCGGTATTCCCAGTTCGGGGTAGGTGCCGAGGAGGCGGCTCGGGGCTGCCTGGCGCCAGGAGTCGGCGAGGATGTCGCGCAGTTCCGGCTCGCCCTCCAGGGCGGACAGCCTCACCCGTACCCAGGCGAACCCCGCCTCGTGGTCGGCGATCCAGAACTTCTCCGGCTCGGCCAGCACCAACTCGTCGCGCTCCTCCTTGGGGCAGCGCACGGCGATGGACGTCTCGTCCTCGGGCAGCGTCGCGAACATCTTGCCCGCGACCCGGAAGGTCGGCATGTTCCAGGCGACCTTCTCGGTGGTGTCGGGCAGCGAGAGGGCGACACGTCGTACGTCTTCAGCATCCGGCATGCGACGCACAGTAGCGGCCACCACTGACAATCACCCGGCGGGAGCCGCCGCCCCCGCGGCGTCATCCGCCGCCGACCCGACCCGCTTGTAGTAGATCGACGTCGGCCGCAGGCTTCCGTAGGGATCCGCCGCATAGTCGGGGATCGCCCCGATCCGCGTCCAGCCCGCCTTGGCGTAGACGTACTCGGCCGGGCTGTCGGTCTCCGTGTCGAGGTGGAGCAGGGTGACACCGGCGTCGACGGCCGCCCGCTCGGCCGTCGCGAGCAGCGCCTTGCCGACGCCCTGCCCCCGCCCGTCCGGGTGGACCATCAGCTTCACCAGCTCGGCCCGGTGGCGGCTGTTGGGCTTGTCCGGGAAGACGAGGCTCACGGTGCCGATCAGCCGACCCCCGTCACGCGCCACCCACACGGCGAGTTCCCCCGTCAGGGCCGCGTCGGCACGCCCCCGCCACCAGGCCGTGGCAGCCGCGCGGTCGAGCGGCGCGAGAAAGCCGACGGAGGCCCCGCCGTTCACGGTGTGGACCAGGAGGTCCGCCAACTCCTCCACGGCCGCCAGCAGTCGAGGGCGGTCGTCGAGCCGCTCGATCGCGATCACGGTTCGACCACCACCAGCGCGTACCGCGCCTCCTCCGGACCCGGACATCTGAAGCGCACCGGCCCCCAGACCCTCATCCGCAGACAGTCCCCGGCGGCCAGTTCATGCTCCACGCCCCGGTCCGTCACCGAGAGGGCGCCCGTCAGGACCCAGATGTGCTGTTCAAGTCCGGGGACGGACGGGCCGTCGTACGCGATGTCGGCGCCCGCGGTGAGCCGTCCCTCGACCAGTTCCCCGCGCAGTCCGGCCGCGGGCGGCGACACCGACCTCCGTACGAAGCCGGACGCCTTGTCCTCCCAGACGACCTGGTCGGCCGCGCGGACTACGGTGACGGGCTCGCCCTCCACCTCGCTGAGCAGCTGGGACATGGTCCGGCCGTACACGTGGCAGAGGCGGTTCAGCAGCGCCGCCGTCGGGCTGGTCTCGGCCCGCTCCGCGCGGGACAACGTCGAACGACTCACCCCGCTGCGCTCGGCCAACTCCCCCAACGACCAGCCCCGTTCGGCCCGCAACTCGGCGAGACGAGCGGCGAGGCGGATGTCGACGGGGTCCAGCACCTCCTCCGTGATTCCCATATTCGGGATGTTATCCCAGAAACGGGACGCACGACAGAGACAACAGAGACAGAGGAAGCCGATGTGCCGATGTGCACCGGCCCCGCCGGACCCCGACCTATCCCGCCGCCTCCCCCAGCGCCTCCAGCACCGGCTGGATCAGCGGGTGGCCCTCCGCCCCCCGTCGCACCGCGGCGAAGACGCGACGGGTGGGGGCCACTCCGTCGACGGGGCGGACGACCACCGCGGTGAGGTCCATGCCGCGCAGGGCGGAGCGTGGTACGAGGGCCACGCCCGCGTCGGCGGAGGCGAGGGCGACAACGGCGCGGAAGTCGTCGGAGGAGTGCTCCAGGCGGGGCTGGAAGCCGGCGTTCTCGCAGGCCAGGACGACCACGTCATGGCAGGGGTTGCCGGGGTACGGGCCGATCCACGGATCCTTCGCCAGGTCCGCGAGCGGCACCTCCTCGACGTCGGCCAGCCGGTGGTTCAGGGGCACGACCGCGTCGAAGGGCTCGGCGTACAGCGGGACATGGGTGAGCCGGGGGTCGTCGGCGGCGGGTGCGCCCCGGTACTCCACGGCCACCGCTATGTCGACCTGCCGGTCCAGGACCATCGGGAGGCTCGCGTCGCCCTCGGCGTCCTGCACGCGGAGGCGTATACCGGGGGAAGACACGGCGAGGCGGGCCACGGCGGGTGCGACGACCTGGGCGATCCCGGTGGCGAAGGAGGCGACCGTGACCGTGCCGGCCGCGCCCGAGCGGTACGCGGCCAGCTCCGCCTCGGCCCGCTCCAGCTGGGCGAGGACGGCATTGGTGTGGCTCAGCAGGATCTCGCCTGCCGGGGTGAGCCGTACGCCCTTCGCGCTCCGCTCGACCAGCCGGTGACCGGTCTCCTGCTCCAGCGCGGTGAGCTGCTGGGAGACGGCGGACGGGGTGAGATAGAGCGCGGCGGCAGCCGCCGTCACCGTGCGGTGGTCGGCCACCGCACGGAGGATGTGGAGCCGCCGTGCCTCGATCATGGGACCGATTCTCTCAAACCCACGCTTTTCCCCGGACCGGTCAGCTCAGCGCTCCCGGCCCACCCTTCCCGTTACTCCAGGTCAGCCCTCCCGGCCACCTTCCCGGTACCTCCCGCCCAGCCCTTCAGCTCGGCCAACCCGGTACCTCGCGGCCGGTCAGCCCTCCCCCTCGCCCTCCAGCTCGGCGCGCGCGGCGACGAACGCGTCCACCGCCCGGTTCACGTCATCCGTCGAGTGCGCCGCGGACAGCTGTACGCGGATGCGTGCCTGGCCCTGCGGGACGACCGGGTAGGAGAAGCCGATCACGTACACGCCGCGTTCCAGGAGCAGCTCGGCCAGCCGGCCCGCCCTCGCCGCGTCGCCGATCATCACGGGCGCGATGGGGTGGTCGCCGGGGAGGATGTCGAAGCCCTCCTCGGTCATCCGACGGCGGAACAGCGCCGTGTTCTCGGCGAGCCGGACCCGCAGGTCGTCGGCCGCTTCGAGGAGGTCGAGGACCTTCAGGGACGCCGCTGCGATCACCGGGGCGAGGGTGTTCGAGAACAGGTACGGGCGGGACCGCTGCCGCAGCAGGGCGACGATCTCGGCGCGGGCGGCGACGTAACCGCCGGAGGCGCCGCCGAGCGCCTTGCCGAGGGTGCCGGTGATGATGTCGACGCGGTCCATGACGCCGTGCAGCTCGGGGGTGCCGCGGCCGCCGGGGCCGGTGAAGCCGACGGCGTGGGAGTCGTCGACCATGACCATGGCGTCGTGGCGGTCGGCGAGGTCGCAGATCTCGCCGAGCGGTGCCACATATCCGTCCATGGAGAAGACGCCGTCCGTGACGATCAGCTTCCGCCGGGCGCCGCCTTCGGTGGCCTCCTTCAACTGCCGTTCCAGGTCCGCGAGATCGCGGTTGGCGTAGCGGTAGCGGCGGGCCTTCGACAGGCGGATGCCGTCGATGATGGAGGCGTGGTTGAGGGCGTCGGAGATCACGGCGTCCTCGGGGCCGAGGAGGGTCTCGAAGACTCCGCCGTTGGCGTCGAAGCAGGAGGAGTACAGGATGGTGTCCTCCTGGCCGAGGAACGCCGACAGCCGTGCCTCCAACTCCTTGTGCACCTCCTGCGTTCCGCAGATGAAGCGGACGGAGGCCATACCGTAGCCCCAGCGGTCGAGGGCCTCGTGGGCGGCGGCGACGACCTCGGGGTGGTCGGCGAGACCGAGGTAGTTGTTCGCGCAGAAGTTGAGCACCTCGCCGGGGCGGCCGCCGGCGGTGACGTTCACCGTCGCGGACTGCGGGGTGCCGATGACGCGCTCGGGCTTGTGCAGTCCGGCGGCGCGGATCTCGTCGAGGGTGGCGCGGAGGTCGTCGCGCACGGAGTCGAACATCGGAAGGCTCCCAGGGGTGCGGGCCCGGCGGTACGGGCCCGGAGATACGGATTGCTTGCGCGGTGCGGCGGCATCGGCACCGGTATCGGCGGTTCCCGCGTCCGGTCCGCCGGGCCGGTGGTCTACGCGGTCCAGTCGAGGATGACCTTGCCGCCGCGTCCGCTCGCCGCGTCCGCGAAGGCCGCCTCGTGGTCGCGGTAGCCGTAGCGTCCGGTGATCACCGGGGCGAGGTCGAGGCCGCCCTCCAGGAGCACCGACATGGCGTACCAGGTCTCGAACATCTCCCGGCCGTAGATGCCCTTGATCGTGATCATGGAGGTGACGATCCGGGACCAGTCGACGGCGAACTCCTCGGACGGCAGTCCGAGCATGGCGATCCGGCCGCCGTGCGTCATGTTGGCGATCATGTCGCGCATCGCGGCGGGGTTGCCCGACATCTCCAGGCCGATGTCGAAGCCCTCGCGCAGCCCGAGTTGGCGCTGCCCCTCGGCAATGCTCGACGCGGAGACGTCGATCGCCAGGCTGACGCCGATCTTGCGGGCGAGTTCCAGCCGGTCCTCGCTGACGTCCGTGACCACGACGTGCCGCGCGCCGGCGTGCCGGGCGACGGCGGCGGCCATCAGCCCGATGGGGCCCGCCCCGGTGATCAGGACGTCCTCCCCGACGAGCGGGAAGGACAGCGCGGTGTGCACGGCGTTGCCGAACGGGTCGAAGATCGCCGCGACGTCCAGGTCCACGGGGACGCGGTGCACCCACACATTGGACGCGGGCAGCGCCACGTACTCCGCGAACGCGCCGTCGCGCCCCACGCCCAGGCCGACGGTGGCACGGCACAGATGGCGGCGCCCGGCGAGACAGTTGCGGCACTTGCCGCACACCAGGTGGCCCTCGCCGCTGACCCGGTCGCCGGCCTTGATGTCCACGACGTCACGGCCGGTGTCGACGACCTCGCCCACGAACTCGTGGCCGACCACGAGCGGGGTGCTGATGGTCTGCCGGGCCCAGCCGTCCCAGGACCGGATGTGCAGGTCGGTACCGCAGATACCGGTCCGCAGCACCTTGATCAGTACGTCTCCGGGGCCGATCTCCGGCTCCGGTACGTCCACGAGCCAGAGTCCGGGCTCCGCCTTCTCCTTGACCAGCGCCTTCAACGCCACGGCTCCTGTGGGTGCGGTCCCGCGGCAGGGCATGACATGTACGCCCGTACCGGGGAGAGGGGTGGGATCACCGAGCAATCTGCCGTACGGCGGCCCCCTGGGTCCATCGAGGTTTTCTTAACCTCCGCCGCAGCTTTCCTTCACACCCCGCCCGCCCCGACCGCGTTCATTCACCCGTTCGTACGCCCGCTCCCCCGCCGGAGGCGCGGGCTGCCCGGATCCGCCATGAAGTGCCGTGCCGTTTCCCGGGGTCGAGGACGGCGTCCTCAGGGCAGCGCCTCCCGCCCCTCGATCCGCCCGGCGAGCTCCGCCGCCATCGCCTTGATGGTGTCCAGGCCGCCCCTGCCCCACGGCCGGGGCTGGACGTCGAGGACGCAGACCGTGCCGAGGGCGAGGCCCGTGCGGTCGATGAGCGGGGCGCCGAGGTAGGAGCGGATGCCGTGGTCGTCGACGATCGGGTTGCCGGCGAATCTCGGGTAGTCGGCGACGTTCTCCAGGACGAGCGCCTTGCGGCGGACCACCACATGGGGGCAGAAGCCGTGGTCGCGGGCCAGGTGGCGGGCCGTTCCGAGCGCGGGGGCGTCACCGGTGGCCTTCGCCGGGGCGTGCAGGCCCGCGAAGAACTGGCGGTTCTCGTCGATGAAGTTGACCATCGCGTACGGCACGGAGGCGACCTCGGCGAGCCGGTCCGCGAAGGCGTCGAAGGCGGGCTCCGGGTGCTCGCCGAGCCCCAGCAGCCGCAGCCGCCGTACACGCTCGGGGGCGTCCCGGTCCTCGGGAGTGAGCAGCAGCCGGCCGACGGGACGGGGCGGGTCGTACGTCACGTGTGGGCCCCACGGCTCGGGAGTTCGGCCGGGGTGTGCGCGAGGAGGTGCCGCACGAGGGTGAGCAGGGTCTGCACGCCGGAGCTGGAGATCCGGGCGTCGCAGCAGACGACCGGGATCTCCGGGTCGAGATCGAGCGCCGCGCGCACTTCGTCGGGGTCGTAGCGGTAGGACCCGTCGAACTCGTTGACGGCGACGATGAATCCGAGGCCGCGCTGTTCGAAGAAGTCCACCGCGGCGAAACAGTCCTCCAGGCGCCGGGTGTCGGCGAGGATGACCGCGCCGAGGGCGCCCTCGGAGAGCTCGTCCCACATGAACCAGAAGCGCTGCTGTCCGGGTGTGCCGAACAGATAGAGCACATGCCGCGGATCGAGGGTGATGCGGCCGAAGTCCATGGCCACGGTCGTCTCGACCTTGTTCTCGATGCCCTCGAGGCTGTCGGTCGCCGCGCTCACCGTGGTGAGCAGTTCCTCCGTGCTCAGCGGCGCGATCTCGCTCACCGCGCCGACGAAGGTCGTCTTGCCGACCCCGAACCCTCCCGCCACCAGGATTTTGAGTGCGGTGGGGAAGGGGTCAGAGCTGTCGTCGTAGTCCATCGAGCACTGCCTCCAGAAGAGACCGGTCTGTCGGGTTGTGGTGGAAAACCGGGGGCTTGGTGGTGAGGGCCCCGCAGTCGACGAGGTCGGACAGCAGCACCTTGGTCACCGTCGCCGGCAACTTGAGGTGGGCGGCGATCTCGGCGACCGAGACGGGTGCCCGGCACAGGTCGAGGGCCTGTGCGTGCTCGGGGCCGAGATAGCCGAGGGGGGTCGCCCCGGTGGCCATCACCTGTGAGAGGAGATCGAGCGCGGTGGTCGGCCGGGTCCGGCCGTTGATGACGGTGTAGGGCCGGACGAGGCGCCCGGCGGCGTCGTCGTACAGGGGCCCGTCGCCGGACGCGGCCACGTTCAAGGCCTCATCGCCGAGGGTTCGACGGCCTGGCGGGGCTGGGTGACCAGATACGGGCGGACGCTCTTGACCAGCATCGCCATCTCGTAGCCGAGGACCGCCGCGTCGGCCTCGCGTCCGGCGAGCACGGCGAGGCAGGTGCCGGAGCCCGCGGTGGAGACGAACAGCAGCATCGAGTCGAGTTCGACGACGACCTGGCGTACGTCGCCGCCGTCGCCGAAGCGGATGCCCGCGCTGCGTCCGAGGGAGTAGAGGCCGGAGGCCAGGGCCGCCATGTGGTCGGCGCTGTCCGGGTCGAGGCCGTGGACCGACTTCACGAGCCCGTCGCAGGACAGCAGCACCGCGCTCGTGGTGTGCGGTACTCGCTGCACGAGTCCGCTCATCAGCCAGTCGAGATCGGATACATGGCCGGTCGGCGCATCGCTCGCCATGGTGGATCGACTCCTTGGGGTCCGAAGGTCTGCGGGAGCGGAGGGGGTGGGCACTGCGGAGGGGACGGCGGTGGGGGTGTGCAGGGGCGTGTTCATCCGGCCGGTGTGCTCCCGTCTTGCCGGGTCGTCAGGTCGTGTGCCGCGTCGAGGGCCGGCGGCGGTAGCGCTATGGGGGTGGCGCCACGGGTGGGGCCGCTCAGCGGCTGGGTCGCGTCCTTGTGCGGCGCGTCCATGGGGGCCAGCTCCATGTGGAGGGCGTCGGTGCGGCCGGTGCCGAGGTGGGGCAATGCATCCACTCGGCCGCCGGAATGCGACGTCGCGTCCCCGCGGTCCCTGTCCCGGCGTACGGTCTCGCCGCCGGTGACGGTGTGCGGGGGCGTCAGATCGAGGGAGGCCGTGCCCAGCATGGCGGCGTCCCAGTCGGAGCTCTCCATCTGGCGGGCCTCGGCGAGGCCGATGCCGCGCTGGAACGCGGCCATCAGTCCGGGGTCGTGGCCGACGTAGTGCTCGGGGTCCTGGCGGGACGTCGGCGGGGGGCCGCCGCGCAGCTGGGGCACGATGTGCTGCTGTGCGCGGCGCCGGGGCAGCTGGGGCTTGCCCATGGTGCCGCGGACCGTGCCGCCGACGCGCGGGGTGGGGGGCGTGCCGGTGTTGTCGGCCACGGTGCGCCGGTCCTCGGGGCGGATCCCGGGGACGGCCTCGGACGGGTTGGGCCGGTCCTCGCGCGCGCCACGAACCGGCAGCGGGGTGATACCCCCGGTCCGGCCCGCGCCCTGCTGGCCGGCGCCGCGTCCGGTGCCGTGGTTCTGCCCGCCGCCTCGGCCCGTCTGTTGGCCCTGCTGTGCGCTGCCGCGGCCCGGCCCCTGCTGTCGGGGCACGGAGGGACGGGTGGGGCCCGGGGTGGCGGGGCCGGGGTCGGGGCGCCCGGACCGCGCCGGCCGGCCGGACGGGGTCGTGGGGAACTGCTGGGCGGGGGCGGGCCCGTCCGCCGGTCCGGGCGCGGCCGGCCGCGGCCCGGAGGGGTGCTGGGCGTGGCGTGGGCCGGTGCCCGGTCGCCGGACGCCGGTGGGCTGCCGGGTCTGTGCCTGGGGCTGCGGTACGTCGTCGGGGGCGGACTGGTCGGTGCCGAGCAGGCCCTGGGGGACGACGAAGGCGGCCTGGACGCCGCCGTAGATGTTGCTCTGGAGGCGGACCTGGATGCCGTGGCGGCGGGCGAGCTGGGAGACGACGAAGAGGCCGGTGCGGCCGTCCTGGAGCAGGCTCGCGACGTTCACCTGGTCGGGGTCGGCGAGCAGGGCGTTCATCTTGTTCTGCTCGGTGACGGGCATGCCGAGGCCCCGGTCCTCCACCTCGACGGCGAGTCCGGAGGTGACGAGGTTGGCGCGGAGCAGGACCTGGGTGTGGGGGGCGGAGAACACCGTGGCGTTCTCGACGAGTTCGGCCAGCAGGTGGATGACGTCGGCGACGGCGTGGCCGCGCAGGGTGCCGTCGACGGGGGGTACCAGCTTGACCCGTGAGTACTGCTCGACCTCGGCGATCGCGGAGCGCAGCACCTCGGTCATGGGGACGGGGTTGCTCCACTGGCGGCGGGAGACGGCGCCGCCGAGGACGGCGAGGTTCTCGGCGTGGCGGCGGATGCGGGTGGCGAGGTGGTCGACGTGGAAGAGGCCCTTGAGCAGGTCCGGGTCCTCGATCTCGTTCTCCAGGTCGTCGAGGATGGAGATCTCGCGCTGCACCAGCGACTGCAGCCGCCGGGCGAGGTTCACGAAGACCTCCAGCTTCTGCTCGCTGCCCGCGTGACTGGAGAGCTGGGAGGCCTGGACCACGGCGGTGACGGCGCTGTCGTGGGCGCGGGTCAGTTCGGCTGTGAGGAGTCCGAAGTCGTCGGCGTCCGGGCCGGTCTTGGGGCGCGGGCCGCGGGCGGGCGGCTGCTCGCCGCGCCGGAGGGCCTCGACAAGGGTCCGCAGGTCCTCCTCGCCTTTGGCGCTCGACTCGCGCAGGGCGCCGAGGCGTTCGCGTACGGACCTGGCGGTGCGGCCGGCGGCCACGGCGGCGATCAGGACGGCGGCGAGGGCGACCGCGGCGGTGCCGGCGAGCACCGCCCACAGGGTGGGGCCGGGACGGTGTGCGCCGGCGCGGACGGTGAAGAGCACGGCGGCACAGGCGCTGAGGGCCACCGCGGTGGGGGGCAGGACCGCCAGACGCAGCAGTTGTGGCCGTATGTGGATCTCGGGCAACGCGGGGACGGCACGGGTGGCCGATCGCCCGTGCCGCCCGCCCTCACGGCGGTCTGCGCGTGCGGCCGGTGCGCGAAGGTGAGACATCAGCGTCCTCGTACTGGTCCGTCTGGGTGTGGGGGGTGCCGCGCCTGGGCGACTTGGGCATGCGCCATCGCGTGTCGGTCGGGAGAGTCGAAGAATTCGGCACCGCGTCGACCGACGGCAACTCACAGTAGTCGCCAACGCGTCATGTGCGGTGCGCAGTTGACAAAGAGCCCCGTAAAGCGCGCGGCTCTGGTATGTAGCTTCGCACGGCAGACCGACCTTTCTTCGGACGGGTGTTCTTGCCGCTTTCTTTGTGCGACACCATTTCGATCAGAGCTGGTCGGAACGGGTCGTCAAATAGCAGCGAGGGCCGCGGAGCAATGTGCTCCACGGCCCTCGCCGTCAATCGAAAAATCACCCTGTCGGGAGAATTTCTGCGGGGTTGACGATGTCGGTCGTCCCTTTCCGAAGGGTCGGCTTTCGAAGGGTCAGCTCTCGGCGACCAGATCGAGCTGTTCCCCGACGGGCGGCCAGGCGGTCCAGCCGTCGGCCGGCCGGCGGGCGACGGACCGCCACCACGGATCGGCCGGCGGCGTGCTCCGCGGCTCGAACGGCTCGCCCGGCCGCGGCGTGGCCAGGGTGACCCCCGCCTCGTGCGCGGCCCACAGCGAGCGCTCGCCGGGCTCCGCCCAGGAGTGCATCGCCAGGTTGAACGTCGCCCAGTGGATCGGCAGCAGCACACCGCCGGTTCCGCCGCCCTGGAGGTCGAGGTGTGTCTGGAGCCCTTCCTCGGGCGTCATGTGGATGTCGGGCCAGAACTCGCTGTACGCGCCGATCTGGATCATGGTGATGTCGAACGGGCCGTGCTCGGCGCCGATGTCCTGGAAGCCCTGGAAGTAGCCGGTGTCCCCGCTGTGGTAGATCCGGTGCTCGTCACCGGCGACGACCCAGGACGCCCACAGCGTCTGCTGGGCGTTGCGCAGGCCACGGCCGCAGAAGTGCCGGGCGGGGGTCGCGGTCAGGGTGAGGCCGCCGACCTTCGTCGCCTCGTTCCAGTCCAGCTCGCGGATGCGGCCCTCGGAGACACCCCAGTGCTCCAGATGGGCGCCGACGCCGAGGGGGACCGCGAAGACCGTGTCCGTGCCGGCCAGCCCCTTGATCGTGGGCATGTCGAGGTGGTCGTAGTGGTCGTGCGAGATGACGACGACATCGACCGGGCCGAGGGCGGCCAGGGGCAGCGGCGCGGGGTGCAGCCGCTTGGGTCCGGCGAAGGCGAACGGGGAGCAGCGCTCACCCCAGACGGGGTCGAAGAGCACCCGGTACCCGTCGATCTCGGCGAGCACGCTGGAATGGCCCATCCATGTGATGCGTAGACCGCTCGCCGGGGGTCTGGCCAGGTCGGCGAGGGTCGTGGAGTGCACGGGGATCAGACCGGCGGGGGCCCGGCGGACCCGCTCGTCCTTGCGGAGGTACCCCTTGGCCATCTCCAGGGCGACACCGCGCGAGGGTCCGATGCGGGCACCCTCGGGGTTCACGAACACGCCGTTCGAGAAGTGCGGGGACCGGCGGATCCGCTCCAGCCTGGCGCCGGTCGGAACCGCTCCGAAGGCGGCTGGCTGGACACGCAGCCCCGAGCTCTGCGAACGGGAACCGGACACGGCACCTCCTGGTGGATTCGCTGAGGCATTCCATTATGGTCCGCCCTGCTGACAGCACCGCGCCCGATCCGGGGGGCACGGTGCCATACTGACCAACGGTTCAGTAGTGCCGTCCGTTCCCCCGGTAGCGCGGACCCGGCGCCTGCTTTCTACAACCCGGTCCGCCCGCCATCCGTTCCCGCTCGCCACCGCCACTCGTCCTCCGGCCGTCTTCCAGGAGCCCGTATGTCCGCCCCGTACCTCTCCCTGACCTGGACCGATCACGTCACGGGCCGCCTCGGGTTCCTCGTGGTGGACCGGCTGGTGCGCGGGGTGGCCAGCGGCGGGCTGCGGATGCGGCCGGGCTGCACCCTCGACGAGGTCGCCGGCCTGGCCCGCGGGATGACCATGAAGGAGGCGCTGCACTACGACCCGGAGGGCCGCTACGTCCCGCTGGGCGGCGCCAAGGGCGGAATCGACTGCGATCCCCGGGACCCGGAGGCGTACGGCGTCCTGGTGCGTTATCTGCGGGCGACGCGCCCGTACATCGAGGCGTTCTGGACGACCGGCGAGGACCTGGGGCTCTCCCAGGACCTGGTGGACCGGGCGGCCGCGGAGGCGGGTCTCGTCTCGACCGTCCAGGCCGTCTATCCCCTGCTGGACGACGAGCGGGCCGCCCGGCAGCGGCTGGCGGACGCGTTCGCCGTCGAGGTGGACGGGATCGGGCTCGACGAGCTGGTGGGCGGCTGCGGGGTCGCCGAATCCGTCCTGACGGCCCTGGACCGGACCTGCACGCCGTACGCCGGGACGCGGGTCGCAGTGCAGGGCCTGGGCACCATGGGCGGCGCCACCGCCCGCTTCCTCGCCCGGGCGGGCCTCACGGTCGTCGCCGTGGCCGACATCAAGGGCACCGTCTCGAACCCCGCCGGTCTGGACGTCGAGGCCCTGCTCGCCGCGCGCGACGCCCATGGCGCGGTCGACCGCTCCGCCCTCCGCCCGGAGGACCGCGAGACCTCCCCGGACGCCTGGCTGTCCGTCGACGCCGACGTCCTGGTCCCCGCGGCCGTCTCGTACGCGATCGACCCGGAGAACCAGGGGCGGATCACCGCCCGTCTGATCGTCGAGGCGGCCAACATGCCGGTGCTCCCCGAGGCCGAGGCCCTGCTCACCGCCCGCGGGGTGACGGTCCTGCCCGACGTGGTCGTCAACTCCGGCACGAACGCCTGGTGGTGGTGGACCCTGTTCGGCGACATCGCCCCGGACGCGCGCAGCTCCTTCGACCACACCCGCCGCTCCATGCGCGCCCTCGTGGACCTGATGCTGTCGCGCGCCGAGCGTGACGGCACGACCCCCCGGGCGGCCGCCCATGCCCTCGCCGCCGACCGCCTCCCCGTCATCGAGGCACGCTATGGGCGCCACCGCCCGATCTGACCCGTGGGTAGGGTTGCCGTGTGGGCAGGGTCAGGTTGAGCGTGGCCGAGCGGCGCGAGGAGCTGCTGCGGGCGGCCATCGAGCAGATCGAGGCGCGGGGCGTGGCGGCGGTACGGATCGCCGACGTGGCCGCGTCGCTCGGTGTGAGCAACGCCTTGGTGCTCTATCACTTCTCGACCAAGGAGAAGCTGGTCTCCGAGGCCTTCCGCTACGCCGCCGAGGGCGACCTCGCCCACCTCCGCAAGCTGATCGCCCGCCGCACGACGGCGCTGCGCCGCCTCCGGGCGGCCGTCCGCTGGTACGCCCCCACCGGCCAGGCCAAGGGCTGGCGCCTGTGGATCGAGGGCTGGGCGGTCTCCCTCCGCGACCCCGCCCTCCGCGAGGTCACCCGTGACCTGGACCTCCAGTGGAAGGCCGCGCTCACCGGCCTCATCGAGGAGGGCGCGGCCGCCGCGGAGTTCCACTGCCCCGACCCGAAGGCATCAGCCCTCCGCCTCACCGCCCTCCTGGACGGCCTGGCCGTACAACTCACGTCCTACGACGGAGCCGTCTCCCGTACCAAGGCCCAACAGTGGGCGGACGAGACCCTGGCCCGCGAACTGAACCTGCCG
>NZ_JAMGBG010000057.1 GCF_023516595.1 Streptomyces neyagawaensis | reverse complement strand
AGGCCCAACAGTGGGCGGACGAGACCCTGGCCCGCGAACTGAACCTGCCGGAATCGCCGACCACCTGACCCTCACCGTTGTACGACCACGGCGGGCCGGCCACCCACGCACGGAAGGGGCCGTGCCGGTGCGTCGAGCCCGTCGCCCACAGCCGCCCGGAGAACCCGTCTCTGCTCCCCCCGGGCAGTAGGGCACCGAGCGACGGGCTGACGCACCGGCACGGCCCCGCCCCCCGACGAACCGCAGGCGCAAGCGGCCGAACGGAAACCGGTTCAGGCGACGGAGGCGATCCGCAGCTTGATGTCGTCGGGCGACAACGCGCCCTTCGCCGACACATGGTCCCCGGACGACTCCCCGCGCAGCCGCCGACCGATCCACGGCACGAGGTACTCCCGGGCCCAGTGGATGTTGTCCCGCCGCACCTCGAACGTCCCCCGCGGCGGCAGCGGCGGCCACGGCTGCTCGGGATCCGCCGGCACCTCCAGGCCCAGCACCTGCCCGGCCCGCAGCGCGACCCGCGTGTGCCCCTCGGGCGACAGGTGCAACCGGTCGTCGTCCCAGGCCCGCCGGTCCTGCACGGTCTTCAGCGACCACAGGTCGAGCACGGGACAGCCGTACCGGTCGGCGATGGCCCGCACATGCCCGTTGTACGTCGCGATCTTCCCCCGCAGGTGCCGGAGCACCGGCACGTCACGCGTGTCGAAGCCGGTGGTCACCATCACCGTGCCGACCGCCGAGGTGAGCCGGACCACCGCCCGCTCGAACCGCTCGGCGACCTCGTCGGGGTCGGTGCCGGGGCGGATGATGTCGTTGCCGCCCGCACAGAAGGACATGAGGTCCGGCGCGAGTTCGAGAGCCCGCGGCACCTGGTCCTCGATGATCTGGTCGAGGAGCTTCCCGCGTACCGCGAGATTGTTGTACCTGAAGTCGCCCTCGGGCACCCGGTCCGCGAGGAGCACCGCGAACCGGTCCGCCCAACCGACGAACGCCCCGTCGGGGCCGGGGTCGCCGACGCCCTCGGTGAAGCTGTCCCCCACCGCCACGTACGACCCGATCACTGATCTGCTGTTCTTCGAATCGTCTGCCACATCGGGTCATGATTCACCTTCGGATGTGACCTACGCGACCGTAATAAGGGGTTGACGGGCGGTGAGATAGACCACGCTTCACGATTCGATCAACCCGGGAATACGCCAGGTCCGGACGGCCGCCACACCCATGCGGTGAGGCCGATTCCGGGCACGCCGAAGGCCGGACCCCGGGGATCGGGGTCCGGCCTTCGCTCGCGCTCAATCAGCCATCGGCGGCACGTCAGACGGTGACGCCCTTCGACCGGAGGTAGGCCAGCGGGTCGATGTCCGAGCCGTAGTCGGGGGTCGTACGGATCTCGAAGTGCAGGTGCGGGCCCGTGACGTTGCCGGTGGCGCCGGACAGGCCGATCTGCTGGCCGCCGCTCACGGACTGGCCCGCGGAGACGCCGATCGAGGAGAGGTGGGCGTACTGGGCGTAGTAGCCGTCGGCGAGCTTGATGACGACCTGGTTGCCGTACGCGCCGCCCCAGCCGGCGGAGACGACGGTGCCCGCGCCCACGGCCTTGAGGCTCGTGCCGGTCGGGGCCACGAAGTCGACACCGGTGTGGTAGCCGCTGGACCACATGCTGCCGGCGGTCTTGTACGCGGTGCCGATGGTGGCGCCCTCGATGGGCAGACTGAAGCCGGAGCTGTTCGACGGGGCGGCCTGACCCGCGGACGTGTCGGCCGTCTCCTTCGTCGCGGACGCGGAGGTCTTCGACGCCTCGGAGGGCTTGGACGGCTGCGTCGACGGGGCCTTCGTCGACGAGTGCGACAGCCCGGCCTTCGCGGCCTTGCCGCCGATGGTGAGCTTCAGGCCGGGGTGGATGAGTGAGGGGTCGGAACCGATCACGGAACGGTTGTCCGAGTAGAGCCGCTTCCAGCCGCCCCGGACGTCCTGCTCGTGCGCGATCTTCGCGAGGTAGTCGCCGGCCTTCACCGTGTAGGTCTTCGTCGCCTTCTTCTTGGCGGCGACCTGTTCGACGGCACCCTTCTCGGGGATGGCCGTGATCGTCTTCTCGGAAGCCCCGGAAACGGCGGCCGTGGGGGTCGCGGCGTGGGCGCCGGCGGCACCCAGCAGGGGCAGCGCGAGTGCGGCGCCACCGGTTCCGGCGGCGGCGATGGAGCGGGTGAGACGCTGGGACTTGGGACGGCGGTGCTTACCCTTCGCGGGCATGGCGAATTCCTCTCCGGCGCCTGCGAGGTGAGCTGTCGGGTGCGGACTGGAGATGTCCGGCCGGGTTTGTGCCCGGCTTTACCCCTAGCCGTTCCGGAGACCGGAACAGGCGGTACTACCTGTGGGTCCCCCGCTCCTGCCATGGATCGGGTCGGTACGCGGCTCCGGTCGGCGGCAGGATTGGGCGTCCGTCCGGATCGAGGGTGAACGTAAGCGACTTGTCCCCACAGAGACAACCATCGGGATTTCCTGGGCGCCTTCCTACGTGATCCATACAACGAATCCCGATTACGCTCCGTAAACGGGCGCCGGATATCCCTTTCCAACGGCCCTGGAAATGCATAAAAATTACGTGAACATGGCGGCGACAGTGCGTCACGGATATGACGCTGCTCACGCGGCTACGCCTCAGTAGTCTTTATTCCAGGGCCAGTTGGATTAACGGTTCCATTTCGGACAGAACACTCACATGCGACGCAGGCGGACAACCTTCGCGTCGAAGTCGCCGCGCAGTCCTGTCCGCAGGCCGTGATGCAACAGCACCGCCCCTCGGTGCAGTTCGCCCGTTTCGCGGCATTCATAGGTTGCCTCGGGGTCGAGGCCGCGCAGCCGGAGCGGCGGCACCGGCTCGCCGTAGTGCTGGGCCTGGAGGCAGGCGAGGACGACCGCCTCGTCGCCGTGGACGTACTGCACGGCACTCAACCCTCCGCTCGGCGGGCGCAGCCGGTAGAGGTCGCCGCGCTGCACAACGGGCTTGATCTCCTTGTAGAGCTCCACCCACTCCCGCGCCTCGGCCAGTTCCTCGTCGCTCCACCGCGTGAGGTCGCCGCCGACGCCGAGCACGCCCGCCATGGCGCTGACGAAGCGGAATCGCAGGGAGCTGACCCGGCCGTTGAGCTGGTTGTTCGGGCTGTCGGTGACCCAGGCGGCCATGACCCGCGCGGGGTGGATGTGGCTGAACCCGTGCTGGATGGCGAGCCGGTCCAGGGGGTCGGTGTTGTCGGAGGTCCACACCTGGTCGGTCCGCGACATGACCCCGAGATCGATCCGGCCGCCGCCGCCCGAGCACGACTCGAAGGCGACGCCGGGGTGCGCGGCCCGCAGCCGGTCCAGCAGGGCGTAGAAGGCGTGCACGTGCTCGACCCACAGCTTCTGCGGGTACTCCTCACCGGGCCAGCCGGCGTCCGTGAAGCAGCGGTTGAAGTCCCACTTCACATAGTCGATCGGGGCACTGGAGAGCAGGGTGTCCAGCTTCTCCCACAGGTACTCCTGGACGTCCGGCCGCGCGAGGTTGAGCACCAGCTGATTGCGGAGTTCTGTCCGCTTTCGTCCCGGCTGGAACTGTGCCCAGTCGGGGTGCGCCCGGTACAGCTCGCTGTCCGGGTTGACCATCTCGGGCTCCACCCAGATGCCGAACTGCATCCCGAGGGCGTGCACCTGGTCGGCGAGCGGCTTCAGCCCCTCGGGGAAGCGGTCCGGGTTGGGCGTCCAGTCGCCGAGTCCGGCCCGGTCGTTGGTGCGCGCCCCGAACCAGCCGTCGTCGACCACGAACAGCTCGACCCCGATGGCCGCCGCCCGCTCGGCGAGCGCCCGCTGCTGCTCCTCCGAGATGTCGAACTCGGTGGCCTCCCAGGAGTTGAACAGCACCGGCCGGTCCCGGTCGGCGTCCGGGATGACATACGCCCGCTGGTAGGCGTGCCAGGCGCGGCTCGCCCCGCCGTGGCCGCCGTCGGACCACAGTGCGGCGAAGACGGGAGTGGTGAACGTCTCGCCCGCCTCCAGCCGCAGCAGACCCGACTCGTCGTACCCGGCACCGCCGGTGATCTGCACCCGCGCGTCCGGGAGCTGGGCCACGGCGATCCGCCAGGAGCCCGACCAGCCGAGGGCGCAGCCGTAGACCTCGCCGTGCTCCTCGGTGGCGTCGGTGTCGAGGGCGACCCAGGGCAGGTGCTGGTGGCCGGTGTGCCCACGGCGGCTGCCGATGACCTTCTCACCGTAGGTCAGCTCGCCGCGCGTCAGCCGGGACTCGGCCGCCCACCGGCCGTGCAGCTGGGACAGGCGCCAGCTCTCCTCGCGGCGGGGCAGCGTCCAGGTCGCCGAGTCGGCCCGCAGCAGTTCCACGGCGGTCCCCTCGTTGGCGAGGGTCACCCAGCGCTCCACGACGTCGTCACGCATCCGGTAGTGGAGCGTGATCCGCAGACCGTCGTCGAGGAAGCGCAGGCGCAGCTCGTCACCGTCCGCCTCGTAGTCCTGGAAGGTCCACTCGGTGCCGCGCCGTTCCTCGGTGCGGACCGAGAGGGCGGGGCGGGTGAAGCGGGGCCCGCCCTCGACGGGGTACTCCTCGTGGCCGTCGACGGGGGCTTCGAAAGGCCAGTAGGGCAACTCCTGGCGGGCTGCCAGCTCCTCGGCGTCGGCAAGGGTGATCCTCGGGCCCCAGTGGAGGTGCAGCAGCTCGTCGTTCCCGGTGAGCCGCAGGGCGTAGCTGCTCCGGGGACCCGTGAGAAGCCAGGTCCGGCCGTCCGTGGCGATGTCCAACATCATGGCCTCACAAATTCGAACAGGTGCAATCGTGCTTCAACATCATTGCAGGTCGTCGCGGGAGCGCTCCGGCGCCTGTGGACAACGGGACGTCGACGCCGTGGGCGCCTGTGGACAACTCATTGCGTCAGGCACCCATGTCGTATCGTCGAGGGGCGCCTCGATGCCGAGCGCGTGCCCGTCGACGATCGGCGCCGACGGCCGGATGGGAGGAGCCCCCGTGACGCAGCAGATCCCGTCGACCGAGCCCGAGTTGGCCGGGGTGCGCAACTTCCGCGATGTGGGCGGCCTGCCGACCGTGGACGGCCGCCGGATGCGTCATGGAGTGCTGTACCGCAGCGGGCATCTCGCGCACGCCACTGACGACGACGCCGCGTTCCTGAGCTCCCTAGGCCTGCACACGATCTTCGACTTCCGCAATGCGGCCGATCAGAAGCTGGAGGGCCCGGACGTCGAGCTGCCCGGCGTGCGGAACGTGAATCTGCCGCTGTCCGACCCGGCGGACGGCGCCGAGTTCTGGAAGATGGTCCGCGACGGCGATGTGGACCAGCTGCGCGCGCTGCTGGACGACGGCAAGGCGGCGGGCCGGATGATCGCCTCCTACCGCACGATCATCAAGCACCGCACGGCCGAGCACTCCCGTGTGCTGCACGCGCTGGCGGAGGACAGCGTGCCGGCGCTGATGCACTGCGCGGCCGGCAAGGACCGCGCGGGCCTCTCCGTAGCGATCACGCTCCTCGCCGTCGGCGTGGAGCGCGAGGCCATCGTGGCCGACTACCTGGAGTCGAACGCCAAACACCGCCGCTACAAGGTGCGCCGCAGCAGCAGCTCCCCGAACGCCTACTCCCCGGAGGTCATGGAGCTGCTGAGCCCTCTGTTCGACGCCCGCGCCGAGTATCTCCAGGCGGCCTTCGACACGGTCGAGGAGACCTGGGGCGACGTGGACACGTACCTGGAGCAGGGCCTGAAGCTGAGCCCCGCGAGCCGGGAGCGGCTGCGCGAGCGCCTGCTCGACTAGCAGCGCTCGGCCCCCCACCTCGGCCTCCGCACAGCGCCTCGGTCACCGCACAGCGCCTCGGTCACCGCACAGCGCGCTCACCTCGGTCACCGCACAGCGCGCTCACCTCGGTCACCGCACGGCGCCCGCCTCCGTCACTGCTTGGCGCCCACCTCGAACAGCAGATAGATGAAGGCCGCGAAGAGGTGGCCGACGGCGATGTAGATGATGAGCCGCACCCACAGGGCGCGGGGGAACTTCTCTTCCATGTCAGCCATGGGTGGTCTCCGGGGTGGTCGGCCCGAGGCACAACGCGGCGGTCGGGCTCTGCAACAGGGTGTGGACGAACAGCAGGTCGGCGCCGTCGTCATCGGCGGCGGCGATGCGGTGCGGGGTGAGCGAGTCGAAGTGCGCGCTGTCCCCGGGCCCGAGCAGGTGCGTGGCGTCCCCGAGGCGCAGCCGCAGGCGTCCCTTCAGGACGTACAGCCACTCCTCGCCGGGGTGGACGCGCACGATGTCGCCCTGGGAGCCGTACGGCACATGGACGCGCAGCGCCTGCATCCCTCGTCCGGGGGCGCCCGCCTGCCAGTACGTCCAGCCGCCGGCCCGGGTGGGCTCCATGTCACCGGCACGCAGGACGGCGTCCCGTTCGGGGACCGTCTCGCCGAGCAGTTCGGAGACGGTCGTACCGTAGACGCGGGCCAGCGTGAGCAGCATCGGCAGCGAGGGCTGGCGCTGCCCTGTCTCCAGCCGGGAGAGGTGCGCCGGTGACAGCCCGGCGGCCTGGGCCGCCGCCTCCAGCGTGAGGGAGGCCCGGCGGCGCAGGGCGCGCAGCTGCGGGGCGACGACGGGCAGGTCCGCGTTCGCCGCGGGCTCGGGAGGGTCCGTACCCTCGGAAGGGCTCATGCCCTCCATTCAGCCCCAGCTTTGCCTGTGGGGCAAATTTCTTGCCTCAGAGGCAAAGCGCCGGGCGGCCGGGGCACGGTCCGCTCGGAGCGTGGCCTAACGGTTGGCCACCGCCTGCTTCACCAGGGTCCTGCCGAAGTCCCACATCAGCCCGCCGCCGCTGTGCGCGTCGTCCATCACCTCGGTGAAGGCCGCGACGAACCGGTCCACCTCCCGTTCCCCGATGATCAGCGGCGGGATCAGCTTGATCACCTCCAGATGGTCGCCGGAGACCTGCGTGAGGATGCGGTGCCGTTGCAGCAGCGGCACGACGACCATCTGGGCGAACAGTCCCTTGCGCGCCGCCTGGAGCATCGTCCACCGGCCGCGCAGCTTCAGTGACCTGGGTCTGCCGAACTCGATGCCGATCATCAGTCCACGGCCGCGCACCTCGCTGAGCAGCTCGTACTTGTCGACCAGCGCGGCCAGCCGGCTCTTGAGCAGTTCTCCCGTGGCGCGGGCGTTCGCCACGATCTCCTCGTTCTCCATCACTGACAGGACGGCGAGCCCGGCGGCCATGGCCTGGGCGTTGGAGCCGAAGCTCGCCGAGTGGACGAGGACGCGGTCCATCGACGAGTAGACCTTCTTGAAGATCCACTCCTTGCCGAGGGTGGCGCCGACCGGTACGTACCCGCCGGAGAGCGCCTTGGCGACGCACACCAGGTCCGGCTCCACGCCCTCCTCGTGCTGATAGGCGTAGAAGTCCCCGGTCCTTCCGAGCCCGGTCTGCACCTCGTCGAGGATGAGCAGCGCCTTGTGCGCGCGCAGCAGTTCCTGGGCGGCGCGCAGATAGCCGGGCGGCGCCTCGTGCACCCCCTTGCCCTGGATGGGTTCCACGATCAGGGCGGCGACATCGCCCTCCTTCAGCTCCCTCGCCAGTGCGTCGAGATCACCGAGCGGTACGGCGGTGTCGGGCAGCAGCGGGGCAAAGCCGTCCCGGAAGCCGTTCTCGCCGTTGACGGAGAGGGAGCCGGTGGTGAGCCCGTGGAAGGCGTGGTCGCAGTAGAGGACGCGGGTGCGGCCGGTGGCGTAGCGGGCGAACTTCAGCGCGGTCTCGACGGCCTCCGTCCCGCTGTTGCCGAAGAACACCCGGTCCAGGTGGGGGCTGTGGGCGAGCAGCCGTTCGGCGAGCAGTCCGGGCAGGGGCTGGCAGTCGAAGCGGGTGAGGTCGGCGAGCTGCGCGTCGAGGACGTCGTGCAGCGCCTTGCGGACGACGGGGTGGTGGCGGCCGAGGCCCATCACCCCGAACCCGGCGAGCATGTCCAGGTGGTCCTGCCCGTCGGCGTCCCAGAAGTACGCGCCCTCGGCACGCTCATAGACCTTGTCGAAGCCGATGGTGTGCAGCATGCGCGGGAGTTGGTGGTTCAGGTAGCGGGCGTGGAGTTCGTAGCGCTCGGCGCCGCGCTCGGCGAGCAGTCTGCCGAGGTCGAACTCCCCGTTCCCGGTGGCGGGTTCCGCGGTGGTCATTGCGGTGTCTCCTTGACGGCCTCGGCCTCGATCGGATCCCCCTGCGTGCGCGCCCCCTTCTCGATCGCGTCCTTCCCCGCCAGGCACGCGCTGATCCGTCCGGCGATGTCGACCGGTGTCAGCCCGATGTCCGCCAACACCTCGCCCCGCTTGGCGTGCGCCAGGAACTGCTCGGGGATGCCGAACCGCCGTACGGGTACGTCCACGTCGGCGTCCCCCAGGGCCAGGGCGACCGCCGAACCCACCCCGGCAGCCCGGCTGTTGTCCTCCACGACCGCCACCAGCCGGTGCTCGTCCGCGAGCCACGGCAGCGCCGGGTCCACCGGCTTGACCCAGCGGGGGTCGACGACGGTGCAGCCGATGCCGCGCGCCTCCAGCAACTCGGCGGCCTGGAGGCACACCCCCGCCATCACGCCGACGGCGACCAGCAGCACCTCGGGGGCGGCGGGGGCCGGGGTCCGGTGCAGGACGTCCATGCCGCCGACCCGTTCCAGGGACGGGATCTCGGGCCCCACCGACTCCTTCGGGAACCGGATCAGGGTCGGCGCGTCGTCCACGGCGACCGCCTCCCGCAGCTGCGCCCGCAGCTGTTCGGCGTCGCGCGGCGCGGCAATCCGCAGCCCCGGCACGACCTGGAGGACGGACATGTCCCACATGCCGTTGTGCGAGGCTCCGTCGACGCCCGTGACCCCGGCCCGGTCCAGGACGAACGTCACCCCGCACCGGTGCAGGGCCACATCCATCAGCAACTGGTCGAAGGCCCGGTTGAGGAAGGTGGCGTAGACGGCGACGACGGGATGGAGGCCGCCGGTGGCGAGGCCGGCCGCCGACACCGCCGCGTGCTGCTCGGCGATCCCCACGTCCCAGACCCGGTCGGGGAACTTCTCCGCGAACTTGCCGAGACCCACCGGGTGCAGCATGGCGGCCGTGATGGCGACGACGTCCTGCCGCTCGTCGGCGATCCGGACGATCTCGTCGCCGAAGACCGACGTCCAGGACGGCCCTCCGGGGGGACCGAGCGGCTCGCAGGTGAGCGGGTCCATCACGCCGACCGTGTGGAAGTGGTCCTCCTCGTCGGCGAGGGCCGGCTCGTACCCCCGGCCCTTCTGGGTGAGGCAGTGGACGAGGACGGGCCCATGGAACCGTTTGGCCCGGCGCAGCGCCGACTCGACCGCCTGGACGTCGTGCCCGTCGATCGGCCCGACGTACTTCAGGCCCAGGTCCTCGAACATGCCCTGGGGCGCGAACGCGTCCTTGAAGCCCTTCTTCGCCCCGTGCAGCGCCTCGTAGATGGGGTGGCCGACGACGGGGGTGCGCAGCAGGACGTCCTTGCCCCAGGCGAGGAACTGCTCGTAGCCGTCGGTGGTGCGCAGAGTGGCGAGGTGGTTGGCGAGGCCGCCGATGGTCGGCGCGTAGGAGCGTTCGTTGTCGTTGACGACGATGATCAGCGGCCGGTCCTTGGCGGCCGCGATGTTGTTGAGCGCCTCCCAGGCCATTCCCCCGGTGAGCGCGCCGTCACCGATGACGGCGACGACATGGCCCCGCTCCCCCCGCACCTGGCGGGCCTTGGCGAGGCCGTCGGCCCAGCCGAGGGCGGTGGAGGCGTGGCTGTTCTCGATGACGTCGTGCTCGGACTCCTCACGCGAGGGGTAGCCGGACAGGCCGCCCTTGCCGCGCAGCTTGGAGAAGTCCTGACGCCCTGTCAGCAACTTGTGGACGTAGCTCTGGTGACCGGTGTCCCACAGGATCCGGTCCGCGGGTGACTCGAAGACCCGGTGGAGCGCGATGGTCAGCTCCACCACCCCCAGGTTGGGCCCCAGGTGACCACCGGTCCTGGCGACCGCGTGCACCAGGAACTCCCGGATCTCCTCGGCCAGTGCACCGAGTTCCGCCTCGGTCAGCGCCTTCACATCGCGCGGTTGCCGGATGCTCTCCAGAATCGTCACGTCGGGCCCCCTCTCGATCCGTACTCTCAGCCCGTGTCGTCAACTCACGGTGACCGCCGGTTCCCCCGACGCGACGCCGTCCTTCTCCATCTGCTCGGCGATCTTCATCGCCTCTTCGATGAGGGTCTCCACGATCTTCGACTCGGGCACGGTCTTGATGACCTCGCCCTTCACGAAGATCTGCCCCTTGCCGTTTCCGGAAGCGACCCCGAGGTCCGCCTCCCGCGCCTCCCCGGGACCGTTGACGACGCAGCCCATGACCGCGACGCGCAACGGCACCTCCATGCCCTCCAGCCCGGCGGTCACCTCGTCCGCCAGCCGGTAGACGTCGACCTGCGCCCGCCCGCACGACGGGCAGGACACGATCTCCAGCCGCCGCGCCTTCAGGTTCAGCGACTCCAGGATCTGGATGCCGACCTTGACCTCCTCGGCCGGTGGTGCGCTCAGCGAGACCCGGATCGTGTCACCGATGCCCTCGGACAGGAGCGCCCCGAAGGCCACCGCCGACTTGATCGTGCCCTGGAACGCGGGGCCCGCCTCTGTGACACCCAGGTGCAGCGGGTAGTCGCAGCGGGCGGCGAGCTGCCGGTACGCCTCGATCATCACGACCGGGTCGTTGTGCTTGACGGAGATCTTGAGGTCCCGGAAGTCGTGCTCCTCGAACAGCGACGCCTCCCACAGCGCGGACTCCACCAGCGCCTCGGGCGTCGCCCTGCCGTACTTCTGGAGGAGGCGCCGGTCGAGCGACCCGGCGTTGACCCCGATGCGGATCGGCGTCCCGTGGTCCTTCGCCGCCCGCGCGATCTCCTTCACCTTGTCGTCGAACTGCTTGATGTTGCCGGGGTTGACCCGGACGGCCGCGCACCCGGCCTCGATCGCGGCGAACACGTACTTCGGCTGGAAGTGGATGTCCGCGATCACCGGGATCTGCGACTTGCGGGCGATGGTGGCGAGGGCGTCCGCGTCGTCCTGCGTGGGGCAGGCGACCCGCACGATCTGGCAGCCGGACGCGGTGAGCTCGGCGATCTGCTGCAGGGTGGCGCCGACGTCCGACGTACGGGTCGTCGTCATCGACTGCACCGACACCGGCGCGCCACCGCCGACGGCCACCGACCCGACCTGGATCCGCCGACTCTCCCGGCGCTCGGCGACCGGCCGGACGGGGACCTCCGGCAGCCCGAGGGACACGGCGGTCATGCCGTCACCCCTGGTTCCCGGAGACCGTCTCGCGCAGGGCGCGCAGCGACTCCTTCAGCGATCCCATGGTGGCGAGGACGGCGGTGGGCTCGTAGCCGCAGTGCGCCATGCAGTTGGCGCACCGGGGGTCCTTGCCGCGGCCGTACGCGTCCCAGTCGGTGTCCTCGATCAGCTCGCGGTAGGTCGTGACGTAGCCGTCGCTCATCAGGTAGCAGGGCTTCTGCCAGCCGAAGAGCGAGTAGTTGGGGATCGCCCACGCGGTGCACGGGAAGTCGACCCTGCCCTCCAGGAAGTCCAGGAAGAGGGGCGAGTGGTTCAAGCGCCAGCGGCGGCGGTTGCCGCCCGCGAAGGCCTTCCTGAACAGTTCGCGGGTCTGCTCCACACCGAGGAAGTGCTCCTGGTCGGGCGCCTTCTCGTAGGCGTAGGCGGGCGAGATCATCATCTCGTCGACCTTCAGGTCGTCGTTGAGGAAGTTGAGGACCTCGATGATGGTCTGCGGGGTGTCGGTGTTGAAGAAGGTCGAGTTGGTGGTCACCCGGAAGCCGCGCCGCTTGGCCTCCTTGATGGCGGCGACGGCCTCGTCGAACACTCCCTCCTTGGCCACCGACTCGTCGTGCCGCTCCCGCAGCCCGTCGATGTGCACGGCGAACGCGAAGTACGGCGAGGGCTTGAACTTGTCCATCTTCTTGCGCAGCAGCAGCGCGTTGGTGCACAGGAAGACGTACTTCCGGCGGGCCACCAACTGCCGCACGATCTCGTCGATGTGCGGGTGCATCAGGGGCTCGCCGCCGGCGATGGACACCATCGGGGCACCCGATTCGAGGACGGCGCCCACGGCCTGCGCCACCGGCATCCGCTGCTTGAGCACCCCGGCCGGATGCTGGATCTTGCCGCAGCCCTCGCACTTCAGATTGCAGGCGTAGAGCGGTTCCAACTCGACGATCAGCGGAAACTTGTCGCGCTTGCGGAGCTTCTGTTCAGCGAGATACGTCGCCACCTTGATGGACTGGCGGAGCGGCATGGCCATCTGGCTCACCTCCTGGGGAGCAGCAAGGAACGGTGCCATTCGTAGTAAGCGGGGAGGACGGCACGAAGAACGCGGAAAGCCGATATTCCACCGCGTACCGTGCCGATCCGGACCAGTTCATGTTCTGGAGCGTCCACGACCACCCGGACGGCCGCAACCGGGCGCGCGCCCGCTCGCACGGCGCAGTGGAGCGTGACCGCGGATTCCATGTCGACCGCGATCGCTCCGGTGGCGAAGAGGTCCGCCCGTTCCTGACCGCGGACGACGTGATCGGACCCGGTGAGCGGGCCGGTGTGGACCGTGCGTCCGGGCACGGCCCGCCCCAGCTCCTTGACCAGGCGTTCGACGCCCACACAGGGCGTGACGGCGCCGTCTGGGCCCCTCGTCTCCCCGGCGACGACGAGGTCACCGGGGTGCATGCCGGGGGCGAGCCCCGCGCAGAATCCGGTGGCGAGCACAGCGGCCCCGTCCAGCGCCCGGTCGGCGAGCAGCCGGGTGACGGCGCGTTCGGCGGCCTTCGGCCCCATGCCGGTCCGCAGGACGGTGACCGGGCCCCCGGCGCCGCCCGGGTCGCCGCTGCGCAGGGCGAACTGCTCGATGCCGAGCGCGCAGGCGATCAGCAGCGGGGCGGGGACGGCGGCCGTGTCCATCAGCTCGCCCCGGCCTTCAGCACGGCTGGTTCGCCGTGGACGTACCGGCCGAGCGCGGTGAGCGGGAACACCTGACGGTAGAGGTGGTAGTTGATGGAGAAGTCCCACGGGAAGCCGGTCCCGGTGAACTGGGGCTCGTCCCAGCCGCCGTCGCCGCGCTGGGTGCCCGCGAGCCATGCGACGCCGCGCTCCACGGCCTTGGAGTCCCGCTCGCCCGCGGCCAGCAGCGCGAGGAGCGCCCAGGCGGTCTGGGAGGCGGTGGAGGCGCCCTTGCCGCCCCATTCGGCGGGGTCGGGGTAGGAGCGCAGGTCCTCGCCCCAGCCGCCGTCGTCGTTCTGGACGGTCTCCAACCAGGCCACGGCCCGGCGGATCGCCGGATGCGCGGCGGGGAGCCCGGCGGCGACCAGCGCGGGGACCACGGACCCCGTTCCGTAGATGTAGTTGACGCCCCAGCGGCCGAACCACGCGCCGCTCGGCTCCTGTTCGGCGAGGAGCCATTCGATGCCGCGCCGGGTGCGCGGGTCGTGGGAGAGGCCCTCGACCGCGAGCATCTCCACCACGTGGGCGGTGACGTCGGCGGACGGCGGGTCGATGACCTCGCCGAAGTCGCAGAAGGGCAGCTTGTTGGGGAAGGCGCTGGTGTTGTCGACGTCGAAGGCGCCCCAGGCGCCGTTCCTCGACTGCATCCCGAGGTTCCAGCGGACGCCGCGGGCGATGGCCCTCTCGACGCGTTCGGGGTCGGGGTGCTTGACCCTGCGCAGGGCGAGCACCACCTCGGCGGTGTCGTCGATGTCGGGGTAGTTGTCGTTGTGGAACTCGAACGCCCAGCCGCCCGGAGGGAGTTGGGGGCGTCTGACGGACCAGTCGCCGGGGCGGACGATCTCCTCCCCGAGCATCCAGTCGGCGGCCCTGACCAGTTGGGGGTGGTCGGCGGGCAGCCCGGCGTCGGCGAGGGCGATGGTGGCGAGGCAGGTGTCCCACACCGGTGACTGGCACGCCTCGATCATGCGGGCGCCGTCCTCGCGCCACACGGCGAACCGGTCCAGGGACTCGAGGCCCGCCCGCATCACGGGGTGCTGGAGGTCGTAGCCGAGCAGATGGAGCGCGATGATCGAGTACACGGCCGGCGGCTGGATGCCGCCCCAGCAGCCGTCGTTCTCCTGCCGCTCGATGATCCAGCGGGCGGCGCTGTTCATCGCCGCTCGGCGCAGACGCTTCAGCGCGACCTTGTGGTAGCCGTGCAGCACCTTGTCGAGCCGCTGGAAGGCGCCCTCCCAGGTGCCCAGCGGGTCGAGGGGCGCGGGCGGGTTGGGCCGGCCGGGGTCGGTGTGCAGTTCGTCGAGGGGGAAGGGGGCGGGCCGCACCGGGCGCTTCGCGGAGACGACGGTGAGCGGCACGATGGTCTGCCGCGCCCAGCACCCGAAGTCGTAGATGTTCAGCGGCATCCACTTCGGGAAGTAGATCAGTTCCGGCGGCATCTCCGGCAGGTCGTCCCACTTCCACCAGCCGAACAGGGCGAGCCAGATCCGCGTGAAGACGCGGGCCGCGGCGATCCCTCCACGCTCCCGGATCCACGCGGACGCCTTCGCCATGTGCGGCTCCGACGGGTCGTCACCGGCCAGCCGCAGCGCGACATACGCCTCGACGGTCGCGGAGAGTTCGGGAGGGCCGCCGTAGAAGGTCGCCCAGGTTCCGTCCTCGCGCTGCTCGCCCCGGATGAACAGGGCGGCGGCCCGTGTCGTCTCCTCGTCGCGGATCCCGAGGAACTGACGGAGCAGCAGGTCCTCGGCGTCCATGGTCACGTTGGTCTCCAGGTCGCCCTTCCACCAACCCTGGGCGTCCTGACGCGCGAGGAGGAACGCGGTGGCACGCCGCAGGGCGCGTTCGGCGGTGTCCTGGACCCCCGCCGTCACCGGGGTGTGGGTGTCGGTGTCGCTGGCCGAGGCAGCGCGGGGCGGCAGGGCCCCGGTGCTTCCGTCGGTCGTCGCTGTCATGGCTTCCCCTTCGTGCAGTGGACGGATCTCTGCGGTGGGTCAGCCGTCGGCCGGTGCGTGTCCGGTGAACGGGCACCGGCCGGCGACTACGCGAGGGCTATTCGACCGATGGCGGTCGGCGGTCGGTCGATGGCGGTCACCTCTTCCGTACGACGACGAAGTCGGCGAGGGCCGTGAACTGGTCCCGTACGTGCTCGGGCATCCGGATCGAGTCGAGTGCCTCGATGGCGACGGCGTGCTGGCGGCGCGCCTCCTCGGCGGTCCACTCCCGGCCGCCGGCCTCCTCGATGAGGGCGGCGCGGGCGGCGAACTCCGCCTCGGAGAAGGTCGCGAAGTCGCTGCTCTTGGCGTCGGCGGCGAGGAGTTCACCGAGCTGCTCGGAGGCGGGGCCGCCCGCCGCGAGCGCGGCCACCACGGGCAGGGACTTCTTGCGCTGGCGCAGGTCGCTCCAGGTCTGCTTGCCCGTGGAGACCGGGTCGCCCCAGATGCCCAGCAGGTCGTCGACGGCCTGGAAGGCGAGCCCCAGGTGGTAGCCGTACTTCTCCAGCGCGTCGGCGGTGTGGTCGTCGGCGCCGCCGAGGACCGCGCCGATGGAGCAGGCACAGGCGAGCAGGGCGCCCGTCTTGTTGCCCTCCATCTCCAGGCACTCCTCGACGGTGACCCGCTCGCGGTGCTCGTAGGAGATGTCCTGGGCCTGTCCGTCGATGAGCGCGCGGGTCGCGGTGGTGACGCGGCGGGTGGCACGGGCCGCCTCGGCGGTACCGAGTTCGAGGAGGATCTCGTTGGCGAGGACCATCAGGGCGTCGCCGACGAGGATGGCCTGGGCGGGGTCGTACGCCTTCCAGACGGTGTCGCGGTGGCGGCGCTGTTCGTCGCCGTCCATCAGGTCGTCGTGCAGCAGCGAGAAGTTGTGCACCAGCTCCACCGCGACCGCGCCGGGGATGCCGACCTCGGGGGCGGCGCCGGTGACCTCGGCGGACATGACGGCCAGCGCGGGGCGTACGGCCTTGCCGCCGTCCCCGGCGGCCGGGTTGCCGCGGGTGTCGATCCAGCCGAAGTGATAGGCCGCGACGGTGTTCATGGGGGGCGCGAGCCGCTCGATCGCCGCCCGCAGCACGGGCGTGGCAAGGGTCCGCCCGCGCTCCAGGAGCGCGGTCACGTCCACCGCGTCGGCTGCCGTCGCGGCCGGGGGCACAGTGGGCACAGTCTCTCCTCTAGTTGCGGTGCCGAGAGTGCGGGAACCGTTCGGATGCGCTTCGAGCGTCACGCTGCCTCCTCGTGGACGAAGAGGTGGTCCCGGGGCCGGCCCAGGGCGGCGAGCGCGGCGTCCGCCGCGCTCACGCCGCTGCGGACCGCACTCTCCATGGTCGCGGGCCACCCGGTGGCGGTCCACGCTCCGGCCAGGTACAGGCCGGGTGCCTTGGTGCGGGCGCCGGGCCTGAGCCGTCCGACGCCGGGGGTGGGAGCGAACGTCGCGGTGCGCTCCCGGGTCACGAAGAAGTCCTTCACCCGCGCGCCGCGCGCGCCGGGCAGGAGCCGCTCCAGCTCGGGCAGATAGCGCTCGCGGAGCACGGCCACGGGCTCGTCGATCTCGTGGTGCGCGGCCGACTGCGACAGCGCCAGATACTGGCCCTCGCTCAGCCCGGACGCCTCGGTCCGGTCGAAGACCCACTGGACGGGCGAGCCGAGCGCCGCGAAGAACGGGCGGCTCAGCACCTTCCGGTCGTACACCACATGGACGTTGAGGATCGGCGCGGTGCCGATCTCCAGCAGCCGTTCGGGCCGGTCGAGCGCGCCCTGCGGGAGCAGGTCGTACGCCTCGCGCTGCGGTACGGCGAGGACGACCGCGTCGGTGTCCAGGCTCTCGCCGGGCACCTCGACGCGCCAGCCGCCGTCCTCGCCGGCGCGGACGGCGGTGACGCGGGTGCGCAGTTCGGTGCGGACGCCCGCCGAGTCGAGGGCCTTGCGGGCCAGCCGGTCGTGGAGTTCGCCCAGCGGGACGTGGGCCCAGCCGATGTCGGCCGCGCCGGGGTCGGACAGCAGCCCCGTCTTGAAGACCATCGCGGCGAGCCCGAGGGAGGCGTCCCTGGCCACCGCGTTGAGGGTGGCGACGCCCACGAGGTCCCACAGCGCCTCGACGGCACGCGCGGACTGGCCGTGCGCGGCGAGCCAGCCGGCGAAGTCCCGCTCGTCCAGCGCCGGGTCGTCGAGGTCGAGCGCCTTGAGCGCCAGCGCGGCACGCCCCACCTTGGCCCGCTCGGCGAGCGAGAGGTGCGGGTATGTGGCGAGGCTGCGCCCGAGGTGCAGGGGCACGGGCAGCGCGTCGCGCCGCAGTCGGCCGAGCCGCCGGCCGGGCCTGCCCGCCGCGTCGAGCACGGGCACGTCGAGACGGTTCTGCAGCGGGGCCAGCGCGGCGGCGTCGATCCGGTCGAGGAACCAGCGGTAGGCGGTGCAGCAGCGCAGGTACACATGCTGTCCGTTGTCGACGGTGAGGGTGCCGCGCTGGAAGGAGAAGGCCAGTCCGCCGAGGCGCGGGCGTCCTTCCAGTAGCGTGACCCGCACACCGGCGTCGGCGAGGGCGAGGGCGGTGGTGACGCCCGCCAGTCCCCCGCCGACCACCACGGCCGTGCTGCCGGGCCGGCCGGTACGGTTCTCGCCCGGCGGTCCGCCGGGCCGTGCCGCTTCGGTCATCGCGCACCCTCCCCTGCCGGTCCGCCGGGGCGAGGGATCGGTCCGCGGCAGGCCGTCGCAGTCAGGGACGCCCCCGCGTCGCGGAGGGTTGCGTACCACTTGTCCCCGATGGGGTCGCGTTGGTCCAGATTGTCCATCAGACGCGCCTCCTGACGGTGCGCCGGGACGCATGGCGGGTGTCGAGACCGGACAGTCCGCGTACGGCGACATAGGCCTTCTCGCGTCCGGGCAGCGAGACCCGGCCGCGCAGCACGGCCTCCGGCTCGCGCTCGATGCGGTCGAGCAGCCGCCGGTAGATGCCCGCCATGGCGGCGACACAGGCTCCGCTACGGCGGTCCAGCATCGGCAGCAGGCGGTAGCCCTCGGCGAAGAGGGCGCGGGCCCGGCGCACCTCGAAGTGCACCAGACCCGCGAAGTCGGAGTCGGCCGGCGGGAGCTGCCCGGCGAACCCCGCCGAGCAGCCGAACTTCGCGAGGTCGTCGCCGGGCAGATAGGTTCTGCCGCCCTGTGCGTCCTCGCGAACGTCCCTGAGGATGTTGGTGAGTTGCAGGGCGAGGCCGAGGGTGTCGGCGTACTCGGGTGCGCGCTCCGCTCCGCGTGCCGCGGGTTCGGTGCCGAAGACTCCGAGGGAGAGGCGGCCGATGGCGCCGGCGACGCAGCGGCAGTAGACCTTCAGGTCGTCCCAGGTCTCGTAGGTCTCGCCGCGTACGTCCATGAGGACGCCGTCGATGAGTTCGTCGAGGGCGTCGAGCGGGACGGGGAAGCGGCTCGCGGTGTGGGCGAGGGCCACGACCACGGGGTCGGTGTCGTCCTCGTCGACGGTGCCCGCGCGGATCCGGGCGAGCAGCGACCGGGTCTCCTCGAGCCGGGCCGTCTTGACCTCGGCCGCGAGGGCGCCGTCGCCGATGTCGTCGACGCGCCGCGAGAAGGCGTACAGCGCGGACATGGCGCGGCGCTTGGGCGTCGGCAGCAGCCGGATGCCGTAGGCGAAGTTACGGGCCTGCTGTCCGGTGACGGCCTCGCAGTAGCTGTAGGCGGCGAGTACCGGCGCGGACATGTGTGGTTCCGACTCCACGGTCCGGATCACCCCTCTCCTCGCAGGGTCGCGCCCATGTCCCGCAGCAACCGGAGCCTGCCGGGCTTGGGTGGGCCGGGAAGTACGTCGTGTTCGGCGGCGGCGATCGCGTGGAGGGCCGCCCTGCCGCCCGCCACGAACCCCGCGAGGAGCAGCCTCAGCCTGCCGTGGACACTCCCCACCAGCGGGGCGCCCTCGTCCAGCAGCTTGCGGGCACGGTCCGCTTCGTACGCGATCAGGGCGCGCACCGACGCGCCCGCGGTGGGCGCGGCGAGGTCCGCCTCCTGCACGTGGAAACGTTTCATGTCCTTGGCGGGCAGGTAGACGCGGTCGCGGCGGAGGTCCTCGGCCACGTCCTGGAGGTGTTCGACGATCTGCAGCGCGGTGCAGATCGCGTCGGACAGGCGGAGCCGCTCGGGGGTGGTCGTGCCGGTGACGGCGAGCACCAGACGGCCCACGGGGTTCGCGGACAGCGCGCAGTAGGCGAGCAGGTCGTCGTAGGTCTCGTAGCGCGTGACGAGCTGGTCCTGGCGGTTGGCCGCGATCAGGTCGAGGAAGGGGCCGGGGCCGAGGCGGTGGCGGCGGACCGTGCGCTGGAGGGTGCGGAGCAGGGGGTGGCCGGGGACGGCGTCGAAGACCTTGCGGAGGTCGGCCTCGAAGGCGTCGAGGAGGAGGAGACGGTCGTCGGCGTCCCGCGGGGGGACGTCCAGGAGGCGGGCGTCGGCGCCTCCGGGGGCGAGATCGCCGTCGCCGATGTCGTCGACGAGGCGAGCGAAGCCGTAGAGCGCCATCAGGTCGTCGCGCCAGGCCCGGGGCAGGAAGAACGGCGCGACGGGGAAGTTCTCGGCCGCGGCCTTGTCGAGGGTGTCGCGCTCCGGGTCGCCGGTGCGCGCCGTCCCGCTTTCGGTCACCGCTCGTCACCCGGCGCGGGGACGGCGGAAGCGTTGTTGAGCTGGGGAGTTTCCGTAGCCATGGCCGTCACATCTCCCGTTCTACACTGCCGACCCAAGACGCACTATTTCGGACACGCCGCCCAATCGTCAGCGTGTGCGGCGGATGCCGGGTGTCGCGCATTATGGACCCACTTGCCGCGATTCGGCACCGGTACAGCTTACGTTCTACAACGCACCATGCTCCGACGGGGTGTCCTGCACATCACAAGAACGCACCGATTGCCCCCAAGATTGCTACGGGTGGCCGGAGTTGACTGTTCCTTGCCGGAGTTGGCGGTTCCTTTGCGAACGCCGCGTCTCCTTCTCCTCCGCAGACGCCGGGCCCCACCGGAGCAGTTCCGGCGGGGCCCGGGTGGAGGCGGACTACTTGCCCGTGAACTTCTCGTACTCCTTCAGGACCTCTTCGGTCGGTCCGTCCATGCGCAGCTCACCGCGTTCCAGCCACAGGACCCGGTCGCAGGTGTCCCGGATCGACTTGTTGTTGTGACTGACGAGGAAGACCGTGCCGGCCTCCTTGCGCAGCTCACGGATGCGGGCCTCGGAACGCTTCTGGAACTTGCGGTCACCGGTGGCGAGGGCCTCGTCGATCATCAGGACGTCGTGGTCCTTGGCCGCCGCGATGGAGAACCGCAGTCGCGCCGCCATGCCGGAGGAGTAGGTGCGCATCGGCAGGGTGATGAAGTCGCCCTTCTCGTTGATGCCCGAGAAGTCGACGATCTCCTGGTAGCGCGCCTTGATCTGCTCGCGGGACATGCCCATCGCGAGGCCGCCCAATATGACGTTCCGTTCGCCCGTGAGGTCGTTCATCAGGGCGGCGTTGACGCCGAGGAGGGAGGGCTGACCGTCGGTGTAGACCTTGCCCTTCTCCGCGGGGAGCAGACCGGCGATGGCGCGCAGCAGGGTGGACTTGCCGGAGCCGTTGGAGCCGATGAGGCCGATGGCCTCGCCCCGGTAGGCGATGAAGGAAACGCCCTTGACGGCGTGCACCTTGCGCACACCCCGCGCCGCGTCGTCGGAGCCTCTCTTGAGTATCCGGCTCAGGGCGGCCGTCGCGCTGCCCTTGCCGGTCTTGGCGCCGTTGACGCGGTAGACGATGTGCAGCTCGTCCGCGATGACGGTGGGGATGCGGGTCTCAGCCACGGCCGTACCTCTCCTCCGCCTTCCAGAAGTACACGAAGCCGCCGAGCGCGACCAGCACGGCCCAGCCGCCGGCGACCGCCCACACGTGCGGGGGCAGGTTCTCGCGGCCGTAGCCGTCGATGAGCGCGAAGCGCATGAGGTCCATGTAGATGGCGGCCGGGTTCCACTGGAGGACGTCGCTGATCCACTTGGGATGGTCGGCGAGCATCACCGGGATGGAGAACATGACGCCGGAGGCGTACATCCAGGTCCGCATCACGAACGGCATCAGCTGGGCGAGGTCGGGGGTCTTGGCTCCCATGCGGGCGAAGACGAGGGCCAGGCCGGTGTTGAAGCAGAACTGGAGCGCCAGCGCCGGGAGGATCAGCAGCCAGGACAGCGACGGGTAGCTGCCGAAGCCGATCGCCACGGCGAACATCACGATCATCGAGAACAGCAGCTGCTGGAGCTGCTGGAGCGCGAAGGAGATGGGCAGGGAGGCCCGGGGGAAGTGCAGCGCGCGCACCAGGCCCAGGTTGCCGGAGATCGCGCGGACGCCCGCCATCACCGAGCTCTGGGTGAAGGTGAACACGAAGACACCCGTGACCAGGAACGGGATGTAGACCTCGCGGGACATGCCGCGGTCGGCGTCGAGGATCAGGCCGAAGATCAGGAAGTACACCAGCGCGTTCAGCAGCGGGGTGGCCACCTGCCACAGCTGGCCGAGCTTGGCCTGGCTGTACTGCGCGGTGAGCTTCGCCTGGGAGAAGGCGAGGATGAAGTGACGCCGCCCCCACATCTGGCGGACGTACTCGGCGAGTCCGGGCCGGGCACCGCTCACGGACAGCCCGTACTTGGCGGCCAGTTCCGCCGCGGAGATCCCGTCGTCGGGCGACGGGCGGTCGCTCACCGCGAGCCTGCCGTCATGCGTTGTCTCACTCACAAATGGATACTTTCGTCCTCAAAGTGCGCAGCCTGGTCGGGCCGAGGCGGAAACCTGGGACCGGGTACCGCCGCATGCTCTCAGATATCGAGCTTGTCAGATGACGGGAGGTCGTCCCAGTCGGGTCAGGCGCCACACCGTACGCCACTTCATGGGCCGGCGGGGACCGCAGGCGCTCGTCCAGCCCTCCTTGAAACCGCCGAACCAGGCCTTCAGCGCCGGGCCCGAGGGCTTGCGGAGCAGTGTCAGCAGCAGCCAGACGCCGAGGTAGACGGGGACGAGTGGCGCGGGCAGGTTGCGGCGGGCGAGCCAGACGCGGTTGCGGGCGACCATGCGGTGGTAGACCGCGTGCCGGGAGGGCGCGGTCGTGGGGTGGTACAGCACCATGTCGGACCGGTAGTCGATCATCCAGCCCGCGTCGAGGGCCCGCCATGCCAGGTCGGTTTCCTCGTGCGCGTAGAAGAACTCGTCCGGGAGCCCGCCCACTTCGGCGAAGACCCGGGTGCGTACGGCGTTGGCGCCGCCGAGGAACGTGGTGACCCGGGAGGAGCGCATCGGGTCGGAGGCGCGCAGCCGGGGCACATGGCGCCGCTGGGTCTCGCCGGTCTCGGGGTCGGCGATGCGGAAGCTGATGATGCCGAGCCGGGGGTCGGCCTCGAAGGCCGTGCGGCACAGTTCGGCGGTGTCGTGGTGGGCGAGCAGACCGTCGTCGTCCAGGAAGAGCAGGACGTCGACGTCCCGGCCGCCGGGGCCGAACGCCTCGATGCCGACGTTGCGGCCGCCGGGGATGCCGAGGTTCTCCGGCAGCTCGACCGTCTTCACGCCCTCGGGGACGTCGGGGACGGGTGAGCCGTTGCCGACGACGACCACCTCGACCCGGTCGCCCTCCTGCTTGGCGACCGAGTCGAGGAGGGCGCGGAGTTCGTCGGGGCGGTTGCCCATGGTGATGATGACCGCGCCGACCTTCATGCCGCCGCTCACTTCAGCCTGCTGGAGGCGAGGATGGACACCAGGTGCAGCAGGGTCTGCAGCAGGGCGATGCCCGCGAGGACGGCGACGCCGAGCCGGGAGTAGAAGAGGTCGCCCCGGATCTGGTCGACGATCGCGAGGACCAGGACCAGCAGGGAGGCCTCGACCCCGAGGATCAGCCGGTGGAACTTGAGCGCGGCGGCGGCCCGGCGGGCCAGGGCCATGCCGGAGGAGCGGGGCACCGAGGCCGACTCCTGGACCGGCGGCTTCCCGGTCTGGTGCCGGGCCACCCCGACGAGGTCCGTCTCCGCCTTGATCAGGATGGCGCCGAGAGCGGCGAGGGTACCGAGGAAGGCCCACAGCCAGTCGATCCGGCCGGCACCCCACAGGTCGGCGGCGCGCAGGCCGAAGCCGACGAGCACGGCCGCGTCGCAGAGGTAAGCACCGACCCGGTCCACATAGACGCCGGCGATCGAGTACTGCTTGCGCCAGCGGGCGATCTCCCCGTCGACGCAGTCGAACAACAGGTACAGCTGGACCATCAGCACACCGAGGACGGCGCCCCAGATGCCCGGGACGAGCAGCGCCGGGGCGGCGAGGACGCCGAAGACGGTCATCAGGTAGGTCAGCTGGTTGGGCGTGACCCGGGTGTTCACCAGGTGCCGGTCTATGCGCAGGGAGATTTCGCGCATGTAGAGCCGGCCGGCCCAGTGCTCACCGCTCCGCCGGTCCTTCACACCCGGGGGGTGGACGACCGGTCGGAGCTCAGCTACCGATGGCTTTGGCATAGTCGGCGTATGCGTCCTTGATCTGCTCGGTGCTCAGTTCGAGGTGCTCGAGGATGGTGTACCGGCCCGGCCGGGTCTGCGGCGCGAACTCCACGACCTTGACGAACTCGTCGATGGTGAAGCCGATCTCCTCCGGGAGGACGGGCAGTCCGTGGTGCCTGAGGACCTCGGTCATCTGCCCGGCGATCTCCTTGTCGCCCCGCAGGAACGTGGCGAAGGCGCCGCCCAGTCCGCACTGCTCGCCGTGGAGCGCGTTGCGCTTGGGGAAGCTGAGGTCGAAGGCGTGGCTGATCTCGTGGCAGGCGCCCGAGGCGGGACGGCTGTCGCCGGCCACGGACATGGAGATCCCGCACAGCACGAGGGACTCGGACAGGGTCGTCAGGAAGTCGTCGTCACCGACGCCGCCGGGGTGGCGGAGCACGGCCTCGGCTGCCTGGCGGGCCATCGCGGCGGCCAGTCCGTCGACCTTCTCGCCGGTCTCGCGGCTGGACAGCTCCCAGTCGGCCACGGCGGAGATCTTGCAGATCACATCGCCGATGCCGGCCCGCACGAAGCGCACCGGGGCCTCACGGATGACATCGAGGTCGATGACGATCCCGATGGGGTTCGGCACACCGTAGGAGCCGCGGCCCGCGTCGTTGTCGAGCGTGGCGACCGGGGAGCACAGGCCGTCGTTGGCGAGGTTGGTGGCGACGGCGACCAGCGGCAGGCCCACACGGGCCGCGGCGTACTTGGCGCAGTCGATGACCTTGCCGCCGCCGAGCCCGACCACGGCGTCGTAGTGGCCGCCCTTCTTGATCGAGTCGGCGAGCCGTACCGCCCCGTCGATGGTGCCGTCGGCGTCGCAGAACCAGTCCGCCTCCGGAAACGCGGGAGCGAATCGGTCGCGCAGCGCCGCGCCGGAGCCGGAGCTGATCGCGAAGGCCAGCCGGCCCGACGGCGCGATGCGCTGGTCCGACAGGATCGTCGCCAGATCATCGAGCGCGCCGGGACGGATGTCCACGACGACCGGCGAGGGGATGAGCCTCGTCAGTACTGGCACGCGATCTCACGTCCCTTGGCGAGGTCGTCGTGGTTGTCGATCTCGACCCACTTGACGTCGCCGATGGGGGCCACGTCGATACGGAAGCCGCGGTTCACGAGCTCCTGGTAGCCGTGCTCGTAGAACTGCTGCGGGTCCGTCTCGAAGACCGTCTTCAGGGCGTCAGCCAGCTCGTCGGCGGCCTCGCCCTCGATGAGGGTGACGCCGATGTACTCGCCGGTCGCCTCGGCCGGGTCCATCAGCTTGGTGATCTTCGTCATGCCACCCTCGGGACCGACGACGACCTTCATCTCCTCGTCGGCGAGGGACTTCACCGTGTCGAGGGCGAGGATGATCTTCTTGTCGCCGCCACGTGCGGCGAGCAGGGTCTTCTCGACGGAGACCGGGTGCACGGTGTCGCCGTTGGCGAGGATCACCGAGTGCTTGATGGCGTCACGGCCGCACCACAGGGAGTAGGCGTTGTTCCACTCCTCGGCCTTGTCGTTGTCGATCAGGGTGATCTTCAGGCCGTACTTCTGCTCCAGCGCCTCGCGGCGCTCGTAGACGGCCTCCTTGCGGTAACCGACGATGATCGCGACCTCGGTCAGGCCGATCTCGGCGAAGTTGCCGAGAGTGAGGTCGAGAACGGTCAGGCTGTCCTCGTTCCCCTCGGGGCCGACCGGCACCAGAGCCTTGGGCAGGGTGTCGGTGTAGGGGCGAAGACGCCGTCCGGCGCCGGCCGCCAGCACGAGGCCGATCATGCGGGTTCTCCTTCATCGTGTACGGCGGGTGCGCCGGTTTTATGGGCGGTCACCCAGAAGCGGATGCTCTCGAGGAGCACCACGAGCGCCACGGCCACGGCGAGCACCGTGAGCGCGACCTTGAAATCTGTGGGCGCGAGCAGCGCGGCCAGAACGGTGACCAGCAGCGTCCTGCCTTCGTGACCGCCGATCACCCGCACGAGCCACCGCGGCGGCGCGCCGGCGTCACCGCGGATGCGGTACACCGTGTCGTAGTGATGGTAGGCGACGGCCGCCACCAGCCCGAAAGCCGCGGGAAGGGCTCCGTTCACATCGGCTTTGACCGCCAGTACCAGTACGGTCCCGTACTCGGCGGCGCGGAACAGCGGAGGAATCAGCCAGTCCAGAGCGCCCTTGAGGGAGCGCTCGACGGCTTCCGCCGACAGCCCGACATACAGGGCGGCCATGGCGACGACCGGCCAGGACGGGCCCCAGACCCAGGCGGCGGTCACCACGGCCACGGCCCCGAAGGCCGCGCTGAGCAGTGCCGTCTTGCGCGGGGGGCCCGGCAGGAGCCGGGCCAGCGCCTCGGCGAGCGGGCCGGTGTCCGCGAGGTCCGCCAGCGCCTGCGCCGCCCGGTCGGTGCGCTGTGCCTTGCGGGTCAGCGAGCGCAGCACGCGGCCCGCTGTGGTGTAGGTCGCGGCGAAGGCGCAGCCGATGAGCAGCGCGTAGAAGGTGATCCGGGGGGTGGTGACCGCCGTGAGGACGGCGATCATCGCCCAGCGCTCGCCGATGGGCAGCACGATCATCCGGCGCACCCACACCGTCCAGCCGACGCTGTCGAGTTTGTCGGAGAGGGCCGCGGTGGGGCTGGTGTTGGCGGTGGCGTCGTGGTTCGCCTCGTTGAAGGAGAAGTCGACGACGTGGCGGCAGGTCTGGAGGACCATCGCGCCGAGCGCGAGCGCCCATACATCGTCGCCGCCGCGGGCGGCGCCGAGTGCGAGGCCCGCGTAGTAGGCGTACTCCTTGGCGCGGTCGAAGGTGGCGTCGAGCCAGGCGCCGAGCGTCGAGTACTGCAGCGAGTAGCGGGCCAGCTGGCCGTCGGTGCAGTCGAGGACGAAGGAGAAGATCAGGAGCAGGCCGGCGGCGACGAAGCCACCGCGGGTGCCGGTGGCCGCGCAGCCCGCCGCGATCAGGGCGGTGATCAGCGAGGCGGTGGTGACCTGGTTCGGGGTGAGGCCGCGGCGGGCGCACCAGCGGGCGAGGTAGCGGGAGTAGGGGCTGATGAAGTGCGTGGTGAAGAACCCGTCGCGGGACTTCACGGCCGTCCGCAGCCGTACGGCCTCGTCATCGACGGCGGCGACCGCCTGGCGGGCCTCGTTGCGGGTCTGGGGGTCGGTGGGGACGACGGCGACCAGGGTGCCGAGGTCGGGCCGGTGCAGGGCGACGCCGTCGGCGTCGAGGGCGGCGACCACCCGGTCGGCGACATTGTCGACGGCGACGGCGGTGCTGCCGCTCGCGTCGGAGTTCTCGCGGGCCAGCGCGCGGCTGAGGGCCTGGCGGGCGGCGGGCCGCACGGTGACGGCGCCCGGCAGGGCGGCGGCGTCGAAGCGGGGGTCGGTGAGGCCGAGGCGCAGTGCGTGCACGTGCCCCACGAACCGGGCGTCGACGATCGCGACCCGCTGACCGGCGGGGACGGTGGCCAGGAGCGTCTCGGCGTCACCGGCGTCGGAGGCGACCCGCACGTCGAAGCCGAGCGACCGCAGATCGCCCTCCAGCGACGATCCGGGGACCGGCTGACCGGTGAGGATGGCGGTCGACAGACGAACTCACTCCCTGGGTGCCGACGCGACCGCGCCGGGCATGTGCGTGGTGGGGACGCCCCGGCCCGCTACGGCCCGGCGGCGTGTCGGCAGAGGTTATCGGATGAAGGGAAACGAGGATTCACCGCCCGTTCACGGCCCGATCAAGTGGGCCTGCTGGGCTCCGCCGCGATCATCATCGGGGATCCGAGGGTCACGCCACAAACTCCGGTTCGCATATCAGCTCATAGGCGATATACGGCGGAGCCCGCACTCCAGCACACCGGGTTCAACAAATTCCACCATCACTCAACAGAAAACATCAGCGTGATTCCGGGAGCCCGGTTAAGGTAGGTGCCCATGACTTGGCTGATCACAGGCGGAGCCGGATATATCGGCGCACACGTGGCGAGGGCCCTGGCCGACGCCGGAGAACGGGTGGTCGTACTGGACGACCTCTCGGCCGGTGTCCCCGGCCGCCTCCCCGACCGCATCCCGCTCGTCCACGGCTCGGCCCTGGACGGCGACCTCCTGAAGCGGACCCTCGCCGAGCACGCCGTGACCGGTGTGGTGCACCTGGCGGCCCGCAAGCAGGTCGGCGAGTCGGTGGCCCAGCCGACGCGCTACTACCAGGAGAACGTGGGCGGACTGGCCACGCTCCTGGAAGCGGCGGCGGGTGCGGGCGTGCGGCGGTTCCTGTTCTCCTCCTCCGCCGCCGTGTACGGCAACCCGGATGTGGACCTCATCACGGAGGACACCCCCTGCGCGCCGATGAGCCCCTACGGCGAGACCAAACTCACGGGTGAGTGGCTGGTCCGCGCGGCAGGCCGGGCGCACGGGATGGCCACCGTGTGCCTGCGCTACTTCAATGTGGCCGGCGCCGCCGAACCCGCGCTCGCCGACACCGGTGTCTTCAACGTGATCCCGATGGTCTTCGACCGCCTCACCCGTGACGAGGCGCCCCGTATCTTCGGCGACGACTACCCGACCCCGGACGGCACCTGCATCCGCGACTACATCCATGTCGCCGACCTCGCGGAGGCGCACCTCGCCGCGGTCAGGCGGCTCACGACGGAGGGCGCGACCGGCGACCTCACCGTGAACATCGGACGGGGCGAGGGCGTGTCGGTGCGCGAGCTGATCACGCTCGTAGGCGAGGTGACCGGCGACCGCCGGCCCGCGCTCGTCGAACCCCGGCGCCCCGGGGACGCGCCGCGCGCCGTCGCCTCGGCCTCGCTGGCCGAGCGGGAACTGGGCTGGACGGCCCGGCACGGGGTGCGCGAGATGGTCGAGTCGGCTTGGGCGGGCTGGTGCCTGCACCGCGGTCTCCGACCGAACCCCCGCTCATGACACCGCCCTGACCTGCGGATCGTTTCCGCAGGTCAGAGCATATGACAACGGTGTTCAGTGCCGCGTTGCCGTATACCCCCCGCCCGTAGTTGACTGTGATCCCGGAGCCGGACACACGGACGCGGAAGGGCGGATTCCATGGGGGCTGGGCACGATCACGGGCACGCGCATCACGCGCCGACCAGCGGTACGGCGGCAGCCGCGTACCGCGGGAGGCTGCGGATCGCGCTGTCGATCACGCTCACCGTCATGGTGGTCGAGATCGTCGGCGGAGTCCTCGCCGACTCCCTCGCGCTCGTCGCGGACGCGGCGCACATGGCGACGGACGCGGTGGGCCTCGGCATGGCGCTCCTCGCCATCCACTTCGCCAACCGTCCGCCGAGCGGCAACCGCACCTTCGGGTACGCCCGCGCCGAGATACTCGCGGCCCTCGCCAACTGTGTGCTGCTGCTCGGCGTCGGCGGCTATGTGCTCTTCGAGGCGATCCAGCGTTTCATCACACCGGTCGGCACCCAGGGCGGACTGACCGTCGTGTTCGGTGCGATCGGCCTGGTCGCCAACATGATCTCGCTGACCCTGCTGATGCGGGGCCAGAAGGAGAGCCTGAACGTCCGGGGCGCCTTCCTGGAGGTGGCCGCCGACGCGCTCGGCTCGCTGGCGGTGATCGTCTCCGCCGTGGTCATCCTGCTCACGGGCTGGCAGGCCGCCGACCCGATCGCCTCGCTGATCATCGGCGTGATGATCGTGCCGCGCACGGTGAAGCTGCTGCGCGAGACCCTGGACGTGCTGCTGGAGGCGGCGCCGAAGAACGTCGACATGGCGGAGGTGCGGGCCCACATCCTCGCCCTGCCCGGCGTCGAGGACGTCCACGACCTGCACGCCTGGACCATCACCTCCGGCATGCCGGTCCTGTCGGCTCATGTCGTGGTCGGCTCCGACACGCTCGACGCGATCGGCAACGAGAAGATGCTCCACGAGCTTCAGGGCTGCATCGGCGACCACTTCGACGTCGAGCACTGCACGTTCCAGCTGGAGCCCGGCGGACACGCGGAGCACGAGGCGAAGCTCTGCCACTGACATGCGTGCATCCGGGTACGCCGTCCAGGGCGCGCGCGATCCATGGGTGTCCGCGCCGGGGGTGCGCGGGTAGGACATGCGGGTTGGCGTGAAGTGCCAGGAGTGCCGGTTCCCTACGGCAGACTTGGGGCTCGAGGAACGAAGCGAAGGATGGGCATGCCGATCACACCTGCCACCGCGATGCACGACGCACCGGACAGCACCACGGAAGCGATCCTGCTGGAGCTGGTCGACGAGGAGGGCACGACGATCGGCACGGCGGAGAAGCTCTCCGCACACCAGCCTCCCGGGCAGTTGCACCGGGCGTTCTCGGTGTTCCTCTTCGACGAGCGGGGCCGGCTGCTGCTCCAGCAGCGCGCCCTCGGCAAGTACCACTCCCCCGGAGTCTGGTCGAACACCTGCTGCGGTCACCCCTACCCCGGCGAGTCCCCGTTCGCGGCGGCCGCGCGGCGTACGTACGAGGAGCTCGGGGTGTCCCCGGCGCTGCTCGGCGAGGCGGGAACGGTCCGCTACAACCACCCCGACCCGGACTCGGGTCTGGTGGAGCAGGAGTTCAACCATCTCTTCGTGGGGTTGGTGCGGTCCCCGCTGCGGCCGGACCCGGAGGAGGTCGGGGCCACGGCCTTCGTGACCCCGCAGGAACTCGCCGAGCGGCACGCCAAGGACACCTTCTCGGCCTGGTTCATGACGGTGCTGGACGCGGCCCGCCCCGCGGTCAGGGAGCTGACGGGCGACTCCGCGGGCTGGTGACCCCGCCCGCCAGGTCTGTCGTTGGGACCATGCCGGCTTCGGGCTACGGCAGCTTGATGGCTGCCGGTGAGCGGGGCTTGGTGCGTGCAGCTGCGGAGGAGGGAGTCGACGCGATGGGGGTCCCCCCGCGCGAGGTTGTTCGAGCGTGGGGGAGTTGGGGACCGAC
This sequence comes from Streptomyces neyagawaensis, assembly GCF_023516595.1. Classification (GTDB taxonomy): domain Bacteria; phylum Actinomycetota; class Actinomycetes; order Streptomycetales; family Streptomycetaceae; genus Streptomyces; species Streptomyces neyagawaensis. The sequence goes on along the minus strand of NZ_JAMGBG010000057.1, from coordinate 61,634 downwards.
GGCAACGCCGCAGATGTGCGTGCCAAGCCCCGCGGCCCAGGCGTGATCCAAACGACAGGCCCTAGAGCAGGTGCGAGGGTTTGAGCGGCAGGGCGGCCCAGATCACCTTGCCGCCGCTCGCGGTGTGCTCGACGTCGCAGACCCCGCCGGCCTCCCTGGTGATCTCCCGCACCAGCAGCAGCCCGCGGCCGCCCAGCCGGCCGTGGTCGGTCTCCAGGGCGGTGGGGCGGTAGGGGTGGTTGTCCTCCACCGCGACCCGCACCCACTCCGCTCCGACCCCGACTTCGACGGCGAGCGTGGGCGAGAGCACCGCCGCGTGCTTGACGGCGTTGGTCACCAGCTCGGAGACGATCACCAGTAAGCCGTGGACGAGGTCGTCCGAGATCGGCACGCCCTGACGGGCCAGCAGGTCTCGGACGGCGCGCCGCGCCTGCGGCACCGAGGCGTCGACGGCGGCCGCGGTGAACCGCCAGACCCCTTCGTACGGCAGCGGTCCCGGCGGCCTGTGGTCGTCGGGAGCGTGCCCGCCGCCTCCAGGGCGTGGGTCGCCCCCGCGCCCTCGGTCGTCCATGGTCCGGTCGCCGCCCTTGCGCTCGATTGTCACCACACGTTAAGTGTTGGTGACGCGACGCCCTCCACGAATGACTGAACACAAGTCAGCGCGTATCGACGCTTTCCCGACCGATCGCGTTCGGGCCGACCAACAGAATGAACGATTCTGCCGGGCGTGTGTCACTTTCGGAACTATTCGGGTTGTACGGGTTCGGCGCCGTGTCCGCTCTTGCCGCCCGACGGCCGGTGACTCTCCGTGAGTTTCTCCGAGACCAGGCCCACGATGCGCCGCCCGCCGAACCCGGTGGCGATCAGCCCGAGGCCGTCGAAGAGCAGGGCGAGCGAGAAGAAGGTGCCGATGACGTACTTGCTGCTGCTCGGCCAGGTGGCGAGCACCAGGATGCCGAGGAGCAGGTCGAAGGCTCCCTGCACCAGGGTCCAGCCGAACTGGGGGCCGCGGACGACGAGGCCGCCGACCAGCCGGAACAACCCGCCGGTGAGGAACAGCAGCGCGGCGAACATGGTGAGCGCCTCGGCCCCCGCCTCCGGGGTCTTCAGAACGACCACACCGGCGGCGATGTTCAGCGCGGCGACCACGACACCGAGCCAGAAGAAGTGCGTGCCGCGGGCCTGCACCGCGTGCAGCAGGCCGATCACGCCGCCGATCAGCAGCAGCCAGCCGAAGAGGATCATGGTGGTCAGGGTGGCGAGGCCGACGTAGCACAGCCCGACGACGCCCGTGATCACCAGGATCACGCCGAGCGCGGCGATCCAGCCGAAGTCCCGTCCCAGTTTGGCGGTGTCCGCCTGCGCGTCCCTGGTGGTGCGCCTGCCGGTCGCGGGGTTCGTGCCGCGCGGGGTGTGCGTGTCCTTGGCGTGTTTGGATCCGAGCATGCGGGGCCTCCCTCACGTTCGGGCCCCTTCTTGATCGTATGGGTGCGGGGGGTGGCTAGCATCCGGTGCATGGACCCTCAACTGCTGCATTCCACCGCCGACGGGGTCGCGACGGTCGTGATCCACCACCCGGCCAAGCGCAACGCCATGACGGCCGGGATGTGGCGGTCGCTGCCGCCGCTGCTCGACCGGCTGGCCACCGACCCCTCCGTACGGGCGCTGGTGCTGACCGGGGAGGGCGGGACGTTCTGTGCGGGGGCCGACATCTCCACGCTACGGCAGTCGCCGGGCGAGGCCCAGGGCCTGGCGCTGCGGGCCGAGGAGGCGCTCGCGGCCTTCCCCAAGCCGACGCTCGCGGCCATCCGGGGGCACTGCGTGGGCGGCGGTTCGCAGCTCGCGGCCGCCTGTGATCTGCGGTTCGCGGAGGAGGGGTCGCTGTTCGGGATCACTCCGGCGAAGCTGGGGCTCGTCTATCCGTCGTCCTCCACCCGGCGGTTGGTGGCGCTGGTCGGTCCCGGCACCGCCAAGTACCTGCTGTTCTCCGGCGAGTTGATCGACAGCGAGCGGGCGCTGCGGACGGGGCTGGTGGACGAGGTGCTGCCCGGGGGCGGGCTGGACGAGCGGGTCGCGGAGTTCACCCGGGTGCTGGTCTCGCGCTCCCGGCTGACCCAGGCGGCGGCCAAGGAGTTCGCCGACGGGCGGACGGACCGGGACGCCCACTGGGCCGAGCAGGCGCGCGGCAGCGGCGACGCCGCGGAGGGCGTCGCCGCGTTCCTGGAGCGCAGGGCGCCCCGGTTCACCTGGACGGTGTGAGGGACCGGGGCGGCCCGGGGCTCACATCAGGGCGAAGCGGCTGTTGGTGCGGAACTCCTCCACGAGGTGGGCAGGTGCCTTGTGCGGGGCGCCCGCGTCGTACGGCGGCTGCGGGTCGTACTCGGTCATCAGCTGGACGGCCTGGGCGTGCTCGTCGCCGGCGATCCGGCCGATCAGGCTGAGGCCCATGTCGATGCCGGAGGAGACCCCGGCCGCGGTGACGTACTTGCCGTCGAACACGACCCGTTCCCCCGTCGGGTCGGCGCCGTACTGCTTGAGGAAGTCCAGCGCCAGCCAGTGGGAGGTGGCCCGGCGGCCTTCGAGGAGGCCGGCGCCGGCCAGGATCAGGGAGCCGGTGCAGACGGAGGTCGTCCACGTGCTCGTACGGTCGGCCGCGCGCAGCCACGCGAAGAGGGTCTCGTTCTCCATCTGCGCGAACTGGCCGGGTCCGCCCGGCACCACGACGACGTCCGGGGACGGGACCTCGGCGAGCGTCCTGTCCGCCGTGAGGGCGAGCGCGCCGGTGTCGCTACGGACGGGGCCGGTCTCCTCGGCGACGAAGACCAGTTCGGCCTCGGGGAGACGGCCGAGGGTCTCGTAGGGGCCGACGGCGTCGAGGGCGGTGAAGCGGTCGAAGAGGACGATCGCGATCTGCATGGGGTTCCCTTCAGGGGGTGGGGGCGGAAGCCGGCCGGAAGCGGCGGCGGTACTCCGCGGGGGCCGTGCCGAGGGCCTTGACGAAGGCCCGGCGCATGGCCTCGGGGGTGCCGTAGCCGCAGACGCGCGAGATCTCCTCGACGCCGTCGGAGGTGTCCTCCAGCAGTCGGCGGGCGTGTTCGAGGCGGACCCGGTCGACGTAGCGGCCCGGGGTCGTCCCGGTCTCGGCCTGGAAGGCGCGGGCGAAGTGCCGGGGCGAGAGGCGGGCCCGCGCCGCCAGCGTCTCCACGCTCAGATCACCGCCGGGGTGCTCGGTGATCCACTGCTGGACCTCCCGTAGCGGCTCCCGGCGCGCGGTCTGCGCGGCGAGCTGGGCGCTGAACTGGGCCTGGTTGCCGGGGCGGCGCAGAAAGACGACCAGGTGGCGGGCTATGCCGAGGGCGACCTCGCGGCCGAGGTCCTCCTCGACGAGGGCCAACGCCAGGTCGATGCCCGCGGTGACCCCGGCGGAGGTGGCGACCTGGCCGTCGCGGACGTAGATGGGGTCCGGGTCGACCTCCACCGACGGGTGGTCGCGGGCCAGCTTGTCGCAGTACGCCCAGTGGGTCGTCGCCCGGCGGCCGTCCAGGAGGCCCGCCTCGGCGAGCAGGATCGCCCCGGTGCAGACCGACACCAGGCGCTCCGCGCGCGGGCCGTGCTCCCGCAGCCAGGCGACGACGTCGGGGGCCGGGTTCCGGGTGCCCTGGCCGCCGGGGACGAGCAGGGTGTGCGGGGTGGCCGACGCCGTCAGCGCCTGGTCGGGGACGACGGTGAGGCCGCTGGAGGTGCGCACCGGGGCGCCCTCCAGGGAGGCCGTGCGGATGCGGTACGAGCCCGGGACGTGCAACTCACCGCCCTGGAAGACCTCCAGGGGGCCGGTGACGTCGAGGCTCTGCACGCCGTCGAAGAGGACGACCAGGACTGTGCGCATGTCTCGATTCTTGGCGGCCCGAGAGAGGGCCGCAATGACGAGTACCCCACCTTTCCTGCCATCGGCCGCGGGCCGGGCGGCGCGCGGGTGAGCGGCCGACGCGGAAGTGAGCAAGGGCACGTGGGGCCTCCCCGACCCGCCGAACCGACCAGTCGGTAACCTGCCGGGCATGACGCCTTCCTCCCTGCCGGAGCGCGCCGAGCGGCGCTGCCACAACCTGCTCAATCCGTTCCACTCCGCGCACTACTTCTCCCCGGACCTCGGGCGGGAGCTGGGCGCGGTGGGGGTCGAGCACCCGAGCGCGGCGTACTTCGCGGTGCGGGCCGCCGCCATGGGCGCGGTCGGACCAGGCGTGGTCACCGCGACGTTCTTCAACTTCCGTCACGAACTCGTGGCGCGGCATGTGCCCGCCGTGTGGGAGACGGCCTCGCCCGCGGTGGTGCTGGCGGCCCGCGAGCGGGTCGTCGACGCCACGCTGCGGCGGCTGCTCGGCGAGGAGCTGATCGAATCCAAGGAGGTCGCCGAGGCGGCCGAGCTGGCCCTGCGCGCCACCGAGGCGTGCGTCCGGACGGCGCGCCCCCTGTACGCCGCGCACGCCGACCTGCCGGTGCCCGAGCGCCCGCACCTGGCGCTGTGGCATGCGGCCACCCTGCTGCGGGAGCACCGGGGCGACGGACACCTCACGGTCCTCCTCGGTGCCGGGCTCGACCCGGTCGAGGCGCTGGTCAGCCACACCGCCACGGGCAAGGGCATGTCCCCGAAGTGGATGCTCGGCACCCGCGGCTGGACGCGGGCCGACTGGGAGGCGGCCCGCGGGCGGCTCCAGGAGCGCGGACTGGTCGACGGCGAGGGCGAGTTGACCGCGGCGGGCATCACGCTGCGCGAGGAGATCGAGACGGCGACGGACCGCCTCGACCGGGCCCCGTACGAGCATCTGGGGGCGGCCGGTGTGGAACGCCTCACCGAGCTGATGGGCGCCATCGTGCCGGCGATGCTCGGGGCGGGGGCGTTCCCGGAGGGGATGATCGGCAAGAAGTGACCTGGCCGGGGCGGCGGCACACGGACAGGTCGGCGGCACGCCTGTGGTCCGGCTCTCCGGCCTGCGCTGTTCACGCATGAACGAAGCGGGACGCGGTACCCGTGCTTTCCCGGCCCGGTCGGCCGGGAGAGGAAAGGGGAAGTACGTGTTCCGTGCGATCGCAGATGTGTTGCGGCAGATCGGAGGGGCCATCGCCACGGTGGTGACCCTGCCGTTCCGGGCCGTGGCCCGGCTGTTCGGCGGCGCCTCCAGCTCCACGCGCCGCACCGGACGCGCCCGCCGGGCCTGACCCCGGCCGCGCCACCGACCGAGGGAGCCGGACGCGACCCCGCGTCCGGCTCCCGGTGTGTCCGGGTCCCGCTCGCCGGAGTCCGGACTCTGCTCCGGTTCCGCGCGGGTCCCGTTTCCCGGTCCGTCCGGTCCGGTGTCCGGCACGCGCCGCCCTGATCCCCCGTTGTCGGCGTCACCTGCCACAATTGCCGCGCAACCTCAGTGGAGAAGGCGGTACGGGATCGTGACGACACCCGGATCCATCGAAGTAGGGTCCATCGAAGGCAGGATCGCCGAGGAACTCGGCGTACGGGAGCGGCAGGTGAAGGCCGCGGTGGAACTGCTCGACGGCGGTTCGACCGTTCCCTTCATCGCCCGCTACCGCAAGGAAGCGACCGAGATGCTCGACGACGCGCAGCTGCGCACGATCGAGGAGCGGCTGCGGTATCTGCGCGAGCTGGAGGACCGCCGTGCGGCGATCCTCGACTCGGTGCGTGAGCAGGGCAAGCTGACACCCGAGGTGGAGGCGCAGATCCGCGGCGCCGAGACCAAGGCACGGCTGGAGGACATCTACCTGCCGTTCAAGCCGAAGCGGCGCACCAAGGCGCAGATCGCCCGCGAGGCGGGGCTCGAACCGCTCGCCGAGGGCCTGCTGGCCGACCCGACCGTGGAGCCGGCGGCCGCCGCGGCGGCGTTCGTCGACGCCGACAAGGGCGTCGCCGACCCGCAGGCCGCGCTGGACGGCGCGCGGGCCATCCTCACCGAGCGGTTCTCGGAGGACGCCGACCTGATCGGCGAGCTGCGCGAGCGCATGTGGGTGCGGGGCCGACTGGCGGCCAAGGTGAAGGACGGCAAGGAGGAGGCGGGCGCCAAGTTCGCCGACTACTTCGACTTCGCGGAGCCGTTCACCGAGCTGCCCTCCCACCGCATCCTCGCGATGCTGCGGGGCGAGAAGGAGGACGTCCTCGACCTGGTCCTGGAGCCGGAGGAGCCCACGGACGGCCCGTCGTCGTACGAGGGGATCATCGCGCACAAGTTCGGGATCGCCGATCGTGGGCGTCCCGCCGACAAGTGGCTCACGGACACCGTCCGGTGGGCCTGGCGGACCCGCGTCCTCGTGCACCTCGGCATCGACCTGCGGCTGCGGCTGCGCACGGCCGCCGAGGACGAGGCGGTGAACGTCTTCGCGGCGAACCTGCGCGACCTGCTGCTCGCCGCCCCCGCCGGCACCCGCGCGACGCTCGGCCTCGACCCCGGTTTCCGTACGGGCGTGAAGGTCGCCGTGGTCGACGCGACGGGCAAGGTGGTCGCGACCGACGTCATCTACCCGCACGTTCCGGCCAACAAGTGGGACGAGGCCATCGCCAAGCTGGCCCGGCTCGCCAAGGAGCACGCGGTCGAGCTGGTCGCCATCGGCAACGGCACGGCGTCCCGCGAGACCGACAAGCTCGCCGGTGAGCTGATCACCCGGCACCCGGAGCTGAAGCTCACCAAGGTGATGGTGTCCGAGGCGGGCGCGTCGGTGTACTCGGCGTCGGCGTTCGCCTCGCAGGAGCTGCCCGGGATGGACGTCTCCCTGCGCGGTGCCGTCTCGATCGCGCGGCGGCTTCAGGACCCGCTCGCCGAGCTGGTGAAGATCGACCCGAAGTCGATCGGCGTCGGCCAGTACCAGCACGACCTGTCCGAGGTGAAGCTGTCGCGCTCGCTGGACGCGGTCGTCGAGGACTGTGTGAACGGCGTCGGCGTCGACGTGAACACGGCCTCCGCGCCGCTGCTCGCACGGGTGTCCGGCATCTCCTCCGGCCTCGCCGAGAACATCGTGGCCCACCGGGACGCCAACGGTCCGTTCCAGTCCCGTTCCCAGCTGAAGGGTGTCGCGCGGCTCGGCCCGAAGGCGTACGAGCAGTGCGCGGGCTTCCTGCGGATCCGGGGCGGCGACGACCCGCTGGACGCGTCCAGCGTGCACCCGGAGGCGTACCCCGTGGTGCGGCGGATGGTGAAGGCGGCGGGCAGCGAGGTCGCGGCGCTGATCGGCAACACCGGTGTGCTGCGGTCGTTGAGGCCGGGTGACTTCGTGGACGAGACCTTCGGTCTGCCGACCGTGACGGACATCCTGAAGGAACTGGAGAAGCCGGGGCGCGACCCGCGGCCCGCCTTCAAGACGGCCACCTTCAAGGAGGGCGTCGAGAAGATCTCCGACCTGGTCTCCGGGATGGTGCTGGAGGGGGTCGTGACGAACGTGGCGGCCTTCGGTGCCTTCGTCGACGTCGGGGTGCACCAGGACGGGCTCGTGCACGTGTCCGCGATGTCCAAGACGTTCGTGAAGGACCCGCGGGACGTCGTCAAGCCCGGCGACATCGTCAAGGTGAAGGTCCTCGACGTCGACATTCCGCGCAAGCGGATCTCGCTGACGCTGCGGCTGGACGACGAGGCCGCGCCGCAGGGCCAGTCCGGCGGCGGCGCGCGGCCGCAGCGGGGCGCCCGGGCCCCTCAGCAGCGGCAGGGCCGCGGCGGTGGCGGCGGTGGCGGTGCCCGGCAGGGCGGCTCCCGGCAGGGCGGCGCCGCGCCGGCTCCGTCGAACAGCGCGATGGCGGACGCGCTGCGCAAGGCGGGGCTGCTGGACCCGAAGCGCCGCTGAACCGACCGGTCCGGTGCCGGGCGCCCCGTTCGCGGGGTGCCCGGCACCGGTGTGCCGTGAGGCCGTGGGCCTGCGGCTCAGTTCTCCGTGACCTTGCCCGAGGTCACCTCGAAGCGCCTGGTCACCCGTACCGCGTCGAGCATGCGGCGGTCGTGGGTGACCAGGAGCAGCGTGCCCTCGTAGGCGTCGAGGGCGGACTCCAGCTGCTCGATGGCGGGCAGGTCGAGGTGGTTGGTCGGCTCGTCCAGGACCAGGAGGTTCACGCCCCGGCCCTGGAGGAGGGCGAGGGCGGCGCGGGTGCGTTCCCCGGGTGAGAGGGTCACGGCGGGGCGCAGGACGTGGTGGGACTTCAGGCCGAACTTGGCCAGGAGGGTGCGGACCTCGGCCGGCTCGGTGTCGGGCACGGCCGCGCAGAAGGCGTCGAGGAGGGACTCGGGGCCGTGGAAGAGCGCGCGGGCCTGGTCGACCTCGCCGACGAGGACACCGGAGCCGAGGGAGGCGTCGCCCGAGTCCAGCGGGATCCGGCCCAGCAGGGCGCCGAGCAGCGTGGACTTGCCCGCGCCGTTCGCGCCGGTGATGGCGACGCGGTCGGCCCAGTCGATCTGCAGGGACACCGGGCCGAAGGCGAAATCGCCCCGCTTCACCTGTGCGTCGCGCAAGGTCGCGACGACGGCGCCGGAGCGCGGGGCCGACGCGATCTCCATACGCAGCTCCCACTCCTTGCGCGGCTCCTCGACGACGTCGAGGCGCTCGATCATGCGCTGGGTCTGCCGGGCCTTCGCGGCCTGCTTCTCGCTGGCCTCACTGCGGAACTTGCGGCCGATCTTGTCGTTGTCGTTGCCCGCCTTGCGTCGGGCGTTCTTGACGCCCTTGTCCATCCAGGAGCGCTGCATCTGGGCGCGGTCCTGGAGCGCGGCCCTCTTGTCGGCGTACTCCTCGTAGTCCTCGCGGGCGTGCCGCCGGGCCGTGTCGCGCTCCTCCAGGTACGCCTCGTAGCCGCCGCCGTAGAGGTTGATCTGCTGCTGTGCCAGGTCGAGTTCGAGGACCTTGGTGACGGTGCGGGTGAGGAACTCGCGGTCGTGGCTGACGACGACCGTGCCGGCGCGCAGGCCGCTCACGAAGCGTTCGAGGCGTTCCAGGCCGTCGAGGTCGAGGTCGTTGGTGGGTTCGTCGAGGAGGAAGACGTCGTAGCGGGAGAGGAGGAGGGAGGCGAGGCCGGCGCGGGCGGCCTGGCCGCCGGAGAGGCCGGTCATCGGCTGGTCCAGGTCGACGGCCAGGCCGAGGGAGTCGACGACCTCCGCCGCCCGTTCGTCGAGGTCGGCGCCGCCGAGGTCGAGCCAGCGCTCCAGGGCGGCCGAGTACGCGTCGTCCGCGCCGGGCGCCCCGTCCACGAGCCCCTGGGTGGCGTCGTCCATCACACGCTGGGCCTCCGCGACGCCGGTGCGGCGGGCGAGGAACTCCCGGACCGTCTCGCCCTCGCGGCGCTCCGGCTCCTGCGGGAGGTGCCCGACGGTGGCCGTGGGCGGGGACAGCCGCAGCTCCCCCTGTTCCGGCGGGAGGAGCCCGGCGAGCAGCCGCAGCAGCGTGGACTTGCCCGCGCCGTTGGCGCCGACCAGCCCGATCACATCGCCGGGGGCGACCACGAGGTCGAGTCCGGAGAAGAGCGAGCGGTCGCCGTGGCCGGCGGCGAGGTTCTTGACGACGAGGGTGGCGGTCACAGGGTGCGATCCTAACGACCCGCGGCCGACCGACAACCGCGGCCCGTCACCGCCCCACGGCGCCCCTCACCTCCGGTCAGGGTCCCACAGGCACCCTCGCGTACGGTCACTGCCCCATCGGCGCCCTCGCCCCCGGTCACCGCCCCACCGGCACCCTCACCGCCGGTCACCGCCCCATCGGCTCCACCAGCACCGTGCCCGTGGTCCGGGCCACGATGAACGACTCCCCCTTCACGGACTTCGCGTCCAGCCCGATCCGGTGCTGCCCCGCCGGCAGGATCCCGTCGAAGAACCGGTACGTGTGCGTCCGGTACAGCCGGTCGAGGCGGTACGCGGTGAGCTCCACCCGGCAGGTCGAGGTGATCTCGATCCCGGCCTGCCCGTCCGCCGCGATCAGCCGGGTGAGCCGGCGCTGCTCGGCCGGGCTGCGGTCGAGCGCGTTCTCGATCTGCGCGACGAGGAGCGGAATGATCGGGGCGAACCCGTCGACGTACGCGACCTCCACCCCCGCCCGGTCGAAGGCCCGCCGGACCGCCTGCCGGCCCTGTTCTCCGACGGCCCGGCCGAAGACGACCGCGCCGTAGCCGCGCAGTTCCTCGTCGGGCACACCGGCGGCGTCGTGCGCTATGTCGGCGCCGATCCCGATGGCCCGCAGGGCGGCGGCGAGTTTGGCGAGGACGGCGACCCGGGCACCGATGAGGAGGACCCGTCGACGCGGCGACGTTTCGTCGGCGTCCTCGCGCAGCAGCGACTGCAGGGCGCTCCGGTACTCGGAGCCGTGGAACCGGAAGGGGCCGATGCCGGTGTAGCCGTTCAGTCCGAGGTCGGCCTCCCCGTCCGTCTGCCAGGCGAAGTCGCGCCACACGTAGTCGTCGCCGTCCCGCTCTATCACCGCGGTCACGGCCCCGCAGGCGAGGTCCGCGCACTCGGGGCAGCCGTAGATGACGTACCGGCCGCCGGCCAGGGGCGCGTCGGCCTCCAGGAGCAGGCTGCGCACCTGGGCGGTGAAGATCGAGGGCGGGACGTCGGAGGCGAGCGGGGAGACGGCGTCGAGGTCGGAGAGCTGGAACAGCAGCGGGCGTCCGTCGACGATGAAGTCCACGAAGTCCCGGTGGGCTTGGTAGGCACCGTCGGCGAGGACGCCACCGGCGCGGATCGCCGGTGCCAGGCCGAAGGTCGCGTACTCGGCAGACATGGTGTGAGTATCCCCACAAAGTCAGACTTGTGAGCACGGCATGACATATTCCGTTAACGTCCCCTCGTGACCAAGGAATCGAACAGCGATGTGATCGTGGTCGGTGGCGGTGTCATCGGTCTGACGACGGCCGTAGTCCTCGCGGAGAGCGGCCGACAGGTACGCCTCTGGGCACGGGAGCCCGCGGAGCGGACCACGTCCGCCGTGGCGGGCGGGCTGTGGTGGCCGTACCGCATCGAGCCGGAGGCGCTCGTCGGCGCGTGGGCGCTCGTATCGCTGGCGGTGTACGAGGAGTTGGCGGCGCGGCCGGACGAGACGGGCGTACGCATGGTCGAGGGCGTACACGGCGAGACCACACTGGACGCGCTCGGGGCGTGGGCCTCGCGGGTGGCGGGGCTGCGGGCCGCCACGGCACAGGAGTACGCGGGGACCGGGCTCTGGGCGCGGCTGCCGGTGATCGACATGCCGGTCCATCTGCGGTGGCTGCGCGAGCGGTTCGTCGCGGCGGGCGGGACGGTCGAGGAGCGCGCGGTCACGGACCTCTCGGCGGTCGACGCCCGGGTGGTCGTCAACTGCACGGGGCTCGACGCCCGCGACCTGGTGCCGGACCCTTCGGTGCGGCCGGTGCGGGGGCAGTTGGTGGTGGTGGAGAACCCGGGGGTCACCACCTGGATGACGTCGGTGGACCACTCCGACGCGACGAGCACGTACTTCATTCCGCAGCCGGGCGGGTTGATCCTCGGGGGGACGGCGGAGGAGGACGCGTGGTCCATGACGCCCGATCCCGTGACCGCCGAGGCGATCGTGCGGCGGTGCGCGGCCGTGCGGCCGGAGATCGCGGGGGCGCGGGTGATCGAGCACCGGGTGGGGCTGCGGCCGGCCCGGCCCGCCGTACGGCTGGAGCGTGAGCGTGCGGCGGCCGGACGGCTGTTGGTGCACAACTACGGGCACGGCGGGGCAGGCGTGACGGTGGCCTGGGGATGCGCCCGGGAGGCCGCGGAACTCGCCGCCGGGTGACGGCGGGGCCGGGCGGGGGGCCGGGTGGGGGGCTAGGGTCATCGGGCCGGAGGCAGCGGGCACCGGGCCGGTGCGGCGCTCCCCGGTGGCGGTCATTCCTTCCGGTGTCCGATGGGGTCGCCCTCGATCTCCGTTCCCTGCCCCGGGCCGACCCTGATCTCGAACTCGCCGTCGTAGCGCTTGTGGCCCTCGATGACGGCGAGTTCGACGGCCTCCGAGGCCATCTCCTCCCGCACGATCACCGAATCACGGCGCAGGTCGCGCATGAGCGCCACACACATACCGATCATGACCAGGACGAACGGGGCGGCCGCCAGGATCGTGAGGTTCTGCAGGCCGGTGAGGGCGTCGCCCTGGCCGCTGCCGACGAGCAGCATGATCGCGGCGACGGCTCCGGTGAGGACGCCCCAGAAGACGACGACGAAGCGGCCCGGTTCGAGAGCGCCGCGCTGGGAGAGCGTGCCCATGACGATGGAGGCGGCGTCGGCGCCGGAGACGAAGAAGATGCCGACCAGGACCATCACCAACAGACTTGTGACGGTGGCCGCCGGGAACTGGTTGAGGACGGCGAACAATTGGCCCTCGGGGGTGGACTCGTCGCCGAGTCGGCCCTGGTCCTGGAGCTTCATGGCCGTGCCGCCGAACACCGCGAACCACACGAGGCTGACCGAGCTGGGCACGAGTATCACACCGCCGATGAACTGGCGGATGGTGCGGCCACGGCTGATGCGCGCGATGAACATGCCGACGAAGGGCGTCCAGGAGATCCACCACGCCCAGTAGAAGACGGTCCAGCTGCTCAGCCAGTCGGCCACGCCCTTGCCGCCCGACGCCTCGGTGCGGCCGGCGAGCTGCGGCAGGTCGCCGAGGTAGGAGAAGACCGAGGTGGGCAGGAGGTCGAGGACGAGGATGGTCGGGCCGGCCACGAAGACGAAGAGGAGCAGGGCCAGGGCCAGCACCATGTTGGTGTTGGACAGCCATTGGATGCCCTTCTCCACGCCGGACACCGCGGAGGCGACGAAGGCGAGGGTCAGCACGGCGATGATGCCGACGAGCAGCCCGGTGCTCACCTTGTCCATCCAGTCCAGCTCCCGCGCGCCGGAGCCGATCTGGAGCGCTCCGAGACCGAGGGAGGCCGCCGAGCCGAAGATGGTGGCCACGATGGCGAGGATGTCGATGATCCGGCCGCCGGTGCCGTTGGCGTGCTTCTCGCCGATCAGCGGGGTGAAGACGGCGCTGATGGTCTGGCGGCGGCGCTTGCGGAACGTGCTGTAGGCGATGGCGAGTCCGACCACCGCGTAGATCGCCCAGGGGTGGAGCGTCCAGTGGAACAGCGTGGTCGCCATCGCCGTCTCCATGCGCTCACCGGCCACCTCCGGGTTGGTGCCCGGCGGGGGCGTGGTGAAGTGCGCGAGGGGCTCGCTGACGCCGTAGAACATCAGGCCGATGCCCATGCCTGCGCTGAACATCATGGCGACCCACGACACCGTGCGGAACTCGGGCTTCTCCCCCTCCACGCCGAGGTGGATACGGCCGTAGCGGCTGGCGGCGAGCCACAGGGCGAAGATCACGAAGCAGGAGGCGGCCAGCATGAACGCCCAACCGCCGTTGTGGATGAGGCCGCTCAGCATCTTGCCGGAGACGCTCTCCAGCGAGTCGGTGGCGAGGGCGCCCCAGAGCACGAACGCCAAGGTCAGTGCTGCCGTCACGCCGAACACGACGCGATCGGTTCTGGGCCGCCCGCCGCCGGGGAGACCTGCCTCCGAGCCGGGAAGCAGGCCTCCCCCGTGGTGGGTGGTGGTCTGGTCGTGCGTCACAGGTGGAACCTTTCCGGGAGTGGCTGGAACTCAGCTACTCCTGCCCAGCGAGCCCTCCCACATGTGACCCCGACCCCTTCTTCTTCAACAGGCGGTGTCGGGTTCTCCCACCGTCAGGTGGTACGGCGCCCGTTCGTCCAGGAGCAGGGGAACGAGCGCGCGCAGTTGCTGGCGCAACGGAACGAGCACACCGTCGTCGCGGGTACGCGCGCGCACGCCGTGCAGGGCCAGCTCGTCGCCGACCTCCGCGTACTGCCCAGCGGTGAGCCGGTAGCCGCAGGGCGGGTCCTGGAGCACCTCGGCGGGTTCGGCGGGGTCGTTGTCGGCGCCGCCGAGATAGACCGGCCCGGTGTCGCCGAGGCCGGCGAGACGGGCCGCGCGGGTCGCCGCGTCGACCTGGCGGCCCCGCTCCACCGTGAACCCGAACAGGCCCTGGAGGGCCGCGCGTTGGGACTCCACGCGACGACGGTTGTTGACCGGCTCGGGAGTGTCCGGCGTCTGAGGTTCGACACGGCTCTCGATGAGCAGGCCGACGGAGTGCTTGACGCCGGACATGTTCCGCAGAATGCGTTCCTGGCCGTCGCCCGCGACCTGCCGAATCGGTTCGCCGGTGACCGGGTCGGTCCAGATGCCGTACGTGCCCGTCGAGTGGCCCGCCGCCCGCGCCGCCGGCCGTACGTGCTCCAGGGACAGGGTGCGCGCCTCGGTGTGGACGGCCGTGTCCGTGTTGAGGTTGCGCGGCCAGAGGTCGAACAGGTCCTTGTCGTAGTACGGGGGTGTGGCGCCGTACTCGTGCAGGTCGTAGACAATATCCGGTTTGCGATCGCGGACGATCGCGGCGAGCGTCCTGGCCTCCGCGGTTCGCAGGGCCAGATGGTCGCGGTTGATGTCGACGCCGTCGCTGTTGCCGCGGGTGTCGGCGGCCCTGCCGTCGGGATTGGCGGTGGGCACCACCAGCACGGTGGTGGTTTTCAGCAATCGCTCGGTCCGCCGGTCCCCGGGCCGGGCGAGGTCCCGGACGGTGGTGAGGCACGCCTCGCGGCCGGAGGGCTCGTCGCCGTGCTGGCTGCACACGAGGAGCACCGTCCGCGAGGTGGGTCGGGTGCCGATCCGGACGAGGTGGAGCGGGCGGTCCTGCGCCGTGGTGCCGACGCGGGCGACCGACACGCGGTGGCTCGCCCGGTCCACCGCGGCGAGGAACTCCTCCTCTTCCGGCTGGCTCGTCCACCGGGCTCCGCCGGACTGCTCGAATCCGGTGCGCGGCAGGGGCGTGGTGTCCCCCGCGTACGCGGGGGCCGACAGCAGGGGCGCGGCAAGCACGGTGGCGAGCAGCGCGGCGATCCGGGCCCTCATGCGCCGTCACCGGGGAGACGGGCGGGCCCGCTCGGGTCGCCGACGCCGCCGAGGACGGAGCCCTTCGGTGCGGACGGGGATCCCTCCGGTGCGGAGGTGGATCCCTTCGGTGCGGAGGTGGCGCCCGAGGTCGCCTTCTTGAAGGCGGTGGGTCCGCCGACCAGCGGCACCTTGGCGTAGGTGCGCTTGAGGTCGAGGGTCAGGGTGGGGGTCGTCGACGGCGGGTCGATGAGGCCCTCGTCGGTGCCCGCGACGATGAGGGCGAGCCGGTGGCCGGCCGGGACGACGTGATCGCTCGCGTGCAGATCGAGGGTGAGGGTGTACGCGGTGCCGGGGGTGAGCGGGGAGCCGGTGCCGGAGGAGTGGTTGCCGAGGTCGGCCCAGCCGCGGCTGAAGATCGTGTAGTCCACGGCGGCGTTCTTCGCGCGGGTCTTCAGGTAGCAGGAGCTGTCACCGGGGGTGCTCGGGCCCCAGCAGGTGCGGTCGGTGAGGGTGGTGATGCCCTCGCCGGTGGAGGAGTAGTCGCGGATGGTGTCCGGGCCGAGGTCCACGAGGATCGCCGACAGGTGGGCGGTGGAGGTGGTGGGCGTGGCGGTGACGGTCACCTTGGTGGAGCCGGACAGCCGCAGGTCCCTGGTGAGCGGGGCGGTGACGAAGCCCGCCTTCTCGGGGGTTGACCGGCCGATGTGGGCCGCCCAGTCGGTCTCGTTCAGGGTGGGGTTGTCGGTGAAGGTCTCGGTGCCGGACCGCTTGCGCAGACCGAGGGTGCCGACGCCGGCCCGGGCGCCCTTGCCGGGGCGGAGGGTCGTGGTCTTCGTCGCGCGCGGCGGCCAGGTCTTCGTCGTCACCCACTGGTCGGGGTGGCGCTCGATGTCGGCCATGGGCTCGTCGTCGATGCCGTTGTCGTAGCCGAGGAGTTCGTGGTCGAACCAGCGGTGCAGGGTGTCGACCCAGGCGGCGCGGCGGAAGTCGAAGGGGTCGACGTGGCCGGTCTGGGAGAGCCAGATCTTGCGCTCGACGCCGTGCTTCGCAAGGGCGTCCCACCACTGACCGAAGTGCTTGGGGCGGACGTTGAGGTCCTGCTGCCCGTGGATGACGAAGACGCTGGCGTCGATCTTGCGGACGTCCTTGACGTAGTCGCGCTCGGTCCACAGCCGCGTCCAGTCACCGGTGCGCGGTGCGCCGTCCACGAGCGCCTGCTGGACGTGGGCGCACTTGGCGCGGGCCTCGGGGCTCTCGATGGCGTCGGACAGCCAGTCCGGACCGGAGCTGTAGAGGGGGGCGCCCTTGGCGAAGTAGTAGTCGTACCAGGAGGAGATGGCGCCGATCGGGACGATGGTCTCCAGGCCCTCGACGCCGGTCGCGGCGACCCCGTTGGCGATGGTGCCGTCGTAGCTCTTGCCGATCATGCCGGTTCTGCCGTTGGTCCAGCCGGCCTTGGCCTTCGTGGAGCCCGTGCGGGTGGTGTACGCCCTTCCGCGACCGTTGAGCCAGTCGACGACCGCTTTGGCGGACTGGATGTCGGAGCGGCCGCCGACGTCCACGCAGCCGTCGGAGCGGTTGGTCCCGGCGAGGTCGACAGCGACGAAGGCGTAGCCGCGGGGCACGAAGTAGTTGTCGTAGAACAGCGGCATCTGGACAACGTTGCCGTTCGCGTCGTACGTCTTGCGCTGGCTCTCGTTGCCGCGTCCACAGCACGAGTAGTAGGGGCTGGCGTCCATGATCACGGGGATCTTCCGGCCCTGCTGGGCGGGTTCACTCGGGCGGACGATGTCGACGGCGACGCGGTCGTTGTTCCCGTCGCGGTCGCCGTCGAGTCCGGTGTCCACCCAAACGGCCTCGCGGATGGCCTTGTCGTAGGCGTAGACGGGCCGGCTCTTCCGCGGCGTCGCGCTGTCGGCGACCGCCGGGGTGACGAAGGTGGCCATCAGGACGGCGGACGTGGCGACCGTGGCGAGAGATCTCCAGGTCGAGTGGGGGGCGCGTCGCGCGGATATCGGCATGCGCCGGACGGTACTGCTGTCAACTCCCGTTCAAAAGAGGGCCCATTGGTGCGCGCGGGAGATCGGTCCCGGTGTTGGCCGGAAAGGAGCGTCAGGGGAAGTAACTCATGTCGGCGGGCGAAGGGTATGACGGCGCGTTTCCTTGGTCACGCGCATGGTTCGGCGGTCACAGACGTGGTTCCGCCTTCGCGTCGATCTGTTCGCCGAGGATCCTGCTCGCCAGGTTCGAGGCCAGTTCCGATACGTGGACGCGGAGTTCGGCCTCGGCGCTGACCCGGTCGGAGGCGATGCGGGCCTGGCCCCGGGTGACGATCGCCGCGTACTCGCGCCGGGCCTCCTCACGGGCCTCCGCGACCAGCGTCGTACCCTCCGCGAAGGCCCGCTGGCGGATACGGGCGGCCTCGTGGCGGGCCTCGGCCAGGGTCGCGGCCGCCTCCGCCCGCTTGATCTCCGCCTCCCGCCGTACCGCCTCGGCCCGCGCCTCCGCCCCGTCGGTGACCGCTTCCCGCTCCGCCAGCACGTGCTGCACCCGGGGCGCCAGCCGGACGAAGAAGAGGAACACCAGCGCGAACAGCACCGCCGCGACGACGAGTTCCGCGACCGGGGGGTTCAACGGACCGATGTCCACCGGAAGAAGGTTCATACCGGTGGCTTACCCGTTCACACGCGCGACGCGTCGCACGTCTGCGCCAGAGTTGACCGATAATCGACGACGGTTCACCCCAACGGCCGCCGCTCGGCCCGGCACGCCGCCGGGCCGTCAGTCCCCGTGGTCGTACACCGTCACCGCTATCCCCCGCCGCACGAGCCGCTCGCTGATCAGGGGCTCCACCCGCGACCATGTGCCGCCGGCGAGACCACAGCCGATGCGCGGCATGTGGACGGAGGCTTCGAGCTCCAGGGCCTTGTCGGCGAGCAGAGCCAGGGCCTTGTCGATGGCCTCGTAGCGGACGGGGACGCCCTTGCTGCCCGTACGGATGCCGCGCTGGCCGATCAGGTTGGCCACCCAGGTGTACGGCCCGACCTGGACGAACTGGGCCGCGCCGAGCCCGAAGTCGTTGTGCGCGCGGTCACGGTGCCAGGCGCGGTAGGCCGCCTCCGGTTCCGGCCAGCGGCGGGACACGGCGAGGACGAAGCCCTTGCCCCAGCCGCCGAGGTCATTGCTGACGTGGGCGATGACCTTGACGCCCTTGCCCAGGGGCACGGTGGCGTCCCCCCTGACGTATGTGATCCCCGACATGGCCCCACCGTAGAGGCACCCACTGACAATCCCCCGGAGCACCTGTTGAAGCTTTCACAGCACTGGTGGGACAGCGATACTGCTGAACATGACGACCGAGACCGGGGAAGGCGCCGACACGGCCGAGGACACCGAGGAGGGGGTCCTGACCGTGGACGAGCTGGCCGCGCGGGCCGGGGTGACGGTGCGCACGGTCCGCTTCTACAGCACCAAGGGGCTGCTGCCGCCGCCGGTGATCGGTCCGCGTCGGGTCGGCCGGTACGGGCGCGGCCATCTCGCCCGGCTCGCGCTGATCGAGGAACTCCAGCGGCAGGGCATGACCCTGGCCGCCATCGAACGGTATCTGCGGCAGCTGCCGCCTGATCTGTCGCCGCGCGATCTCGCCCTGCAACGGGCCGTCGTGGCCTCCTGGGCGCCGGACGCGGTGGAGACGGTGACACGGGAGGAGCTGGAGCCGCGGGCCGGGCGGCCCCTCGACGAGGACGACGTGGAGCGGCTCACGGCGATGGGCCTGGTCGAACGGGACGGCGACGGGTTCCGGGTGGACCCCGGTCTGCTGCGGCTGGGGGTGGAACTCCTCGATGTGCCCCTGTCCCAGGAGTCGATCCTCGCCGCGCGGAACGTCCTGATCGAGCACGCCCGGGCGGCCGCCCACGAGCTGTCCGGTCTCTTCCGCGACGCGGTGGCCGAGCGGGACCCGCAGGCGGTGAAGTCCCTCTCGGCCCACATGCAGCCCTTGGTCGTCCAGGCCCTGCTGACGACGTTCCAGCGCTCACTGAGGGACGAGCTGCGGGAGTGGCTGAAGGAGGGGTGAGGGGTGGGGGCCGTGTCGTTCGTCCGCGGGTGAGTGGGGGTTGTTCGCGCCCACGCGGCGGAGCCGCAGATGTCAGAGCCCCGCGCCCCTGGAGGGACGGGCCTGCGGCCCGCCCTCCCCCTTGAAGAGCACGGGGCGCAGCCCCGGTCGCTTTTCAGGGGCGCGGGGAACTGCGCGACCAGCCACAACGAACCCGCGGCCGCCAACGCACCCCCGCCCCCGAACCGTCACGCGTCGGTGAACCTCTCCCCCCGCTCCGCCTTCTCCACCAGCAGCGCCGGCGGCGTGAAGCGCGCGCCGTAGCGGTCGGCCAGTTCCCTCGCCCGGGCCACGAAGCCCGGCAGGCCGCCCTCGTAGCCGTTGATGTACTGGAGGACGCCACCCGTCCAGCCGGGGAAACCGATGCCGAAGATCGAGCCGATGTTGGCGTCGGCGACGGACGTGAGGACGCCCTCCTCCAGGAGGCGGACGGTGTCCAGGGCCTCGGAGAACAGCATGCGTTCCTGCATGTCCTCGAAGGGGATCCGGTGGTCGGGGCGGGTGAAGTGCTCGCGCAGGCCCGGCCAGAGCCTGGTGCGGCGGCCGTCGGGACCGTAGTCGTAGAAGCCGACGCCGCCGCTGCGCCCGGTGCGGCCGAACTCGTCGACCATGCGGTCGATGACCGCCTCGGCGGGGTGCTCCTCCCACGTGCCGCCCGCCTCCTCCACGGCCCGCCGGGTCTCCGTGCGGATCTTGCGGGGCAGGGTCAGGGTCAGCTCGTCCATCAGGGACAGGACCTTCGCGGGGTAGCCCGCCTGGGCCGCCGCCTGCTCGACCGACGCGGGCTCGATGCCCTCGCCGACCATGGCGACGCCCTCGTTGATGAAGTGGCCGATGACACGGGAGGTGAAGAAGCCACGGGAGTCGTTGACGACGATCGGGGTCTTCTTGATCTGCCGGACCAGGTCGAAGGCGCGGGCGAGGGCCTCGTCGCCGGTCCGCTCGCCCTTGATGATCTCGACGAGCGGCATCTTGTCGACGGGTGAGAAGAAGTGCAGGCCGATGAAGTCGGACTGGCGCTCCACACCTTCGGCGAGGGTGGTGATGGGGAGGGTGGAGGTGTTGGAGCAGAGCAGCGCGTCGGGGGCGACGACGCTCTCGATCTCCTGGAACACCTTGTGCTTGAGGGCGGTGTCCTCGAAGACGGCCTCGATGACCGCGTCGCAGCCGGCCAGGTCGGCCGGGTCGGCGGTGGGGGTGATCCGGGCGAGCAGGGCGTCGGCCTTCTCCTGCGTCGTACGGCCCTTGGCGACGGCCTTCGCGCAGAGCTTCTCCGAGTAGCCCTTGCCCTTCGCGGCGGCCTCCGCGGACACGTCCTTCAGGACGACGTCGATGCCGGCGCGGGCGCAGGAGTAGGCGATGCCGGCGCCCATCATCCCGGCGCCGAGGACGGCGACCTTGCGGACCTGGCGGGGTTCGACGCCCTTGGGGCGGTTGGCGCCGGAGTTGACGGCCTGGAGGTCGAAGAAGAACGCCTGGATCATGTTCTTCGAGGTCTGGCCGGCGGCCAGCTCCACGAAGTAGCGGGCCTCGATGACCTGGGCCGTCTCGAAGTCGACCTGGGCGCCCTCGACGGCGGCGGCGAGGATGTTCCGCGGGGCCGGGTAGGGGGCACCGGCCGTCTGCTTGCGCAGGGTGGCGGGGAAGGCGGGCAGGTTCGCCGCGAACTTGGGGTTCGAGGGCGTGCCCCCGGGGATGCGGTAGCCCGGCTTGTCCCAGGGCTGCTGGGACTCGGGGTTGGCGTCGATGAAGGCGCGGGCCTTGGCCATCAGCTCGTCGTGGGTGGCGGCCACCTCGTGGACGAGGCCATTGTCGAGGGCGCGCCGCGGGCTGTACTGGGTGCCCTGGAGCAGGACCTTCAGCAGCGCGTCGGCGATGCCGAGGAGCCGTACCGTGCGGACGACGCCGCCGCCTCCGGGGAGCAGGCCGAGGGTGACCTCGGGGCAGCCGATCTTGGAGCCGGGGGCGTCGAGGGCGACGCGGTGGTGGCAGGCGAGGGCCAGCTCGAAGCCGCCGCCGAGGGCGGCGCCGTTGATCGCGGCGACGACGGGCTTGCCGAGGGTCTCGATGCGGCGCAGATGGCGCTTGATCTCCAGGCCACCGTCGAACAGCTGCTGCGCGGTGTCGGGGGTGACCCGGATGAGGTCGCGCAGATCACCGCCGGCGAAGAAGGTCTTCTTGGCGGAGGTGATGATGACGCCGCGGATGGAGTCCTTCTCGGCCTCCAGGCGGTCGGTGATCACGGCGAGGGAGTCGCGGAACGCCTGGTTCATGGTGTTCGCGGACTGGTGGGGGTCGTCGAGGACGAGGGTGACCAGGCCCGAGCGGTCCTGTTCCCAGCGGATGGTGGTGCTCTCGGTCATGAGGGGGCTCTCCGTAGAAGTCTTGTGGTTCCGCCGGGTGTCAGACGCGCTCGACGATCGTCGCGATGCCCATGCCGCCGCCCACGCACAGCGTGGCCAGCCCGTACCGCTTGTCCTGGCGCTCCAGCTCGTCGACGAGGGTGCCGAGGATCATCGCGCCGGTGGCGCCCAGCGGGTGGCCGAGGGCGATGGCGCCGCCGTTGACGTTGACCTTGTCCAGGGAGATGCCCATGTCCCTGACGAAGCGCAGGACGACGGCGGCGAACGCCTCGTTGATCTCGACGAGGTCGATGTCGTCGATGGTCAGTCCGGCCCGGGCGAGGGCCTTGCGGGTGGCGGGCGCGGGCCCGGTGAGCATGATGGTGGGCTCGGAGCCGGAGACGGCGGCGGAGACGATCCGCGCGCGCGGGCGCAGGCCGTAGCGGTCGCCGATCTCGCGGGAGCCGATGGCGACGAGCGCCGCGCCGTCGACGATGCCGGAGGAGTTGCCCGCGTGGTGGACGTGGTCGATCTCCTCGACCCAGTGGTACTTCTGCAGGGCCACCGCGTCGAAGCCGCCCAGCTCGCCGATGTCGGCGAACGACGGCTTCAGCTTGGCGAGCGAGTCGGCGGTGGTGCCCGGCCGCAGATGCTCGTCGTGGTCGAGGACGACGAGGCCCGCGCGGTCCTTGACGGGGACGACGGAGGCGTCGAACCGGCCGTCCTTCCAGGCCGCGGCGGCCCGCTCCTGGGACAGGGCGGCGTACTCGTCGACGTCCCGGCGGGAGAAGCCCTCGATGGTGGCGATGAGGTCGGCGCCGATGCCCTGCGGCACGAAGTTGACGGCCAGGTTGGTCATCGGGTCGTTGAACCAGGCGCCGCCGTCCGAGGCCATCGGCACCCGCGACATCGACTCGACACCGCCGGCGAGCACCAGGTCCTCCCAGCCGGAACGGACCTTGGCGGCGGCCATGTTGACGGCCTCCAGACCGGAGGCACAGAAGCGGTTCTCCTGGACGCCGGCCACCGTGTCGGGCAGTCCGGCGGCGATCGCGGCGATACGGGCGATGTCGGAGCCCTGGTCGCCGACGGGGCCCACCACGCCGAGCACGATGTCGTCGACGGCGGCCGGGTCGAGGCCGGGGTGCCGGCGCCGGACCTCGTGGATCAGCCCGACGACGAGGTCGATGGGCTTGGTGCCGTGCAGGGCGCCGTTCGCCTTGCCGCGTCCGCGCGGGGTGCGGATCGCGTCGTACACGTACGCTTCGGTGCTCACGGGTCTGGCCTTTCGGGTGGCGGTGGAGAGCCGGGTGGTCGGGGGCGCGGTGGCCGGGCGTCAGACGCCGGCCTCGCCGTTCGGGACGGCTTCCCTCGGGGGAACGTCCGTGGCGGCGGCCGGGGAACGGGCGTCGAGGAGGCCGGGTATGCCCCAGTCGCGGGCGACGTCGGTCGTGTCGGCGCCCGGCTGGGCGGGGCCGCCGCGGACCGAGGTGTGGGTCGCGGAGAAACGGGGTGCGGGGGCGGGCTGGGTGATGCCGCCGAAGTCGGTGAACGTGCCGCGGGCCGCGAGATGCGGGTGGTCCGGGGCCTCGCGCAGCGACAGCACGGGCGCCACGCAGGCGTCGGAGCCCTCGAAGACGGCCGTCCACTCGTCGCGCGACCGGGTCTTGAAGCGGGCCTCGACCGTCTCGCGCAGGGCGCCCCAGGCGGCGACGTCCTTGCGGGCCGGCGCCCGGTCCTTGATGCCGAGGAGGTCGACGAACTCCTCGTAGAACTGCTGTTCCAGGGCGCCCACGGCCATGTACCGGCCGTCGGCGGTCTCGTAGGTGCCGTAGAAGGGGCAGCCGCCGTCGAGGAGGTTGGCGGCGCGGCGGTCCTGCCAGCCGCCGGCGGCGAGCATGCCGTGGATCATCGCGGAGAGGTGCGCGGTGCCGTCGACGATGGCCGCGTCCACGACCTGGCCGGCGCCGGTGGCGCGGGCGTGGTGCAGGGCGGCGAGGACACCGACGACGAGGTAGAGCGAGCCGCCCGCGTAGTCGCCGAGGAGGTTCGCGGGGGCGACGGGCGGGGTGTCCGGGGTGCCGATCATGCCGAGGGTGCCGGTCAGGGCGATGTAGGCGATGTCGTGGCCGGCGCGCTGGGCGAGAGGGCCCTGCTGGCCCCAGCCGGTCATCCGGCCGTAGACGAGGGCCGGGTTGCGGGCGTGGCAGTTCTCGGGGCCGACGCCGAGGCGCTCGGCGACTCCGGGGCGGTAGCCCTCGATGAGGATGTCGGCCCGTTCGGCGAGGGCGAGGACGGTGTCCGGGCCGTCGTGGGACTTGAGGTCGACGATCACGGACCGCTTGTTGCGGTTGGTGATGTCGTACAGGGGGTTGACGGCAAGGCCGGCGCCGCCGGGCCGGTCGACGCGGACCACGTCGGCGCCGAGGTCGCCGAGGAGCATGGCGGCGAACGGACCGGGGCCGATGCCCGCGAGTTCGACCACGCGCACACCGGCGAGCGGGCCGTGCCCGGGCGTCTTCGCCACTGCCATCGAGAGCCCCCAGCTCTGTGACACCGATGATGTAACACCAGTGATGCTAAGAACGTGTTCCACCGCGCACAAGGCCCGGGTGAGCGAACGCTTAGCCATTGTGCCCAAGGTAGTGCCGGATGTCCCGGCGCGCGTCGGCCAGGCTCAGCGGGTCTCCAGCTCCGCTATCAGGCGCTTCGGGGCGATCACGCGGTAGCTCTCCTCGACCCAGTCGCAGAGCAGTTCCGCGCTCGGGGCACCCGGCTCCTCCAGCGGGACGCGCACCCAGCCGGCCTTGCCGAGGCCGTATCCGGCGGGCTCGGCCCCCGGACAGGTCAGGGCGTGGGCGCGGGTCTCCTCGTCCTTGAGCTTCACGGTGACACCCAGCGGATGGCTGCCGTCATCCACACCGAGGAACACGAACACCTTCGTGTTGACCTTGGCGACGCTCTCGCCCCAGGGGAACTCCTCGGCGGCGCCGGGCATCCCGAGGGCGAACTCGCGTACCTTCTCCCATTTTTTCAGGGCGTTCCTGGGCACGGCCACGGCCACCTCCGGATCCCGCGCGTTCGGCTGCTCGTCCCTCACGCTAGCCTCACCCACCGACAACGGCGCGGGGGCGAGGGCTGAGGGGTTGCATGGGCACGCACAGCAGGGCGGATCGGGCGTACGACATCGTGCTCTTCGGGGCGACGGGGTTCGTCGGCGAGCTCACCGCGGAGTATCTGGCCGAGCACGCGCCCGAGGGGCTGCGCTGGGCACTGGCCGGGCGCAGCGCCGAGAAGCTGGCGGCACTGCGGGAGCGGCTCCCCGGCGGTGAAGGGATCGGTGTGCTCCGGGCGGACGTGTCCGATCCGGCGTCCCTGCGTGAACTCGCCCGGCAGGCCCGGGTGGTGGCCACGACGGTCGGCCCGTACATCACGTACGGCGAGGAACTGGTGGCCGCCTGCGCCGACGAGGGCACCGACTATCTGGATCTCACCGGTGAGCCCGAGTTCGTGGACCTGATGTTCGTCCGGCACGACGCACGCGCGCGTGAGACGGGCGCGCGGATCGTGCACGCGGCGGGCTTCGACTCGATCCCGCACGACCTGGGGGCGTACTTCACGGTGCGACAGCTCCCGGAGGACGTGCCGATCACCGTCGACGGCTTCGTGCGGGCGTCGGGGATGTTCTCGGGCGGTACGTTCAACTCCGCGCTGACGGGTTTCTCGCGGGCCCGGCAGACGGCAGCCGCCGCGCGGGACCGCAAGCGGCACGAGCCGCGGACGGTGGGGCGGCGGGCGTACGCGCCGGTGAGCGCGCCCCGTTTCGCCAAGGAGGTCGGTGCGTGGGCCCTGCCGCTGCCGACCATCGACGCGCAGGTGGTGCAGCGTTCGGCGCGGGCTCTGCAGCGGTACGGGCCGGACTTCCGCTACCGCCACTACGCGGCCGTCAGGACGTTGCCGTTCGCGGTGGGCGGGGTCGCGTTCGTGGGTGCGGTCGTCGCCGCCGCGCAAGTGCCGCCCGCCCGGCGCTGGTTGGGCAACCTGCACAAGCCGGGTGAGGGGCCGAGCGCCGAGACGCGGGCCAAGAGCTGGTTCTCGGTGCGGTTCGTGGGCGAGGGTGGCGGCCGGCGTGTCTTCACGGAGGTCGCGGGCGGTGACCCCGGCTACGGCGAGACCGCGAAGATGTTCGCCGAGTCGGCGCTCTGCCTCGCCTTCGACGAGCTTCCGCCCACCGCGGGCCAGGTCACGACGGCGGTCGCGATGGGCGACGCGCTGATCGAACGTCTGCGCGCGGCGGGCATCACGTTCCGGGTGGCCGCCTCCCGGTGACGCGGGCTCCCGACGTCGTGAGGCGGCCGGGGGCCCACCGCCCCCGCCGCCCTCGCCCTACTGGGCCCATCCCGTCAGCGTGTAGACCATCCCGCCGATCCACGCGAGCCCGGCGATCAGGGCGAGCAGCAGCCCGGCGGTGACGGCACGCTCGACGGGCTGGCTGGGGCTGGCGGCGGGCTTCGGGGCGCGGTGCGTCGTCATACCGACAGCCTGCCGATCATGACGACGCGTCGGTATCCGTACTCGTACTCAGATGCGAGCCCCGGACGTACTCACGTGCGCGCCCCGAGGGCTCAGCCCGCCGCCTCCCGCAGGGCCCGGCGGCAGAGTGCGTCGGCGTGCCGGGTCGTCTCCGGGATGCGGTAGGCCGGGGTCAGGGCGAGGGTGTGGGCGCAGGCGTTGTCGAGGGTCACGCGGTGGCCGACCGACACGAAGACCGGTTTGACCCCGGTGCGGGTGCGCAGCGCGCGGCCCACTTCCTCGGTGCCCGATCCGGTGGCGGCGAGGAGGGGCGAGGCGCTGCCGCGGGGGGTCTCCGGGTCGTCGTAGGTGAAGGTGAACGGGTTCTTGGCGACGCCGATCGTGGGAAGTCCGGTGAGGACGCCTAGGTGGCTGGCGAGGCCGAAGCGGCGGGGGTGGGCGAGGCCGTAGCCGTCGCAGACGACGAGACCGGGGTCGCACGGCAGCGCGTCGAGGGCGGCGAGGACGGTCGGGATCTCGCGGAAGGCCAGCAGCCCGGGGACGTACGGGAAGGAGACCTGGCCGATCGCCGTGGCCTCGGCGACCACGTCGAGCGTGGCCGCGTCCAGGACGACGGCCGCCGCCGCGACCACGTCCCGCTCGTCGTCGTACGCGACGTCGACGCCGGTGACATGTCCGGTGCCGGGCGGCGGCCCGGTCTCGTCGAGGACCACCTTGCCGCGCAACTCGTCCTGCACGGCTCGGGCTTGATCGTCGGTGGCGGGCCAGCCCGCGGGGATGCGTACGGTCGTCATGGTCCGACGAGCGTACGCATCCCCGCCGTGAGCACGCCTCCCAGGGGCTGTTCGGCTACTTGTCGAGGGCGCGCTTGAGCTGGCTCTTGTTCATGTCGGAACGGCCGCGGATATTGCGCCGCTTGGCCTCCTCGTACAGCTGGTCGTACGTGGGTCCCTCGGACCCACTGTGGGAGCGCTGCCCGCCGCGCTTGCTGGACGACATGTCCTGCGTGGACGTACGGCTCGCGGTCCTGGACTCGCCGGACCGGGCGCGTTCCTTGTTGACCGTGCGGGCGGCGATCTCCTTGGCGCGCGACTCGCTCTCACCGCGGTCCTCGGCACTCTCCTTGATGTGCTCGTACTGGCGTTCCCGCTTGGGGCTCGAACCGCGTGGCATGCCGATCACTCCCTTCATGACGCGAACACCGCACGGGTATCCCGGCGGGCGGGATCCACTCCCGCCCGCCGCCCGTTCACCGGCCGTCCCGTCAGTTCTCCAGCCGGGCCACGCGCCCCTTCTCCCCGGCGGCCCAGCAGCCCCGGTCGGGGGTGCAGTCGACCGTGTCGTACGAGCCGGTGTCGACCGTGCGCCAGGTCCGGCCGCCGTCGGTGGTGAGATCGGTGCCGGTGGGGCCGACGGCGAGGGCGGTCGTACGGCTGTACGGGAGCCAGGCGACGCCGGAGCGGTAGGCGGGCGGTGGTTGCGCGGCGGACGTCCAGTGGCGCCCGGCGTCACCGGTGGTGGCCGCCGCCCTCGGGGACGGCTGGTCGGCGCGGTAATCACCGCCGACGGCGATGCCGTGGGCCCGGTCGCGGAAGGCGAGGGCGAAGACTCCGCGGGCCGGGTCGCCCGCCGGGACGGGGGTGTCGGTGGCCGTCCAGGTCAGGCCGCGGTCGGCGGAGTGCAGCACACGCGCGCGTGCCGCTCCGCCGGTCGCCAGCCAGACATCGCGCCGGCCCGAGCTGACCAGGCACTGCCCGCTCGCCGCGAAGCCCGCCTCGCCCTCCAGGGCCGGGGGCATGCCGTCGTTCGGCAGGACGTCCCAGGAGCGGCCGCCGTCCTCGGTGGACAGGATGCGGAACTTCCCGTCCACCGGGTCGCTCATGGCGAGCCCGTGGCGCGGGTCGAAGAAGGTCAGGCAGTCGTAGAAGGCGCGCGAGTCGGTGTTGCGGAAGGTCTCTGTCCAGGTGGCGCCGCCGTCGTCCGTGCGGTACACGCGGGAGGACTCGCCCTCACCGATGGCCAGAACGACCGCCCGGCGTGCGTCGAACGCTTCGATGTCCCGGAACTGCAGATCCTGTGCGCCGGGCGGTGACACCGTGCGCCAGTGCTCGCCCCCGTCCCTCGTCCGCAGCACGGTGCCGCCGGTGCCGGCCAGCCAGGCCGTGTTCCGGCTGACCGCGGCCAGCCCGCGAAAGCGCACGTCAGTGCCGGTCTGCTTCAGTTCCCAGTGCGGTGGCCGGCCGTCCCCGTGTGCCTGCGCGGGCACGGCCAGGGCGGCGGCGAGCGCCGTCGCGGCCAGTCCCATCGTCATCGTCCGACTCGTCCGGATCCTGCTTCTCGACTGCCCCATGGCCCTCATGGCGGGCGAAGCTAGCCGACCCCCCGGGCGCCGTCCAGATGGCCTCGGACGGGAACCGCGGGGCCGTGTCCGGTGTCCTCACGGGTATCCCGGGACGCCGGGACGAGAAATGGATCACCTCGGTGATTGGACTCGGTGACAGAGGTCACTCGAAGCCCGCGTGCACGCATCGGTCCGATCCAGCGTCTCTTCACATGACCGGCCATGTCGTCCGGAGTCCGTCCATCCGTCACAAGGGAGCAAGGCGTTGTCCACCGTCATCGAGCAGCCCGTCGAGGCCCGTCTCGTCGCCGCCGCGCCGCGGATGCCGAGCATTCCCGCCACGCTCCACTACGACCGGAGCGACCCGTTCGCCGTCCGTATGACGTTCCCCGCCCCGGCGACGCTGGAGGGTGTCGAGGTCTGCTGGACCTTCGCCCGCGAACTCCTGGTGACCGGCATGGACGAGGCCGTCGGCCACGGGGACGTCCGCGTCCGCCCCTACGGCTACGAGCGGCTGGTCATGGAGTTCCACGCCCCGGAGGGCACCGCCGTGGTGCACGTCCTCGCCGGTGAGGTGCGCCGCTTCCTGGACCGGACGACCGAGCTGGTGCCCCTCGGCCTGGAACACCACCAGGTCGACCTGGACCGCGACCTGGCCGAGCTGATGCGGGACGCCTGCTGAGACCACGCCTCCCGACGCCGCCCCGCCCATGCCGGGGGCGGCCGGTTCCGGGTGCCGATTTAATCCGTTGACACCCCCATAACGCCCTCCTACCTTGTACAGCGGTCCTGTTGCCGTCGATTGGAGAAGGACGTTGCTCGTCTGAGGTCCTGAGACACCGCGCCACACATCATCGCCGTATCCCGGCTTCCTGTGTGCGTTGCGTGCGACCTCGGCGTACGAGCCGTCCCCCGGCAGCGGGCCTTCTTCCGGCCCCGCCCCAGCGGGTTCGCCCTCGCCTCGACTGTGTCGCCCCGCGGTGTCCGCACGCGTTGCCCCGACCACCGCAAGCAACCGCGAGGCCCTTATGTCTACTCCCCTTTCCCTCACCTGCACCTCCCTGTCCTTCGCCTGGCCCGACGGCACGCCCGTCTTCGAGGACCTCCAGATCGCGTTCGGCCCCGGCCGGACCGGGCTCGTCGGGGTCAACGGGTCCGGCAAGTCCACCCTGTTGAAGCTGATCGCCGGGGAACTGACCCCCACCGACGGCACGGTCCGGGCGGCCGGCGAGATCGGCTACCTCCCGCAGAACGTCACGCTCGACACCGCGCTGCGCGTCGACGAGGCGCTCGGCATCGCCGCGACCCGCGCCGCGCTGCACGCCATCGAGGCGGGCGACGTGGCCGAGGAGCACTTCGCGGCGGTCGGCGACGACTGGGACGTGGAGGAACGCGCCCTGGCGACCCTCGGTCAACTCGGGCTCGGTCACATCGACCTGGACCGCACGATCGGCGAGATCTCGGGCGGCGAGTCCGTGCTGCTGCGCCTGGCCGCGCTGCTGCTGCGCCGCCCGGACGTCCTGCTCCTCGACGAACCCACCAACAACCTCGACCTGTACGCCCGCCGCAGGCTGTACGACGCCGTCTCGGCGTGGTCCGGGGTGATGATCGTGGTCAGCCACGACCGGGAACTCCTCGACCTGGTCGACCAGATCGCCGATCTGCGCTCCGGGGAGGTCACCTGGTACGGCGGCAACTACTCCGTCTACGAGGAGGCGCTGAACACCGAGCAGGAGGCGGCCGAACGGATGGTGCGGGTCGCCGAGGCCGATCTGAAGAAGCAGAAGCGCGAACTGGTCGACGCCCAGGTGAAGCTGGCCCGGCGCAAGCGGTACGGCCAGAAGATGTTCGAGCAGAAACGCGAGCCGAAGATCGTCATGGGGGCCCGGAAACGGGCAGCCCAGGAGTCCGCCGGCAAGCACCGCATCATGCACGAGGAGAAGCTCGCCGAGGCCAAGGAGCGGCTCGACGAGGCGGTGGAGGCCGTAAGGGACGACGACGAGATCCGCGTCGACCTGCCGTACACGGCCGTACCGCCCGGCCGCACCGTGCTCACCGCCCTGGACCTGCGGCTGCGGTACGGGGCCAGGGTGGACGGCGGCCTCGATCTGCGGGGCCCCGAGCGGATCGCGCTCGTCGGGCGCAACGGCGCGGGCAAGACCACGCTGCTGCGCACCATCGCGGGCGAGCTGCAGCCGGTGGGCGGCGAGGTGCGGGCACACGTTCCGCTGCGGTTCCTGCCGCAGCGGCTCGACGTTCTCGACGACGACCTGACCGTCGCCGAGAACGTGGCCCGGTACGCGCCGGGCGCCACCAACAACCGGGTGCGGGCCCGACTGGCCCGCTTCCTGTTCCGGGGTGCCCGCGCCGACCAGCCGGCGGCGACGCTGTCCGGCGGGGAACGCTTCCGCGCGGCCCTCGCCGCGCTGATGCTCGCCGAGCCCGCCCCGCAGCTGCTGATGCTGGACGAGCCGACGAACAACCTGGACATGGCGAGCGTGCGCCAGCTGACGACGGCACTGGAGTCGTACGAGGGAGCGCTGATCGTGGCCAGCCACGACCTGCCGTTCCTGGAGTCCCTGGGCATCACCCGGTGGCTGCTGCTGGAGGAGGGAGGCCTGCGCACCACGACCCCGGAGGAGCTGGCGACGACCGGCTGATCCCGGCGGACGATCCCTGCCACCGGACGCCCGGCCCCGGCTACCACCGAGTATCTCAGGAGGGGCACAGCCTGCGTCCGGGGGTTTTGTCCTGGTGGGGCGGAGCTGCATGATGGCGGACCGGCGTCGCTTCACGGGCGCCGGAAAACCCTCGTTCGATTCGGAGTCCCACACGTGCCCAGCAAGAAGGCCCTCGTCCGTCGTCCCAGCCCCCGCCTGGCAGAGGGCCTCGTCACGCACATCGAACGCGCGGAGGTGGACGTCGACCTCGCGGTCGAGCAGTGGGAGGCGTACGGGGAGGCCCTGCGCACCCACGGCTGGGAGACCATCGAGGTGGACCCGGCCGACGACTGCCCGGACTCGGTGTTCGTCGAGGACACGGTGGTCATGTACAAGAACGTGGCGCTGATCGCGCGCCCCGGTGCCGAGTCCCGGCGGGAGGAGACCGCCGGGACCGAGGAGGCCGTGGCCGCGCTCGGCTGCTCGGTGAACTGGGTGTGGGACCCGGGCACGCTGGAGGGCGGCGACGTCCTCAAGGTCGGCGACACCGTCTTCGTCGGCCGCGGCGGGCGTACCAACGCGGCCGGGGTCCAGCAGCTGCGGGCGGCGTTCGAGCCGCTCGGGGCGCGGGTCGTGTCCGTGCCGGTGAGCAAGGTGCTGCATCTGAAGTCGGCGGTCACGGCGCTCCCGGACGGCACGGTCGTCGGGCACATCCCGAAGATGGACACGCCGTCGCTGTTCGGGCGCTTCCTGCCGGTGCCGGAGGAGGCCGGGGCGCACGTGGTGCTGCTCGGCGGCGACAAGCTGCTGATGGCGGCGAGCGCGCCGAAGACCGCGGAGCTGTACGCCGACCTCGGCTACGAGCCCGTCCTGGTCGACATCAGCGAGTTCGAGAAGCTGGAGGGCTGTGTGACATGCCTCTCGGTGCGCCTGCGGGAGCTGTACGTCTGACCGAGTGACCGCCTCACCGTTTCGGCCCCTGGACCTGCGCGTCCAGGGGCCGTTCGGCATACCCGCCCCGCCCGGTGCAAGGCGTTTCTGATCAGGGGTCTTTACCGCGTACTTAACCTACGTCTTCGTAACCTACGGATTCGTAGCCTACGATGCCGTAGGTTCGGCCACGCGCGCGTGACCGCACATGTGTTCATCCCCCGGTCGTCCCCCTGGAGCCTCTGTGTCGCTCACTTCCCCTCTTCTCGGCAGCCCGTCCTCCGACTGGACCGACGCGCGGCTGCTGTACGCGCTGGAGGAAGTCGTCGAGAAGGAGCTCAACCGGCATCTGAAGGTCGCCAAGGACTGGATGCCGCACGAGTACGTGCCGTGGAGCGACGCCCGTAACTTCCCCGGCCTCTTCGAGGACGGCGAGCCTTGGGAGAAGGAGCAGTCGAAGGTCAGCGAGATCGGCCGGATCGCCCTCGTGGTGAACCTGCTGACCGAGGACAACCTGCCCAGCTACCACCACGAGATCGCCACGCTCTTCGGCCGTGACGGCGCCTGGGGCACCTGGGTGCACCGCTGGACCGCCGAGGAGGGCCGGCACGGCATCGTGATGCGCGACTACCTGCTCGCCTCACGCGCGGTGGACCCGGACAAGCTCGAAGAGTTCCGCATGTCCCACATGGGCGAGGGCTTCGAGTCGGACAACCGGCACTCGATGCTCCACACGGTCGCGTACGTCGCCTTCCAGGAGCTGGCCACCCGCGTCTCGCACCGCAACACCGGCCACCACTCCGGTGACCCGGTCTGCGACCGCATGCTGGCTCGCATCGCGACCGACGAGAACCTCCACATGATCTTCTACCGGAACCTGCTGAAGGCCGCGTTCGAGTTCGCGCCCGACCTCACCATGCAGGCCGTCCGCGATGTCGTCGTCAACTTCCGCATGCCCGGCCACGGCATGCCCGGCTTCGAGCGCGCCGCCGCGCAGATGGCCATCGGCGAGGTCTACAACCTGCGCATCCACCACGACGACGTCCTCGCGCCCGTCATCCGCTTCCTGAAGATCATGGAGATCGACGGCCTCGGCCCCGAGGGCATGAAGGCCCAGGAGGAACTCGGCCTCTACCTGGGCGGCCTCGACGCGGAGGCCCGCAAGTTCGACGAGAAGCTCGCGGCCCGCAAGGCCCGGATGGTGGCGCGCGGGAAGGCGTGACCCCCGCGCGGGACGCGGCTGACGCCGGGTGGACGGAGACCCGTCACCCGGCGTCAGCCGCGTCCGGCACGCCGCAGGTGCAGTCTCTCCTTCTCGGACAGGCCGCCCCAGACGCCGAAGCGCTCGTCGTTGGCCAGGGCGTAGTCGAGGCAGGCGGTGCGCATCTCGCACATGCCGCAGATGCGCTTGGCTTCCCGCACCGAGCTGCCGGGGTCGGGAAAGAAGAAGTCGGCCCCCGTCTGCGCGCACAGCGCCCGCTCCTGCCAGGCGATGTCGACCGGGGTGATCGTGTCGATGTGCATGGAGAGGATCGTGCCGGTCGACGAAAAACGTTCGATCAACGCCGCATCAACACGGCGGCCCGGACCCTTGATGGTCGCTCCGGAGGGCACCCCCGCGCACGGCGGCGCGCGGAGGCGTGCGGGCGCCTGCGGGACCGCCCGGCTGCGTGGCCCCGGCCTCCCGGCTGCCTACCTTCCCGGCTTCCCGGCCCCCAGCCGCCGCCTTCCCGGCCCCCGGCCGCCCGACCGCCCGCCTTCCCGGCTTCCCGGCCCCCGGCCCCCGGCTCCCGGCTCCCGGCTCCCGGCTCCCCGGCCATCGCATCTGGGCGGCGCGGAATGCCCACTCCCGCCGCGGCGGACCTGTCCTCGGTGACCCCTCCGACGGCCGAGCCCCGGCCGTGGCTCCCCGGCGATTGTCAGCGGGCGGTGCGAGACTCGACAGAAAAGGCAGTGGGACCCCTCACGGACCCCTCGGAGGAGGGCCAGGATGCTCACCACCCGTTTTGTCACCGGCGCCCCGAACTGGATCGACCTCGGCACCCCCGACATCGAGGGAGCCAGTGCGTTCTACGCCCATCTCTTCGGCTGGGACTTCCGGTCGGCCGGCCCCGAGATGGGCGGCTACGGCTTCTTCCAGCTCGACGGCCGCACGGCCGCTGCCGGGATGCAGAATCCCCCGGAGCAGGGCCCGCCGTCGTGGAACGTCTACTTCCAGTCGCCGGACGCGGACACCACGGCCGAGGCCACCGAGCGGGCGCACGGCTCGGTGCTGATGCCACCCATGGATGTGGCGGAGGAGGGCCGGATGGCCATCCTCGCCGACCGGGCGGGCGTCCCCTTCGGTATCTGGCAGCCCCGTCGCACCACGGGCCTCGACGTCGTCATGGAGCCCGGTTCGCTGTGCTGGGTGGAGCTGTACACCCCCGACCTGCCGGCCGCGGCGGGGTTCTACAACGCGGTGTTCGGCTGGGAGACCTCGTCGATGGACTTCGCGGGCGGCAGCTACACCTGTGTGAACCCGGCCGGCAAGGAGGAGAGGGACATGTTCGGCGGCATCGTCCCGCTGGACGCGGACCCCACCGAGGCGGAGTCCGGGCCCTACTGGCTGCCGTACTTCGAGGTCACGGACACGGACGAGACGGTGCGCAGGGCACAGGAGCGCGGCGGCGGCGTCCGTATGCCCGCGACGGACCTGGCGGGTGTGGGCCGCATCGCCAAGCTGACCGACCCGTACGGTGCCCGCTTCGCGGTGATCAAGAGCGCGCCGCCGCAGGGCTGAGAGCGCGGGAGACCGGCAGCGGTCCGCCGGTGCCGGGTCGGGCCGGTGGCGGGTCGGGCCGGTGGCGGGTCGGGCCGGTGGCGGGATCCGCTGAGCGGGGCGAGTCCAGGCACCTGAGAACCGTCCCATCAGCCGTCAAGTCTCGAACACCGAAAAGTTCTGGGAGCGCTCTCAGTCATAAGTCTTGACGGCTCAACCTCCCCTGGGAACAGTGGGGGCACCACAGCAGGGGCCCCACCCCCTGTGCCTCCACTCCCCACTCCCAGGAGGCCCCACCATGCTCTCTCGTCGTAGGTTCCTCGCCGGAACCGCCACCGTGATCGGCGCGACCGTGCTCGGGAGCGCTCTCAGCTCTCCCGCCCGGGCCGCCGCTCCCGCCACCTGCCAACTGGCGCTGCGCAACGCCTCGTTGCCGGGCACGGTCCGGGCGTACGTCACCGGGCACGAACAGGCGACCGGCGCCTGGGTGCTGCTGCGGGCCAACGGCAGCGTCTACCGGCCGACCTCGCCGTCGGCGCCGCAGACGCCGCTGCCGGTGGACTGCGCCATCCCGCTCGGCCCCGCCGGCTCCGCGCCCGTCGTGCTGACACTCCCCCAGATGTTCGGCGCCCGCGTCTACTTCGTGCGCGACAACACCCTGGACTTCTTCCTCAACCCCGGCCCGGCGCTGGTCGAGCCGGCGTTCGCCACCCCCGCCGACCCCAACTTCGGCCGGACGTGGTCGTTCTGCGAGTTCACGTTCGACACCACCCAACTGTTCGCCAACATCAGCTACGTCGACCTGGTGACGGCCCTCCCCATCGGCCTGACCCTGGAGGGCGACGCCACGCACACCGTGGCACCGTTGCCGAGCGGCGCCGTGGACCGGATCGCCGCGGACCTGGTGGCCCAGGCCGCGAGGGACGGCCAGCCGTGGGACCGGCTCGTCATCCGGGGCGGCGACGGCAGGGTCCTGCGAGTCATCTCCCCGCAGAATCTGATGGCGCCGTACTTCGACCGGCCGGACCAGATGCCGTTCCGCTCCTACTGGGACGCGTACATCAACCAGGTGTGGGACAAGTACCGTTCGACCGACCTGCGGATCGACCTCCAGGGCGGCCGGGGCGTGCTCACCGGCCGGGTCGCCGGCGACCGGCTCACCTTCACCGGGGGCCATTCGTTCACCAGGCCCACCTCGAAGGACATCTTCACCTGCAACCACGGCCCGTTCGCCAACAATCCCGGCGACCCCGACCCCAAGAAGGCCCTCCTCGCCCGGATCGCCGCCGGCTTCAACCGCTCGCTCATGCTCACCCACCCCACACAGCCGAACGGATCCACGGCGAACGACTACTACCGGGGAACCGTGACCAACCACTGGTCGCGTGTCGTCCACGCCAACTCGCCCATCGGGTACGCGTTCCCGTACGACGACGTACGACCCGACGGCCAGCCGGACGTGTCCGGCGCGGCGCACGACGGCAACCCACGACGGTTCACGGTGACGGTGGGCGCGTAGGCCCCGTGCGAGCCGCGGGCCCGAGGGGGTCCGGCAGACAGGTCCTGGGCCCCGCGGCTCACGCGGAGGCGCGGCGGATCAGTGTCGTCGGGAGGACGACGCTGGACGGCGCGCCGCCCAGGCCCTTGCCCGGACCGGGGTCCGCGTCCTCGTCCCGGCCGCGTCGGTCGAGGCCCCGCAGCAGGAGCCGGGCCATCAACCGCCCCATCTCCTCTATGTCCTGACGGACCGTCGTCAGGGGCGGTTCGGCGCTCTCCGCCACCGGCAGCATGTCGTCGAAGCCGACCACGGCCACGTCCTCCGGCACCCGCCGCCCCCGCTCCCGCAGGACCCGCAGGGCGCCGGAGGCCGACAGGTCGTTCGCGGCGAACACCGCGTCCACCTCGGGGCAGCGGTCGAGGAGGACGCGCATCGCGCGCTCACCGCCGGCCGGGGTGAAATCGCCCTCCACGATCAGCCGCGGGTCGGTGTCGACCATGACGTCGCGGAAGCCGTCGAGGCGGTCGACCGCCGAGGTCTGGTCGAGGGGGCCGGTGATGTGGGCGACCCGGGTGCGGCCGAGTCCGACGAGATGCCGTACGGCGTCCCGTGCTCCGCCCCGGTTGTCGCTGTCGACGTAGACGGTGGGGCCGTCGCCGCGCGAGCCGTCGCCCCAGCCGGGCCGTCCGCCGAACACGGTCGGCACACCGGCGCCCCGGATCAATCCTGGCAGCGGGTCGTCGAGGTGCAGGGAGAAGACGAGCGCCCCGTCGACATGCCCGCCCGCGAGATACCGGCCGACCCGCGCGTAGTCCTCGGGCCCCTCGGTGAGCAGCAGGACCAGCTGGGAGTCATGGGCCGTCAGTTCCTTGCTGATCCCGCGCAGTTGGAGGGCGAAGAAGGGGTCCGCGAAGACCCGGGTCTCCGGTTCGGCGATCACGACGGCCACCGCGTCGTGACGCCGGGTGACCAGGCTGCGGGCCGCCTGGTTGGGGACGTAGCCGAGTTCCTCGACCGCCCGGCGCACCCGCTCCACCAGCGGCTCACGGACGCCGTCGCCCCCGTTCACGACACGGGACACGGTGGCCCGTGACACCCCGGCGCGCGCGGCCACGGCCTCCAACGTGGGACGCGACACTGCCTCGGTCACTTCGGGACTCCTCAAGAGCGGGTGGGGATCAGGATAGCCTCGCCCGGGTCGGCCTGAGAGCGCTCCCGGACCGGGTGGAGGCGTCCGCGGGAATTCGGTTGCGCCGGGGCCGGGGCGGCCGTGAGGATCCCCGTATGACCATGAGAAAGGCCCATGACGCCTGACCGCCTCGCCCCGTACGCCCGCCTCCCGCGCGCGTACCACGATCTGCGTCTTCTCCACAGCACGGTCGACGCCTTCGGCCGTGCCCACTGGCTGCTGAGGACGCCCGAGGAAACACCGGGGCCGTACGACGCGATGGTCGTCACCGTCGACGACGGCGCTTCGTACGAGACCGCGCTCAGTTCGGTGACCGCCCGTCATCCCAAGGTCGACTCGCTCCCGGACGGCGGCTTCGTGGTCGCCGACGCCCGCAGTCGGGCGGGTGACGAGCAGGTCCAGGTCTTCGACGCGCTGGGGCGCCCGTCCTGGACGTTCCGCGTCGGCGACGCCATCGAGCATCTGCTGACCGACGAGTCCGGCGACCTGTGGATCGGGTACTTCGACGAGGGCGTGTTCGGCGACGATCCGCTCAGCGCGGCGGGCGCGCGCCGCTGGAGCGCCACGGGCGAGGCACTGTGGGAGTACCGCCCGCCGCCCGGCGGTGACTGGATCGCCGACTGCTACGCGCTGAACGTGGACCGGAGAGTGGCCTGGGTGTATCCGTACACGTCCTTCCCCTTGGTGGAGGTACGGGACAGCCGACCGCCGCGACTGCGGACGACGCCGGTCCGGGGCGCGTCGGGCGTGGCCGTGGACGGAGAACGCGTCGCGTTCCTCGGCGGGTACCGCCGGGACCGCGACCGCGTGGTCCTCGCCTCGCTCGGCGAGGCCACGGTCGACGTCCTGAGCACAAGCCGTGTGGCGTGCGCCGACGGCACTCCGCTGGACCGCCCGCGACAAGTCGTGTCGCGGGGGCCGCGTCTCTACGTCCGGGACCGGTCGAGCACCGAGTGGGACGTGCTGGACATCGGCGGGGGCTGAGGCGGGGCGCGGGGGGTGAGGTCCGCGCGGTCGCGTCCGACCGCGCGGGCAGGACTCAGTGCGCGTGCTCCTGCTTGCCCTGTTGCTTGGTGTCCTGCGCGTGCTCGTGCGGCTCGTACCCCGGGATCGTGCCGTCCGGCTTGCGGACCAGGAACAGGCCGACCATGCCCATGTCGGAGTGGCTCTGGACGTGGCAGTGGTACATCCAGGCGCCGGCGCCGACACCCTCGCCGGCGATGACCTGGAAGCCGAAGGAGTCGGCGGGGCCGCAGATCTTGTTGTCGATGACCTGACTGGGGTCGTCGGGGCCGGTCAGCTGGCCCGTGCGGTTGTCGGCCCAGCGATGTCCGTGCAGGTGGAAGGTGTGGTAGTACTCCCCGTGGGTGATGACGACCCACTCCACCCGGTCGCCGACCGTCGCGTCGAAGTGGGGTCCGGTGTGGGCCGGCTTGTTGTTGATGAGCATGTCGTTGAAGACGACGGTGACGGTCTTGTCGGGCAGGACGTCGCCCTTGCGGCGGACGACGACGGCGCCGTAGAGGCCCTTGCGGATGCCGACCGTGCCGTGTTCGGTGCCGACGACGTGGTCGTGGTAGTGCCAGTAGCCCGCGCTGCCCGCCCGCCAGGTGCCGTCCTTGCGCCGGCCGGGTGCGTGCGTCCGCCAGGTGTACGTACGGGTGCCGCCGGGCTCGACGTCGCTCTTGTTGAGGGCGGTGCCGTCGCTGGAGGTCTCGTAGTCCAGGCCGTGGACGTGCAGGCTCGCCCG
Organism: Streptomyces neyagawaensis; assembly: GCF_023516595.1. Taxonomy (GTDB): domain Bacteria; phylum Actinomycetota; class Actinomycetes; order Streptomycetales; family Streptomycetaceae; genus Streptomyces; species Streptomyces neyagawaensis. The sequence goes on along the minus strand of NZ_JAMGBG010000057.1, from coordinate 22,601 downwards.
GACGTCCATGGTGTTCTCGAACTCGATGTGCAGCGTGTCGCCTTCGTTCAGTTCGATCAGCGGGCCGGGGACGGACGCCTTGCCCTTCTCCAGGCCGTAGCCCATCTGCCCGTCCGCCAGTTTCTCGGCGTACAGCTTGATGTGCCGGACCTCGCCGCCCGCGGGGGCGGTCCGCGCGGCGGTGTCGGCGCTCGCGGCCTCGGGGGCGCCGATGGTGTCGATGGCCATGGACAACGATGTCGCGGCGGCCGCGCCACCCAGCAACAGCCGTCGGTTGAAGCCTCGTCTGTCCAGTCCGTCCATCCGGAACTCCCCATGCGAGTACGACATTTACGACAACGCGCCTGAGCCTGTGGTGAACCTGTGAGACGGTAGCGGCCTGACGGGTGTTTATCCACACCCAGGACAAAGTTCATGGCATTCCGGTCATACATATTGGCGTGCCGCGCAAAGGGGTCTAACTTCCTTGGCGCTGTGGCTGTGACCGAGGAGGTGCCCATGTACTTACGAGGGTTGAGCGACACGAGAACGCGGGGAAGACGGCCCTGGGCGGCCGTGGTGACCGCCTCGGTCCTGGCCGCGGGGCTGCTGTCCGGCCCCGCGGCGCATGCCCGCCCCGCGCCGGAACCCGCGCTGACAACGATGTCGATCAGCTCACCCCCGGGCGGCTCGGGCCCGCGGGTGCTGGTCTTCCACGGATCGGCGGCCGCCGGTGAGGAATCGCCGCTCGTCAACGCCGGAATCGAGGCGATCGAGCGTATCGGACTGTCCGGGCCGGCGGCCGAACGGTTCGAGGTCGTCGCCACCGACGACGCCTCCGTGTTCACCGACGGGGCCCGCCTCGGCGGGTTCAACGCGGTGGTCTTCCTCACCGGAGGCGGCGACGTCCTCGACCCGGAGCAGGAGGCGGGCCTGGAGGCGTACATGGAGGCGGGCGGCGGTTTCGTCGGCATCCATGACGCGGCGCGCGCCGAGCCGTACTCGGACTGGTTCACGGGGCTGATCGGCGCCCGCCCGGCCGCGTCGAGCCCGGCATCGGTGCAGCGGGCGACGGTCGAGGTCGGGGACCGGCGGCACCCTGCCACCAAGGATCTGCCGGTGCAGTGGAAGCGGCCCGACAGGTGGTTCAACTGGGTGAAGAACCCGTCCGGCGCCGTCCACACCGTGGCCCGGGTGCGCGAGTCCACGTATCAGCCGGGTGCGAGCGCCAACGGCTGGGACCATCCGGTGAGCTGGTGCCGGGACTACGACGGCGGCCGCTCCTTCTACACGGGCATGGGCGGGACGGTGTCGGCGTACGACGAGACCGACTTCCGTACGCATCTGCGGGGCGCCCTGCTGTGGACGTCCCGGCTGAGCCGGGCCGACTGCAAGGCGACGATCGACGCGAACTACAAGGCGGAGCGGCTGACCCGGCCCAACCGGCCCGGGCAGAACGACCAGATCGGCGAACCGCACGGCCTGGTCACCGCCCCCGACGGACGTGTCCTCTACATCGGTCGCGGCGGCGCGGACTCCTCGCAGCCGGTGGTCACCGACTGGAACGACCCGAACATCGGCAAGGGCAAGGGCGAGGTCCATGTCTACGACCCGCGGACCAAGCAGGTCACCCTGGCCGGCGCCCTCACCGTCTTCGGCAACAAGGGCGGCGGCGACGAGCTGATCAAGGTCGAGGAGGGTCTGCTGGGCATCGAGCTGGACCCCGGCTTCCAGCAGAACGGCTGGGTGTATCTGCACTACACGCCGCACGAGCGGATCAACCGGGACACCCGGATGGCCGAGCGCCGTGTCTCCCGTTTCACCCTCGACCTCGCGACCAACAAGCTGGACCTGGGCAGCGAGAAGGTGCTGCTCACGTGGCCGGTGCAGATCCACAGCTGCTGCCACGCGGGCGGTGGGATGGCCTGGGACTCGCGGGGCAACCTGTACATCGCGACCGGCGACAACAACTCCAGCGGCTTCAGCGCCGGTTACTCGGGCAACAACCCGCAGCCCGCCTACAAGGGCGTGTCGTTCGCCGACGCGCGCCGCACCGCCGGGAACACCAACAACCTCAACGGCAAGATCCTGCGCATCCACCCGGAGCCGGACGGCACGTACACGCTGCCCGCCGGCAACCTCTTCACCGGGAAGGAGACAGACGAGGGCGGCGGGAAGACACGCGGCGAGATCTATGTGATGGGTGTCCGGAACCCCGCGCGGATCTTCGTCGACAAGAAGACGGACACCCTCTACGCGGGCTGGGTCGGCCCGGACGCCTCGGCGCCGTCGACGACCTGGGGCCCGGCGAAGTACGACACGTTCGCCGTGATCACCGACGCGGGCAACCGGGGCTGGCCGTACTGCATGGGCAACAAGCAGCCGTACCGGGACCGCAATCTGCCGGACCCGTCGAAGCCGCTGGGCTGGTACGACTGCGACCACCCGAAGAACGAGTCCCCCAACAACGACGGCCTCGTCAACCTGCCCCCGGTGACCGGCAACACCATCTGGTACTCGCCGCAGGGCGGCGCCCCCGACTTCCCGAGGGACGCGAACGGCGTCCCCTCCTACAAGAACGAGGACGCCACGTACCTGCTGCCCTGGCTGAAGGGTGGCGGGCAGGCCGCGATGAACGGGCCGGTCTACCGCTACGACCCCGCCGCGACGGGCTCCGGCCAGTGGCCCGCGTACTGGGACGGCAAATGGTTCGTCGGCGACTTCTACGACGCCGACCAGCCGCGGCACGCCGTGCTCACCGATCCGAGGAACCATGGCAGCGGCGGACTCCCGATCCACGCCGAGACGCTGAAGCGGATCATCCCGGTCGGCAACGACGGCATCAAGAACCTCATGGACTGGAAGTTCGGGCCGGACGGGGCCCTCTACCTCCTCGACTACGGGCGCGGCTTCTTCACCTCCGACGCCAAGTCCGCCCTGTGGCGGGTGACCTACACGGGCGGCGGCCCCACGCCGTCCGCCGACCAGCTCGCGAGGAGGGCGCGGTGACGCGGAGAAGACGCCTGTGGGCGGCCCTGGTGGCGGCCCTGCTGATGATGCTCGGCCTCACGGCGACGCCCGCCTCCGGGCGGGCCGAGCCGGCCGCCGAGGCCGCGGCCCAGGTGCTCACCTGGACCGCCGGCGACGACATCACCAAATACACGACCGCCCCGAGGACCGCGGTGGCGGGCGTGACGACCCTCGTGTTCGAGAACAGCGCGGCCACCGGCAACACGACGGGCATGCCGCACACCCTGACGTTCGACGTCTCGGACCCCGAGTACAACCACGACGTCCCGCTGAACATCCTGGCCAACCCGAACGACGACCGGGGCGGCCGTCACACCGCCGAGGTCACGCTCACCCCCGGCCGCTACCGCTACTACTGCACCATCCCCGGCCACGGGCAGATGCAGGGCATCCTCGTGGTCACCGAGGGCACCGGCGAGGACACCACCGCGCCCGAGACCTCGGCGACCGTGAGCGGCACCCGGAACTCCGAGGGCGCGTACGTCGGTTCGGCGACCGTCACCGTCACCGCGACCGACACGGGCGGCTCCGGGGTCGAGCGGATCGAGTACGCGACCGGCGACTCGGGCGCCTGGGTGCCGTACACCACCCCCGTCGTGACGGACCGGGTGGGCAGCCACAAGGTCCGCTACCGGGCCGTCGACAAGGCGGGCAACACGGCCGCCGAGAAGAGCGTGGAGTTCACCGTCGTCGCCCCGCCGACCGACGACACCACCGCGCCGGAGACCTCGGCGACGGTGACCGGTGAGCGCGACGCGCAGGGCCAGTACGTCTCCATGGCCACGGTCACCGTCTCCGCGTCGGACACCGGCTCGGGCGTCAACACCGTCGAGTACGCGCTCGGCGACTCGGGCGCCTGGCGGCCGTACACGGCTCCGGTGATGGTCCACGAGGTCGGCACGCACACCGTGCGGTACCGGGCCACGGACAAGGCGGGCAATGTCTCGGCGGCGAAGAACGTCGGGTTCACGGTCGTGGCCCCGCCCGCCGCCGACACGACACCGCCGGTGACCGGGGTGACCGTCGAGGGCGAGCGGAACTCTGCCGGCGCCTACCTGAGGAACGCGAAGGTCACCGTCAGCGCCACGGACCACGGCGGATCGGGTGTCGCCGGGATCGAGTACTCCCTGGACGGCGGCCCCTATCTCGCCTACACCTCCCCCGTGGTCGTCGACCGCGCGGGCACGCACACCGTGGCGTACCGGGCGAGCGACAAGGCGGGCAACACCGCACCCGCGCGCTCGGCGACCTTCACGGTCGTCGCGGGCGGCGGCGTCCCCGCGCCCAACTGCGCGGAGTACGACGAGCGGTTGACGGTGTTCGTCGGCACGGTCGACTCGGGCGTGCCGAACCGGGTCACGAACAACCGGTGCCGCATCAACGAACTGATCGAGGACGAGAAGGAGTGGACGTCCCACGCCCTGTTCCTGAAGCACGTCGACACCGTCCTCGACAGGCTGCTGAAGGACGGGGTCGTCGACCAGCGCGAGTACGACGCGGTGAAGGAGGCCGCGGCGGAGTCCGGCATCGGCAGGCCCGGGCAGACCGAGGGCTACCGCACGATCCTCGACGGCACGGCCGAGTCGTTCGCCAAGTGGCAGCAGGTGGGCGGCGGTTCGTTCGCCCGGAACGCCGACGGCTCGATCACGTCCGGGACGACGAAGGACGGGCTGGGCATGCTGTGGTTCCCGGAGCGGAAGTACGGCGACTTCTCGCTGCGCCTGCAGTGGCGTGACGACGCGCCCGGCACGTCGAACGCCAACTCCGGGGTGTTCGTGCGGTTCCCGTGGGTCCACGAGCACCCGGAGGAGTCGCGGCCGGAGTGGGTCGCCATCAAGTACGGCCATGAGGTGCAGGTCCTGGACCGGCCCGACGGCGACATGTACAAGACGGGGTCGGTCTACGGCTTCGACCGCGTGGGGCTCGCCGGCGCGGGCGTCACGCAGAAGGGCACTTGGAACGACTACGAGATCCGTGTGGTCGACCAGCACTACTCCGTGTACCGCAACGGGGTGCTGATCAACGAGTTCGACAACACCGGCGGCCAGGACTTCGCGCCGCCCCGCGCGGACGACCCGGGCACGGACGGGCGGCGGTTCGCCTCCGGCTACCTCGGGCTCCAGGTGCACGGAACGACGGACGTGGTCTCCTACCGGGACATCCGGATCAAGGAGCTTTAGCGCCCGCTCGCCCCCGGCCCGTTGTCAGTGGCGTACGGCATGCTGTGACCCGTGGCTGCCGTACGCCACCGCACAACGGGGAGGCCTTGGTGCTCACGGGGATCGACGACGTCGACTGGGCGTCGATGGGGCATGCGTACACCGATTCCGCGACCGACGTCCCCGACCTGCTGTGGGGCCTGGCGTCGCAGGACCCCGCCATGCGGGACATCGCGCTGGACGGCCTGTACGGGGCGGTGCACCACCAGGGCGATGTGTACGACAGCACGGTGGCCTGCATACCGTTCCTCTTCGAACTGGCGTCGATGCCGGGCCTTCCGGACCGGGCGGCGATCGTGCGGTTGCTGTGCAGCGTCGCCGGTGGGCGCAACCCCGACCCGGCCGAGCTGGACGCCCCGTTCGAGGACGAGCGGGAGAACGCGGCGTACGTCCAGCTGTATCTGGACGCCTGGGCCGGGGTCCGGGAGCGCGCCGACGCCTTCCTCGCGCTGCTCGGCGACCCTGATCCGGAGGTACGGGCGGCGGCCGCCGAAGCGCTGGCCGAGGTGCATCCGCAGCCCACGCGGGTGTTCGACGCGTTGTGTGGGCGGCTTCCGGTGGAGCGGGACCCCGGGGCACTGCGTGCCCTGGTGGGGGCGATCGGCGAGCTGGCCGGCGCGCACCCGGAGCAGTTGGGTGACGCGGCCGAGCCCGTCCTGCGCGAGATGGTGCTCTCGGGGGGTGCCGATCACGAACTGCGGCTGGCGGCTCTCGTCCAGCTGGCGCGCTGCGCCCCGCGGTCCCTGCCCGCGAACAGTGTGCGGATCGCCCTGGACACGCTGCGCTCCGCGTACGAGCGGAAGGCGTCCGCCGCCCGCGCGGCCGAGCCGGCCAGGGAACGGCCGCGGACGGACACGATGGTGTCGTATCTGCGCGACCTGGAGGCCACGCACTACGCGCTCGCCGACACCGACGCCACTCCCGACCTCCTCCTGGAGTTGCACCACGCGCTGGGCGACCGGACCGACCTGCGGTTTCCGCTGCTCCTCGGGCAGTTGGGCAGCGCGGACTGGGGTCAGCGCATGGCGGCGATCAGGATGGCCGGGGCGCTGATGACGGGCTGGCGGATCCCGGACGACGAGCCGCTCTTCGCGCTCGCCGGGCAGCTGCGGGAGCCCGAACTCCGTTTGAACAAGGCCGCGTTGACCGAGCTGCGGTATCTCGCGCCGGTCGCCCGGGTGGTGGCCGACGATGTGGTGGCGTTCGTCGAGGACTGGTGGGAGAGCGGGCGGACCGAGCCCATGGACGGCCTGCGCTGGCTCGACACGGCGATCGGCAGGGCCATGGAGGTGCTGGCGCTCCAGGGCGACGACCGGGCGTTGAACGCCCTGAAGTCCGTCCTGAGCCGGCTGGACCCACCGGAGGAGACCGCGCGGTGGCTGACGGCCTACGGGCCGGAGGCGGGCGCGGAGCTGGGCCCGGTGCTGCATGAGCGGCTCGCCGACCTCGACCCGGACGACCGGGGTGTCACCCGGCGCCGGCTCCTCGACGGGCTGGGCATTCTCCGGCATCAGCCGTCCTTGCCGCTGGTCGTCGCGGCGCTCCGCGACAGCGGCGACGACGCGGCGGCCCGGCGTCACGCGCTGAAGGCCCTGGCCCGCTACGGCACGGCGGCGGCCGAAGCCGCCCCGCTGCTGCGGGAGCGGGTCTCGGGGGCCGCTGCCCGCGATTCCGACCGCACCGAGGCCGCGGCGGCCCTGTGGGCGGTGACCGGTGACGCCGAGGCGGTGCTTCCCGCCCTGAGCGCCGGTCTTCGGTCCGAGCACCGGTACGAGCGGAGGGCCGCCCTCCAGGTGATCGGCTCGCTCGGCCCGGCGGCCGTGTCGCTCGCGGCGAGCCTGCGCGGGCCCGAGCCACAGGGCGTCGACGAGGCCGTCGCCCTGTGGCGGATCACCGGAGACGCGGAGGAAGCGCTGCCGGTGCTGTCGCACCACTGGACCGCCCAGCCGGTGCACCGCCCGGAGATCGCCGCCTGTCTCGTCGGGATGGGCCCCGCGGCGGCCCCGGCCCTCCCCCTCGTCCGGGCGGAACTGTCCTCACCCCGCCGCCACCGCACCGACACCACCCACGAGACGGCCCACGCCGGCGTGAACGTACGGGGGGACGTGACGTCGGACGAGGAGTTGCTCAGGGATTGCCGACGCATGGTAGGGGCGTTCGAGACCGACTGAGGTCGCGGGCGGACCCGTCGGCCTGGTCGAACCGTCCTCAGCCGCGGGTGTAAGTGAGGAACGCCGCCCCGCCCTCCAGGACGACGTGGTCCGTCAGGTTCCAGACGCGCGGATCGAAGGCGGCCGAGCGGCCGAAGAGAGGGATCCCGGTGCCTATGGTCAAGGGGCCCAGTTTGACGATCAGTTGGTCGATCTCGTCGTACAGGACGCCCGCGAGTTCGCCGCCGCCGATCAGCCAGAGGTCCTTGCCGTCCTCCTGCTTCAGCTCCCGCACCTTCGCCACCGGGTCACTCGTGACCAGCTCCACGGCCGGGTCGGGGCTCTCGGTCATGGTGGTGGAGAAGACCAGGTGCCGCAGGTGGGGGTAGGCGTCGGCGATCCCGGCCTTGAGGCCGATCTCATAGGTCTTGCGTCCTTCGAGGACGGTGTCGAAGTGGGTGCCCTCGGCCTCGATGGACAGAGCCTTCCTCGCCGGGGCGGGCAGGGTCTCGGGGTACTCCGCGGCGAGGTACTGCACATAGTCGCCGGTGACGGGCCAGAAACCGTCAGGTCCCGTGGGGTCGGCGCCGTCGGGCCCGGCGATGAAGCCGTCGAGGGTGGAGGCGATGTAGTACACGAGCTTGCGCACGAAGGATTCCTTCTGGATCGGTGGCCGGACAACGGTGGTGCACGGAGGGCGGATCGAGGGCGTCCCAGCCGAACCGGCTGCGGGAGCGCCGCCGGCTCGGGCCAGCCGCGCTCGGGGTCAGCCGTGCTCGGCGGCAGCCCACTCGACGAACTGGATGATCACCCCGTTGGGGTCGGTGACCTGGAACAGGCGCTCGCCCCACGGCTCCTCGCGCAACGGCATGGTGATCCGGACCCCGGCCTCACGCAGCCGCTTCTCCTCGTCCGCCAGACCGGAGGCGACGGTGAAGGCCAGGATCAGACCACTGACGCGCTGGTCACGCTGCTCGGGCGGCAGCACCTCGATCCCGCGGGCGAGCAGGACGACGTCGACCGCGTCGTCGTGCGACAGGGACACGAAGCCGTCGGCGGCGTGCCGGACGGCGTAGCCCAGGTGGGCGGTGAAGAACTCCTGCGAACGGGTGATGTCGTCCACGGTCAGCGAGACGGTGGAGGAGGTGAACTGCACAAGACTCCCTGGATGCGGTGGAGACGGACACGCCACCCGCCCCCATCCATCTAATCGACATAAACTTACTACCGACGTAAACTTACCCATGACCATTCTTGACGTCAACACAAAAATGCCACAGGGGTAAGATTCCGCCATGGCTACCCAGGTGCCGCCTCTCAAGGCCGGGCTTCGAGAGACCAAGAAGCAGGAGACCCGGCAGCTCATCTCCGATCACGCGACACGGCTGTTCATCGCCCAGGGCTTCGAGCAGACGACCATCGCCGAGATCGCCGCCGCCGCCCGCGTCGCCAAGAAGACCGTCACGAACTACTTCCCCCGCAAGGAAGACCTGGCGCTGGACCATCAGGACCGGTTCGCCACCTCGCTGGCCCGAGCCGTGGACGCGCGGCAACCGGGGGAATCCGCGCTGGCCGCACTGCGCCGGGCCTTCGCCGACTCCGTCGCAGCCCAGGACCCGGTCGCCGGGTTCTCCGGGCAGGAGTTCGCCCGCATGATCGCCGGCAGCCCCACCCTGAGCTCGTGCGTCCGCGGCCTCCACGACCAGCGGGCACAGCACCTCGCCCGGGCGCTCGCCGAGGCCACCGGCGCCGACCCCGACGACATCACCGTCCGGACCGTCGCCGAAGTGCTGGGCAGCGCGCACCGCACGCTGTTCCAGCGCATCCAGGAGCTGACTCTCGCCGGCCACCCCGGCGAGCGGATCGCCCGGACCATCACCGCCGAGGCGGCCCAGGTCTTCGACCTGCTGGAACCCGCCCTCGCCGACTACGCCACCGGCTAGTACGGCGTTCGACGCCCGCCGGGAGAGACGCCGCCCCCTTGGTCGAGGCGGCGATGACGGGCTCGGGGCCTCTGGGCAGGCCGGGGCTCGAGCGCCGGCCGCCCAACTGATCGTTTTGCCGCTCGGGGGCGGGGAGGACCTCTGGTAGCGAGTCGGCGGGGGCGCGAATCGGATCAGTTCAGTTGGGGTGGGACCCAGGCGTGGTGTCGAAGGATCAAGCGGGTCGCGAGGTGGGAGGGCGTCAGCCGCATTGCCGTGTTGCGCAGGGTGACGGCCAGCGGGTGGGAGAGCTGCTGGCCCATCCGCCCGGCCTGCCGGGCAGCGCGCGCGACCGCCTGGCTGCGCGGCCGGCGCTCGGCGTCGTAGCGGGTGAGCGCGGCTTCGACGGTGGGCTCGGTGGTGAGCGCGGCGGCCAATGTGACCGCGTCCTCCAGCGCCTGGCAGGCGCCCTGTCCGAGGTTGGGGGTCATCGCGTGTGCCGCGTCGCCGAGGAGCGCGATCCGGCCGACCTTGTACGAGGGGAGCGGGGTGCGGATTTCGTTGACGTCGTGGTGGAGCACGGCGGCGGGCCGGGTCGCGTCGAACAGCGCGGGGATCGGGTCGTGCCAGTGGCGGAACCGTCGACGCAGTTCGGCCAGCGGGTCGGCGAACCGTGTCCCGGCGGGCAGGTTGAGGACGGCGTGCCACTCGGCCCGCCCGCCGAGAAGGGCGATGTGCCCGAACTCGGCCCCCTGCCCCCAGGTCAGCTCGAAGTCGGTGCGCAGTTCGACCACCTGCTCGGTGATGGCGCGCAGCACCGTCGAGCCGCTGTAGACCGGGCCGGGGTGGGCCGGGAGGAGAAGGCCGCGCACCTTGCTGCCGATGCCGTCGGCCGCCACCACCAGATCGGCGTTCAGGACCGTGTCGCCGCAGACGACTCGAACCGTCCCGGGGCCGATCTGCCGGACCGAGTCGGCCTCGGCACCGATCAGCAGCGCCTCGGCGGGCAGGGCCTCGCGAAGCAGCCGGTGCAAGGTGGAGCGGGGGATGCCCATGATCGGCGTGCCCACCGCTTTCTCCAGCGCCGCGCCGTCCATCCGGGCCAGCCAACCACCCTCCGGGGTGCGGGTGCCGCCTCTGTACTGGCCGCGCGAGGCGTCCCGCACCGCATCGCCGACGCCGAGTTCGTCAAGTGCCCGCACGCCGTTGGCGGCCAGTGAAATGCCCGCCCCCGCGTCCTCAAGCACGGACGCGCGCTCCACGACCGTCACGTCCCATCCGATGCGGCGCAGGCCGATCGCCGCGGCCAGCCCGCCGATGCCCCCTCCGACCACCACTGCCGTGCCACCCATGCCGAACCCCCAGCGCTTCTACATCTGTAGAAGGATCACCCTATCCGAGGCTCTACAGGTGTAGAAAGGAGCCATGGCTTCGGATCGACGCACCCTCCTCGCGGACGCGGCTCTCGACGTACTCGCCGACGAAGGGATCCGCGGCCTGACCCACCGGGCGGTCGACCGTAGGGCGGCCCTGCCGCCCGGTACCACGTCGGCGTACTTTCGCACCCGGGCCGCGCTGCTCACCGGACTCGTCAGACGCCTGGTCCAACTCGACCAGGAGGAACTGCAAACGATGGCCGAGCATCTCCCGCCCATCCGCACGGTCGAGGAACTGGTAGACGGCATGGTGTTGCTCACCCGACAGCGACTCACCGGCGAGGGCCGCCGCCGCTCGCTCGCCCGTTACGCCTGTGCCGTCGAGAGCGTGCGGGACCCCGAACTGCGCGAGATCCTCATCCCCCGCGAGAACGCCGGCCGCGAGGCCGTCCGACTGTTCCTCGACCATCAGGGCGTGCCGGATGTGGAGAACCGTACCCACACCCTGCTGACCTGCATCGACGGGCTGGTCTTCGACCGACTGGTGTGTGGCGGCGAAGTGCCGCGCGAGCCCCTCGAAGGGCTTGTCGCCGCCGCCCTGCGTCAGACCCCCGCCGCCCACGGTCCCGAACCAAGCAGCGTGACCTCGCTCGAAGAGTTCCGGAATGGCCGGTAAGTCGCGGGTCACCCCTTCTTCGCTCGGCTCGGCTGCACCCTCTTCGGCTCGCCCGGCATCTTCGGGTACTCCGGCGGATACGGCAGGTCGCCCAGACCGTGGTCGTGCTCGTCGCGTGCGGCCAGTTCGAGCAGCGCCTCCAGCGAGTACGCGTGGTCGTCCATGTCGGCGTGGACGTCGCCGCGTTCGGCGTAGCGCACCGGCATCGTGGCGAGGTCGAAGTCGCGGGGCACGGCGGAGCCCACCTCGTCCCAGGTGAGGGGCGCGGAGACGGGGGCGTGCGGGCGGGGCCGTACGGAGTAGGCGGAGGCGATGGTGCGGTCACGGGCGGTCTGGTTGTAGTCGATGAAGATCTTCTCGCCCCGCTCCTCCTTCCACCACGCCGTGGTCACCTGGTCCGGCATCCGGCGTTCCAGTTCCCGGGCGGCGGCAATCGCGGCCCGTCTGACCTGGGTGAACGTCCAGTGCGGGGCGATCGGGACGAACACATGCAGGCCGCGTCCGCCGGAGGTCTTCGGCCAGCCGCGCAGGTCGCCGTAGTCATGGAGGACGGAACGCAGCTCGTGGGCGGCGCGGACGGCGTCGGCGTAGTCGGTGCCGGGTTGCGGATCGAGGTCGAGGCGGAGTTCGTCGGGGTGGTCGACGTCGTCGCGCCGGACCGGCCACGGATGGAAGGTGAGCGTGCCGAACTGCGCGGCCCAGACGACGGCCCCGACCTCGGTCGGGCACATCTCGTCGGCGCTGCGGCCACTGGGGAAGGTGATGTGGGCGGTGGGGATCCAGTCGGGCATGTTCTTCGGGGCCCGCTTCTGGAAGAAGTTCTCGCCGGTCACCCCCTCCGGGTAGCGCTCCAGGGTCGTGGGCCGGTTGCGCAGGGCCCGCAGGATGCCGGGGCCGACGGCGATGTAGTACCGGGCGAGGTCCAGCTTCGTGAAACCGCGCTCCGGGAAGAACACCTTGTCAGGGCTGGACAGCCGCACCGTCCGGCCCGCCACCTCCAACTCCACCGCATCAGCCATGCGGCCACGGTAGGCGGAGGCGACGCATGCCGCATACCGGGCGAATCCCCGCGCGGGGTCGCAGAATCAGAGCATGGATCTGCCGGTGATGCCGCCCGTGAAGCCGATGCTCGCCAAGTCCATGGCGAAGATCCCGCCGCACATGCACTACGAGGCGAAGTGGGACGGTTTCCGGGCGATCGTGTTCCGCGACGGACCCGAGGTGGAGCTGGGCAGCCGTACGGGCAAGACGCTGACCAGGTACTTCCCGGAGCTGGTGGAGTCGCTCGCGGAGCGGTTGCCGCAGCGGTGCGTGATGGACGGCGAGATCGTGATCGTCCGGGAGGGCCGCCTCGACTTCGACGCGCTCACCGAGCGCATCCACCCCGCGGACTCCCGTGTCCGAATGCTGGCCGGCACCCAGCCCGCCTCCTTCGTCGCCTTCGACCTGCTCGCCCTGAACGACGAGTCCCTGACCGACGTCCCGCTGACCGACCGGCGCGCGCTCCTCGAACGCGCCCTGGCCGGTGTGACGGCCCCCGTCCATCTCGCCCCGGCGACCACGGACCGCGAGGTGGCCGAGCGGTGGTTCGAGCAGTACGAGGGCGCGGGCCTGGACGGGGTCATCGCCAAGCCGCTCGATCTGCGCTACCGCCAGGACGAGCGGGCCATGTTCAAGATCAAGCACGAGCGGACGGCGGACGTGGTGGTCGCCGGGTACCGGCTGCACAAGAGCGGACCCGTCGTCGGTTCCCTGCTGCTCGGCCTGTACGACGACGGGGGCACCCTCCAGCACGTGGGGGTGTCCGCCGCGTTTCCCATGAAGCGGCGGGCCGAGCTGGTGACCGAGCTGGAGCCGTCGCGGATGCCGGACGTCCGGGAGCACCCCTGGGCCGCGTGGGCCGACGAGGCGGCTCATGAGACCGCGCGGCTGCCGGGCGCGCCGAGCCGCTGGTCGGGGAAGAAGGACCTGTCCTGGGTGCCGCTGCGGCCCGACCGGGTCGCCGAGGTGGCGTACGACCACATGGAGAACGGCGTCCGCTTCCGCCACACGGCCCGCTTCCGCCGCTGGCGCCCGGACCGCACCCCCGAGAGCTGCACCTACGCCCAGCTGGAGGAGCCGGTGAACTACGACCTGGCGGAGATCCTCGGCCCGTAGCGCCACACCCTCCGGACGGGACCTCAGGTTCGCTCACGGCCGGGACCTCAGGTTCGCTCACGGCTCCAGCAGTACCTTCACCACGCCGTCGTCCTTCCGCTGGAACATCTCGTAGGCGTGCGGTGCCTCGGAGAGCGGCATGCGGTGGGTGGCGAAGTCGTCGACACCCAGCGGGTCCTCGTCGGTGAGGAGGGGCAGGATGTCGTCACTCCAGGTGCGGACGTTGGCCTGGCCCATGCACAGCTGAATCTGCTTGTCGAACATGGTGAGCAGCGGCATGGGGTCGGCGGTGCCTCCGTACACCCCGGAGATGGAGATGGTGCCGCCGCGCCGCACCAGCTCGATGGCGGTGTGCAGGGCGGCGAGCCGGTCGACGCTGAGATGTTCCGCGAACTTGGCGCCGATGGTGCGGGGCAGCAGGCCGGCCGCGGTCTGGGCGAGCTTGGCCGCCGCGCTGCCGTGGGCCTCGGTGCCGACGGCGTCGATCACGGAGTCGGGGCCGCGCCCGGCCGTGCGGTCGCGGATCGCGGCCACGAGTTCCTTCTGGCTGTCGAAGTCCCTGAGGTCGTACGTCTCGACGCCGCGTGCGCGGGCCCGGCGCAGTCGCTCGGGCACCAGGTCCACACCGAACACCTGCTCGGCGCCGCGTACCCGGGCGACCCGGCAGGCCATGTCGCCGATGGGCCCCAGACCGAGCACGGCGACGCTGCCACCGGGCGGGATGTGCGCGTACTCGACTGCCTGCCAGGCGGTGGGGAGCACGTCGGAGAGGTAGACGAACCGGTCGTCGGGCGGGCCTTCCGGCACCTTGATCGGCCCGAACTGGGCCTGCGGGACCCGCAGGTACTCGGCCTGGGCGCCCGGCACCGCGCCGTACAGCCGGGTGTAGCCGAAGAGGGCCGCGCCCATGCCCTCGGCGGTGCACTGGGTGGTCTCGCACTGGGTGGGCAGCCCGGTGAGGCACATCCAGCAGTTGCCGCAGGCGATCTGGAACGGCACCACCACCCGGTCGCCCGCCGCGAGGTCCGGTACTCCGGCACCGACCTCCTCGACGATGCCCATGGGTTCATGACCGAGGATGTCGCCCGGCGTCATGAACGGTGTGAGCACCTCGTAGAGGTGCAGATCGGAGCCGCACAGCCCGGTGGAGGTGATGCGGATGACCGCGTCCGTCGGCTCCTGGATCGTCGGGTCGGGCACGGTCTCGACGCGTACGTCCCGCCTGCCCTGCCATGTCACTGCCTTCATCGCGTCCCGCTCCGTCCCTCGACTCGGCCTCGCAGGTCCGGCACGAGTACCCGGAGCCCCAGTCCCGAACCACCTCGGAGCACGGTCGGCCCGGTCGATCGGATGCGGTCAGAAGAAGACAGGGATAGCCATCTATCCGCCTATAAGCCCACAATCAAAGACAAACTCAACGAAGGATGGGCACGGTGGGCATGAAACTGAAGGCGCGGCGGACTCGGCGGCACGTGACGCGGTCGACTCGGCGGCACGTGACGACGGGCATGGTACTCGCCGCGCTCACGGCGGGCGCCCTCCTCGCGGGCTGCTCCGGCGGCGGCTCGGGCGACGACAACCGCCAGGGCGAGAGCCCCACGCGGAGCCCCGGCACCACGGCGCCCGTGGGTTCGATACTCGCCGTGAAGATCGACAACGTGCGCACGGCGAGACCCCAGACGGGGGTGGACGCCGCGGACATCGTCTACGCCGAGCAGGTCGAGGGCGGCCTGAGCCGGCTGATGGCCGTCTACGCGACGAGGTTCCCGGACGCCGTCGGCCCCGTGCGCAGCGCCCGGGAGTCCGACCTGGAGCTCCTGCGCCAGTTCGACGAGCCGACGCTCGCCTTCTCCGGCGCCCAGAGCAAGCTGCTCCCGCTGATCGACAGGGCTCCGCTGGACGCCAAGACCCCGGGGGAGGCCGGTTCCGCGTACTACCGGGGCAGCGACAAGCCCGCCCCGCACAACCTGTATCTGCGCCCCGCGAAGCTGGTCGGTTCACCGCCCGGCGCCGAGGCCCTGACCACGGGCTTCCGCTACGGCGAGGCGCCCCCCGGCGGCACGCCCGAGGAGTCCCGCACGATCCGGTACCCGGCGGCCCGCTTCACCTTCACCTGGTCCGACGAGGAGCGGCGCTGGCTGCTCGCCATGGACGGGCAGGACACCGTGCTCACCGACGGCGCGCGGGTCGCTCCGGCCACGGTGGTCGTGCAGCACGTGACCATCCGGCAGTCCCGGTTCCACGACTACCTCGGCAACAACACGCCGTACACGGAGACGGTGGGCTCGGGGAAGGCCGAGGTCCTGCGCGACGGACGCGTCTTCGAGGCCGACTGGGAGCGGAAGACGCCGTCGGACGGCACGACCTTCACGACTGCGGACGGCGAGCCCATGAACTTCGCCAAGGGCCAGGTCTGGGTGCTGTACGTCAAGAAGTGACCGGATCCCCGCCATGACGCGCCACGTCGGGAGCGGGGGCTCCGCCGAGCCGGTCGGAGGCCTGACGGAGCGGTTCCGCCGGACTGCGCAGTTCCTCCGCGGCGTCGGCCACCCGCCGGATCAGCTCGAAGAACAGATTCTGCTCGTCTTCCGACAGGGGAGCGAGGAACACCTGGTTCATCCGGGCCGTCCGCACGGTCAGCCTGCGGTGCGTCCGTACGCCGTCCTCCGTGAGCCGCAGCAGGAAACGCCGTCCGTCCTGCGGGTCGCGGACCTTGTCGAGCAGGCCCCGGCGGCCGAGCCTGGTGATCACCTCGGACATCGTCGAGCGGTCGAGGCCGACCCGCTCCCCCACCGTGCGCTGGTCCAGCCCCGGCTCGGCGACGAGCGTGTTGAGGACCGCGAACTGCGGCGAGGTGATCTCCTCGGAGACCATCACGTTCCACAGCAGGTAGTGCGCCTGCTGCAGCCGCCGGGCCAGGTGCCCGGGGTGGGTGGAGAGGTCCACCGCGGCCATGTGCGCTCCTCGGCTAGGTCGACACGGACGGTGATTCGTTTGTGTACTGAACAATACCTGCCATCCGGCGGAGCGTGTCCAGAGCGCCGCACACGTCTGACCTCGCCCTTCTCACGGGTATTGACGGCGGACTCCCCGAGTGGCAGCGTGAAGGAATCTTCACTGAAATACTCAGTGCCCTGATTAATTGCTCGCCGGGCGCTCGGCGTGGGCCAGGGCCTCGCCCCGGTCCTCGAACGCTAAGGAACCCTCATGACACTCACCCAAGCGGACATCGACCAGGAGATCGCGGCCCAGCACGCCGCCTACGAGAAGCGGATCGCCGACGGTGCCCCAGTCGAGCACCAGCCGCGTCGCGACTACGCCCCCTACCGGTCCTCGCTCCTGCGGCACCCGAAGCAGCCGCCGGTCTCCATCGACGTCAGCAAGGACCCGGAGGTGGTGGAGCTGTCCTCCCCCGCCTTCGGCGAGCGGGACATCACCGAGATCGACAACGACCTCACCCGGCAGCACCACGGTGAGCCCATCGGTGAGCGCATCACCGTCTCCGGCCGCCTCCTCGACCGCGACGGACGCCCGATCCGCGGCCAGCTGGTCGAGATCTGGCAGGCCAACTCGGCCGGCCGCTACGCCCACCAGCGCGAACAGCACGACGCCCCGCTCGACCCGAACTTCACCGGCGTCGGCCGCACCCTCACCGACGACGACGGGCACTACCACTTCACGACGATCCAGCCCGGCCCGTACCCGTGGCGCCAGCACCTCAACGCCTGGCGGCCCGCCCACATCCACTTCTCGCTCTTCGGCACGGCGTTCACCCAGCGGCTGGTGACGCAGATGTACTTCCCGAGCGACCCGCTGTTCCCGTACGACCCGATCATCCAGTCGGTGACGGACGACGCGGCGCGGCAGCGGCTGGTCGCCACCTACGACCACAACCTGTCGGTGCCGGAGTTCTCCATGGGGTACGTCTGGGACATCGTGCTCGACGGACCCCACGCCACCTGGATAGAAGAAGGACGCTGACCTGCCATGACGAAGATCGACACGAGCCGTCCCGAGACGGTGCTCCCGACCCCGTCGCACACGGTCGGCCCCTTCTACGGACACGCCCTGCCGTTCCCCGGCGGCGGCGACATCGCCCCCGTCGGCCACCCCGACACCATCGCGCTCCAGGGTTACGTCCTCGACGGCGCGGGCGATCCGCTGCCCGACGCCTTCGTGGAGCTGTGGGGCCCGGACCCCGACGGCAACGTCCCGCAGGTCGACGGCTCCATGCGGCGCGACCCCGCGAGCGGTGGCTTCCTCGGCCGCAACGGCGTGGAGTTCACCGGCTGGGGCCGCGTCCAGACCGACGCCAACGGGCACTGGACCGCGCGCACGCTGCGGCCCGGCGCACGCGGGCGGAACGCGCCCTACCTCAGCGTGTGCGTCTTCGCCCGCGGTCTGCTCGTCCACCTGCACACCCGGATCTATCTGCCGGGCGACGAGGCGGCTCTGGCCGCCGACCCGCTGCTCTCCCAGGTGGAGGAGGCGCGCCGCGGCACGCTGATCGCCGAGGACCGGGGGGACGGCACCTACCGTTTCGACATCCGCCTCCAGGGCGAGGGCGAAACGGTCTTCCTGGAGTTCCGGTGACTTCCTCACCCGCCGGCCGTGACGTGCCCCCGGCCGAGCCCGACGCCGGTCTGCTCGCCCCCGGGTGGACCGGCTCCCCGGCGGCGGTCGCGACCGGCGACGGCGCCTATCTGAGGGCGCTGCTCGACACCGAGGCCGCGCTGACCCGCGCCCAGGCCGCCCTCGGGCTCGCCCCCGCCGAGGCCGCGACCGCGGTGACCGAGGCGGCCCGCTCCGGCGCCTTCGACGTACGGTCCCTCGCGGAGCGCGCCCGCGGCGGCGGCAACCCGGTGATCCCCCTGGTCGCCGACCTCACCGCGGCGGTCGGCCCGGCGTACGGCCCGTACGTCCACCGGGGCGCCACCAGTCAGGACATCCTGGACACGGCGACGATGCTGGTCGCCGCCCGCACCCTGGACCTGGTGCTGGCCGACCTCGGCGGCACGGAGAGCGCGCTCGCCGGGCTGGCCGCCGGGCACCGGGACACGGCGATGCCGGGGCGGACGCTCACCCAGCACGCCGTGCCGACGACGTTCGGGCTGAAGGCGGCGGGCTGGCGGTCGCTGGTGCTGGACGCCCGGGACCGGATCGCGGTCGTACGGGCGAGCCTGCCCGCCCAACTGGGCGGAGCGGCAGGCACGTTGGCCGCCTTCACCGTCTTCGCCCCGGTGACCGGCGGCGGGGCACCGGGCATGCCGGTCGACACGCGGGCCCTCGTCGCCGCGTACGCCCGTGAACTGGGTCTACGGGAACCGGAGTTGCCCTGGCACACGCTGCGCACCCCGATCGCCGACCTCGCGGGGGCGCTCGCCTTCACCGCGGGCGCCCTCGGGAAGATCGCGGTGGACGTGCTCACGCTGGCCCGCACGGAGATCGCGGAGGTCGCCGAGGGCAACGGCGGCGGCTCGTCCGCGATGCCGCACAAGGCGAACCCGGTCCGCTCCACGCTGATCGCGGCGGCGGCCCGGCGCGCACCCCAGCTCGCGGCCACCCTGTACGGGGCGATGGCCGCCGAGGACGAGCGGCCGGCCGGGGCCTGGCACGCCGAATGGGAGCCGCTGCGGGATCTGCTCCGGCTGGTCGGGGGCGCCGCGCGGGACGCGGTGGAGCTGACCCGGGGGCTCCGGGTGGACGCGGACGCCATGCGGCACCATCTCGACCTCACCCACGGGCTGATCGTCTCCGAACGCCTGGCCGCCGAGCTGGCGCCCGTACTCGGCCGGGCCAGAGCCAAGGAGCTGCTCACCCGGACCGCCGCCCGCGTCCACACCGAGGGCCGGCCGCTCGCCGACCTGCTGGCCGAGGAGCCCGACCTGAAGGACCTCGACCTGACGGACCTCACCGACCCCGCCCGCTACACCGGCTCCGCCGGAGACCTCACCGACCGTGCCCTGGAGCGACGTTGACGGACACACTGCTCGACCACCGCGCGGAGGGACCTGCCTCCGCTCCCCCGCTGCTGCTCGGCCCGTCCCTCGGCACCTCCACCAGACTGTGGGACAAGGTGGCGCCCGAACTGTCGATCACCCACCGGGTGATCCGCTGGGACCTGCCGGGGCACGGCGGCTCCCCCGCCGATCTGATCGCCGCCGGGGCGACGGTCGACGACCTGGCCGCGCTGGTGCTGGCCCTCGCCGACTCGCTGGGCGTCGAACGGTTCGCGTACGCGGGGGTGTCCCTCGGCGGGGCGGTGGGTCTGCAACTCGCCGCGCACCACCCGGAGCGGATCTCGTCCCTCGCGGTGATCTGCTCCTCGTCCCACTTCAACGGGGAGAAGCCGTGGCGGGAACGGGCCGAACTGGTGCGGCGGGAGGGGCTGGCGGGGCTCGCCGAGACCGCCGACTCCCGTTGGTTCACCCCCGGGTTCACCGTGCCGGAGCTGGTCGACGACCACCGTCGGGCCGACCCGGAGGCGTACGCCGCGTGCTGTGACGCGCTCGCGTCCTTCGACATCCGTGACGCGCTGGCGGGGATCACGGCGCCGACGCTGTTGATCGCCGGGCGGGAGGATCCGGCGACCCCGCCGGCGCATCTGCGGGAGATCGCGGACGCGGTGCCGGGTTCGTCGCTCACGGAACTGTCCGGCGCGTCCCATCTCGCGCCTGCCGAACGCCCGGAGGCGGTGCTGGCCGCGCTGCGCGCGCACTTCGACGGGTATCCGGGGCGGGGGATGGAGGTGCGCCGCCAGGTCCTCGGCGATCCGCACGTGGACCGCGCCCAGTCCCGCCAGTCGCCGTTCACGGCCCGCTTCCAGGACTTCATCTCCCGCTACGCCTGGGGGGAGATCTGGACCGACCCGACGCTCTCGCGCCGCGAACGCAGCATGATCACGCTGACCGCGCTGGTCGCCCACGGCCACTACGACGAACTGGCCATGCACATCCGAGCGGCCCGCCGCAACGGCCTCACCCCCGACGACATCGCCGCGGTCCTCCTCCAGACAGCCGTCTACTGCGGAGTCCCCGCAGCCAACTCGGCCTTCGCCACGGCTCAGCGGGTGCTGGCGGAGGAAGTGAGGGAGGGAGAGGCCTGACCATCAGGGAGGGCCCTCCCTCGCAGCGTGACCAGCACGGGTACCGGAGCATCGTCCGCGGCCCGCCGCCGACCAGACCCGCAAGCCCTCGACGCACGGTCGGTCCAGCGGCGGTGCCGAGCCGGAGAAGAAGCCGTCGGGGCCCCCGGTCGCAGCACACGCCACCCGCGGGGTCCATCCGGCTCCGCGGTCACGACCGCCGCCGCGGTGAGCCCGACAGAGGCGGCCTAGACGAGCCGGGCGATGGCCTCCCGTGCACGGTCGACGAGGCCGTCCGCCCCGCAGGACTCGGCCAGGGTGAGGCCCCGCTGGAGTTCGGAGGTCGAGCGGGTGGCGATGCCGTATTCGACGCGGGCCGCGGCATGTTCATAGGCGGCGGGTGAGGCCTCCAGGTAGGTGACGGCCTTGGCGTACAGGGACGCGGCCTGCTTGCCCGTGGCGAGGGAGGCCTCGAGGCGGAGCGCCTCGCCGATGGCCGTGTCCGTGCCGAAGCGTTCGGCGCGGCGACGGACGGTGGCGGCGAGCTCGGCCGCACGACGGGGGTCCTCGTTGGCGAGGGCCCGGGCG
Organism: Streptomyces neyagawaensis; assembly: GCF_023516595.1. GTDB lineage: Bacteria > Actinomycetota > Actinomycetes > Streptomycetales > Streptomycetaceae > Streptomyces > Streptomyces neyagawaensis. Next base: position 1,420 of record NZ_JAMGBG010000057.1, on the reverse strand, counting down.
AGCGCCCCGCCCCACGTCGCGGAGACCGTGTTGTAGTGGCCCCGGGCAGCGGTCGCCTTCTCGGCGGCCTCCAACTCGTTGATGCCTTCCTTGGTGCGGCCCACGGCGAGGAGCAGTCGGCCCCGCACGGAGCGGGGCTCCGGCATCACGATGGTGGACGGGTACGGCGGCGCGAAGTTGTACTGCTCGGCGACCTCCCAGGCCTCCTGGATGTGCCCGCGGACGAGCAGTGTGTCGACGAGGTTGCAGGTGGCGCTCCAGTACAGCGGCAGTCCCCTGCCGACCCGCTCGGCGAGCACCAGCGACTGGCGCAGGAAGGTCTCCGCCTCCTTGAGCCTGCCCCTCAGACGATGGATGAGCCCCACGTGCGCGTGGGCCAGAGCGAGGTGACCGCCGCTCCAACCGGCGGACTCATAGGTCCGCAGAGCCTCCGTGCACAGTCCTTCCGCCCGGTCGAGCCGGTCCGCGTAGGCGTACGCGACGGCCAGCAACAACAGCAGTTCGATGCCCCACTCGGTGTCCGTCCAGCCGAGTCCCGGCGCGAGGCGGCCGTTGACGAGTGCGCGGTCGCAGTGTTCGGCGACCACCTCGGCGTTCTCACCCCGTGTCATCGCGTCGTAGCCGCGCAGGATGAGCAGCGCGCGTTCGGAGTTGTCCCTGCCCCTGCAGGTCTCCGCGAGTCGGGCAAGCGCCTCGGAGTGCGCCGGCGGGAGTTCCTCACCCACATGGATGGTGTCCCACATGTAGCGCACGGCCTGCAGCCGCATCCTGGCGGGTCCGGAGTCCAGGCGCGCGATCTCCGCGTCGACCGTCCGGATGGCCTCGTCCGACTGATCGTTGTGGAGCAGCGCCTGGGACAGGCGGAATACCGCGTTCACTCGTTCTGCGTTGTCGAGGCCCGGTTCCGCGAGGGCCGAGCGGAGGTATTCGACTGTTTTGGCGGGGGCCGTGAGGAGGGTGGCACAGCCCAGTTCGTAGAGGACGCGTACGCGGACGTCGGGGCGGGGCGGTTCCTGGAGGGCGCGTTCGAGGCAGCGCCGGGCCGCTTCGGGGGCGCCGACGGCGAGGTGCTCGGTCGCGGCGGCCCGGAGTTGTTCGACGAGTTCGGGTTCGCCGTCGGGGAGGACCTCGATGAGGTGGCGGGAGGCCGCCGCGGGCCCGCGTCCGGACTCGGTGACGACGGTCGCGGCCACGCCGTGGAACGCGGTGCGGACGCTGGGCAGGATCGAGTCGTAGACGGCGGTGGCGATCAGGGGGTGGACGAACACCAGGTCGCCGTCGTCCGGCTGGCGGTTGGCCGGGTCGGGCGGGGTGAGGATGCGGGCCTGGGTGAGCAGTTCGGCGCACTCCCACGCCGTGGACATGGGCAGCCCGGCGAGTCGGGCGACGATCTCCACGGTGATGCCGGTGTGCAGGATGG
>NZ_JAMGBG010000056.1 GCF_023516595.1 Streptomyces neyagawaensis | reverse complement strand
GGCCGGGTCGGGCGGGGTGAGGATGCGGGCCTGGGTGAGCAGTTCGGCGCACTCCCACGCCGTGGACATGGGCAGCCCGGCGAGTCGGGCGACGATCTCCACGGTGATGCCGGTGTGCAGGATGGCGGCCGCCCAGGCGAACCGGGTGGCCTCGACGCCGAGTTTCTCCAGGCGGGCGACGAGTCCGTGGCCGCGCGCCGTCTTGTTGAGGGCGCGCAGTTCGGCGGCGGAGTCCTCTACCGGGTCCAGCTGGCTGTCCTTGACCTTGGCGAGGAGTTCGACGGTCTCGTAGGGGTTGCCCGCGGTGACGGCCCACACCTCGCGGCAGAACGCGTCGTCCGCGTGTTCGCCGACGGTGGTGCGGGTGAGCCCGGCGGTGGCGTCGGGCGTGAGCGCGCTGATCTTCGTGACGGGGCCCGCGACGGCGGCGATCTCCTGCAAATGGCGGGCCCGTTCCCCGGTGGCCTCGCCGGGGCGGCGGGCGACCACGACGAGGACGCACATCTCGGCCAGCCGTCCGGTGAGCGCGGACAGCCAGTGCAGGGTCTCCTGGTCGGCCCAGTGGGCGTCGTCGATCAGCAGCACGAGGGGCCAGGTCCGGCGGACGAGCCGGCCCACGGCGGCGACGAGGCCGTCGCACACGTGCTGGGGGTCGGCGGGTGTCTCGCCCGGTTCGGCGAGACCGAGGGCGGGGCCCGCGATGTCGTACCAGTCGCCCAGGTAGTCACGGGTCTCGCCGTCCATCAGCTCCAGCAGCGCGGGCTGGAGCAGCTGGCGCACCACGTTGAACGGGACGGACGTGACGGTCTCGCCGCCGCGCGCGTACCAGGCGGTGCAGCCGCGTTCCTTGGCGATCCGCCGGGCCTCCGTGAGGAGGGCGGTCTTGCCGATGCCCGCCTCGCCCCGGAAGACCAGGACTCTGCCCGGTGACGCCTGGTCGGCGCGGAGCTCCTCGATCGCCTCCGTGATCGCGGCGAGCTCCGCGTCGCGCTCCCACAGGGAAGCCGAGGCGGCCGTGTCGGGCCGTGCCTCCGTCATCCCGGTACCTCCCCAGGTCGCCCAAACGACGTACAGGTGATTGAGCGTAGCCGTCCGACTGCCGAAGTGGAGGCTGGTCGGGGCACCTATTGCCGTGTCGGGTGACAACGGGCTGCCGCAGGGCGACGCTTTCGGCCGCCCACCTGCCGTGTTGCAAGTGATGGACAGTCAACTGGCCGTGACGGGGCGCCGGTTTTCCGGTGAGCCGGACACGGCCGCGGGGAGGCGGTACGGCCATGACGCTCCAGGGGACGCGGTCCCGCAGGGCGCTGTTCGCGGGCTCGGTCGGCAACTTCATCGAGTGGTACGAGTTCGGGGTGTACGGCTCCTTCGCGACGATCATCGCGGCGCGGTTCTTCACCCCTGAGGGCGGCGGCGCGGTCGAGGGGCTGGTGAAGACGTACGTCTCGTTCGCGCTGGCGTTCTTCTTCCGGCCGGTGGGCGCGGCGCTGTTCGGCAGGGTCGGCGACCGGATCGGCCGCCGACCGGTGCTGATCCTGGTGATCGGCCTGATGACGGTGTCGACGGCGCTGATCGGGACGCTGCCGACGTACGCGGAGATCGGCGCGTTCGCGCCCTGGCTGCTGACCGCGCTGCGGGTGCTGCAAGGTCTGTCCGCGGGCGGGGAGTTCGGGGGCGCGGTGTCGGTGATGACGGAGTTCGCGCCGGCGGGCCGGCGGGGTCTTTACGGTTCGTGGCAGTCGTTCACGGTGGCGTTGGGCCTGCTGGGCGGGGCCGGGGCGGCGGCGCTGCTCGCGTCGGTGCTCAGCCCGGCGCAGCTGGAGTCCTGGGGCTGGCGGCTGCCGTTCCTGTCGGCGCTGCCGCTGGGGCTGGGGGCGCTGTGGCTGCGGTTGCGGCTGGACGAGACACCGGCGTTCCGGCGGGCGGAGGCGGTGGTGCGGCCGCCGGCCCGTGCGGTGGCCCGGGCGATCGTTCTCGGCGCCGGCCGCGTCATGGGGTGGGCGGCGGCCGGTTACACCTTCCTCGTGGTGCTGCCCTCGTATCTGCAGAGCAGCCTGCACGCGTCCTTCCGTCAGGCCCTGGTGGCGACGGTCCTCGCCAACGTCGGTTTCGCGGCCACGATCGTCCCGGCGGGATGGCTCAGCGACCGGGTGGGACGGCGGCCGGTGATGCTCACGGGCGCCCTGTCGGTCGTGGCCCTGGCGGTACCGCTCCTCAACCTCCTTCAGGACGAGTCCACTTCGACCGTGGTGAAGGGG
>NZ_JAMGBG010000055.1 GCF_023516595.1 Streptomyces neyagawaensis | reverse complement strand
CGTCCCGGCGGGATGGCTCAGCGACCGGGTGGGACGGCGGCCGGTGATGCTCACGGGCGCCCTGTCGGTCGTGGCCCTGGCGGTACCGCTCCTCAACCTCCTTCAGGACGAGTCCACTTCGACCGTGGTGAAGGGGGTCGCGGTGTGCGCGGCGGGCGCGGTGGTCGGGCTGATGGCGGGGCCGGGCCCGGCGATGCTCGCCGAGATGTTCCCGACGAGCGTCCGCTGCACCGGGCTGGGACTCGCCTACGCCCTGTCCAATGCCGTGTTCTCGGGCTGTGCGGGCCTCATCATCACGGAGACGATCAAGCGGACGGGAAGCGTGGACATTCCGGCGTACTACGCGGCCGCGACCTGCGCGGTGAGCGCGCTCGCACTGCTGACGCTCCGCAAGCCGGGCGACGAGCCGAGGAGTTGAGTGGGCGTGCGGGTGATCGGGATGATGTCGGGGACGTCGTACGACGCGGTGGACGCGGCGGCGGCCGATCTGGAGCTCGTCGGGGACACGCTCACGCTGGAACCGCTCGGGCTCCTCAGCCGCCCGTACGACGACGGGCTGCGCGAGGCGCTGGCGCGGGTCCTTCCCCCTGCGTCCACCACGGTCGCCGAGGTCTGCCGGCTGGACACCCTCATCGGGCAGGCGTTCGCGGCGGTGGCGGTCGAGGCGGACCGGGAACTCTGCTCGGGGCGGGCCGAGTTGGTGGCCTCGCACGGGCAGACCGTGCACCACTGGGTGGAGGAAGGCCGGGCCCGGGGCAGTCTGCAGCTCGGGCAGCCCGCCTGGATCGCGGAGGCGACCGGGCTGCCCGTGGTGGCGGACTTCCGCCCGCGTGACATCGCCGCCGGGGGTCAGGGCGCGCCCCTGGTGAGCCTGTTCGACCTGCTGTGGCTGCGGGGCCGGCCGGGGACGCCGGTGGCGCTGAACCTCGGCGGCATCGCCAACCTCACGGCGCCCGACGGCACCGCCTTCGACACCGGGCCGGCCTGCGCGCTGATCGACGCGGCCGTGCGGGACGGCACGGGCGGGGGCGCGGCGTACGACGTGGACGGCGCCCTGGCCGCGCAGGGCTCCGTCCACGAACCGCTGCTGCGTCGGTTGCTCGACGAGCCGTACTACGCGCTGCCCGCGCCGAAGACGACGGGCAAGGAGCTGTTCCACGGCGGTTATCTGCGCGACGCCCTGGCCGGCTTCCCCGGGCTGCCCCTGCGGGACGTCGTCGCGACCTTGACCGCGCTCACGGCCCGGACCGTGACGGAGGCCGCCCTGGCGGTGCGGGCGACGGAGGTGATCGCGTCGGGCGGCGGCACCCGCAATCCGGAGCTGATGCGGATGCTGGCCGCCGAGTTGGCGGGTGTCCCGTTGCGGGTCTCCGACGAGCTGGGGCTGCCTGCGGCGGCCAAGGAGGCGTACGCCTTCGCCGTCCTGGGCTTCCTGACCGTGCGGGGGCTGCCGGGCACCGTCGCGTCGAGCACGGGGGCACGGCGTCCGAGTGTCCTGGGGTCGGTGACGCCCGGGCGGGCCGGGTTCCCACCGGGGCCGCCGGGCGGCACGCGACCGCCGGTACGGCTGGTGGTCGGACGGGCACCCGGCGGCACACAGCGGACCGAAGCCCACCATCGGCCGTAACAGCACCAAACAGATCATCGTGCGGAAGTTCACCAAGGGGGCGGAACGGCGATCGGCGCGGCCAATTCCGGC
>NZ_JAMGBG010000054.1 GCF_023516595.1 Streptomyces neyagawaensis | reverse complement strand
CACCAAGGGGGCGGAACGGCGATCGGCGCGGCCAATTCCGGCCCCTCTCATCCGCTTTTCACTCGGGCCTCATACGGTGGCGTCATGACGCAGGTGACTCCTCCCGGCTGGTACCCCGACCCCGGCCAGACGAATGACGCGCCGCCCACCGAGCGCTGGTGGGACGGCAGGGCGTGGACGGACCAGGTCCGGCCCGCGGGCTCGGCCGGGACGTTCGGCCCTCCGGCCTTCCCGCCGGCCGCCGGGCCGTACCCGCCCGGCGCCGCACCGGCGTATCCCGGATATCCGGCGTACGGCGCCCCGGCGCCGAAGCGCGGGCTGCGCACGGGCATAGCCGTCACCGTGGCCGTCGCGGTCCTGGCGTGCATCGGGATCGGCGCGTATGCCCTGGTCGGCAGGGACGGCGGCGACGGCAGCACGACGTCGCAGGGCTCCGGCGGGCAGGACGGCCGGGGCGGCGACGGCGGGCGGGACGGGGGCTCCGGCGGTCAGGGCGGGCCCGGCGGCTCGGGGGGTTCCGGCGGTTCCGGCGGGCAGTCGCCGGCGCCGGACGGCTCCGGGAGACCCCCGCAGACCGAGGACGGGTACGCCACCGACTCGGCGAGCGGCATCAGCATCCCGGTGCCGGACGGCTGGGTCACCTCTCCGCTGCCGGTCGGCGCGCAGGTGGTGACGGAGGCGTCGTACGAGTGCCCCGCCGACCCCTCGAAGACCTGCACGCGCGGTGGCGCGTACTCGATGCCGGCCAAGGAGCTGAAGCTGAAGGCCACCACGGCGGAGGCGGCCGCCAAGGAGGACATCGCGCAGAACGCCGAGTCCGCCTACGGCACCGAGGGCTACGGGAAGATCAGTTCGCACAAGGAGCTGGCCTCGAAGGCGGTGACCGTGGCCGGCGAGAAGGGCTATCTGGTCCGCTGGAAGGTGGCGACCAGCAAGGGCGACGACGGCTATGTCGAGTCGCTGGCGTTCCCGTCCCCGGCCGACTCCTCGCGGCTCGTCGTGGTGCGCTTCGGCATCGACGTCAGCGACGAGGCGCCCGAGCAGTCGGTGATCGACGACATCACCAAGGGCATCAAGAAGGCGGCGATCACCAGCGGCGGGGGCAACGGCCAGGACGTGTGAGTCGGCCGGGTGGGGTTCCTCTCCGCTCCAGAGGAACCCCACCCGGCCGCGGGGTGCGCGCCGCCCCCGTCCCCACGGTGCGGCGCGATCGGGTCGCCGTCCGGTCATCGCTGAACGGCGGCCCGAGCATCAGGTGAGGCCGAGCGCGGGGAACACGGCCGCCTCCATGAACCGGATGATGTACGTCTCGTCCGCGTCCTGCCCGTCCAGGACCGGGCGGGCCCGGAGCACTCCGAAGATCTGGGCCGGGATGAACTCCAGGGCGGGATGGCCGGCGGGGACCTCGCCCCGTGCGACACCGCGGTCGAGCATCGCCTTGAGGGCGTCGATCTCGGGCTCGACGAGGGCGTGGCGCAGGGCGGCCCGCAGCTCCTCGTCCTGGACGACGGCCTGGCCGAGCGCCTGGTAGATCCGGCCCTCCAGGGCGAACCCCTCGCTCGCCTGCCGGGCCACCTCGCACAGGTCACCCCGCAGGGACCCGGTGTCGATGCCGCCGAACCGCACGCTGCGGCGGGCGCGCAGCGCCGCGGCCACGAACTGGGGCTTGTTCTTCCACTGCCGGTAGAGCGTGGACTTGCTGCAGCGGGTGCTCGCGGCGACACCCTCCATGGTCACCGAGTCGTAGCCGCACTCTCGGATCTGTTCGAGCACGGCGTCGAAGAACTCCCGCTCACGCTCGGGCGTGATCTTGGAGCGGCGCGAGGCGACGGCCGTGTCCGGCCCGTCCGCGGCCTGCGACGTCATGACTCTCGTCTCCTTCGGTCGGGTCACATCCCTGGGGCCTGCCGAGACGCCACTGTACCGGAACGCCAACGTATCGGTACAGCACCGTATCGATACCCCCTAGTTTCGGTACAGCACCGTATCGGTACACTCGCGTATCGGAACTGCGCCGTATCGGAACAGCTCCGTATCGGAACAGCTCCGTATCGGTACGCGTTCGTGTCGTACGTGTGCCGCCAGGGAACCAGCGCCACCAGCGCCGTCAGGGAAAGGGCCGGGGGATGGAATGCCGCACCGCGCCTCCAGAGCCGGCCGCCGCGACACCGCGGCCGCCCCTCGTCCGTGAGCTCCTGCTCGTCGCAGGTCTCTTCCTCCTCTACAAGTTCGGCCGGACGCTGACGAGCGGGCACACCGCCGAGGCCTTCCGCGACGCCGACCGCGTCTGGGAGTGGGAGCGCGCGCTCCTGCTGCCCGGCGAGGGGGCCGTGCAGTCGGCGCTGCTGCACGGCGACACGCTGGTCCACCTCGCGAACGTCTACTACGCGACCGTCCACTTCCCGGCCACCGCGGCCTTCCTGGTGTGGCTGTATCTGCGGCGCCCCGCGCACTACGTGTGGGCCTGCCGGGTCCTCGCGGCCGTCACCACCGCCGCCCTGCTGCTCCATCTGGCCTTTCCGCTGGCGCCGCCGCGGATGCTGGAAGCGGCGGGTCTCGTCGACACCGGTCAGGTGTACGGGCCGACGGTGTACTCGGCCGTCCCGGCGACCGACTCGCTGGCGAACCAGTTCGCGGCGATGCCCTCGCTCCACTTCGGCTGGGCCCTGATGGTCGCGATCGGGCTGATCGCCGCGACCCGCTCCCGGTGGCGTGCGCTCTGGCTGCTGCACCCGCTGGTCACGCTGCTGGTGATCGTCGGCACGGCGAACCACTACTGGCTGGACGCGATCGTGGCTGGCGGCCTGCTGGGCGTCGCCCTCGCCTTCATCCGGGTCCCGCGCCGGACGGCCACGACCGCCCGGCGGCCTATGGGGCTCCGCTCCGTCGAGGAGCCCGCGCTGGTCGGAGCGGGCCGATGAACGCCACCCTCGTCGCCGTCGCCCTCTCCCTCGTCTCGGCCGTCGCCTACGCGGCCGCCGCCGTCGCCCAGGAGCGGCTCGCCGCCCGCGACGCCACCACCGGGGTACGGCGGATGCTCGCCAGCGGCGCCTGGTGGAGTTCGGTCGCGCTCAACGCCGGGGCCGCGCTGCTGCACGTGGTCGCCCTGAAGTACGGGCCGCTGACCGTGGTCCAGCCCTTGGGCGCGCTCACCCTCGTGGCGGCGGTGCCGCTGGGGGCGCGGCTGGCCGGGCGGCGGGTCGGCGCGGTGGAGTGGCGCGGTACGGCGCTCACGCTGGTGGGGCTCGCGGCGATCCTGGTCACCGCGTCCGGTTCCGCTCCGGTGGACGTGCTGAGCGTGCCGGAGGCGGTCGCCGTCGCCGGGGCCACGGCCGCGCTGATCGGGCTGCTGTCCCGCCGCGGCACCCGGCCGGGGCTGCGGCACGCGACCGCGTCCGGGGTGGCGTCGGGCGTCGCGTCCGCGCTGACCCAGACGGTCACGGTGGCCGCGGCCGGCCCCTCGGGCGCGGTGCTGAGCGTCGAGGTGGTCGTCGTGGCCCTCCTGGTCGCGGCCTTCGCCGTGGGCGGCCTGTTCCTCTCGCAGACGGCCTACCGGGGCGGCCTGGGTGCCCCGCTCGCGGTGGTGACCCTGACGAACCCGGTCGCCGCCGCGGTGATCGGCCTGTCCCTCCTCGGCGAGGGTCTGCGGGGTGGCGCGGCGGGCGTACTCCTCGCCCTGGCCGGGGCAGTGGTGGCGGGCCGGGGCGTGGTCCTCCTGACCCGCGCCCCCCGCACCGCCCCCCACCCGCACCCGCACCCGGACCCGGCCGACGAGACCCACCCGGTGGCCGCGGTCCTGTCCCTGGAGCCCCAACAGGCGCCCACGGAACCGTCCCTGCTCCCCAAGCTGACCCCTCTCTGACTCCTCTCCGACCTTTCGGCGGGGGGAACCGCGCGAACGGCCACGACGGCGCGCGGACACTCGACCGCGGTTCCCCCGGCCCTCTCAGGCCATCAGGCCCTCAGGCGTCGGACTTCCGGCCCAGCGCCGGGTCGCTCACGCCCACCCGGCCGTTCTCCACGTGGCCCGCGAAGCGGCGGACGAAGCCGGGGGCCGCCGGCGTGGTCACCGTCAGGTCGTACCAGCGGTGGCTCGCCCGAAGGTCCACGGTGCGCCGGACGGTGGCCCCGGCCCGCACCCTGACCGTACGGCCCCGACCGGTGCCGTACCCGCTGCGGATCCTCAAGGTCACCGCGGCGGAACCCTTGTTGGTGAAGGTCAGTTCCACGTCGCCGCCGACGTGCCGCGCGGTGACCTCCAGGCCCGCCGAGGGACCCGTGCCCGGCCCCTCGAAGACGCGCAGGAAGCCGTTCGGGCCGTGCACCGTGAGGTCGTAGGAGCCGCCCGAGGCCGCCAGGTTCCAGGTGTCGGAGAGCGTTGTGCCCGCCCCGGTGGTGTACGTCCACGGCCCGTCCGTGCGGTTGCCGGAGGTGACGAGGAACGCGGCACCGGCCCTCGCGCCGGAGGCGAACGTGAGCGTGAAGGTCCCGGCCGCCGGGTCGGCCGAAGCATCCACCCTGGGCGCGTACAGGAGCGGCCGGGCGGGCCGCAGGCCCCGCTCCTGCCTCGGCATGCTCGGGTCGGCCGGCACGGTCGGCCGGTAGTCGGGGTGCCGCTCGCGGTCCGGCGGCTCGTACGCGTCCGTGTCGGGCAGCGCGGCCGGCCGGCTGTCCTTGCGGGAGAAGTCGAACGCGGAGGTCAGGTCACCGCAGATGGCGCGCCGCCAGGGCGAGATGTTGGGCTCCCGCACCCCGAACCGGCGCTCCATGAACCGCACGATCGAGGTGTGGTCGAACGTCTCGGAGCACACGAAACCGCCCTTGCTCCACGGCGACACCACGAGCATCGGCACCCGCGGTCCGAGCCCGTACGGCCCGGCGACGTGCGTCGCGCTCCCGGCGAAGAGGTCAAGGCCGACGTCGACGGTCGACCTGCCCTGCGCGGCCGAGCGCGGCGGTAGCGGCGGCACGACGTGGTCGAAGAACCCGTCGTTCTCGTCGTACGTGATGAACAGCGCGGTCCGCGCCCAGACGTCCGGGTCGGAGGTGAGCGCGTCGAGGACCTGGGCGATGTACCAGGCGCCGTAGTTCGAGGGCCAGTTGGAGTGCTCGGAGAACGCCTCGGGCGCCGCGATCCAGGAGATCTGCGGCAGCCGGCCCGCCTTCACGTCCGCCTTCAACTGGTCGAAGTAGCCGTCGCCCGCCTTGACGTTCGTACCGGTGCGGGCCTTGTCGTACCAGGGGTCGCCGGGCTTGGCGTCGCGGTACTTGTTGAAGTAGAGCAGCGAGTTGTCGCCGTAGTTGCCGCGGTAGGCGTCGGCGATCCAGCCCCAGGAGCCGGCCGCGTCCAGGCCGTCGCCGATGTCCTGGTAGATCTTCCAGGAGATCCCGGCCGCTTCGAGGCGCTCGGGGTACGTCGTCCAGCCGTAGCCGCGTTCGTCGTTGCCGAGGACGGGGCCGCCGCCGGTGCCGTCGTTGCCGGTGCAGCCGGACCACATGTAGTAGCGGTTCGGGTCGGTGGAGCCGATGAACGAGCAGTGGTACGCGTCGCAGACGGTGAAGGTGTCGGCGAGGGCGTAGTGGAACGGGATGTCCTCGCGGGTCAGGTACGCCATCGTCGTGGTGCCCTTGGCGGGCACCCACTTGTCGTACTTGCCGCCGTTGTAGGCGGCGTGCCCGTCGGACCAGCCGTGCGGCAGGCCCTCCAGGAACTGCATGCCGAGGTCGTCGGCCTCGGGGTGGAACGGCAGGACGTCCTTGGTGCCGTCCGACTGGTGCCACACCGTCCTCCCGTTGTCCAGCGTGACCGGGTGCGGGTCGCCGAAGCCGCGTACGCCTCTCAGCGAGCCGAAGTAGTGGTCGAAGGACCGGTTCTCCTGCATGAGGACGACGATGTGCTCGACGTCCTCGATGGTGCCGGAACGGTGGTGCGCGGGCAGTGCGGCGGCCCGCTGGATACTGGCCGACAGAGCGGTGAACGCCGTGGTGGCGCCCGCTACCTGGAGGAATCGCCGCCGGTTGACTTCAGGCATGGGTGGGTGACCTCTTGTCCTGACGTGGTGCGTCGGATGTGACCTGCGCGGTAGGAATGGTCCAAGAGGAACGAATGCCGGGGAAGGGGCCGTGGCGCGGATGTGACCGACCGGGGGCCGCGACGCGAACAGCACCGGGCGGGGGGTCACGGGGTCGTCTCCGTGCGCAGCGCGTCCGAGACGGACTTGACGCCGCCGTGGGCGGTAGGACCGCCGTCGACCGGGATCTCCGCCCCGGTAACGAAGGAGGTGTCGTCGGACAGCGGGAACACCACGAGCGGGGCGACCTCGTGCACGGTGCCGCCCCGCCCGAGCGGTGTCTCGCGGAGGTGCGCCTCGCGGAGCGCGGGCGCGGCCGAGGCGGTCATGTCGGTCTCGATGAAGCCGGGGTGAATGGTGTTCACACGGATGCCCCGGGGCCCGAGTTCCGTGGCGGCGGCCTTCGACAGTCCCGGCCGTGCGCCCCGGCGGTGTGCCTGGACGCACGGCAGGGTGCGATGGGTCAGTCGTTCATGGCTTCGCGGACCCTCACGGGCGGGTCCGGCGGACAGCGCCGGGGGTCATTTCGGTGTGGGAGGCGTACGGCGGGTCAGGTGCGCGGTTCGGTGCTGTCGGCGCCGTCGGCGAAGACCCCGCAGTGCCCGGTGTGGCCACGTCCCGGTGTCCTCACAGGACTGGGTCGGACTGGGTCGGCCGCTCCGTGTCACCTCGTCCACGGCTCGGCCCGCACCGCCGCACCGCCGCACCGCCGCACCGCCGCACCGCCGCACCGCCGCACCGACCACTGGTACGGCGGCCCCGTCGATCAGGGGCGCCTCGTCAGACGCGGGAGCTCTCCTCCGCGGGGGTGGGCGCGTGCCGACGGGACTGGAGGACCGAGAAGCGTCCGGTGACGAAGGCCGGGTCGGTGAGCGCGGCGTTGGCAGCGGGGTTGGCCGCCGTGCCGTGGAAGTCGCTGAACGCGGCGGACTGGTTGACGAAGACTCCGCCGGTCAGGTTCTCCGACAGATGCACGCCCGCCTCCAGGGCGGTGGCACGCGCGGCGTCCAGGGCCGCCTCGTCGGCCGCGTACACGGAGGCGGTCAGCGCACCGTGCCGGCGCACGGTGTCGTGGAGCACCCGCAGACTGTGCGTGGTGGAGTCGGTGCCGATGACGAAGGAGACCGGCCCGAACCACTCGCTGGTGAAGGTCTTCTCGTCGGCTTCGGCGTCGAGCCGTGCCACCAGAGGGGTACGGACGACCGCTTCGGCGAACTCGGGGTGCGTGATGCCCTTCGACGGGTGAGCGGTCCTGCCCAGCCCCGTCGCCTCGTCGAGGCGCCTCAGCACCCCGTCGTTCACGATGGCCCCGAGGGTGGCGGCCGCGCGCGCCGGATCGCCGAGCAGCTTGTCCAGAGCGGCGCCCAGGTCGGCGGCGAACTCGTCGGCCGTGCGCGGCCCCTGGTCGGTGGGGAAGCCATCGCGGGGTACGAGGATGTTCTGCGGGGTGGTGCACATCTGGCCGCTGTAGAGCGACAGGGAGAAGGCGAGATTGCGCAGTAGTCCCGCGTAGTCGTCCGTGGAGTCCACGACCACGGTGTTCAGCCCGGCCTTCTCGGTGTGGACGACGGCCTGGCGGGCGTTGTCCTCCAGCCAGTCGCCGAACTCCTTCGAGCCGGTGAAGTCCACGATGCGCACGTCGGGATGGGTGGCCAGGGCGGGCGCGGGGCGCTCGTCCGCACGCGAGGCGGCGAGCAGCACCACATCGGGGTCGAAACCGGCCTCCGCGAGGACCTCGCGGGCCACTCGTACCGTGATCGCCAGGGGCAGTACGGCCTTGCGGTGCGGCTTGACGATCACCGGGTTGCCTGTGACGAGGCTGGCGAACAGGCCCGGGTAGCCGTTCCAGGTGGGGAAGGTGTTGCAGGCGATCAGCACGGACACGCCCCGTCCCACAGGCGTGTACGTCTTGTCCATCACCAGCGGCCCGCCCTTGCGCTGCGGCTTGCTCCAGCGCGCCGCGCCCGGGTGCCGCTTCTGCTCCGCCCAGGCGTACGCCACCGCTTCCAGACCGCGGTCCTGGGCGTGCGGACCGCCGGCCTGGAACGCCATCATGAAGGGCTGGCCGGTGGTGTGCTGGACCGCGTGCGCGATCTCGAAGCTCGCCGCGTTCAGCCGGGCGAGGATCTCAGCCGCGACGCCGGCCCGGGTGTCGGGGCTCGCGGAGCGCCAGGCCGCTGCGGCGGCCTTGGCCGTCGCGACGGCCACCTCGGGCACCAGGTACGGGTAGCTGACGCCGAGCGGGAAGCCGTAGGGCGAAACCTCGCCGGCGGGCACCGTGCCGGTGGTGGGGTGGCCGTCAAGGGAGAAGGGGTGGTCGAGGAGGCCACGGAAGGCGGCCTCGCCCAGCTCGGCTGCACCGGCTCCGTACGCGGAGGCGCTGGGGGTCTCGGGGTACGGCGTCCAGTAGCCGCGGTCGACGGTACGCCCCACCGCCTGGTGGAGCAGTTCCGCGTGGCGGACGAAGAAGTCGGGATGGTGGTCGGTGGTCACTGGCAACTCCAGGCCGAACGTTCGGTAGGTTGGTGGGTGCGGGGCACCCGGGCTGACGCGAGGGACAGGGTGGGATCAGACGTCGGCGAGCAGGGTCGCGGGGCGTTCCACGCAGTCGGCCACATAGCGCAGGAACCCGCCGGCCACACCGCCGTCGCAGACTCGGTGGTCGAAGCTGAAGGAGAGCTGCATGACCTTGCGGACGGCCAACGCACCGTCCACCACCCAGGGTTTGTCCACGATGCGTCCCGCCCCGAGGAGGGCGGCCTCCGGGTGGTTGATGATGGGCGTGGATCCGTCGACACCGAACACGCCGTAGTTGTTGAGGGTGAAGGTCCCGCCGGTCAGACGATCGGGCGGCAGGCTTCCGTTGCGGGCGAGCTCGGTCAACCGGGCCAGTTCGGCGGCCAGTTGTGCGGTCGTCATGAGATGGGCGTCACGGACGACGGGGACGACCAGGCCGCGCTCGGTCTGTGCCGCGAAGCCGAGGTGCACCTCGCTGTAGCGGACGATCTCCCGCCGTTCGGTGTCCACCGTGGAGTTCAGCTCCGGGTAACGGCTCAGTCCGGCGACGCAGATGCGCGCCAGCAGGGCCATGAGCCCGATGCGGCGGCCGGGTCCGGCGGCCTCCAGCGCCTTCTTGACCTGGAGCAGCCCGGTCGCGTCCACATCGACCCAGGTGGTGGCATCGGGTATCTCGGTCCGGCTGCGGGAGAGCTTGTCCGCCACGGCACGACGCACTCCGCGGAGCGGGATGCGCTGGGGACCATCCGGCTCCGGCCGCCCTTGCGGTACGGGGGCGGGGTCCGCCGACGGCCGCCGAGCGGGAGCGACCGGTGCGGCACCGGAATGCTCAGCCGTTTGCCGTACTCGCGCGACGGCCTGCTCCACATCTCGTCTGAGGACGATGCCCGCGGGACCGGAGGGCGTCAATCCGGCGATGTCGATCCCTTGCTCCCGTGCCATCCGCCGTACGAGGGGCGAGATGACGCGGGGGGCGAGCGGCCCGAAGGGCTGCGCCGCCTCGGCACCCGTACCGTCTGCCGTCGCCACACCCGCGCGTCGGCGGCGGCGACGCGGAGCCGGACCGTGGCCCGTGCCGTAGCCGATGAGAACATTGCCGGACCCGGCCTGCTCCTCCTCGCGGTATCGCTCCGCGGCGGCCCCTGCCGACGCGGATTCGACGGCGGGCCCGCCGGGCGACGGAACGCCCGAGCCCTCGCCCGTGCCTCCGGCACCGCCAGAGGCTCCGGCACCCACCGTGATCAGCGGTTCCCCCACCGCCAGCGCCGTGCCCGCCTCCGCGTGCAGTCGAAGTACGGTGCCGGCGTACGGGACCGGCACCTCGACCGCGGCCTTGGCGGTCTCGACCTCGACGACGATCTGGTCGATCGTCACCGTGTCGCCGACCGCGACCTTCCACTCGACGATCTCGGCCTCGGTCAGTCCTTCGCCGAGGTCGGGCAGCCGGAACAGCTGCTCCTGGAGCATTGCGGTGGTCATGCGACCGCTCCCTTCAGCAGATGCCGGGTGTCCGGCTCGTCGTCGAGCTGGAGACGGTCGACGGCGTCGAGGATCCGGTCGACACCGGGCAGATGGGCGTGTTCGAGCTTGGGCGGCGGATACGGGATGTCGAACCCGGAGACCCTCAGAACAGGTGCGGCCAGCGAGTGGAAGCAGCGTTCCTGCACGCGTGCGGCGATCTCCGCCCCGACACCGGCGAAGCCCTGCGCCTCCTGCACGACCACGCAGCGCCCGGTCCGGCGTACCGACGCGCTCACCGTCTCGTCGTCGAAGGGCACCACGGTCCGCAGGTCCACGACCTCGAGTTGGATGCCCTCGGTCGCCGCCGCTTCCGCGGCCGCCAGGGCCACGGGAACCGATGGCCCGTACGCGACGACCGTGGCGTCGCGGCCCTCCCGCCGGATCGCCGCCCGCCCGAACGGCAGGGCACCGCGCCGCTCCAGGTCGGTGTCCTCCCTCGACCAGTACAGCTTCTTCGGCTCCAGGAAGACCACCGGATCGGGGTCGGCCACGGCGTCCCGCAGGAGCCAGTACGCGTCCTCGGCCGTCGCCGGGGTGACGACCTTCAGTCCTGGAGTGTGCGCGTAGTACGCCTCGCTGGAGTCGCAGTGGTGCTCGACTCCGCCGATGCCGCCCGCGTACGGGACGCGGATCACCATCGGCAGCGTGAGCCGCCCCCGGGTCCGGTTGCGCAGCTTGGCGACGTGCGAGGCGATCTGCTCGAACGCCGGGTACGCGAAGGCGTCGAACTGCATCTCCACCACGGGCCGGAAACCGCCCATCGCCATGCCGACGGCCAGTCCCACGATGCCGGCCTCGGCGAGCGGGGTGTCGAAGCACCGCTGCTCGCCGAAGTCGCGGGTCAGCCCGTCGGTGATGCGGAAGACGCCGCCCAGCGGACCGACGTCCTCGCCGAAGACGAGCACGCGCTCGTCCTCGCGCAACGCGTCACACAGTGCGGTGTTCAGCGCCTGCGCCATCGTGACCTTCGCCATGGCGGATCAGCCCTCCTGAGTCTGCGGCGTGGTGGATCCGACGGACCCGGTGGATTCGGTGGGTTCGGTGGGTTCGGTGGCCTCTGCCAGCTCGGACGCCAACAGGGCGCGCTGTTCGCGCAGTTGCGGGGTCGGTTCGGCGTAGACGTGGTCGAAGAGCTCCAGCGGGTCGAGCACGGACTCCGCGTTCATGCCCGCGCGCAGCTCCGCCGCCATGGTCTCCGCCTGCTCCCGCACCGCCGCGACGTCTTCGTCGGTGAGCACCCCGCGGGCTCGCAGGTAGGCCTCCAGACGGTTGAGCGGGTCGGCGGCGCTCCACCGCTCGACCTCCTCGTCGTCCCGGTAGCGGGTGGCGTCGTCGGCGTTGGTGTGCGCGTCCATGCGGTAGGTGTGTGCCTCCACCAGGAAGGGACCGTGCCCGGCGCGCGCGTGTTCGACGGCGGCGGTCAGCACCGCCAGGACCGCGGCGAGGTCGTTGCCGTCGACCTGCTCGGAGCGCACCCCGTAGCCGATGCCCTTGTAGGCGAGGGCGGGAGCCGCGGTCTGCCGGGCCAGCGGCACGGAGATCGCGTACTTGTTGTTCTGCACGAAGAAGATCACCGGCGCGCGGAAGACAGCCGCGAAGTTCAGTGCCTCGTGGAAGTCGCCCTCACTGGTGGCGCCGTCGCCGACGAGGGCCATCGCCACGCCGTCCTCGCCCTTGCGGCGCAGGGACTCCGCCATGCCGGTGGCGTGCAGTACCTGGGTGGCCAGCGGGGTGCACTGCGGTGCGGTGCGGGTGGCGGCCGGGTCGTATCCGCAGTGCCAGTCGCCGCGCAGCAGCGTCAGCACCTCAAGGGGGTCGATGCCACGGGTGACCAGGGCGACCGAGTCCCGGTAGGTCGGAAAGAGCCAGTCGGTCGGGCGCAGTGCGAGCACGGCGCCGACCTGGCAGGCATCCTGGCCCCGGCTGGACGGATAGACGGCGAGCCGCCCCTGCTTCGTCAGCGCGGTCGCCTGCGTGTCGAACCGGCGCCCCAGGACCATGTGCCGGTACGCCGCGCGCAGCTGGTCGGCCGGGGGCTCGGTGTATCCGGTCGGCGGCTTGGCCGGAGTGCCGTCCTCGGCCACGAACCGCACCGGCGTCAGCGACGGCAGGAGGCCCTGGACCGTCTGTCGGAGGCTCTTCACGGACATGGAGGGCGCTCACTTTCTCTGGACACTTGACATGGGAATGGTCGCTACTACGAAATAAGTGTTCAATGGTCCGGGCGAACCAGCGACGAACTGCCGGAACGAGTCACACGGGAGCGCAAAATGTCTGAGAAGGACTCGACGTCGGCCCCTGTGCCCGGACGAACTGCCGCCTCGCTCGACGACATCGACCGGCAGATCCTGAGCAGGCTCCTCGAAGACGGCAGGGTGTCGGTCCGCTCGCTGGCCGAACAGGTGCACATCTCGCGCGCCAACGCCTACACGCGGATCGGCCGGCTGCTCGCCGAGGAGGTGATCAGCGGCTTCACCGCGTGCCTGAACCCGAAGCGGGCGGGCCTCGGCACGAGCGCGTACGTGACAGTGACCATCGAGCAGAACGCCTGGCGCGACATCTCACGCGATCTGCGCGAGATCCCGTACGTCGAGCATGTCGCCCTCGTCGGGGGCGACTTCGACGTCCTGGTGCTGGTCCGGACACCGGACAACGAGGCGCTGCGCAACATCGTGCTGGAACGCATCCAGGCGATCGCCGGGGTGCGCTCGACCCGTACCTGGCTGGTCTTCGACGAGGTACGCGGCCCAGGGGCCGACTGGACCGCCTGACCAGGGGGCCGACGCCCGGGCCCCGACCCTCCCCCGACCGGCCGTCCCGGTCAGACGTCGAGCAGCGCGTCGGCGGGCCCCCGATCCCGGGCCGTGGTCGTGGACGGCACGGATGCGTGCCGGGACCGCAGCACCCGGAACCGCCCGGTGACGAAGTGAGCCCCCGTGCCGGGGAGGTCGGCGACGGCCGAGGACGGATCCCCGGGGAGGTCGTCGGCGACGTTCTGCACCAGATGCACCCCGGCGTCGAGCGCTGCCGTCTCGGCGGCCGCCAGCACCAGTGGATCGGTCGAGTGCACCGCGGCGTACAGCGCGCCGTGGCGGCCGACGGTGCCGCGGAACAGGGCGAGGCTGTGCGCGGTCGACTCGGTGCCCACCAGGAACGCGACCGGGCCCGGCCACTCCCGGGTGTAGACGCGTTCGTCGCGCACCCCGAGCCGGACGATGAGCGGGCTGCGCACATCGGCGACGGGGTGACCCGGAAGGCACAGCGGCTGCGACGCGTGCACCACCGGGCCGTGCCGCCCGGCCTCCGCGAGCGCCGCCCGGACTTCTTCGTCCGCGAGCGCGCCCAACAGCCGTGCCACCCGCGCCGGATGCGCGAGCAGCCGGTCCACGGCCTCACCGAGGTCGGCGCCGAACTCCCGCAGGGTCTTGGGGCCTTCGTCGGTGTCGAAGCCCGACGCCGGTACCAGGATGTTCTGCGGCGTGGTCCGGACCGTGCCGCTGCACCGGCACAGGGCGAGGGCGAGGCCGCGCACCAGTCCCCGGTAGTCGTCGGTGGAGTCGACGATCACGGTGTTCAGCCCGGTCCGGGTCGCGAACACGGCGGCCTGGTGGGCATGCCGCTCCAGCCAGTCGGCGAAGCGCGCCGAACCGGTGAAGTCGACGATCCGCACCGCGGGGTCCATGGCCAGGCGCTGGTGCAGGCGCTCACCCGGCGGGGCCACCGCCAGAGTCACGATGTCCGGGTCGTGGCCGGCTTCCACCAGCACTTCGCGGGCGATGCGCACGGTGATCGCCAGGGGCAGCACGGAGCGTGGATGCGGAGCGACGATCACGGGGTTACCGGTCACCAGGCTGGTGAACAGGCCCGGATATCCGTTCCAGAGGGGGTAGTCGGGACAGCCGATGAGAAGCGACACCCCGCGCGGAACCAAGGTGCTGGTGCCGCACACCGGCAGCGACTGACCCCGGTGACGGGTCTGTCCCCGGCGCCGGTCCGCAGGGGCGCGCTCCGACTCGGCGAAAGCGATCGCGACCGCCTCCAGGGCCCGGTCCTGGGCGCTCGGTCCGGCGGCCCGGAACGCCGCCGGAGGCGGCTGACCGGTGGTGTGGTGCACGGCGAGGGCCAGCTCATGGCTGCGCGTGTTCAGCCGTCGCAGCACCTCCACGGCCAGCCCCGCCCGGTGGTGGAGCCCGGCGACCCGCCATTCGGCCGTCGCCCGCCTTGCCGCCGCCACCAGGATCGCGGGGTCGCAGCGCGGGTAGCCGATGTCCATGACCGTGCCGTACGGGGAGGACTCCGTGACCACCCGGCCGAGCTCACCGGGCTGGTCGAGGTCGAAGGCGCGGCCCAGCAGGGAGCCGAAGACCTTCGCCGCAGTCCGGGGCGAGCGCATGCCCGTGCTGGTGGCAGCGCTCCATGTCGTCTCCGTGAAGGACGCGCAGCGTTCACCGGCTGTAACGGCCCGTACCGCCTGTTGGAGCAGCTCGCGATGCCGCTCGTAGGGGCCGGGGCGCACGCCCTCAGCCTCTCCAGGTCGCGGCGAGCGCGAGCAGGGCGTCGTTCTCCTCCGGCAGACCGATCGTCACCCGGACGCCTTCGCCGAGGAACGGGCGGACGACCACCTTCCCGCTGAGGCAATGCAGAGCGAACTCCGCGCTGGTGTCGGCGAGCTGCAGCCAGACGAAGTTGGCCTGGGAGTCGGGAACCTCGAAGCCGAGCGCACGCAGCCGCCCCGTCACTCGCTCCCGCTCGGCGACCGTGAGCGCGGCGCGGCGGGCGACCTCCGCGCGCTCACCCAGAGCGACGACGGCGGCCTCCTGGGCGAGCGCGCTGACGCTGAACGGCACCTGCGTCTTACGCACCGTGGCGGCGATCTCCTTCGGTGCCACGCAGTAGCCGACCCGCAGGCCCGCCAAGCCGTACGCCTTGGAGAAGGTCCGCAACACCACCACGTTCGGCCGCTCGCCGAGCAGGTCGAGCGCATCGGGGACGAGCGCCGGATCGGCGTACTCCCGATAGGCCTCGTCCACGACGATGAGCACCTCGTCCGGCACCCGGTCCGCGAAGTCGCGCAGCGCCCGCGCGCCGACCGCGGTGGAGGTGGGGTTGTTGGGGTTGCAGACGAAGACCAGTCGGGTCCGGCCGTTGATGCCCTCGGCCATGGCGTCGAGGTCCAGCGTGTGCTCGCGAAGCGGTATCCGCACCGCCCTACCGCCGGCCACCGCCGTGAGGATCGGATACGCCTCGAAGGACCGCCACCCGAAGACAACCTCGTCACCGGGGCCGACGACCGAGTGCAGCAACTGTGCGCAGACCTCCGAGGAACCGGCGCCCACGGCGATCCGATCCGGATCGACGCCGTGGTGCTCGGCGAGTGCCCTCACGAGAGAGGCCGCGCTCATGTCGGGATACCTCGACACGCCACCGGCCAGCTCCCCGAGTCTTCCCACCACGCCCGGCAGCATCCCGTACGGGGACTCGTTGCTGGCCAGGGCGGCCGCACCGGGGAGTTTGCGACCCGGCACGTAGGAGGGCAACTGTGCCAGGGCCGGACGGACACGCACCATGCTCGACTCGCTTCTTCCGCGTGGCCCGAAGCCGTGCCTTCGGGCACTCGACAGGAGAATCGTGGGCAACGGAGGACAAACGTTCAACCAGTTGGCAGATCAGGCGACAGACAGCCGATTGACCGCTTCAGTACCGGCCAGTAGTCCGGCCGCGGCCCCGTCAGGGCCGCTCCCGCGAGACGGAATGCCGGGGCACCGCCGGGCCCGGACCGCGCCCACTGATCACAAGTCGGCCACATGGCCTTTCCGGCCCCCCGGCCGTCGGAACGGCCCCGAAGACTGCTCCCCACCCGCGAGGTCTCCGTGCCACGCCCGCTCCGACCGAGGAAGATCATGTCCAGGACCCATCTCGCACACCGGTCGTTGACGTCACTGGCAGCGGCCGCCACGCTGCTGACCGTCGGCTGCTCGGGAACCGCCGAGAGCGCACACGCCGGTGGCTGCCGCGAGAACGGCGACTGGACGGTCGAGCAGCGGGCGGAATGGCTGCGCCGCGCCGTGTCGTTCCCGGAGTCCGCGCCCGACGACGCGGCTGTCGTGACGCACCCGCGCACCGCGGGCAACAGGGGATCGCTGTGTGAGCCGATCGCCGTGCAGGTCCAGTTCTGGAAGCTCACCGCCACCGCGGCGGGTACGGACATGAGACCCGGACAGCACATCCGGCTGGCCACCAGCGGAGGTGACGACCGAAGCATCGGCTTCCCCGCGGGACTTTCCGCCGGGGAACGCGGCGGCTGCACCGGCGTCCTCATGGCGGTGTACGTGGGCGGGCCCCTGACCGGGAGCGAACTGCCCAAGGACATCGGCCACCTGACTCCCGGCACCGCGGAGGTGAGGTTCAGAACCGACCGGGTCGCCGCCTACCGACTGCTCCCCCCATCGGAGCCGGAATCCTGCCGCGCGAACGGAGAGCGCACGACGGCTCCTCCCACCACGCCGAACCCCTGGGGCAGCAACCACCCGTGAGCGACGCCCACGGAGGGGGCGTTCACGCAAGCCGGAGCCGTCCTCCGCTCCGTCGGCCTCTCCCCCCGCGCGCTTCGGGGCGCGCAGAAACGGCATCATACGGACATGATCACTGTTCATCTGAAGTACGAGATCGACCCCGACAAGCTCGAGGACTTCGAGGAGTACGGCCGCCGCTGGATCCGGCTCGTCAATCGTTTCGGCGGGACGCACCACGGCTACTTCCTGCCGAGTGAGGGTGACAGCGACATCGCCTACGCCCTGTTCTCCTTTCACAGCCTGGCCGCGTACGAGCGGTACCGCACGGACAGCATGTCCGACCCGGAGTGCCGGGAAGCGTTCGAACTGGCCCGTGACACCCGCTGCATCAAGCGGTACGAGCGCCGCTTCCTGCGACCGCTCGACGGCGGGTCCTAGACCGGTGGCAGGTGCGGGGTCCGGTTCTCCCGCGCGGCGGTGCGCAGCGCCGCGACGACGGCTGTGGTCGTCGGGTTCGCGGTCTCGGTGTGCCGCGTCGCGGCGAACAGCAGGCGCAGGATGGGGCGATCCTCGATGGGCGCTGTGCGGATTCCGGGTGAGGCCGGGTCGATGGCCGTCCGGGGGACGAGCGCGGTGGCGAGGCCGGCCCGTGCGAGGGCGAGCTGAGTGGCGATGTCGGCGGTGACGTAGCGCGTCGTGGGGGTGAAGCCGGCCTGATGGCAGGCCTGCAGGATGGCCTGTCCGCAGTCCGTGGTCGGCGGCGGCACGGCGAGGCTGTGCTCGGCCAGTTCCCGCAGGGCGACGGGCCGCTCGTCGCCCTGGTCGGCCGCGGTGACGACGAGCAGCGGATCGTCCAGCAACGGCGTGACGCCGATGCCCTGGGGTGTGGCATCGGGCAGGTGGTGATACCGCTGCCCCACCACCACGTCGACGGTACCGAGCGTGAGTTCCCGCAGCTGCGCCTGGTCGGTGACGAGGCAGGTCAGGACGAGTTGCGGGTGGTCCGATCCCAGCGCGATCAGCGCGGGGGCCACGATCCGGGCGACGGTCGACGGCAACGCCGCGAGGGTGGCGGTGGTGCCGACCGTGCCCTTGACCGCCGCGACGGCGCTCTCGGCCTCCTGCACGGCGGCGAGGATCCGGTCGGCGTGTTCGAGGAGCACCCGACCCGCCTCCGTGAGTGCCACGGTTCGCCCGTCGGGGCGCAGCAGCTCGACTCCCACCTCGCGACGCAGCGCGGACAGCTGCTGGGACACGGCACCGGCGGACAGCGCCAGTGACTGGGCGGCCGCGGCGATGGAGCCGCGGGCGGCGACGGTCCTGAGCATGTGCAGACGGCGGACATCCAGCATGACTCGATAGATTAGCTGAAGGGTTTCATCAGAAAACATCCCCTTGACCTGTTGAGTCATGGTGAGCGACCTTCAGCGCATGGAGATCTTCGACTGCATCGCGGCGGTTGCCCGGCCCATCCACGATTTCGGTGACGAGTTCATGTCCGACGAGGCGACCGCCGCCGTGGGTCTGCGCGCCGGGTTCTCACCCGGACGCGGCTTCTACTGCCGTGGCCGGTTCGGAGTGCTCGGCGAAGCACCGGTCGAGGTGGTCCAAGCCGCGCAGGGCTTCCTCGGCCCCCATCTGGTGGCCGCGGGCTGGCAGGCGGGACGGCCCGTGATGCCGGCGGGGGAAGCCGCCGCCCACTATGCGCAGGCCGTCCGGACGTGGGGGCGCGACCACATCACCCGCGACGTCGACGTCGAGCACTTCAACTGCCTGGCCCAGCAGCTGATCGATGCCGCCGACGCCGACGCGCTGCCCCTGTTCGCCGGCTGGCGCGCACAGCCCTGCCCCACCGACGACCCGGTCGGTGGGGCCATGCAGCGCATACACGTACTGCGGGAGCACCGTGGCGCCTGCCATCTGGCGGCGGTACGCCTGAGCGGACTGAGCGCCCGAGAGGCCATGGTCATCAACCTCGGCGTCGAGCAGGCGCGCCACTACGGCTGGCCGAAGCCCGATCCCGTCGACGCGACCCTGACCCCTCGGTGGAAGCGGGCGGAGCACCTCACCGACGAACTCCAGGCGCCGCTCTACGCCACGCTGACCGACCGGCAGCGAGCCGAATTCGCCCGGCTCGTCGGCGGGTTGACCCGTGACCTCAGGCTTTGACGCCGTGCATGCTTTCGCTCGGGGTTGTGCCGAGGAGCGGGAAACGGAGGGATGCAGGGGCCACCCCGGATCTGTGTCCAGAGACCGGATCCGCACTCAGAGAAACGTCGCCCTGCCAGGGCCTTCCTCGACGAAGCTGCGCATCCCCCGCTCGCGGTCCTCGGTCGCGAACAGGCCCGCGAACCAATTGCGCTCGATGGTGAGACCGGTGTCGAGGTCGGTCTCCAGGCCCTGGTCGATCGACTCCTTGGCGGCCCGCAGGGCGAGTGCGGGGCCCTTGGCCAGCCGGGTGGCCCAGGCGCGCGCCTGCTCGTACACCTCGGCGGCCGGGACCACGAGGTCGACCAGGCCGATCCGAAGAGCCTCGTCAGCCCTGACCATCCGGCCGGTGAAGACGAGGTCTTTGGCCTTGGACGGGCCCACGAGCCGGGACAGGCGCTGGGTGCCGCCCGCGCCGGGGATCAGGCCGAGGAGAATCTCGGGCTGGCCGAGCTTGGCGTTTTCGGCAGCGATCCGGTAGTCGGTGCACAGGGCCAGCTCACAGCCGCCTCCGAGTGCGTAGCCGGTGATCGCGGCGACGACCGGCTTGGGGATGCGAGCGACGGCCGTGAAGGCATCCTGAAGCGGGCGCGAGCGCCTGACCATCCCCGCGTGGTCGAGGAGCTCCATCTCCTTGATGTCCGCGCCGGCCGCGAACACCTTCTCGCCGCCGTACAGGATCACCGCCCTGATGTCGTCGCGTTCGGTCACCTCTGCGGCGAGTTCGCCGAGCCGGTCCTGGGTGGCGATGTCGAGGGCGTTCATCGGCGGGCGGTCGAGGCGGATCGTGCCGACGCCGTCGGCGACTTCCAGGTGGACGGACATGGCTTCCTCAGCTGTCGAAGTCGACGGACAACGTCTCGGAGACGGGGAAGGTCTGGCAGGTCAGCACATAGCCGGCCTCGACCTCTGCGGCTTCGAGCGCGAAGTTGCGGCGCATGTCGGCCTCCCCTTCGGTGACCAGGGCGCGGCAGGTGCCGCATACACCGCCCTTGCAGGCGAAGGGCAGGTCGGGCCGCGTCGTCTGGGCGCCGTCCAGCACGGTGGCCGCCCGCGGCAGCGCGGCGGTGGTGGACCGGCCGTCGAGCGTGACGGTGACCCGGCTGACGGGGCCATCGGTGACGGCTTCCTCGTGCCGCCGCGTCTGCCGTACCGGCGCGTCGTCCGCGTGGAACAGCTCCTGGTGGATACGGAGGTCGGGCACACCCAGCTCGGCCAGGACCCACTGGGCGTCGCGGACCATGCCGTGGGGCCCGCAGAGCCACCAGTGGTCCGCGGCGCTGACGTCGACCAGCCCGCCGATGAGGGCGGAGAGGCGGTCGGCGTCCAGGCGGCCGGAGAGCACCTCGGCCTCGCGGGGCTCGCGGGAGAGGACGTGGGCGAGCTGGAAGCGCGCCGGGTGCAGGTCCTTCAGATCGGCGAGCTCCTCGGCGAACATGACCGAGCCGGTACGGCGGTTGCCGTAGAACAGCGTGACCCGCGAGCGGTCGTCGCCGGAGAGGACGGACTCGGCGATGGAGAGCATGGGGGTGATGCCGGACCCCGCGGCGATGAGGACGTGGTGGCCGGGTGCGGTGAGGTCGGGAGTGAAGGCGCCCGCCGGACCCATCACCTCCAGGGTGTCGCCGGGCCGTACGTCGTGGACCAGCCAGGACGAGAACAGCCCGCCGGGCACTTCGCGCACCCCGATGCGCGGCCGTGCGCCCACCGGGGAACAGATCGAGTAGGAGCGCCGCTCGTCCCGCCCGTCGACCTCGCGGCGCACGGTGAGCGACTGGCCCGGGGTGAAGGCGAACTCCTCGGCCAGGTCGTCCGGGATGTCGAAGCCGACCACGACCGCGTCCTCGCACAGCCGCTGCACGGCGGCCACACGCAGGTGGTGGAAGGCCGGGCGGCGTCGCCGCACGGGCACGGGGGCGGAGTTGCCGGGTGACAGCAGGTCCTCCATCAGATCTCCTTGACGTACTCGAAGGGTTCGCGGCAGGCGCGGCAGCGCCACAGCGCCTTGCAGGAGGTGGCGCCGAAGCGGGAGGTCTCCTGAGTGTCGGCCGAGCCGCACAAGGGGCACGGCACCGCGGGGCGGGTGGGGGACAGCGTCAGCGGCACCGAGCCGGAGGAGGGTCGCGGCGCCGGCCCGGGGGGCGCGATGCCGTGCTCGGCAAGGGTGCGGCGGCCGCTCGGTGTGATCCATTCCGTGGTCCAGGGCGGGTCGAGCACCGTGCGCACCCGGACGTGCGTGAATCCGGCGGCTGTGAGGCGCGCGGCCACGCCGGCACGCATCTCGGCCATGGCCGGGCAGCCGGAATAGGTCGGGGTGAGGCTGACGACGACCGTCCCGTCCTCGCCGACCTCGACGTCCCTCAGGACACCGAGGTCGGCCAGGGTGAGCATGGGCAGCTCGGGGTCCGGCACGCGCTCGGCAATGTGCCGGGCGCGGCGCACGTCCGTCATCAGGGTCACCAAGCCGCCTGCGGGTGGGCGCGGGCCACGCTCTGCAGCTCGGCCAGCAGGGGAGCGAGGTGCTCGGTGTGCCCGCCGTCACGGCCGGTGCCGGGCAGCGGCCGGCACGCCGGCAGGGGCAGTCCTGCCGCCTCCGTGACCTGCTTCAGCACCGCCCCGACCTCGTCCTGGACGTCGTACGCGGTGAACAGCTCGTCCAGATACGGCGCGACCTGCTCCAGCGCGTCCCGCATCCGGCGATGGGACTCGGCGGTGCCGTCGCCGAGGCGGACCACCCACTCGGCGGCGTACTGGCGGTGATACGTCAGCTCCTTGACGCCCTTGGCGGCGATCGCGGCGAGCACCGGATCGTCGGAGGCGGTCAGCCGCTCGAAGTGAGCGAGCCTCCAGGCGGAGAGCACCAGCAGGCGGGCGACGGAGAACGCGAAGTCGCCGCCCGGGAGTTCGGCGAGGCGTACGTTGCGGAAGTCGTCGGGGTCCCGGAAGTAGGCGTAGGCGTCCTCGTCGCGGCCGGTGCCGTCGACCTGGCCGGCGCGGGAGTACAGCAGGCGGGCCTGGCCGAGGAGGTCGAGGCCGATGTTGGCGAGCGCGACCTCCTCCTCCAGCTCGGGCGCGCGGGTGGTCCACTCGGCGAGCCGCTGGGCCGAGACCAGGGCGTCGTCGGCCAACGCCACACAGACGCGGGCCAG
>NZ_JAMGBG010000053.1 GCF_023516595.1 Streptomyces neyagawaensis | reverse complement strand
CGCCGGGCAGGGTGCCGGCGGGGGCGCGGATCTCGGCGGGGAAGTTCGGCAGGGTTGACAGGTCGTTGCCGAACGAGGCGGTCTCGGAGGTGAAACGGTCACCGGTGAGCTGCATACCGTCACCGGAATCACCCGCGAACCGAATGATCACCCGATCGAGGCGGCGGACGTCCTTGGTCCCCGCCGGCTTGCGCTGTTCCCCCAGTTCTCCGAGAACGGCCTCGTCGGCCTGCTCCGCTGGGCTGCTGACCTGGCTGGTCACTGAACTTGACCTCCCTTGAGGCGGCTGTCCGGGAACGACCGTCCCAGCGGCCATCCCGAGACCAACCCTACGTCGGTGCTGCGGACCTTCCCTTGACCGTTCGACTGTTCGACGAGCTTTTTTCGACCCCGCGCCGACCTCGTCCCACCCACCCCGCACACCCGCTGAACTGCCACAGAAGACGCTCCCCCGGAAGTGGCGGTTCTAGTACTGACGGGTCGGGCGCTTCGGGGGAAAGGGGGCGGGCGGCTGGTGTTCGGGGGGTGAGCGGGGGCGGTACGGGGGACCCGTACGGGCGGCCCCGTCACGAATTCAGATACGTGAGGACCGCCAGCACCCGCCGGTGGTCCCCGTCGCTCGGGGACAGCCCGAGCTTCAGGAAGATATTGCTGACGTGCTTCTCGACGGCACCGTCACTCACCACCAGCTGCCGGGCGATCGCGGAATTGGTGCGCCCCTCCGCCATCAGCCCCAGCACCTCGCGCTCCCTCGGCGTGAGCCCCGCCAGCACGTCCTGCTTGCGGCTGCGCCCGAGCAGCTGCGCCACCACCTCGGGGTCGAGCGCCGTCCCCCCGCCGGCCACCCGCACCACCGCGTCGACGAACTCCCGCACATCCGCCACCCGGTCCTTCAGCAGATAGCCGACGCCCCGGCTGGACCCGGCGAGCAGCTCGGTGGCGTACCGCTCCTCCACGTACTGCGACAGCACGAGCACACCCAGCCGCGGATGCTGCTTGCGCAACTGCACGGCCGCCCGGACGCCCTCATCGGTGTGGGTCGGCGGCATGCGCACATCGGCGACGACGACATCGGGCAGCTCCCCCTGCGCCGCGAACTCACCGATCGTCTTGATCAACGCGTTGCCGTCCCCGACCCCCGCGACGACCTCGTGCCCCCGGTCGGTCAGCAGCCGGGTGAGGCCCTCCCGCAACAGCACCGAATCCTCGGCGATGACCACCCGCACCTTGTCCTCCACGATCCCGTCCCCCCGCAAGCCCGGAGCCGGCCGTCATCCTGGCCCACCCACCCGACGGCCCCAGCATCCCAGCATCCCGGTCCCCCCACGCCACCCCGACACCCTCGCGGGTAAGAACCCCGCCATGTCTTGGCTGGTTACCGCCGCCGCGACGGGACGCCGCCACCGCCGCCGCGACAGGGACGCCCCCGCCGCCACGACACGGCGAAGCGCGTCCGGAGCATCGGCTCCGGACGCGCCCCTGGTGGTCCCGCCCCCCTGCCGCCGAACGTCACGCCCCCGCAGCCGGGGCCCCGAGGCTCACGCCCGCCAGGGCAGCTCCGCGGTGACCCGGGTGGGTCCGCCCGCCGGTGAGTCCACGACCAGCACCCCGTCGACGGCCCCCAGCCGCTCCGCAAGCCCGGCGAGCCCCGAGCCCGCCCCGACGTCGGCGCCGCCCATCCCGTCGTCGGTGACCTGGAGCATCAGCCGGCCCTCGACCTTCCACACATCCACCACCGCCCGGGAGGCGCCCGCGTGCTTGCTGACGTTCTGCAGCAGCTCGGACACCGTGAAGTAGACGATCCCCTCGATCGCCGGCACCGGCCGCGCCGGCAGATCCACCTCCACCACCACCGGCACCGCGCACCGGGCGGCCACCGCGGACAGCGCCGCGTCCAGGCCCCGGTCGGTCAGCACCGCCGGATGGATGCCCCG
The DNA here is from genome assembly GCF_023516595.1 of Streptomyces neyagawaensis. Taxonomy (GTDB): domain Bacteria; phylum Actinomycetota; class Actinomycetes; order Streptomycetales; family Streptomycetaceae; genus Streptomyces; species Streptomyces neyagawaensis. The sequence goes on along the minus strand of NZ_JAMGBG010000053.1, from coordinate 155,226 downwards.
CGCCAGGTCCCGCAGTTCCCGCAGCGCCGTCTTCACCTCACCGTGCGCGGAGTCCACCATCCGCGCCGCCTCCTGCGGATCCTCGGTCAGCTTCTCCCGCGCCACACCCAGATCCATCGCCAGCGCGACCAGCCGCGCCTGCGCACCGTCGTGCAGATCCCGCTCGATGCGCCGCAGATCGGCCGCCGCCGCGTCCACCACGACCCCCCGGTCCGACTCCAGCTCCACCACCCGCGCCCCCAGCCGGGACGGGCCGAGCAACGCGGTCACCATCACCCGGTCCACCATCGTCAGGCCCCGCACGATCCACGGCGTGGCCATCGTGAACAGCAGCCCCACCAGCGCGGTCACGGTCACCTCGAACGCGTTGTCGAGGTACACGGCGTGCCCCTCGTCCCCGTACAGCTGCACCCCGTCCTGCCCGACCCACATCGGGAAGACCCAGAACCACAGCGGATACGTCAGCATCGCCCACCCGTACGCCCAGAAGTTCAGGGCGACCACGAAGGAGAACAGCGACCACGGGAACTGCACCACCGCGTACAGCAGCTGCCGCCACGACGACCCGCTGCGCAGGACGGCACCCATCCACGCCAGCGCCCCCCGCTTGCGCGGCCGCAACGGCTCCGGCGCGGCCACCTCCACCCCGAGCAGCGCCCGCGCCCGCGCCCGCTCCATCGCCCCGAGCCCCCGGCACCCGGCGAGCCCCGCCGCCAGCACCGGCACCCCGAGGAACGTGACCAGCAGCCCCACCCCGACGGACAGCATCGTCACCGCGTACGTGAACATCAGCACGCCGATCGGGAAGCCGAGCATCACATAGCCGAACTCCCGCCAGCTGCGCCCCTCGAACGGCGCCCGCAGCCCCGCCGGCAGCCGATGCCGCCGCTCGGCCACGGCCGCCTCGTCCCAGCCGCCGTACCCCTGCCCATACGCGGATTCCATAGCCGCCACTCCTCCTCACCCACACTCCGACCGGAGCGCGCCACCACCTGGCGTACTCCCACACTCCCCGCCCCCGGCCTCCCGGACCATCCAGCCCGTCGGCGTCCGGTTCCTGGGGTTAACCCCACCCCTCGCTCTCACCCCTGGGCCTCACCCCTGGAGGCCACTCATGGAGCCCACTCATGGAGCCCACCCCGCCTACCGGTTCCGCCAGGGCAGTTCCGCCGTGATCGTCGTGGGGCCGCCCACCGGGGAATCGACCATGAAGAGACCGTCGACCGCGCCCAGCCGCTCCGCGAGACCGGCGATGCCCGAGCCGCCGTCGACGCTCGCGCCGCCGCGCCCGTCGTCCCACACCTGGATCAGCAGCCGGTCGTCGGACCGCCAGACGTCCACGGCCGCGGACCGCGCCCCGCTGTGCTTGCTGACGTTCTGGAGCAGCTCCGAGACGGTGAAGTAGGCGATCCCCTCGATCGCCGCCGCGGGCCGCGCCGGGAGATCGACCGTCACCTTCACCGGAGCGGTGCACCGCGAGGCCACCGAGGACAGCGCCGCGTCCAGGCCCCGGTCGGTCAGCACCGCCGGATGGATGCCCCGTGCCAGATCCCGAAGCTCCTGGAGTGCCAGCTTCACCTCGCCGTGCGCCTCCGCCACCATCGAGGCCACGGCGTCGTCGGCCTGGCCCTCCAGCAGCTTCTCCTTCGCCAGCCCGAGCCCCATCGCCAGGTTCACCAGCCGTGCCTGCGCCCCGTCGTGCAGATCCCGCTCGATGCGCCGCAGATCGGCCGCCGCCGTGTCCACCACGACGCCCCGGTCCGACTCCAGCTCCGCGATCCGCCGCTCCAGCTCGTCCGACGGCGACAGCAGTGCCCGCACCATCGCCCGGTCCGCGTTCGCCAGCCCCCGCACGATGAACGGCAGCACCGGCCACGCCACGAACAACCCCGTGAGGGTGATCGTGAACGTCGCGATCCCCCACGGCAGCCGGATCAGCTCGTACAGCATCGAACGCCAGCCGACCGGGTCCTTCACACTCATCCACACCTGCGCGACGAACCCGTCCGCGCCGCCCCGCATCGGCAGCGGACTCGGCTCGTCCACCGTCACGTCGAGCAGCGCCCGCGCCCGTATCCGCTCCAGCTTGCCCAGCTGACGCGCCCCCAGCAGCGCGGCCGCGAGCAGCGGGAATCCGATCACCGTCAGCGTCAGGAAGGCACTGGTGAACAGCACCGTCGTCACGAAGGTGAACCCGATCAGCGACAGCGGCAGATTCGTCAGCAGATGCGCGATCTCCTTCCACGTGTGCGCCTCGAACGCGAGCCGCGCGGGCGGCAGCGGTTCGGACGGCGTGCGGCTGGAGGGCAACGGGCGCCCCGACGGCCGTCCACGGCCGGCCGAGGGAAAAGGAGAAAGGGGCTCGGTCATGGCCACAGCCTGCCCGCCGACGCCCCACCGGCGCCATGAGGCGAACCGCCCGGCCCCCCTGGGGAAAACCCCACCCACCCCGCCGAGGCCCCCGGCCGACCGCCCTGCCCCCTGTCGCCCCGGCCCGTCGCCCCGACCCGGTGGCTCCGTCGCCCCTGTCCGGTGGTCCTGCCGCCCCGGCCCGGCGGCATCGTCGCCCCGGTCCGGAGGTCCCGTCGCCCCGGTCCGGTGGTCCCATCTCCCCGACCGGGCCGTCGCCTTGGCCCCGCACGGCCGCCGCCACCGCCCGGCGCACGGACCCCCAGGTCACGGCCCTGCGCATGCCGAGCTGTGACGGGCTGCTTACGGTCTCTTTAGCAGGGCCTAGACTCCCGTGCGTACAGATCGTCGAACAGCGGCGTATGTATGGCGTACGGAGCGCGTACGTACAGGTCGCCAGGTGAGGGAACGAGGGGCGGACGTGCCGGAACCGACCGTCGCCGTCGCGGCGGAGTACGTCGTGGCGGCGGACTACTTCCAGTCCTACTCGGTGGTCGGACTGCTCGCCGCCGTGGGCGTGCTCTTCGTGGCCATCGCCTTCGGCGCGGGACGCCTGCTGCGCCCCGAGGTCCCCACCCGGGAGAAGCTCCTCACGTACGAGTGCGGCGTCGACCCCGTCGGCGAGCACTGGGCCCACACCCAGGTCCGCTACTACGTGTACGCCTTCCTCTACGTCATCTTCGCCATCGACTCGATCTTCCTCTTCCCCTGGGCGACCGTCTTCGCCGACGACGGCTACGGCGCGACCACGCTGGTGGAGATGTTCGTCTTCCTCGGCTTCCTCGCCGTCGGCCTGCTCTACGCATACAAGAAGGGGGTCCTGGCATGGACGTGAAGCCGGAAACGACCACCCCGCAGCCCGTGTCCCTCCCGGAGCCGAAGCGGCTGGGCGCCCTCGCCCGTCTCGCCCCCGAGCCGATGAAGGTGATCCTCAACTGGGGCCGCCGCTACTCCCTCTGGGTCTTCAACTTCGGCCTGGCCTGCTGCGCGATCGAGTTCATCGCCGCGTCGATGGCCCGCCACGACTTCATCCGCCTCGGTGTCATCCCCTTCGCGCCGGGCCCCCGCCAGGCCGACCTGATGGTCGTGTCCGGCACGGTCACGGACAAGATGGCCCCGGCCGTGAAGCGCCTCTACGAGCAGATGCCGGAACCGAAGTACGTCATCTCCTTCGGCGCCTGCTCCAACTGCGGCGGCCCCTACTGGGACTCCTACTCGGTGACCAAGGGCGTCGACCAGATCATCCCCGTCGACGTCTACGTCCCCGGCTGCCCACCCCGCCCCGAGGCCCTTCTCCAGGGCATCCTGAAACTCCAGGAGAAGATCGCGAGGGAGTCCCTGGGGGAGCGGTACGGCAACGGAACGGACGCCGCCGCCGGGGGCACCGTGTCCTCCACCACCGCCGAGGGTCCGACGCCGGCCCCCGCCCGCCCGTCACCGGCGGCTCTCCAGAGCGGTCTGGTGAAGCCCCCGGCCCCGCCGGCCGGCACCGGCACGCCCGACAGCTCCACCGGGGAGGGGGACCGTTGACCGGCTGGCTCCCCGCCCCCGTCGAGGAACTCTTCGGCGCCGACGCCACCGCCGAGGAGTCCTACGACGTCCTGACCGTGGACGTCCCCTCCGCCTCCTGGATCGAGGCCCTGAGCACCGCCCGCACCACCCTGGGCTGCACCTACTTCGACTGGCTGAGCGCGGTCGACGAACCCGGCACCGGCTTCCGGGTCTCCGCCCATGTCGTGGCCCTGGCCCCGGTCCGCCGCCTCCTCGTCCGCACCACCGTCCCGCACGCGTCCCCGGTGCTGCCCACCGCCGTGGACGTCTACGCCGGTGCCGCCTGGCACGAGCGCGAGACCCACGAGATGTTCGGCGTCCGCTTCGAGGGCCACCCCGGCCTGGACCACCTCCTCCTCCCCGAGAACTTCGAGGGCCACCCGCTCCGCAAGGACTTCGTCCTGGCCGCCCGCGTCGCCAAGGCATGGCCCGGCGCCAAGGAGCCCGGCGAGTCCGAGCACGGCGGCCCCAAGCGCCGCCAGATGCTCCCGCCCGGCGTCCCCGACCCCAACGAGTGGGGCCCCCTCAAGGGCCAACTCCCCCCGGCCCCGACCCGCCCCACCCGAGCCGCCGGAGACCGCCCGGCCCGCGCCGCCGCCGGGGACCGCCCCGCCCGACCCGCGGCCGACCGCCCCGTACGCCGCACCCGTACGGCCTCCCAGGGCTCGGCGAGCCAGACGCCCGCCGAGGCGACGCCGACAGCGACTCCGGACGCCTCGGAGACCCCGGCCGCCCCGGCCGCACCCACCCCTTCGACGCCTCCGCGTCGTAGCCGTACGGCGGCGCAGGGCTCGGCGAGCCAGGTCGCCGCCGAGCCGTCGTCGGAACCCGAGGCACCGCCCGCTCCCACGACGCCGCGCCGCGCCCGTACCGCCTCCGGCGGCTCGGCGAGCCGGCGCACCCCGTCGACCGACGCTCCCGGCGAGCCCCCGGCGCAGAGCCGACCCGCCCGCAGCGCCGACGCCCCATGGCACCACGCCCGCCCGGCCTTCGAGGAGCCGAAGCCGGAAGCGGAGCGCGCCCCGACGGAGCCAAAGCCCACGCCGGAGCCGGAGCCGGAGCCGGAGCCGCAGGCCGAGCCCGTGGCCCGGCCCAAGCAGGAGGCCCAGCCCTCGAAGCCGGAGGCCGAACCACCGGCGGAGTCGGCGCCCGCGCCCGAGGCGGGACTCGCGCCCGAGGCGGGACTCGCGCCCGAGGCGGGACTCGCGCCCGAGGCGGCGCCCGCGCCCGAGGTCGAACCCGCTCCCGCTCCCGCTCCCGCTCCCGCTCCCGAGGCTGCGCCCGACGCCAAGACCGACCCGGCGCCCGGGACCGACCCGGCGTCCGGGACCGACCCGGCGTCCGGGACCGAACCGGCGTCCGGGACCGAACCGGCGTCCGGGACCGAACCCGAGGCGGAGCCGTCCGCGTTCCCCGGCACTACCGACGGTGGCCGCGCCCCCGCCCACGGGAGCGAGACGCCCGCCGAAGAAACCGCGGACGAAACCCCCGCTCCCGAGCCTGCCCCCACCCCCGAACCCCCAGCTACCGAACCCCCCACCACCCCCGAACCCCCCGCAGGAGGCCCGCGGTGAACGACGCCCTCGACGTCGCCCTGCGACTCCTGCTCGTCTTCGTCGTCTTCCTCACCTTCCCCCTGATCATCGGTCAGACGGAACACAAGGTGATGGCCCACATGCAGGGCCGCCTCGGCCCCATGTACGCCGGCGGCTTCCACGGCTGGGCCCAGCTCGTCGCCGACGGTGTGAAGTTCGCCCAGAAGGAAGACGTCGTCCCGGCCGGCGCGGACCGCCGTATCTTCCAGCTCGCCCCGGCCGTCGCCCTCCTCCCGTACCTCCTCGTCCTCCTCGCCATCCCCATCGGCCCCGGCGAGGGCGCCGTCGGCGAGGTCATCGACGCGGGCATCTTCTTCGTCCTCGCCGTGATGGGCGTCGGCGTGCTCGGCTCCCTCATGGCCGGCTGGGCCTCCGCGAACAAGTTCTCCCTCCTCGGCGGCCTCCGCACCGCCGCCCAGCTCCTCGCCTACGAACTCCCGATGCTGCTGACGGCCGCCTCGGTGGCGATGGCGGCCGGCACGGTCTCCCTCGTCGGCATCCTCGACGCGTTCCAGTGGTGGTGGCTCCCCTGGCAGATCGTCGGCGCGATCGTCTTCTTCGTCGCCGGCCTCGCCGAACTCCAGCGCCCGCCGTTCGACATGCCCGTCGCCGACTCGGAGATCATCTTCGGTGCCTACACCGAGTACACCGGCCTCCGCTTCGCCCTGTTCCTCCTCGCCGAGTACGCCGGCATCGTCGTCCTGTGCGGCCTGACCACCGTCCTCTTCCTCGGCGGCTGGCACGGCCCCTGGGGCGCCGACGGCCTCGGCTGGGTCTGGACCCTGCTGAAGACCGCCGTCCTCGCCTTCCTCGTCATCTGGCTCCGCGTCACCTACCCCCGACTGCGCGAGGACCAGCTGCAGAAGCTCTCCTGGACCCTCCTCGTCCCCCTGTCCCTCGCCCAGATCGCCCTCACCGGCGTCGTCAAGGTGGTGATCCAGTAACCATGGCTGAGTCCCTCCCGCCCACCCGGCCCCGCATCCCCGGTAGTGGTCTCGCCAAGGGCCTGGCCGTCACCCTCCGCACGATGACGCGGAAGACGGTCACCGAGCAGTACCCGGATGTCCAGCCGGAACTCCCGCCCCGCACCCGCGGCGTCATCGGCCTCTTCGAGGAGAACTGCACCGTCTGCATGCTCTGCGCCCGGGAGTGCCCGGACTGGTGCATCTACATCGACTCCCACAAGGAGACCGTCCCGCCCGCCGCCCCCGGCGGCCGCGAGCGCAGCCGCAACGTCCTCGACCGCTTCGCCATCGACTTCTCCCTCTGCATGTACTGCGGTATCTGCATCGAGGTCTGCCCCTTCGACGCCCTCTTCTGGTCGCCCGAGTTCGAGTACGCGGAGACCGACATCCGCGAACTCACCCACGAGCGCGACAAGCTCCGCGAGTGGATGTGGACGGTCCCGGCTCCGCCCGCCCTCGACCCCGGCGCCGAAGAACCCAAGGAACTCGCCGCCGCCCGCAAGACCGCCGAAAAGCTCGCCGCCACCCAGCAAGCCGAACAGGCCCAACAGGCCCAACAGGCCCAACAGGCCCAACAGGCCCAACAGGCCCAACAGGCCCAACAGGCAGGGCAAGCGGGGCAGGCCGAGCAGGCCGGTTCGGACGAGCGGGCCGAGCCGCACCGGCCGGGGGAGGGGAACGCATGAGCGTCACCGCCACCGCCACCGTCGCCCTCGCCGCCACGCACCACCACCCCTCCCTGGCCGCCGTCGAGACCCGCGGCTTCCTCTCGCCGACCGGCGTCGAGATCGCCTTCCTCCTCGTCGGCCTGGTCACCTTCGGCGCCGCGATCGTCACCGTCACCACCCGCCAGCTGGTGCACGCCGCCCTCTGGCTGGTCGTGGCGCTCGGCGGTCTCGCCGTCGAGTACCTGCTGCTCACCGCCGAGTTCATCGCCTGGGTCCAGGTCCTCATCTACGTCGGCTCCGTCGTCGTGCTCCTCCTGTTCGGGCTGATGCTCACCAGGGCCCCGATCGGCCGTTCCCCGGACGCCGACTCCGGCAACCGCTGGGCCGCCCTCACCGTGGCCGTCGCCGCTGCCGCCGCCCTCGTCTGGGTCGTCGTCGACGCCTTCCGCGCCACGTGGATCGACCTCGACGGCCCCGCCGCCGGCTCGACCAAGATCACCGGCGAAAGCCTCTTCCAGAACTGGGTCCTCCCCTTCGAGGCCCTCTCCGTCCTCCTCCTCGCCGCCCTGGTCGGCGCGATCGTCCTCTCCCGCAAGGCCAACCAGGAGCCCGACGAACGGAAGACCCCCACCGCGGCCACGGGAACCACCCCAGCCACCGGGCCCACCCTGGCCACCGCCCCGGCGACGGCGCCCCCCGCGGCCGACGCGACCGTGCCGAAACCGGCACCCGCCCCAGCTGAGGAACCCGCCCCGGCCGAGGAACCCTCCCCGGCCGACGCACCCGCCGCCCCTGCCGCAGCCGCCGCCCCCGACCCGTCCGAGGGAGGGCTCCGCTGATGCACCTCGCCTATCCCGTCGTGCTCTCCGCCCTCCTCTTCTGCACGGGCCTGTACGGCGTCCTCGCCCGCCGCAACGCGATCCTGGTCCTGATGTCCGTCGAGCTGATGCTCAACGCCGTCAACCTCAACCTCGTCGCCTTCGACGTCTGGCTCAGCAAGGCCACCGAGGAAACCCTCCACTCCGGCCAGGCGCTGACCCTGTTCACCATCACCATCGCCGCCGCGGAGATCGGCATCGGCCTGGCCATCGTCCTCGCCGTCCACCGCAACCGCGGCACCGCCGACATCGACAAGCTCCGCGACACCGCCGAGCGCCCCGAGCGGAGCGAGAAGGCCGAGGCCAGCGCGTGACCACGACCACCCTCGCCGTCCTCGTCCCCCTCCTCCCGTTCCTCGGCGCCGCCGCCGGCCTGCTCCTCGGCCGCACCGCCCCCGGCTTCGTCCGCCCCCTCGCCGTACTCCCGACCCTCACGGCCTTCGCCCTGGCCGTCCTGGTCGCCGTACGCCAGGGCGGCGACAGCCCGGTCGTCGCCTCCACGCGACTCACCCCGACCGGCTCGGTCCCCATCGACCTCGCCCTGTACATCGACGGCTTCGCCGCCCTCGTCGCCGTGGTGGTCGGCCTGGTCGCCACCTGCGTGCAGATCTACTCCACGGGCTATCTGCGCGACGACCCCCGCTACCCGTCGTACGCCGCCCTCGTCTCCCTCTTCACCTCCGCGATGCTCCTCGTCGTCTACTCCGGCGACCTGATGGTGCTGCTGGTCGGCTGGGAGATCATGGGCATCTGCTCCTACTTCCTGGTCGGCCACTACTGGGAGACCCCGGAGGCCCGCGCCGCCTCCCTCAAGGCTTTCCTCGTCACCAAGCTCGGTGACGTCCCCTTCCTGATCGGTCTGTTCGCGCTCGCCTCGGACGCCGGGTCGTTCCGCATCACCCGGATCCTCGACACCGTCACCGACGGCGGCCTCGACCACCCGACGCTGATCGCCCTGCTGCTCCTCGCCGGGGTGGCCGGCAAGTCCGCGCAGTTCCCCCTCCACACCTGGCTGCCCGACGCGATGGCCGGCCCGACGCCCGTCTCCGCGCTGATCCACGCCGCGACGATGGTCGCCGCCGGTGTCTACTTCATCGCCCGTCTCCTCCCGGTCTTCGCCGCCTCCTCGGCGGCCCTGGTCGTCCTCGCCGTGATGGCCGCCGTCACCATGGCCGGCTCGGCCCTCGCCGCCCTCGCCCAGGACGACATCAAACGCGTCCTCGCCTATTCGACGATCGGCCAGCTCGGCTACATGACCGGCGCCCTCGCCGTCGGCGACCGCGGCGCCGCCGTCTTCCACCTCATCTCCCACGGCGCCTTCAAGGCGCTGCTGTTCCTCGCCGCCGGCGTGATCATCCACGCCGCCGGCACCAACTCCCTGGCCGCCATGTCCCGCATGAGCAACCTCCGCGCCCGCGTCCCCGACGCCTACTGGACGATGACCGTGGCGCTCCTCGCCCTCGCCGCGATCCCGCCCTTCAGCGGCTTCTTCTCCAAGGAGTCCGTCCTCGGCGCCGCCGAGACCGCCGCCGAGGGCCACGCCGAGCACATCCCCGGCGCCGCCGGCTGGACCGTCCTCGTCGCCGGCCTGCTCACGGCCCTCCTCACCGCCGCGTACGCCGCCCGCCTGTGGCTGCGCACCTTCCGCGGCCAGGGCGACGAAGCCCCCGACCACGGCCGCCAGCCCCTCAGCATGACCGTGGTCCTCTGGGTGCTCGCCATCCCGTCCCTCGCCCTCGGCGGACTCGCCTACGGCACCCTCCCCGACTGGTTCGACGGCGACGACCTGGCCCCGACCCTCACCACGTCCGTCCTCGGCACCGGCCTCGCCCTCACGGGCGGCCTCGTGACATACGCGGCCTGGCGCTACACCACGGCCCTGGCCCGCACCCCGCTCGGCGCGGTAGCCGCCCACCCCGAGGCGGACGCCGCGACCGTCGAGGCGGAGGCCATCGCGAGCCACGCGCCCGCCTACGGGGACGTGGCCTCGGCACCCGACCCGACGGACCCCTCCCGGGTCCTGCTCGGCCCGCTGCACCGCCACGCCGCCGTCGGCTTCCACCTCGACGCCGTGTACGAGACCCTCTTCGTCCGCCCCGTCCAGGCCGGCGCACGACTCGTCCGGTTCCTCGACCGCGAGGTCGTCGACACCTACGTACGCGGCGCGGGCGCCCTGCCCCGCCTGCTCGGCGCGGCCGTACGGCGGGCGCAGACCGGCAATGTGCAGACCTATGTGAGCGCGCTGCTCGCCGGCACCGTCGTCCTGGTGGTCGCCGCCCTTCTCGTCGCCACGGGAGCGTGAGCAGGCGTGATCGATATCAACGAGTCCGTGATGCAGGTCCTTCTGGCGTTCGTCGTCGTCGGCCCGCTGATCGGCGCCGCCGCCGCTCTCCTGCCCGCCCCCCCGGGGCTGAAGGGGAAGTCACCCGAGCAGGCCGTGCTCCGCCACGGCGTCACCGTGACCGGCGTGGTGCTCATCGCCGCGATCGCCCTCGCGCTCGGCTTCGACCACGACCATCCGTCGAAGATGCAGGCCAGCACCGACATCAGCTGGATCCCCGCACTCGACGTGCGCATCCACCTCGGCATCGACGGCATCTCCCTCCCCCTCCTGGTCCTGACCGCGCTGCTGACCTTCCTCTGCGCGCTCTACTCGTACTTCAAGCTGCCCTCGGGCCCGTCCCCGAAGGCGTTCGTCGCCCTGCTGCTCGTCCTCGAGTCCGGCACCCTCGCGACCTTCGCCGTCCTCGACCTGCTGCTGTTCTTCCTCGCGTTCGAGATGGTGCTCATCCCGATGTACTTCCTCATCGCCCGCTGGGGCGGTGAGCAACGCACGCAGGCCGCTTGGAAGTTCATCCTCTACACCCTGCTCGGTTCCGTGGTCATGCTGCTCGGCCTGCTCCTGATCGGACTCAGGGCGGGCACATTCGACATGGTGGCACTCACCACTGACAATCACCCCGAACTGACCACATCCGTGCAGGTCATCGCCGTTCTGACGATCGGGATCGGGCTCGCGGTGAAGACCCCGATGTGGCCGCTGCACAGCTGGCTGCCGGACGCCCACACCGCCGCCCCGACCGTCGGCTCGGTCCTGCTGGCCGGCGTCCTGCTGAAGATGGGCACGTACGGGTTCGTCCGCATCCTGCTGCCGATCACCCCCGACGGCTTCCGCACCTTCGCGCCGTACCTCGCCGCCTTCGCGGTCGTCGGCATCATCTACGGGTCCCTCGCCTGCCTCGCTCTCGCCAGGCCGGGCGCGAAGGGCGACCTCAAGCGCCTCATCGCGTACTCCTCCGTCGGCCACATGGGCTTCGTGCTCCTCGGCATCGCGACGATGACCCCGACCGGAGTGAACGGCGCCCTGTTCGCCAACATCGCCCACGGCCTCATCACCGGCCTGCTGTTCTTCCTCGTCGGCGCCCTCAAGGACCGCACCGGCACCACCGACCTCGACAGCCTCGCCCAGGAGTCCGGTGCCGCTCTCTACGGCAGGGCGCCGCGCCTCGGCGGCCTGCTCGCGTTCGGCGCCGTCGCCTCCCTCGGACTGCCCGGCCTCGCCGGGTTCTGGGGCGAGATGCTCGCCCTGTTCGGCGCGTTCCGGCCCGCCGACGGCCTCAGCCGCCCGGCCTTCCTCACCTTCATGGCGATCGGTGCGTTCGGCACACTCCTCACCGCCGCGTACATGCTGATCGTGGTCCGCCGCGTCTGCATGGGCGGCGCCCCGCAGGAGGGGCCACGGCTCGCCGACGTACAGACGTACGAGTTCGCGGCCTGGACCCCGCTCGTCGCCCTCACCGTCCTCGCCGGTCTCTGGCCCGCGGCCCTCCTCGGCCTGACCGACCCGGCCGTGCAGCAGCTCCTCGCAGGAGGCACCCGATGAGCTCCCTGGCCCTGACGACGGCCTCCCAGTCGGCCCGGCCGCTGGCCGAGTCCGTCGTCCAGTCCGTCGACTGGCTCGCCGTCGCGCCGCCCACGATCGCCGCCGTCGTCGGCCTCGCCGTGCTCGTCGCGGACCTCTTCGTGGACGACACGAAGAAGGCCCTGCTCGGCTGGACGTCGGTGGCGGGCCTCGCCCTGTCCCTGCTGGCCCTGGTGCCCCTCCTGGACGGCGACCGCGCCACCTTCTGCCTGAGCGGCAGCCCGGACGTGTGCAGCTACACCGCCGACCGCTTCACCCTCGTCATCCAGTTCATGGTGCTCGGCGGCGCCCTCCTTGCCGCCCTGCTGTCGATGACGGCCCTGAAGGACAACCGCAGGGAACTGCCCGCCGGGGAGTTCTGGTTCCTGCTCCTGTCGTCCGCCGCGGGCGCCGCCCTCCTGCCCGCCGCCCGCGACCTCGCCACCCTCGTCGTCGCCCTGGAGGTCGCCTCGCTGCCCGCGTTCGCCCTGGTCGGCATCCGCCACGGCGACAAGAGGTCCTCCGAAGCGGCCCTGAAGTTCTTCCTGTCGTCCGTCACCGCGACCGCCGTCAGCCTCCTCGGCATCAGCTTCATCTACGCCACCACCGGCACCCTCTACCTCACCCAGATCGCCGACCGCGTCCAGAACGTCGACGGCCAGCTCCACACCGTCACCCAGACCGGCGTCGTCCTCACCCTCATCGGTTTCGCCTTCAAGACGGCCGCCGTACCGTTCCACTTCTGGGTCCCCGACACCTATGTCGGCGCCCCCCTCCCGGTGGCCGCCTACCTGTCGGTCGTCGGCAAGGCGGTCGGCTTCTCCGGACTCATCCTCGTCACCGTCGTCGCCCTGCCGTCGTACGCCGACGTCTGGGGGCCCGCCCTCGCCGCGCTGGCCGCCCTCACCATGACCGTCGGCAACGTCGGCGCCCTCAGACAGCGCTCCACGCGCGCGTACAGCGCGGTCCGGCTGCTCGCCTGGTCCTCCGTCGGCCAGGCCGGCTACCTCCTGGTGCCGATCGCGGCCGCCGCCTACACCGACGACGCCGAGCGGGCCATCGGCTCCACCGTCGCCTACGCGCTGATGTACGCGGCCGTGAACCTCGGCGCCTTCGCCGTGGCCGCCCTCGTCGGCCGCACCAGGACCCTCAACCGCGTCAGCGACTACCGCGGCCTCTACGCGTCGAGCCCCCTGACCGCGCTGCTGCTGGGCTTCTTCCTGCTCTGCCTCGCCGGACTGCCGCCGGGCATCATCGGCCTGTTCGCCAAGGTCACCGTCTTCTCGGTGGCCGTCGACGCGGGCCTCGGCTGGCTCGCCGTCGTCATGGCCGTCAACGTCGTGATCGCGCTCTTCTACTACCTCCAGTGGACCGCGCTGCTGTTCCGCGCCCCCGAGGGCGAACCCGAGCCGCACCGCGTCCCCGCCCCGCTCACCCTCGCGATCGCCCTCACCGGAATCGTCGGCATCGCCCTCTCCGGAGCCCCCCAGCTGATCCTCCGCTTCGCCGACACCGCCCTCTTCTAGAGCCCTCCCAGAGCCGGTCGACCCGACAGGCACAGCCCCTTTGGCACCCGGCACGCACGCGTGGGCACTCGATGCCCCGTACACGCGTGCGTGCCTTGGCGTCCGGCCGTCACCCGGACGGCCCCGCCCGGGCCCGCGCGCACAAGGGAACTAGTGCTCTCCGCCTGGCGTTGACCAGTAAGGGAGGGTCCACTGAGAGGTGGAGTCAGCAGCGACAGCAGGCAAAGGGTTCCCCTGCCGCACGACTTGGAGGGCGTACCGTGCACCGCCGGCACAACGGGCTCAGGACCGCCGTACTCCTCGGCGCACTGTCCGCCCTCATCATCGTCATAGGCAGCCTCTTCGGCCGGACGGGCCTGATCATCGCGGTCGTCGTCGCCCTCGGCACGAACGCCTACGCCTACTGGAACAGCGACAAGCTGGCTCTACGCGCGATGCGCGCCCGCCCGGTCAGCGAGTTCGAGGCCCCCGCCCTGTACCGCATGGTCCGCGAGCTCTCCACGCAGGCGAGGCAGCCCATGCCCCGCCTGTACATCTCCCCGACCGACGCCCCGAACGCCTTCGCGACGGGCCGCAACCCGCGCAACGCGGCCGTGTGCTGCACGGACGGCATCCTCCGCCTCCTCGACGAACGGGAGCTGCGCGGTGTCATCGGCCACGAGTTGAGCCATGTCTACAACCGCGACATCCTGATCTCATCGGTCGCGGGAGCCCTCGCCTCCGTGATCATGTTCCTGGTCAACTTCGCCTGGCTGATCCCCATCGGCCGCTCCGACGACGATGACGGTCCCGGTCTCCTCGGGATACTGCTGATCATGATTCTGGGCCCGCTCGCCGCCGGCCTCATCCAGCTCGCGATCAGCCGGTCCAGGGAGTACGAGGCGGACGCCTCCGGAGCCCAGCTCACCGGCGACCCGCTGGCCCTCGCCGCCGCCCTGCGCAAGCTCGAAACGGGCACCAAACAGCTCCCGCTGCCCCCCGAACCCCGTATCGAGACGGCGAGCCACATGATGATCGCGAACCCGTTCCGACCCGGTCAGGGCTTCTCGAAGATGTTCTCCACGCACCCGCCCATGGCCGAACGCATCGCCCGACTCGAGAAGATGGCAGGTCGCCCCCAGTGAAGACGATCCTCAACATCATCTGGCTCATCCTCAGCGGCTTCTGGCTCTTCCTCGGCTACGTGGTCGCGGGACTCCTCCTCTGCATCACGATCATCGGCATCCCCTTCGGCATCGCCGCGTTCCGCATCGGCGTCTACGCCCTGTGGCCCTTCGGGTACACGACGATCGAGCGCCGTGACGCGGGCGCGCCCTCGTGCGTCGGCAACGTCCTGTGGCTGGTCCTGGCGGGCTGGTGGCTCGCGCTGACCCACATCTTCACGGGCCTGGCGCTCTGCATCACGATCATCGGCATCCCGTTCGGCATCGCCAACTTCAAGCTCGTCCCGCTCTCCCTGATGCCCCTGGGCCGCGAGATCATCTCCACGGACGAGCCCTTCGCCGGACGCTACTGACCCACGCTGCCGCGGCGGTGCCACCACCGCCGCACGAAGTAGGCCGCGGCCCCCGCGCCCAGTACGGCGGCGCCCACCGCCACCGACACCCAGGGCAGCGCGAACGCCACGACGACGCAGCCGACAAGCCCCACGACGGGCACGATCCGCGAGACCGGCACGGAACTCAGTGTCCACGCGGACGCGTTGGCGACCGCGTAGTACGCGAGCACGCCGAAGGAGGAGAAGCCGATCGCGCCCCGGACGTCGACGGTCGCGGCCAGCACCGCGACCACCGTGCCGACGGCCAGCTCCGCCCGGTGCGGCACCTGGAACCGGGGGTGCACGGCGGCCAGGACACCCGGCAGATGCCGGTCGCGGGCCATGGCGAGCGTCGTCCGCGAGACCCCCAGGATCAGCGCCAGCAGCGACCCCAGCGCGGCCACCGCCGCACCGACCCGCACCACCGGCACCAGCCCCGGCGCCCCGGCCGCCCGTACCGCGTCGGCCAGCGGGGCCGCCGCCTGCCCGAGACCGCCCGAGCCCAGCACGGTGAGCGCGGCGACCGCGACGGCCGCGTACACCACGAGCGCGATGCCCAGCGCGAGGGGGATCGCACGCGGGATGGTGCGCGCCGGGTCGCGCACCTCCTCGCCCAGGGTCGCGATCCGCGCGTACCCGGCGAACGCGAAGAACAGCAGTCCGGCCGCCTGCAGCACCCCGCCCACGCCGCCCGACGTCCCGATGTCCAGCCGCCCGGCGTCGGAACGGCCGGAGGTGAGGCACACGACGACCACAGCGGCGAGGACCGCCAGCACGACGGCGACGATCACCCGCGTCAGCCAGGCCGACTTCTGGATGCCTCCGTAGTTCACTGCCGTCAGCGCCACCACGGCGGCCACGGCCACGGCGTGCGCCTGTTCCGGCCAGACGTACGCCCCCACGGTGAGCGCCATGGCCGCGCACGAGGCGGTCTTGCCGACGACGAAGGACCAGCCGGCCAGATACCCCCAGAAGGCGCCGAGCCGCTCACGCCCGTACACATAGGTGCCGCCCGAGGCGGGGTAGAGGGCCGCGAGCCGGGCGGAGGACATGGCGTTGCAGTAGGCGACGACGGCCGCGAGCGCGAGACCGAGGAGCAGCCCGGACCCGGCGGCGTGCGCCGCGGGCCCCAGCGCCGCGAAGATGCCCGCGCCGACCATCGATCCGAGGCCGACGACCACCGCGTCACCGACACCGAGCGTGCGCCGCAACGGGGCGGCCGAAACGGGCTGCGTCATGAGCCGCACCCTACTGACCAGCGCAACCACCGGACGTACGGGAGGCGTCTTCCGCATCAACAGAGCACGACGACCGTGCCCGGCACCACGGAACCCTCGGGAACCGCGTACGCGACCGGCGGGATGGACGTGACGGAGACAACACCCGGGCGCGGCACAGGCTCGGCACGAAAGGGCAGGTTCACGGCATGAGCATCATCGGCTGGATCGTTCTGGGGCTGTTGGCCGGCGCCATCGCCAAGTTCCTGCTGCCGGGCCGCGACCCGGGCGGCTTCATCGGTACGACCCTCATCGGCGTCGCGGGAGCGTTCATCGGCGGCTGGATCTCCGCCCGCTGGCTGGACCACCCCATCAGCAAGGACTTCTACGACGGTGCCACCTGGGCGGCCGCGATCGGCGGTTCCCTGGTCCTGCTGATCGCCTACCGCCTGCTGTTCGGCCATTCCCGACGCTGAGCGGCGACCGCGGCCCCTGCGGGTCGTGCACCCGCCGGCCGTCCACCGCGCTGTCGCACTCCGGGTGGGCCCTGGCTCCGGCCGAGGGCCCACCCTCCGGTACGCCCTACCGGTAGTTGACGAACTGGAGCGCGAAGTCGAAGTCCTTGCCCTTCAGCAGGGCGATGACGGACTGCAGGTCGTCACGGCTCTTGGAGCTGACCCGCAGCTCGTCGCCCTGGACCTGTGCCTTGATGCCCTTGGGACCCTCGTCGCGGATGATCTTCGCCACCTTCTTGGCGTTCTCCTGGGAGATGCCCTCCTGGATCTCCGCGAAGATCTTGTACTCCTTGCCGGACAGCTGGGGCTCACCCGCCTCCAGCGCCTTCAGCGAGATGCCCCGCTTGATCAGCTTGGACTGGAAGACGTCGAGGACGGCCTTCACCCGGTCCTCGGAGTTCGCCTCCATCAGGATCTTCTCGCCGGACCACGAGATCGAGGCGCCGACGCCCTTGAAGTCGTAGCGCTGCGAGATCTCCTTGGCGGCCTGGTTGAGGGCGTTGTCGACCTCCTGCCGCTCGACCTTCGAGACGATGTCGAAACTGGAGTCGGCCATGTCCTGTGGCTCCTTGTATCGGGGTATCGGGGGGCGTGTCGGGACCATCGGGTACGTGCCGGCGCGCGCACAGGCGATCGCCGAGCCCGGTGTCAGGTCCCGCGCCGCATCCGGACAAGCCTAGCCACCCAGCCCCCTCCGAGTACTGATCAATCAGGTGGCGAAGCACCCCCACGCATCAGGTATCGTTTACGTCGTCGCCACGGAGCACCGCCGAAAAGCGGTTCGAGGGGCGGCAAATCCCAGGCGGTGTGCCCGAGTGGCCAATGGGAGCGGACTGTAAATCCGTCGGCTTAGCCTACCCAGGTTCGAATCCTGGCGCCGCCACGTGGAGGGAGACCCTCTCCGATCTGTTGAGAAGCGGATCGGAGGGGGTCTCTTCGTTGTGCGCCCGCCCTTGTTCGGGCGGGCGCTGCGGCGACGGCGAGGTGACGTGTTTCACGCGGCGGATACCGCGCGGCTGCGGCCGCCGTTCCCGCTCGTTCCGCCTGGCGTCCCCCTCACTGGAACGGGCAGCCGGGATTCGGGGCGTCCTGGGAGAACGGGGCGCCGTGCGGCAGGACGTAGAGCACCGTGAGCACGAGCGGGACGTCGCCCAGGTTGCGGCCGATGTGGACGTTGCCGGGGCCGGCCGGTTCCCGCAGCGTGCTGCCCTTCGAGTAGACGCCGTCGGAGGCGCACGTCGAGTCGAAGTGGCTGAGGGTGCCCTGCTTCACGTAGCCGTACAGCGGCCCGTCGTGGAAGTGCCAGCCGGTGGCCTGACCGGGCGGCACGGTGATCTCCCGGACGATGTAGTCGGTGTCGCCGACCGTCTTCTGCGCGATCAGCTTCGCCGTGACTCCGGGACCGGGCGGAGTCGCGTGGGCGGTACCGCCGGCCAGGACCGTCGCGGCGACGACCGCACCCGTGGTCGCGGCGCGGAGCGAGGTACGCATGAGGGGGCCTCCAGGCTCGTGTGGGGGCGCGCGATGGCATGCCGTTGCGAACATAGAGGTGGGCAGGGCCAGTTGGGGCTCTCCTCCGCGAATCATTCACGTCCGAGTTCCTCCCCATGCCCCACGTCCCGACGTCCCTCTGTGCCTCCGTCTCTCAGCCCGTCCGTGCCTCCATACCTGCGTGCCCCCGTGCCATGCGCCCTGCCGTGCCGCGGACAGCCGTACGACTCGGCGCGCACGTCACCGGGCACACTGACCCCATGTCATCGCGCCGCAGGAACTGCCCCGAGTGCCGTCGTGAGATCGCCGTCGTGGCCGGACGGTTCGCGCGGCACGACCCGCCGGGCGCGAGCGGGGAACTCGTGTCGTGCCCCGGATCGCGCAGGCAGGCCCAGATCGGGGCGGCCCAGCCCACACTCGACGGATACGCCGTCCCGGAGTTCCCCGGTCAGCTGCCCCTCTTCTGACCGGCCCCGCCGAACGGCCCTCAGTTGCCCGCGACCGACTTCACCGCCACCGAGACCGGCGTCGAACCACTGATCGTCTCCAGGACCAGACCGGCCGTGGCCGGGGTCTCCAGGAGCTCCGCCAGGACCGCGGCCACGTCGTCGCGGGGGATGGACCCGCGCCCCGTGGACGCCTCCAGGCGTACGAGACCGGTGCCGGCGTCGTCCGTCAGCTGACCTGGGCGCAGGATCGTCCAGTCCAGGGCGTCCAGCCCCTGGACGTACGCGTCGGCCTCACCCTTCGCCCGTAGGTACACGTCGAAGATCTCGTCGCCCTCGTGGTCCGGGTCCGCCCCCATCGACGACACCACCAGGTGACGCCGTACACCCGCCTGTACCGCAGCGTCCGCGAACAGGACCGCCGCGTCGCGGTCCACCGTGACCTTGCGGGCCGCGCCGCTGCCCGGGCCGGCGCCCGCCGCGAACACGGCGGCGTCCGCGCCCCGCAGATGCCCGGCGACCTCCTCCACCGAGGCCGACTCCAGATCGCAGTGCACCGGCTCGGCGCCGGTCGCGCGCAGATCGTCGGCGTGCTCGGCGCGGCGGATGAGCCCCGCGACCTCGTACCCGCGCGCGGCGAGCAGCCGCTCCAGCCGCAGCGCGATCTGACCATGTCCTCCAGCGATGACAATGCGCATGTCTCCGACCGTACGCCCGAACGAATGTGTTCGCCGTGCAACCATTCGGGCGCCTCGTGTGTCTCAACAATGTTCGCCGTCTCGGCGAGCGCCGCACACATAGGGGGACGTCATCACCGTCATGCACAAATCCGCCGTACGTACGTCCATGGCGCGCGCGTCCGCCGCCGGGGCGCCCGTCTTCCGCCGCGCGTTCACCGGAGCCGGCTGCGCCGCCGCCGTGCTCGTCACGGTCGCCGCGTGCGGCACCGTCCAGAACCTCAGCGCGGGGCAGAAAGTGGACAACGCCGTCGAGCGGCTCGGCGAGCAGAAGTCGCTGGCGTTCGGCATGCGGCTCGACGCCGACCAGGACGACCTCACCGCGCTGATGGGCGAGGACAGCGAGGAAATGCCGCCGGAGATGGCGGAGTTCCTCACCGGGCTCAGCATCGATGTGACGGTCAAGTCGAAGAAGCCGCTGGCCGACTCCGGGGAGAAGGACCTCGTCGGCGTCGGCATGAAGATCTCGGCCGACAAGAAGGTCTTCACCGAGTACCGGCTCGTCGGCGACTACATGTACTACCGCGTCGACATGGATGCCATGGGCGACGCGATGGGCGTGCCGTTCCCCTCGCCCGACGACGTCGACGAACTCCCCGAGAGCGAGCAGCACCTGAAGCCGCTCTTCGAGGGCGACTGGGTCAAGATCAACACCGACGACCTGGAGAAGGCCGGTGAGGAGGCGGGCGGTTCCGGCTCCGGCGGTTCCGACGAACTCGACGCCAAGACGCAGAAGAAGATCCTCGACGCCGTGCGTGGAGTCATCGCCCGCGAGGTCACCTTCAAGGGCAAGGACGGCAAGGACGGCGCCGAGGTCATCACGGCCAAGGCCAACTTCCGCGAGTTGCTCACCGGCGTCTTCGACAAGCTCCAGCCGCTCGAGGACGACCTCCCGCCGGGCGCCGAACTCCCCACCGCGAAGGACCTGAAGGACGCTCCGAACAAGAAGGTCGCCGTCGACTTCACCATCAAGAACGGTGACCTGACCCGGATCGAGACCGACCTCGCCGTCCTCGCCGAGGACCCGAAGGGCGCCAAGGCCCCCCTGGTCCTCACCTTCGGCAAGGCCGGCGACATCAGCGCCCCCCAGGGCGCCTCCGAGATCCCGGTCGACGACTTCGGCGGCCCTTTGGGCGGCGGAATGCTGGGCGTCTGACACCGACTCGGTCCGACTCGGCCACCACGGGAAGGGCTCTGTCGGCCGAGGCCCGCGCGCACGAACCGGCCGGGCCGACAGCCGACTTGGGGCCGGTGATCAGCGCCGGCCCCGACTCTGGCCCCGCCCCCGCCCCCGTCCCCGGCCTCGGTTGAGCACACTTCAAAACAGCACGGTTCAAAACACCGGGCACGCACGCGTGGAGCACGAAAACGCCCACGCGCGCGTGCCCATGCTCATTTCCCCCCGCGGGCCACAGCCCGCACCCCAACCCCCACACCTCAACCCCCCTCGCCTCCCAAGCCCCCACACGGCAACCCCCCGCCTCCCCAAGCCCCCACGCCCCCTACGCCCCCGGAAACGGCTTCCCCCGCCCCTGCCGGGGCAGATCCAGCGCCGCCCCCGTCGCCGACCCGCAGAACTCCCGTACCGCGCTCGTGCGGGCCACCACACGCCCCCGGTGTACGACGATCCGGGTGTACGCCAGGGACAGCACACCGGCGAGCGTCTCGCCCCGGACGGCCAGCAGTTCGGCGGGGAAGCCGGCCTCCACGCGTACCTCGGGCAGGCCCAGGGCCGCCCGTGCCGCCCCGCTCACCGCGTCGTACGCGTCCTCGGCACGCACCCCGTCCCGCGAGGCCAGCAGATAGGCGGCCTCCAGCGGATCACCGCGCCCCACCGGGTTGGAGACGTCCCGCAGAGCCCCGCTGCCCGCCGCGACCCGCACCCCGGCCGACCGCAGCAGCCGTACGGGCGCGGTGCCCCCAGCGTCTACCGTGCCGCAGCCGCCCTGGGGCAGGGCGACGACGCCCACGCCGGCCGCCGCCAGCTGGTCCGCCGCGCGGGACGCGACCGGGGCGGGAAGGCGCGAGAGCCCCGCGCACGGGCCGAGGGTCACTCCGGGGCGCAGGCCGCCCGCCATGGCCGCGAGACGGGCGAGCCGGGCCGGGTCGTCGGCGTCGGTGTGCAGGTCGACCGGGCAACCGTGCTCGGAGGCGATGTCCAGCACCGCCTCGACGTACCCGGCCGGGTCGGGGTCCACATCGGGGCAGCCCCCCACCACGGAGGCGCCCATCTTCACCGCGTCCCGGAGCATCGCGAGCCCCTCCGCCCCCGCCACTCCGGTCAGCAGCCGGGGCATCGCCACCGCCGTCACCTCGACGAGCCCGCGCAGCGCCCGCCGCGCCCGCAGCACCGCCGCCAGCGCTCCGAGACCCTGGACATCCCCCACATGCACATGCGAGCGCAACGCCGTGGCGCCGTGCCCGAGTTGCAGCAACGCCGCTTCGGTGAAACGCCGCTGGACGTCCCGGCCGTCGTACAGGACCGGCCCGTCGATCTCGGCCGACAGGGCGGTGTCGCCGTGGGCGTGCGGTTCGGCGGGGGCGGGGAGGAGCAGATGGCCGGCGAGGTCCACGCGCGCGACGGGGGCACCGGGCGCGGCCGTACGTCCCGTCCCGAGGCTGCCCGCCGTGCCGACCGCCTCGATGCGGCCGGCGCCCAGCCGGACGTCCACGACCCGGCCGTCCATGAGCCGCGCACCGCACAGCAGCAGGGTGCCGGGTTCGTCCGGGCCCGAGGGCGGGTCGGACGACGAGGGGGACGGCTGCGGCTGGCTGTCGGGCATCGCGCTCCCAGGGGCTCGGCGACGGCTGCACATGACGGCGGAGGCGGACGGGGACGGTGGGCGGGGACGGCACGGCAAGTAAGGGACACAAGATCACGCAGAGTGAGACGAGCCTAGGCGGGCCGCACGGCCCCGGCGCGGAGGAGCGCAATAGTCGTACCGGCGTGGTTCACATGCCGGGCCGGCGTGGTTCCCGGTGCCGTACCCGTGTGATTCCTCGTGCCGTACCCGTGTGATTCCTGTGTCGGGCGCCGTCGCCGGAGCCGGGAAAGGGGAGCCGGGTGAGGCTCGCGGGGCGGGGGAACAGGGGCGGGCGGAGCCCCGGCCCACCTCCCGGAAGATCCCTGCGGAGCCCGGCGAAGCGGGGCCCGGAAACGGATTTGGGCGAACGGCCGTGGGGCGTGTAATGTCTTCATCGCTCGCCCCAATAGCTCAGTCGGCAGAGCGTCTCCATGGTAAGGAGAAGGTCTACGGTTCGATTCCGTATTGGGGCTCTGGTGTGAAAGGTTCCCGCCGTCAGGCGGGGCCCGATCGCATCACAGCGGTGTAGCTCAGTCGGTAGAGCAAGCGGCTCATAATCGCTGTGTCACCGGTTCAAGTCCGGTCACCGCTACTGACAGTAGCCGATTGTGGGGTCGGTCCTTCGATCGGCTACTCTTCTATGCGTTAAACCCGTCCCATCCGTTCGTCAAGGAGCACTCACGTGGCTGCCACCGACGTCCGCCCGAAGATCACGCTGGCCTGCGTGGAGTGCAAGGAGCGGAACTACATCACCAAGAAGAACCGGCGTAACAACCCGGACCGTCTTGAGATGAAGAAGCACTGCCCGCGTTGCAACGCGCACACCGCGCACCGCGAGACGCGATAAATCAGGCTCGTACGCGAGGCCGTTCCCGAGAGATCGGGGACGGCCTCGCGTCGTTGAGTGACCCGTACCGACCGGTACCGCCGACCGGTACGGGCCAAGCCCCGCGGCCGACCGCCGAGCCCCGGCCGACGGCCGCCGTTCCCGCTGAGCAATCAGGAGGTGCCGAGCCCATGGCGCTCGATCAGTCCTTCGTGGGGCGGTCCTACCCGCCCACCGACCCGTACGAGGTCGGCCGGGAGAAGATCCGCGAGTTCGCGGAGGCCGTGGGGGACGCCAACCCGGCGTACACCGACCCGGACGCGGCCAAGGCGCTCGGGTACCCCGATGTGATCGCCCCGCCGACCTTCGTGTTCTCGATCACGTTCAAGGCCGCGCGGCAGGTCGTCCAGGACCCCCAGCTGGGGCTCGACTACAGCCGTGTCGTGCACGGCGACCAGAAGTTCGCGTACCGGCGCCCCGTCCGGGCCGGTGACCGGCTCACCGTCACCTCGACCATCGAGGGCATCAAGTCCCTGGCGGGCAACGACATCCTGGACGTCCGCGGCGAGGTCCACGACGAGGCGGGCGAGCACGTCGTCACCGCCTGGACCAAGCTCGTGGCCCGCGCGGCCGAGGAGGCGTGAGGACCCGATGACCGCGAAGATCTCCTACGACGACGTCGAGGTCGGCACCGAACTGCCCGCCCAGACCTTCGGCGTGACCCGCGCCACCCTCGTCCAGTACGCGGGGGCCTCCGGCGACTTCAACCCGATCCACTGGAACGAGAAGTTCGCCAAGGAGGTCGGCCTCCCCGACGTCATCGCGCACGGCATGTTCACCATGGCCGAGGCGATCCGCGTCGTCACCGACTGGACCGGCGACCCCGGCGCGGTCGTCGAGTACGGCGTCCGCTTCACCAAGCCCGTCGTCGTCCCCAACGACGACCAGGGCGCGACCATCGAGGTCACCGCCAAGGTCGGCGCCAAGCTCGACGACAACACCGTCCGCGTCGACCTCACCGCGCTGAGCGCCGGCCAGAAGGTCCTGGGCATGTCCCGCGCGGTCGTACGCCTGGCCTGACCCGCACACGGGACGCAGAGTGAAGTAAGGGGCGCTCTCTATGGCGAGGCGCCCCTTACGCACGTGACGGGCACCGCACGGAGCCCTTGACCGAGTTAGTGATTGAGTACTAACTTTCTAACCATGGTCAGGATGAGCGCGGAGGAGAGGCGCGAGAGCGTCATCCGGGCGGCGACGAGCGAGTTCGCCCGCGGTGGCTATCACGGCACGTCGACCGAGTCCATCGCCCGACGAGTCGGGGTGTCGCAGCCGTACCTCTTCCGACTCTTCCCGGGCAAGAAGGCGATCTTCCTCGCGGCCGCGGAGCGGTGCGTGGAGGACACCATCCGTATGTTCGCGGAGGCCGCAGAGGGCCTGGAGGGCGAAGAGGCCCAGCACGCCATGGCCAACGCGTACACCAAGGTCATCGCCGACCACCCCGAACGCCTGCAGATGCAGATGCAGATGTACGTCGCCGTGGGAGCGGCGGAGCAGTCCGGTGATCACGAGTTCGGCGAGGCCGTGCGGGCCGGCTGGATGCGTCTGTGGGACGCGATCCATCTGCCCCTCGGCGCGGACGCCGGCCGGACCACCGACTTCCTGGCCCACGGCATGCTCATCAACTGCCTGGTGGCCATGGGCTTCCCACCCGCACACCGGGTCTGGGCGGGGCTGTACCCGTCGGCGCGGGACACCGGCCGACTGGAGAAGTAGCGGATCACGAGATGGACGGCATGGCCGCCCTCTCACGCCCACAAAAGTTATTGATCAATAACTAATCACCTGCTGGGGGAAGAGATGCCGAGGGAACTGAAGGAACTGAGGGAAACCGAGAAAGCCTCACCCACGCGCGCGGGTGCCGTCTGGGCGCTCGTAGTGACCAGCGTCGCCGGATTCATGGCGGCCCTGGACAACCTGGTCGTGACGACCGCGCTGCCCTCCATCCGGGAGGACCTCGGGGGAGAGCTGCACGACCTGGAGTGGACGGTCAGCGCGTACACGCTCACCTTCGCCGTGCTGCTGATGTTCGGCGCGGCCCTGGGGGACCGGTTCGGCCGACGGCGCCTCTTCCTCGTGGGCATCACGGTGTTCACGGCGGCCTCCGCCGCGGCCGCCGTGGCGCCCGGCATCGACTCGCTGATCGCCGCCCGGGCGGTCCAGGGGGTCGGAGCCGCGATCATGATGCCGCTGACGCTCACCCTGCTCACGGCCGCGGTGCCGCCCGCGAGGCGCGGGATGGCGTACGGGGTCTGGGGCGCCGTCAACGGCCTCGCCGTCGCCTCCGGGCCCCTCATCGGTGGCAGCCTCACCGAGCACATCTCCTGGCAGTGGATCTTCTGGCTGAACGTGCCGCTGGGCCTCGCCCTGCTCCCGCTCGCCCGCCTTCGCCTCCGGGAATCCCACGGCACCGGCGCCCCGCTCGACATCACCGGCACCCTGCTGGCCAGCGGCGGCCTCTTCGGCATCGTCTACGGCCTGGTCCGCGGCCCCGCCGACGGGTGGACGGCCGGCCCGGTGCTGCTCGGCCTCTTCGCGGGCACCGCACTGCTGACCGGCTTCGTGCTCCACGGCGCCCGGGCGGCGAACCCCATGCTCCCGATGAGGCTGTTCCGGTCCCGCGCCTTCGCCGGCATCAACGCGGCGAGCATGCTGATGTTCCTGGGGATGTTCGGCTCGATCTTCCTGCTCAGCCAGTACATGCAGGGCGTCCTCGGCTACTCGCCGACCGAGGCGGGGCTACGGATGCTGCCCTGGACCGGGATGCCGATGCTCGTCGCGCCGATCGCCGGGATCCTCTCCGACCGGATCGGCGGCCGCCCGGTCGTCGCGACCGGGCTGTTCCTCCAGGCCGCCGGGCTCGGCTACCTGGGCTACGTCGTCACCACGGACGTCTCCTACACCGCCCAACTGCCCGGCCTCATCATCAGCGGCATCGGCATGGCCCTCTTCTTCGCCCCCGCGTCCCACCTGGTGATGTCCAGCGTCCGCACGGCCGAGCAGGGCATTGCCTCCGGAGCGAACAACGCCCTCCGCGAGGTGGGCGGCGCCCTCGGCATCGCGGTGATGTCCTCGATCTTCGCGGCCCAGGGCGGCTACGAAACCCCGCAGACCTTCGTGACCGGCCTCCGCCCCGCGCTGGCAGTGGGCGCCGCGGTAGTAGCCCTCGCGGGAGCAGCAGCCCTGGCGATCCCCAGGCGCACCCCCACACCGCCCCCCACACGAGAGACCCCGACCCCGACCCCCCGAAAGATCCCGGCGTAGCCCCACCCAGGCCCCCGTCAGCACCACCACCGGCACGGCTGCGGGCCAGGAGCCGAGCCCCCCGGCGCCACACAGCACCGCTGCGCCCACCCGTGCCGCCCCAGCGGCACGACTGCCCGCAGCTAGGGGGTCGGGGTATGAGCGGATGGGCCCGACGCACGTCACCGACGAGTTGGCGCACGTCATCGGGGCGGCGCGAGCCCCTGCGGCGGGTCAGCCGCGCACGGACGATTCGGTGCGTGTCACCGGGGCGGCGGGGAAGCCCCTACGGCGGGTGGGGCGCGTGCGGACGTGAGGGGGTGTGTCTGCCCGCAGCGGTTGGCGCGTCAACTGGTTCCGCTTATCGGGCGACCGATTTCGCGCCGTTCCGAGGACGGACACCCCCCGGCGCACCCCCGACCCACCCACCCCCCGTAGGCGAACGCGAACCCCACCCCACCCGCACAGGCCGCCGCGGGCATCCCCCGGCCACGCCCCCACCCGCGCCCTCGTACTCTTGAGCGCGTGCAGGAACGACACGACGCCCCCCTCGCCCCGCTGACCACCTTCCGGCTGGGCGGTCCCGCGGACCGGCTCATCACCGCCACCACCGACGACGAGGTGATCGCCGCCGTCCGCGAAGCCGACGACGCCGGCACCCCCCTCCTCCTCATCGGCGGCGGCTCCAACCTGGTCATCGGCGACAAGGGCTTCGCCGGCACCGCCCTGGTCATCGCCACCAAGGGCGTCACCCTCGACGGCACGAAGCTGGAGCTCGCCGCAGGCGAAGTCTGGACCGACGCCGTCGCCCACACCGTCGACGCCGGACTCGCCGGCATCGAATGCCTCGCCGGAATCCCCGGCTCCGCCGGCGCCACCCCCATCCAGAACGTCGGCGCGTACGGCCAGGAGGTCGCCTCCACCATCACGGAGGTCGTCGCCTACGACCGCCGCACCCGCGAAACGGTCACCCTCCCGAACGCCGACTGCGCCTTCTCCTACCGGCACAGCCGCTTCAAGAACGACCCCGACCGCTACGTCGTCCTCCGCGTCCGCTTCGAACTGGAGGACGCCGACGGCCTCTCCGGCCCGATCAAGTACGCCGAGACAGCCCGCGCCCTCGGCGTGGAGCCCGGCGACCGCGTCCCCCTCACCGCCGCCCGCGAGACCGTGCTGAAGCTCCGCGCCGGGAAGGGCATGGTGCTCGACCCCGAGGATCACGACACCTGGTCCGCCGGTTCGTTCTTCACGAACCCGATCCTCACGAACGACGAGTTCGCCGCGTTCCACGCGCGCGTGCGCGCCCGCCTCGGCGACGACGTCACCCCGCCCGCCTACCCCGCGGGCGACGGCCACACCAAGACCTCCGCCGCCTGGCTCATCGACAAGGCCGGCTTCACCAAGGGCTACGGCACCGGCCCGGCCCGCATCTCCACGAAGCACACCCTGGCCCTCACCAACCGCGGCGCGGCCACCACCGAGGACCTCCTGACCCTGGCCCGCGAGGTCGTCACCGGCGTCCACAACGCCTTCGGTATCACCCTGGTCAACGAGCCGGTCACGATCGGCGTAAGCCTGTAGCGACACGAACCGGCGAACCGGCGAACCGGCGAACCGGCGCAGCGACCCAGCGGCGCAGCCCGGTCAGCCGACCAGCCAGCCGTCCACCCCCGCCAGGAGCCGCTCCTTCGTGTCGTCCGGCGCCGCAGACCCCCGGATCGACTGCCGGGCCAGCTCCGCCAGCTCCGCGTCGGTGAACCCGTGGTGCGTACGGGCGATCTCGTACTGCGCAGCCAGACGGGACCCGAACAGCAGCGGGTCGTCGGCCCCCAGAGCCATCGGCACACCGGCCTCGAAGAGCGTCCGCAGCGGCACGTCCTGCGGCTTCTCGTAGACACCGAGGGCGACGTTCGACGCGGGGCACACCTCGCAGGTGATGCCCCGGTCGGCGAGCCGCTTCAGCAGCCGCGGGTCCTCCGCCGCGCGCACCCCGTGCCCGATCCGGTCGGCGTCCAGGTCGTCCAGGCAGTCGCGGACGGACGACGGCCCGGTCAGCTCACCGCCGTGCGGCGCGGACAGCAGCCCCCCGTCGCGCGCGATGGCGAACGCCCGGTCGAAGTCCCGCGCCATGCCGCGCCGCTCGTCATTGGACAGCCCGAACCCGACGACGCCCCGCTCCGCGTACCGCACGGCGAGCCGGGCCAGTGTCCGTGCGTCCAGCGGGTGCTTCATCCGGTTCGCGGCGACGAGCACCCGCATCCCGAGCCCGGTCTCGCGCGCCGTCGTGTCCACGGCGTCCAGGATGATCTCCAGCGCGGGGATCAGCCCGCCCAGCCGAGGGGCGTACGACGTCGGGTCGACCTGGATCTCCAGCCAGCCGGAGCCGTCCTTGACGTCCTCCTCGGCGGCCTCCCGCACGAGCCGCTGGATGTCCTCCGGTTCCCGCAGGCACGAGCGCGCCGCGTCGTACAGCCGCTGGAAGCGGAACCAGCCGCGCTCGTCCGTGGCCCGCAGCCGCGGCGGCTCCCCGCTGGTCAGCGCGTCCGTCAGCGCGTCGGGCAGCCGTACCCCGTATTTGTCGGCCAGTTCCAGGACGGTTCCCGGGCGCATCGACCCGGTGAAGTGCAGGTGCAGATGGGCCTTCGGCAGTTCAGAGAGATCACGTACGCGCTCCATTGCAGGATCCTGCCGCACGCCCCCGCCATCCCGGTAGCGGAATCCCTGAACGTGGTCTTGCTCGCACAAACGCATGGGGGCGGGCACCCCTCCGGAATCCGGAAGATGCCCGCCCCCGAAGCGAGTCGGCGGAACGTCAGTCCGCGGCCTCGACCGTCAGCGGAACGTCAGTCCGTGGCCTCGACCGTCGGCGGAACGTCAGTCCGTAGCCTCGGCCAGCAGCTTCTGGATCCGCGACACGCCCTCGACGAGGTCCTCGTCACCGAGGGCGTACGACAGCCGCAGGTATCCCGGCGTGCCGAACGCCTCACCCGGGACGACCGCCACCTCGGCCTCCTCCAGGATCAGCGCGGCCAGTTCGACCGAGTTCTGCGGCCGCTTGCCCCGGATCTCCTTGCCGATCAGCGCCTTCACCGACGGGTAGGCGTAGAACGCGCCCTCGGGCTCCGGGCAGAGGACGCCCTCGATCTCGTTGAGCATCCGCACGATGGTCTTGCGGCGCCGGTCGAAGGCCTCACGCATCGTCGCCACGGCGTCCAGGTCGCCGGAGACGGCGGCGAGGGCGGCCGCCTGGGCGACGTTGGAGACGTTGGAGGTGGCGTGCGACTGGAGGTTGGTCGCGGCCTTCACCACGTCCTTCGGGCCGATGATCCACCCGACGCGCCAGCCGGTCATGGCGTACGTCTTGGCGACGCCGTTGACGACGATGCACTTGTCGCGCAGCTCGGGCAGGAGCGCGGGCAGCGAGGTGAACTTCGCGTCGCCGTAGACGAGGTGCTCGTAGATCTCGTCCGTCATCACCCACAGGCCGTGCTCGACGGCCCAGCGGCCGATCGCCTCGGCGTCCTCGGCGCTGTAGACCGCGCCGGTCGGGTTGGAGGGGGAGACGAAGAGGACGACCTTCGTCCGCTCGGTGCGCGCGGCCTCCAGCTGCTCGACGGAGACGCGGTAGCCGGTGGTCTCGTCGGCGACGACCTCGACCGGGACACCGCCGGCCAGGCGGATCGACTCCGGGTACGTCGTCCAGTACGGCGCCGGGACGATCACCTCGTCGCCCGGGTCGAGGATCGCGGCGAACGCCTCGTAGATGGCCTGCTTGCCGCCGTTGGTGACGAGGATCTGTGCCGGGTCGACCTCGTAGCCCGAGTCGCGCAGGGTCTTCGCGGCGATCGCGGCCTTCAGCTCGGGCAGACCACCGGCCGGCGTGTAGCGGTGGTACTTCGGGTTCTTGCAGGCCTCGACGGCCGCCTCGACGATGTAGTCGGGGGTCGGGAAGTCGGGCTCACCGGCGCCGAAGCCGATCACCGGACGTCCGGCGGCCTTGAGGGCCTTGGCCTTGGCGTCGACGGCGAGGGTCGCGGACTCGGAGATCGCGCCGATGCGGGCGGAGACCCGGCGCTCGGTCGGAGGGGTTGCAGCGCTCATGGGGCCCATCGTTCCAGACCGGAAACGAGCCCGGCACGCGGGTTTCACAGACTGAACGGCACAGGAACAACCGTCCGGATCGGGGCGAGGCCACGGTCGATCTTCGACGCACAACGCCCCACCGGACGCTTTCTGTTCGACGACGGGCCTCGGACCACGTACACTCTCACCTCGTTGGCCTTCACCGGCCGCAGCGCCAGGTGCACACCGAGCACTCGGTCGCATGCGGTACGTTGGTGGAGAACCACAAAGGGTCGTAGCTCAATTGGTAGAGCACTGGTCTCCAAAACCAGCGGTTGGGGGTTCAAGTCCCTCCGGCCCTGCTACACACTCCTCACGCCAGGATGTGTGCGCATGTACGTACAGCAATGTTCCGCCGTGCGGCTCAGACCGGGCGCGGCACGGCCACGGACCCGGACCGGAATCAGGTGAGGATGAATGACGGACGCCGTGGGCTCCATCGACACGCCTGATGCCCAGGACGAGGTGCCCGAGGACAAGAAGAAGACCCGTAAGGGCGGAAAGCGCGCCAAGAAGGGCCCGCTGAAGCGCCTGGCGCTCTTCTACCGCCAGATCGTCGCGGAGCTGCGGAAGGTCGTCTGGCCCACCCGCTCCCAGCTGACGACCTACACCACCGTGGTCATCGTCTTCGTCGTCATCATGATCGGTCTTGTGACTGTGATTGACTTCGGACTCGACAAGGCCGCCAAGTACGTCTTCGGCTGAGCCGACTGCGAAGGGCGCCGTACCAGGCGCCCCTTTCGCGTGTTCCACCCCTTGTATCCAGGAAGAAGCAGCCACAGTGTCTGACCCGAACCTGAACGACGCCATCGAGCCGGACCAGTCCGTGGATGATGAGCTCGACATCGTCGAGGGAGCGGACGAGGTCGACGAGTTCGAGGCTGCGGAAGCCGAGGCGGGGGAGCCGGCCGAGGAAGAGGCCGTGCACGTCGTGGACGACGAGGCCGACGCCGCCGAGGAAGAGGCCGCCGAGGAAGCCGCGGAAGAGGCCGCCGAGGAAGAGGCCGAGCCGGTCGACCCGGTCGAGGCCCTCCGCGAGGAACTGCGGACCCTGCCCGGCGAGTGGTACGTCATCCACACCTACGCCGGTTACGAGAACCGCGTGAAGACCAACCTGGAGCAGCGCGCCGTCTCGCTGAACGTCGAGGACTACATCTTCCAGGCCGAGGTGCCGCAGGAAGAGGTCGTCCAGATCAAGAACGGCGACCGCAAGACCATCCGTCAGAACAAGCTCCCCGGCTACGTGCTGGTGCGCATGGACCTGACGAACGAGTCCTGGGGCGTCGTCCGCAACACCCCCGGCGTCACCGGCTTCGTGGGCAACGCGTACGACCCGTACCCGCTGACCCTGGACGAGATCGTCAAGATGCTCGCGCCGGAGGCCGAGGAGAAGGCCGCCCGTGAGGCCGCCGAGGCCGAGGGCAAGCCCGCCCCGCAGCGCAAGGTCGAGGTCCAGGTGCTGGACTTCGAGGTCGGCGACTCGGTCACCGTCACCGACGGCCCGTTCGCCACGCTGCAGGCCACGATCAACGAGATCAACGCCGACTCCAAGAAGGTCAAGGGCCTGGTGGAGATCTTCGGCCGCGAGACCCCGGTCGAGCTGTCCTTCGACCAGATCCAGAAGAACTGACGAAGCTCGAAAGCAGCAGGTCAGGTCGGTCCTTGTGAGGACCCCCTGACCTGCTCGTTTTTGGCCGCGCATCTATACCCGTTATCGTTGTGCGGTATGCCTTCATCTGGCCGCGAACCGGATGAGGGCGCACTCGAATCGAAAGGACCCGGAGAGCTATGCCTCCCAAGAAGAAGAAGGTCACGGGGCTTATCAAGCTCCAGATCAACGCCGGTGCGGCGAACCCGGCCCCGCCGGTCGGCCCCGCGCTCGGTCAGCACGGCGTCAACATCATGGAGTTCTGCAAGGCCTACAACGCGGCGACCGAGTCGCAGCGTGGCTGGGTGATCCCGGTGGAGATCACGGTCTACGAGGACCGTTCCTTCACCTTCATCACCAAGACCCCGCCGGCCGCGAAGATGATCCTCAAGGCCGCTGGTGTCGAGAAGGGCTCCGGCGAGCCCCACAAGACCAAGGTCGCCAAGATCACCGAGGCGCAGGTCCGCGAGATCGCCCAGACCAAGCTGCCCGACCTGAACGCCAACGACCTGGACGCCGCGTCGAAGATCATCGCCGGCACCGCCCGTTCCATGGGCATCACGGTCGAGGGCTGATCTCAGCCTCGTAGCACCTTCGTAGAACCATGCGGGCGCCGTGAAGGCGGCCGCACGTGGCAGGGCCTGCTCGGCCCGTACCACGACTCCTTTCAGAACACACAGGAGCAGTTGTGAGCAAGCGCAGCAAGGCTCTCCGCGCTGCGGACGCCAAGGTCGACCGGGACAAGCTCTACGCCCCGCTCGAGGCCGTCCGTCTCGCCAAGGAGACCTCCACGACCAAGTTCGACGGCACCGTCGAGGTCGCCTTCCGTCTGGGCGTCGACCCTCGTAAGGCCGACCAGATGGTCCGTGGCACCGTGAACCTCCCGCACGGCACCGGTAAGACCGCCCGGGTCCTGGTCTTCGCGACCGGTGACCGTGCCGAGGCCGCTCGTGCCGCGGGCGCCGACATCGTCGGCGCCGACGAGCTCATCGACGAGGTGTCGAAGGGCCGTCTGGACTTCGACGCCGTCGTCGCCACCCCGGACCTCATGGGCAAGGTCGGCCGCCTCGGCCGTGTGCTCGGTCCCCGTGGTCTCATGCCGAACCCCAAGACCGGCACCGTGACCCCGGACGTCGCGAAGGCTGTCACCGAGATCAAGGGTGGCAAGATCGAGTTCCGCGTCGACAAGCACTCGAACCTGCACTTCATCATCGGCAAGACGTCCTTCGAGGACGAGAAGCTGGTGGAGAACTACGCGGCGGCCCTCGAAGAGATCACGCGTCTCAAGCCGTCCGCCGCCAAGGGCCGCTACATCAAGAAGGCCGCCATCAGCACCACGATCGGCCCCGGCATCCCGATCGACCCGAACCGCACCCGCAACCTCCTCGTCGAGGAGGACCCGGCCGCCGTCTGAGCCCACCGCTCACCAGGCAGCCGCGTCGCGCACGCGTAGCGAGGACGAGCCCCGCACCTTCCGAGGTGCGGGGCTCGTCCCTTTGCGGGGCGTACGGGCCTCCGCGTGCCACGCCGACCGCCCGAAACCCCAGGACAGCCGGGATCCGGCCGCGCTAGTGTCCCCTCGGCCCCAACACGTGGGGCGCGAGGTAACAGGGGGACACATGAGGTTGCGCACGGCCGGTTCCGGACGGCGGCGCAGAGCCGCCGCAGCAGCGGTCGTCGCCGCCGCGCTGCTCGGCGGCACCAGCGGCTGCGGCACGGAGTCGGACACGGCGGACGCGGCGAAGCTGACGCCCGCTCAGGCGGTCTCCCGGGCGGCGGAGACGACGACGGGCCTCACCTCGCTGCGGTACCGGGTGACCGGCACGGTGCCCGAACACGGCCGGATACGGGCCGAGGCGTCCATGGGCGTCGATCCGACTGTCATGCGCATGAAGATCACGGGTCTCGGTGACGCGGCGGACAAGCCGGTGGAGATCCGCTTCGTCGACGGCGCCCTGTACACCCAGGCGGACACGAAGGTCCTCGGCGACACCAGCGGCAGGCACTGGGCCAAGGCCGCGCCGGCGGTGTGGGGCTCCGGCCCCGCGGACAACCGCTCGTACGGCGTGCTGCCCCGCCAGCTGGAGGGCAGCCCTCTCGTGCAGTCGACGATCCTCGCGGGCGCCCGGAAGGTGCGGAAGGCCGGTACCGAGACCGTCGACGGCACCCGGACCACCCACTACGCCGGCGAGGTCACCAGCAAGGGCCTGAGGAAGGCCCAGACCGCCGCCAGGGACAGGAAGACCAGGGAACTCCGGATGAACGGCCTCGACCAGTTCCTGGGCCTGAGCCTGCGGTCCGGGAGCGAGCTGGCCATGGACCTGTGGGTCGACGGGGACGGCCGGGCCAAGCGCTTCCGGCTGCGGGGCGACACCAGGGGGCTGGACGCCAAGGGGCGCGACGTCGACACCGGACCGCTCGACCTGACGTTCACCTTCCTGGAGGCCGACGCGTCGGTGGGCGTCGAGCCCCCTGCGGCCGACGACACGGTGGACATCGGCGAACTGGTGGACCGGGCCCGCGAGGGCTGACCGGCGGCCCCGGGAGCGGATTTGCTTGACGGCGACACGGTCCCGTACTCTTCCGGAGAAGCCAAAGACCGCTGGTCGTTGCCGTGTGCTCGTTGAGAGGGCTCGGTGGCCGAAGGATCCGCTGAATGCGGACGACCCGCGCAGGTGACTGTGGAAGTTGCTCCCGGATCTGCTCCGCCTCCAGCGGAATTCATTCGGTTGAGCTACGCCCCGTGCGCCTGCGCCGGGGCGTTTCGTTTTGACGCAGCCCCTTCCGAGCGGTCCTCATCACCCGGAAGGAGGCCGACGCTCTATGGCAAGGCCCGACAAGGCTGCCGCGGTGGCCGAGCTCACGGAGCAGTTCCGTAGCTCGAACGCCGCCGTGCTGACCGAGTACCGGGGTCTCACCGTGGCGCAGCTCAAGACGCTGCGTCGTTCGCTCGGTGAGAACGCCCAGTACGCCGTGGTGAAGAACACGCTGACCAAGATTGCGGCCAACGAGGCCGGGATCACGACGCTCGACGACCTGTTCAACGGTCCGACGGCGGTCGCCTTCGTCACCGGTGACCCGGTGGAGTCGGCGAAGGGTCTTCGTGACTTCGCCAAGGACAACCCGAACCTCGTCATCAAGGGCGGTGTCCTTGACGGCAAGGCGCTGTCCGCCGACGAGATCAAGAAGCTCGCGGACCTCGAGTCCCGCGAGGTTCTGCTCGCCAAGCTGGCGGGCGCCCTGAAGGGCAAGCAGACGCAGGCTGCTCAGGTCTTCCAGGCGCTCCCGTCGAAGCTCGTCCGCACCGTGGACGCGCTTCGCGCCAAGCAGGACGAGCAGGGCGGTGCCGAGTAACTCGGCTCGCATCATGATCGCCGCTTGAGGCATCCCGCCTGAGGCAGCGGTCGTAGCGGGCCGAACGTACGCCCGCCAGACATGTACATCCGGCACCAGCCGAATTAGTGGAAGGAAAGCCATCGTGGCTCTCACCCAGGACGAACTGCTCGCCGAGTTCGAGGGCATGACCCTCATCCAGCTCTCCGAGTTCGTGAAGGCGTTCGAGGAGAAGTTCGACGTCACCGCCGCCGCCGCGGTCGCCGTTGCCGGCCCCGCCGTCCCCGGCGCCCCGGTCGAGGCCGCTGAGGAGAAGGACGAGTTCGACGTCATCCTCACCGGCGCCGGCGAGAAGAAGATCCAGGTCATCAAGGTTGTGCGTGAGCTCACCTCCCTCGGCCTGAAGGAGGCCAAGGACCTGGTCGACGGTGCGCCGAAGCCGGTTCTGGAGAAGGTCAACAAGGAGGCCGCCGAGAAGGCTGCCGAGTCCCTCAAGGGCGCCGGCGCCTCCGTCGAGGTCAAGTAAGGCCTCGCTGGTCCGCCAGCTTCCCGGGCCCGCGAGGGCCCGTGCGACACAGATCTGAGATGAGTGGCAAAAACTCGTTCGAATCTGTAACGCGAGCATACTGAAGGGCGATCACCCAACTGGGTGGTCGCCCTTCGGCGTTACGGGACGTCGAGTGACGGCTGCCTTGCACTGTCGGTGGCGACGAGTATGGTGATCTTCGTCGTGCCTCCGAGCGCCCTGGGTGACGGGCCGCGAGTGACGATCGCGGCAGGCGGATCGGGCATGAGGGGCCTTGACGAACCGCACGCAGCGCGCAATTCTCAGGACGCGTCGTCACACCGATCCGAACTCCGAGGCATGGATCGACGACGAAGAGGGCAGTATCAACGTGCATTGAGGGCGTGGGCTTGCGCAGGTGTCGAGAACGACGAGGGTCTCGAAAAACCCGCACTGGACATCAGTGTGCCAAGTGGCTACACTGACCCTTTGCGCTGCCTGTTAGCTGTCCCCTGCCCGTCACCAGGGGCATGCCCTCACTTGAGCATCGACGAAGAGACCATCCTGACCTGGCCTTATCTGTCAGTCCAGGAACAGCCTGTTCGCTTTGCGCAGGAGAGGGGCCGGTACGCGCGTAGTGAGTCCGAGCCCTCGGAAGGACCCCCTCTTGGCCGCCTCGCGCAACGCCTCGACCGCGAATACGAACAACGGCGCCAGCACCGCCCCGCTGCGCATCTCCTTTGCAAAGATCAAGGAGCCTCTCGAGGTTCCCAACCTGCTCGCGCTGCAGACCGAGAGCTTCGACTGGCTGCTCGGCAACACCGCTTGGCAGAGTCGGGTCGAGGAGGCTCTGGAGAACGGACAGGACGTCCCCACCAAGTCCGGTCTGGAGGAGATCTTCGAGGAGATCTCCCCGATCGAGGACTTCTCCGGGTCGATGTCGCTGACCTTCCGCGACCACCGCTTCGAGCCGCCGAAGAACAGCATCGACGAGTGCAAGGAGCGCGACTTCACGTACGCGGCCCCGCTCTTCGTCACGGCCGAGTTCACCAACAACGAGACCGGTGAGATCAAGTCCCAGACGGTCTTCATGGGCGACTTCCCGCTCATGACGAACAAGGGCACCTTCGTCATCAACGGCACCGAGCGTGTCGTGGTGTCGCAGCTCGTCCGTTCGCCCGGTGTCTACTTCGACTCCTCCATCGACAAGACGTCCGACAAGGACATCTTCTCCGCCAAGATCATCCCGTCCCGGGGTGCCTGGCTGGAGATGGAGATCGACAAGCGCGACATGGTCGGTGTGCGTATCGACCGCAAGCGCAAGCAGTCCGTGACCGTCCTCCTCAAGGCCCTCGGTTGGACCACCGAGCAGATCCTGGAGGAGTTCGGCGAGTACGAGTCCATGCGCGCCACCCTGGAGAAGGACCACACCCAGGGCCAGGACGACGCGCTGCTCGACATCTACCGCAAGCTGCGTCCGGGCGAGCCCCCCACGCGTGAGGCCGCGCAGACGCTGCTGGAGAACCTGTACTTCAACCCCAAGCGCTACGACCTCGCGAAGGTCGGCCGCTACAAGGTCAACAAGAAGCTGGGTGCGGACGCCCCGCTCGACGCGGGCATCCTGACCGTCGAGGACATCATCTCGACGATCAAGTACCTGGTGAAGCTGCACGCGGGCGAGACCGAGACGGTCGGCGACAGCGGTGGCTCGATCGTCGTCGAGACCGACGACATCGACCACTTCGGCAACCGTCGTCTGCGCAGCGTCGGCGAGCTCATCCAGAACCAGGTCCGTACGGGTCTGGCGCGTATGGAGCGTGTCGTCCGCGAGCGCATGACCACCCAGGACGTCGAGGCGATCACGCCGCAGACCCTGATCAACATCCGGCCGGTCGTCGCCTCCATCAAGGAGTTCTTCGGCACCAGCCAGCTCTCGCAGTTCATGGACCAGAACAACCCGCTGTCGGGGCTGACGCACAAGCGTCGTCTCTCGGCGCTGGGTCCCGGTGGTCTGTCGCGTGAGCGGGCCGGCTTCGAGGTCCGTGACGTGCACCCGTCGCACTACGGCCGTATGTGCCCGATCGAGACGCCCGAAGGCCCGAACATCGGTCTGATCGGTTCGCTCGCCTCCTACGGCCGCGTCAACGCGTTCGGTTTCGTGGAGACGCCGTACCGCAAGGTCGTCGACGGCCAGGTCACCGACGAGGTCGACTACCTCACGGCCGACGAAGAGGACCGGTTCGTCATCGCGCAGGCCAACGCCACGCTGACGGACGACCTCCGCTTCGCCGAGAACCGCGTGCTCGTCCGCCGTCGTGGCGGCGAGGTCGACTACGTCCCCGGTGACGACGTGGACTACATGGACGTCTCGCCGCGCCAGATGGTGTCGGTCGCGACCGCCATGATCCCGTTCCTCGAGCACGACGACGCCAACCGTGCCCTCATGGGCGCGAACATGATGCGTCAGGCCGTGCCGCTGATTAAGTCCGAGGCCCCGCTCGTCGGCACCGGCATGGAGTACCGCTCCGCCGTCGACGCCGGCGACGTCGTCAAGGCCGAGAAGGCCGGTGTGGTCCAGGAGGTCTCCGCGGACTACATCACCACCGCCAACGACGACGGCACGTACATCACGTACCGCCTGGCCAAGTTCGCCCGCTCCAACCAGGGCACCTCGGTCAACCAGAAGGTCATCGTCCACGAGGGCGACCGCATCATCGAGGGCCAGGTCCTCGCCGACGGTCCCGCCACCGAGAACGGTGAGATGGCGCTCGGCAAGAACCTGCTCGTGGCGTTCATGCCGTGGGAGGGTCACAACTACGAGGACGCGATCATCCTGTCGCAGCGCCTCGTGCAGGACGACGTCCTCTCCTCGATCCACATCGAGGAGCACGAGGTCGACGCCCGTGACACCAAGCTCGGCCCCGAGGAGATCACCCGGGACATCCCGAACGTCTCCGAGGAGGTCCTCGCCGACCTCGACGAGCGCGGCATCATCCGGATCGGTGCCGAGGTCATCGCCGGTGACATCCTCGTCGGCAAGGTCACCCCGAAGGGTGAGACCGAGCTGACGCCCGAGGAGCGCCTGCTCCGCGCGATCTTCGGTGAGAAGGCCCGTGAGGTCCGTGACACCTCGCTGAAGGTGCCGCACGGCGAGACCGGCAAGGTCATCGGCGTCCGCGTCTTCGACCGCGAGGAGGGCGACGAGCTTCCCCCCGGTGTCAACCAGCTGGTGCGCGTCTACGTCGCGCAGAAGCGCAAGATCACCGACGGTGACAAGCTCGCCGGCCGTCACGGCAACAAGGGTGTCATCTCCAAGATCCTGCCCATTGAGGACATGCCGTTCCTCGAGGACGGGACCCCGGTCGACATCATCCTCAACCCGCTCGGTGTGCCGTCCCGAATGAACCCGGGACAGGTCCTGGAGATCCACCTCGGCTGGCTCGCCAGCCGCGGCTGGGACGTCTCCGGTCTCGCCGACGAGTGGGCGCAGCGTCTGCAGGTCATCGGCGCCGACAGTGTCGCCCCCGGCACCAACGTCGCCACCCCGGTCTTCGACGGTGCCCGTGAGGACGAGCTGGCGGGTCTGCTCCAGCACACCATCCCGAACCGCGACGGCGAGCGCATGGTGCTCCCGTCCGGCAAGGCGCGGCTGTTCGACGGCCGTAGCGGTGAGCCGTTCCCGGACCCGATCTCGGTCGGCTACATGTACATCCTCAAGCTGCACCACCTGGTCGACGACAAGCTGCACGCCCGCTCGACCGGCCCGTACTCCATGATCACCCAGCAGCCGCTGGGTGGTAAGGCCCAGTTCGGTGGCCAGCGCTTCGGTGAGATGGAGGTGTGGGCGCTGGAGGCTTACGGCGCCGCGTACGCCCTCCAGGAGCTGCTGACCATCAAGTCCGACGACGTCACCGGCCGCGTGAAGGTCTACGAGGCCATCGTCAAGGGCGAGAACATCCCCGAGCCCGGCATCCCCGAGTCCTTCAAGGTGCTCATCAAGGAGATGCAGTCTCTCTGCCTGAACGTGGAGGTGCTGTCCAGCGACGGTATGTCCATCGAGATGCGTGACACCGACGAGGACGTCTTCCGCGCTGCGGAGGAGCTCGGCATCGACCTGTCCCGGCGCGAGCCGAGCAGCGTCGAAGAGGTCTGACGGGAGTTCGGCCGGGCTCGTGAAGAGCCCGGCCGGCCCCAGGACCCCCGTATCAGACCAAAGACTTACAACCCTGAGAGGGATTGACGCATAGTGCTCGACGTCAACTTCTTCGACGAGCTCCGGATCGGTCTGGCCACCGCTGACGACATCCGTCAGTGGAGCCACGGCGAGGTCAAGAAGCCCGAGACGATCAACTACCGCACCCTGAAGCCCGAAAAGGACGGACTCTTCTGCGAGAAGATCTTCGGTCCTACCCGGGACTGGGAGTGCTACTGCGGCAAGTACAAGCGTGTCCGCTTCAAGGGCATCATCTGTGAGCGCTGTGGCGTCGAGGTCACGCGCGCCAAGGTGCGCCGTGAGCGGATGGGCCACATCGAGCTGGCCGCTCCCGTCACCCACATCTGGTACTTCAAGGGCGTTCCGTCGCGGCTGGGCTACCTGCTCGACCTCGCCCCGAAGGACCTGGAGAAGGTCATCTACTTCGCGGCGTACATGATCACGTACGTCGACGAGGAGCGCCGCACCCGCGACCTGCCCTCCCTGGAGGCGCACGTCTCCGTCGAGCGGCAGCAGATCGAGAACCGCCGGGACGCCGACCTGGAGGCCCGCGCCAAGAAGCTCGAGACCGACCTGGCCGAGCTGGAGGCCGAGGGCGCCAAGGCCGACGTGCGCCGCAAGGTGCGCGAGGGCGCCGAGCGTGAGATGAAGCAGC
Organism: Streptomyces neyagawaensis; assembly: GCF_023516595.1. Lineage (GTDB taxonomy): Bacteria > Actinomycetota > Actinomycetes > Streptomycetales > Streptomycetaceae > Streptomyces > Streptomyces neyagawaensis. The sequence continues at coordinate 114,384 of NZ_JAMGBG010000053.1, read as the reverse complement.
TGCGTGACCGTTCGCAGCGCGAGATCGACCGTCTCGACGAGGTGTGGACCCGGTTCAAGAACCTCAAGGTCCAGGACCTGGAGGGCGACGAGCTCCTCTACCGCGAGCTGCGTGACCGCTTCGGCACGTACTTCGACGGCTCGATGGGTGCCGCGGCGCTGCAGAAGCGCCTGGAGTCCTTCGACCTCGACGAGGAGGCCGAGCGCCTCCGCGAGATCATCCGCACCGGCAAGGGCCAGAAGAAGACCCGTGCGCTCAAGCGCCTCAAGGTCGTCTCCGCGTTCCTGCAGACCAGCAACAGCCCCAAGGGCATGGTGCTCGACTGCGTGCCGGTCATCCCGCCGGACCTGCGTCCGATGGTGCAGCTGGACGGTGGCCGCTTCGCGACCTCCGACCTGAACGACCTGTACCGCCGTGTGATCAACCGCAACAACCGTCTGAAGCGCCTGCTCGACCTGGGTGCTCCGGAGATCATCGTCAACAACGAGAAGCGCATGCTTCAGGAGGCTGTTGACGCCCTCTTCGACAACGGTCGTCGCGGCCGCCCGGTGACCGGTCCCGGTAACCGCCCGCTGAAGTCCCTCAGCGACATGCTGAAGGGTAAGCAGGGTCGATTCCGTCAGAACCTGCTCGGCAAGCGTGTGGACTACTCCGCGCGTTCCGTGATCGTCGTCGGTCCGCAGCTGAAGCTGCACCAGTGCGGTCTGCCGAAGGCGATGGCGCTGGAGCTGTTCAAGCCGTTCGTGATGAAGCGCCTGGTCGACCTGAACCACGCGCAGAACATCAAGAGCGCCAAGCGCATGGTGGAGCGCGGCCGCACGGTCGTGTACGACGTCCTCGAAGAGGTCATCGCCGAGCACCCGGTTCTGCTGAACCGTGCTCCCACCCTGCACCGCCTCGGCATCCAGGCCTTCGAGCCGCAGCTGGTCGAGGGCAAGGCCATCCAGATCCACCCGCTCGTCTGCACCGCGTTCAACGCGGACTTCGACGGTGACCAGATGGCCGTGCACCTGCCGCTGTCCGCGGAGGCGCAGGCCGAGGCCCGCATCCTGATGCTGTCCTCGAACAACATCCTCAAGCCGGCCGACGGCCGTCCGGTGACGATGCCGACCCAGGACATGGTCCTCGGTCTGTTCTTCCTCACCACCGACGGCGAGATGCGGAACGTGAAGGGCGAGGACCGCTCCTTCTCCTCCGTGGCCGAGGCGATCATGGCGTTCGACGCCGGCGAGCTCTCGCTGCAGTCGCGCGTGGACATCCGCTTCCCGGTGGGCACCATCCCGCCGCGCGGCTGGACCCCGCCGGCGCGCGAGGAGGGCGAGCCGGAGTGGCAGCAGGGTGACACCTTCACCCTGAGGACCACGCTGGGCCGCGCGCTCTTCAACGAGCTGCTGCCCGAGGACTACCCGTTCGTCGACTACGAGGTCGGCAAGAAGCAGCTCTCCGAGATCGTCAACGACCTCGCCGAGCGCTACCCCAAGGTCATCGTGGCGGCGACGCTCGACAACCTGAAGGCGGCCGGCTTCTACTGGGCGACCCGTTCCGGTGTCACCGTGGCCATCTCCGACGTCGTCGTGCCCGAGGCGAAGAAGGAGATCGTCCGCGGGTACGAGGCGCAGGACGAGAAGGTCCAGAAGCAGTACGAGCGCGGTCTGATCACCAAGGACGAGCGCACGCAGGAGCTCATCGCGATCTGGACCAAGGCGACCAACGAGGTCGCCGAGGCGATGAACGACAACTTCCCGAAGACCAACCCGATCTTCATGATGGTGAACTCGGGTGCACGAGGCAACATGATGCAGATGCGTCAGATCGCCGGTATGCGTGGTCTGGTGTCGAACGCGAAGAACGAGACGATCCCGCGTCCGATCAAGGCGTCGTTCCGTGAGGGCCTCTCCGTGCTGGAGTACTTCATCTCCACGCACGGTGCCCGTAAGGGTCTGGCGGACACCGCCCTGCGTACCGCCGACTCGGGTTACCTGACCCGTCGTCTGGTGGACGTCTCGCAGGACGTCATCATCCGCGAGGAGGACTGTGGCACCGAGCGCGGTCTGAAGCTGCGGATCGCCTCGAAGGACGAGACCGGTGTCCTGCGCAAGGCCGAGGACGTCGAGACCAGCGTCTACGCCCGCATGCTCGCCGAGGACGTCGTCATCGACGGCAAGGTGATCGCGCCGGCCAACGTGGACCTCGGTGACGTGCTCATCGACCAGCTCGTGCACCACGGTGTCGAGGAGGTCAAGACCCGCTCGATCCTGACCTGTGAGTCCAAGGTCGGCACGTGTGCCATGTGCTACGGCCGCTCCCTGGCCACCGGCAAGCTGGTCGACATCGGTGAGGCGGTCGGCATCATCGCCGCCCAGTCCATCGGTGAGCCCGGTACCCAGCTGACGATGCGTACCTTCCACACCGGTGGTGTGGCCGGTGACGACATCACGCAGGGTCTGCCGCGTGTCGTCGAGCTCTTCGAGGCCCGTACCCCGAAGGGTGTCGCCCCGATCTCCGAGGCGGCCGGTCGCGTCCGCATCGAGGAGACCGAGAAGACCAAGAAGATCGTCATCACGCCGGACGACGGCAGCGACGAGACGGCGTACCCGATCTCGAAGCGCGCCCGACTCCTGGTCAGCGAGGGCGAGCACGTCGAGGTGGGCCAGAAGCTCACCGTGGGTGCCACCAACCCGCACGACGTGCTGCGCATCCTGGGTCAGCGTGCCGTCCAGGTCCACCTGGTCGGCGAGGTCCAGAAGGTGTACAACTCGCAGGGTGTGTCGATCCACGACAAGCACATCGAGATCATCATCCGGCAGATGCTCCGCCGTGTGACGATCATCGAGTCCGGCGACGCCGAGCTGCTGCCCGGCGAGCTGGTCGAGCGCTCCCGCTTCGAGCAGGAGAACCGTCGTGTGGTGCAGGAGGGCGGTCACCCGGCCTCCGGTCGTCCGCAGCTCATGGGTATCACCAAGGCCTCGCTGGCCACGGAGTCCTGGCTGTCGGCGGCGTCCTTCCAGGAGACGACGCGAGTGCTCACGGACGCGGCGATCAACGCCAAGTCCGACTCGCTGATCGGCCTCAAGGAGAACGTCATCATCGGTAAGCTCATCCCGGCCGGTACGGGTCTGTCCCGCTACCGCAACATCCGGGTCGAGCCGACCGAGGAGGCCAAGGCCGCGATGTACTCGGCCGTCGGCTACGACGACATCGACTACTCGCCGTTCGGCACGGGCTCCGGCCAGGCCGTTCCGCTGGAGGACTACGACTACGGTCCGTACAACCAGTAAGGTGTACGTCTGCTGAAGGGCGCCCACTCCGCTTGCGGGGGGTGGGCGCCCTTCGGGGTTTTTGGGGGCGCCGGTCCGTCGCCGGTCGGGGCGCGCCGTGGTCAGGCGTCCGACGGGGCCGGGGGTTCCAGGGCCCGAAGCCGTACCTCGTCACCGGGGTGGCTGGGGAAGAAGGGGCCGAACAGGTCCGGCCACTTGGTGTCCTCACGGGATGCCGCCGGCTTCTCGCGCTCGGCCTTGGCGCGGGCGGCGGCCTGCTGGGCCTGCCGGTGCCGCAGTACTTCTGCCATCTCCGGGCCGAATCCCAGGGCCACGGCTTGCTGGTCGGCGCGGAACTCGCCCTTGCGCGCGGTGTAGGAGAGCACAATCGGGGCCGTGATCAGCGCCAGCGTGATGGGCCAGTAGGCGATGGCGGAGGAGATCACGAAGAAGGCCAGGACGAGGCCGATGCCGACGGCCAGCAGCGTCGACATGGCGTTGGCGACGAGGACCAGGAAGAGGGAGAGGAGACTCGCCACGGTCAGGGTGACGCGGGCGGGCAGCGAGTACCAGTAGCCGAGCAGGGCCGCCCAGGAGTGGCCGCCGGTGTGGTGGCCGAGTTCGTGGGCGAGCACGGCGGCGAGGTGACTGCTGGGGACCTCGTGGAGGGCGTACGTGGTGACTCCGACGACATGGCCGCCGACCGCTACGGCGTTGAGCTTGTCGCTGTTCTCCACCATCAGTTCGTAGGTGTCCGCCTCGATGCCGGCGCGGGCGATGACCTCCTGCCAGACCGGCTCCAGGCGCTCGCGCTCCTCGGGCTCGGGTGCGCGGAGCCTCAGGACCACCCGGGCGAACAGACGCTCGGACGGGCGGTGGAAGACCAGCACGCCGGAGAACAGCCACGCGGCCACGACGGTCCAGCCGACGATGGCTCCCGCGAGGTACACCGCGACGGTGGCGACCAGGGCGAAGCTCGCCGCGAGGCCGGGCACGTACATGATCAGCCGACCCCACGTCGTGACGTCCGCCCCCCGCTGCCGCGCCGCTATGTGCACCCGGGAGCCGCGGTGACGGTAGTCGAGGTCGTCGGGGGCCGCCGAGGGGCTGGGGGCCGCAGGGGCAGTTACGGGCTCTGTGCGCGGTTGCGGGGGAGACGCAGCCGTCTCGGAGGAGGACGGGGCCGGGGACCGGGGCGCGGGTGGGGTGGTCGCGTCCGGGTGCGGGGGCGAGAGCGGAGCGGCGGCTTCGGGGTACGTCGGAGATGGTGGAGCGGCGGCTTCCGGGTAGGGCGGTGGTGGTGGAGCAGCGGCCTCCGGGTACGTCGGAGCTGGGGGAGCCGTGGTGTCCGGGTAGAGCGGTGGCGGAGGCACGGCGTCCTCCGGGGGCGCGGGTGCGGTGATCGCACCGGGGTGCGCGGGCGCGAGTGGGGTCGTTGCCTCGGGATATGCGGGCGGAGGTGGGACCGCTGCCTCGGGGTACGGGGGTGCGGGTGGGGCCGGTGCCTCGGGGTACAGGGGCACGGATGGAGCCTGTGCCTTCGGATACGCGGGCAGGGAGGGGGCGAATGACTCCGGGTATGCCGGGGGTGGTGGGGCGGGTGCCGGGTTCGGCGCGGGCTCGGTCATGCGGGGTCCTCGGGAGCGGGCGTCAGGAGGTCAGTAGGGAGGCGGGGAGGAGGACCGTGCCGGCGCAGAAGGCGATCAGGCCGACGCGGATCCACTGGTGCTTGCGGGCGGCGATGCGGCTGGTCTCGGTGAGGGCGGTGGTGAGGGCCGCCAGGGGGTCTCGCTCGGTGGCGAGGAGAGCCGTCGCCAACAGGTCCTGCCGTACGGCCCGCTGGACGTCGCCGAAGTAGCTCAGCGGGCGGCCCTCCGCCCAGACACCGTTGCCGTACCGGGGCAGCACGGCGAGCAGCAGGGCCAGCAGGGACAGGGCGAACGCGGTGGTGCCGGCCCACCACAGGGCCGCCCCCGGCGGCGGCAGGGTGTCCGGGGTCCAGTCCCGGCCCGCCACGAGCCCGCTGAACACACCGGCCGTCATGCCCAGCGCGGCCACCAGAACGGCGGCCTTGCTGTCGGCCCGCGCGATCTCCGCACGCATCTCGGCGAGCAGCCGTTCGGCTGTGGTGGTCCCGGGGGCTGCCGTGCCGGAGGCCGTACGGCCGGGGGTCGGCTGTGTGGTGGTGTCCGGCGCCGTCACCGTGTCATCCCCTCCCCGCGTCCGTGTCCTCCGCGCCGCTCCGGGCGCTGGGCCGCAGGGGGACGGCAGGCCCGGTCGGTTGGGCCGGTACGAAGGGCGACGGGGTCGCGGGCCCGTTCGCCGACGTCGTCATGGGGGTCGGCCCGCCGTACGCGCCCGCCGGTGCGGCTCCCTCCGGTGGAAGTCCGGAGTATGGGCCCGGCCCTTGACCGTCGTACGGTGCCCGGTCGCTCCGGTCGGCGTCCTGGGGAGGTTCAGGGGTGGGCTGCGCGCCGGCCGGGGCCGGTGTTCCCGTCGGCAGGGCTGTCCGGTCGTCGGGGGACGCGGACCGACGGCGGACGAGTTCGTCGACCGCGTGGCGGACCTGACGCATGGACTCGGCCTTCTGGTAGTCCTCCAGGCTGTCGCCGCCGATCAGCTCCAACTGGCTCTGGATGAAGGTCAGCTGGTCCTGCTGGATGTTGTTGATGACGAGCTGGGTGTCCTCGGGATGCTGGGCCAGGTGCAGGGCCCAGGCGCCGACGCCGCCGTACTGGAGGTGGTACTGGTAGAAGTTGATCTTCTGGGCCGCCAGTTCCTGCTGCTGCCGCTGGCTCAGCGCCTCCAGTTCGTACTCCAGCCGGGCCTTGCGCAGCCGGAGCTCGTGCTCGGGGTCGAGCAACTCGGACTCGTAGCGCAGGGCCCGCTTCCGCCGCTGGTGCTCGGCCGTCTCGTCGTCCAGGCTCAGCTGGACGGCGCAGGTGACCGCGAGCCCGATGCCCGCCGCGAAGCCGCACGCGTCGACGGCCTGCTGCACGGCGGCCTCGGCGTCCGGGGCGTCCTCGATGGCGAACCGGCGGGTCACCGGCCGCCCCAACTGCTGCAGTTCGCGCAGCAGCCGTCTGGGGACGTCGCGCTCGCCTCCGCGTACGTACGCCTCCGCGTCCGAGACCCGCCAGGTCAGGTCGGCGGTCGCCTTGAAGGAGAAGGCGTCGTCGTGGCAGGGCAGCTCCAGCTCCAGATTCACCTCGTGGCTGCCGGTGTCCACCTCGTACACCGAGGTGTAGCGGCGGGTCGCGGCCTCCGCGCGGCCGGGCCGGTGGGGCGGGACGTACACGTCGTACTCCCCGCCTGATGTCACGAACACCAGTGCGTGGTCGATCGCGGTGGCCGGGCGCCGGGTCGTGTACTCGAAGCGGGAGATCGGCCGGACCGTGAGGACCGGATCGATCAGCCTGCTGTGCCGGTCGGCATGCTGCCGCCACTCCGGCTCTCGGCGGAGGTCCGCCATGGTTCAACTCCTTGTGTTCCGGGTGTCGCGGGTTGCGTCAGGACGTCGCGGGTGCCGGATGCAGCACCGCGAGCAGATGGTCGGCGAGGGCGGGACGGGAGAACCCGTCCTCGGCGCGCATGGTGCGCAGCTCATGGGCGAGCCGGTCGCGGTCGGCCGCCGTGACGACCAGTGCGGGCAGCAGCAGCTCCAGGGCGCGGGCGGTGTCCGGGCGGTACTGCGCGACGAGCACCCAGGTGCGCAGGGCGTTGAGGGCCTGCCGGGTGTGGACCCGGTCGCCGAGGGCGGTGCGCCACAGGGTGGCGAGGTCGCGCGCGGAGTCCGCCTCGTACATGCCGGTGTCGGCGTACCAGTCGACGAGCGCGTTCTCCTCGGCGTTGTCGCAGGCCCGGACGAAGGCGTTCAGCGCGAGCGCGCGGACCGCCGATGTGTCCAGGTACAGCAGCCGTACGAGTTCGGAGAGCATCTCGCCGCGGCGAGCGCCCACCGAGAGCAGCAGGGCGGTGGACTCGACCAGGTTGTTGGCCTCGGCGACGCTGCTGGTGTCGGCGCGGGCCCGGGCGGCGAGCGCGGTGAGCGCGGGGCCGGCCAGGTCCGGGCGGAGGGGGGTGAGCAGACCCAACGCGCGGATCGCGGTCCAGCGGCGGGCCCAGTGCGCGTCGGTGCACCACTGCGTGAGCAGCCGCAGCACGGCCGGCGCGTTCAGCAGCTGGGCGAGAGTGAGGGTGTTCGCGGCGGTCACCCGCGGACCGAAGCTGCGGGAGACGGCCCAGCCGTCGATGAGCAGCGCGACCGCCGAGGGCAGATCGGCGAGTGCGAGCAGCGCGGTGGCCGCCGCGGCCCGGGTCCGCACCACCGGCCGGCCGTCACGGGCCAGCTCCTTGAGCCAGGCGACCAGCGCGGGGCGCGCCGAGGGATGGTTGGTCCACACCTCGGTCAGCAGCACACGCGGGGTGCGCTCCTCCCGGAAACGGGTCGAGAACTGGGGCACTGGGCCCCAGTCCGTCTGCTCCTCCAGCAGTTCGCCGTCGGCGCGGGCGAAGTCCAGCCGCTCGGACGCATCGGGCCCGAACACCGGGATGCTCGGCGGCTGATCGGGATTCTGCAGCCGCTGGAAGTGCACGAACAGTTTGTCCGCCAGCTCGGCGGCCAGCACGTACGGCGCGTGGTCGAAGACGGCGAGGGAGATCAGGAACGCCTTCTCCCGCAGATCCGTGGCGGGGTCACCGAGCCAGTCCCGGCACTGCTTCTCCACCGCGGTCTGACCGAAGTCCCTCAGCCGTGCCAGCGCCTCGGGGCTCCCGTCGTAGGCGGCGAGCGCCTCGGCGAACTCGGCGGCCTCGGCGGGACGGTGATGGCCCCGGGCGAGGAACTCGCGTACCGGAGCGAGCCCGAGCAGCGCGTCGGCGTCGCCCTTCCGCCGGGACACCACCAGTGCCCGTACGACGTCCTGTGCGCTCGGCGGTTCCCACACGACCGGGGTCACTCCCAGCAGGAACGGCGACTTCTCCACCGTCACCACCAGATGGGCGCCCGCCTTCTTGAGCTGGTCGCGGGCCGCGTACAGATGGGTGTCGCGCAGCGGGCGGTTACGGCTCAGGGGCAGACCCCGCAGGACGTAACCGCCCGGCTGGGTCAGCTGGGCGGGCAGCGCCGAGGGTGTCGTCTCCGCTGGAAGGGCGTGCACCGCCGGCACGCCCAGCCGGTGCAGCAACATGCGCGCGGCCGCGTACCGCCCGCCGGCGTGGCTGCCCGACAGGACCAGCACCCGTTCCTCGCGCAGCCGTTCCAGGGCCTCCGCGAAGGCGGGCCCCTCCACGAACACCTCCGCCAGTGCGTCCTGCCGTTCGGATGGGATCTCCCCGGAGACGTGGGCCTGCGCGGCCGGCCCGTGGTGGTGGATCTCCGTCTTTCCGCCGAGGAACACGTCCCCGGTGACCTGGCCGCCCGACACCCCGTGCTGGGCGCCGCCGACCAGGCTCCCGCCGAAGGAGGCGGTCGGGCCGAGGATGAACCCCGGGGTGTGGGCGAAGAGCTCCCGCTGGGCGGCCCGGGCCTCCTGCGTCCGCTCCTCCGGTTCGTCGTCCGCGTCCCCGCCGACGTACGGGTCCTCCAGGACGGCGTCCGGTTCCGTCGCCTCGCTCGGGGGCACGGTCATGCCGAGGCTCCCTTGCTCCCGCCGCCGAGGTGGACGTCTCCGGTGACCTGACCACCGGAGACGCCGTGCTGGTCCCCGCCGACGAGGCTGCCTCCGAAGCTGGGGGCGCCACCGTTGAAGTGGAAGACCGGGCCCGCGGGGCCACCACCGGAGGAACCCGTGGTGGCCTCTCCCGCGGTGGGGCCGGCGTCGCGCCCCGGTGCCGGACCGTCCCCCTGACCGTCCGGCACCGGGGCTTCCCCCGCCCCCCTCTCACCGTGGTCGTGAGCGCCGGGCGTCCTGCCCGGCACCGGCCCGTGCAGCCACGCCCGCAAGGGACCGTTCTTGCTGTCGACCGTCATCGGGTGGAAGTCCGCGGCCCGGACACCGGGGCGGTCGTGGCGCACGATCCCGGAGTGGATCCCCTCCGAGACGCACAGCGCGAAGTCGTCGGTACGGGACCGCAGGGCGGCGCGGAGGAGCTGGGCGTCGAGGAGGCGGCACGCGTGGTTGAGATCCGAGCCGACCCAGCCGTCGAGCCCGTCGACGGCCACGTACCCGTCGGCGACGACACCCCGCAAGCGGATCTGGGCCGAGCTGGACGCCATGCGGTTGACGGCCCGCAGCTGGGCCGGAACCTCGGTGAGCAGGGCCCGCAGCAGGGCTGTCACCGACGCGTTCGCGTCGATCAGCTCCATCACCGCGTCACCCCGGTCGGCCCGCAGCCGCAGGGTCTCGTCGATGCCCGCGCTCTCCAGCGCGCGGTCGGTGATGTCGTAGAGCATGCGCCGCAAGTACGCCTGCTCCACGTCGTCCCGGGCGCTGTAACGCTCGATGTCGAGCAGGAGGATGGTCCGGCTCACGGGGTCCGTCATGGTCGCCTCTCGATGGGGCCTGTCGCCTGGGTGAGAAGCGTGGCGTCGACCCCGGGTCCCGCGAGAGGACGGATGACCCACTCGAAGTGTGACCGTGTGCACAGAGGCAGCACACGCCTCATGGGGCACGGCGCTCGGCGGCAGCCCGGGGGAACCTCAGAACCCGGAAACTCGGACCCCGGAAACCTCAGAACCCGGACTCGACCCCGGCCGTCCTCCCGCAGTCGCCGCCCTCAGCGCGCGCGATCCGCCGCAGGACGTCCATCCGCACGATCTTGAGCGTCCGTCGTCCGGTGACCACGACGCCTCGTTCCCGCAGATCCTTCAGCAGCCGCTGGACCATCTCGCGCGAGGCACCGACAGATCCGGCGAGTTCCTGCTTGCTCAGCGGGACAAGGAGTTCGACGCCCGCCTTCGTGTAACGCGCGTTGGTGTGGGCCAGCTCCAGCAGCAGAGCCGCGAGCCGTTCCCGCACGCTCATCGACGCGAACTCCAGCCGCCGTTGGTCGGCCGCGCGCATCCGGTCGGACGTGAGGCCGAGCAGCGCGTACGACACGGTGGGGGAGCCGCCGAGGAACTCGGTGAAGCGGTCCCGGTCCACGGCCACCGCCCGTACCGCCTCCAGCGCCGTCACCGTCGCCGAACGCGGCCGGCCGGTGAGCGCGGCGGACTCGCCGATGATGTCGCCGGGGCCGCGCAGCGCGAGGAGGGCCTCGTACCCGTTGACCGCGGCCGCGGTCACCTTCGTCCAGCCGTGTGTCACGAAGAGGACGAACGACGAGGGTTCGTGCTGGTGGAGCAGGACATCGCGAGGTTTGAAGGCCAGCTCACGGCCCAGGCCGAGCAGCGCGCCGCGGTCCGCGGTCTCCAGCCGGGCGAGGAACGGCACGCGGTCGTCGAGCCCGGAATCTCCCGGTAAGCCTGGCGCGGTCATTGATTCCCCTGTCCCGGAGAGCAGACGTCCCCGTGAATACGCGATCCGCGATCCGGGACCGCACGGCAACCCATGAACGTACTCAACCCGCCCTGGGTATGAGCATCGGATTGATCAACCGGTGACAAACATGGCCGCTGTTACGCGCATGCGACTCAAGGAGACGGAACCGCAACAGAAGGCGGGCCCGGGAACCGATGCCCTGCGGCGCGCGTTGGAGCATCATTGGAGGCACAACCAGTCCGGGGGAGTGTTTCTCGTGTCGAACCCGTCGTGGCAGCCGATGCCGTGGCAGGCGCAGGGCAGTAGTCCGTCGCTGCTTGCCGCCCATGCCGATCGTGAGCGTGCCGTGGATGTCCTGCGGGCCGGCTTCAGTGAGGGCCGCCTTCAGCAGGACGAGTATGAGAAGCGCATCGAGCGGGCCTACACGGCGCGCACGGTGGGCGAGCTGGCCCTTCTGGTCGCCGACCTGCCGCAGGGGCCTTCTGCCATGCAGCCGAGTGCGATGCCCGCGATGCCCCCGATGGTCCCGCGTACGTTCATGCCGGCGCCCGTCCCGCCCCCGCCCACCAACGGCAAGGCCGTCGGCGCGATGGTGTGCGGTGTGCTCACCACGATGACCATGGGGCTCACCGGTATCCCGGCCGTCATCCTCGGCCACACCGCCCGCTCCGAGATCAAGCGCACCGGTGAGGGCGGCGAGGGCTTCGCCCTGGCGGGCCTCATCCTGGGCTGGCTCTCGGTCGCCGGCTGGGCCTTCTTCCTCGCCCTCATGATCATCGCCGGGGTGGCCTCGGAAAGCGGAGTCTGACGACGACGGTGCGGGTGGGCCGTGGGGAGGCCGGGAAACCTCCGGCCAGGCCGGGGCGCCTGCGCGGCGGGCGACCACCGACCGGCGACAGCCAACGCCGACAAGTCAACGCCGACAAGTCAACGCCGGTAAGCCCTCCCGCCCGAGCGAGCGACACCTCGTACTTGCCGGGCATCCCTTTGCGGGAGAGTCGTCGCCTTGCAGGGCACCCTCTCGCTACGCAGCCGCCGCACCCTCGCCGGGCAGCCTCTCGCTACCTGGCCGCCCCTCCTTGCTGCGCAGCCTCGCGCTGGGCGGCTGCCCCAGTCCGACTCCCGCACTGCTCAGGGAGCGTCTCGTCGGACAGCTGCCCTGCCGGGAGCCTTCGTCGGGCGAACCTTCGGTGGAGGGGTCCCACGCCGGACAGCCGCCTCGCCCGGCGGCAACCCCCGACCTCCCACCGTCAAGGCCCCCGCCCCAGCCCAGCGCAGCGGCTACCCATTTGTTTTGACCGTAGCGAATGCGATAGGTACGCTCAGACCTTGTGCCTGGGGTGTGCCCTGGCTCTCGTGCGTGCCTTGAACCGCACAGGTGGGAGCCGTAAGCGGACGCCGTAATCTGCGCCCTTCTGCCTCGCGGCGGGAACCCGCAGTATTCGACACACCCGACCGCGTGGGTCGGAGATGTTCCGGGTTAGCTTCACCATTCGGCACACAGAAACCGGAGAAGTAGTGCCTACGATCCAGCAGCTGGTCCGTAAGGGCCGGCAGGACAAGGTCGAGAAGAACAAGACGCCCGCACTCGAGGGTTCCCCTCAGCGTCGCGGCGTCTGCACGCGTGTGTTCACGACCACCCCGAAGAAGCCGAACTCGGCCCTGCGTAAGGTCGCGCGTGTGCGTCTGACCAGCGGGATCGAGGTCACCGCTTACATTCCGGGTGAGGGACACAACCTGCAGGAGCACTCCATCGTGCTCGTGCGTGGTGGCCGTGTGAAGGACCTGCCGGGTGTTCGCTACAAGATCATCCGCGGCTCGCTCGACACCCAGGGTGTCAAGAACCGCAAGCAGGCCCGCAGCCGCTACGGCGCCAAGAAGGAGAAGTAAGAATGCCTCGTAAGGGCCCCGCCCCGAAGCGCCCGGTCATCATCGACCCGGTCTACGGTTCTCCTCTTGTCACGTCGCTCATCAACAAGGTGCTGCTGAACGGCAAGCGCTCCACCGCCGAGCGCATCGTCTACGGCGCCATGGAGGGCCTGCGTGAGAAGACGGGCAACGACCCGATCATCACGCTGAAGCGCGCTCTGGAGAACATCAAGCCGACCCTCGAGGTCAAGTCCCGCCGTGTCGGTGGTGCGACGTACCAGGTTCCGATCGAGGTCAAGCCCGGTCGTGCCAACACGCTCGCGCTGCGCTGGCTCGTCGGTTACTCCCGCGCCCGTCGCGAGAAGACGATGACCGAGCGTCTGCTCAACGAGCTTCTCGACGCCTCCAACGGCCTCGGTGCCGCTGTGAAGAAGCGCGAGGACACCCACAAGATGGCCGAGTCCAACAAGGCCTTCGCGCACTACCGCTGGTAGTCGCAGACCCCATCGAGACCGAGAGAAGACTGAAGCCTTATGGCTACCACTTCACTTGACCTGGCCAGGGTCCGCAACATCGGGATCATGGCCCACATCGACGCGGGCAAGACGACCACCACCGAGCGGATCCTCTTCTACACCGGCGTCAGCTACAAGATCGGTGAGGTCCACGACGGCGCCGCCACCATGGACTGGATGGAGCAGGAGCAGGAGCGTGGCATCACGATCACCTCTGCTGCCACCACCTGTCACTGGCCGCTTGAGGGTGTCGACCACACCATCAACATCATCGACACCCCGGGTCACGTCGACTTCACCGTCGAGGTGGAGCGTTCGCTCCGCGTTCTCGACGGCGCCGTGACGGTGTTCGACGGCGTTGCCGGCGTGGAGCCGCAGTCCGAGACGGTGTGGCGTCAGGCCGACCGTTACGGTGTGCCCCGCATCTGCTTCGTCAACAAGCTGGACCGCACCGGCGCCGAGTTCCACCGCTGCGTGGACATGATCTCGGACCGCCTGGGCGCCCAGCCGCTCGTCATGCAGCTCCCCATCGGTGCTGAGGCCGACTTCAAGGGCGTCGTGGACCTGGTCCGCATGAAGGCGCTCGTGTGGTCCGCCGAGGCCGCCAAGGGTGAGATGTACGACACCGTCGACATCCCGGCCACGCACACCGAGGCTGCCGAGGAATGGCGCGGCAAGCTGCTCGAGGCCGTCGCCGAGAACGACGAGGAGCTGATGGAGCTGTACCTGGAGGGCGAGGAGCCCACCGAGGAGCAGCTCTACGCGGCGATCCGTCGTATCACCATCGCCTCCGGCAAGGGCACCGGCACCACGGTGACCCCGGTGTTCTGCGGTACCGCGTTCAAGAACAAGGGCGTTCAGCCCCTGCTCGACGCGGTCGTGCGCTACCTCCCGACGCCGCTTGACGTCGAGGCCATCGAGGGCCACGCCGTCAACGACCCGGAAGAGGTCATCAAGCGCAAGCCGTCCGACGACGAGCCGCTGTCCGCGCTGGCGTTCAAGATCATGAGCGACCCGCACCTCGGCAAGCTCACCTTCGTCCGGATCTACTCCGGTCGCCTGGAGTCCGGCACCGCCGTGCTGAACTCCGTCAAGGGCAAGAAGGAGCGCATCGGCAAGATCTACCGCATGCACGCGAACAAGCGTGAGGAGATCGACTCGGTGGGCGCCGGCGACATCGTCGCCGTCATGGGCCTGAAGCAGACCACCACCGGTGAGACGCTGGCCGACGACAAGCAGCCGGTGATCCTGGAGTCCATGGACTTCCCGGCCCCGGTCATCCAGGTCGCCATCGAGCCCAAGTCGAAGGGCGACCAGGAGAAGCTCGGCGTCGCGATCCAGCGCCTGGCCGAGGAGGACCCCTCCTTCCAGGTCCACTCCGACGAGGAGACCGGCCAGACCATCATCGGCGGTATGGGCGAGCTGCACCTCGAGGTGCTCGTCGACCGTATGCGCCGTGAGTTCAAGGTCGAGGCCAACGTCGGCAAGCCGCAGGTCGCCTACCGCGAGACGATCCGCAAGGCCGTCGAGCGCGTCGACTACACGCACAAGAAGCAGACTGGTGGTACCGGCCAGTTCGCCAAGGTGCAGATCGCGATCGAGCCGATCGAGGGCGGCGACGCCTCGTACGAGTTCGTGAACAAGGTGACCGGTGGCCGTATCCCGAAGGAGTACATCCCTTCGGTGGACGCCGGTGCGCAGGAGGCCATGCAGTTCGGCATCCTCGCCGGGTACGAGATGACGGGCGTCCGCGTCACGCTTCTCGACGGTGCCTACCACGAGGTCGACTCCTCCGAGCTGGCGTTCAAGATCGCCGGTTCGCAGGCCTTCAAGGAGGCCGCCCGCAAGGCCAGCCCCGTGCTGCTCGAGCCCATGATGGCCGTCGAGGTCACCACGCCCGAGGACTACATGGGTGAGGTCATCGGCGACATCAACTCCCGCCGTGGCCAGATCCAGGCCATGGAGGAGCGGGCCGGTGCCCGTGTCGTGAAGGGCCTCGTGCCCCTCTCGGAGATGTTCGGCTACGTCGGCGACCTGCGCAGCAAGACGTCCGGCCGCGCCAGCTACTCCATGCAGTTCGACTCCTACGCCGAGGTTCCGCGGAACGTCGCCGAGGAGATCATCGCGAAGGCCAAGGGCGAGTAACTCAGCAGAGTTCCAGCCTTTAGGCTTGACTCCGGAGCCTTACGGGGTCAAACCCCCGCGAACGCGGATGTTTGACCCCGGGGCCCGGGCTTTCCAGCAAAGATCACCTGGCGCCGATGAAGCAAGGCGTTCAGAACCACTCCACAGGAGGACCCCGTGGCGAAGGCGAAGTTCGAGCGGACTAAGCCCCACGTCAACATCGGCACCATCGGTCACATCGACCACGGTAAGACGACCCTCACGGCCGCCATTACCAAGGTGCTGCACGACAAGTACCCGGACCTGAACGAGGCCTCGGCCTTCGACCAGATCGACAAGGCTCCTGAGGAGCGCCAGCGCGGTATCACCATCTCCATCGCGCACGTCGAGTACCAGACCGAGTCGCGTCACTACGCGCACGTCGACTGCCCGGGTCACGCGGACTACATCAAGAACATGATCACGGGTGCGGCGCAGATGGACGGCGCCATCCTCGTGGTCGCCGCCACCGACGGCCCGATGCCGCAGACCAAGGAGCACGTGCTCCTGGCCCGCCAGGTCGGCGTTCCGTACATCGTCGTCGCCCTGAACAAGGCCGACATGGTGGACGACGAGGAGATCCTGGAGCTCGTCGAGCTCGAGGTTCGTGAGCTCCTCTCCGAGTACGAGTTCCCGGGCGACGACCTGCCGGTCGTCAAGGTCTCGGCGCTCAAGGCGCTCGAGGGCGACAAGGAGTGGGGCCAGTCGGTCCTGGACCTGATGGACGCCGTCGACTCCGCCATCCCGGAGCCGGAGCGCGACGTCGACAAGCCGTTCCTGATGCCGATCGAGGACGTCTTCACCATCACCGGTCGCGGTACGGTCGTCACCGGCCGTATCGAGCGTGGTGTCCTCAAGGTCAACGAGACCGTCGACATCATCGGCATCAAGACCGAGAAGACCACCACCACGGTCACCGGCATCGAGATGTTCCGCAAGCTGCTCGACGAGGGCCAGGCCGGTGAGAACGTCGGTCTGCTCCTCCGTGGCATCAAGCGCGAGGACGTCGAGCGCGGCCAGGTCATCATCAAGCCGGGTTCGGTCACCCCGCACACCGAGTTCGAGGCCCAGGCCTACATCCTGTCCAAGGACGAGGGTGGCCGCCACACGCCGTTCTTCAACAACTACCGTCCGCAGTTCTACTTCCGTACGACTGACGTGACCGGTGTTGTGACCCTCCCCGAGGGCACGGAGATGGTCATGCCGGGCGACAACACTGAGATGAAGGTCGAGCTCATCCAGCCCGTCGCCATGGAAGAGGGCCTGAAGTTCGCCATCCGTGAGGGTGGCCGGACCGTGGGCGCCGGCCAGGTCACCAAGATCAACAAGTAAGTCCGTTGATCTGACCTGGTAGCTCCAGCACGAGCTCCAGAAGGGGCCCGTACGACTTCGGTCGTACGGGCCCTTTCGTCGTTCCCGGCTTCGTCTGCTCTCGGTTTCGCTGCGCCTGGGACCTCCCGGTAACGCCTTCGCCCTCCCCGGCCAAGTACAGGTGACAGCATGACCGACGACGGGAGGTACACACCTTGGCACCGGACAGCAGAAGCCGGGGCGGTCCGCCGGGAGGGATGTACGATCCCGCGGCGTTCGAGGTCTTCTACCGCCGTCACGTCGACACCGTCACCCGGTTCATGGCCCGGCGGGTCACCGATCCGCACACCGTCGCCGACCTGACCGCCGAGACGTTCCTCGCGGCCATCGACTCCGCGCACGCCTACCGGGCCGACCTCGGCAGCGAGACGGCCTGGCTGTACGGCATCGCGCGCAACGTCGTCGCCGCGGAGGCCCGGCGCAGCGCGCGTCAGAGCGTCCTCGGCAGCCGTATCGCCGGCCGCCGGTTGCTCGACGGCGACGACATCGACCGGCTGGAGGAGAAGCTCGACGCGGAGGCCGCCGGGCGCCGGGCGCTGGCCGCTCTGGAAGGGCTGCCCGACGGGGAACGCGCGGTCATCGAACTCGTCGCGGTCGACCAGCTCGGCGTCACTGAGGCGGCGACCGCCCTCGGGATACGCAAGGTCACCGCGAGGGTGCGACTGCACCGGGCGCGCAAGGCGCTGCGGTCGGCGGCGGCGCCGAAGGAGCAGACGGCAGGGCTCAGCTACGCAGGGGGAAAGGCATGACGACGAAGACGGGGAACACGTTCGAGGACCGGCTGCTGGGCGAACTCCAGCGGGAGATCGCGCTCCGCGCGGCGGACCGGACGGAGGAGGCGCCGGTGCTCAGGCGCCGGGTCACGCCGCGGCGGGCTCTGGTGGCGCTGGCGGCGTGCGCGGTGGCGGCGGGGGTCGTGGTGGGGGCGCCGTCGTCGACGGGTGGGCCGCAGGCGTACGCGCTCGAACGGCACAAGGACGGCAGTGTCACCCTCACGTTCGACGAGATCGTCGCGCTGAGTTGGGACGACAAGTCGAGGCTGATCGAGCGCCTGAGCGCGGAGGGCATCTTCGTCAGTGTCGACAAGCCCAGGAGCGGCTTTGTGTGTGAGCAGCCGCGGGGCAAGATGCCGCCGGAACGCACGCGGACCTACAACGTGAAGACAGGCGTGTGGAGTGAGCCCCTGACGTACACGCTCCACCCCGGCGACACCCTGGCCTTCGAGGAGCCGGAGCGGGTGAAGGACGACGTCAGCCCCGCCTGGAGCATGTACATGGTCGAGGGGCGGATCAAGCCCTGCAAGGAAGTGCCCTTCGAAGGGCTCGTGGGAGAGGACTAGCCAGAGTGGGTCCGTGCGATCGAAGTCGTGCGGATCCCTCGTCTCCCACCTTCGAAACTATTCGACGCGCCTGACCCGTTGTCCCCTCGCTTCACTCCCTCCACCATTTGTCATGTCGCTGAGCAAATCCCGGTGTCGGGTCGATCGGTCGAGGGGTGTGGCATGTCCGCGGACGTCAGCCGTAGAACCGTTCTGGGAGTGGGCGCGGGGCTTGCCGTGGGTCCCGCGCTGCCGGGGGCCGCGTCGGCGGACGACGGTTCCCCGGTCGGCGGCGGCGCCGGGGGCGGGGTCGGCGGTGGGGGTGGGGCGCTGCGGGTGTCCGACCCGGGGGCGTACCTGTCCTTCACCCCGGCCCCCGGCGCGTTTTCGCTGGTCGGTGTGCCGGTCGTGGTGAGTTCCGAGGATCACCCCGGAGTCGTACGGGTAGCGGGGGATCTACGGGACGACATCGAGCGGGTCACGGGGGTGCGCCCGGGGGGCTCGATGGGCCGTGAGGTGGTCCTGGTGGGGACCATCGGGCGGAGCCCGCTGATCGACGGGCTCGTGAGCGCGGGGAAGCTCGACGTCAGCGGGGTGCGGGGGAAGTGGGAGACCTCGTTGCAGACGGTCGTGGAGCGGCCGATGCCCGGGGTGGAGCGGGCGTTCGTGGTCGCGGGCAGCGATCCGCGCGGCACGATCTTCGGGGTGTACGACGTGTCGTACGGCATCGGGGTCTCCCCCTGGTACTGGTGGGACGACGTGCCGCCGGTGCGCCGGGACGAGGTGTACGTGCTGCCGGGCCGGTACAGCCAGGGCACGCCGGCGGTGAAGTACCGGGGGGTCTTCATCAACGACGAGAACCCGGCGCTCGGGACCTGGGCGCCGGCGTTCTTCGGGCCCGGCAAGGCGCCCGGGTATCCCGGTGGGTTCACCGCCGACTTCTGGGCCAAGGTCTTCGAGGTGCTGCTCCGGCTGAAGGGGAACTACGTCTGGCCGGCGGTGTGGGGGCGGGCGTTCGCCGAGGACGACCCGGAGAACCACGCGCGCGCCAAGGAGTACGGGATTGTCATGGGCACGTCTCACGAGGCGCCCATGATGCGGGGCATCGAGGAGTGGAACCGTCACGCCGTGCCGGCGGTCAGGGACTCCTCCGGGGCGATCGTGACCCCCGGCCGAGACCCCTACGGGGGCACCGGGGAGTGGTCGTACCGGCGGAACGCCGACGCCATCCGGGCCTACTGGCGGGACGGCATCCGGCGCATGGTCGACGAGGACTTCGAGGGCGTCGTCACCCTGGGGATGCGGGGGAACGGGGACACGAGCCTGCCCGACGGCGACGGCATCGAGCTCATGACGGAGATCATCGCCACGCAGCGCCGGATCATCGAGGAGGTGACCGGGAGGCCGGCGGACGAGACCCCGCAGGTGTGGACCCTCTACAAGGAGGTCCAGCGGTACTGGGACCGGGGACTCAGGGCGCCGGACGATGTGACGGTCGTCCTGACGGACGACAACTGGGGGAACATCCGTAAGCATCCCGACCCACGGGAGCCCCGACCCGGGGGCTACGGGTTGTACTACCACTTCGACTATGTGGGCGTCGGCCGCAACTACAAGTGGGTCGACACCACGAACCTCGCCAACCTCTGGGAGCAGCTCCACACGGCCGATGCCTACGGCAACCACGGCCTGTGGGTGGCGAACGTCGGCGACCTGAAGGGGAACGAGCTGCCCACCGAGTTCTTCCTGAACTACGCCTGGAGACCAGGGCGTTGGGGGCTGGAGAACCTGGAGGAGTGGGAGCGGGGGTTCGCCCGGCAGAACTTCGGCGGGCGGTTCGCCGCCGAGATCGCCGAGGTGCTGAGCGCGTACGGGCAGTTGCAGGCCCGCCGCAAACCCGAGCTGCTGAACCGGCGGATCACCCTCGACCCGTCGAAGGACCCGACGAAGGACGAGCGGGCGATCGTCTACGACGACAAGGAGACGCCGTTCTACTTCGGCCACCACGAACTGGAGCGGGTCACCGAGGAGTGGCGCGCGCTGGCCCGGCGGACGGAGCGGCTGGGGCGGAAGCTGCCGGCGGGAGTCCAGGACGCGTGGTTCGAGATGGTCGGCTATCCGGTGCTGGCGACGGCCAATCTGTACGGCTTACGGGAGGACGAGTTCACGAACCTGCTGTACGCGCGGCAGGGGCGGGCGGCGACGAACGACCGGGCGGCCGCCGCGGAGGCGGGCCTGGCCAGGGACTTCGCCCTCGCCGACCGCTTCAACACCGAGGCCGCCGACGGGAAGTGGCGCGGCTTCCAGACCCAGCCGCACATCGGGTACGGCGACGTCGAACGCTACGGCTCCAACGCCGGATGGCAGCAGCCCGAGAAGGACCACCAGGCGCTGCCGGACGAGATCTTCCCCAAGGTGCGGCGGATCGAGGTGCCGGAGCCCGCGGAGCTGGGAGTCGCCGTCGACGGGGCGGACGACCGGGGGGCGTGGTGGCCGGGCGGCGCGTCCGGCACGGCGGCGGTGCTCCCGGTGTTCAGCCCGTACCAGACGCGGCCCCGGCAGTACGTCGAGATCTTCAACCGGGGCCGTACGCCCTTCTCGTACCGCGTCGAGCCGTCGGTGCCGTGGCTGATCGTCGACCGGTCGCGCGGCCGGGTCGACCAGCAGGTCCGGCTGGCCGTGCGGGTGGACTGGGCGCGGGTGCCGGCCGGCGGCGCGGAGGGGACGCTGACGGTGAGCGGGGCGGGGGCCTCGGTGACGGTGAAGGCGGTCGCCGAGAAGCCGTCGGCCCGGCAGGCGCGGGCGCTGAGGGGGTTCGTCGAGGCGGGCGGGTACGTCGCGATCGACGCGGAGCACCATGAGCGGGCCGTGGGCTCGTCCGGCGGCCGGGTCCGCTGGCGGCGGATCGAGCGGATCGGCCGTACGGGAGCGGGGATGACCCCGTGGCCGGTGACAGCGGCGCGACGGACACCGGGTGGGGCCGGACCGCGACTGGAGTACGAGGTCGCCCTGCTGTCGGTGCCGGCGGGCGGCGAGGTGACCGTGTGGGCGTACGTCTCGCCGCGGAACCCCGCCCTCCCGACGGGCGGCCTGCGCTACGCGGTGTCCTTCGACGACGCGGAACCCCAGGTCGTCGACATCCATGCCGTCACCGGCGCCGACGACGGGCTCATGAACAAGCAGTGGGCGCGCAACACCTCCGACAACGTGAACGCGACGGCGACCCGGCACACCGTCGCCGGGCCCGGGGTGCGGCGCCTGAAGTTCTGGATGGTCGACCCGACGGTGATCCTGCAACGCCTGGTGATCGACACGGGTGGGCTGACACCGACGTATCTGGGACCGCTGGAGAGCCGGCGCATCTGACTGCCGGGGCTGTGAGCCGCCGCCGACGCGCCCGGTTCGGCGTACCTGACTGCCGGCGCTGAGAGCCGGAACTGAGAGAGGAACCACGCATGAGGCACATGAACCGCTTCCGCCTGCCCGCGCTCGCGCTGGCCGCCGGGACACTCCTGTCCACGGTGGTCGCCGTGCAGCCGGCGACGGCGAGTGAGGGAGGGGAAGGGCCGTCGCTGCGCGCGCTGGCCGCTCGCGCGGGCGTACGCATCGGGACGGCCGTGGACATGACGGCGCTCGCGGACGACCGGGCGTACCGCAGGACGACGGTCCGCGACTACAACTCGGTCACCGCCGAGAACGTCATGAAGTGGGAGTCGGTGGAGCCCGAGCGGGGTGTCCACAACTGGAAGCCGGCCGACGACCTGGTCCGCTTCGCCCGGGCGCACGGGCAGGTCGTCCGGGGCCACACCCTGGTCTGGCACAGCCAGCTGCCGGCCTGGCTGACCAGCGGCGTGGAGGACGGCTCGATCAAGCGGGACGAGCTGCGGAAGATCCTCCGCGACCACATCACCGCCGAGGTGAAGCGGTACAAGGGGAAGATCCAGCAGTGGGACGTGGTGAACGAGGTCTTCGAGGAGGACGGCAGCCTGCGCAACTCGATCTGGCTGCGGGAACTGGGCCCCTCCTACATCGCGGACGCGTTCCGCTGGGCCCACGCGGCCGACCCGAAGGCGAAGCTGTTCCTCAACGACTACAACGTCGAGGGCGTCAACGCGAAGTCCACCGCCTACTACGAACTGGCGAAGCGGCTGCGCGCCGAGGGCGTCCCCGTCCAGGGCTTCGGCATCCAGGGCCATCTCGCCATCCAGTACGGCTTCCCGGGGCAGGTCGCCGAGAACCTCGCCCGCTTCGGGGCGCTGGGGATGCAGACCGCGTTCACCGAGGTCGACGTGCGGATGATCCTGCCGGTCGACGAGACGAAGCAGGCGACCCAGGCGAGCTACTACCGCCGTCTGCTGGACGCCTGCCTGGGCGCCCGGAGCTGCAAGTCGTTCACGGTGTGGGGCTTCACCGACAAGTACTCCTGGGTGCCGGGCGTCTTCGAGGGCGAGGGCTCGGCGACCCCGATGGACGAGACGTACGGCCGCAAGCCGGCGTACGAGGCGCTGCGGGAGGGGCTGGCGGCGGGGCGGTGAGCGGGAGCCGCCCTCAGCTCCTGTCCGGGTAGCGGGGCAGGTTCTCCGTGGAGATGGTCCAGTCGGCGATGGTGACGTCCTCGCCGTAGACGAAGTCCTTGCGGGTCGCGTAGCGGGGGCCGTCCGGGGTGGAGTGTATGTCCGTGAGGACGGCGCCCGTGCCGGTGCGGGGGTCGAAGACCGCGTACACGGGGATGCCGAGCAGCGGGTAGTCACGCATCTTGGTGACCCAGTCGTTGTCGGGGTTGGAACGGGAAACGACCTCGACGGCGGCGTGAATGGTGCGGGGATCGAAGGCTCCCTCGACCTCCATGTCGGCTTCGGCGATCACCATCACGTCGGGGCGTCGCATGATGCCTTCGGCTTCGCCCTCCACGTCCGGCTCACCCGTATGCGCCACGATCTCTTCCGGCATCGCCCTTTCCAGGCGCTTTCGTAGGCGCAGCACGGTGAGTTCGTGCGGTCCGATGGGCGCCATCATGTCGTGGACGATCCCTTCCTTGGTGATCTCGAATTTGCCGGGGAGGGTGTCGTCCATCGACTGAACGAAGTCCCGCATGGCCTGGTAGACGTGGGAGGAGCCGTGCTGTGAGTCGTCCGGGGCGATGGTCATGGCGCTCGCTCCTCGTCGTCTGTGCCCGGGGGCAAGGATCGTCACGTTCATGCTAGGTGGCCTCCGTTAGGTCGGGCGTGGGGCTGGGGCCTGCAGTCACGGCAGCGGCTGCCCTTCGGGCCTCGGAAGCCGCGGTCGCAGCCGTCGCAGTTCGTCATCGGGTACTCGACCCGGACGGCCGGTGGTGCCGCGGGCGCCCGGAACGGCGGCGGGGGTGGCAGCTGGGCCGTGAGGCGGTGGGCCAGGAGGGCGGCCGGGCGGTGGATCGGCTCCGACGGGAGGTCTTTCGCCAGGGCGTGGCGTACGGCGGTGGGGCTGAGGTCGCGCTCCAGCCAGGCGGCCACGCCCGGGGCGAGGTGGGCGGTGTCGCAGGCCGAGAGGAGGAGGCGGGGGTCCGTGCGGCGCAGCTCGGCGAGGAGGTCGGTGGCGGTCTGGAGGAGGGTGGGGGAGCGGTAGGCGGGCTGGGGGACGGCGGGGAGGGCCTTGCGGGGCTGCTTCTTCGCCGGGCGGGACGGGTGCGGGTGGCGTGCGGACTCGGCCTCCGCGTGGCCGCCGCGACCGGGCTGGTTGCAGGAGACCGTGCGGGTGACGATACGGCCCGCGGGTGTGCGTACGCGCTCGCGGCGCAGGTAGCCGTGGGTCTCCAGCTCGCGCAGCGCCGCCGCGATACGGGTCGCGCCCTCCGTGAAGCGGGCCGCGAGGCTCTTGATGTCGACGCGGGCGCTCTGCGGCAGCGACTGGATGTGCGTGGCCAGCCCGATCGCCAGGAGTGACAGCTCCGGGTGCCGCGCGAGGTGGTTGCCGATCACCGTGAAGCGGGTGGTGTGGCGGGTGTGGTCGTGGACCAGACCGCCGTCGCTGGAGCCGGAGCGGACCCGTCGGTTCGGGTGTTTGTTGTCGGCAAGCCGGGCGTGGGCGCGCGGGGGCGCGCTAGGGTTCTGCGTATCCATCGGGAAGCTCCTACTTCCTCGGTGGTCAGGCCCTCGCAATGGGATTGCCGTCCCGGCGGGGGCCGTCGCATGTCTGCGGTTGCGTTGCGCTGAGAGTAAGGCCCGCAACCAGTCCCCGCGCCAGCCGAGTTGGCGATGTTCACTCGCGAGGGTGAGGCCGCTCGGCGGGCGGGAGGGGTGGGGCTTGGTGGGGGTTCTTTCACCTGTGAGTTCTTTGGAAAAGACGGCCCGTACCACCGAAGCACGTGCCGCTGGGTGCCGGTGTCGGGCGGAGGTGGACCTCCGCCCAGATGGTCTTGCGTGGGGGACGCCCCGGCGTGGTTCCCCAGCGGTCCGCGAGTGCCTCGATCAGAAGCAGACCCCGTCCGGACTCGTCGTTGGAGTCAGGGTGCCGGGTGGAAGGAAGCCGTTCGGCGCGGGTGTCGGTGACCTCGATGCGGAGGGTGTCGCCGATGACGTAGAGCGTCACCTCGAAATCGCGCCCCTGTACCCGCCCGTGTGTCGCCGCGTTGGCCGCCAGCTCCGCGACGATGTGCTCCGCCGGGTCGGGTGGCAGTCCCCAGCTGCGCAGTTGCTCGGTCGCGAGCAGACGGGCGAGGCGGGCTCCGCGTGGTGTGGAGGACAGCCGCACGCTGAAGTTGCGGATGGGGCTGCGGTGTTCGGTGTCAGGGCTGACGGTTTCCGTATTCACATCACTCAGCGTGGCGGCGCGCACGTACTGTGAACAGTGACTGCGCTGATACGTACGGTGACTGTCCGGACGTTGTCCGGTCGTGTCGGGCCTGTCTGGAAGGGCCGTACGGGTAGGGGGCGTTGAGGCGCGACGGTGCGGCGGAGAGGTGCGCGATGTTGGTGGACGGCGAGGCGGGGCGGCTCAAGACGGAGGCCGACGAGCCGGGCTGGGAGGTGGATCCGGACGACGAGTGGGGAGTGGCGGTCATCGCCACGGTCGGGCGGCAGTTGAAGCTGCGGCGGGAGGCGGTGGGGATGCGGGCCGCCGACTTCGGGAGGGCGGTCGGGTACGGCGAGGATCTCGTCTACAAGATCGAGGGTGGGAAGCGGATTCCCAGGCAGGAGTATCTGGACAAGGCCGACACGGTGTTGAACGCGGGCGGGCTCATCGCGGCGGCCTGGGAGGACGTGAAGAAGGTCCGGTACCCGAAGAAGGTGCGCGCGCTGGGGAAGCTGGAGGCCAAGGCGGTCGAAATCGGGCTGTACGAGTGCAACAGCGTCCACGGCCTCTTGCAGACTCCGGAGCATGCGCGGGCCGTGATCGGGGCGGCGCAGCCTCCGTACTCGCCGGACGATGTGGAACGCATGGTGGCCGCTCGTCTGGCCCGGCAGGCGGTCTTCGAGCGTGACCCGGCTCCGTCCGTGCACTTCGTCCTGGAAGAGGCTCCGTTGCGCCGACAGGTCGGGGGCACAATGGTGTGGCGACGGCAGCTCGAACGTCTGCTGGAGGTGGGGCGCTTGAACCACGTCACGCTTCAGGTCATGCCGACGAACACCGATGCCCACCCTGGGCTGGACGGCAACATCGAGTTGCTGAAGTTCCCGGACGGTACGGCGGTGGGGCGCTCCGACGGCAAGTTCAGCGGGCGGCCTGTCTCCGACCCGAGGCAGCTCCGCATCCTTGAGTTGCGGTATGGCACCATCCGGGCGCAGGCCCTCCCACCACGGGAGTCGCTGGCCTTCATCGAGCAACTGCTGGGAGAGACATGATGCGCAAGGCCCCCGGGGACGCCTCCGAACTTGCCTGGTTCAAGAGCAGCTACAGCAGCGGCACCGATGGCGAGTCCTGCGTCGAGGTCGCCCAACCCCCCGGCACCGTCCACGTCCGCGACTCCAAGAACCTCGCCGGTCCTCAGCTAGCGCTCACGCGGGACGCGTGGGCGGAGTTCGTGACGTACGCGGCTGGTAGCTGACCCCCGCGTACCTCTCAGAGGGCCGGGTGCTGTCCGCGGACGAGGGAGAGGTCGGGCCGGACCTTACCGATCGCGGCGAAGTCGTCGTCGACGTGGAGCAGGGTCAGGCCGTGATGCTCGGCGGTAAGTGCGATCAGGATGTCCAGCGGCGACGGGCCGCGGTGGTGACCGATCTTCACCAGGTCCCGCTGCACCTCGATGATCTTCGGCCATGGGTCGTCGATTGCGGGAACCCAGCCGAAGGACTGGCCGAGCATGGTGAAGAAGGGTTCGTAGTCGCGGTCGGCGCGCAGTCCGGGCATCAGTTCGGATTCGACGGGAGGGCAGATGGCCACAAGGCCGCGCGCCACTCGGTCGGGCCACGGAGCGCCGAGTTGGCCACGCAGGAGACGCCACACGGCGGAGGTGTCGGCCAAGTAGGTCACAGCCCGTCTCGCTCCCTGGCTTCGAGGACGTCGAAGTCGAGGAACGCGTCGGCGTTCGCCTGGAGCCAGCGCAGCGCGCGTGCCCGGTCTTCGGTGCTGATCGCCGCCGCTATGGCCAGTGCCCGATTGATCGTCTCCCGCTTGGTCTTGGTGCCGAGTTGCTGCTGCGCGAAGGCCAGCATGTCGTCGTCGATGTCGACAAGCGTCCTGGACATGCGGACCTCCTGGAAGACCGGCTGATATATCGCTTCCGTGAATATATCAACCGGCTGCTGAAGACGGCGAGCGTGACGAACGCAGGGGCATGCCGCCCGATGAGGCATGTGCACGTCATTGGTACTGTGCCGCCTCCTTCATTCATCTCCTTCGAAGAGGTGTGCATGCACACAGGCAGACGAACCGTCGCGGTGGCCGCGCTCGCGGGAGCGTTGGCGCTCTCCGTGCTGAACGCGCCGGCGGCCAGCGCGGCGGACACCGGTATCACCGTGTCGGACATCGTCATCAACAAGGGCAAGCCGATCGTGGTCGGCACGTCGAAGGTGGTGGAGCCGCCCCTCTCCTTCAACATCGCTCTGCCGAGCGGGTACAGCACGGCCGACCCCTCCCGCTACGACGCGTACCCCTTCCTCTACCGCGGCACCATGGCGAGCGCGGCCGACACCGGCGAGAACTTCATCCAGCCGGGCGGCTACACCTGCTACGAGATCGACTCCAAGCACGCCCGCTGCGAGGGCGAGCTCTACATCGACCCGCACCCGAGCCAGGAGCACGTCGACTCCAACAGCGACGCCACTACGTGGAAGGTCGGCGTCTCGCTCAGGCTGTGGAAGGCCGACGGCGGTCTCAAGACCGAGGAGCTGGAGACGCGGTCGAAGACCGCTCAGCTCAAGCGCGCGGCCAGAGCGACCGCCAACGCCACGCCGGAGCCGGTCACCAAGGGCAGGACGATCACCGTCACGGGCAAGCTGACCCGGGCGAACTGGAGCACCAAGACGTACGGCGCCTACGGCGGGCGTACGGTCAGCCTCCAGTTCCGCGCCAAGGGCGCCGACACCTTCCAGACGGTCAAGAAGGTCACCAGCAGCAGCACCGGCGGCCTCAAGGCGAGCGTCACCGCCTCCACCGACGGTTCGTTCCGATGGGTGTACTACGGCAACTCGACTACCGGCGCCGCGACCAGCGCGTCGGACTACGTCGACGTGCTCTGACCGCCTCGGTGCGGGGTCGGGTCAGTACAGGGTCGGCACCTCGCCTCCCTCGGCCCGGGTGAGCGTGACCCCGTCCAGACCGCGTAGCCGGCGTTCCGCCACGGCGGTCAGCGCGTCGGCGGGCGGTGGGGTCGGACCCAGGCCGATGGCGAAGCGGGCGGGGGCCGTTCCGAAGGGGCGGGGCCAGGCGTGGCACCCGGGGGCCGTCTCGGCGAGATCGGCGATCAGGGCCCGCATCCTGCCCCGTACCCGGCCCTCGTCCGCGCCCCCGCCCACCGTCACGACCGCCCAGGCGGCGTGGCGGCGGTGGAGCGGGGGAGGGGTGAGGACGTCGGACCAATGGCGGCCCTCCTCCAGCAACTCCCAGGCTCGGAACAGCTCCTGTGTGATCAGGTCCCGCATGCCCGCCGTGACCTGATCCGTGCAGGGGCGGATCGGGGGCGAGGGGGTGGTGATGGTGAGGGGATGGGGGGACCGCTCCGCCCCACCACCCACCGTCTGCGCCCCGCCCACCGGCTCTCGCCAGTCCCACGCCGCCCACGTCGCGAAGAAGTGCCGCAGGAGGTCGGCCGACGGCACGTCACCGGCCTCGCTTGCCGTGCGGGCCGCCAGGACGGTCCAGGCCAGCCCCGGTACGCCGCCGAACGGTGCGGAGTCGAGCCCCCGGGCCTTCGCCCACGCCTTGACCTGCGTGGCCAGTCGGGCGAAGGCCGCCCGGTGGGGGCCCACCGAGGCGAGGACCGCGTGGGCGTCACTCACCGCGCTGAGCGCGATCGCCGCCGCCTCGCCCAGCTCGTCCCGGCGGGCCACCGCCTCGGCGGGGTCCAGCGAGCCGGTGGCCACGATCACCAGGTCGACGTCCATCCCGTCGAGGCGCAGTCGCAACCCCGGCACCCGGGCTCCCACCACCTCCCGTACACCGGTCGCCTCCGGGAACGCGGCCACCAACTCCGCCCGCAGAGCGGCGAGTTCGACGGCGCCGGGGAGGGCCGCGACCAGGTCCAGGTCGGCGCCCGGCAGCGCACAGCCCATGCGCCGGGAGCCGACGACGTGGACGACGCCGTGGGGGAGGGCCGCGGCGATCCGGCGGGCGAGGCCGTCAGCCACGGCCGTGTCGGCCACCGCCGTGTCGGCCACCGCGCCCGCGCCCGGCTGTCCGGAGGGCAGGGGCTCCTCCCGTGCCCAGCAGACCTCGCCGCTTCCCAGCGTCACCCACGCCCGTACGCGCATCGGTTCGTCGCCGCGCCTCGACAGGAGGGCCAGCCGGTCGACCCGGGCCGGCAGCGGCGTGAGCCGGTCGGCGCAGTCGGCGGCCAGGGTGTTCGGGTCGGTGGTGCGGCCCAGGCTGAGGTGCGGGGTGAAGCCGTCGCGGCGGCCCCGGCAACGGGGGAAGCGGCTCACCAGGGTGCGGTGCAGCTCGGCCCACGGCTCCTCGCCGGCCGCCGCCGGGTCCAGCCAGACCGTCGCGTGCTCCCGGTGCCCGAACCAGTGCACGCCCTCCAACCGGGCGTCGAACGCGGCGGTCGGCGCCGACGCCAGCACGGCCGCCGCCTGTTCAAAGGCGTGTTCCGGTACGAAGCCGAAGAGGAGGTTGACGTGCGGGGGCCAGCGGTGGATCTGCGGGTCGTGCTTCCGGCGGATGTCCTGGAGCGGTGGCCACAGCTCCTCCGGCGGCAGCCACGCCAGCGCCGTGCGCGCCGTCGCCGGGGCGTCGCAGACGTCGGTGGTCACCCCGGCCGGGTCACCTGCCGATGCGGAGTGATCCGTGGTCAGGTCCAGATCGACCCGTACCGCGTAGTGGTCGGAGATGTGGAGACCGTCCGTCGTGGGCCGGTCGCCGTACAGCTCGGCCCGGCCCACCCGCAGGCCGTCGCCCGCCGGGCGGAGCAGCACCCGGTCCAGCCGGGAGGCCCGGCCGCTGAGGGAGGAGATCGCGGCGAGGGGGTTGGCGCCGGGGTCGAAGGTCGGGGTCGTGTCGCCGGGGCCGTGCGCCTCGCTCCACGCGTCCCGCATCCCGAGGGTGATCTGCGGGGTGTCCCCGCCGTCGTTGAAGTCGCCCAGGAGGACCAGCTCGGCGTCCACACCGGCCAACCCCTCGGCGATACGGGCCAGTTCGGCCGTACGGCGACCGGCGCCGTCCACGGAGTGGTCGCTGCTGAGATGGGTCGCCGCCACGGCCAGGGGACCGGCGGCCGTCTCCACGACCACGGCGGTCACTCCCTTGTGCGGGCCCAGCGCGTGATGGGCCGCCTCCCGCACCGGCAGCCGGCTCAGGAGCAGCAGACCGCACTCGTCCACGTCACGGTCGCCGGGGTCCGTGCCGAGCGTCCAGCCCGCCCGGAGCCAGGGCTCCCGCAGCAGCATGGCCAGCAGCTCCGCCTCGACCTCCTGCAACGCGATCACGTCCGCGTCGGCGTCGCGCAACGCACGCACCAGCGCCGGCCGCCGCCGGGCACTGTCGATGCGGTCGGCGTCGTACCGGTCCCAGAGGGTGTTCCAGGTCAGGACGCGTACGGTGCCGGCCGGCTGACCCGAGGCCCGGTCGGCGGGGGCGGTCGTGGCCACCGGCGGCGCGGGTATCCAGCCCTCGTCGGCGGCGTCCCAGACGTAGGGCGTGCGGGGCGTGAAGAACGGCGCCCGCAGCCGCCGGGCCTCCCGTACGCGCCCGGCGTCCGTCGCGTCGATGCGGTCCACGCCGGTGGTCCGGTCCCACACCACCTCGCCGTCGGCCTCGAAGAACAGCACCCGGTGCCACGGGATCTCGCCGCCCGGCACGAAGGCGGGCAGCGGGACGCGCTTGGGGTCGGCGCCCCGCTGCATCACGCCCAGCACGAAGCGGGCCGGGTCGAAGCGGGCGTCCCAGCGCACCCGGTGGTAGATCTCCTCGCTCGTACGCACGTCCTCAGACCTCTTCCTCTACGGTCCCACGCGCCCCGATGTACCAGGTGCGATGGGCGTCGCCCGGGTACGGCGGGCTGAACCGGCGCACCTGCGCGGTGAGCACATCCGCCGGCACCGGGTGCTCGCGGTGGGCGTTGCGCCGCACCAGCTCGTCCTCGTCGACGAGGACCACGGCATGGGTGAGCAGGGCGTCCCGGCGGTGGGCGACCGCGTGCACGAGCGAGCGCTGCTGCCGGGTGAGCGACGTGGCGTCCCACACCACCGTCCCCCCGGCGGCCAGCGCCGCGTCCAGCCGGTCGAGCCCCGCGCGCAGCACCTCCGCGTTGGCCCGCTGATCGGCGCGCGCACCCCGGCCCGCGCGCAACTCGTCCAGCGAGACGTACGCGTCCACCCCGGGCAGCTCCCGCCCGAACGTGCTCTTGCCGCTGCCCGCCGGCCCCACCAGCTGGATCAGCTTCGGGAAGTCACCCGCCCGCCACCGCCAGGTCGCGGCCACGGCCTCCGCGGAGACCGCCCGCCGCGGGCCCTCAGGCCGACCGGGCCAACCGTCCCCGACGAGCGAGGCGTCACCAGCGCATGCGCCAGTTCCATCGCTCCCACCGATTCGGTCGCTTCCGCCGATTGCCTCGCTCCCGCCGTCCCCCGCGATCGCGCTGATCCGCCCCCGCGCGTACGCCTCCCGGGCCTCGGCCCGGCAGCGGGCGGCCGCGTCGGCGGGCAGGTCGGCGAAGGCGGCCCGCAGCGCGTCCCACTCCGGGCGGCCGACCTCCTCCGCGTGCAGCGCGGACCACTCCACCTGCTCCCGCGCCTCGTCCGTGTCCGCGGTGGCCCGGGCGACCGCGTGCAACAGCCCGAGGTCGGCGGCGTACGCCATCCGCACCAGGCCCGTCCGCCGGTCCTCGTCCGGATACGGCCGGTGCAGCGCCGGGTGCAGCCCGACGAGATCCGCCACCCGCCGCGCGACCGGCAGGCCCACCACCCCGGCGAGCCGTGCCGCGAGCCACCCCCGCTGCCCGTGCCGGGTGTGCAGCAGCGCGGCGAGGGCCCCGACGAGCCGGTCGTCCCCGGTGAACCCGGTCGCGTCGAACCGTGCGAGAGCCCCCGCGTCCCCGACTTCCCCCGCGTCCCCCGATTCCCCCGCACCGGACAGCCCGACCGCCTCCGCCAGCGCCGCCGCGTCGACAGCGACCCCCGAGCGCACGTCCCACAGGGCGGCCCGCGCGCCCAGCCCGTTCTCGACGACCGCCGCGTGCATCCAGTGCGTGTCCGTCCGGACGTGCCCGGCCCGCACCCACTTGGCCACGCGCGCCCCGAACTCCGCCGCGCCGAAACCGTCCGCGACCCGGACGACGTACCCCTCCTGCCGTGCGAGGTCCAGCCGCAGCGCCCGGAGCGCACGCTCGTCGAACTCGCCCCGCCACAGCACCCGCGGCACCGGGATCCCGAGCCCCCGCAGAAAGCGGACCGTGCGGTCCCAGTCGAGGCAGCGGCCCTCGGCGTCCCACACCGAGAAGCCGTAGAACCAGCTCTCCAGGTCCTCGTACGCGAGCGAGTGCCGGGCGAACATGTTCTCCCCGCACACCCGCCACCCCTCGGGGATGTACGGCCCGACCCGCGCCTGGAGCGCCTTGACCCAGGTGCGGGAGGGGTGGTGGGCGGAGTCGAGCGACCGGGCGTGGAGGCCGTCGGCGTACAGCGTCGTGTTCTCGCCGTCGAGCTTCTCGGTGACGACGACCTCGCGCCCGCGCAGCCCGGACAGATCCGTGACCCGGAGATCGTCGGCCGTCGCGCCGGGGGACCAGGGCAGATGCCGGGTCCGCGGATAGTGCGTACGCATGATGGATGTTCCCCCGCCCGAGCGCCGCCCGGACCCTCCGACCAGCCGCGTCCTGCCCCCACAGGACGACCGCCCAGCCGCCCTGCCCCGTACGGGGCGACCGGCTCCGGTCGCCCCGGTCGCCGTGCGGGCGCGCCTGATCAGCGTAGGAGCGCGTGGCGACGGCGGGCCAACGGATTAACGGGACCTAGGGTCCCGCCATGAAACCCAGAGCGGGTGCCGTCCTCACCTCGGTGATGTTGGTGCTCACCCTGACCACCGGCATGATCGAGGCCGTGAGCTTTCTCGTGCTGGGCCCGGTGTTCACCGCGGTGCAGACGGGCAACCTCCTCTTCCTCGCCTTCGCGCTCACAGGCGCCGCCGACCTCTCCCCGGCCGCGTCCGGTGTCTCGCTCGTCGGCTTCGCGGTGGGCACGGTGCTCGGCTCCCGGGTGGAGTCGGGGGTGGACCGGCGGGGCGGCCGCTGGTTCGTTGTCGCGCTGCTCGCCGAGGGGGCGCTGCTGGGGGTGGGCGCCCTGGTCGCGTGGCGCACCGGCGTCCACGCGCCGACCGCGCCGACCGCGCCGGGCGAACCGCTGACGGGCCGCCACCTCGCGGTGATCGCGCTGGTGGCCGCCGCCATGGGGCTCCGCAACGTCACCGCGCTCAGGGCGTCGGTCCCGGACGTGCCCACCACCCTGTCCACCCGTGCCCTGACCGCCCTCCTCAGCGCCCTCCCGCCGATCGCCGACACCCGGATCGGCTCGGGCCCCCGGCACGAGAGACGCCGTCTCGCGTCGGTCGGCGCGATGTTCACCGGCGGCGTGCTCGGTGCCTGGCTCCTCGACGGGACGGCCGCCCCGGCGGTCGTCCTGTTCCTGCCCGCCGCGATCGCCCTCGGCCTGGGCACGGCCCACCTGGTCGCCGGGGCGGAACGCACGTCGGTACGCGGCTGAGCGCGAACCCGCGGTCCTACGCGGGCGGCCAGGCTCCCGTGGCGCGGAGCGTCATGTACGTCTCGGTGGGCGGGAACGTCGGCGCGAAGTGGGCCGGTGTCCCATCGTGCGGGACCACGACCACGGCGCTGAACGGGGCCTTGGTGGGGTCGCCCGTCTCGATGTGCTCCCTGAAGTCGAACCGCACGGTCCATCCGTAGGCGAAGTCGACGGCCGAGTCGGGCAGCATGACGACGGAATCCGCCCGGTCCGGGTAGCACTCCGTCATCAGAAAACGGGCTCCCGCCGCCACGGCGTCCTCCTTGGCCATCTTCCGCGCGGCTCCGCCGCGACCGCTCCCGCCACGTGGTTCGGCCATGACCCGGTCCTTGTCCTGCCAGGTCCGGAGAATCGCCATGGCATGGGCGATACGCATGTCCAGCCGCCCGGGGTCCGAGCGAAAGGTCTTCTCACCGAGGCCCCGGAAATCCAGGACCGTCCCCCTGCCCTTCACCCGCCAGCGGGTCCGCGTGGGGCGGGACACGTAGTCGTCGCTCTCGCCGTTCAGGAGGTCGTACACCTTCACGACCAGCAGGCACACCGCCCAGAGCGGGGCCGTCGCCGCCAGGAGCAGCCACGCGTACCAGGTGCCCTCCCTGCCCGTGGCCGGCAGCGGTGTGCCCGCCGTCCCCACGGACCAGCGGACCCGGCGCGGCCACGGCAGGACCCGGCCGGCGCGGCGGGTGACCCGCGCCAGGACGGTGCCGTCGGCGGCGCGGACGTCATGGGTGCCCGGGGCCACCGGGTGGACCGAGCACCACACTGTGTCGCTCGTACCGTCGACGATCCAGAAGGGCGACGGCGTCTCACGGACCCCCGGCAGCCCCGAGCGGGGCGCGAAGACCCGGCCTATCGGCGCGTTCCGCGCGCCGGGCGTGGTCGGCGGCCGGATCGTCGACGCCGGCTCGGCGTCGGGTGGCAGCCCCAGCGAGAGCGGATCGGCCACGGGGGAGGGACGGTCCACGGAGACCCGGAACGCGTACGACATGTCATGCACGGTGTCATTCAAACGGGTCGGCCCCCGCCGAACGGGTCGGCCCCCGCCGAACGGGTCGGCCCCCGCCGAACGGGTCGGCCCCCGCCGGACGGCCGCCGGGGGCCCGTGCGGCGACGACTCCAGGAGTCTGGTTTGACCTCGGTCACTCTCGGGGTAATCTCTCCGGCTCGATTGGCGGAGGCCCTGCCCCATATGGCAGACTGTCGGAGTTGCTCGGTCGAGTGTTGATGCTGCACGCCTCCCGCCGGGGGGACCGGAAGCGAGTCCCACAGTACTCGTCGCTCTAACTGCCTCACGGCAGCGCTGGAGCGGACGTACGGGAATCTTCCGGGAAGTGTGGCGCGGCGCCGGCCAGGCGCCCGGTGGGCCTCCGCCCCCGGCCCGCGGTTCCGGTAGGGCCGCGTTCCCGCGCAAGGGATGCTCGAACAAGGGGCATCTGTGTCAGCGGAAGCGCGACACGCCCGACCGCGTGGGTCGGAGGACGGACCAGGGAACACCAGGTTCCAGAGCGTTAGAAGAGACAGGACTACTGAGTAGCCATGGCGGGACAGAAGATCCGCATCCGGCTCAAGGCCTACGACCACGAGGTCATCGACTCCTCGGCGAAGAAGATCGTCGAGACGGTGACCCGCACTGGTGCGTCGGTCGCGGGCCCGGTGCCGCTGCCCACTGAGAAGAACGTGTACTGCGTCATCAAGTCGCCGCACAAGTACAAGGACTCGCGCGAGCACTTCGAGATGCGCACGCACAAGCGCCTGATCGACATTCTCGACCCCACCCCCAAGACCGTTGACTCTCTGATGCGACTCGACCTCCCGGCCGGTGTCGACATCGAGATCAAGCTCTGAGGGCGGTGATCTGAGAATGGCTAAGCAGATCAAGGGCATCCTGGGCGAGAAGCTCGGCATGACGCAGGTGTGGGACGAGAACAACCGTGTTGTTCCGGTCACCGTCGTCAAGGCCGGCCCCAACGTCGTGACCCAGGTTCGTACCAACGACGTCGACGGCTACGAGTCGGTCCAGATCGCCTTCGGCGAGATCGACCCGCGCAAGGTGAACAAGCCCCTCAAGGGCCACTTCGCCAAGGCCGACGTCACCCCCCGTCGCCACCTCGTCGAGATCCGCACCGCGGACGCCTCCGAGTACACGCTGGGCCAGGAGATCACCGCTGAGGTGTTCGAGGCCGGCGTGAAGGTCGACGTCACCGGCAAGAGCAAGGGCAAGGGCTTCGCCGGTGTCATGAAGCGTCACAACTTCCGTGGCCTCGGCGCCGGACACGGCACCCAGCGCAAGCACCGCTCTCCCGGTTCCATCGGTGGCTGCGCCACCCCGGGCCGTGTGTTCAAGGGCCTCCGCATGGCGGGTCGCATGGGCAACGAGCGGGTCACCACCCAGAACCTGACCGTCCACGCCGTTGACGCGGAGAAGGGTCTGCTGCTCATCAAGGGCGCGGTTCCCGGTCCGAACGGCGGCCTCGTCCTGGTCCGCACCGCGGCCAAGGGGGCCTGAGGTACCGATGAGCACTGTTGACATCCTTTCGCCTGCCGGCGAGAAGACCGGAAGCGTCGAGCTCCCCGCGGAGATCTTCGGCGTGGAGAAGGTCAGCATCCCGCTGATCCACCAGGTCGTCGTCGCGCAGAACGCCGCTGCCCGCCAGGGCACGCACAAGACCAAGACCCGTGGCGAGGTTCGCGGTGGCGGCAAGAAGCCGTACCGCCAGAAGGGCACCGGCCGCGCCCGTCAGGGCTCGACCCGCGCGCCCCAGTTCGCCGGTGGTGGCGTCGTCCACGGCCCGCAGCCGCGTGACTACTCGCAGCGGACCCCGAAGAAGATGAAGGCCG
Source organism: Streptomyces neyagawaensis (assembly GCF_023516595.1). Classification (GTDB taxonomy): domain Bacteria; phylum Actinomycetota; class Actinomycetes; order Streptomycetales; family Streptomycetaceae; genus Streptomyces; species Streptomyces neyagawaensis. The sequence continues at coordinate 78,264 of NZ_JAMGBG010000053.1, read as the reverse complement.
CGGCCCTGCGCCACGCCCTCACCGACCGGGCCCGCCACAACCGCATCCACGTCGTCTCCGGCGTGATCGAGGGCGAGAACCCCTCCACCAAGGCCGCCAAGAGCCTGTTCGGCAAGATCTCGGAGCGCAAGAACCTGCTCCTGGTCGTCGAGCGCTCCGACGAGGCCGCGTGGCTCTCCGCCCGTAACCTGCCCCAGGTGCACATCCTGGAGCCGGGCCAGCTGAACACGTACGACGTGATCGTCTCGGACGACGTGGTCTTCACCCAGGCCGCTCTCGAGTCCTTCGTCGCCGGCCCGAAGGCCAACGACACCGAAGGGACTGAGGTCTGATGGCCGTCCGTCACCCCTCCATCGCCTCGAAGGCCGCCAAGGCCGCCAAGGCCGCGCGCGTCGCCAAGGCGCGTCGTCACGCCACCGAGGGCAAGAACACCGTCGTCACCCCGGCGAGCAAGGCGTACACGGACCCCCGTGACGTCCTGATCAAGCCGGTCGTGTCGGAGAAGAGCTACGCGCTCCTCGACGAGAACAAGTACACGTTCATCGTCGCGCCCGGCGCCAACAAGACCCAGATCAAGCAGGCCGTCCAGTCGGTCTTCTCGGTCAAGGTCACCGGGGTCAACACGATCAACCGCCAGGGCAAGCGCAAGCGGACCCGCACCGGCTTCGGCCAGCGCTCCGCGACGAAGCGCGCGATCGTGACCCTCGCCGAGGGCGACCGTATCGACATCTTCGGCGGTCCGACCGCGTAAGCGGGTCGGATCGTCCGATATCGGACGAGGACTGAGAAATGGGAATCCGCAAGTACAAGCCGACTACGCCGGGCCGTCGTGGTTCCAGCGTCGCCGACTTCGTCGAGATCACGCGGTCCACGCCGGAGAAGTCGCTGGTCCGCCCCCTGCACAGCAAGGGCGGCCGTAACAACGCCGGTCGTGTGACCGTTCGCCACCAGGGTGGCGGACACAAGCGCGCCTACCGAGTGATCGACTTCCGTCGTCACGACAAGGACGGCGTGCCGGCGAAGGTCGCGCACATCGAGTACGACCCCAACCGCACCGCGCGCATCGCGCTGCTGCACTACGCCGACGGCGAGAAGCGCTACATCCTCGCCCCGCGCAACCTGCAGCAGGGTGACCGCGTCGAGAACGGTCCCGGGGCCGACATCAAGCCGGGCAACAACCTGGCCCTCCGCAACATCCCGGTCGGTACCACGATCCACGCGATCGAGCTCCGTCCCGGTGGCGGTGCCAAGTTCGCCCGCTCCGCCGGTGCCTCCGTGCAGCTGCTCGCGAAGGAGGGCGCCTACGCCCACCTCCGCATGCCCTCCGGTGAGATCCGCCTGGTCGACGTGCGCTGCCGCGCCACGGTCGGCGAGGTCGGCAACGCCGAGCAGAGCAACATCAACTGGGGCAAGGCCGGCCGCAAGCGCTGGCTGGGCGTCCGCCCGACCGTTCGCGGTGTGGCGATGAACCCGGTTGACCACCCCCACGGTGGTGGTGAGGGCAAGACCTCCGGTGGTCGCCACCCGGTCAGCCCCTGGGGTCAGAAGGAAGGTCGTACTCGTTCGCCCAAGAAGGCGTCGAACAAGTACATCGTCCGCCGCCGCAAGACGAACAAGAAGCGCTAGGAGCGGGTTTAGATGCCGCGCAGTCTCAAGAAGGGGCCCTTCGTCGACGACCACCTGATCAAGAAGGTGGACGCCCAGAACGAAGCCGGCACCAAGAACGTCATCAAGACCTGGTCCCGTCGCTCGATGATCGTCCCGGCCATGCTCGGCCACACGATCGCGGTGCACAACGGCAAGACCCACATCCCGGTGTTCGTCACCGAGTCGATGGTCGGCCACAAGCTCGGCGAGTTCTCGCCGACGCGCACCTTCCGGGGTCACGTCAAGGAAGACCGGAAGTCGAAGCGCCGCTAGTAGCGGATCGCATTCAGACACGTAAGTAACTGAAGGGACAACCATGGAAGCCAGGGCCCAGGCGCGGTACATCCGCGTCACGCCCATGAAGGCCCGCCGCGTGGTGGACCTTATCCGTGGCATGGACGCCACGGAGGCTCAGGCGGTCCTGCGATTCGCTCCGCAGGCCGCCTCCGTGCCCGTCGGCAAGGTGCTCGACAGCGCCATTGCCAACGCCGCGCACAACTACGACCACACGGACGCCACTTCGCTGTTCATCAGCGAGGCGTACGTCGACGAGGGTCCGACCCTGAAGCGGTTCCGGCCGCGCGCCCAGGGCCGTGCCTACCGGATCCGCAAGCGGACCAGCCACATCACCGTGGTCGTCAGCAGCAAGGAAGGAACCCGGTAATGGGCCAGAAGGTTAACCCGCATGGGTTCCGGCTCGGTGTCACCACGGACTTCAAGTCCCGGTGGTACGCCGACAAGCTGTACAAGGACTACGTCAAGGAAGACGTCGCCATCCGTCGGATGCTGACGTCCGGCATGGAGCGCGCGGGTATCTCCAAGGTGGAGATCGAGCGCACCCGTGACCGTGTCCGCGTGGACATCCACACCGCGCGTCCGGGCATCGTCATCGGCCGCCGCGGCGCGGAGGCCGACAAGATCCGCGGTCAGCTGGAGAAGCTGACGGGCAAGCAGGTCCAGCTGAACATCCTCGAGGTCAAGAACCCCGAGACCGACGCTCAGCTGGTTGCTCAGGCCGTCGCCGAGCAGCTGTCCTCCCGCGTCTCCTTCCGTCGGGCCATGCGCAAGAGCATGCAGTCCGCCATGAAGGCCGGCGCCAAGGGCATCAAGATCCAGTGCGGTGGCCGCCTCGGCGGCGCCGAGATGTCCCGCTCGGAGTTCTACCGCGAGGGCCGTGTGCCCCTGCACACGCTCCGCGCGAACGTGGACTACGGCTTCTTCGAGGCCAAGACGACCTTCGGCCGCATCGGTGTGAAGGTCTGGATCTACAAGGGCGACGTCAAGAACATCGCCGAGGTCCGCGCCGAGAACGCCGCTGCCCGTGCGGGTAACCGCCCGGCCCGCGGTGGTGCAGACCGCCCGGCCCGTGGTGGCCGCGGTGGCGAGCGGCGCGGTCGCAAGCCGCAGCAGGCTGCCGGCGCCGAGGCCCCCAAGGCCGAGGCTCCCGCCGCTCCGGCTGAGAGCACCGGAACGGAGGCCTGACCGACATGCTGATCCCCCGTAGGGTCAAGCACCGCAAGCAGCACCACCCGAAGCGCAACGGCGCTGCCAAGGGTGGCACGACGGTTGCGTTCGGCGAGTACGGCATCCAGGCGCTCACCCCGGCGTATGTGACGAACCGTCAGATCGAGGCCGCTCGTATCGCCATGACGCGTCACATCAAGCGTGGTGGCAAGGTCTGGATCAACATCTACCCGGACCGTCCCCTCACCAAGAAGCCTGCCGAGACCCGCATGGGTTCCGGTAAGGGTTCCCCGGAGTGGTGGATCGCCAACGTCAAGCCCGGACGCGTGATGTTCGAGCTGTCGTACCCCAACGAGAAGATCGCCCGTGAGGCCCTGACTCGCGCCGCCCACAAGCTGCCGATGAAGTGCCGGATCGTCAAGCGCGAGGCAGGTGAAGCGTGATGTCGGCCGGTACCAAGGCGTCCGAGCTGCGCGAGCTGGGCAACGAGGAGCTTCTGGCGAAGCTCCGCGAGGCCAAGGAAGAGCTGTTCAACCTCCGCTTCCAGGCGGCGACCGGACAGCTCGAGAACCACGGCCGTCTGAAGGCGGTCCGCAAGGACATCGCGCGGATCTACACCCTGATGCGCGAGCGTGAGCTGGGCATCGAAACGGTGGAGAACGCCTGATGAGCGAGAACAACGTGACTGAGACGAACACTGAGGCGCGGGGCTTCCGCAAGACCCGTGAGGGCATCGTCGTCAGCGACAAGATGGACAAGACCGTCGTCGTCGCCGTCGAGGACCGCAAGAAGCACGCCCTGTACGGCAAGGTCATCCGCAGCACGAGCAAGCTCAAGGCGCACGACGAGCAGAACGCCGCCGGCGTCGGCGACCGTGTCCTCCTGATGGAGACCCGGCCGCTGTCCGCCACGAAGCACTGGCGCGTCGTCGAGATCCTCGAGAAGGCGAAGTAATCAAGCGGGGTTCGCCCCGCTGCCCCGCCGGGGGACCGACCCCGGACTCCGGTCCGAGGGGTCGCTCCCGGCGCGGGTTTCGCCAGACCGAACAAAAGACCGCCGCCCGGCGAGCTCCGTGAAACGACTTACGGAGCCGCCGCCGGGAACCCCGGCCGAGGTGCGTGAAGCACTCGCGCTCGTCGCGAGAGCCGCTCCGCCGTCCGGCCGGGCCGGCACGTAATTCCTGCGGGGGTATCCCCGCAGGACGGTTCCGCCAGGCTCGCAGGTTCGCCCCGAAAGGGCCCTGCGGGAACCGGCAGACAATCAGGAGATAGACGTGATCCAGCAGGAGTCGCGACTGCGCGTCGCCGACAACACTGGTGCGAAGGAAATCCTTTGCATCCGTGTGCTCGGTGGCTCCGGTCGCCGCTACGCGGGCATCGGTGACGTCATCGTCGCCACCGTCAAGGACGCGATCCCCGGTGGCAACGTGAAGAAGGGTGACGTCGTCAAGGCGGTCATCGTTCGCACCGTCAAGGAGCGCCGCCGTCCGGACGGCTCGTACATCCGCTTCGACGAGAACGCCGCCGTCATTCTGAAGAACGACGGCGACCCTCGCGGCACCCGTATCTTCGGCCCCGTCGGCCGTGAGCTGCGCGAGAAGAAGTTCATGAAGATCATCTCGCTCGCGCCGGAGGTGCTGTAAGCATGAAGATCAAGAAGGGCGACCTGGTCCAGGTCATCACCGGTAAGGACAAGGGCAAGCAGGGCAAGGTCATCGCGGCCTTCCCCCGCGAGGACCGTGTCCTGGTCGAGGGTGTCAACCGGGTCAAGAAGCACACCAAGGCCGGTCCGACGGCTCGCGGTTCGCAGGCCGGCGGCATCGTCACCACCGAGGCGCCGATCCACGTCTCCAACGTCCAGCTGGTCGTGGAGAAGGACGGCAAGAAGGTCGTGACCCGCGTCGGTTACCGCTTCGACGACGAAGGCAACAAGATCCGCGTTGCCAAGCGGACGGGTGAGGACATCTGATGGCTACCACCACCACTCCGCGTCTGAAGACGAAGTACCGCGAGGAGATCGCGGGCAAGCTGCGTGACGAGTTCAACTACGAGAACGTCATGCAGATCCCCGGCCTCGTCAAGATCGTGGTCAACATGGGTGTGGGCGACGCCGCCCGCGACTCCAAGCTGATCGAGGGCGCCATCCGCGACCTCACCACGATCACCGGTCAGAAGCCGGCCGTCACCAAGGCCCGCAAGTCCATCGCGCAGTTCAAGCTGCGTGAGGGCCAGCCGATCGGTGCCCACGTCACGCTCCGTGGCGACCGCATGTGGGAGTTCCTGGACCGCACCCTGTCGCTCGCGCTCCCGCGCATCCGCGACTTCCGTGGTCTGTCCCCCAAGCAGTTCGACGGCCGTGGCAACTACACCTTCGGTCTCACGGAGCAGGTCATGTTCCACGAGATCGACCAGGACAAGATCGACCGCACCCGGGGTATGGACATCACCGTGGTGACCACGGCGACCAACGACGCTGAGGGCCGCGCGCTCCTTCGTCACCTCGGCTTCCCCTTCAAGGAGGCGTGAGCGAGATGGCGAAGAAGGCTCTGATCGCGAAGGCTGCCCGTAAGCCGAAGTTCGCCGTGCGCGGCTACACCCGCTGCCAGCGGTGTGGCCGTCCGCACTCCGTGTACCGCAAGTTCGGCCTGTGCCGCGTGTGCCTCCGTGAGATGGCTCACCGTGGCGAGCTGCCGGGCGTGACCAAGAGCTCCTGGTAATCCCGCCTTTTAGGGATTCCGGAAGCTCTCGGTAAGCACTGGGCGTGTCAGGTGCCCTCCCCTCCATGGCTTAGGCTGGGAGGGTTGGGCGCCTGATGGCCGCCCGTACGACTTACTACGCCGTAGGTCCACCGCACCGCACCCGCCTCGTCTCGGATCGAGGAGAGGGATGGGCACCTGGAAACCCCGGCGAGAGAGGCCGAAGGCCAATTCATGACCATGACTGATCCGATCGCAGACATGCTTACGCGTCTGCGGAACGCGAACTCGGCATACCACGACTCCGTGACGATGCCGGCATCGAAGATCAAGTCTCACATCGCGGAGATCCTCCAGCAGGAGGGCTTCATCACGGGCTGGAAGGTCGAGGACGCCGAGGTCGGCAAGAACCTCGTCCTGGAGCTGAAGTTCGGCCCCAACCGTGAGCGCTCCATCGCGGGCATCAAGCGGATCTCCAAGCCCGGTCTCCGGGTGTACGCGAAGTCCACCAACCTGCCCAAGGTGCTCGGCGGCCTCGGCGTGGCGATCATCTCCACGTCCCACGGGCTCCTCACCGACAAGCAGGCCGGCAAGAAGGGCGTAGGCGGAGAAGTCCTCGCCTACGTCTGGTAGCGGAAAGGAATCGGAGGAAACAGCTATGTCGCGTATTGGCAAGCTCCCCATCACGGTTCCCGCCGGCGTGGACGTCACCATCGACGGCCAGACGGTCTCGGTCAAGGGCCCCAAGGGCACGCTGACCCACACCGTCGTTGCGCCGATCGAGATCGCCAAGGGTGAGGACGGCGTTCTGAACGTCACCCGCCCCAACGACGAGCGTCAGAGCAAGGCCCTGCACGGCCTGTCCCGCACGCTGGTGGCGAACATGATCACCGGCGTGACCCAGGGTTACGTGAAGAAGCTCGAGATCAGCGGTGTCGGTTACCGCGTGCAGGCCAAGGGTTCGAACCTCGAGTTCGCGCTCGGCTACAGCCACCCGATCACCGTCGAGGCGCCCGAGGGCATCACCTTCAAGGTGGAGACCCCGACCCGCTTCCAGGTCGAGGGCATCGACAAGCAGAAGGTCGGCGAGGTTGCGGCCAACATCCGCAAGCTGCGCAAGCCCGACCCGTACAAGGCCAAGGGCGTCAAGTACGAGGGCGAAGTCATCCGCCGCAAGGTCGGAAAGGCGGGTAAGTAAGCCATGGCATACGGCACGAAGATCGCTAAGGGCGACGCTTACAAGCGTGCTGCCATCAAGCGGCGCCACATCCGTATCCGTAAGAAGGTCAACGGTACGGCTGAGCGTCCCCGCCTGGTCGTGACCCGCTCGAACCGCCACATCGTGGCCCAGGTGATCGACGACCTCAAGGGTCACACCCTTGCGTCGGCGTCCACCCTGGACTCGTCCATCCGTGGCGGCGACGAGGACAAGTCGGCGCAGGCCGGCAAGGTCGGCGCCCTGGTCGCCGAGCGTGCCAAGGCCGCCGGTGTCGAGTCCGTCGTGTTCGACCGTGGTGGTAACCGGTACGCGGGTCGCATCGCGGCCCTGGCCGACGCCGCCCGCGAGGCCGGGCTCAAGTTCTGAGCTCGCTGCGTAGCTAGCGGAAAGAGAGAGGTAAATCCAATGGCTGGACCCCAGCGCCGCGGTGGCGGTGCCGGTGGCGGCGAGCGGCGGGACCGGAAGGGCCGTGACGGCGGCGCAGCTGCCGCCGAGAAGACCGCGTACGTTGAGCGCGTCGTCGCGATCAACCGCGTCGCCAAGGTTGTGAAGGGTGGTCGTCGCTTCAGCTTCACCGCGCTGGTCGTGGTGGGCGACGGTGACGGCACCGTGGGTGTCGGTTACGGCAAGGCCAAGGAGGTGCCGGCCGCCATCGCCAAGGGCGTTGAGGAGGCCAAGAAGCACTTCTTCAAGGTCCCCCGTATCCAGGGCACCATCCCGCACCCCATCCAGGGTGAGAAGGCTGCCGGCGTCGTGCTGCTCAAGCCCGCGTCCCCCGGTACCGGTGTTATCGCCGGTGGCCCGGTGCGTGCCGTGCTCGAGTGCGCCGGTATCCACGACGTGCTGTCGAAGTCGCTCGGCTCCGACAACGCGATCAACATCGTGCACGCGACCGTGGAGGCCCTGAAGGGTCTGCAGCGTCCCGAGGAGATCGCGGCCCGCCGTGGTCTGCCCCTCGAGGACGTCGCCCCCGCGGCTCTGCTCCGTGCGCGTGCCGGGGCGGGTGTGTGATCATGGCGCAGCTCAAGATCACGCAGGTCAAGTCCTACATCGGCAGCAAGCAGAACCACCGTGACACCCTGCGCTCCCTTGGTCTCAAGGGCATCAACACGCAGGTCGTCAAGGAGGACCGCCCCGAGTTCCGCGGCATGGTGCACACCGTCCGCCACCTCGTGACGGTCGAGGAGGTCGACTGATCATGGCGGAGAACAACCCGCTCAAGATCCACAACCTCCGTCCCGCCCCGGGTGCCAAGACCGCCAAGACCCGTGTCGGTCGTGGTGAGGCCTCGAAGGGTAAGACGGCCGGTCGTGGTACCAAGGGCACCAAGGCCCGCTACCAGGTTCCGGAGCGCTTCGAGGGTGGCCAGATGCCCCTCCACATGCGTCTCCCGAAGCTGAAGGGCTTCAAGAACCCGTTCAAGACCGAGTTCCAGGTCGTGAACCTCGACAAGCTGGCCGCGCTCTACCCCGAGGGTGGCGAGGTCACCGTCGAGGGTCTGGTGGCCAAGGGTGCCGTTCGCAAGAACAGCCTCGTCAAGGTCCTCGGCCAGGGCGAGATCTCCGTGGCGCTGCAGGTGACGGTCGACGCCGTCTCCGGCTCCGCCAAGGAGAAGATCACCGCCGCCGGCGGCAGCGTCACCGAGCTCATCTGAGCCCGGGCGGCCGCGCCGCGCAGCACGTACGAAGGCCGGGTGGTTCCCCTCACGGGGGGAGCCACTCGGCCTTCGGCGTTCACCCGGCGCGAAATGGCCGCGGTCGGCACTGTCGGCGCCGTCCGGCAGGGAACTCCGGTGGCCGAGGAATCGTCGTACATCGTGGTGACTGTGCGGTAGCTTTCCGCGCGGCGAGTGCGGAGTCCGGCGAGTGATCTGTGCCGTTTCTTCCGGTTCGTCGTCGTGGTCGGTGACAGGGGGAGAGGCTCGGCGGAAGATCCCGTCCGGTGTGCGGAGTTCGAACGCGTGACGGGATCCGGTGGACGGCGGGTGACCGCGAATTGCTCGCCGCGCAAGCGAACTTCACCTGGCTGCACAGGCACTGTTAGAGTCCGTGAGGTCCACCTGTGCCCGCGCGAGGAAAGCCGTTCGGTGTCGGGGTGGTAGAAAACATCGTTCGGCCCACCGGGCCCTGTTGAAACGACTAGTCCCTACCGCGCGCGTCGCGGGGGTCGCAGGAGGAACCGTGCTCACCGCGTTCGCCCGGGCGTTCAAGACGCCCGACCTGCGCAAGAAGCTGCTCTTCACGCTCGGCATCATCGTGATCTACCGGATCGGCACGCACGTCCCGATCCCCGGTATCGACTACACCGCTGTCCAGGCCTGCATCGATGCGCAGAAGTCCAACTCGGGCCTCTTCGGTCTGGTCAACATGTTCAGTGGTGGTGCGCTGCTGCAGATCACGATCTTCGCGCTCGGCATCATGCCGTACATCACCGCGAGCATCATCCTGCAGCTGCTGACCGTGGTGATCCCGCGCCTCGAGGCCCTCAAGAAGGAGGGTCAGGCCGGTACGGCGAAGATCACGCAGTACACGCGGTACCTGACCGTGGCGCTGGCGATCCTTCAGGGCACCGGCCTGGTCGCCACGGCCCGCAGCGGTTCGCTCTTCCCGAACTGCCCGCAGGCCCAGCAGGTCGTGCCGGACCCGGCGATCTTTACCACCATCGTCATGGTCATCACGATGACCGCCGGCACGGCGTTCGTCATGTGGCTCGGTGAGCTGATCACCGACCGCGGCATCGGCAACGGTATGTCGATCCTGATGTTCATCTCGATCGCCGCCACCTTCCCGGCCGCGCTGTGGGCCATCAAGGAGCAGGGCGACCTGGCGGACGGCTGGATCGAGTTCGCCACCGTCATCGCGGTCGGCTTCGTCATGGTCGCGCTGGTGGTCTTCGTCGAGCAGGCCCAGCGCCGCATCCCGGTGCAGTACGCGAAGCGCATGATCGGCCGCCGGTCCTACGGCGGTACCTCGACGTACATCCCGCTGAAGGTGAACCAGGCGGGTGTGATCCCCGTCATCTTCGCGTCGTCGCTGCTCTACATCCCGGCGCTGATCGTCCAGTTCTCCGGATCGACGGCCGGCTGGGCCGCCTGGGTCACCAAGAACCTGGCGCAACCGGACGCCCCCGTGCACATCACGATCTACTTCTTGCTGATCGTCTTCTTTGCCTTCTTCTACGTGGCCATCTCGTTCAACCCCGAGGAAGTCGCGGACAACATGAAGAAGTATGGTGGCTTCATCCCGGGCATCCGGGCTGGCCGACCGACCGCTGAGTACCTCTCCTACGTGCTCAACCGGATCACCTGGCCGGGTTCGCTGTACTTGGGTCTGATCGCTCTCGTGCCGACAATGGCGTTGGCGGGATTCCAGGCAAACCAGAACTTCCCGTTCGGCGGTACCAGCATCCTCATCATCGTGGGTGTGGGTCTGGAGACGGTGAAGCAGATCGAGAGCCAGCTCCAGCAGCGCAATTACGAAGGGTTCCTCCGCTGATGCGAATCGTCCTCGTCGGGCCGCCGGGTGCGGGCAAGGGAACGCAGGCCGCGTTCCTCGCCAAGAACCTGTCCATCCCGCACATCTCCACGGGCGACCTGTTCCGGGCCAACATCAGCAAGCAGACGGAGCTCGGCAAACTCGCGAAGTCCTACATGGACAAGGGCGAACTGGTGCCGGACGAGGTCACCATCGCCATGGCCAAGGACCGCATGGAGCAGCCGGACGCCGTGGGCGGCTTCCTGCTCGACGGCTTCCCGCGCAACGTCTCGCAGGCCGAAGCGCTGGACGTGACGCTGCGGGACGAGTCCATGACCCTGGACGCGGTGCTGGACCTCGAGGTCCCGGAGGAAGAGGTCGTCAAGCGGATCGCCGGCCGGCGCATCTGCCGGAACGACTCGGCGCACGTCTTCCACGTCACGTACAAGCAGCCCCAGCAGGACGGCGTGTGCGACGTCTGCGGCGGCGAGCTCTACCAGCGCGACGACGACTCCGAGGAGACCGTCCGCAAGCGCCTGGAGGTCTACCACACCCAGACCGAGCCGATCATCGACTACTACAAGGCCCAGGGCCTCGTGGTGACGATCTCGGCGCTCGGCAAGGTGGAAGAGGTCACCCAGCGCGCGATGGACGCGCTGAAGCGCGAGGACGACGGCCAGTAGCCGTCAGCGGTACGTCGGCCGCGGTGCCCGTCAGGGGCGCCGCGGCCGTACTGTTGTGTAGGCAACCCCGAGAACCCCGAGAACGACGAGCCGTGGGCCGAGGCCGGTCCCGGCGGCACAGTGGACGCCCGTAGGCGGAGAAGACGGAGAGCGCAGGACCTCATGGTGCAGATCAAGAGCCCCGAGCAGATCGCCAAGATGCGCGAGGCGGGGCTGGTCGTCGCCGCCATCCACGCGGCCACCCGCGAGGCGGCCGTGCCGGGCGCCTCCACGAAGGACCTCGACGACGTGGCCCGCAAGGTGCTCGCCGAGCACGGCGCGAAGTCGAACTTCCTCGGGTACGGCGGCTTCCCCGCGACCATCTGCACCTCGGTCAACGAGGTCGTCGTGCACGGCATCCCGAGCGACGACGTCGTCCTGAAGGACGGCGACATCATCTCCATCGACTGCGGCGCCATCGTCGACGGCTGGCACGGGGACGCCGCGTACACGGCGTTCGTGGGCTCCGGTCACGCCCCCGAGCTGATCGAGCTGTCGCGGGTCACCGAGGAGTCCATGTGGGCCGGGATCGCCGCGATGAGGCTGGGGAACCGGCTCGTCGACATCTCCCGCGCCATCGAGACGTACATCCGCCGGCAGCCGAAGCCGGGCGGCGGCAAGTACGGCATCGTCGAGGACTACGGCGGCCACGGCATCGGCACGGAGATGCACATGGACCCGCACCTGCTGAACTACGTCGAGCGGCGGCGCGGCAAGGGGCCGAAGCTGGTGCCGGGCTTCTGCCTGGCGATCGAACCGATGGTGTCCCTGGGCACCCCGCGCACGGAGGTCCTGTCGGACGACTGGACCGTGGTGACGACGGACGGCACCTGGTCCTCGCACTGGGAGCACTCGGTGGCCCTGACCGAGCAGGGGCCGCTGGTGCTGACGGCGCCCGACGGCGGCCGGGCGAAGCTGGCGGAGCACGGCATCACGGCGGCCCCCGACCCGCTGGCCTGACGCCGCGCCGCGGCCCCGGAGACCCACGGGGGCCCTGGCCGCCGTGGTGGGTGTCGCGCCCGCCTCGGCCTCCGCGAGCGGCTGTCACTCGTCAGCCTGTCTGCGGGTCGAGGGCTCGCCACGTACTACAACACCACCACGCGCCAGACCTTGTGCCTCCAACGGCACCGCCTGCGTCACGGTCCACGACTGGTCGACGACCCGTCCGCGGTACCGGTCGGTGCCGCGGAGCCGCCCGGTAGGCCCGACCCGCCCCGCCCCTCGCGCATATCGCGCCGACGGGCGGGGCATCGTCATGACAGACGGCCAGGGGCCAATTCGTCTTTCCGGGTGCGCTGACGTAGACTGACTCGTCGGCTCTCGTGTACCCGCATGTCCGCATGCGCCCGTAAGGGACTAGGGGACGGGAAAGCAGGAGTCGATCAAGGTAGTCGATTCGAAGGGCGAAGCGTGGCCAAGAAGCAAGGTGCCATCGAGATCGAGGGCACTGTCGTCGAGTCTCTGCCGAACGCCATGTTCAAGGTCGAGCTCCAGAACGGCCACCAGGTCCTGGCACACATCAGCGGCAAGATGCGTATGCACTACATCCGCATCCTCCCTGACGACCGGGTCGTGGTGGAGCTGTCTCCGTACGACCTGACGCGTGGCCGGATCGTCTACCGCTACAAGTAGATCTTGCCCGCATCCGTGCCCCGGTTCGCCGGGACGCGGGTGATGGCACTGACCCGGAGAACCTCACCCAATGAAGGTCAAGCCGAGCGTCAAGAAGATCTGCGACAAGTGCAGGGTGATCCGCCGTCACGGTCGGGTCATGGTCATCTGCGAGAACCCGCGCCACAAGCAGCGCCAGGGCTGACGCACGTTCGACCGCTCCCTCTGCAACGACATCGCAGGGATTCGCGCGACGCGAGCTGAATTTGTTCATACGCAGGACCCAGGCGCCGCACGGCGTCTGATACCCCCGGCTCGGAGGCCGGGGACCCGGTTCGTACCTGGTACGGCGGCCGGGAGCCGGTTCTGCGGAAGACCTCCGAAGATCACCAGGAGCCATTGAATGGCACGCGTTTCCGGTGTTGACATCCCGCGCGACAAGCGCGTGGAGGTCGCCCTCACCTACGTGTTCGGCATCGGCCGGACCCTCTCCCAGCTGACGCTGGCCGAGACCGGCATCGACCCGAACACCCGCGTTCGCGACCTCTCCGAGGAGCAGCTCGTCGCGATTCGTGAGTACGTCGACAACAACATCAAGACCGAGGGTGACCTCCGTCGCGAGATCCAGGCCGACATCCGCCGCAAGGTGGAGATCGGCTGCTACCAGGGTCTCCGTCACCGTCGCGGTCTGCCTGTCCGCGGTCAGCGCACCAGCACCAACGCTCGCACCCGCAAGGGCCCGCGTCGCGCCATCGCCGGTAAGAAGAAGCCGGGCAAGAAGTAGTCCACAGCGGACTTCGCCGTCCAGCGGTCTTCGCTGTAGGACCGACCACCTCCCGTAGGAGTACAGATGCCCCCCAAGGGTCGTCAGGGCGCTGCCAAGAAGGTGCGCCGCAAGGAAAAGAAGAACGTCGCTCACGGCCACGCGCACATCAAGAGCACGTTCAACAACACGATCGTCTCGATCACGGACCCCTCGGGCAACGTGATCTCCTGGGCCTCCGCCGGCCACGTCGGCTTCAAGGGCTCCCGGAAGTCCACGCCGTTCGCCGCGCAGATGGCCGCCGAGTCGGCTGCCCGTCGCGCCCAGGAGCACGGCATGCGCAAGGTCGACGTGTTCGTCAAGGGCCCGGGTTCGGGTCGTGAGACGGCCATCCGTTCGCTGCAGGCGACCGGTCTCGAGGTCGGCTCCATCCAGGACGTCACGCCCACCCCGCACAACGGCTGCCGTCCCCCCAAGCGTCGCCGCGTCTGACCCTCCGGGTCGCGCACACGGACTGCTTGGTCTGAGGTTTTCGGGCGGTACGGCTCTTTCGGGTCGTATCGCCCGTACCCTTGCCGTAACACCATCAGGCTCCGCCTGGTGGCCTCAGGGCGTCAAATAGCGGGCGCCCCTGACAGAAGGATCACCACATGCTGATCGCTCAGCGTCCCTCGTTGACCGAAGAGGTCGTCGACGAGTTCCGCTCCCGGTTCGTGATCGAGCCGCTGGAGCCGGGCTTCGGTTACACCCTCGGCAACTCCCTCCGCCGTACGCTCCTGTCGTCGATCCCGGGTGCGGCGGTCACGTCCATCCGTATCGACGGTGTCCTGCACGAGTTCACCACCGTGCCGGGCGTCAAGGAGGACGTCACCGACCTGATCCTCAACATCAAGCAGCTGGTCGTCTCCTCGGAGCACGACGAGCCGGTCGTGATGTACCTGCGCAAGCAGGGCCCGGGTCTGGTCACCGCCGCCGACATCGCGCCCCCGGCCGGTGTCGAGGTGCACAACCCCGACCTGGTCCTCGCCACGCTCAACGGCAAGGGCAAGCTGGAGATGGAGCTGACGGTCGAGCGTGGCCGCGGTTATGTCTCCGCCGTGCAGAACAAGCAGGTGGGCCAGGAGATCGGCCGTATCCCGGTCGACTCCATCTACTCGCCGGTTCTCAAGGTCACGTACAAGGTCGAGGCGACTCGTGTCGAGCAGCGCACCGACTTCGACAAGCTGATCGTCGACGTCGAGACCAAGCAGGCCATGCGTCCCCGTGACGCGATGGCGTCCGCCGGTAAGACCCTGGTGGAGCTGTTCGGTCTGGCGCGCGAGCTCAACATCGACGCCGAGGGCATCGACATGGGTCCGTCCCCGACGGACGCCGCGCTCGCCGCGGACCTGGCGCTGCCGATCGAGGAGCTGGAGCTCACGGTCCGCTCCTACAACTGCCTCAAGCGCGAGGGCATCCACTCCGTGGGTGAGCTCGTGGCGCGTTCCGAGGCCGACCTGCTCGACATCCGCAACTTCGGTGCGAAGTCGATCGACGAGGTCAAGGCGAAGCTGGCGGGTATGGGCCTGGCGCTCAAGGACTCGCCTCCCGGGTTCGACCCCACCGCTGCGGCGGACGCGTTCGGCGCGGACGACGACGCGGACGCCGGGTTCGTCGAGACCGAGCAGTACTAAGAGCTCGGGCCATTCGGTCCGTACTCGGGTGCGGGTGCGCTGTGGCTTGTCGCGCAGTTCCCCGCGCCCCTTCCGGGAGCGTCCCTTCGGGACTGCTCCCGGATCTTCGACGGGCATCCGCCCGCTCGGATACTGACCCCGGTACCTGATACGGCCGGGGCAGACACCTAGGAGAAACACCATGCCGAAGCCCACCAAGGGTGCCCGTCTGGGCGGCAGCGCCGCGCACGAGAAGCTGCTCCTCGCGAACCTCGCGAAGTCGCTCTTCGAGCACGGCCGCATCACCACCACCGAGGCGAAGGCCCGCCGTCTGCGGCCGTACGCCGAGCGTCTGGTCACCAAGGCGAAGAAGGGCGACCTTCACAACCGCCGTCAGGTGCTCTCGGTCATCACGGACAAGAGCGTCGTGCACACGCTCTTCACCGAGATCGGCCCGCGGTACGAGAACCGTCCGGGTGGCTACACCCGTATCACCAAGATCGGTAACCGCCGTGGCGACAACGCGCCCATGGCTGTCATCGAGCTGGTCGAGGCGCTGACGGTCGCGCAGCAGGCCACCGGTGAGGCCGAGGCCGCCACCAAGCGTGCCGCCAAGGACGCGGAGGCGCCGGCCGCTGAGGCCAAGGTGGACACCACCAAGGCTGACGACGCCGCCGATGAGGCTGCCGAGGAGTCGAAGGACGCGTAAGCGTTCTGGGGGCTGCGTTTGCGGCTGCCGGTTCGTCGTGGTTGTTCGCGCAGTTCCCCGCGCCCCTGAAAAACGGGGCGCGTTTGAGCGGGCCTGTTCCTACGGGAGCGGGCCCGCTTTTCCGTACCTGAGAGGATCCAGGGGTGAGTGACGAAGTACAGCCCGGCCATGTCCGTGTGCGGCTGGACCTGTCCTACGACGGGACCGAGTTCTCCGGGTGGGCCAAGCAGGCCGCGGGGCGGCGGACCGTGCAGGGGGAGATCGAGGACGCGCTGCGGACCGTGACGCGGTCGGCGACGACGTATGAGCTGACCGTTGCCGGGCGGACCGATGCCGGGGTGCACGCCCGGGGGCAGGTGGCCCATGTCGACCTGCCGCGGGAGGTGTGGGACGAGCACCACGGGAAGCTGCTCAAGCGGCTCGCGGGGCGGCTGTCGAGGGACGTGCGGGTGTGGGCGCTCCGGGAGGCGCCGAGCGGCTTCAACGCGCGGTTCTCGGCCGTCTGGCGGCGGTACGCCTATCGCGTCACCGACAACCCCGGCGGTGTCGATCCACTGCTGCGCAACCATGTGCTGTGGCACGACTGGCCGCTCGACGTGGATGCCATGAACGAGGCGGCCCGGGCGCTGCTGGGGGAGCACGACTTCGCGGCCTACTGCAAGCGGCGCGAGGGGGCGACCACCATCCGCACGCTCCAGGAGCTGAGCCTCGTGCGGGGCGACGACGGGATCATCACGGCGACCGTGCGGGCCGACGCGTTCTGCCACAACATGGTGCGCTCCCTCATCGGGGCGCTGCTCTTCGTGGGGGACGGGCACCGGGGCGCCGAGTGGCCCGGCAAGGTACTGGCCGCCGGGGTCCGGGACTCCGCCGTGCACGTCGTACGGCCGCACGGGCTGACCCTGGAGGAGGTCGGGTACCCCGCCGACGAGCTGCTCGCCGCGCGGAACAAGGAGGCGCGGAACCGGCGGACCCTGCCGGGTGCGCCCGGGGGCGGCTGCTGCTGACCCCGGGCTGCCGTGTACGGCGGGCGCCTACTGGCCGTTGGCCGCGGCCGACGCCTGGGCCTCGCCGCGGCGGTGGATCTGGCGGAAGGTGAACTCGGCCAGGTCCTCGCCGGCGGCGAAGACGGCCTTGTCCTTCTCCGTGACGTCCTTGCCGTCCGTGTAGCCGGCCACGGTGAAGTAGGCGTAGCGGCCGTAGGAGTTCGTGGACGTGTAGCAGATCGTGGTGCGGCAGAAGGCGGGGACGCCCTCGCCGGAGAGCGAGGTGATCACGCTCTTCTTGTCCGCGTCCGCCTTGGCGTCGCTCGCCTTGGCCTTGGTGTCGAAGAGGGCGACGCCGGCCGTGACGGCGACCTTGCCCTTGTAGTACGTGACCCGCATGAAGCGGGTGCAGTCGTTGTCGTTCAGGACCTTGTCGAGGGTGCCCTGGACGGCGGAGGCGCAGTCCTTGGTGTCGGCGGTCGGGCCCTTGCGGTAAACGTTGTCGCCCATGGTCAGCTGGGACCCCGGGAACAGGATGTCCGGGCTGATCGGCGCCTTGTCCTTGCCCGAGCTGGAGATGAACTCCTTCGGGTCCAGCGGCGGCGGCGCGGTCGTGGGCTCGAACGACGGGTCCGTCTTCGTGCTCGCACTCGGGATGTCCGCGGTGCCCGGCCGATCGCCCGGCTGGTTCGCCGTGGTGTTCCTGCCCCCGCCGCTGTCGGCGCTCACGACGGCGACGGCCACGGCGGCGCCGATCCCGACGGTGGCTATCGCGCCGCCGACGATCAGCAGCAGTCTGCGGCGCTTGTTACGTGTCTCGGACTGCTCGGCCAGCGCGGCCCAGTCCGGGGTCTGGTTAGAGGAACCCCACTGATCGCCCCACGGATTGTGGGAACCCCCGGGGCTCCACTGGGACCCCCCCTGCCCAAAGCTCATGGCCGCATTTTAGACGGCGGAAGAGGGCCGATGGTCAGTGTCCAGAGGGAGTTGAGCCCCTAGCGTGATCTGGAGGGCGGGGGCAAAAGCCGCCAACCATGGGCGGTCGGGACGATCGTCCTCACAGCGCCGGGAGGTCGTCCGCCGGGGCCGTTTTGACCCGTCCGGGGCCGCACGGCTATTCTTCAGGTTCGTTATGTGTATTGGCTTGCTCATTCTCACGTGAGACGCCCTTACACCGGTCCACCGGGCCGATGACCAGCGACCAGCACGCGGTTTGCGTCACCGCTGTGCGGTCAGGGCTGTCGTGATCGTCTTCGGTGACCTTGTCAGGAACCTCACTGAAGAAGCGAAGGCTACGAACCGTGCGTACGTACAGCCCCAAGCCCGGCGATGTGACGCGTCAGTGGCTCGTCATCGACGCTCAGGACGTTGTCCTGGGCCGTCTCGCCACCACCGCCGCGACCCTGCTCCGCGGCAAGCACAAGCCGATCTACGCGCCCCACGTCGACGCTGGTGACTTCGTCATCATCATCAACGCGGACAAGGTGCACCTGTCCGGCAACAAGCGGACCCAGAAGATGGCCTACCGCCACTCCGGCTACCCGGGTGGTCTGCGCTCCGTCCGTTACGACGAGCTGCTGGCGAAGAACCCCGAGAAGGCCGTCGAGAAGGCCGTCAAGGGCATGCTTCCCAAGAACTCCCTGGGCCGTCAGATGCTCTCCAAGCTGAAGGTCTACTCGGGCGACCAGCACCCGCACGCTGCCCAGCAGCCGGTGCCGTTCGAGATCACCCAGGTCGCGCAGTAAGTCCGGCCGCCCCCTAAGCCTGAAGAGAATCTGAGGAGAATCGTGGCCGAGACCACTGCCGAGCAGCCGCTCGAAGAGCTTGACATCGACAGCTACACCACGGAGTCGGACGTCCCCGTCGAGGGCGAGTACACCACCGAGTCCATGGCCTCCCGCTTCGGCGAGCCCCAGCCGGCCGCCGGCCTGGGCCGCCGCAAGAACGCCATCGCGCGCGTTCGCATCGTGCCGGGCACCGGCAAGTGGAAGATCAACGGGCGGACGCTCGAGGACTACTTCCCGAACAAGGTGCACCAGCAGGAGGTCAACGAGCCGTTCAAGGTTCTTGAGCTCGAGGGCCGCTACGACGTCATCGCCCGCATCGCCGGTGGCGGCGTCTCCGGCCAGGCCGGTGCGCTCCGTCTCGGTGTCGCCCGCGCCCTGAACGAGGCCGACGTCGACAACAACCGTGGCGCCCTCAAGAAGGCCGGCTTCCTCCGCCGCGACGACCGTGCGGTCGAGCGCAAGAAGGCCGGTCTGAAGAAGGCCCGCAAGGCTCCGCAGTACAGCAAGCGCTAAACACCGCTCCGCTGCACCGCACGCAACGCCCCGGTGGCACGTACCTGTGCCGCCGGGGCGGTTTGCGTAGCAGGGCCGCTTCTGTTCCCGCACGACTACACACAGACTGCCGGTACAACCCCGAACGGGGGAGGACGGTCTCAGGGGATGTACTTGGTCCGGGGAGTACCGGGACACTCGGGGGACAACCGGTGAGGGACGCCCGGTACGGGACCACCTGGTACGAGCCGCACATTCTCAGCAATTCGGAGGACACCACAGTGGGACGACTCTTCGGCACGGACGGCGTGCGCGGTGTCGCCAACGCGGATCTGACGGCCGAGCTCGCGCTCGGACTCTCCGTCGCGGCGGCACACGTACTCGCCGAGGCGGGCACGTTCGAAGGCCACAAGCCGGTGGCGGTGGTCGGGCGGGACCCGCGAGCGTCCGGGGAGTTCCTGGAGGCGGCCGTCGTGGCCGGCCTCGCCAGCGCGGGCGTCGACGTGCTGCGCGTCGGTGTGCTGCCCACCCCCGCGGTGGCGTTCCTCACCGGCGAGCTGGGCGCCGACCTCGGCGTGATGCTCTCCGCCAGCCACAACGCCATGCCCGACAACGGCATCAAGTTCTTCGCGCGCGGCGGGCACAAGCTCGCCGACGAGCTGGAGGACAAGATCGAGGCCGTGTACGAGGAGCACCGGACCGGGGCGCCCTGGGACCGGCCGACCGGCGCGGGCGTAGGACGTGTCCGCTCCTACGACGAGGGGTTCGGGCGGTACGTCGAGCACCTGCTGTCCGTGCTGCCGAACCGCCTCGACGGGCTGAAGATCGTCCTCGACGAGGCGCACGGCGCGGCCGCCGGCGTCTCCCCGGAGGCGTTCACCCGCGCCGGGGCCGAGGTCGTCACGATCGGGGCCGAGCCGGACGGGCTCAACATCAACGACGGGTGCGGGTCCACGCACCTCGGGAAGGTGCGCGCCGCCGTCGTCGAGCACGGGGCGCACCTCGGCATCGCGCACGACGGGGACGCCGACCGGTGCCTCGCCGTCGACCACGAGGGCAATGAGGTCGACGGCGACCAGATCCTCGCCGTGCTCGCCCTCGACATGCGGGAGCGGGGGGCGCTCCGCTCGGACACCGTCGTCGCCACCGTCATGTCCAACCTCGGCTTCAAGCTGGCGCTGGAGCGGGAGGGGCTGCGGCTCGTCCAGACGGCGGTCGGGGACCGGTACGTGCTGGAGGAGATGAAGGAGCACGGGTACGCCCTCGGTGGCGAGCAGTCCGGGCACGTCATCGTCCTCGACCACGCGACCACCGGGGACGGCACGCTGACCGGGCTGCTGCTGGCGGCGCGGATCGCGCGGACCGGGCGCACGCTCAAGGACCTCGCGGGGGTCATGGAGCGGCTGCCGCAGGTGCTCATCAATGTGCCGGACGTGGACCGGACGCGGGTGGGGACGTCCGCGGAGCTGGCCGCCGCGGTGGACGACGCGGAGCGAGAGCTTGGGTCGACCGGGCGGGTGCTGCTGCGGCCGTCGGGGACCGAGCCGTTGGTGCGGGTGATGGTGGAGGCCGCCGATATCGAGCAGGCTCGGTCCGTGGCGGGGCGGTTGGCTGATGCGGTGAAGTCGGCGCTCGGGTAGGGCGTCGGTTCCGGGTTCGGGGTGGGGGGTTCTGTGGTGTGCGGGCTGCGGGTTCTTCGTGGCTTGGCGCGCAGTTCCTCGCGCCCCCTGGTACCCGGGAGTTACCGGGCGCCCTTCGTCACCGCTCGTTGCCTTGACCAGAGCCACTTCTGGAGGATCAGGGTCAGGGTGGCCGCCAGGATGATTCCCGCCAGGTTGAGCAGGAGCTGGTTGGTCGAGCCGATGGTTTGTTTCGTGTCGCCGTAGGCCAGGGCCACCGCGGCGTTGGCCGCGGCGGGGACCGTGGTGACCGAGATGGCCACGCCCACCAGGGCGCCCGACTTCGCTGATGTCAGGGAGAGCGTGCCCGCGATGCCGGCGAGGACGGCGACGATGAAGGAGAACGCGTCGGGGGCGTAGACGAACGCGGTGTTGGGGCGGTCGGCCTCCAGTTTGGCCTCGGTGAAGTAGCCGAGCGTGTCCATGAAGACGGTGAAGCCGACCGTCACCGCCATCGCCATCGCGAAGCCCACGAGCAGGGCGATCAGGGAGCGGAGCGCCAGCCGCGGATGCCGTTGCACGATGGCCGTGCTCAAGCCGGCCAGGGGGCCGAACTCGGGGCCGACGGCCATCGCGCCGACGATGAGGATCGCGTTGTCGAGGACCACACCGCACGCGGCGATCATCGTGGCGAGGGTGATGAAGGCGACGTAGGTGACGGAGAGCGTCGACTCCTCGTGCGTCGCGTCCGCCAGGTGCTCCCACAGCACGGCGTCGGCACCCTCGCCCGGTGCCTCCTTCTCCGCCTCGTCGGCGCGCTCGGAGAGCGACAGGTCGATGTTCTCGACGGCGATCGAGCCGGTCCTGTCGAGGCCCAGCTCGCGGAGCGCGCCGATCAGTTCGTCGCCCGCCTCGCGAGCGACGTCGCACATGACGACGTCGCCGACGGGGTTGCGGGCGGCGCCCGGCACCACGACGAGATGGGTGGCGCCGACCGTGTTCTCGATCAGGCGCACCACCTCGTCGGTCCGGTCGGCCGGGGTGATCAGGCGCAGATGCAGCATGGTGCCTTTTTAACAGCACCCGTCGAACGGCCCGCCGTCACGGTGCGGCACTCGGCCGGGCCTCACAGTTTGCGCAGGCTGAGGCGCTTCACCTTGTGGTCGGAGCCCTTGCGGATGATCAGGGTGGCGCGGCCCCGGGTGGGGGCGATGTTCTCGATCAGGTTGGGCTTGTTGATGGTGCGCCACTGGGTGCGGGCGTAGTCGAGGGCCTCCTCCTCGGAGACCTGGGTGTACTTGCGGAAGTACGAGGACGGGTCCTGGAAGGCGGTCTCCCGCAGCTTCCGGAAGCGGTTGAGGTACCAGCGCTCGATGTCGTCGGCGTGGGCGTCGACGTACACACTGAAGTCGAAGTAGTCGGCGAGACCGACGCGGGTGCGGCCGTCCTTGCCAGGGAGGGCCGGCTGGAGGACGTTCAGGCCCTCGACGATCAGGATGTCGGGGCGGCGGACCGTGAGCCGCTTGTCGGGGACGATGTCGTAGATGAGGTGGGAGTAGACGGGGGCCGTCACCTCGTCCTTGCCGGCCTTGATGTCGGCGACGAAGCGGGTGAGCGTACGGCGGTCGTACGACTCGGGGAAGCCCTTGCGGGAGACCAGGCCGCGTTCGCGGAGGTCCTTCATGGGAAGCAGGAAGCCGTCCGTGGTGACCCGCTCCACACGCGGGTGCTCGGGCCAGCGGGCGAGGAGGGCCTGGAGGAGACGGGCGACGGTGGACTTGCCGACGGCCACGGAGCCGGCGACGCCTATGACGAACGGAGTGCCCGACTGGGAGCCCTGCTCGCCGAGGAACGTGTTCAGGGCGCCGCGCAGGCCGTCGGTGGCGCCCACGTAGAGGTTGAGGAGCCGGGACAGCGGCAGGTAGATGTCCCGTACCTCGTCGAGGTCGATGACGTCGCCCAGGCCACGCAGCTTCTCGACCTCCTCGGCGGTCAGTGGCAGCGGCGTCTTGTCACGCAGCGCGCTCCACTCGGTACGGGTGAGGTCGACGTAGGGAGTCGCCTCCGGCCTGGGCCGGTTGGCGCTCCGCGGCAACGAGGAGACCGGTGAGATCACAGTCCATTGTTAACGGAGTTTGAACGGGGTGGCGGGGTGGGGTCCGTCACCCTCCCGGCCGGGGCACGGTGGGGACCGGGGTGCGGACCGGCTGTGGATCGGTTCCTCACTGTGGGTGAACTGTGGTGAAGGTATGGACCTGGGGTGTGGGGAGGACTAGCGTCCCCGGCAGTCGGGAGGGAGCCGCCTCCTGACTTATGTGAGGGGCGATCGGGTGGCTTCCGTATGGTCTACGCGCGCTGACCAGGAGTTCGCCGGGCAGGTCTGCAGTGAGCTGGCGGACGATCTGCCGGACGAGGATCTGGGTGAGTGCCTCGACGACGCCATGGACATGTATCGGATGGGCAGCAAGCCGCGGTGCGAGGAGGTCGAGTATCTGGGGATGGTGCGGGACGCCATCGACCGGATCGAGGAGGGGGAGTGACGGCCCCCGCCTCGCGTCCTCGCCGTAGGTGGTGACGACGGTCAGGCCCTGATGTCCCGCCATGCCTGCGGGAGGGCGTCCGCGACGTCCTGGGCGGCTGTGGGGGCGCCGTTCGCAGCGTAGCGGCCCGCCAGGCCGTGGAGGTACGCCGCCGCGCTCGCCGCGTCCAGGGGGGCGAGGCCCGCGGCCAGCAGGGAGCCGGTGAGGCCGGACAGGACGTCGCCGCTGCCGGCGGTGGCCAGCCACGGGGTGCCGGTGGGGTTCACCCGGGCCGGGGTGGCGTCGTCGGGCCCGGCGATCAGGGTCGTGGACCCCTTGAGGAGGACCGTGGCGGCGTAGCGGCGGGCCAGCTCCCGAACGGCGGTCAGCCGGGCCGACTCGACCTCCTCGCGGGCGACGCCCAGCAGCGCCGCGGCCTCGCCCGCGTGCGGGGTCATGACGGTGGGGGCGGTACGGGCCCGTACGGCGGCCACGTCCGCGAGGCGCAGACCGTCGGCGTCCAGGAGGACGGGCACGTCGGTGGAGAGGGCCTCGGCGACCGGGGCCGCGTCGTCGCCCGCGCCGGGGCCGGTCACCCAGGCCTGGACCCGGCCGGCCTTCTTCGGGCCGCTGTCCGACACCAGGGTCTCCGGGAAACGGGCGAGGACGGCGTCGGCGGCCGGGCCCACGTAGCGGACGGCGCCGGCGCCGGAGCGCAGGGCGCCGGCGACCGCGAGGACCGCGGCCCCCGGGTAGCGGGCCGAACCGGCGGCGATGCCCACGACTCCCCGGCGGTACTTGTCGCTCTCCGCGGCCGGGTGGGGGAGGAGGGCGGCCAGGTCGGCGTGCTGGAGGGACTCCACGTCCGGGCTGGCGGGGAGGGTGCTCCCCAGGCCGATGTCGATCAGGCGTACGGAGCCGGCGTACGCGCGGGCCGGGTCGATGAGCAGGCCCGGCTTGTGGGTGCCGAACGTGACGGTGAGGTCGGCGCGGAGGGCTGTGCCGTGGATTTCGCCCGTGTCCGGTTCGATGCCGCTCGGGAGGTCCACGGCGACGACCGTGGCGCGGGAGGCGGTGACGAGTTCGGCGAGGTGGGCGGCGTCGGGGCGGAGACCGCCCTTGCCGCCGATGCCGACGATGCCGTCCAGGACGAGGTCGGCGCGGGCGATGGGCTGCGCCGCGGCGGACGGGGTGGTGGTGGTGCCGCCGGCTCGGAGGAGGGCCTTGAGGGCGTCCGGGTGGGTGCGGTCGGGGTTGAGGAGGACGGCCGTCACTCCCGCGCCGCGCCTCGCGAGGCGGGCGCCGGCGTACAGGGTGTCGCCGCCGTTGTCCCCGCTGCCGGTGAGGAGGACGACGCGGCTGCCGTAGACCCGGCGGAGCGCGTCCGCGCACGCCGCGGCGAGACCGGCGGCGGCGCGTTGCATCAGGGCGCCCGGGGGGAGTTGGGCCATGAGGGTGCGTTCGGCTGAGCGGACGGTTTCTACGCGGTGGGCTGAGCGCATGGGGTCGAGTGTGCCCTTCTCTTTTTGGCCGGGGGAGGAGGGGGCCTTGGGAGTGTTGGGTGCGCGGGGTTGGGGTTGGGCGCCTGGTAGCTCGGGGGTGCGCGGTTCGTTGGCGGGTGCGGGCGGGTGGGGGTTTCTCGCGCAGTTCCCCGCGCCCCTGAAAAGCGACCGGGGCCACGTCCCGTGCTTTTCACCGGCGCCATCGGGTGAAGGCCGGGCCGTCAGGCCCACGCCTTCCGGGGCCGTAGGCCCGTCCCTCCAGGGGCGCGGGGAACTGCGCGAGAAACCACGATGCGCCCGCACCCGCCAGAACCACACGTACCCCCGAGCTACTGGGCACTCCGGCCTCAGCCCTCGGCGATCACCACCGCTGAGGCCACCCCCGCGTCATGGCTCAGCGAGATGTGCCAGGACTTGACGCCGAGGTCGGCCGCGCGGGCCGCCACCGTGCCCCTCACCCGGAGGCGGGGCTGGCCGGAGGGCTCGACGAAGACCTCCGCGTCGGTCCAGTGGAGGCCCGCCGGGGCGCCGAGGGCCTTGGCGAGGGCCTCCTTCGCGGCGAAGCGGGCCGCGAGGGAGGCGATGCCGCGGCGTTCGCCGCTCGGGAGGAGCAGTTCGTCGGGCACGAAGAGGCGTTCGGCCATGGAGGGGGTCCGTTCCAGGGCCGCGCGGAAACGGTCGATCTCGGCGACGTCGATGCCGACTCCGATGATGGGCATGATCTGCACCTTACGGCGCGCCGCCCCCGCCAGGGGCACCACACCGGGCCCGCCCCGCCCGCGTGCGGCGCCGACGGCCAAATCCCTTCGCGCCACGCCCTGTTATCGGCCGGCCCGGCCGCGCCGACGTCATCACGGCGAACACGGCACTGCGTGGCGCCATCTCGCTCGTCCTGCGGATCAGGGCGAACCCGGACCCGAACCAGGGTCGCTGAGGCGGTAGCCCCCCGCTCCGGTCACTCCACCGTCACCGACTTCGCCAAGTTGCGCGGTTGGTCGACCTCGTTGCCTCGGGCCGTGGCCAGTTCGCAGGCGAAGACCTGGAGGGGGACCGTGGAGACGAGGGGTTGGAGGAGCGTGGGGGTCGCGGGGATGCGGATGAGGTGGTCGGCGTAGGGGGCGACCGTCTCGTCGCCTTCCTCGGCGATGACGATCGTGCGGGCGCCGCGGGCGCGGATCTCCTGGATGTTGGAGACGATCTTGTCGTGGAGGAGGGAGCGGCCCGCGGGGGAGGGGACCACGACGACCACCGGGAGGTCCTCCTCGATCAGGGCGATCGGGCCGTGTTTCAGTTCGCCCGCGGCGAAGCCCTCCGCGTGCATGTAGGCCAGTTCCTTCAGTTTCAGGGCGCCTTCCAGGGCCACCGGGTAGCCCACGTGGCGGCCGAGGAACAGCACCGTGTTCTTCGTGGCGAGGGTGCGCGCCAACTCCCGTACCGGCTCCATCGTTTCGAGGACCCGCTCGACCTCGCGGGAGATACGGGACAGGTCGCGGATCACCGCCCGGATCTCGTCGCCCCACTTGGTGCCGCGGATCTGCCCCAGATACAGGGCGACCAGGTAGCAGGCGACCAACTGGGTCAGGAACGCCTTCGTGGAGGCGACGGCGACCTCCGGGCCCGCGTGGGTGTAGAGGACGGCGTCCGACTCGCGGGGGATCGTCGAGCCGTTGGTGTTGCAGATCGCGAGGACCCGGGCGCCCTGTTCGCGCGCGTGGCGCACGGCCATCAGCGTGTCCATGGTCTCGCCGGACTGGGAGATCGCGACGACGAGCGTCTGGTGGTCGAGGATGGGGTCCCGGTAGCGGAACTCGCTGGCCAGCTCCACCTCGCAGGGCACCCGCGTCCAGTGCTCGATGGCGTACTTGGCGATGAGGCCGGCGTGGAAGGCCGTACCGCACGCGACGATGACCACCTTGTCCAGCTCGCGCAGTTCCTGGTCGGAGATGCGGACCTCGTCCAGGGTCAGTGAGCCCGATGTGTCGATACGGCCCAGCAGGGTGTCCGCGACCGCCTTCGGCTGCTCGGCGATCTCCTTGAGCATGAAGTAGTCGTAGCCGCCCTTCTCGGCGGCCGACGCGTCCCAGTCGACGTGGTACGAACGGACCTCGGCGGGGCGGCCGTCGAACGCCGTCACCGTCACGCCGTCGCGGCGCAGCTCCACCACCTGGTCCTGGCCCAGCTCGATGGCCGAGCGGGTGTGGTCGATGAACGCGGCGACGTCCGACGCGAGGAACGCCTCGCCCTCGCCGACCCCGACCACCAGAGGGGAGTTGCGGCGGGCGCCCACGACCACGTCAGGCGCGTCCGCGTGCACCGCGACAAGGGTGAACGCGCCCTCCAGACGGCGGCAGACCAGCCTCATCGACTCGGCGAGGTCGTCGCAGGACGAGTACTCCTCGGCGAGGAGATGGGCGACGACCTCGGTGTCCGTCTCGGAAGCCAGCTCGTGGCCCCGCTCGGTCAGTTCGGCGCGCAGGCCCGCGAAGTTCTCGATGATGCCGTTGTGGACGACGGCGACCCGGCCCGCGTTGTCCAGGTGCGGGTGGGCGTTGACGTCGGTGGGGCCGCCGTGGGTGGCCCAGCGGGTGTGGCCGATGGCGGTGGAGCCGCTGGGCAGCGGCCGGCCGACCAGTTCCTTCTCCAGGTTCACCAGCTTCCCGGCCTTCTTGGCGGCGGCCAGGCCCCCGTCGGCCGGCACCGCCACGCCCGCCGAGTCGTACCCCCGGTACTCCAGCCGCTTCAGCCCGGCCAGGACCACGTCGAGCGCGGACTGTGATCCGACGTATCCCACGATTCCGCACATATCAACCCCTGTGTCCGATGGTGTCCGGTGCTGTCGTCCTGGTGGTGCCTGTCGTCCTGGTGGTGCCTGTGGTCCTGGCGGTGCCTGTGGTCCTGATGGTGCTGTCGTCTTCCGGTGATGCCGTCGAACGCGACATACTGTGTGCCCTCTGTGACTGTACGTGACGATCGGGTCCTGGGTGAGCCCTCACATCGGGTGACCTGGCGCGCGATATTCGGGTGACCCGGCGCGCGCGGCGCACTCCCGCGCAGGTGGGCGCCACGTATGGCTGATCACATGACGAGCGGACAAACCACCCCCCACCATGTCGCGCGACGCCCCGAGAACCGCGGCCGGCGCATGACCTTCCGGTGTGTCGCCGTACTCCTCGCCCTGGTGAGCGTCCTGCCCCTGGACAGCGCCCTGGCCGAGGCACCGCCGCCCGCCCCCGCACCGGTCGACGAGCAACTCGTCCCCGGTGTGCCGCCCGGCCCCCATCAGCCCTGGCACCTCGACACGCCCGACCAGGTGCTGCCGCCCCGGGTGTATCGGCCGAGCGCCCTGGAGGAGGCGGTGGAGCCCAGGAGCGCGGCGGCGGGGACGTACGACCTCATCGAGTACGTGCCGCTCAGTGAGGCCGAGGCGGTCGCCGACGCGAAGGTCACCTGTACGACGGCGACGGGGCCGTACCAGAAGCAGGTCGAGCGGTGGCTCAAGCTGAAGAACGCGAACGCCAAGCAGTCGAAGGCGGACTGCCTCGCCATCCGCGCGTTCCAGATCAAGGAGGGCATCAAGCCGGCGATCGGCTTCGCCGGGCCGGTGACCTGGGCGCGGATGCAGTTCCTCTCGGCCCGCAAGAACCCCAACGCGGCGGGGAAGTGCCCGGTCCGCACCTACCGGGTGGCCTGCGTGGACCTGACGCGGCAGGTGACCTGGGTGCAGAAGGGCAAGAAGGTGGTCTTCGGGCCGGCGCCGATCCGCAGCGGGCGGCGGCAGTACCCGACCCGCGCGGGCTGGCACACGGTGTACTGGAAGCACAAGAACCACTGGTCGACGCTGTATCACCAGCCGATGCCGTACGCGCAGTTCTTCAGCGGCGGGCAGGCGTTCCACGCCGTGTACGGGTCCATCTACACGGAGATCGGGTCCATGGGGTGTGTGAATCTGCGGCTGGCGGACGCGCGGACCCTGTGGGGGGTGCTGAAGACCAAGGACCGGGTGTTCGTGTGGGGGCGGCGGGCGGGCAAGTGAGCCCCCGTGCATGGGGCGCCGGAGGGGTGTCCCCGGGCTCTGAGACACTGGGGCTGACATGAGTGAGACAGCGCCTTCGCGGACCGCGCCCCTGCGGGCCCGCGCCGAGATCGATCTGGATGCCCTGCGGGCCAACGTGCGGACCCTGCGCGCGCTGGCGCCGGATGCCGCCCTGATGGCCGTCGTCAAGTCCGACGCGTACGGCCACGGGGCGGTGCGGTGTGCGCGGGCCGCGGTCGAGGCGGGGGCCGCCTGGCTGGGTACGGCCACGCCCGAGGAGGCGCTGGCGCTCCGCGCGGCGGGGCTGCCGGGGCGCATCATGTGCTGGCTCTGGGCGCCGGGCGGACCGTGGCGAGAGGCGATCGAGGCCGACCTCGACGTGTCGGTCAGCGGGCTGTGGGCGCTGCGGGAGGTCACCGACGCCGCCCGTGCGGCGGGGGCACGCGCGCGTGTGCAGCTCAAGGCCGACACGGGGCTCGGGCGGAACGGCTGCCAGCCGGAGGACTGGGCGGAGCTGGTCACCGAGGCGCTGGCCGCCGAGGCCGAGGGACTCGTCACCGTCACCGGGATCTGGTCGCACCTCGCGTGCGCCGACGAGCCGGGGCACCCGTCCATCGCCGTGCAGCTCGGTCTGTTCCGCGA
Source organism: Streptomyces neyagawaensis (assembly GCF_023516595.1). Taxonomy (GTDB): domain Bacteria; phylum Actinomycetota; class Actinomycetes; order Streptomycetales; family Streptomycetaceae; genus Streptomyces; species Streptomyces neyagawaensis. The sequence continues at coordinate 48,729 of NZ_JAMGBG010000053.1, read as the reverse complement.
GATGGTGACGTACGCGGAGGACCAGGGCGTACGGCCCGAGGTGCGGCACATCGCCAACTCGCCCGCCACGCTCACCCTCCCGGAGAGCCACTTCGACCTCGTCCGGGCGGGCATCGCCCTCTACGGCATCTCGCCCAGCCCGGAGCTGGGCAGTTCGGCCGACCTCGGGCTGCGTCCCGTGATGCGGCTCAGCGCCTCGCTCGCCCTGGTCAAGCACGTCCCCGGGGGGCACGGCGTCAGCTACGGGCACCACTACCTCACCCCGGGCGCCACGACCCTCGGCCTCGTCCCCGTCGGCTACGCGGACGGCATCCCCCGGCACGCCTCCGGCACCGGGCCCGTGCTCGTCGGCGGGAAGTGGCGGACGGTCGCGGGCCGGGTAGCGATGGACCAGTTCGTCGTCGACCTCGGCGGGGACGAACCCGCGGTGGGCGACGAGGTGGTGCTGTTCGGCTCCGGCGACGACGGCGAACCGACCGCCGAGGACTGGGCGAAGGCGGCCGGAACCATCGCCTACGAGATCGTGACCCGCATCGGAACCCGCGTACCGCGCGTCTACGTCGACACGGGTGAGCAGGCGTGAGGAATCCGGTACCCCCGAACGGGTGAGCGTGTGAGCTGCCCCGCAGCTGTGAACGCGCCCGCGTCGACGCGAGTACAACACGAGTAAGTGCGAGTACACACCACGGGTAAGTGAAAGACGAACGAGACAGGAAACTCCGTACGGGTGTGCGGAGCGGCTAGGGCCCGAGGGCCGGCGAAGAGGAGCGGGATGTGAGCGAGAGCAGCGCGGAGGCCGTGGAGGCCGTCGCGAGCGCGGCCGCCACAGCCGCGTCCGCCGCCGCCGGGGGGACCTGGCGCAGGGCCGGTGTCGCGGGGGCGGCGATAGGTGTGGTCGCCGCGGGCGCGGCCGCCGGTGTCGCCATAGAGCGGCTCACCGTGGGCCGCGGCATGCGCAGGAAGGCCCGGCTCGCGCTCGACTCCACGGGCCCCTACGGGACGCTGCGCGGCACCCCCGGCAAGGCGTACGCGGACGACGGCACCGAGCTGTACTACGAGGTCGACGACATCGAGCCCGAGGCCGGCCTCGCGCCCCGCAGACGCCGCCTCTTCGGCCGCAAGTCCCCGGCCCCCGTCACCGTCGTCTTCAGCCACGGCTACTGCCTCAACCAGGACTCCTGGCACTTCCAGCGGGCCGCGCTGCGCGGTGTCGTACGGACCGTGCACTGGGACCAGCGCAGCCACGGCCGCTCCGGGCGGGCCCAGGCCGTCGACGGGTCGCCGGTCACCATCGACCAGCTCGGGCGCGACCTCAAGGCCGTGATCGACGCGGCCGTGCCCGAGGGGCCCATCGTGCTCGTCGGGCACTCCATGGGCGGCATGACCGTCATGGCCCTCGCCGCCCACTACCCCGAGCTGATCCGCGAGCGGGTCGTCGCCGTCGCCCTGGTCGGTACGTCGTCGGGGCGGCTCGGCGAGGTCAACTTCGGGCTGCCCGTCGCGGGCGTCAACGCGGTGCGGCGGGTGCTGCCGGGGGTGCTCAGGGCGCTCGGGCAGCAGGCCGCGCTGGTGGAGCGGGGGCGGCGGGCTACCGCCGATCTGTTCGCCGGGATCATCAAGCGGTACTCGTTCGCGTCGCGGGACGTCGACCCGGCGATCGCGCGGTTCGCCGAGCGGATGATCGAGGGCACACCGATCGACGTCGTCGCCGAGTTCTACCCGGCGTTCACCGAGCACGACAAGACGGAGGCGCTCTCGGCGTTCGCCGAGCTGTCGGTGCTCGTGCTGGCCGGGGTCAAGGACCTCGTCACGCCGAGCGAGCACAGCGAGGCGATCGCCGATCTGCTGCCGGACGCGGAGCTGGTGCTCGTGCCGGACGCCGGGCACCTGGTGATGCTGGAGCACCCCGAGGTGGTCACCGACCGGCTCGCCGACCTGCTGACCCGGGCCGGTGCCGTGCCGACGGGGGCTACCGTAAGTGGTTATGGAAGCGCCAGCAGCACGGTACGTCCCGGGTGAGCCCGGGGCCGTCCCCACTTCGCCCACCTCGTCCTCTTCACCTTCGTCGCCTTCGTCGTCCGTGACGCCCTTCGAGGCCGTCGTGCAGTCTCCCGAGCAGATGCTGGAGTTGGGCCGTCGGCTGGCCAAACTGCTGCGTCCGGGTGATCTCGTCATGCTCAACGGGGAGCTGGGCGCCGGGAAGACGACCCTGACCCGGGGGCTCGGGGAAGGGCTCGGGGTGCGCGGGGCCGTCACCTCGCCGACGTTCGTCATCGCGCGCGTGCATCCCTCGCTGGTGGAGGGGCCGCCGCTCGTCCATGTCGACGCGTATCGCCTGGGCGGCGGGCTGGACGAGATGGAGGACCTCGATCTCGACGTCTCGCTGCCGGATTCGGTGATCGTGGTGGAGTGGGGCGAGGGGAAGGTCGAGGAGCTGACCGACGACCGGCTCCATGTCGTCATCCACCGAGCGGTCGGTGACACCACCGACGAGGTGCGGCATGTGACCGTCACCGGGCTCGGGGAGCGGTGGGCCTCCGTCGAGCTGGGAGTGCTGTCGGCCTGAGGCCGGGAGTGCTGCTCGCCTGAGGCCGGGAGTGCTGCCCGCCTGAGCGGGGCGGCGCCTGGTGGGGCCGCGGCCGAGTGGGTGGCTCCGTCGTCGGGCGGTCGCCTCTTGTGTCGGTTCCGACAAGGTGTCGGCAAAATGTTGCTTTGGCGCTGCCGGCGTGGTCACATGGTAACCAGTCCTTGGTTAGGTCTACCTAACTTGGTTCGCCGGTGGCATCAGGAGGCGTCCATGCAGGGTTCGGAGCGACGGGATGGGCGGCCGTCCGGGGTGGCCTCTGCCTCCGGGGTGGCCGGGGTGTCGATGCGGGACCTGTTGGCCAGCTGTGCGGCGGCGAAGGCGGTCTCCACGCCGGCGGCTCCGCCGGTTCAGGGGGAGGAACGGCGGGCGGTGGAGGGGCGGCACCCTCGGGCGGCGTAGAGGTCGCGCTCTCGGAGGGGTGGCTCGGTCGTGGCGCGGCTGCGGGTGGGTGGGGGCTTGGCGCGCAGTTCCCCGCGCCCCCAAATGGCCGGCGGTTCCCCTTGCCGGTGACTATGCGGACACCCTCTCCCGCTACTTGACCACGACCACCTTCGTGCCGATGCCTGCGAACTGCCACATCGCCTTGCCGTCCTTGCGGGACTCCCGGATGCCGCCCGTCTTGACGCCGGGGTCGGGCTGGGGGGTGGAGCCGTCCACCGCCGCGCTGAAGCCGATCACCACGCCGTCGATCGAGGCGAAGCGGACGACGTGCTCGATGGGGGTGCCGTCGGAGCCGGTGATGGCGGCGGAGCGGGACGTCACCGTGTAGGTGGCGGGGGTGGGGTCCACCGTGCTGGGCGTGACCTCGAAGGTGCGGGTGACCTTCTCGTTCGCGCCGACCAGCCAGACGCGGTCCTCGTCCAGGGAGTAGACGACACGCTCGCCGGTGCCCGAACCCTTGGGCAGGACGAGGTCGTCGTCCTTCTCCTTGCCGGCGGGGGCCTTGGACTTCTTGGCCGCCGGTGTCTCGGAGGGGGACGGCTTGCCGAGGTCGTCCGGCACGCTGGCCGACGCCTGGTAGGTGAGGAAACCGACTGCGGCGATCGCCACCGCCGTGAGCCCGGCCACGAATCCCGAGCTGCTGCTGGCCACCTTCTGCGCCCACCTCTCGTACGCACGTACGCCCTTGATGTACGTCTGTGCTGTGACGGTAGCAGCAGAGGGACGGTGCACCGGGTCGGCCGTGGCCCGGGCCGAAGCGCCGTAGGCTGTTTGCGTGCTCTTGCTCGCTCTGGATACCGCCACCCCCGCCGTCACCGTCGCGCTGCACGACGGGACGGATGTCGTCGCCGCGTCGAGCCAGGTGGACGCCCGTCGCCATGGGGAACTGCTGCTGCCCGCCGTCGACCGGGTCCTCGCCGAGGCGGGCGCCCGCCTCGACGCCGTCACCGCGATCGTCGTGGGCACCGGGCCCGGCCCCTACACCGGGCTCCGCGTCGGCCTGATGACCGCCGACACCTTCGGCCTCGCCCTCGGGGTCCCCGTCCACGGCCTGTGCACCCTTGACGCGCTCGCGTACGCGGCCGAGGTCGAGGGGCCGTTCGTGGCGGCCACCGACGCCCGGCGCAAGGAGGTGTACTGGGCGCGGTACGAGGACCCGCGCACCCGGGTCACGGACCCGGCCGTCGACCGGCCCGCCGAGATCGCCGAGGCCGTGGCCGGACTCCCGGCCGTGGGCGCGGGGGCGCTGCTCTACCCCGACACCTTCCCCGACGCCCGCGCCCCCGAGCATGTCTCGGCGGCCGCGCTCGCGTCCCTCGCGGCGGAGCGGCTCGCCAAGGGCGAGGAACTGGAGGCCCCCCGGCCGCTCTACCTGCGCCGCCCGGACGCCCAGGTGCCCAAGAACTACAAGGTGGTCACGCCCAAGTGACGACCCCGGTGCTGCGCGAGATGCGCTGGTGGGACATCGAGCCCGTCCTGGAGCTGGAGAAGGACCTCTTCCCCGAGGACGCCTGGTCCCGCGGCATGTTCTGGTCCGACCTGGCCCACGCGCGCGGGCCCGAGGCGACCCGGCGGTACTACGTGGCCGAGTCCCCCGAGGACGGGCGGATCGTCGGCTACGGGGGCCTCGCGGCCGCCGGTGACGTCGCCGACGTCCAGACCATCGCCGTCGCCCGCGACCACTGGGGCACCGGACTCGGCGCGGTGCTCCTGACCGAGCTGCTGCGGGCCGCGACCGCGTTCGAGTGCGCCCAGGTGATGCTCGAATGCCGGGTCGACAACGTCCGCGCCCAGAAGCTGTACGAGCGCTTCGGCTTCGAGGCGATCGGCTTCCGCCGCGGCTACTACCAGCCGGGGAACGTCGACGCCCTCGTCATGCGCCTCAACGACCCCTCCACATCCGTACAAGGAACCGAGATCAATGGCTGACGAACCCCTGGTCCTGGGGATCGAGACCTCCTGCGACGAGACCGGCGTGGGCATCGTCCGCGGCCACACCCTCCTCGCGGACGCGATCGCGTCCAGTGTCGACGAGCACGCCCGATTCGGCGGCGTGGTGCCCGAGGTGGCCTCCCGCGCCCATCTGGAGGCGATGGTCCCGACCATCGACCGCGCGCTGAAGGAGGCGGGTGTCAGCGCGAAGGACCTCGACGGCATCGCCGTCACCGCCGGTCCCGGACTCGCGGGCGCGCTGCTCGTCGGCGTCTCCGCGGCGAAGGCGTACGCGTACGCGCTCGGCAAGCCGCTCTACGGCGTCAACCACCTGGCGTCCCACATCTGTGTGGACCAGCTGGAGCACGGGGCGCTGCCCGAGCCGACGATGGCGCTGCTCGTCAGCGGCGGCCACTCGTCGCTGCTGCTGTCGACGGACATCACCTCGGACGTCCGGCCGATGGGGTCGACCATCGACGACGCGGCCGGCGAGGCCTTCGACAAGATCGCCCGCGTGCTGAACCTCGGGTTCCCCGGCGGCCCGGTCATCGACCGCTACGCCAAGGAGGGCGACCCGGACGCGATCGCCTTCCCGCGCGGGCTCACCGGCCCCCGCGACCCCATCTACGACTTCTCCTTCTCCGGCCTGAAGACCGCCGTGGCCCGCTGGATCGAGGCCAAGCGCGCGGCCGGCGAGGACGTGCCGGTGCGGGACGTGGCGGCCTCCTTCCAGGAGGCGGTGGTGGACGTCCTCACCCGCAAGGCCGTACGGGCCTGCAAGGACCAGGGTGTCGACCATCTGATGATCGGTGGGGGCGTCGCCGCCAACTCCCGGCTGCGGGCGCTCGCCCAGGAGCGGTGCGAGGCGGCCGGTATCCGGCTGCGGGTGCCGCGCCCCAAGCTGTGCACGGACAACGGCGCGATGGTGGCCGCCCTCGGCGCGGAGATGGTCGCGCGGAACCGCGCCGCCTCCGACTGGGACCTGTCCGCCGACTCCTCCCTGCCCGTCACCGACCCGCACGTGCCGGGCGCCTCGCACACGCACGACCACGTCCACGAGGTCAGCAAGGAGAACCTGTACTCGTGACCGTCGCCCTGATGTGGGAGGCCCGGGCGGTCCCCGGCCGGGGCGAGGACCTGCTCGCCTGGGCCCGGGACCAGCGGCTCCCGGTACGGCCGCTGCGGCGCGAGACGTTCCGGGCGCCGCAGGACCGGGTGCTCGTCATCACCTGGTGGGACGCGGAGTTCGACGCCGAGCTGCCGGAACTTCCGGAGCCCGACGCCGGGTTGGTCGGCCGGGCGGTCCACCGGTGGCGGTTCGAGTCACTGGGCGCGTCACCGGGCGAGTGACTGGCCTGTTGTTGACGCGGCTCGGTCCGGCGGCTTGATCAGCCGTGTCAGGCGCTGAGTGCCGTGCGCAGGGTGGTGGCCATCAGGTCGATGGCCTCCTTCCCGGCCTCCACCGGGCCGGTGTGCGTGAAGTAGTGGTCGACGCCCTCGAAGCAACGGTGGGTGACCGGGACGCCCGCGGCCTCCAGGGCCTTGGCGTAGGCGTCGCCCTCGTCGCGCAGCCGGTCGTGCTCCGCGGTGATGACCAGCGCGGGCGGCAGTCCGGCCAGGTCGTCGGCCAGGCCGGGCGACACCAGCGGATGCGACAGGTCGGCGGGGTCCGGGACGTAGGCGGCGGTGAAGATCCGCAGGAGCCCCGGCGCGAGCAGCGGCTTGGCGATGGGTGACTGCTTGGTGGCCGGGTCGACGAGCTGGTCGAGCGGCGCCGAGTCGATGATCTGGAGGCGGGGCGTGAAGGTGCCGCGGTCCCGGGCCGTGCGGCACACCGCGGCGGTCAGGTTGGCCCCGGCGCTGTGTCCGCCCACGGCGAGCCGCGAGCCGTCCCAGTTGTGGGCGGAACCGTTCTCGGCCACCCAGGCGGTGACGTCGTACGCCTGGACGACGGGTGCGGGGTACGGCTGTTGCGGGGCGACGCCGTAGTCCACGTTGATCACCACACAGCCGGCGGTGGCGGCTATGTAGCGGCACAGATGGTCGTCCTGCTCGGGGCGGGCGACCACGAAACCGCCGCCGTGGAAGTTCACGTACACCGGGGCGGGGTCGGGGGTCGTGGCAGGCGGACGGTAGACGGTGCAGGTCACCGCCCCCGCGCCGGTCTCCACCTGGAGGGTTTCCGTGTGCTTCGGGATGTCGGCGAAGCGCAGGTCCTCGTGTACGCGGCTCATGATCCGGCCGAAGAGCAACTGGACGCCTCTGGCCTGCATCTGCGACTTGAGTGGCACGGTGAGTCCCATCACTGCAAAGTTAAACCAACAGGATTCCTGATGATGGGGTCTCGTCGGGCGCGCACGCAAGAGGGAACGCGAGCCGATTGCCGCGACCCTTGACCAGGTACCGCTTCTGCGCGCCGGCCGACCTCGGCGCCGGGCGGGTGAACGCCTTCTGCACCGCGGCCTCCAGGCCGTCCCCGAACACGAGCGGGCCAACGCGGGGATGCACAGCACTGCGGCCGCGGACTTCCGGCACCTGACCAGCGAGCTGGTGCGGTGCGCGGTGGGGCTTCGCTGCCCGGCGGCGACGCAGTGGGCCCCCGCCGGGCGCCCGGCAGGGGCCGACTGCGTCGTTGTCGTCTACTTGGTGGTGCGGTACGCGCGGTGGATGGTCTGGGTCAGGGTGTTGCCGTCGGCGTCGGTGAGGGCGACCCGAAGAGAGACGGGGCCGGGCTCGGCGGGGCTGCGCAGCTTGAGCAGCTTGCCGTTCACCACGGGGGCCTTCTTCCAGGTCCTGCCGTCGTCGTAGGAGACGGTGAAGGCCAGCTTGCGCAGCGTGGTGGCCTTGGTGGCCGCGCCCTGGAGGCTGAAGGGCACGGTGAGGGTCGTACCGGCCTTCGCTGTACTGGCCGTCGACAGCTTGGGCGTGTAGCGGACGACCGTCAGCGGGAGCCGCTCGGGGGTGTCGCCGGGGACATGGGCCGAGGTGAAGGTCCAGGTGGCGGTCGTACGGGTGCTGACCGCGAACCGTGCCGGGGCGCGGGAGACGTCCACGGCGAGCTTGTAGGTGCGCTTGCCCGCGGGGACCGTGTACGAGTCGCCGTTCAGCGGGGCGTTCACGGCGAAGATCTTCTTGCCGTCGGCGTGGAGCGAGCTCCTGGCCTTGGTGTGGTCGGAGGTCCCCAGGTTGCCGACGCCGTCGGAGAACAGCGGGACGTACGCCGTGAAGGTGTCGCCGACGCGTACCGCTTCGGGCCGGTCGAGGACGGCCGAGAGGGGGCCCGAGGGGAGGGACGGACCGAAGACGCCGACGTTGAACCGCTGGGTGTGGACCTTGCCCGCCGCGTACGCCCGGGGAATGCCGGCCTGCGTGCTCTCCCACGTCGGCTCGCCCTCGGCGTCGGGGGCGCCGTACTGGCTGGCCTGGTAGAACCACTTGATTCCGTTGGGCAGCACGTAGTCGGTGCCGGTCAGCGGCAGACGGCCCGTGGTCGAGTGCAGGTTGTAGAAGCCGCCGTACATCAGTGGTGCGGCGGCGATCGTCGTGGTCTTGCCCTTGACGGGCGCACCGACGACGACCTTGACCTTGGTGAGCTGGGCCCGCTCGACGTTCTTGGTGAAGCCGGACAGGTCACCCGTACGGTTCCAGGCCAGCCGATAGTTGACGGCCTTGTGGCTCCAGATGCCGTGGTACATCGCCGACACCTCGGCGGCCGGCGCCGGGGCGCCGAGCTGTCCGACGCGGATGCTGCCGAAGGAGGGGCCGTCGTAGATGGAGGTGTACGGCTTGTCGTTGTCGTTGACGTCGACGTGGAAGAAGAACATCGCGCCCGCGGGCCTGGCCGCACCGTCCGGCACGGTGATCCTGACGGGCTTCGTCTTCCGGGCGTCCATGACCAGGGTCGTGTCCTTGGTCAGCGCGAACTTCGGGTGCAGCAGCACGGACCCTCCGTCGCCACCGGTGCGGAGCAGGCCTTCCAGGGCGTAACGCCCCTTCGGCAGACGGATGGTGACCTCGCCGTCCTTCTCGTCGAAGGCCTCCGTCCAGATGTCGTTGTCCAGGCCGTAGACACTCGTCGAGGCGTCGCCGAGGGCCTTGCCCTTGAGGTCGAGGTGCTTGAGGGTCAGGTCGTACGACTCCACCTCGCGGACCACGCCCAGGGAGGTGCGCGCGGTCGTCGTGCCGTCGGCGGTGGTGGCGGTCAGCGAGCCGCCGAAGCTGCCTTCGGCCGTTCCCACGCGGGTGTCGGTGGTCACGGTGGCGCTCGCCTCACCGCCCGCCGGGACGGTGAGCCGCTGCGGCGAGACGGTGAACAGGCCCTCGGCGGCAGGCTTTCCGTCGTTGCCGTAGGCCTCGGTGGCCAGGTCGAGCGTGACCGGCTCGGTGCCCGCGTTGCGGTAGGTGACGTCCTTGGTGACCGGCCGGTCGTCGGTGTGGGGGTACGCCTGTGTCCCGAAGCCCAGCGAGGTCGGACTGCTGGTGAGCTGCTGGGCGATCGCCCTGGCGACGTCCACCCGGCCGGTGCCCTGCGTGTACGCGGAGGTGGCGGCGGCCGGTTTCGCGGAGGCGGTGAGGGCGGCCTTGATCTGCGGGCCGGTCCAGTCCGGGTGCTCCTGGGCCAGGATCGCCGCGGCGCCCGCCACGTGCGGGGTCGCCATCGACGTACCGCTCATGGAGACATAGCCGTCGGCGGCGGGGTCGCCCATGTCGCCTTCGGCGGCCTTGGCGGCGACGATGTCCACGCCCGGTGCGGTGACGTCGGGCTTGAGGAAGCCGTCGGCCGTGGGGCCTCGGCTGGAGAACTCGGCGATGGCGTCCCGGCGGTCGACCGCGCCGACGGTGAGCGCGGCGGCCGCGCTGCCGGGGGTACCGATGGTGCCTTCGCCCGGGCCCTCGTTGCCGGCGGCTATGACGAACAGGGCGCCGGAGTCGGCCGACAGGTCGTTGACGGCCTGCTCGACGGGGTCGATGCCGGGGCGGTCCTCCCCTCCCAGGCTCATGTTGACGACCTTGGCGCCCTGCGCCACGGCCCACTGCATGCCGGCGATGACGCCGGAGTCGTCGCCCTCGCCGGAGTCGTCGAGCACCTTGCCGACGAGGAGCCGGGCGCCGGGCGCGACGCCCGCGTACTTCGCGCCCGAGGGAGAGGCCGCCCCGGAACCCGCGATCGTCGAGGCCACATGGGTGCCGTGGCCCGCGCGGTCGACGGTGTCCGCGGACGCGGAGAAGTTCTTCACCGCCTCGATACGGTCCTTGAGGTCCGGATGCGTGGCATCGATGCCGGTGTCGAGGACGGCGACCTCGACGCCCTTGCCGTCGTATCCCGCCGTGTGCGCCGCGGGCGCGCCGATCTGCGGCACGCTCCTGTCCAGGGTCGCCTTCACCTTCCCGTCCAGCCAGATCTTTCTGACCTTCGCGGAGCCGGTGCCGCTGGTGAGGGTCTCCCACAGGTCCGAGCCCTCGGACTTTCGGGCGCGTACGGCGTCGCCGTTGATGCTCGGCAGATCCCGCCGGACGGTCGCGCCCGCGCCGCGGAACGTGCTCGCCGACAGGGACGTGCCCTTGTCGTAGGTGACGATCAGCGGCAGGTCGGAGCGGCGGGCGTCGTCGTAGCGCGAACTCACCAGCCGCGTCACGTCGAACAGCCGCCGGTCGGCGGTCCCGTTCGCGATCAGCGGTTCGGCGTCGCGCGGCAGGACGTACGCGTGGCCCTCGGCCTGCTGGACGCGGAAGGCCATCCCCTCGCGGCCCTCGGCGGCCACCACGCCGGTGACCTTGCCCTCGGCGTCGAGGGTCACTCTGTCGCCGGTGACGAGGGTGACGGTCCTCGCGGGGGCGCCGGCCGGGGGCCCCGACCGGGCGGCCTCGGCACTGTCGGACGTGCTCATCAGCAGTCCGGCGCCGAGCGCCGCCGCCAGCACGGCCGCCGACGGGACGGTGGTGACCATTCGTTTCCTGCGTTTGTGCGACTTCAACTCAGGCCTTTCGACATGGTTCATGGCGATTCACTCGCCGAATCGGGGCAGCATCAGGGCGCGGCCGAGCGGCACTGTGGCCGCTCGGCCGCGTACAGAGAGAGAACTGCGAGGAGGATCGGGTCGGACGAGGCGCTCGGACAGATGTCAGACGAGGCGCTTGCGACCCCAGAGGATGACGAACGCCGCGATGCCGGCGGTCAGGGCCAGCAGGATCGAGGCGCCGAGCCACTGCATGGACGCCATCTGGGAGAACGGGATGTAGTCGACCGACCAGCCGACGACCTGCGCCTCGTCCAGGCAGGCGTTGCGGGCCTTCTCCGTGGCCTCGGCGCAGCTGCCCCAGCCCATGAGGTCGCCGGAGGCCGTGAGGTAGAACTCGTCCAGGACGTAGGCGTTGTCGGGCAGGTTCGGCTGGCTGTTGTCACCCACACCGTTGTGGCTGGTGACCGTGATGACGTTCCCGAGGGACGTCCTGACGTACGACCACGCCACCTGCAGCGCGACGGCGAAGCCCAGGGTGACGACCATGGCCAGCAGGGTCCTGCGCAGCAGCATGCCGATGGCCACGCCACCGACGACGGTGAGCAGGGTGAGCGCCACGGGCACGGGTCCGCTGTTGTCGAAGGCGCCGGGTTCGGCCCACGTCAGGACGTACGACGTCGACTTGACCGGCGACCACCACCAGGTGAACGCGGCGGAGACCGCCGTGGCGCACACCACGACCACGAGCGTGGTCATACCGAGCTTGGTGGCGAGCCAGCGGACACGGCTCACGGACTGCGCGTTGACCAGCTTGGCGGTGCCGGTCTCCAGGTCGCCGGCGAGCAGGGGCGGACCGAGGAGCACGCCGATCACGACGGGCAGGAGCCCGAGCAGACCGGCGGCCGCGTTGAGCGGCTTCTGGTCGAACTTCTCCTCCCAGCCGGACTTGAGGTGGGGATAGCCGTACCCGTCGAGGTACGTGATCATCTGCTGGCGTTGGTACACGAGCACCGCGACGGTGACCGCGGCGGCGGCCAGCAGCGTCCAGTAGGCGGCGCGGTGCTGACGCCAGACGAGCCAGTTCATGCCGCTGAGCCGGAGGCCGCGGCCACGGCCGGCTTCCGCCGCGGCGGAGTCGTAGGAGGTGCTGCCGGTGCTGCCGGTGCCGGTCATCGTGCTCATGCCGCCACCGCCTGCGGGGCGACGTAGGAACTGGGACTGATCAGCGGCGGGGCCTCGGGCGAGCGCAGATAGGCGAGCAGGAGCTCCTCCAGGTTCGGGGTGCTCGCCTCCCAGGGGCCGCCGGCGACCGGCCCGTCGGGGCGTATCAGTGAGGTGAACTGCCGTCCGCTGGTGCGGGTCTCGACCACGGTGTGGTAGGCCAGCTCCGGGGGCGTCCGCCCGTCGGAGTGGACCCCGGTCAGCACGGCGTGGGAGGTGCGCAGTTCGTCGACCTCACCGGCCATACGCAGTCGGCCGCCCGCGATGACCAGCAGGTAGTCGCAGGTGTTCTCCAGCTCGGCGAGCATGTGGGTGGACATCAGCACGGTGGTGCCGCGCTCGGCCGCCTCGGCCAGCAGGGTGCCCATCAGCTCGTGGCGCACCAGCGGGTCGAGGTCGGACATCGGCTCGTCGAGGAGCAGCAGGTCGGGACGCTTGCCGAAGGAGACGGCGAAGGCCACCCGGGTGCGCTGGCCGCCGGAGAGGGTGCCGATCTTCGCGTCGAGGGGCACATTGCCCGCGCGGACGATGTCCTCGGCGGCCCGCTGGTCCCAGCCGGGGTTCAGTTCCCGCCCCATCCGCAGGGTCTCGGCGACGGTGAAGCGCCGGAACAGGGGTTTCTCCTGGGCGAGGAACGCGGTACGCCGGGTTGCCTCCGCCGACTCCGGGGCCGCGCCGAACACGCGCAGGGTGCCGGTGGTCGGCGCCAGCAGGTTGGCGGCGATGGCCATCAGCGTGGTCTTGCCGGCCCCGTTGGGACCCACCAGACCGCAGATCCGCCCGGCCGGCAGCCGGAAGGAGCAGTCCCGCAGCGCCCAGCCACGGCGGTACTTCCGGCCCACCCCGCGGGCTTCTATCGCGGACGTTTCGGCCGGGCCCCCGTAGCCCGTTTCGTAACTCATCATGCGTGTCCCCTTGTCCCCGTCGTTCCTGTGGTTATTGCTGGTGCTGCGGTTATTGCTGGTGCTGCGGTCCAGCTGGTTCCACTGGGCCCGTCGGTCCCGCGTGGTCGGCGGCAGGCCCGGTCCCGGCGTACCGCTCCTCCATCACCGACGTGACCAGAGCGGTCACGTCGTCCTGTTCAAGACCCGCCTCGCGGGCCCGGTCCATCCAGCTCTCCAACTCGCCGCGCAGCAGCGAATCCACCGGCGCCTGCGGACGGGCCAGCGACTGACGCACGAACGTCCCCAGCCCCGGCCGCGCTTCCACCAGCCCCTCCCGCTCCAGCTCGCGGTACGCCTTGAGCGTGGTGTTGGGGTTGACCGCGGAGGTCTGCGCCACCGACTTGGCCGTGGGCAACTGGTCGCCGGGCCCGAGTACGCCGAGCCGCAGCGCCTGCTTGGTCTGCTGAACGATCTGCTGATAGGCGGCGACCCCGCTCCGCCTGTCGATGCGGAACTCCAACCCCTTCACCACCATTTCACTAGTCGACTAGTGATTTGATGATGGAGCACAGATCGCGAACCTGTCAAAGCCCACAGGTCGGGGCGTGCCGGGGCCACGGAGGGTCACCACAAGCGCGATCATGAACGGCCGTGGGTGATGCGTTCCTCCAGGGCCTGTGGTTCCACCAGGTCGATGGCGTAATGATCGAAAACGCAGTGGCCGACGGCGAGTTGGTGGCAGTGCGGGCCCGTGCATGTGACAGGTCCGGCGGTTCCGCTGTCGTGACCGCGCCTGCCGGCGGGCCGTGTTCGTCGAGCAGGTCGACGGACTCACGCTCCGGCACGGGAGGCGAAGCACCGGGCTGCAGAAGGTGCTGCAACAGGTGGGGGTGGCGCCGGCCGGCCGGGCCGGGGGTCCGCTTGGCGAACACGCTCGCGGTCCGGGCGAGCCGGTCGACGCTCCTGCGGCTGATACGCCGTCTGTCGGAGCCAAAGTGCACACGCCGCGGGTGCTCGGGGTGGATGAGTTCGCCCTGCGCAAGGGACACAACTACGGCACGATCCTGCTGGATGTCGACACGCGCCGTCCCATCGATCTGCTGCCCGACCGGGCCACGGCGACGGTGGCCGCCTGGCTCGCCGACCATCCCGGCGTCGAGGTGATCTGTCGTGACAGGGCCACCGCATACGCCGAGGCCGGACGACTCGGCGCCCCGGACGTGATTCACGTCGCGGACCGGTGGCACATCTCGTCACCGACGTGTCGTGGGACCACCTCTAAGGAGAGGACGAGCCGCTGTGTCTGAGCGTGTACTTCGTGTTCGAGCTGCCCGATGAGGAGGACGAGGACTGAGGATCCGGTGTCACGAGGCGCGGGCGGCCCGTGCCTCGCCGACGCGGTCCAGGACGAGGAAGGCGAGCGGGAGGCAGAGCAGCGGGACGCACAGGACCAGCAGGAACGTGTTTGACGGCCGGTCGGTGAAGAGGAGCCAGCTGTCGAGGACGAACATGACGGCCGCGACCACCACGACGGTGATGGCCGACCGCTGCCACGCCTTGCGCCGCCGCGCCCCGCGCTCGATCCGCGCCTCCACGTCGGGCCGCGCCTCCGGCGACATGAGCCCGAGCCCTACGGCGGTGGCGTACAGGTCGGCGACCTCGGCGATCGGGTCGGCCAGCTGGTACTCGTCGATCTGCGGGAGGCGGGCCCGGCGCCCGTCAACGGCGTACAGATACCCCGACCAGCGAGGGAAGCCGTGCCTGTTGTCCTCGACGCGGAGGCCGTACACGTCGGACCAGGGCCAGGTACGGGTGCGCAGCGCTCCGCGTACGGTGACGCCGTCGGCGGTGACGGACGTCCGCGCCCGCCACTGCTCAAGCGCGGTCCGGGCGACGACGACCGTCCAGGTCGCGAGGGCGAAGCCGTTCCAGGCCGACTCGCGGGAGGACACCGTCATCGACAGCACGGAGACGGTGCCGACCAGTGCGGCGGCGATCATCGTCAGGGCCGCCTGGGGTGGCATGCGCCGGGTCCTGCGGTACTCCCGCGCTATGCCGCCGCTGTCCTGCTCGCTCATCGCCACTCCGTTCACGTACGCGCGTACTGGGAGGAGAGTACGTGGCGTTCGATGGACAGTACGGTGATCGTCCGGTCACGCTGGGTTGATGGTGCACGGTGTTGAGTGGGCGTCACAGGGGCCGGGTGGTGAGCCCGAGTCGTCGGACAGCATGAAGGCGTTCGGTGCGGTGGTGCAGGCGCTGCGGGAGCACGCCGGGTTGAGCCGGGAGGAGTTCGGGACGCGCGTCCATCTGTCCAAGCACTCGGTGGCTTCGATCGAGTTGGGGCGCCGGTTGGCGGACCAGCGGTTCGTGGAGCTGGCGGAGGGGGCGACGGGAGCGACGGGGGCGGTGCGGGGGGCGTTCAGACACATGAGCCGACAGCCGGGTCTGGCGGCTTGGTTCAGAACGTGGGCGAGGCTTGAGCGGGAGGCGGTGAGCCTTGACACCTATGAGTGCCGCATCCTGCCGGGGCTGTTGCAGTCGGAGGCATACGTGCGGGCCGCTTTCGCCAACAACATCCCGCTGGTCGACGAGGAGGAGTTGGAGACGCAGGTACGCGCGCGCGTGCAGCGGCAGCAGCTTCTGCGTGAGCGCCCCGCCACGTCGTTCAGCTTCATCATCGACGAGGCGGTGCTGCGGAGTCGGCTCGGCGGCCCGGCGGTCATGAGCGACGCGCTGGCCCACGTACTCGCCTGCGCGGAGACGCGGAACGTGCAGGTGCAGATCATGCCGATGGCCTTCGAGGCGCACGCCTGTCTGGCGGGGCCGCTGCAACTCCTGGAAACGGAGGACGGCCGACGGTACGCGTACGCCGAGGGCCAGCAGCACGGTCGGCTGATCGCGGACGTAAAAGAGGTCGTTACCCTTGGCCAGCGGTATGCGACACTGCGTTCGCAGGCCCTCCCGCCGGGTGACTCCAAGGACCTGCTCAGGCACATCCGAGGAGCGCTATGAGCAACGACCTCACGTGGTTCACGAGCACCTACAGCAGCCCGCAGGGCGACGACTGCGTCGAAGTCTCCCTGGACTGGCGCAAGTCGACCTACAGCAGCCCCCAGGCCGACAGCTGCGTCGAGGTTGCCGCCACCCCCGCCACCATCCACGTCCGTGACTCCAAGGACACCACCCGCACCCCCCTCGGCCTCCACCCCTCCGCCTGGGCCGCCTTCGTTCCGTTCGCGGCGGCCCAGGCGGACTGAGCGCGTCAGAAGGCCTCCCGGACCTCCGTCTCGCAGTGCAGGCGGCGGTCCGGGCCCACCTCGCGTACCGGGCCCGTCAGCGCGACGCGCACCCCGTGGCGTACGTCCGTGCTGGACGCGGCCATACGCAGTTCCAGCTCGCCCGGTTCCACCACGCGGCGCCCCGTGCGGTCGGCGAAGCACGACACGTCGGCGTGGAAGCGGAACCGCACCCGGCGGGCCTCGCCGGGGGCCAACTCGACGCGCTGGTAGGCGATCAGGCGGATGTCGGGGCGGGTCACCGTGGCCACCGGGTCGTGGAGGTAGAGCTGTACGACCTCCGCGCCCGCGCGGTCCCCGGTGTTGCGGACGGTCACCGCGATGTCGTGCTCGCCGTCCGTGCCGATCTCCGGGACCCGGTCGCCGTCACCCCCGCCCTCGAAGTCGGTCCACTCGAACGTCGTGTACGAGAGGCCGTGCCCGAACGGGTACAGCGGGGTGGGGTCGATGTTGCTCGCGCCGCCGAACAGGCCCATCGGCGGCTGGAGGTACGTCCACGGCTGGCCGCCGGGGCGGTTCGGGACGCTGACCGGGAGGCGGCCGGAGGGGGAGATGCGGCCCGACAGCACTCCCGCCACCGACGGGCCGCCCTCCTCCCCGGGGAAGAACGCCTGGACGGAGGCCGCGAGCCCGCCGTGCCAGCGGCCCAGCGCGTAGGGGCGGCCGGTGAGGAGGACCAGCACGACCGGTGTGCCCGTGGCGACCAGCGCGTCCAGCAGCTTCGCCTGGACGCCGGGCAGCCGGAGGTCCTCCGCGTCGCAGCCCTCACCGGAGGTGCCCCGGCCGAACAGTCCCGCGCGGTCGCCGAGGACCGCCACGCAGATGTCGGCCTCGGACGCGCGGGCGACCGCCTCCGGGAACCCTTCCGTGTCGTCGCCGTCGACCGCGCTGCCGGCGGCGTACGTGATCTTCGCGTCGGGGAGTTCCGTGCGCAGGGACTCCAGGACGGTCGGGATCTCGATGCCGAGGGCGGTGCCGGGGTGGGCGGGCAGGACGTGGGAGGGGAAGGAGTAGCAGCCCAGCATGGCGAGGGGGTCGTCGGCGCGGGGGCCGACGACGGCGATCCTGAGGTCGGGGGCGAGCGGCAGGACGGCGTCGGGGTTGTCCAGCAGCACCACCGACTCCTCGGCCAGGCGGCGGGCCAGGTCGCGGTTGCGGGGCGGGTCCAGGTCGACCGACGCGGTGGCGGGCTCGGGGCTCCAGTCCTCGTCCAGGAGGCCCAGTTCGCACTTCTGGAGCAGGACCCGGCGGGCGGCGACGTCCACCAGGGACTCGGGGATCTCGCCCGCCTTCACGGCCTCGATCAGGGGCTCGCCGTAGCAGCGCAGGCTCGGGAGTTCCACGTCGATCCCGGCGGCCAGCGCGGCGTGCGCGGCCTCCGCTCGGCTGTTCGCCACGCGGTGGTTGGTCTCCAGGAAGCCGATGCCGAAGTAGTCGGAGACGACCGTGCCGGTGAAGCCCCAGTCGCCGCGGAGGAGTTCTGTGAGCAGGGCCCGGTCGGCCGACACGGGGATGCCGTCGGTCTCCGTGTAGGCCGCCATCACCGAGCGGGCTCCGCCCTCCCGCAGCGCCATCTCGAACGGCGGCAGGACCACGTCCGCGAACTCGCGTACGCCCGCGCGTACGGGTGCGTGGTTGCGGGCGCCCACGGACGCCGCGTACCCGGCGAAGTGCTTCAGGGTGGCCACGATCCCGGCGGACTCCAGGCCCCGGACGTACGCCGAGCCGATCGTGCCGACCAGGTACGGGTCCTCGCCCACGGTCTCCTCGACCCGTCCCCAGCGCGGGTCGCGGACGACGTCGAGAACGGGGGACAGGCCCTGGTGGACGCCGACCGACGCCATGTCCCGGCCGATGCTCCGGGCCATCTCCTCGACCAGGGGCGGGTCGAAGGTCGCGCCCCAGGCGAGGGGCACCGGGTACGCCGTCGCCCGCCAGCTCGTGAAGCCGGCCAGGCACTCCTCGTGGGCGACGGCCGGGATGCCGAAACGGCTCGCGGCCATGATGCGGCGCTGGAAACGGGCCAGGACCCGCGCGCCCTCCTCGGGGTCGAGGGGCGCCGTGCCGAAGACACGGGTGAGCTGGCCGAGACCCCGGGTGATCAGCTCGTCGAAGTCGAACGCCTCCGTCATGCCCGCCTCGTCGGGGGCGATGTCCTCGCCGTTCGCGTCGTTCTTCACCCACACGCCGTACAACTGCGCGGTCTTCTCTTCGAGGGTCATCCGGGACAGCAGGTCCTCGACCCGCTCGGCGGCGGGCAGGGCGCGGTCACGCCAAGGGGTGGTCATGAAACTCCTGTCGGTGGTGGTGAGTTTCAGGGGTGCGGAAAGGGTTCGAGCGGGGGTGCTCACGGAGCGGGAGGGGTTCGGGGGCGGTGGGCGCGCTCACTTGCCGCCCACGCCCATCAGCCCGCCCACCAGGGCCCGTCGCGCCACCAGGTAGACGGCGAAGATCGGGATGCCGGAGAGGACGACCGAGGCGAGCACGGCGGGGATGTTGACGCCGAACTGGCTGACGAAGTTGAAGAGGCCGAGGGTGAGGACCCGCGGCCCGTCGGACTGGGTGAAGATCAGCGGGAACAGGAAACCGTTCCACGCCTGGAGCGCCGAGTAGATCACCACGGTGCTGATGCCGCCCTTCGCCAGCGGGATCGTCAGCTGGAAGAGCATCCGTGAGGGTGAGGCGCCGTCCAGGGCCATCGCCTCGTACAGGTCCTCCGAGACGTCCCGCAGGCTGCCGACCAGCACCAGCACGGACACCGGCATCGCGAAGGCCGCCGTCGGCAGGATGACCGCGAGGAGGGTGTCGTACAGATCGAGCTTCGCGATCAGCAGGTACAGCGGGACGACGACCGCCTGGGCCGGGATCGCCACGCCGAGGAGGAACAGCCGGAACGCGGCGTTCGACCAGCGGTTCCGGGTGCGGACGGCCACGTACGCGAGCGGGACGGACAGGGCGAGGACGATACCGACGACCGCCACGGCGACGATCGCCGTGTTGGTCAGCAGATGGCCGAAGCCGCTGCTGAGGACGGTGTTGTAGTTGTCGAGCGTCGGGTCCGTGGGCGGCTTGAGCGGATTGCCCGTCAGGGCCTTGTCCGCGCTCGTGAGGGAGGCCGACAGCATCGCGTAGATCGGGATCAGGACGATGACCAGCCAGACGAACGCGCCGAGGCCCGCGACGGGGTTGGCCCGCCGCGTCCAGTGGCGCCGTCGCCGGGCGGCCGTCGGCGGTTCTCCCCCGTCCGGCCGCCGGGTCTTCGCGGGGCGCGCCAACGTGTCGTGTGACATGCCGTCACATCCCTTCGCGGGTGCTGCGCATGGAGCCGAACCCGGTCAGCCGCACGAGGACGAGCGAGAGGCCCGTCGCGGCGACGACCAGGGTTGTCGCGATGGCGCTCGCGTAGCCGAAGTCGTACTGCTTGAAGCCCGCCTCGTACATCAGGTACGGCAGGACCGCGGTGTCCGTGCCCGGGCCGCCCTTGGTGAGGATGAGGACCGTCTCGAAGTACGTCAGCGAGCCGACGACGATCAGGACCGTGGACGTGGTGATCGTGTGCCGCAGCTGCGGCAGCGTGATCGAGAAGAACTGGCGGTAGCGGCCGGCGCCGTCGATCGCGGCGGCCTGGTAGAGGACCTCGGGGATCTGCCGGGCGCCGCCCTGGTAGATCAGTGTGTGGAACGGCATGAACTGCCAGCCGCCGACGAAGACGATCGCGAGGAACGCGCCGCTCTGCGAGCCCAGGGTGTCCG
This sequence comes from Streptomyces neyagawaensis, assembly GCF_023516595.1. Taxonomy (GTDB): domain Bacteria; phylum Actinomycetota; class Actinomycetes; order Streptomycetales; family Streptomycetaceae; genus Streptomyces; species Streptomyces neyagawaensis. The sequence continues at coordinate 28,653 of NZ_JAMGBG010000053.1, read as the reverse complement.
CCTGGATGATGCCGAAGTTCGGGTCGAGCAGCGCGTAGAACAGGATCGCGATGGCCGTGGACGACAGCAGGAACGGCACGAAGAAGATCGCGGACAGCACCGCCCGGTTGCGCTGCCGTCCCGCCGCCCACACGCCGAGCAGCAGCGCCACGACCGTCTGGAACGCCCAGCTGGCCACGGTCAGCACCACCGTCAGCGTCAGCGACTGGGTGAGGCGGGGGTCGTCGAGCAGCTTCTTCCAGTTGTCGAGGCCCACCGGCCGGGGGTCGCCGAGGCCGTCCCAGCTGGTGAAGGACAGATAGAGCGCGAGGCCCATCGGCACGACGGCGAAGAAGGTGAAGAAGAGCACGGCGGGCAGGGCCCAGACGGCGTGCGGGCGGCCCACCCGCGACGCCTTCCGGGACCCCTGCTCGACCGCGGGGGTCTTCTGGACCGTCGAGGTCACTTCAGCCCCTTGCAGGCCGTCACGAACTCGCTCGGCGACGACTTCCCCGCGAACAGCTTGCCTATCTCCGTGTGCATCTTGGTGCCGAGCGCGTCACCGAGCGCCTGGTCCCAGGAGAGCGTGAACGCGGGCGCCTTCTCGACCAGGTCGTACTGGAACGTGGCGTACTCGGGGTTCGGCGCGGACGCCAGCAGCTTCTTCGCGTTCGAGGTGGTCGGGACGTCACCGTTGGCGACCAGGTCCTTGGCGTACGCCTCCGACGCGCACTCCTTCAGGAAGCCGACGGCCAGGTCCTTGTTCTTGGTACGGGCGTTGATCGACCAGTAGTTGGTGGGGTTGCCGACGACGTTGCGGACGTCGCCCGTGCCGCCCTCGACGGTCGGGAACGCGGCCCAGCCCAGGTTGCTCTTGGCGAAGTCCGGGAACTTGCCGAGCTGCGTGGAGTACTCCCAGGAACCCATCAGGTGCATGGCCGCCTTGCCCTTGGCGAAGACCGCGGGGGCGCCGCCGTTGACGTACGACACCGAGGTGAACTTGGAGCCGAACGCCCCGTCGTCCACGAGCTGCTTGACCAGTTCGGCGGCCTTGAGGACGGCAGGGTCGCCCCAGCCCTCGGAGTCGCCGTCCTGGATGCGCTTGAAGACCTCGGGGCCGCCGAGACGGTCGACGAGGTACTCCAGCCACATCAGGTTGGGCCAGAGGTCGGAGCCGCCGAGGGCGAACGGGGTGATCTTCGCCTTCTTCAGCTTGGCGTTGATGTCGAGGAGCTGGTCCCAGGTGGTGGGCGGCTGGAGCTTGTGCTCGGCGAACACGGACTTGTTGTAGAAGAGGATCACCGGCTGCATACCGCGCATCGGGATGCCGTAGTGGCGGCCCTTGAGGTCGCCGGCCGACAGCACGGACGGCAGGAAGCCGCTCTTGAGGACCGGGTCGTCCGCAATGATGTCGGTGAGGTCGACGAGCTTGCCGGCCTCCTCGTACGTCCTGATGGAGCCGCCGCCCCAGTTGAAGAACACGTCGGGGGCGCTCGGGGAGCCCATGGCCGTGCGGAGCTTCGGGGAGTAGTCGGAGCCGGGGACCTTCTGGAGCTTGATCGTGCCGCCGGCCTTCTTGGCGGCGGCCGACTTGTTGTAGCGGTCGACGGCCGCCTGCTGGACCTTCACCGCGTCGTCGCCGTAGACGAACGCGGTGACCGTCTTGCCGTCGCCGGCCCCGGAGCCGCCGGAGCCGCAGGCCGTGAGGCCGGCGCCGAGTCCCGCGGTGGCCAAGGAGGCGGTACCGGCGCCGAGGAACCAGCGCCTGCTGAACGTCCGCCCTCTGTTCGACTCCATTGACAGCACCTCTCACGAACGTTTCGGATGTATCGGCCGTGCGGTTGTGCGGGTGGTACGGCGGTGCGGGACGCGCGTCCACAGGGTCCTGTGGCCACGCGGTGGTGCGAATGTTTCGCGTGCCTCTTCGAATGTTCCGGGAACGTATGGCCGTCGAAAGGGTTCGTCAAGAGGTCGCGCAGGGATACGATCCGGCTCATGAACTCCGCGAAGCCAGAGGAAACCCAGACAAGAGCGCGCGTGTCGCAGTCCACGCAGACCGCGACGCTCGCCGAGATCGCCCGTCAGGCCGGCGTCTCCGCTCCGACTGTTTCGAAGGTGCTCAACGGCCGTGCGGACGTCGCCCCCGCCACTCGCACCCGGGTCGAGGAGCTCCTGCGCGAGTACGGCTACCGGCGCCGGCGTGCCGAGGCGACCCGGTCCCCGCTCATCGACCTCGTCTTCCACGAGCTGGAGAGCGCCTGGGCCATGGAGGTCATCCGGGGCGTCGAGAACGTCGCCCGCGAGGAGGGCCTGAGCGTCGTGCTCTCCGAGAGCGCGGGCCGGCTCACCCCCGGCCGGACCTGGGCCGACCAGGTCGCCGCCCGCCGCCCGCACGGCGTCGTCCTCGTCCTGTCCGGGCTCGACGAGTCCCAGCGCGCCCTGCTGACCAGCCGCTCCATCCCCTTCGTGGTGATGGACCCGGCGGGCGACCCCGGCGCCGACGTGCCGTCGATCGGCGCCACCAACTGGCAGGGTGGCCTTGCCGCCACCCGGCACCTCGTCGAGCTGGGCCACCGCCGCATCGGCGCGATCACCGGGCCCTCCCGGATGATGTGCAGCCGGGCCCGTGTGGACGGCTACCGGGCCGCGCTGGAGACCGCCGAGCTGCCCGTCGACCCGGGGCTGATCAGGGCCGGGGACTTCCACCACGAGACGGGCTACCGGCTGGGCCTGGAGCTGCTGCGCCGCCCCGGCCGGCCCACCGCCGTCTTCGCCGGGAACGACCTCCAGGCGCTCGGCCTGTACGAGGCCGCCCGGGAGCTGGGGCTGCGCATCCCGGAGGACCTGAGCGTGGTCGGGTTCGACGATCTGCCGGTGGCCCGCTGGGTGGGGCCGCCGCTGACGACCGTACGGCAGCCGCTGATGGAGATGGCGGAGGCGGCGGCCCGGCTGGTGCTGGACCTCGGGCGACAGGACGGCGCCTCGTCGGCGACCCGGGTGGAGCTGGCCACGAGCCTGGTCGTCCGCAGCAGTACGGCGCCGCCGCCGGAGGCGTAGGGCGGCGCCGGGTCGCCTCGTGGTGCCGTATGGGCCGGTGTTCCGCCTGTTCCGTGTGTTCCGTGTGTATTGACGTGGTGTTCCGTGCGTATTGACGTGGGTTCCGGGCGCCCCCACACTGCTCCGCAGTCAATCGGATGCACGGCCGAAACTTTCGGAGGCACCCGCAATGAGAACCTCCCTGAGAACATCCCCCGGGACGTCCCCCGGAACCCGGCGCCCGTCTTCAGGGGCCCGCCTCGCCGCCCTGTTCACCGGCGTGTCCGCGATCACCGCCCTGCTCGTCGCCGCGCCCGCCGCCCAGGCCGCCGACACCCCGCTGCGCGACCTCGCCGCCGCCAAGGGCAAGGCGATCGGCACCGCCGTGACCGGCTCCAAGCTCACCGGCACCTACGGCGACCTCGCCGGCCGGGAGTTCAACTGGCTCACCCCCGGCAACGCCATGAAGTGGGGCTCCGTCGAGCCGAGCCGCGGCAACTTCAACTGGACCGAGGCGGACCAGATCGTCGACTTCGCCGAGGCCCACGACCAGGACGTACGCGGCCACACCCTCGTCTGGCACAGCCAGAACCCGAGCTGGCTGGACAACGGCACCTGGACGCCCGCCCAGCTGCGTCAGCTGATGACCGACCACATCGCGCTCGAAGTGGGCCGCTACAAGGGCCGCCTCGCCGCCTGGGACGTGGTGAACGAGCCGTTCAACGAGGACGGCACCTTCCGCCCGACCCTCTGGTACAACGGCCTCGGCGCCGACTACATCGCCCAGGCCCTGACGGCCGCCCGCGCCGCCGACCCGGCCGCGAAGCTCTACATCAACGACTACAACGTCGAGGGCGTCAACGCGAAGTCCACGGCCCTGTACAACCTGGTCAAGGACCTCAAGGCGCGCGGCGTCCCGATCGACGGGGTCGGCCTCCAGGCCCATCTGATCCTCGGTCAGGTCCCCTCGACCTTCCAGCAGAACATCCAGCGCTTCGCCGACCTGGGCCTGGACGTCGCCATCACGGAACTCGACATCCGGATGCAGACGCCCGCCACCGACGCCAAGCTGGCGCAGCAGCGCACCGAGTACGAGGCCGTGTTCAAGGCGTGCGTGGCCGTGCCCCGCTGCACCGGAGTGACCGTCTGGGGCTTCACCGACTCCGACTCCTGGATCCCGGACACCTTCCCGGGCGAGGGCGCGGCCACCCCGTACGACGCGAACTTCCAGCCGAAACCGGCGTACTACGGCATCGTGACCGCGCTCGGCGGCACGGTCACCGAGCCCCCGCCGCCGACCGGCTGCTCGGCCGCGTACAGCGTCCAGAGCCAGTGGAACACCGGCTTCACGGGCTATGTGACGATCAGTTGCGCCGCCGGGTCCTCGCTCTCCTCCTGGCGGGCGAACTGGACGTTCGGGGCCGGTCAGCGCATCAGCCAGGCGTGGAACGCGGTCTGCACCCAGACCGGGGCGACGGTCAGTTGTTCGAACGCGTCGTGGAACGGGAGCGTGCCGAGCGGAGGTTCGGTGATGTTCGGCTTCAACGCGTCCTGGAGCGGCAGCAATCCGGTTCCGACGGTGACGCTGGGTTGAGTGGCGGCGCTGGGCTGAGCGGTGACGCTGGGTTGAGTGGTCACGCGAGGGTCGCTTCGAAAAGTATGAGAATTTCCGCAGGGACGGCCGCGGGAGTGCGTGCTCGTAATAATTCGGACGTACGTTCTTGTGTGTGAAGGGTGAAGAAGACGAGGAGTACGAGGGCGCGGGCAGACGGCCGCGTTGGCTGAAAATCGCCGGGGGCGCGCTCGCCGGCGTCCTCGTACTCGGCGCCTGCGGGGCGGGCTGGGCGTTCTGGCGGCTCAACCACAACATCAGAAGCGTCGACATCAACACCGCGCTCGGCGACGACCGCCCGCCGAAGGCCCCGCCGACCGCGAGCCCTTCGGCGTCCACCGCCGCCGAACCGCTGCCGAGCGGCGCCCTGAACATCCTGGTCCTCGGCTCCGACTCGCGCAGCGGCAAGGAGAACGCCGAGTTGGGCGGGGGCGGCGAGACCTCGGGCGCCCGGTCCGACACGGCGATGGTCGTCCACATCGACGAGGGCCGCACCGCGGCGACGGTCGTCAGCATCCCCCGCGACACCCTGGTCACCCGCCCGTCCTGCCCGCGGGAGTCGGGCGGTTCGACGGCGGTCGCGTACAACGCGATGTTCAACAGCGCCTACGCGGTCGGCGGCCCCGTCTGCGCCGTGAAGACCGTCGAGTCCCTGACGAACGTCCGCATGGACCACTACATCGAGATCGACTTCGCGGGCTTCGCCGAACTGGTCGACGCGCTCGGCGGCGTCACCGTCACCACGGACGAGGACATCGACGACGAGGACAGCCACCTGAAACTGGCGGCGGGCACCCATCACCTCGACGGAGAGCAGGCCCTGGCCCTTGCCCGCACCCGCCACGGCATCGGCGACGGCAGCGACCTCGGCCGCATCGGGCTCCAGCAGAAGCTCGTGAAGGCCCTGCTCGACCAGATCGCCGCCACCAGCCTCCTGACCGACCCCGCCGAGCTGTACCGGGCCGCCGACGCGGTCACCCGCAGTCTCACCACCGACACCGGCCTCGACTCCCTCGACGATCTGGTGCGACTGGGCCAGAGCCTGAAGGGACTGTCGTCCGACGCGACGAGGACGGTGATGATGCCGGTCGTCCCCGCCCCCTACGACCCCAACCGCGTCGTGGCGGACGAGCCGGAGGCGAAGGAACTGTGGGAGTCGCTGAGGTGAAGTCACTGAGGTGAAGTCACTGAGGTGAAGTCACTGAGGTGAAGTCACTGAGGTGAAGTCACTGAGGTGAGGTGACCGGCGCGGAGGACCCGTCGCGAAAATTCTTCGAAGAAGTTCGGCTCGCGTGTCGATCCGGTGTCTCCTCGTTCGACGCAAGGGGTGAGAGGCGGGGAGAGACCCCGCCTCCCCTACCGAAGGAGCCACCATGCCGCGCTATCTGTCGATGGTCCGGATCGACGAGTCCACCGCCCCCGCCGAGGGCCCGAGCCCCGAGCTGATGCAGCGGATGGGCGACCTGCTGGAGGAGATCACCAAGGCCGGCGTCATGCTCGACACCGCCGGACTGCTGCCGAGCGCCCAGGGCAAGCGGGTCCACTGGGCGGGCGGCGAGCTGTCCGTCACCGACGGGCCGTTCACCGAGACCAAGGAGGTCGTCGGCGGCTACGCCCTCATGCAGTGCAAGGACATGGACGAGGCCGTCGAGTGGGCCTCGCGGTTCCTGAAGGTTCACGAGGAGCACTGGACGGTGACCTGCGAGGTGCGGGAGATCGCGGAGGGCTGAGGGGTCCTTGAACCCGCTTGGCCGGGGCGCCCCGCGGGTGTCTGATGGTGGGTTGTGACAGCACAGCCCACCACCGACGCCGACCGTGCGGGGCGTGCCCCGGCGGACCCCCGGAAGGCCATCGAGACGGTCTTCCGTATCGAGGCGCCCCGCGTCATCGCCGGGGTCGCCCGGATCGTGCGGGACGTCGGGATCGCCGAGGAACTGGCGCAGGACGCGCTGGTCGCCGCGCTGGAGCAGTGGCCGCGCGACGGCGTCCCCGACAACCCGGGCGCCTGGCTCATGACCGCCGCCAAGCACCGGGCGATCGACCTGGTGCGCCGCCGGGAACGCTACGCGCGCAAGCTGGCGGAGGTCGGCCGGGACCTGGAGGCGGCGAACCCGGCGGGGCAGTACCAGGACACGCCGTCCGACCCCGACGACATCGACGACGACCTCCTGCGCCTCGTCTTCACGGCCTGCCATCCCGTGCTCTCCGCCGAGGCCCGCATCGCTCTCACCCTCCGCCTCCTCGGCGGCCTCACCACCACGGAGATCGCGCGCGCCTTCCTCTCCGCGGAGGCCACCGTCGCCCAGCGCATCGTCCGCGCCAAACGGACCCTCGCGAAGAAGGGCGTCCCCTTCGAGGTGCCCTACGGCCCCGACCGCGAGGCCCGCCTCGACTCCGTCCTGGAGGTCATCTACCTCATCTTCAACGAGGGGTACGCGGCCACCGCCGGCGACGACCTGCTGCGCCCCGCGCTGTGCGAGGACGCGCTGCGGCTCGCCCGCGTCCTCGCGGAGCTGATGCCGAAGGAACCCGAGGTGCACGGGCTGGTGGCACTGCTGGAACTCCAGGAGTCACGGGCCGCCGCCCGCACGGGCCCGACCGGTGAGCCGGTGCTCCTCAAGGACCAGGACCGCCGCCGCTGGAACCGCCTCCTCATCGCCCGCGGCTTCACCGCGCTGGGCCGGGCCACCTCCGCGGCCCAGGGCAGCCCCGGCCCGTACGCGCTCCAGGCCGCGATCGCGGCGTGCCACGCCCAGGCGTACACCTACGAGGAGACCGACTGGCCGCGCATCGCGACCCTGTACGCCCTGCTGGCCGCCCGTTCCCCTTCGCCGGTGGTCGAGTTGAACCGCGCGGTCGCCGTCTCGATGGCCGAGGGCCCGGCCGCCGCCCTGGAGATCGTCGACCGCCTGGCCTCGGAACCGGCCCTGAGCGACTACCACCTGCTGCCGAGCGTACGAGGCGACCTCCTCGCCCGCCTGGACCGCCCGGACGAGGCCCGAGAGGAGTTCGCACGAGCGGCCACCCTCGCCCGCAACGAACGAGAACGCCGGCTGCTGCTGGCACGGGCGGAGCGGGTGGGGGAGCGGGCGGCGGGGGAGGGGGCGGAGATGGGGGAGCCGGGGGAGCGGGCGGAGCCGGGGGTTGGGAAGGGTGGAGAGGGCGGGTGAGGGCGAAGGAGGCGGGGAGGGCGGAGAAGGCGGGTGAGGGCGCAGGAGGCCGGAGAGCCGGCCGCCTTTGACGCGGCCCGGCGCGTGAGCCCTGGGCCGGATCGGCCCCCCGCAGACCGGTCGGCGCCCCTGTAGACCGGCGCCCCCGTAGACCGGCGCCCCCGTAGACCGGGGCGCCCCCCTTAGACCGGATCGGCCCCCGCAGAGGGCTCGGCGCGTGTGCCTGGCCCTGCCGGTCAACCCGGCCGGCCACCCCTGCGGGCGGCGCGTCGAAGAGGGTCGTCCTCGGCCCTGCGCCGCGCGGGCGTCGCTCCGACCCGGTCGGCTCAGGCCGGGCGGCCGAGCAGCATCGTCGGCGCGCCTGCCACCCGTGTCAGGAAGACCGTCGTCGAGGCGGTGCCGTGCGGCTTCGGCAGGGCCTTGCGGCGCAGTTCCTCCGGCTCGACGGCCGACCCGCGCTTCTTCACCGTCAGGATGCCGATCCCGCGCTCCCGCAGCAGCGCCTTGAGCTTCTTCACGTTGAAGGGCAGCACGTCGGTGATCTCATACGCGGTCGCGTACGGGGTGACGTGGTGCTCGTCGGCGGTGATGTACGCGATCGTCGGGTCGATCAGCCCGCCCTCCAGATCGTCGGCGACCTCGGCGACCAGATGGGCGCGGATGACGGCGCCGTCCGGCTCGTACAGGTACCGCCCGACCGGCCGGACCGGCGGGTCGGGCAGCATCGTGTCGGGGGCGGCGTGGATCGCCGACTCCGAGGGGAGCAGCACCGCCCGCCGCGCCCCCGGCGTCCCGCTCGCGCGGAACCACAGCACGGCCTCCTTCACGTCCCCGCCGTCCGAGATCCACTCGGCCTCGGCCTCGGGCGGAATCGCCTCGTGCGGGATGCCCGGTGCGATCTTGAGCGCGCCGAGCGGTGCCTTCAGCGCGGCCGACACGGCCCACGACAGGGGCGGTGAGTAGGCCTCCGGATCGAAGATCCGGCCGCGCTTGGAGGAACGCCGGGCCGGGTCCACGAACACGGCGTCGTACCCGGCCGTGTCCACCTCCGTCACATCCGCCTCGCACACCTCGATCAGATCGGCGAGCCCGAGCGCGTCCGCGTTGGCACGGGCCGCCGCCGCGGTCAGCGGGTCGCGGTCGACGGCCAGGACGCGGATGCCGGCCCGCGCGAACGCGATCGCGTCCCCGCCGATCCCGCAGCACAGATCGGCGACCGACCGCACGCCGAGCGCCTGGAAGCACTCCGCGCGGTACGTCGCCACGCTCGTCCGCGTCGACTGCTCGACCCCGTTCGGCGTGAAGAACATCCGCGCCGCGTCCTCGGCCCCGAACTTCGCCACGGCCCGCTGCCGCAGCCGCGCCTGGGCGATGGCCGCCGAGACGAGTTCCGCCGGGTGCGTGCGGCGCAGCCGGGTCGCCACGGCCAGCTCCCGTGCCGGCTCCACACCGCGCACCTCGTCGAGGAGGGCACGGCCCTCGGGGGTCAGCAGAGGCGCGAGGAAGGAGTCGGGGGAGAGGTCGTTCACCGGGCCATTGTGGGCCACTCGGTGGACGGCGCGCCGGTGGCGGCGGTGTCGGGCCGGGGCGCTGGACGTGCCCTGCGAGGATGCGGCGCCATGCGGCTCGTGCGACAAAATGATGAAACGAGGGTGAAGCGGACGAGTTGTCGGAGACCGGCCGGCGGCCTCCGGCGCACATGTGCCATGTCTGCGCTGACGCTCGCCGTGGTGATCGTGGCGATCGTCGTGTCCGGGTGCGCCGGGGGTGCCGCCGGGGGTGCCGGGGTCGGCGGCACTGGCGGAAGCACCTCGGAGGACGGCGCCCCCGCGACGCGACGATCCATGGAGAGAGGGCGGCAGACGGCGGCCCCGGCCCATGGTCGCGCGGCCCCGTCGCCGGGTCAGCGCGCCGACCAGCCAGGGCCCCGCGCCGACCAGCCAGGGCCCCGCGCTGGCGCGCCAGGTCACCGGGATGGCCCGTCCGGTCACCATGGCGACGCGCCAGGGCACCGCGCCGATCTGTCCGATCACCGCACCGACCCGCCCCGTCGTCACACCGACTCGCCCCACGCCCCCGCCCGTCCGCCCGCGTACCGTCGTTGGGGGCTCGTCAGGCCGCTCGTCCCCGCTCCCGAGAAGCCCGACCGGCCACCCGTGCCCCGAGCCGTGCGCCCCGGTCTGGCCCCTGTCGTCGATCGCGTCGCGACGCGCGACAACGTCGTGTTCCTGACGTTCGACGACGGGGCGGAGAAGGACCCGGGATTCGTGTGGATGGTGCGGGAGTTGCGGCTGCCGGTCAGCATGTTCCTCACGGACAGCGTCGTCGGGCCGGGCTACGGCCGTCTCGCCCGGCTCCGCGAGGTCGGCGCCACCGTGCAGAACCACACCCTCGACCACACCGCCCTGCGCGGCCTGCCGTACGCCGGGCAGCGGGCCGAGATCTGCGGCCAGCAGGACAAGCTGAAGCAGCGCTTCGGTGTCCGCCCCACCCTGTTCCGCCCGCCGTACGGCGTCTACGACACCACCACGCTCCGCGCCGCCGCCGACTGCGGCATCGCCGCCGTCGTCCTGTGGCGCGTGTCCATGAGCGCCGACGGCTTCCGCCCCGCTGGCACCGCGACCGCCACCGTTGACACCGCCACTGGCTCCGCGACCGCCGCCCCCGGCGACCGGCTCCGGCCCGGCGACATCGTCCACGTCCACGTCGATGTCCGTGTCCATGTCCGGGGCCAGGGGCCGGGCCGGCCGGACGGCGCCGCGCTCACCCGCATGACGACCGATCTCCTGCGCCGCATCCAGGAACAAGGCCTGACGGTGGGTCGTTTGGAGGATTACCTCTGAGGGCCGCCTCCGCGGGGCGGAACCTCGCGGCAACCCGGGGTCCCGCACCACGCCACGCGGCCGCAATTAGCAGTCCGCTTGACCGAGTGCTAACCACGGTCATAGTCTCAGGTCTGGCACTCCCCCCTGGAGAGTGCCAACTAAGCGACGGGCAGGTCCGGCACCCGCGACGACGGATCCACCTGGTCGCCACCTCAGACAGTTAACCCCGTGAGATCTCCGAAGGGGGAGGTCGGATCGTGACGACCACCAGCTCCAAGGTTGCCATCAAGCCGCTCGAGGACCGCATCGTGGTCCAGCCGCTCGACGCCGAGCAGACCACCGCCTCTGGCCTGGTCATCCCGGACACCGCCAAGGAGAAGCCCCAGGAGGGCGTCGTCCTGGCCGTGGGCCCGGGCCGCTTCGAGAACGGCGAGCGCCTGCCGCTCGACGTCCAGACCGGCGACATCGTGCTGTACAGCAAGTACGGCGGCACCGAGGTGAAGTACAACGGCGAGGAGTACCTCGTCCTGTCGGCTCGCGACGTCCTCGCGATCATCGACAAGAAGTAGTTCACCTCTCGCGAGGCAGCCGCCGCCCACAGCGGCGCGTCACTTCGCGAAACACATTGCTTTGAGCTGCGCCCCTGGCCCCCGCGACCACTAAAAACCCGGGCGCCCGGGGCGCAGCCTGCATTCACCCGAGATTTCCGAGAGGGCTCCCGCTGCCATGGCGAAGATCCTGAAGTTCGACGAGGACGCCCGTCGCGCCCTCGAGCGCGGCGTCAACAAGCTTGCCGACACGGTGAAGGTGACGATCGGCCCCAAGGGCCGCAACGTCGTCATCGACAAGAAGTTCGGCGCCCCCACCATCACCAACGACGGTGTGACCATCGCCCGCGAGGTCGAGATCGAGGACCCGTACGAGAACCTCGGCGCGCAGCTGGTGAAGGAGGTGGCGACCAAGACCAACGACATCGCTGGTGACGGCACCACCACCGCCACCGTGCTCGCCCAGGCGCTGGTGCGCGAGGGCCTGAAGAACGTCGCCGCGGGCGCCTCCCCGGCCGCCCTGAAGAAGGGCATCGACGCCGCCGTCGCCGCGGTCTCCGAGGACCTGCTCGCCTCGGCCCGCCCGATCGACGAGAAGTCCGACATCGCCGCCGTCGCCGCGCTGTCCGCCCAGGACCAGCAGGTCGGCGAGCTCATCGCCGAGGCGATGGACAAGGTCGGCAAGGACGGTGTCATCACCGTCGAGGAGTCCAACACCTTCGGTCTGGAGCTGGACTTCACCGAGGGCATGGCCTTCGACAAGGGCTACCTGTCGCCGTACTTCGTCACGGACCAGGAGCGCATGGAGGCCGTCCTCGACGAGCCCTACATCCTCATCCACCAGGGCAAGATCGGCGCCATCGCCGACCTGCTGCCCCTGCTGGAGAAGATCATCCAGACCAACGCCTCGAAGCCGCTGCTGATCATCGCCGAGGACGTCGAGGGCGAGGCCCTCTCCACCCTCGTGGTCAACAAGATCCGCGGCACGTTCAACGCCGTCGCCGTCAAGGCCCCCGGCTTCGGTGACCGCCGCAAGGCGATGCTGCAGGACATGGCCGTCCTCACCGGCGCCACCGTCATCTCCGAGGAGGTCGGCCTCAAGCTCGACCAGGTCGGCATCGACGTGCTCGGCTCCGCCCGCCGCGTCACCGTCACCAAGGACGACACCACGATCGTCGACGGCGCCGGCAACTCCGAGGACGTCCAGGGCCGCGTCGCCCAGATCAAGGCCGAGATCGAGAACACCGACTCCGACTGGGACCGCGAGAAGCTCCAGGAGCGCCTCGCGAAGCTGGCCGGCGGCGTGTGCGTGATCAAGGTCGGCGCCGCCACCGAGGTGGAGCTGAAGGAGAAGAAGCACCGTCTGGAGGACGCCATCTCCGCGACCCGCGCCGCGGTCGAGGAGGGCATCGTCTCCGGTGGTGGCTCCGCGCTCGTCCACGCCGTGAAGGTCCTCGAGGGCAACCTCGGCAAGGACGGCGACGAGGCCACCGGTGTCTCCGTCGTCCGCAAGGCCGCCGTCGAGCCGCTGCGCTGGATCGCCGAGAACGCCGGCCTGGAGGGCTACGTCATCGTCTCCAAGGTCGCCGAACTGGAGAAGGGCAGCGGTTACAACGCCGCCACCGGCGAGTACGGCGACCTGGTCAAGGCCGGCGTCATCGACCCGGTCAAGGTCACCCGCTCCGCCCTGGAGAACGCCGCCTCCATCGCCTCCCTCCTCCTCACGACCGAGACCCTGGTCGTCGAGAAGAAGGAAGAGGAGCCGGCCGACGCGGGCCACGGCCACGGTCACGGCCACGCCCACTGAGGCAAGCCGCCCTCCGAGGCGACGTCGCCCCTTGAGGCCGGACACCGCCCGGAAGCCTGAGAGAAGCCCCCGTTCCGCCCGCCGGAACGGGGGCTTCTCCCGTGCACGGTGCACGTGCGCCCTACCGCGGCCCTCGGAAAACCCCGGCCGCCGCCCTGCCCAGCGCTCGCCTACCGCTCGCTCAGCGCTCCAGCGCTTCCAGGGCCCCCAGCTGCGCCATCAGCGCGAGCCGGTCGTACTGCCACCACCCCTCGGCGAGCTTCCCGTCCGGCGAGCAGCGGTGGATGGTCGTCCCGGTCATGGAGACCTTCCTCCCGGTGGGCGCGATACCGAGGAACTCGCCCTTGTGCGTGGCGTTCCACGTCCATCGCGTGCACACCCGGTCACCCTGGGCCATCTGGTCCTCGATGATGAACGAGAAGTCGAAGCCCGCCCGCCACATCGCGAACTCACGCCGGGCCGCGTCCATGCCGATCACGTCCTGCGGGTTGGCCGGATCGTGGTCGTGATAGTCCTCCACCAGCAGATCGTTCATCGGCGGCAGCTCGCCGCGCGTCCCCAGCGTCTCGAAGAACATCCGCACGGTGTCCGCGTTCAGCTGCTCGTCCCGCACCACGTCCAGATCCGTGAAGGTCGGCATCTCGTCGCAGAGCGCCACCATCTCGTTGAAGATCCGGTCCGTCTCCGGCAGCTGGGAGTTCCGCATGGCCTCCTCGTACGACGGGAACTCCACGATCTCGACGAAGTGCGCCTCGTCGGACCGGTCCTTCCCGATCATGTTGTGCGTCGCCGTCCGCTTTCCCTTGGTCTGCTCGACCCACCTGTCCATCAGCCGGTCCATCTCGTCGAACCGGCTTGTCCTACAGTCGATGAGCTGCACAAACGTCACAAGACCACCTCCGGCCCCCCTGGGTCCGGTCGGACAGCTCCATTCTCACCCCGCGCCGCCTCCCTCTCACCCGCTGCGCCGCGAGGCCGCCCCGGCCCGCCCCGCTACTGGGGGCCGTACTTCCGTCCCGTCTTCGAGCTGACCCCACCCAGCAGCCCCCGCGGCATCACCTTCACCACACCCATCAGGGCCTTGTAGCGCGGGTCGGGGATCGAGACCGTCCTGCCGCGGGACAGGTCGGCCAGGGCCGCCGTGACCAGCTTGTCCGCGTCGAGCCACATCCAGCCCGGGATGTTGTCCGTGCCCATGCCCGCCCGCTCGTGGAACTCCGTACGGACGAAGCCCGGGCACAGCGCCATCAGACGGACACCGCTGCCGGCCAGGTCCCGCGCCGCGCCCTGGGTGAACTGCACCACCCACGCCTTCGACGCGCCGTACGTCCCCCGCGGCACGAACGCCGCCACCGACGCCACATTCACGACACCGCCCCGGCCGCGCTCCCGCATGGCCTCGGTCGCCGCCGAGGTCAGCCGGAGCACCGCCTCGCAGTGCACCTTGAGCATCTTCAACTCGTCGGCCATCGCGACGTCGAGATAGCGGCCCTTGTTGCCGAACCCCGCGTTGTTGACCAGCAGGTCGACCGGGTTCTTACGGTCGGACAGCCGCTTCGCCACCGCCTCGATGCCGTCGTCCGTCGCCAGATCCGCCGTCAGGACCTCCGCCTCGATGCCATGCCGGTCGTGCAACTCCGTGGCCTGCTCCCGCAGCCGCTTCGTGTCCCGCGCCACCAGCACCAGGTTGTGCCCGTCCGCCGCCAGCCGCCGCGCGAAGGCTGCGCCGATGCCCGCGGTCGATCCCGTAATCAGAGCCGTTGTCATGGCGCAAGGGTAGTGACCCGGACTGCGCTGATCCGCTGCCCACGGCGGCGGGAACCCTCCCCGATCATCCCCGCCCGTGGGCGTGCCGCGCGTGCGTCGGGTGCGGCGCCGGTATGCGGGCCCGCCGTCCCCTCTCCAACCCCTCGAAGCGCGGACGGTGGTTTCTCCCCGTCGACCTCCAGCACCCGGAACTGCACGTCGTGCACATGGAAGTTGTGCGGCATCCCGTTGCCGTCGCGGACCGTCCACACCTCCGTCGTCCTCCGGGTGACCGTCTCCTCGACGTGCCCCCTGAGAGCCGTGCGGCGCAAGGCCTTCACGGGTCACGGTGTCTCAGATGTCCGGCGTCATCCTCGAGTTGCGGAGTCGGTGTTTCCGTCCAGTTGGGCCGCGTACGTCCGGGCCGACTCCAGGATCTCCGGGTGGAGTGCCTCGCCCGCGGCCAGCAGACGCGGCAGCAGCGCCCGCTCGTTCATCGTGGCGCGGAAGGTGAGGGCGACGGTGACGTCATGGTCCGGGCGGTGGACGATCTCGATCGGGTCGCCCGCCCGGATCTCGCCCGGCCGCACCACCCGCAGATACGCCCCCGGCTCGGCCTTCCCCGCGAAACGCTTGACCCAGCCGCGCTCCCCGAGGTGCCGCTGGAAAGTCAGACAGGGGACGCGACCGGCGGTGACCTCCAGCACGACCTCCGCGCCGATCCGCCAACGCTCCCCGATGAGCGCTCCGGAGATGTCGAGGCCCTCGGTCGTCAGGTTCTCCCCGAAGGACCCGTTGGGCAGGTCGCGGCCGAGCTCCCGCTCCCACGCGTCGAGGTCCTCGCGGGCGAACGCGTAGACCGCCTGGTCGTTCCCGCCGTGATGCCGTCTGTTGCACACCGCGTCCCCGGCCAGCCCGCTGCCGCCCACCCCCTTCGGCCCGGGCGCGGCCACCCGCACCGGCCCGGCCACCGGCCGCTTGTCGATCCCTGTCACGCTCTTCGACTCCTCGGGAACGTCGACCGCGGCGGCCTGCCCGAGGTTCAGTGACAAAAGCTTCATACCGGCACGCTAGGCGAGCACCGGTCAAAGCGTCGACGCAATATTCGCCGTCCCTTCCAAGCCACCCTTATGCTCGACCCGTGATCGAGGCCCGTCATCTCCGCGTCCTGCGCGCCGTCGCCGCCACCGGCTCCTTCTCGGCGGCCGGCCGAGAACTCGGCTGCACCCAGCCCGCCGTGAGCCAGCAGATGAAGGCGCTCGAATCGTCCGTCGGCACGCCCCTGCTGGTCCGCGGCGGCCGCGAGATGCGGCTGACCCAGGCGGGCGAGGCGCTCGTGCGGCACGCCGCCGGAATCCTCGCCGGTCTCACGGCGGCAGAGGAGGAGGTCGCCGCGATCGCGGGTCTGCGCGCCGGCCGGGTCCGGCTGGTCTCCTTCCCCAGCGGCAGCTCCACGCTCGTCCCCACCGCCCTCGCCGCGCTCCGCGCCGCCCACCCCGGCACCCGGGTCTCCCTGGAGGAGGCCGAACCGCCCCGCTCCGTCGAACTGCTCCGCGAGGGCGACTGCGACATCGCGCTCGCCTTCCGCTACGAGGGCGCGGCGAACGCCGAGGAGTGGGAGGACCTGGTCGTACGCCCCCTGCTCACCGACCGTCTCGTCGGCCTCGTCCCGCAGGGGCACCGGCTGGCCAGCACGCGGTCCATCGGCATCGGGGAACTCGCCGGGGAACCCTGGATCGCCGGCTGCCCCCGTTGTCGGGGCCAGCTGGTGCGGGTCTGCGAGAGTGCGGGCTTCACCCCGCGTATCGACTTCGCCACCGACGACTACCCGGCGGTGGTCGGCCTGGTGGGCGCGGGCCTCGGCGTCGCGGTCCTGCCGGAACTGGCCATCGAGTCCGTGCGGCCCAAGGGAGTACGGATGATCACGGTGGAGCCGGTGGTGCACCGCGAGATCGTGGCGCTCACCCTCCCGGACCTGGCCCAGGTCCCCACGGTCGCCGCGACCCTGGACCAACTGACGAAGGCGGCGACCCGCTAGCCGCGGCTTCCGGCCGCCTTGGTCGCTCCCGGCCGACCAGGCTCGAGCCGGCTGAAGCCAGAGTTGGTGCTGGTGCTGGTGCTGGTGCCGGGCTGGGGCCGGGCCTCTCCGGAGCTGGAGTCTCCCCCCGAGCGACCGCCCGGTCGTGGAGCGGTCGTACGCGCTGTCGTGGGCGTCCGCAGGGCGGCGCCTGGTGAAACGTTCCTTCAGTTGTTCGAACCGGCATCGCCGACGGGTGTGGACGCCGACACCAGGCGGTGCCGGGCGCGCCCCATGAGCTCCTCGCGCTCGTCCTCGGTCAGCCCGCCCCACACGCCGTACGGCTCACGGACCGCGAGGGCGTGGGCCGCGCACTGGGCGCGTACCGGGCAGCGCATGCAGACCTCCTTGGCCGAGTTCTCACGAGCGCTCCGCGCCGCGCCGCGCTCTCCCTCGGGGTGGAAGAACAGCGAGCTGTCCACCCCTCGGCAGGCCGCGAGGAGCTGCCAGTCCCACAGATCAGCGTTCGGTCCGGGAAGGCGGGAGAAATCTGCCATTACGTGTCCCCTTGTTGCCGTTCTGAGAGGAGATGGTGCCCATGACCGTACATGGACTATCTAAGGAGATGAAAATATGACTCATTGCGAATCTAGCTCCAGACGCCAGCAAATAGGAACAAAAACGGCTGAATGGGGCATAGGTTGTGATGAAACGTTGAGGGTCTGTTGCGCATGTCTGCACCGTGTCCGTGCCCTCACGTAGAGTGCCGAAGGTGGCCAGCCATCCCGTAACTCTTTCGAGTGACCATCGTTGAGAGGTCGGAGGCGGTTGAAGGAACAAGCGCTCGGGCAGGCGTTCGTGTCCGCTCGTGAGTATCGACCGCACAGGTGACGATTTCGTACCAGCCTGGAGGCTCAAGGTGACGCGCATCAGCTGCGGAGGACGGCCATGACATCCGTCCTCGTCTGCGACGACTCCCCGCTTGCCCGAGAGGCGCTGCGCCGTGCGGTGGCGACCGTGCCCGGCGTCGAGCGCGTGACCACGGCGGCCAACGGCGAGGAAGTCCTCCGCCGCTGGGGGGCCGACCGCTCGGACCTGATTCTGATGGACGTACGCATGCCCGGTCTGGGCGGCGTCGAGACCGTTCGGCGGCTGCTGTCCGCCGACCCCGGTGCGCGCATCATCATGCTCACCGTCGCCGAGGACCTGGACGGCGTGGCGCTCGCCGTCGCCGCCGGTGCCCGTGGCTATCTGCACAAGGACGCCTCCCGCGCGGAACTGCGCGCCACCGTGACGCAGGCGCTCGCCGACCCCACCTGGCGGCTTGCCCCGCGCCGGCTGCGGTCCGCCGAGATGGGCGCCGCGCCGACGCTCACCGCGCGGGAGATCCAGGTGCTGGAAGGCATGAGCCACGGCCGCTCGAACGCGGAGATCGGGCGCGAACTGTTCCTCTCCGAGGACACCGTGAAGACCCACGCGCGGCGGCTGTTCAAGAAGCTCGGTGCCTCGGACCGCGCGCACGCCGTTGCGCTCGGCTTCCGCTGGGGTCTGGTCCGCTGAGTTGAGCCGTGACGGGGGTAGGAGAATCCCCGCTCACCACCAGGTGGGCGGGGGTGGCCGAGCGGTCCACCGGATGCCCGCTGCTCGTTTCGCCGCGGATGCCGCATCCTTGAGGTGTGGAGTTCCTCGGGGAGCAGTCGAACGAGCGGGAGGGGAGGGCGCAGGAGATGAGTTCCGGCGCGCCTACTCATAACGCTTCGGTGCACAACCATGGACGTGGCGCCACGGACCGGACGGCCGCAAGGCACCATGGACCGATGCGCGACGACGAGACGACAGTGATCGGTGCGCTCGTGCATCGCGCCGTCGACGGGGACGAGCAGGCGACCCACGATCTGCTCGCCCATGTCCACCCCCTGGCCCTGCGCTATTGCCGCACCCGTCTGTCCCGGCTGCCCGGTGACGCGCGGCACTTCGTGGAGGACCTGGCGCAGGAGGTCTGCGTCGCCGTCCTCCTCGCGCTGCCGCGCTACAAGGACACCGGACGGCCGTTCGAAGCCTTCGTCTTCGCCATCGCCGGCCACAAGGTCGCCGACCTTCAGCGCGCCGCGATGCGTCACCCCGGGTCGACGGCCGTGCCCTCGGAGGAGATGCCCGAGCGCCCCGACGACTCCCTCGGCCCGGAGGAGCGCGCCCTGCTCAGCAGCGACGCCGAGTGGGCCAAGAAACTCCTGGCCAACCTGCCCGAGAACCAGCGGGAACTGCTGCTGCTGCGGATCGCCGTCGGGCTCACGGCCGAGGAGACGGGACAGATGCTCGGCATGTCGCCCGGCGCGGTCCGGGTGGCGCAGCACCGGGCACTGAGCAGGCTCAGGGCCCTCGCCGAACAGTAGGAACCAGCAAGAACCAGCAGGAACCAATAGGAACCACGTCGGTCGAGCAGGAGGGCCGACGTTCGTGTCGTAGCCCGGAAGGCACCCCGTCTGAACAGGCGGGGTGCCCTTTCCGTATGAAGTCCGTACGAACATACGAAGCCCGGGATGACTTCGTACCGTGGAATGTGTGCTCCGCGCTTCCCGTTAGCATGGACATCCGCACCGATCAAGGCCATTTGGGGAAGGTGTCATGACTGCCAACGTCGACGGAGTGCCCGACAAATTCGCGACGCTCGGGCTGACCTACGACGACGTGCTGCTGCTGCCGGGCCCGTCGGACATGGCTCCCGACGAGATCGACACCGCCTCGTACGTCTCCAAGAACGTTCGGGTGAACATCCCGCTGCTCTCGGCCGCGATGGACAAGGTCACCGAGTCCCGCATGGCCATCGCCATGGCCCGCCAGGGCGGCGTGGGTGTCCTGCACCGCAACCTGTCCATCGAGGACCAGGCCAACCAGGTCGACCTGGTGAAGCGCTCCGAGTCCGGCATGGTGGCCGACCCGATCACCGTGCACCCGGACGCCACGCTCGCCGAGGCCGACGCGCTGTGCGCCAAGTTCCGCATCAGCGGTGTCCCGGTGACCGACGGCAACAAGAAGCTGCTGGGCATCGTCACCAACCGCGACATGGCCTTCGAGACGGACCGCTCGCGCCAGGTCCGCGAGGTCATGACGCCGATGCCGCTGGTCACCGGCAAGGTCGGCATCTCCGGCGTCGAGGCCATGGAGCTGCTGCGCAAGCACAAGATCGAGAAGCTGCCGCTGGTCGACGACTCCGGCATCCTCAAGGGCCTCATCACGGTCAAGGACTTCGTGAAGGCCGAGAAGTACCCGAACGCCGCCAAGGACGGCGAGGGCCGCCTCCTCGTCGGCGCGGCCGTCGGTGTGGCCGGTGACGCCTTCGAGCGCGCCCAGGCCCTCATCGAGGCAGGCGTCGACTTCATCGTCGTCGACACCGCGCACGGCCACTCCCGCCTGGTCGGCGACATGGTCGCCAAGATCAAGTCGAACTCGACCGGCGTCGACGTCATCGGCGGCAACATCGCCACCAAGGACGGCGCCCAGGCCCTCATCGACTCCGGCGTGGACGGCATCAAGGTAGGCGTCGGCCCCGGCTCCATCTGCACGACCCGCGTCGTCGCCGGCATCGGCGTCCCGCAGGTCACCGCGATCTACGAGGCGTCCCTCGCCGCCAAGGAGGCCGGCATCCCGGTCATCGGCGACGGTGGCCTGCAGTACTCCGGCGACATCGCCAAGGCCCTGGTCGCGGGCGCCGACACGGTGATGCTCGGCTCGCTGCTCGCGGGCTGCGAGGAGTCGCCGGGCGAGCTGATGTTCATCAACGGCAAGCAGTTCAAGTCGTACCGCGGCATGGGGTCGCTCGGCGCCATGCAGTCCCGCGGCGACCGCAAGTCGTTCTCCAAGGACCGCTACTTCCAGGAGGGTGTCGCCTCCGACGAGCAGCTCGTCCCCGAGGGCATCGAGGGCCAGGTGCCCTACCGCGGCCCGCTCTCCTCGGTCGTCCACCAGCTGGTCGGCGGCCTGCGCCAGTCGATGTTCTACGTCGGCGGCCGGACGGTCCCGGACCTCCAGGCCAACGGGCGCTTCGTCCGGATCACCTCCGCGGGTCTGAAGGAGAGCCACCCGCACGACATCCAGATGACCGTCGAGGCGCCGAACTACAGCCGTAAGTAGACAGCCGTAGGTGGGCAACGGACCTGGTGAGGGCGGTCCCGGTGCATCCGGGGCCGCCTTCGTCGTGCATGTCGGCGATACTGGAAGACGCTGAACGCTTCAGGGAAAGGCCACACACGTGACTGAGATCGAGATCGGGCGCGGCAAGCGCGGCCGCCGGGCGTACGCCTTCGACGACATCGCCGTCGTCCCCAGCCGTCGTACGCGCGACCCGAAGGAGGTCTCGATCGCCTGGCAGATCGACGCCTACCGCTTCGAGCTGCCCTTCCTGGCCGCCCCCATGGACTCGGTCGTCTCCCCGGCCACCGCGATCCGTATCGGCGAGATGGGTGGCCTCGGCGTACTGAACCTCGAAGGTCTGTGGACGCGGTACGAGGACCCGCAGCCGCTGCTCGACGAGATCACCGGCATGCCCGACGAGGCCGCGACGCGCCGCCTCCAGGAGATCTACGCGGCTCCCATCAAGGAGGAGCTGATCGGGCAGCGCATCAAGGAGGTGCGCGACTCCGGTGTGGTCACCGCGGCGGCGCTCTCCCCGCAGCGCACGGCCCAGTTCTCCAAGGCCGTCGTGGACGCGGGCGTCGACATCTTCGTCATCCGCGGTACGACCGTGTCGGCGGAGCATGTCTCGGGCTCGCACGAGCCGCTGAACCTGAAGCAGTTCATCTACGAGCTGGACGTCCCGGTGATCGTCGGCGGCTGCGCCACGTACACGGCGGCCCTGCACCTGATGCGGACCGGCGCGGCCGGCGTCCTCGTCGGCTTCGGCGGCGGCGCCGCCCACACCACGCGGAACGTGCTGGGCATCCAGGTCCCGATGGCGACGGCGGTGGCCGACGTGGCCGCGGCCCGCCGCGACTACATGGACGAGTCCGGCGGCCGGTATGTGCACGTCATCGCCGACGGCGGTGTCGGCTGGTCCGGCGACCTCCCCAAGGCGATCGCCTGCGGCGCCGACGCGGTGATGATGGGCTCCCCGCTGGCCCGCGCCACGGACGCGCCCGGCAAGGGGCACCACTGGGGCATGGAGGCGGTGAACGAGGAGCTGCCGCGCGGCAAGAAGGTCGACCTCGGCACCGTCGGCACGATCGAGGAGGTCCTGACCGGACCCTCGCACACGCCCGACGGCTCGATGAACCTCTTTGGCGCACTGCGCAGGGCCATGGCCACCACCGGGTACAGCGAGCTGAAGGAGTTCCAGCGCGTCGAGGTGACGATCGCCGACTCGCAGCACAAGCGGTGAACATGACACCGCGCTCGATTTGAGCGGAGAGAGGGGCCCGGTCACCCACGGGGGCGACCGGGCCCCTTTTCGTGTGCCCAAAGGGACTGGTGGGGGCGTGAGTTGCGGGCGGGGCGCGCGGTTGCGTTCGGGGCGAATGTGGGCCGAACGGGCGAAGTGGGCCGATAGCGTTCGTGATCGGCGCCCCAGTTCTTCTGGGGCCCCCTTCCAAGGACATGGTCCGGACCCCGCCCTCGGGGCCCGGCCCGATTCCGACGAACCGTCCACCGGGCTACTGGGCGGTGTCGTGGAAGGGGGCGCCCATGGGACGTCACCGCAAGCCCACCCGCTGGGACCGACTCCGTCTTCGGATGGTGCAGTGCCGGAGGAGGTGGGTCTTGCGGCTTTACGGATGGTGAGCGGCCGCCCCCAAGAAGAGTAGGGGCGGACACTCCGTGAACCATCCAGGAGCCTGCCGCAGCAGCCACTGCGGTGGGCTCCACCTTTTTGTGAGGCGGTGAGCGGCCGCCCCCACGAAGACTGGGGGCGGACACTCCGTGAACCATCCAGGAGCCTGTCGCAGTAGCCGCTGCGGTGGGCTCCACCTGGGTCTGTACGGTACCGGCGTGGGGGCACCTCTGCCACCGGCCCCGGAGTGTTCGGGCGGCGGCGTGCGCCCCGTTCACAACCTGTGCGCCGCCCCCGTCGGAGTGGCTCCGCGGGTGTCCAGGAGGAGCTGGGCCTTCACCGACAGGCCCTGGAGGTCGTAGGTGCGGTGGTGCTGGAGGAGGATCGTCAGGTCGGCGTCGGCGGTGGCCTCGTAGAGGCAGTCGGCACGAGGGACCGGGCGGTCGAGGACGCTCCACGCGGGGACGTACGGGTCGTGGTAGCTGACGTGCGCGCCGAGTTGGAGGAGCCGGCGGGCGATCTCCTCCGCAGGGGTGCCCTGTTGGTCGGCGATATCGGGCTTGTACGTGACGCCGAGGAGGAGGACGCGGGCTCCGCGGGCCGACTTGCCGTGCTCGTTGAGGAGGGTGGCGGCGCGCTGGACGATGTACTGGGGCATGCGGTGGTTGACCCGCTGGGCCAGTTCGACCATGCGCAGTGAGTGGGGGGCCTGGCCCGACAGGTCCTGCGCGAGGGCGTGGCCGCCCACGCCGGGTCCCGGGCGGAACGCCTGGAAGCCGAACGGCTTGGTCTCGGCGCAGCGGATGACGTCCCACAGGTCGACGCCGAGATCGTGGCAGAGGACGGCCATCTCGTTGACGAGGGCGATGTTGACGTGCCGGTAGTTGGTCTCCAGCAACTGCACCGTCTCGGCCTCGCGCGGTCCACGCGCGCGTACCACCTTGTCGGTGAGCCGGCCGTAGAAGGCGGCCGCCGACTCCGTGCAGGCCGGGGTGACGCCGCCGATCACCTTGGGGATGTTCGCGGGACCGAAGTCGCGGTTGCCCGGGTCGACACGGGCGGGCGAATAGGCGAGGTGGAAGTCGCGGCCCGCGCGCAGACCCGATCCCTCTTCGAGGAGCGGACGCAGGAACTCCTCGGTGGTGCCCGGGTGGACCGGTGACTCCAGGATGACCGTGGTGTGCGGGCGCAGACGGGCGGCCAGGACCCGGGCGGCCTCCTCCACCTGGGTGAGGTCCGGCGCTCCGTCGGCGCCCATGGGCACGGGGACACAGATGACCGCCGTACGGACCCGGCCGAGTTCCGCGGGGCTGGTGCCGGGCCTGAAGCCGCTGGCGAGCATGCGGCGCAGTTCGGCGGGGGTGAGGGAGCCGCGTTCGGGGCCGGTGCGGTAACCGAGCGTGGGGATGCCGGCGGCGACGGCGGCCTGGGCCAGCGGCAGGCCGAGCTGGCCGAGTCCGATGACGGCGAGATCTGCGGGCATGGCGTGAGCCGTCCTTCCCAATAACCGAAGCGGGACAGACGCGCAAGCCCTGTGGACTGGATGAGCGAGCGCAATGTCAGACTAGGAGTAAATATGACCGATGTGCTGGATTGGTTGGGGTATGTCGTCGCGCGTCCCGGAGGGTTGTCCACAGGCTGGGGGCGGGTGGTGGCCGATGTCAGGCAACACGGTCAGAATTCTGGGCAGGGGGATGTGAGCAGGGTCTTGCTTGACGGGCATCGACAGGTGGGACCGGCGCGACAAACAGCGGGAGGCAGCGGTGAGGACAGCGGCACTGGGACCGGCGCAGCGCGCCGAGTCACTGGCGGGTATGGCCGAGCGCGAGCTGGACGTGTTGGTCGTGGGTGGTGGCGTGGTCGGTGCGGGTACGGCCCTGGACGCCGTGACACGCGGCCTGTCCACGGGCCTCGTCGAGGCGCGTGACTGGGCGTCGGGCACGTCGAGCAGGTCGAGCAAGCTCATCCACGGCGGCCTGCGCTATCTGGAGATGCTCGACTTCGCCCTCGTCAGGGAGGCCCTGAAGGAGCGCGGGCTCCTCCTGGAGCGCCTCGCACCCCATCTGGTGAAGCCCGTGCCGTTCCTCTACCCCTTGCAGCACAAGGGCTGGGAGCGGTTCTACGCGGGATCCGGCGTCGCCCTGTACGACGGGATGTCGATGGCCCGCAGCCACGGCCGGGGCCTGCCCCTGCACCGTCATCTCAGCCGCCGCCGCGCCCTGCGCATCGCGCCCTGCCTCAAGAAGGACGCGCTGGTCGGAGCCCTCCAGTACTACGACGCCCAGATGGACGACGCCCGCTACGTGGCCACCCTGGTGCGCACGGCCGCCTCCTACGGCGCGAAGGTCGCCAACCGCGCGCGCGTGACGGGGTTCCTGCGCGAGGGCGAGCGGGTCGTCGGCGCCAAGGTGCGGGACGTCGAAGGGGGCGGGGAGTACGAGATCCGCGCCAAGCAGATCGTGAACGCCACCGGGGTGTGGACCGACGACACCCAGGCGATGGTCGGGGAACGCGGCCAGTTCCATGTGCGGGCGTCCAAGGGCATCCATCTGGTCGTACCCAAGGACCGGATCCACTCCACGACCGGGCTCATCCTGCGGACCGAGAAGTCCGTGCTGTTCGTCATCCCCTGGGGCCGGCACTGGATCGTGGGTACCACCGACACCGACTGGGACCTGGACAAGGCCCATCCGGCCGCGTCCAGCGCGGACATCGACTACCTGCTGGAGCAGGTGAACTCCGTCCTCGCGGTGCCGCTCACCCGTGACGACGTGCAGGGCGTGTACGCCGGGCTGCGACCGCTCCTCGCCGGCGAGTCGGAGGCGACCAGCAAGCTCTCGCGCGAACACACCGTCGCCCACTCCGCACCGGGGCTGGTGGTCGTGGCCGGCGGCAAGTACACGACGTACCGGGTGATGGCGAAGGACGCGGTGGACGCCGCCGTGCACGGGCTCGACCAGCGGGTCGCCGAGTGCGTCACCGAGGACGTGCCGCTGCTGGGGGCCGAGGGATACCGGGCGCTGTGGAACGCGCGGGCGCGGATCGCGGCCGGCACCGGGCTCCATGTGGTGCGCGTGGAGCACCTGTTGAACCGGTACGGGTCCGCGACCGAGGAACTCCTCGACCTCATCGCCGACGACCCCTCCCTGGCCGAGCCGCTCCAGGCCGCCGACGACTACCTGCGGGCCGAGGTCGTCTATGCGGCCTCCCACGAGGGCGCGCGCCACCTCGACGACGTGCTCACCCGGCGCACCCGGATCTCCATCGAGACCTTCGACCGGGGGACGCGCAGTGCGCGCGAGGCGGCGGAGCTGATGGCGCCGGTGCTCGGCTGGGACAAGGACCAGATCGAGAGGGAGGTCCAGCACTACGAGAAGAGGGTGGAGGCCGAGCGGGAGTCGCAGCGCCAGCCGGACGACCTGACGGCCGACGCGGCACGGCTGGGCGCACCGGACATCGTGCCGCTGTAGCAATGTGCCCCTGTAGCAGCGTGCCGCTGTGGCGACCTAAGGCCTTTTGAGGATGCGGGGGCAGAACTCAACGGTGAGCAGCGCCGGTTCCAGGTCCGGGTCCTCGGGCGCGTCCGTGTTCACGCGGTAGGTGAGGACGTGACGGCCGTCGACGGTCGCCGCGGTGCGTACGTAGCTGCCGGAGATCCTGCCGTTGTGCCCCCACACCGTCGTGCCGCACCGCAGCCTCACGGGGTAGAGGCCCATGCCGTACGCGCCGTGCGCCGTCCCGGTGTCGAGCATCTCGCGGAGCTGACGGGGAGGCAGGAGTCGGCCGCCGAGCAGCGCCCCGTAGAAGCGGTTCACGTCGGGCAGCGTGGTGACGAGTTCGCCCGCCGCCCCCGCGGCGCGCGGGTCGAGGTCGGTGACGTCGGAGCCGTCGGCGGAGTAGGCGCGGCCGTGCGGCTCCGGCAGCGAGGAGCGGGCACCCGGGAAGGACGTCCCCGTCAGACGGAGGGGCGCGATGACGCGGCGCTCGGCCTCGGTGGCGTAGGAGTTGCCGGTGACCCGCTCGATGACCAGGCCCAGCAGCACGTAGTTGGTGTTCGAGTAGAAGAAGCGGCCGGGGACGGCCGGGGGGAGGGCGAGCGCGAGGCGTACGGCCTGACGCGGGGTCACGGGGGTGGTTCCCCCGGTGACCGCCGTGAAGTCGGCGAGGCCGCTGGTGTGCGTGAGCAGTGCGCGCAACGTGATGCGGCGGCCGTCGTCGGCCCGGGCCGCGCCCTCGCCTCGGACCAGGCCCGGAAGGTGGTCCTCCACCGAGTCCGACAGCGACAGCCGGTGTTCCGCGGCCAGCTGGAGCACGACGGTGGCGATGAACGTCTTGGTGATGCTGCCCGCCCGGAAGCGGTCGGCGCGGCGGAGCGGCTCGGGCCTCTGCTCGGGCGTGCCTTCTCGGCCGACTTCGGCCGCGCCCTCGTCCTCGTCCTGGGCCTCCGCTTCGGCGTGGGCGTAACGGGTGCCGGACGGGTCGTCGGCGAGGAGGGCGGCGGCGGGGGCGTGGCCCCGGGTGACCAGGAGGGGGAGGGCGGCGTCCGTGCCCGCAACGACCTGCGCCCGGGAGGCCGTCGGGGTCACGGCCAGGAGGAACAGGGCCACGGGGACGGCCAGGTGCGCCATGGGCTTCCTGAGTGTCATGGGCGTCCTGGTCGGTGGCATCGGTTCTTCCTGTCGCGGCACATCATGCGGGACGGCTCCGGGCGGCGCCGGGGCGGGGGCCGACTCCGGGGCGGCCCGACGTGCCACGCCTGCGCTGGCCGGTTTTCGTCGTCCCCGCCGTGCCGTCCCGACCCGCCTCCCGAGGGCGTGCCCGGGAACCCTGTCCGACGCCTCAGAAGCGCTTTCCCGCACGCCGGACGGGGTGCGTGAACCGGGCCGACGGGCCGACTATGCCCGACCCGGCTGTGAAGTGTGGGTGGGCGGAGTGAGGGTCTTGGGAGATGCGGTGGCTGGTTGAGGGGCACCCTGGGCGAGGGGCGCTTGGCGGGTGGGTGACAATGGAGGCTCTGTCAGGGCGGGTTGCATGAGGGGACGCATGTCGGAGGCGGAGCGGGCTGGGGAATCCCGTCAGGACAAGGACGCACGTCTCCTCGCCGGGCGGTACCGGCTGGGAGGGGTGCTCGGTCGGGGCGGCATGGGCACGGTGTGGCGTGCCAAGGACGAGACGCTGGGCCGTACGGTCGCCGTCAAGGAGCTGAGGTTCCCGTCGAGCATCGACGCGGACGAGAAGCGGCGGCTGATCACGCGCACACTGCGCGAGGCCAAGGCGATCGCACGGATCCGCAACAACGGCGCGGTGACGGTGTTCGACGTCGTCCACGAGGACGACCGGCCGTGGATCGTGATGGAACTCGTCGAGGGCAAGTCGCTCGCCGAGGTCATCCGTGAGGACGGGGTGCTCGAACCGCGGCGCGCCGCCGAGGTGGGGCTCGCGATCCTCGACGTGCTGCGCGCCGCGCACCGCGAGGGCATCCTGCACCGGGACGTGAAGCCGTCGAACGTGCTGATCGACAAGCACGACGGCCGGGTCGTCCTCACCGACTTCGGTATCGCGCAGGTCGAGGGCGACCCGTCCATCACCTCGACCGGCATGCTCGTGGGCGCCCCCTCGTACATCTCGCCGGAGCGGGCGCGCGGGCACAAGCCCGGCCCCGCGGCGGACCTGTGGTCGCTCGGCGGTCTGCTGTACGCGGCGGTCGAGGGCGTGCCGCCGTACGACAAGGGGTCGGCCATAGCGACGCTGACCGCGGTGATGACCGAGCCGGTCCCGGAGCCGAAGCGCGGCGGGCCCCTGAAGGACGTCATCTTCGGGCTGCTCACCAAGGACCCCGAGCGGCGCCTCGACGACGCGGGCGCGCGGGCGATGCTCAACACGGTCATCCACGCGCCCGACCCGAAGGACGCCGCGCCGCTGGACGCGACACAGCTCGTGCCGCTGCCGGTGGTGCCTCAGGAGCGGCCCAAGAAGGGCGGGTTCGGCGCGCTCGGGACCAAGCGGGGCGACGAGGCCGGGGAGCGGCCTCGCGCGCCTCGCTGGTCCATGCGCAAGGGCGCGCCCGCGACGGGGTCGGCCGCTGCCGCGTCCGCCGCGCCGAGCACGTCCGGCAGCGCGTCCGGCGCGGCCGCCCGGGGCACCACCGGGAA
>NZ_JAMGBG010000052.1 GCF_023516595.1 Streptomyces neyagawaensis | reverse complement strand
CCGCCTCGGCGGCAGTGCGGGCCGGGGCTCTGACGGCCGGGCTTCGGGTGGGTCCGGCGGGCGCGCCCGGCAGCCGAGCCCTCCCGGCGGGCGAAGTCGCGGTGCCGCGGCCAGGAGGGGGCCCCTTGGCCGGACGGCCCCGGCGGCGGCACGGGCTGGTGCCCGTACGCCGGGCCTCGGGCGGGCCGGGGCGGAGGCCCGCCTCGGCGGCAGTGCGGGCCGGGGCTCTGACGGCCGGGCTTCGGGTGGGTCCGGCGGGCGCGCCCGGCAGCCGAGCCCTCCCGGCGGGCGAAGTCGCGGTGCCGCGGCCAGGAGGGGGCCCCTTGGCCGGACGGCCCCGGCGGCGGCACGGGCTGGTGCCCGTACGCCGGGCCTCGGGCGGGCCGGGGCGGAGGCCCGCCTCGGCGGCAGTGCGGGCCGGGGCTCTGACGGCCGGGCTTCGGGTGGGTCCGGCGGGCGTGCCCGGCAGCCGAGCCCTCCCGGCGGGCGAAGTCGCGGTGCCGCGGCCAGGAGGGGGCCCCTTGGCCGGACGGCCCCGGCGGCGGCACGGGCTGGTGCCCGTACGCCGGGCCTCGGGCGGGCCGGGGCGGAGGCCCGCCTCGGCGGCAGTGCGGGCCGGGGCTCTGACGGCCGGGCTTCGGGTGGGTCCGGCGGGCGTGCTCGGCACCGGTAGCCTTGCGGCCCGTGACTTCGACACTCATCTGGATCGCGGTCGTCCTCTTCGCGATCGGCCTCTACCTGAGCTGGACGGCGGGGCGCCTCGACCGTCTGCACGCGCGCATCGACGCCGCCCGTGCCGCGCTCGACGCGCAGTTGCTGCGCCGTGCCTCGGTCGCCCAGGAACTGGCCACCTCCGGGGTGCTGGACCCGGCCGCCTCCATCGTGCTCTACGAGGCGGCGCACGCCGCGCGGCAGGCCGAGGAGGAGCAGCGCGAGGTCGCCGAGAGCGAGCTGAGCCAGGCGCTGCGCGCCGTGTTCGGCGAGGCGCAGCAGGTGGAGGCGGTACGGGAGGCGCCCGGAGGAGAGGACGCCGCGAACGAGCTGGCCCAGGCCGTCCGCCGGGTCCCCATGGCCCGCCGCTTCCACAACGACGCCGTGCGCGCGGCCCGCGCCCTGCGCCGCCACCGCAAGGTCCGCTGGTTCCGTCTCGCCGGCCACGCGCCCTTCCCGCTGGCCTTCGAGATGGACGACGAGCCCCCGGCCGCCCTGGCCGACCGACCGACGACCTGACGACGGCGGCGCGGGTACGGCGACGGGGGCCGAGGGCAAGCCAGGGCCGCAACGCTGCTGGTCACAGGCGCAGGGCGCCGCCTGAACAACCACGCGTCCAGCCGCACCCGCCGCACATCCAGGCCCACCCCGAGCGGCTCCGCGCACACCGCCCGAGCGGCTCCGCGCACACCGCCCGAGCGGCTCCGCGTGCGGCGCTCGACCGGCTCCGCGCACACCGTCCGGGCTGCTCCGCGTATGGCGCTCGACCGGCTCCGCGCCCCCGCCCTGGCCGACCCCGCGGCCGGAAAACGATCCACCGCCTCTCCATTGGCCCTTGCAGTGGCCTGTGCCTCTCCCGTTTCCTCGGTGATTGCAGAAACCCTCTTCCACCGAGCGAGGTCGAACCCGTGTCCAGCTTGCCCAACTCCGCCGCCCAGACCCCCGAGACCGGCACTGCCCGCGTGAAGCGCGGCATGGCCGAGCAGCTCAAGGGCGGTGTGATCATGGACGTCGTCACCCCGGAGCAGGCGAAGATCGCCGAGGACGCGGGCGCGGTCGCGGTCATGGCCCTGGAGCGGGTCCCGGCCGACATCCGCAAGGACGGCGGCGTCGCCCGTATGTCCGACCCGGACATGATCGAGGGCATCATCGAGGCCGTCTCCATCCCGGTCATGGCCAAGTCCCGCATCGGCCACTTCGTCGAGGCCCAGGTCCTGCAGTCCCTCGGCGTCGACTACATCGACGAGTCCGAGGTCCTCACCCCGGCCGACGAGGTCAACCACTCCGACAAGTGGGCGTTCACCACCCCCTTCGTCTGCGGCGCCACCAACCTCGGCGAGGCCCTGCGCCGTATCGCCGAGGGCGCGGCCATGATCCGCTCCAAGGGCGAGGCCGGCACCGGCAACGTCGTCGAGGCCGTGCGACACCTGCGCCAGATCAAGAACGAGATCGCCAAGCTGCGCGGCTTCGACAACAACGAGCTGTACGCCGCCGCCAAGGAGCTGCGCGCCCCGTACGAGCTGGTCAAGGAGGTCGCCGAGCTGGGCAAGCTCCCGGTCGTCCTCTTCTCCGCCGGTGGTGTCGCCACCCCCGCCGACGCCGCGCTGATGCGCCAGCTGGGCGCCGAGGGCGTCTTCGTCGGCTCCGGCATCTTCAAGTCGGGTGACCCGGCCAAGCGCGCCGCCGCCATCGTGAAGGCCACCACCTTCTACGACGACCCGAAGATCATCGCGGACGCCTCCCGCAACCTGGGCGAGGCCATGGTCGGCATCAACTGCGACACCCTCCCCGAGGCCGAGCGCTACGCGAACCGGGGCTGGTAAGCACCCATGAGCAACACCCCCGTCATAGGCGTCCTGGCCCTCCAGGGTGACGTACGGGAGCACCTCATCGCCCTGGCCGCGGCGGACGCCGTGGCCAGGCCGGTGCGGCGCCCCGAGGAACTCGCCGAGGTGGACGGCCTCGTCATCCCCGGCGGCGAGTCCACCACCATCTCCAAGCTGGCCGTTCTCTTCGGCCTCATGGAGCCCCTGCGCACGCGTGTCCGCTCCGGACTGCCCGTGTACGGCACCTGCGCCGGCCTGATCATGCTCGCCGACAAGATCCTCGACCCGCGTTCGGGGCAGGAGACCATCGGCGGCATCGACATGATCGTGCGCCGCAACGCCTTCGGGCGTCAGAACGAGTCCTTCGAGGCGGCGGTCGACGTGACGGGCGTCGAGGGCGCTCCCGTGGAGGGCGTCTTCATCCGCGCCCCCTGGGTGGAGTCCGTGGGCGCGCAGACGGAAGTGCTGGCCGAGCACGACGGTCACATCGTCGCCGTACGTCAGGGCAACGCGCTGGCCACGTCGTTCCACCCGGAGCTGACCGGCGACCACCGCCTGCACGCCCTCTTTGTCGACATGGTGCGCGCGAACCGGGCGGCGGGATCCTTGTAGGATCTCTGGGGTTCGTACGGAGTTGGGTAACGCGAAGGAGACAGGCAGATGTCCGGCCACTCTAAATGGGCTACGACGAAGCACAAGAAGGCCGTGATCGACGCCAAGCGCGGCAAGCTCTTCGCGAAGCTGATCAAGAACATCGAAGTCGCGGCCCGGATGGGCGGCGTGGACCTCGAGGGCAACCCGACGCTCTACGACGCCGTGCAGAAGGCGAAGAAGCAGTCGGTTCCCAACAAGAACATCGACTCCGCGATCAAGCGCGGCGGCGGTCTCGAGGCCGGTGGCGCCGACTACGAGACGATCATGTACGAGGGCTACGGTCCGAACGGTGTCGCGGTGCTCATCGAGTGCCTCACCGACAACCGCAACCGCGCCGCCTCCGACGTCCGCGTCGCCATGACCCGCAACGGCGGCTCGATGGCCGACCCGGGTTCCGTGTCGTACCTCTTCAACCGCAAGGGCGTCGTGATCGTCCCCAAGGGCGAGCTGTCCGAGGACGACGTCCTGGAGGTCGTGCTCGACGCGGGCGCCGAGGAGGTCAACGACCTGGGCGAGTCCTTCGAGGTGCTCAGCGAGGCCACCGACCTGGTCGCGGTCCGTACCTCCCTCCAGGACGCCGGGATCGACTACGACTCCGCCGAGGCCAACTTCGTCCCGACCATGCAGGTCGAGCTGGACGAGGAGGGCGCCAAGAAGATCTTCAAGCTGATCGACGCCCTCGAGGACAGCGACGACGTCCAGAACGTCTTCGCGAACTTCGACGTCAGCGACGACGTGATGGCCAAGGTCGACGCGTAACCGCCGCGAGCCGGACGGACTCCACGTTCGAGCGGACTCCCACGGGCCGACGGGACACACCCCGTCGGCCCGTCGCGTTGTCGGCCGTTGTCAGTGGCACCCGATAGCCTGCACAAACAGGTGATCGATGGGAGGGGCGCGTGCGCGTACTGGGGGTGGACCCGGGGCTGACCCGCTGCGGAGTCGGGGTCGTGGAGGGCGTCGCCGGACGGCCGCTGACCATGCTCGGCGTCGGTGTCGTCCGTACGCCGGCGGACGCCGACCTCGGCCACCGCCTCGTCGCCGTGGAGCAGGGCATCGAGCAGTGGCTCGACGAGCACCGCCCCGAATTCGTCGCCGTGGAGCGGGTGTTCAGCCAGCACAACGTCCGCACGGTCATGGGCACCGCCCAGGCCAGCGCCGTCGCCATGCTGTGCGCGGCCCGCCGCGGCATCCCGGTCGCCCTGCACACCCCCAGCGAGGTCAAGGCCGCCGTCACCGGCAGCGGCCGCGCCGACAAGGCCCAGGTCGGCGCCATGGTCACCCGTCTGCTGCGGCTCGACGCGCCCCCGAAGCCGGCGGATGCCGCCGACGCCCTCGCCCTCGCCATCTGCCACATCTGGCGGGCCCCCGCCCAGAACCGCCTCCAGCAGGCCGTCGCCCTGCACGCAGCCCAAGCACCGCACGCACGGAAAGGCCGTACGGCATGATCGCCTTCGTCAGCGGCACGATCGCCGCCCTCGCTCCCGACACCGCGGTGGTCGAGGTCGGCGGCGTCGGCATGGCCGTCCAGTGCACGCCCAACACCCTCTCCACCCTGCGCCTCGGCCAGCCGGCCAAGCTCGCCACCTCCCTCGTCGTCCGCGAGGACTCCCTCACCCTCTACGGCTTCGTCGACGACGACGAGCGCCAGGTCTTCGAACTGCTCCAGACCGCGAGCGGCGTCGGCCCCCGCCTTGCCCAGGCGATGCTGGCCGTGCACACCCCCGACGGCCTGCGCCGAGCCGTGTCGACCGGAGACGAGAAGGCGCTGATCGCCGTCCCCGGCATCGGCAAGAAGGGCGCCCAGAAACTGCTGTTGGAACTGAAGGACCGCCTCGGCGAGCCCATCGGCGCCCCCGCGATCGGCGCCCCGGTCACCCAGGGCTGGCGCGACCAGCTGCACGCGGCCCTGATCGGCCTCGGCTACGCGACCCGTGAGGCCGACGAGGCAGTGTCGGCCGTCGCCCCCCAGGCCGAGGCCGCCGAAGGCACCCCGCAGGTGGGCCAGTTGCTGAAGGCCGCCCTCCAGACCCTGAACAGAGCCCGCTGACCGAGTCGTTGAGGCCGCGCACCGTACACGGGCCCGGCCCCCACGACTCCCTCACCACCGCCCCTCCACCCGACCGCGACCCGCGAGGCACAGCAGATGAACTGGGACGACACGACCGACGCGACAGCCCCCGAGCGGCTGGTGGGTTCTGTCGCCGACCGTGAGGACCAGGCCGTCGAGGCGGCCCTACGCCCCAAGGACCTGGACGAGTTCATCGGCCAGGAGAAGGTCCGCGAACAACTCGACCTCGTCCTGCGGGCCGCACGCGCACGCGGGGCGACGGCCGACCACGTCCTGCTCTCCGGCGCCCCGGGCCTCGGCAAGACCACCCTCTCCATGATCATCGCGGCCGAGATGGGCGCCCCCATCCGCATCACCTCCGGCCCTGCCATCCAGCACGCGGGCGACCTGGCCGCGATCCTCTCCTCCCTCCAGGAGGGCGAGGTCCTCTTCCTCGACGAGATCCACCGCATGTCCCGGCCCGCCGAGGAGATGCTGTACATGGCGATGGAGGACTTCCGGGTCGACGTCATCGTCGGCAAGGGCCCCGGCGCCACCGCCATCCCGCTGGAACTCCCCCCGTTCACGCTGGTCGGCGCCACCACCCGCGCGGGACTGCTGCCGCCGCCGCTGCGCGACCGCTTCGGCTTCACCGCGCACATGGAGTTCTACGAACCCGCCGAGTTGGAACGGGTCATCCACCGCTCGGCGAACCTCCTCGATGTGGAGATCAACCCGGAGGGCGCCGCCGAGATCGCCGGCCGCTCCCGCGGTACGCCCCGTATCGCCAACCGCCTGCTGCGCCGCGTCCGCGACTACGCGCAGGTCAAGGCGGACGGGATCATCACGCGCGACATCGCCGCCGCGGCCCTCGCCGTCTACGAGGTCGACGCCCGCGGCCTCGACCGTCTCGATCGCGGTGTCCTTCAGGCCCTGCTCAAACTCTTCGGCGGCGGACCGGTCGGCCTGTCCACCCTCGCCGTCGCCGTGGGGGAGGAGCGCGAGACCGTCGAAGAGGTCGCCGAACCCTTCCTCGTCCGCGAGGGACTGCTCGCCCGGACCCCCCGCGGACGGGTCGCCACCCCCGCCGCCTGGACCCACCTCGGACTCACCCCGCCACGCGGCACGACCGGCGGAAACGGACAACAGGACCTGTTCGGGGCGTGACCCTCTCGTGACGGCGCGGTACTCGCCCGGCAAGGAACCACGGTGACATGCTGTGCGTTGTTCCATCACGGTGGACTCGCTTAGACTCCGCCGATGCCGCCCTTGTCGGCAGCACACATACCCCCAACCATCAGGCCGCTCGCCATCGCGGTCGTGTGAAGGAAGTTCCGACCCGTGAGTCTCGTGACCCTCCTCCCGTTCATCGTGCTCATCGGGGCCATGATCCTGATGACCCGATCGGCCAAGAAGAAGCAGCAGCAGGCCGTCGACATGCGGAACCAGATGCAGCCCGGTTCCGGCGTCCGCACGATCGGGGGCATGTACGCGACGGTCAAGGAGGTCAGCGAGGACACGGTCCTCCTCGACGCCGGGCCGGGCGTCGAGCTGCTGTTCGCGAAGAACGCCATCGGTGCCGTCCTCAGCGACGAGGAGTACAACCGCATCGTCCACGGCATCGAGCACGACCTGAAGTCCGACGTCGTCCCGGACGACGCCTCCTCCCTCACCGAGACCGACGAGCCCTCCGACGACGCTTCCGCCGCTTCCGACGACAAGCCCATCGACCTCGGCAAGAAGGACGTGTCCGACGACGCGACCGACGAGGCCGTCGAGGCGAAGGCCGACGAAGCAGAGCCGAAGAAGACAGACGGCGAGTCCGACGCGAAGTAGTCACGTCCCGGGAGCACGGGCGACAACCGCCCGCGCCCCGGGCACGTGCCGTTCTCGCCCGGATTCCCGACACCAGTCATGGCCGCCCCCGCGCTGACCCCGCGCACGGCGGCCCGAGAGGGAGTACGAGAAGGTGGCAGCACCGAAGAAGGGCCGGAGCGCCAGCACCCAGAGCAAGCCTGGGCGCGCGCTGGCCCTCATCCTGATCGCCATCGTGGCGCTCACTGGGGGAATGTTTGCCTCCGGACACACCAAGCCGCGTCTCGGCATCGACCTCGCCGGTGGTACGAGCATCACGCTGACGGCGATCAACGAGCCCGGCCAGCCCAACGCGATCAACAAGACCAACATGGACACCGCGGTCGAGATCATGAACCGCCGTGTCAACGGTCTGGGCGTCTCCGAGGCGGAAGTGCAGACCCAGGGCAATGAGAACATCATTGTCAACATCCCCAAGGGCACGGACTCCGAGGAAGCCCGGGACCAGGTCGGCACCACCGCGAAGCTCTACTTCCGCCCCGTCGTGAAGGTCGAGGGCAGCGGCGCCGCGGCCCTCCCGACCACCCCGCCGAGCGGTGACGCCAGCGGCAGCGCCTCGCCCAGCCCGTCGAAGTCCGGCGACAAGAACGCGGACAAGGGCACCGACAAGGCGACGTCGCCCGAGTCCCCGAGCCCCACGGGCTCCGCGACCTCGCAGGGCCGCGCCGTCACCGACGCGCTGAAGGCCGACCCGACGCCGACCCCGAGCGGCTCCGGCTCCCCGAAGGCCTCCGACAAGGCTTCGCCGACCCCCACCCCGAGCGGTGACCAGGCCACCAAGGACCTGGACGACGCGTTCGCGAAGCTCGACTGCAGCGACCCGAAGCAGCGGGCCGCGGTCGGCAAGGGCAAGAACGACCAGCCCATCATCGCCTGCGGTGAGGAAGCCCCGAAGGTCTGGAGCAAGTTCCTGCTCGGCCCGGTCGGCGTCGACGGCACGGAGATCACCAAGGCGCAGGCGATCCTGGACACCCAGAACGCGGGTGGGTGGAAGGTCGTCATGGACTTCGACTCCCAGGGCAGCAAGAAGTTCCTCGACGTCACCACCAAGCTCGCCGGCCAGCCCTCCCCGCAGAACCAGTTCGCGATCGTCCTGGACTCCGAGGTGGTCTCGCACCCCGAGGTGAACGGCCCGATCTCCGGTGGCAAGGCCGAGATCTCCGGCAGCTTCACCCAGGAAGAGGCCCAGAACCTCTCCAACATGCTGTCGTACGGCGCGCTCCCGCTGACCTTCAAGGAGTCCAGCGTCACCACGGTGGACGCCGCGCTCGGTGGTGAGCAGCTGCACGCGGGTCTGGTCGCCGGCGCCATCGGGCTCGCCCTGGTCGTGATCTACCTGCTCGTGTACTACCGCGGCCTGTCGTTCATCGCGATCGCCTCGCTGCTGGTCTCCGCGGCGCTCACCTACGTGATCATGTCGTTGCTCGGGCCGGCCATCAACTTCGCGCTGAACCTGCCGGCGGTGTGCGGTGCGATCGTCGCGATCGGTATCACGGCGGACTCGTTCATCGTGTACTTCGAACGCGTCCGGGACGAGATCCGCGAGGGCCGTACGCTCCGTCCGGCCGTCGAGCGCGCCTGGCCGCGTGCCCGACGCACCATCCTGGTCTCCGACTTCGTGTCGTTCCTCGCCGCTGCGGTGCTCTTCGTGGTCACCGTCGGCAAGGTCCAGGGCTTCGCGTTCACGCTCGGCCTGACCACCCTGCTCGACGTCGTCGTGGTGTTCTTCTTCACCAAGCCGTTGCTGACGCTGATGGCCCGCAGGAAGTTCTTCGCAGGCGGCCACCGCTGGTCCGGCCTCGACCCGAAGAGCCTGGGTGTGCAGCCCCCGCTGCGCCGCACGCGTCGTCCCGCCCCCGCCGACCCGAAGGAGGCCTGAGATGTCCAAGCTCGGTGACCTCGGAGCACGACTCCACCGCGGCGAGGTCGGCTACGACTTCGTCGGCAACCGCAAGATCTGGTACGCGGTCTCCATCCTGATCACCATCACGGCCATCCTCGGCCTGGCGGTGCGCGGCATGAACATGGGCATCGAGTTCCAGGGCGGTGCCGTCTTCACCACCCCGAAGACCAGCGTCTCCTCCACCCAGGCCGAGGAGGTCGCGGAGAAGGCGTCCGGCCACGACGCGATCGTGCAGGGCCTCGGCACCGGTGCGCTGCGGATCCAGGTCTCCGGTGTGGACACCGGCCAGGCCGACCGGATCAAGCAGGACATCGCCGAGGACCTCAAGCTCGACCCGGACAAGATCAGCGCGGAGCTGGTCGGCCCCAGCTGGGGTGACCAGATTGCCAACAAGGCATGGCAGGGCCTCGCCATCTTCCTGGTCCTCGTGGTGATCTACCTGGCGATCGCGTTCGAGTGGCGCATGGCCGTCGCCGCGTTCGTCGCCCTGATCCACGACATCACCATCACCGTCGGCATCTACGCCCTCGTCGGCTTCGAGGTGACGCCGGGTACGGTGATCGGTCTGCTGACCATCCTCGGCTACTCGCTCTACGACACGGTCGTCGTCTTCGACAGCCTCAAGGAGCAGACGAAGGACATCACCAAGCAGACCCGCTGGACCTACAGCGACATCGCCAACCGCTCGATCAACAGCACCCTGGTGCGGTCCATCAACACCACGGTGGTCGCGCTGCTGCCGGTCGCCGGTCTGCTCTTCATCGGTGGCGGTGTCCTCGGCGCGGGCATGCTCAACGACATCTCGCTGTCGCTGTTCGTCGGTCTCGCGGCCGGTGCGTACTCCTCGATCTTCATCGCCACGCCGCTCGTCGCCGACCTCAAGGAGCGCGAGCCGCAGATGAAGGCCCTGAAGAAGCGGGTCCTCGCCAAGCGCGCCCAGGCCGAGCAGACGGTGGAGACGGCCGCCGACGGCCCTCACGGGGACCAGCACGAGGACGCGACGCCCGCCGTGGTCGGGCCGCGCTCCCAGTCCGGGGCCCGCAGCCGGGGCCGGGGCGGTAAGCGGCGATGACCGACGTCAAGGAACTGCTGCTCAGCCGCATCCGTGATGTCGCGGACTACCCGGAGCCGGGGGTGATGTTCAAGGACATCACCCCGCTGCTGGCCGACCCGGCGGCGTTCACCGCGCTGACGGACGCGCTGGCCGAGGTCACCGTGCGGCACGGTGCCACGAAGATCGTCGGCCTGGAGGCCCGCGGCTTCATCCTGGGCGCCCCGGCCGCGGTCCGGGCCGGCGTCGGCTTCATCCCCGTACGCAAGGCGGGCAAGCTCCCCGGAGCGACGCTCAGCCAGGCGTACGAGCTGGAGTACGGCTCCGCCGAGATCGAGGTGCACGCCGAGGACCTCGTCGTGGGTGACCGCGTCATGGTCATCGACGACGTCCTCGCCACCGGTGGCACCGCCGAGGCCTCCCTTCAGCTGATCCGCCGCGCGGGCGCCGATGTGGCCGGCGTCGCGGTGCTGATGGAACTGGCGTTCCTGGCCGGACGGCAGCGTCTGGAGTCGGCGCTCGGCGGAGCGCCGCTGGAGGCGCTGATCACCGTCTGAGACGGTTCGCGCGACCACACGGAACGGGCGCCCCGGGATTCGTCCCCGGGGCGCCCGTTCCGTGTGTGGACGTTCGCCACCCGCCGCGTACACGTTCTTTGCTTGTGGTTCACATGTTCGCCATACGTAATTGCGGAACACAAGAAACCTCTGGCGAAAGCTCAGATCTTGCTCAATGCGGTTGGATTTGCATGATCGCTCCTGCCAAGATCGATCCCGAACTCCCCGGAAGGGGAGAAAACGGGAGGAAAAGTATGACCATCACGCGCAAGTTCGCGTCCGGCGCCATCGCCGTGGCGTCCGTCGCGGCCCTGTCCGCCGCGGCCGCCCCGGCCGGCGCCGCACCCAAGGCGGCCGACACCACCGTCACGACCGTCGCCCTCAAGGCGAACCCCTGCACCAGCTGGAAGAACGCCGTCGGCATCCCGGGCAAGTGGAGCAAGTCCAAGTACGGCTGCGCCATCCTCGGCC
Source organism: Streptomyces neyagawaensis (assembly GCF_023516595.1). Lineage (GTDB taxonomy): Bacteria > Actinomycetota > Actinomycetes > Streptomycetales > Streptomycetaceae > Streptomyces > Streptomyces neyagawaensis. Next base: position 147,126 of record NZ_JAMGBG010000052.1, on the reverse strand, counting down.
GACCGGGTCTGAAGGTCACCTACCGCTGGGCCGCCGAGCGCGGCACGCCCTGCATCAAGGTGAAGGGCTTCGTCAAGGGCGGCCCGAAGGGCTTCAAGACCAAGTGGTACAACGCCGGCTGCGGCAAGTCCGGCTTCATCAAGAACGTCCCCTGGGGCAATGTCGCGGCGGACCGTGAGATCCAGATCAAGGGAGCCTCGCTGCTCAAGTGGCGCTGATGCCTGACGTGCGGTAACTGACCACTACACGCACCCCGAGGCGGGCCCGGAGGAATCCGGTGCCCGCCTCTCGCGTTTCACGGGTAGACGGCCCTCACAGTGGCCTGAAGGCGATCCCGGGACGCAGGATCGCTACCATGGGTGCTCCGGAGCCTGACCGGGGGACCCGGATCGCGCACGAGGAGCCCTCTTGGCAGACGAGGCCCAGCACCTGACCGCCGCCAAGCCCGAGTCCGCCTCGGGCCCCGCGGCCAAGCCCGCGCAGAACGCGACGCAGGCGAAGAACCCCGCGCAGGGCTCCGTCGAGCACGCCCAGTCCGCGCCCGCCGACAAGGCCGCCGAGCCGTCGCGCCCCAAGCCCGCCCCCGCCGCCGACTCCGGCCGGACCGGGGCGGACCCGGTGCCCGAGCGCCCTGCGTCAGCCCCGGCGCCCCCGGCCCGGTCCGCCGCCCCGGGCCAGCCCGCCCGCTCCGGCTCCTCCAACCGCGTCCGCGCCCGGCTCGCCCGGCTCGGCGTGCAGCGCTCCAACCCGTACAACCCGGTCCTGGAGCCGCTGCTGCGGATCGTGCGCAGCAACGACCCGAAGATCGAGACGTCGACGCTCCGCCAGATCGAGAAGGCCTACCAGGTCGCCGAGCGCTGGCACCGGGGCCAGAAGCGCAAGAGCGGCGACCCGTACATCACCCACCCCCTCGCGGTGACCACGATCCTCGCCGAGCTGGGCATGGATCCGGCCACCTTGATGGCGGGCCTGCTCCACGACACGGTCGAGGACACCGAGTACGGCCTCGACCAGCTCCGCCGCGACTTCGGCGACTCCGTCGCCCTCCTCGTCGACGGCGTCACCAAGCTGGACAAGGTCAAGTTCGGTGAGGCCGCCCAGGCCGAGACCGTGCGCAAGATGGTCGTCGCCATGGCCAAGGACCCCCGTGTCCTGGTCATCAAGCTCGCCGACCGCCTGCACAACATGCGCACCATGCGCTACCTCAAGCGCGAGAAACAGGAGAAGAAGGCGCGCGAGACCCTGGAGATCTACGCGCCGCTCGCCCACCGCCTGGGCATGAACACCATCAAGTGGGAGCTGGAGGACCTCGCCTTCGCGATCCTCTACCCCAAGATGTACGACGAGATCGTCCGCCTCGTCGCCGAGCGGGCCCCCAAGCGCGACGAGTACCTCGCCATAGTGACCGACGAGGTGCAGCAGGACCTGCGCGCGGCCCGTATCAAGGCGACCGTCACCGGCCGCCCGAAGCACTACTACAGCGTCTACCAGAAGATGATCGTCCGCGGCCGCGACTTCGCGGAGATCTACGACCTGGTCGGCATCCGCGTCCTGGTGGACACCGTCCGCGACTGCTACGCGGCCCTGGGCACCGTCCACGCCCGCTGGAACCCGGTTCCGGGGCGGTTCAAGGACTACATCGCGATGCCCAAGTTCAACATGTACCAGTCGCTGCACACGACGGTCATCGGGCCCAACGGCAAGCCCGTCGAACTCCAGATCCGCACGTTCGACATGCACCGCCGCGCCGAGTACGGCATCGCCGCGCACTGGAAGTACAAGCAGGAAGCCGTCGCCGGCGCCTCCAAGGTGCGCACGGACGCCCCTCGGACCTCCGGCAAGGACGACCATCTCAACGACATGGCGTGGCTGCGCCAGCTACTGGACTGGCAGAAGGAGACCGAGGACCCCGGAGAGTTCCTGGAGTCCCTGCGCTTCGACCTGTCCCGCAACGAGGTCTTCGTCTTCACCCCGAAGGGCGACGTCATAGCGCTGCCGGCCAGCGCCACGCCCGTCGACTTCGCGTACGCGGTGCACACCGAGGTCGGCCACCGCACCATAGGTGCCCGCGTCAACGGCCGCCTGGTGCCCCTCGAATCCACCCTCGACAACGGCGACCTGGTGGAGGTCTTCACCTCCAAGGCGGCCGGCGCGGGCCCCTCCCGCGACTGGCTCGGCTTCGTGAAGTCGCCGCGCGCCCGCAACAAGATCCGCGCCTGGTTCTCCAAGGAGCGTCGCGACGAGGCCATCGAGCAGGGCAAGGACGCCATCGTCCGCGCCATGCGCAAGCAGAACCTGCCGATCCAGCGCATCCTCACCGGCGACTCCCTGGTCACCCTCGCGCACGAGATGCGCTACCCGGACATCTCCGCGCTGTACGCCGCCATAGGCGAGGGCCATGTCTCCGCGCAGAGCGTCGTGCAGAAGCTCGTCCAGGCCCTCGGCGGCGAGGAGGCGGCCACCGAGGAGATCGACGAGTCGGTACCGCCCACCCGCAGCCGCCGCAAGCGACGCGCCAGCAACGACCCCGGTGTCGTCGTCAAGGGCGTCGACGACGTCTGGGTCAAACTGGCCCGCTGCTGCACCCCCGTCCCCGGCGACCCGATCATCGGCTTCGTCACCCGGGGCAGCGGAGTCTCGGTCCACCGCAACGACTGCGTCAATGTCGAGTCGCTGTCCCGGGAACCCGAGCGCATCCTCGAGGTCGAGTGGGCGCCCACCCAGTCCTCGGTCTTCCTCGTCGCCATACAGGTCGAGGCCCTGGACCGCTCCCGGCTGCTGTCGGACGTCACCCGCGTCCTGTCCGACCAGCACGTCAACATCCTGTCGGCGGCCGTCCAGACCTCCCGCGACCGCGTCGCCACCTCCCGCTTCACCTTCGAGATGGGCGACCCGAAGCACCTGGGCCACGTCCTGAAGGCCGTCAGGGGAGTGGAAGGCGTCTACGACGTCTACCGGGTGACGTCGGCGCGCAGGCCCGGCTGACCCGGGCGGACCGGAAGCCGACCCGGGCCGCCGACCGGAAACGAGTGAGGGGCTCCCGTACGCACCGTACGGGAGCCCCTCACTCGTCGTTGAGCACGCGGTGTCAGCCGCCGAACTCCTGCAGACCCTTCAGCGCCTGGTCCAGCAGCGCCTGGCGGCCGTCCAGCTCACGCTGGAGCTTGTCGGCCTTGGCGTTGTTGCCCTGGGCGCGGGCCTGCTCGATCTGGCCCTTCAGCTTGTCCACGGCGGCCTGGAGCTGGCCCGTGAGACCGGCCGCGCGGGCGCGGGCCTCCGGGTTCGTCCGGCGCCACTCCGCTTCCTCGGCCTCCTGGATGGCCCGCTCGACCGCGTGCATCCGGCCCTCCACCTTCGGGCGGGCGTCGCGCGGCACATGACCGATGGCCTCCCACCGCTCGTTGACGGAGCGGAAGGCCGCACGGGCCGCCTTCAGGTCCGTCACCGGAAGGATCTTCTCCGCCTCGCCGGCCAGCTCCTCCTTGAGCTTGAGGTTCTCCGACTGCTCGGCGTCACGCTCGGCGAACACCGAGCTGCGGGCGGCGAAGAACACGTCCTGGGCACCGCGGAAGCGGTTCCACAGGTCGTCCTCGTGCTCGCGCTGGGCGCGGCCCGCCGCCTTCCAGTCGGCCATCAGCTCGCGGTAGCGCGCGGCGGTGGGGCCCCAGTCCGTCGAGTTCGACAGCGCCTCGGCCTCGGCGACCAGCTTCTCCTTCGTCTTGCGGGCCTCCTCGCGCTGCGCGTCGAGCTGCGCGAAGTGGGCCTTGCGGCGCTTGGAGAACGCCGACCGGGCGTGCGAGAAGCGGTGCCAGAGCTCGTCGTCGGACTTCCGGTCGAGCCGCGGCAGGCCCTTCCAGGTGTCCACCAGGGCGCGCAGCCGCTCACCGGCCGACCGCCACTGGTCCGACTGCGCCAGCTCCTCCGCCTCGGTGACCAGCGCCTCCTTGGCGTGCCGCGCCTCGTCGGACTGCTTCGCCCGCTGCTGCTTGCGCTCCTCACGGCGCGCCTCGACGGTCTCGACGAGCTTGTCCAGCCGCACCTTGAGCGCGTCCAGGTCACCGACCGCGTGATGCGCGTCCACCTGCTCGCGAATGTGGTCGATCGCGGCCTGGGCGTCCTTCGCCGACAGGTCGGTGGTCTTCACCCGCTTCTCGAGGAGGCCGATTTCGACGACCAGGCCCTCGTACTTGCGCTCGAAGTAGGCCAGCGCCTCCTCAGGGGAGCCGGCCTGCCAGGAACCGACGACCTGCTCGCCGTCGGCCGTACGCACGTACACGGTCCCCGTCTCGTCGACGCGGCCCCACGGGTCGCTGCTCACAGCGCCTCCTCCACATGATGCCTGCGGGGGGCCTTGGCACCCCCGGGCATCGTCCACAGTTTCGTCACGGCCAACATAGGCGACCGGCGGGTTGCCTGTCCGCATCCCGCGCGACCGAAATTTCGCTGTTCGCGGTCAGGACTTCTTGACAGTCGCCTTGTTGATCACCACGGTCGCGTTGGGCGTTCCATCACCCATGCCCGTGTTCTCACCCGCGTCGGCGATCTTCTTCAGGACCTTCATGCCGTCCTTGGTGACCGTGCCGAACGGGGTGTAGTTGGCCGGCAGCGGGCTGTCCTGGAACACCAGGAAGAATTGGCTGCCGCCGCTGTTCTTGCCCTGACCGGTCTGAGCGTTGAACTGGTTCGCCATGGCGACCGTGCCCGCCGGGTACACATCGCCCTTCAGACGCGAGTCCTTGAGGTTCTCGTCGGGGATCGTGTAGCCGGGGCCGCCCATGCCGGTGCCCTTCGGGTCACCGCACTGGAGCACGTAGATGCCCTGCGTGGTGAGACGGTGGCACTTGGTGTGGTCCAAGTAGCCCTTGTTCACCAGGAAGTCGAACGAGTTGACGGTGTGCGGGGCCTTCGCCGCGTCCATCGTTATGCCGATGGAACCGCAGGTCGTCTGCAGGTCCATCGTGTACTTCGCGGCCTTGTCGATGGTGATCGCGGGTTCCTTCTTGAAGGTGAGTTCCTTCACCTTGCCCGCGGCCGGCTTCTCGCACGGATCCGGCGCCTTGCTGGGCTTGGGGCTGGGCGACACCTCCGAGCTCGCGTTCTCCTTCTTGCCGTCGTCCTTCAGGACCCCGGTCGTGTACAGCGCGAGGCTGCCGACCAGGATCACGCCGAGAACCGAGGCGATCACGGCGTTGCGGACATGTGCCTTGCGCCGGGCCTGGGTACGCCGCTGCTGCTGCCGCAAGAACTTCTCCCGGGCGAGCTGACGCCGCCGCTGCTCCTGGCTGACCACCGGGTTCTCTCCCTATGCGTCTCGTACGTCGACGGGTGCGTCGCGCGTCTCGTGAGCCGACTGATTGTGTGTGACCCGTACCGTATATGGGTTCGCTGAGGAAACGGCAGCGCCGGTAGGCTCTGATCCACAGCAACCCACCCCTCGTACGACACAAGAAGGACGATCGTGCTCATTGCCGGGTTCCCCGCCGGGGCCTGGGGGACCAACTGTTATCTGGTCGCCCCCGCCGCCGGTGAGGAGTGCGTGATCATCGACCCGGGCCACCAGGCCACCCAGGGAGTCGAGGAGACGCTGAAGAAGCATCGGCTCAAGCCCGTCGCCGTCGTCCTCACCCACGGCCACCTCGACCATGTGGCCTCGGTCGTCCCGGTGTGCGGCGCGCACGACGTACCGGCGTGGATCCACCCCGAGGACCGGTACATGATGAGCGACCCCGAGAAGGCGCTCGGCCGCTCCATCGGCATGCCGCTCATGGGCGAGCTGACCATCGGAGAGCCCGGCGACGTCAAGGAGCTGACCGACGGTTCGAAGCTGGAGCTGGCCGGTCTGGAGCTGTCCGTCGCGCACGCGCCCGGCCATACCAAGGGGTCGGTGACCTTCCGGATGCCCGAGAACACGGAGATCCCCTCCGTGTTCTTCTCCGGGGATCTGCTCTTCGCCGGCTCCATCGGACGCACCGACCTGCCCGGCGGTGACATGGCCGAGATGCTCGACTCGCTGGCCCGCGTGTGCCTGCCGCTCGACGACTCGACCGTGGTGCTGTCCGGCCACGGCCCCCAGACGACCATCGGCCAGGAGCGCGCCACCAACCCGTATCTGCGGCAGGTGGCGGCCGGCGGCCAGGGATCGGGTCCGACGACCCCTCCCCGACGAGGAATGTGACGAGAGACCTTCCGTGAGTACCTTCCAGGCCCCCAAGGGCACGTACGACCTGCTGCCGCCCCGCTCCGCCAAGTTCCTCGCGGTGCGAGAGGCCATCGCCGGGCCCCTGCGCAATTCCGGGTACGGCTACGTCGAGACGCCCGGCTTCGAGAACGTGGAGCTGTTCGCCCGCGGTGTAGGCGAGTCGACCGACATCGTGACCAAGGAGATGTACGCCTTCGAGACGAAGGGCGGAGACCGGCTGGCCCTGCGCCCCGAGGGCACCGCCTCCGTCCTGCGCGCCACCCTGGAGGCGAACCTCCACCGTCAGGGCAACCTTCCCGTCAAGCTCTGGTACTCGGGTTCGTACTACCGCTACGAGAACCCGCAGGCCGGCCGCTACCGCCACTTCTCCCAGGTCGGTGCCGAGGCCATCGGTGCCGAGGACCCGGCGCTGGACGCCGAGCTGATCATCCTGGCCGACCAGGCGTACCGCTCGCTGGGCCTCCAGAACTTCCGCATCCTGCTCAACAGCCTCGGCGACAAGGAGTGCCGTCCCGTCTACCGGGCCGCACTCCAGGAGTTTTTGCGCGGCCTGGACCTCGACGAGGACACGCTGCGCCGCGCGGACATCAACCCGCTCCGCGTCCTCGACGACAAGCGCGAGTCGGTGCAGAAGCAGCTCGGTGACGCCCCGCTGCTGCGTGACTACCTGTGCGACACCTGCAAGGCGTACCACGAGGAGGTGCGCGAGCTGATCACGGCGGCGGGCGTCTCCTTCGAGGACGACCCGAAGCTCGTCCGCGGCCTGGACTACTACACGCGGACGACCTTCGAGTTCGTCCACGACGGACTGGGCTCCCAGTCCGCGGTGGGCGGCGGTGGCCGCTACGACGGTCTCTCCGAGATGATCGGCGGCCCCGCGCTGCCGTCCGTGGGCTGGGCCCTCGGTGTCGACCGCACGGTCCTCGCCCTGGAAGCGGAGGGCGTCGAACTCGAACTCCCCGCCTCCACCAGCGTGTTCGCCGTCCCGCTCGGCGAGGAGGCCCGCAGGGTCCTGTTCGCCAAGGTCACCGAGTTGCGCAAGGTGGGCATCGCGGCCGACTTCTCGTACGGCGGGAAGGGGCTCAAGGGCGCGATGAAGAACGCCAACCGGAGCGGCGCCCGCTACGCGATCGTCGCGGGCGAGCGGGACCTCGCCGAAGGCGTCGTGCAGCTCAAGGACATGGAGTCCGGCGAGCAGGTGGCGATCGGCGTGAACGAGATCGTGGCCGAGCTGGAAGCCCGACTGGGCTGAGTGGTCAAGCCCGTGCCGCCCCCGTCGCCCGATCAGGGCGACGGGGGCGACATTTACGTCCAGCGAACGGTGGACGCGCGAGGGTGTACGACACAATGACCGTGCCCCAAAGGCCCTTCGGAAGCTACGGATACGACGCGATGAGCAAGACGACAGTCAGGGACGTCTCCATGGAACCGGAACACGACGACCCCCCGCGCACGGTGGGCGCCAGTCGTGCCTTCGCGGTCCTTCTGCTGCTCACCGGCGCGGCCGGACTGCTCGCCGCCTGGGTCATCACGATCGACAAGTTCAAGATCCTGGAAGCCAAGGTCGCCGGCGAGACCTTCACACCCGGGTGCAGCCTGAACCCGGTCGTCTCCTGCGGCAGCGTCATGGAGAGCAAGCAGGCCTCCGTCTTCGGCTTCCCCAACCCGATGCTCGGCCTCGTCGCGTACGGCATCGTCATCTGCGTGGGCATGAGCCTGCTCGCCCGCGCCCGCTTCCCCCGTTGGTACTGGCTGACCCTCAACGGCGGCACCCTCTTCGGCGTCGTCTTCTGCACCTGGCTGCAGTTCCAGTCCCTGTACCGGATCAACGCGCTGTGCCTGTGGTGCTCGCTGGCCTGGGTCGCGACGATCATCATGTTCTGGTACGTCACCTCGTTCAACGTCCGCAACGACCTCCTTACCGCCCCCGGCTGGCTGAAGCGGTTCCTCGCTGAGTTCACCTGGGTCCTGCCGGTCACCCACGTCGGCATCATCGGCATGCTGATCCTGACCCGCTGGGGCGCCAACCTCTGGGCCTGACCCGTCGCGGCGGGGACTGTCGTACCTCTGACGTAGGCTCCGGAAGTGTGGAGCCCGATCTGTTCACCGCCGCCGCCGAAGAACGCCAGGAGAAGGACCCGGCCGCCAGCCCCCTGGCCGTACGGATGCGTCCGCGCACCCTCGACGAGGTCGTGGGCCAGCAGCATCTGCTGAAGCCCGGCTCGCCGCTGCGCAGACTGGTCGGCGAGTCCGGCGGCGGCCCCGCCGGCCCCTCCTCCGTGATCCTCTGGGGCCCGCCCGGCACGGGCAAGACGACCCTCGCATACGTCGTCTCCAAGGCCACCAACAAGCGTTTCGTGGAGCTCTCCGCGATCACCGCCGGCGTCAAGGAGGTCCGCGCGGTCATCGACGGCGCCCGCCGCGCCACCGGCGGCTTCGGCAAGGAGACCGTCCTCTTCCTCGACGAGATCCACCGCTTCAGCAAGGCCCAGCAGGACTCCCTGCTCCCGGCCGTCGAGAACCGCTGGGTCACCCTGATCGCCGCGACCACGGAGAACCCGTACTTCTCGGTGATTTCCCCCCTGCTGTCCCGCTCCCTGCTCCTCACCCTCGAACCCCTCACCGACGACGACGTACGCGGCCTGCTCCAGCGGGCCCTCACCGACGAACGCGGCCTCAAGGGCGCCGTCACCCTCCCCGAGGACACCGAGGCCCACCTCCTGCGCATCGCCGGCGGCGACGCCCGGCGCGCGCTGACCGCCCTGGAGGCCGCGGCCGGCGCCGCCCTCGACAAGGGGGAGGGGGAGATCGGCCTGACGACCCTGGAGGAGACCGTCGACCGGGCCGCCGTGAAGTACGACCGCGACGGCGACCAGCACTACGACGTGGCCAGCGCCCTCATCAAGTCCATCCGCGGCTCCGACGTCGACGCCGCGCTGCACTACCTGGCCCGCATGATCGAGGCCGGCGAGGACCCCCGCTTCATCGCCCGCCGCCTGATGATCTCCGCCAGCGAGGACATCGGCCTCGCCGACCCGAACGCCCTGCCCATAGCCGTCGCCGCCGCGCAGGCCGTCGCCATGATCGGCTTCCCGGAGGCGGCGCTCACCCTCAGCCACGCCACCATCGCCCTGGCCCTCGCCCCCAAGTCGAACGCCGCGACCACCGCGATCGGCGCCGCCATGGAGGACGTCCGCAAGGGGCTGGCCGGGCCGGTGCCGCCACACCTGCGGGACGGCCACTACAAGGGCGCGGCCAAGCTCGGCCACGCCCAGGGGTACGTCTACCCGCACGACCTGCCCGAAGGGATCGCCGCCCAGCAGTACGCGCCGGACGCCCTGAAGGACCGCGCCTACTACACCCCGACCCGCCACGGTGCCGAGGCCCGGTACGCGGACGCCGTGGAATGGACCAGGAAGCACCTCGGTCGGAAGCAGTCCTGAACCCCCTGTAGACTGCCCTTCAGTGCTGCGTCCCGTGTCCGGCTCCGGTCGGCGCCTCAGGCGGGACATGCAGCCGGATCCTCGGATCCAGGAGCGTCGCGCACCGTCGTAGGTGTCGCGGGCCGCCCACCACCGCCCGGATTCCCGGGACCGGTCGGTGGGCCGTTCGTGTGCTGCACGTATGTGCCCAGACCAGGGAGCGGCTGCCCGGAAGTCCCTCGTGGACCTCACGGGAATCCCCGGCTGCGGATGCGACCTCCCGTAACCCTGAGGCAGCCGAATACAGGAAAAGGAAAAACAGTGGCGAACCAGTCCCGCCCCAAGGTCAAGAAGTCGCGTGCCCTCGGCATCGCGCTGACCCCGAAGGCCGTCAAGTACTTCGAGGCCCGTCCCTACCCGCCGGGCGAGCACGGCCGCGGCCGCAAGCAGAACTCGGACTACAAGGTCCGTCTGCTGGAGAAGCAGCGTCTGCGCGCGCAGTACGACGTGTCCGAGCGCCAGCTCGTCCGCGCCTACGAGCGTGCCTCCAAGGTCCAGGGCAAGACCGGTGAGGCCCTGATCATCGAGCTCGAGCGCCGTCTCGACGCGCTGGTCCTGCGTTCGGGCATCGCCCGCACGATCTACCAGGCCCGCCAGATGGTCGTCCACGGCCACATCGAGGTCAACGGCCAGAAGGTCGACAAGCCGTCCTTCCGCGTCAAGCCGGACGACGTCGTCATGGTCCGTGAGCGCAGCCGTCAGAAGCCGCTGTTCGAGATCGCCCGCGAGGGTGGCTTCGCCGCGGACGGTGAGACCCCGCGCTACCTCCAGGTGAACCTCAAGGCCCTGGCGTTCCGCCTGGACCGCGAGCCGAACCGCAAGGAAGTCCCGGTCATCTGCGACGAGCAGCTCGTCGTCGAGTACTACGCCCGTTGATCCTTCGACGGACGTAGTACGGACCACGCGTCAGCCCGTCGTCCTCCCGCCTCTTCCGGCGGGCGGGACGGCGGGCTCTCGCCTTCTGGGGTGGGCGTTAATGCGGTTCGGAGTGACCGCCCCGGCGCGATAGGCTCGGGACACGACTTCTCGATGTTCAGGCATGTCTCAGGGAGCGGGTGGCACACAGTGTCCGGTGGAGAGGTGGCCGGGATCCTGGTGGCCGTCTTCTGGGCGATCCTGGTCTCCTTCCTCGCCGTCGCGCTGGCGAGGCTGGCCCAGACGCTCAAGGCGACCACCAAACTCGTCGCGGACGTGACCGACCAGGCCGTCCCCCTCCTCGCCGACGCCTCCATCGCCGTCCGCTCCGCGCAGACCCAGATCGACCGGGTCGACGCCATCGCGTCCGACGTCCAGGAAGTCACGTCGAACGCCTCGGCGCTCTCCACCACCGTCGCCTCCACCTTCGGCGGCCCCCTCGTCAAGGTCGCCGCCTTCGGCTACGGAGTACGCCGGGCCATGGGCGGCCGCCGCGAGGGCGAGGCACCCGGGGACCAGCGGCGTACGGTGATCGTGGGCCGCACGGTCCCGGGGGCCCGTCGAAGCAAGCGCAGCACCCGTGGAAAGAAGGACTGACCGAGCGATGTTCCGCCGTACGTTCTGGTTCACCACCGGTGTCGCCGCCGGAGTGTGGGCGACCACCAAGGTCAACCGCAAGCTGAAGCAGCTCACGCCCGAACACCTCGCCACCCAGGCGGCGAACAAGGCGATCGAGGCGGGCCACAAGCTCAAGGACCGGGCGGTCGGCTTCGCGCTCGACGTCCGCGACAACATGGCCCAGCGGGAGGCCGAACTCGGCGAGGCCCTCGGTATCGAGGCCAACCCCGATCGCCTTCCGGAGCTCCCGGCCCCCCGGCGCGTCGCTGCCATCGAGAACAGCAACACCCCGAAGTACAGCAGGAATCCGAGGTACGTCGACAACTCGTCGTACCCGTACAACCGGAATGAGGACCACTGATGGAGTCGGCCGAGATTCGTCGCCGCTGGTTGAGCTTCTTCGAGGAGCGCGGTCACACCGTTGTCCCTTCGGCGTCGCTCATCGCGGACGACCCGACTCTGCTCCTGGTCAACGCGGGCATGGTCCCCTTCAAGCCGTACTTCCTCGGTGAGGTCAAGCCCCCCTTCTCCCGCGCCACCAGCGTGCAGAAGTGCGTCCGTACGCCGGACATCGAAGAGGTCGGCAAGACCACCCGGCACGGCACGTTCTTCCAGATGTGCGGCAACTTCTCCTTCGGCGACTACTTCAAGGAAGGCGCCATCAAGTACGCCTGGGAGCTGCTCACCAGCCCCCAGGACAAGGGTGGTTACGGCCTGGAGCCGGAGAAGCTCTGGATCACCGTCTACAAGGACGACGACGAGGCCGAGCGCATCTGGCACGAGCAGATCGGCGTGCCCAAGGAGCGCATCCAGCGCCTCGGCATGAAGGACAACTACTGGTCCATGGGCGTCCCCGGCCCCTGCGGCCCGTGCTCCGAGATCAACTACGACCGCGGCCCCGAGTTCGGCGTCGAGGGCGGCCCGGCCGTCAACGACGAGCGGTACGTGGAGATCTGGAACCTGGTCTTCATGCAGTACGAGCGCGGCGAGGGCACCTCGAAGGAGGACTTCGAGATCCTCGGCGAGCTGCCCAGCAAGAACATCGACACGGGCCTCGGCCTGGAGCGCCTCGCCATGATTCTGCAGGGCGTGCAGAACATGTACGAGATCGACACCTCCATGGCCGTCATCGACAAGGCCACCGAGCTGACCGGCGTCCGCTACGGCGACGCCAAGGACTCCGACGTCTCCCTGCGCGTGGTCACCGACCACATCCGCACCGCCGTGATGCTCATCGGCGACGGCGTCACCCCCGGCAACGAGGGCCGCGGCTACGTCCTGCGCCGCATCATGCGCCGCGCCATCCGCAACATGCGTCTCCTCGGCGCCACCGGCCCGGTCGTCCAGGACCTCATCGACGTGGTCATCAACATGATGGGCCAGCAGTACCCCGAGCTGATCACCGACCGCGAGCGCATCGAGAAGGTCGCCCTCGCCGAGGAGGCCGCCTTCCTCAAGACGCTGAAGGCCGGCACCAACATCCTCGACACCGCCGTCACCGACACCAAGGCCGCCGGCGGCAAGGTCCTCGCCGGTGACAAGGCGTTCCTGCTCCACGACACCTGGGGCTTCCCGATCGACCTCACCCTGGAGATGGCCGCCGAGCAGGGCCTGACCGTGGACGAGGACGGCTTCCGCCGCCTGATGAAGGAGCAGCGGGACCGCGCCAAGGCAGACGCCAAGGCCAAGAAGACGGGCCACGCCGACCTCGGCGCCTACCGCGAGATCGCCGACAACTCCGGCGAGACCGACTTCATCGGCTACGACAGCACCGAGGGCGAGTCCACGGTCGTCGGCATCCTCGTCGACGGTGTCTCCTCGCCCGCCGCCACCGAGGGCGACGAGGTCGAGATCGTCCTCGACCGCACCCCGTTCTACGCCGAGGGCGGCGGCCAGATCGGCGACACCGGACGCATCAGGCTCGACTCCGGTGCCGTCATCGAGGTCCGCGACTGCCAGAAGCCGGTCCCGGGCGTGTACGTCCACAAGGGCGTCGTCCAGGTAGGCGAGGTGACCGTCGGCGCCAAGGCCCATGCCTCGATCGACTCCCGCCGCCGCACGGCCATCGCCCGCGCCCACTCCGCCACCCACCTCACCCACCAGGCGCTGCGGGACGCCCTCGGTCCGACGGCCGCCCAGGCCGGTTCCGAGAACCAGCCCGGCCGTTTCCGCTTCGACTTCGGTTCGCCGTCCGCCGTTCCCACGGCCGTGATGACCGACGTCGAGCAGAAGATCAACGAGGTGCTGGCCCGCGATCTCGACGTGCGCGCCGATGTCATGGGCATCGACGAGGCCAAGAAGCAGGGCGCCATCGCCGAGTTCGGCGAGAAGTACGGCGACCGCGTCCGCGTGGTGACCATCGGCGACTTCTCCAAGGAGCTGTGCGGCGGCACGCACGTCCACAACACCTCGCAGCTCGGCCTGGTCAAGCTGCTCGGCGAGTCCTCCATCGGCTCCGGTGTGCGCCGTATCGAGGCCCTCGTCGGTGTCGACGCCTACAACTTCCTCGCCCGTGAGCACACGGTCGTCGCCCAGCTCCAGGAGCTGATCAAGGGCCGTCCGGAGGAGCTCCCGGAGAAGGTCTCCGCCATGCTCGGCAAGCTGAAGGACGCCGAGAAGGAGATCGAGAAGTTCCGCGCCGAGAAGGTGCTGCAGGCCGCCGCCGGTCTCGCCGAGTCCGCCAAGGACGTTCGCGGTGTTGCCCTGGTGACCGGTCAGGTCCCGGACGGCACGACCGCCGACGACCTCCGCAAGCTGGTCCTCGACGTGCGCGGACGCATCCAGGGCGGCCGGGCCGCCGTGGTCGCCCTGTTCACCACGGTGAACGGCAAGCCGCTGACGGTCATCGCCACCAACGAGGCCGCCCGCGAGCGGGGTCTGAAGGCCGGCGACCTGGTCCGCACGGCCGCCAAGACCCTCGGTGGGGGTGGCGGCGGCAAGCCGGACGTCGCCCAGGGCGGCGGCCAGAACCCGGCCGCCATCGGTGAGGCCGTGGACGCGGTGGAGCGCCTGGTCGCCGAGACGGCCAAGTGAGCACGGCCGGAGCGACGGATCGAGTGAGCCGGTGAACACCGCCGATCACAGGAGCGAAGACGACGGCCCGGTCATGCGCCGCGGCCGTCGCCTCGCGATCGACGTGGGCGACGCCCGTATCGGGGTCGCCTCGTGCGATCCCGACGGGATCCTCGCCACCCCGGTGGAGACGGTCCCCGGGCGTGATGTCCCGGCCGCCCAGCGCCGGTTGGGGCAACTCGTCGACGAGTACGAACCGATCGAGGTCGTCGTCGGTCTCCCTCGTTCCCTCAAGGGGGGCGAGGGCCCTGCGGCGGTCAAGGTTCGAAAGTTCGCACAGGAGTTGGCGCGCATGATCGCGCCCATTCCGGTCAGACTCGTCGACGAGAGGATGACCACAGTGACAGCCGGCCAGGGACTGCGCGCTTCGGGGGTCAAGTCGAAAAAGGGCAGGTCGGTGATCGACCAGGCAGCGGCGGTGATCATCCTGCAACAAGCGCTGGAATCCGAACGGGTGTCAGGTAAAGCTCCCGGCGAAGGCGTCGAAGTGGCCCACTGATCGCGATACGGTAACGTTCCGCGCGATGCGGTGGCCTTCGAACAGCCTCCGCACAGAAAGAGGCGGGGACGAAAGCCGAGCCACAAGCCCCGCGTAACCGCCGCCTCGCGGCTCTAGGGGATCGATGACTGAGTATGGCCGGGGCCCGGGCTCCGAACCGTGGCATCCGGACGACCCGTTGTACGGGGACGGCGGATGGAGCGGGCAGCAGGCCCAGGTGGGCCAGCAGGCCCCCTACGGCGGCCAGCCACAGCAGCACTACCCCGAGCAGCAGCAGTACCAGCAGTACGCCGACGGCAACGGCAACGGCGGTTGGGGCAACGGCCAGCAGGACGCCTACGCCCAGCAGCAGTACCAGCAGGAGTACGGCGACCCGGGCCAGCAGCCGTACGCAGACCAGCACCAGCAGCATTACCCCGGCCATGACCAGCAGCACTACGGCCAGGCCGACGGCGGCTGGGCGAACGGCTCGCACCAGCACGCGCAGGGCGCCTACACCCCCGACCCCTCCGACCCGTACGGACAGCAGCAGGCGGCGGCCTACGGCGGCGGTCAGCAGGACTTCTACGGCACACCCGACGCGTATCCGCCGCCGGAGCCGCCGTCCCGTCGCGCCGCGGAACCGGCACCCGCGCCGACGCCACCGGCTGCGCCCGAGCCGGAGGAGCAGCAGGCCGGCGAGCGCACCGATTGGGACCCCGGACCCGACCAGGGCGAGCTCGCGTTCTTCGCGGGTGGCTCGGATGACGATGACGACGAAGCCGAGGAGCGCAGCGGCCGAAGCGAACGGAAAGGCCGCGGAGGCAAGTCGGGGAAGACGGGCAAGGGCGGCAAGAAACGCCGTAGCGGCCTCGCCTGCCTGGTGGTCGTCGTGGTCCTCGGCGGTGGTTTCGCGGGCGTCAGCTATTTCGGGTACCAGTTCTACCAAAGCCGTTTTGCCGAGGCTGCCGATTACGAGGGATCCGGCACGAACGAGACGGTCACGATCACGGTCGGCAAGGGCGAATTCGGCTCGGTGATCGGGCAGAAGCTGAAGGCGGCGGGGGTTGTCGAGAGCGTCGAGGCATTTACCAACGCGCTGGCGGAGGATCCCTCGAAACCCCAGATCCAGGCGGGCGTTTATCTGCTGAAGAAGGAGATGTCCGCCAAGAGCGCCCTCGCGTTGATGCTCGACCCCAAGAGCCAGAACAACTTCACCGTCCCCGAAGGCGAACGCAACAACGACGTCTACGCCAGGATCGACAAGGAGTTGGGCCTCAAGAAGGGGACGACCAAGGACGTCGCCGAGAAGGAGTGGTCGAAGCTCGGCCTTCCCGAGTGGGCGAACGACAACGAGGACGTCAAGGATCCGCTGGAAGGATTCCTCTACCCCTCCACCTATCCGGTGGCCAAGGGGATGAAGCCCGAGGACGTCCTGAAGGAAATGGTCGACCTCGCGAAGGCGAAGTACGAGCAATTCGACCTGGAGGGCAAGGCGAAGGGCCTCAAGCTGGAGAGTCCGCTCCAGGTGGTCACGGTGGCGAGCCTGGTCCAGGCCGAGGGCGACAACAGGAAGGACTTCCGGAAGATCGCGCGGGTTGTCTACAACCGGCTCGAGCCGACCAACCAGGAGACCTTCGGTCTGCTCGACTTCGACTCGACGGTGAACTACCTGCGTGGTGAATCCAAGCTGGCGACGGGTTCGGTCGACTCGCTGCGGCAGATCGACGACCCGTACAACACGTACAAGATCAAGGGTCTGCCGCCCGGACCCATCGGAAACCCCGGTGACGAGGCGATCGAGGGAGCCCTCGATCCGGCCAAGGGTGGCTGGTACTACTTCGTCTCCTTGAAGAAGGAGACGTTGTTCGCCGAGACGAACGAAGAGCAGAACCGCAATCGCCAGAAGTACCTGAAGGAACTGAACGGGCAATGAGCCGCACCACCAACAAGCACCGTGCCGCCGTGCTCGGGTCGCCGATCGCTCACTCGCTCTCGCCGGTGCTGCACAGGGCCGCTTACGCCGAACTCGGGCTCACCGACTGGACGTACGACCGGTTCGAGGTCGACGAGGAGGCGTTGCCCGCGTTCGTCGAGAAGCTCGGCCCCGAGTGGGCGGGGCTGTCGCTGACGATGCCGCTGAAGCGGGCCGTCATGCCGCTGCTGGACGAGATCAGCGAGACGGCGATGTCGGTGGAGGCGGTCAACACGCTGGTGTTCGGCGAGGACGGGCGGCGGATCGGTGACAACACCGACATCCCGGGCATGGTCGCGGCCCTGCGGGAGCGCGGTATCGAGCAGGTCGAGTCCGCCGCGATCCTCGGCGCCGGGGCCACCGCGTCGTCCGCGCTGGCGGCGCTCGCGCGGATCTGCACCGGCGAGGTCGTGGCGTACGTGCGCAGCGACGCCCGCGCCGCCGAGATGCGGCAGTGGGGCGAGCGGCTGGAGGTCGAGGTGCGGACGGCCGACTGGGCGGACGCCGAGCAGGCGCTGAGCGCTCCTCTGGTGATCGCCACGACGCCGGCCGGGGCCACGGACGCACTGTCCGGGGCCGTACCGGAGCGGCCGACGACGCTGTTCGACGTGCTGTACCACCCCTGGCCCACCGAGCTGGCGGCGCGCTGGTCGGCCTACGGCGGTGCCGTGGTCAGCGGGCTCGACCTGCTGGTCCACCAGGCGGTTCTCCAGGTCGAGCAGATGACCGGTTGCAAGGCTGCCCCGGTGGGCGCGATGCGGCAGGCAGGCGAGAGGGCCCTGGCCGAGCGGGGCTAGGGCCCGAGGTGACTCGGCGCGGGCCACGTAAGGGCCGCGTGACGGTCCCACGTGCGGTGCCGCTCACCGGCGTGTGCCGATCCCGCGCAGGTTCTGTACCGAGGGGTAACCCGGCGCGATCACCGCGAGGCGGCCCGGGGCGCCCACTGGCGCGTCCGCCTGATGGACCTGCGACCGGGTTGTGCGCCCGGACGTGGGAGGATCGGAGGTGGCGGGCCGGGGCCGCGCACCCGGTAGCCGTCGCCGTACGCAGGACGCGCGTACACGCAGGCAGGACGCAGTACCAGGGCGCGAGACTGAGGAGCACCGTTGAGCAGGTTGCGCTGGCTGACCGCGGGGGAGTCCCACGGTCCCGCACTTGTCGCGACGCTGGAGGGCCTTCCCGCCGGCGTGCCGATCACCACGGAGATGGTGGCGGACCACCTGGCCCGCCGGCGCCTCGGCTATGGACGCGGTGCCCGGATGAAGTTCGAGCGCGACGAGATCACGTTCATCGGCGGCGTGCGACACGGACTGACCATGGGCTCGCCGGTGGCGATCATGGTCGGCAACACCGAGTGGCCCAAGTGGGAGCAGGTCATGTCGGCCGACCCGGTCGACCCCGAGATCCTCGCCGGCCTCGCCCGCAACGCCCCGCTGACCCGTCCCCGCCCCGGCCACGCCGACCTCGCCGGCATGCAGAAGTACGGCTTCGACGAGGCCCGGCCGGTCCTGGAGCGGGCCTCCGCCCGGGAGACCGCCGCCCGCGTCGCCCTCGGCGCCGTGGCCCGGTCGTACCTCAAGGAGACCGCCGGGATCGAGATCGTCAGCCACGTCGTCGAGCTGGCCGCCGCGAAGGCCCCCTACGGCGTGTACCCGACCCCCGCCGATGTCGAGAAGCTGGACGCCGACCCGGTGCGCTGCCTCGACGCGGACGCCTCGAAGGCGATGGTCGCCGAGATCGACCAGGCCCACAAGGACGGCGACACGCTCGGCGGCGTCGTCGAGGTGCTGGCCTACGACGTGCCGGTGGGCCTCGGCTCGCACGTGCACTGGGACCGCCGCCTCGATGCCCGGCTCGCCGCCGCGCTGATGGGCATCCAGGCGATCAAGGGCGTCGAGGTCGGCGACGGCTTCGACCTGGCCCGGGTGCCGGGCTCCAAGGCGCACGACGAGATCCTCGCCACCGACCAGGGCATCAAGCGGGCCACCGGCCGCTCCGGCGGCACCGAGGGCGGGCTCACCACGGGCGAGCTGCTGCGCGTGCGCGCCGCCATGAAGCCCATCGCGACCGTGCCGCGCGCGCTCCAGACCGTGGACGTCACCACGGGGGAGGCCGCGCAGGCCCACCACCAGCGCTCCGACGTGTGCGCGGTGCCCGCCGCCGGCATCGTCGCCGAGGCCATGGTCGCGCTGGTCCTGGCCGACGCGGTGGCCGAGAAGTTCGGCGGCGACAGCGTCACCGAGACCCGCCGCAACGTCCGCTCGTACCTCGACAACCTCGCGATCCGGTGAGCCCGGTGCCTCTGGTCGTTCTCGTCGGCCCCATGGGCGTCGGCAAGTCCACCGTCGGACAGCTGCTCGCCGAGCGGCTCGGCGTCGCCTACCGCGACACCGACGACGACATCGTGGCCGCGCAGGGCCGCACGGTCGCGGAGATCTTCGTCGACGAGGGCGAGGCCGCCTTCCGCGCCATCGAGAAGCAGGCCGTGCACACGGCGCTCGCCTCGCACGACGGGATCCTCGCCCTCGGTGGCGGCGCCATCCTCGACCAGGACACCCGCGCCCTGCTCGCCGGAGAGCGCGTCGTCTATCTCTCGATGGACGTCGAGGAGGCGGTCAAGCGCACCGGCCTCAACACCGCCCGGCCGCTGCTCGCCGTCAACCCCCGCAAGCAGTGGCGGGAGCTGATGGAGGCCCGCCGCCACCTCTACGAGGAGATCGCCACGGCCGTCGTGCCCACGGACGGCCGCACGCCCGAGGAAGTCACCCAAGCGGCCCTGAACGCCCTGGAGTTGAAGGAAGCATGAGCGAGACAGTGACCCGGATCCAGGTCGGCGGCACGGCGGGCACCGAGCCGTACGAGGTCCTGGTGGGCCGCCAACTCCTCGGTGAGCTGGGCGGGCTGATCGGCGACCGGGCCAAACGGGTCGCGGTGATCCACCCCGAGGCGCTGGACGAGACCGCCGAGGCCCTGCGCGCCGATCTGGCCGGGCAGGGTTACGAGGCCGTCGCCATCCAGGTGCCCAACGCGGAGGAGGCGAAGACCGCCGAGGTCGCCGCCTACTGCTGGAAGGCGCTCGGCCAGTCCGGGTTCACCCGCACCGACGTCATCGTGGGCGTCGGCGGCGGCGCCACCACGGACCTCGCCGGGTTCGTGGCGGCGACCTGGCTGCGCGGCGTCCGCTGGATCGCCATCCCCACCACGGTCCTCGCCATGGTGGACGCGGCGGTCGGCGGCAAGACCGGCATCAACACCGCCGAGGGCAAGAACCTCGTCGGCTCCTTCCACCCGCCCGCCGGGGTGCTCTGCGACCTCGCCGCGCTCGACTCGCTGCCGGTCAACGACTACGTGTCCGGGCTCGCCGAGATCATCAAGGCCGGCTTCATCGCCGACCCGGTGATCCTCGACCTCATCGAGGCCGACCCGCAGGCCGCGCGCACGCCCGCCGGACCGCACACGGCCGAGCTGATCGAACGGTCCATCCGGGTCAAGGCCGAAGTCGTCTCCGGCGACCTCAAGGAGTCCGGCCGCCGCGAGGTCCTCAACTACGGCCACACCCTCGCCCACGCCATCGAGAAGAACGAACGCTACAAGTGGCGCCACGGCGCGGCCGTGTCCGTCGGCATGCACTTCGCCGCCGAACTGGGCCGTCTGGCGGGCCGGTTGGACGACGCGACCGCCGACCGCCACCGCACGGTCCTGGAGTCCGTCGGACTGCCGCTGCACTACCGCTACGACCAGTGGCCCAAGCTGCTGGAGACCATGAAGGTCGACAAGAAGTCCCGCGGCGACCTGCTGCGCTTCATCGTCCTCGACGGCCTGGCCAAGCCCACCGTCCTGGAGGGGCCCGACCCCGCGGTGCTCCTCGCGGCGTACGGCGAAGTGGGCCAGTAACGCCCGTTCGGGCCGTGCTTGCCCGATTCGCCTTGTGGTCATGGCCACTTGGGCACTCCGGGACGCCCCCGGCCGTTCACCAATCGGCGGCCGGGGGCGGTACCGTTCGGTGAGGGCGGGGGTCCCAGAGCCCCGCCTGCCAGTGTCGATGTGACTGTACGAGACGGAGTGGCACCGGATGCAGCACGCAGTGGGAGCTCCGCTGCCGCCGCCCCACCGGCCGGGGCAGGACCCGGCGACCCCCTGGTCGCCCACCGCGAACCACCAGGGACACCCCGCCGCACCGCACCCGGGAGCACCGGGCGCCACGCCTCCGGGCCACCCCGGCGCGAGCCACCCCGCTCCTCCCCCCGTGCCCCCGGCCCCGCACCCCGGCCACGCCCCGGCGAGCCCGCCCGCGCCCATGGCGCCCCCCGCGCCGTCGGCCCCGCCGGGATCGGTGCCCCCGCCCGCACCGGGCTTCGCGGGAGGCCCCGGGCATCCGCCCGCCTCACCCCCGCAGCACACCGGTGTGCCCCGGGACACCACCGGACACGTGCAACTGCCGCCGGGCGGCCCCGTCACCATGCCGAGCCCGCCGCCCGCCGCCGGCGCGCCGGACGTCACGACCACCACGCTCGCCGTCCTCCTCATCGGCCCCGCGGGCGCGGGCAAGACGAGCGTCGCCAAGTACTGGGCGGACCACCGCCGGGTGCCCACCGCGCACATCAGCCTCGACGACGTGCGCGAATGGGTCCGCTCGGGCTTCGCCGACCCGCAGTCCGGGTGGAACGACAACTCCGAGGCGCAGTACCGTCTCGCCCGCCGCACCTGCGGCTTCGCCGCGCGGAACTTCCTGGCCAACGGCATCTCCTGCATCCTCGACGACGCGGTCTTCCCCGACCGCCCCGTCGTCGGCCTCGGCGGCTGGAAGCGACATGTCGGCCCCGGCCTCCTCCCCGTCGTCCTCCTGCCCGGCCTGGAGATCGTCCTCGAACGCAACGCGGAGCGCACGGGCAACCGCCGCCTCACCGACGAGGAGGTCGCCCGCATCCACGGCCGCATGGCCGGCTGGTACGGCTCGGGCCTCCCCATCATCGACAACTCCCAACTGGACGTCCCCGCCACGGCCCGAGTCCTGGACGAGGTCCTGGCCAGATCAATAGCAAGCCCCCCGAAGTGGTAACAAGTCCGGCAGGGCAGCTCTGAGGGCGGCAGGGTAGGTCGCGGCCGACAAGGCAGGTCACACGAGCGGCGAGGCAGGTCGAGGGCGGCAAGGCAGACCGACGGAACCGGTGACCACCGCTCAGCCCCAGCAACCCAAGGGACGCGGGGAACTGCGCGACAAGCCCCCACCCACCCGCACCCCGCACACCACCAGTCCCACCCCCTCCCTCCCCGGCCCTCCCCGCACCCCCACTCGGCCGCACTGAACCGGCGCCCGACCAGCGGAGCTCATACGCTCGGGGCATGTCAGACGCCCACGCCGCCCGCCGAACCCGGCTGAGAGAACGCTGCCAGGCGAGCGGCAGCGCCACCGCTCTCGTGACCCGCCCGGCCAACGTGCGGTACCTCACGGGCGCGGCCCCCCGCGGCGCCGTCCTCCTGCTCGGCGCGGCCGAGGACGTCCTCCTCTGCGGCGCACCCCCGAGGGGCGACAGCTCCGAGGGGCGGCCCGACGACGCCGTCCGCGTCCACCTGCTGCCGAAGCCCGGCGGCGACCCGGCGGTCGCGGCCGCCGACCTCGTCACGGCCGCCGGCGCCGAGTCCCTCGCCGTGGAGGAGCACCACCTCACCGTGGCCCGGCACCGGGCGCTCCGCTCAGTCGCCCCCCGGCTGCGGCTCACCGACCTCGGCGGCGCGGTCGAGCAGCTCCGGGTCGTCAAGGACGAGGAGGAGATCTCCTGTCTGCGCATCGGCGCGGAGATCGCCGACCAGGCCCTCGGGGAACTCCTGGAGTCGATCCTCGTCGGCCGTACCGAACGCCACCTCGCCCTGGAACTGGAGCGCCGCCTGGTCGACCACGGCGCCGACGGCCCCGCCTTCGCCACCTCCGTCGCCACGGGCCCCAACTCCGGCCGCCGCGGCCACCTCCCCACCGATCGCCGCGTCGAGGAGGGTGACTTCCTCTCCGTGTGCCTCGGCGCCGTCTACCGCGGCTACCGCTGCGAGATCGGCCGCACCTTCGTCATCGGGACCTCGCCGGCCGACTGGCAGATCGAGCTCTACGACCTCGTCTTCGCAGCCCAGCGGGCCGGCCGCGAGAGCCTCGTCCCCGGCGCCGCCTATCGCGCCGTCGACCGCGCGGCCCGTCACGTACTGGACTCCGCGGGTCACGGCGCGGACCTCCCGGCACTGATGGGGCACGGTGTGGGACTCGAAATCGACGAGGACCCGCAGTTGGCCCCCGCGGCCATGGGTAAACTGGACGCTTGCGTGCCGGTCACCGTCGAACCGGGGGTCCACCTCCCGGGCCGGGGCGGTGTCCGGATCGATGACACGCTCGTCGTACGCCCCGAGGCGGACGGCGGACCCGAGCTACTCACCATCACGACCAAGGAGCTGCTCGCGCTCTAGCCCTTGAGCTGCGCGCGTGCCCCGGGGTCGTCCACGTAAGTCCAGGAGATTGAAGCAACCGTGGCTTCCACGAACGACCTCAAGAACGGCATGGTGCTCAAGCTCGACGGCGGCCAGCTCTGGTCCGTCGTCGAGTTCCAGCACGTCAAGCCCGGCAAGGGCCCGGCCTTCGTGCGCACCAAGCTCAAGAACGTGCTCTCCGGGAAGGTCGTCGACAAGACCTTCAACGCCGGCGTGAAGGTCGAGACGGCCACCGTCGACAAGCGCGACATGCAGTTCTCCTACATGGACGGCGAGTACTTCGTCTTCATGGACATGGAGACCTACGACCAGCTGATGGTCGACCGCAAGGCCGTCGGCGACGCCGCCAACTTCCTGATCGAGGGCTTCACCGCCACCGTCGCGCAGCACGAGGGCGAGGTGCTCTTCGTCGAGCTGCCGGCCGCCGTCGAGCTCGTCATCCAGGAGACCGAGCCGGGCGTCCAGGGCGACCGCTCCACCGGTGGCACCAAGCCCGCCACCCTGGAGACCGGCCACCAGATCCAGGTGCCCCTCTTCATCACCACCGGTGAGAAGATCAAGGTCGACACCCGCACCAGCGACTACCTCGGCCGGGTGAACAGCTAACCGTGGCTGCCCGTAACACGGCCCGCAAGCGCGCCTTCCAGATCCTCTTCGAGGGCGACCAGCGCGGGGCCGACGTCCTGACCGTCCTCGCGGACTGGATCCGGCATTCCCGGTCCGACACCAGGCAGCCGCCGGTCAGCGAGTACACGATGCAGCTGGTCGAGGGGTACTCCGAGTACGCCAAGCGCATCGACGAACTGATCGCGCAGTACTCGGTGGGCTGGACCCTCGACCGGATGCCGGTCGTGGACCGCAACATCCTGCGGCTCGGCGCCTACGAGCTGATCTGGGTCGACGAGACCCCCGACGCGGTGGTGCTGGACGAGATGGTGCAGCTGGCGAAGGAGTTCTCCACGGACGACTCCCCGTCGTTCGTGAACGGACTGCTCGGGCGCCTGAAGGACCTGAAGCCGTCGCTCCGCAGGGAAGCCGAATAGGGGACCTCCGGGCCTCCCATGGGAGGCCCTCGGAGACGTCGGCCCGCCCGCGTCCCCATCGGCGTCCCTGGAGACAGAAAACCGCCGGGGTGGCCCGAACCGAAAGGTTCCGGCCACCCCGGCGGCACGTTTCTGCTGAGTCTCGCCCGAGGGGTCAGCCCTCGTCGTGGGAGACGGCGCGACGCGCGTCCGCGTCCAGGACACCCCAGCTGATCAGCTGCTCGGTCAGGACCGAGGGGGACTGGTCGTAGATGACGGCGAGTGTGCGCAGGTCGTCCTGGCGGATGGAGAGCACCTTGCCGTTGTAGTCACCGCGCTGGGACTGGATCGTCGCGGCGTACCGCTGGAGCGGGCCCGCCTTCTCGGCCGGGACGTTGGCCAGGCGCTCCAGGTCGAGGACCAGCTTCGGCGGCGGCTCGGCCGCGCCACCGGGGGTCGTCCCGGGAAGCAGCTCCTGCACAGGAACCCCATAGAAATCCGCCAGCTCCGCAAGGCGCTGCACGGTGACGGCGCGGTCGCCGCGCTCGTACGAACCGACCACGACCGCCTTCCAGCGTCCCTGGGACTTCTCCTCGACACCGTGGAGGGAAAGGCCCTGCTGGGTGCGGATGGCCCGGAGCTTGGCCCCGAGCTGTTTGGCGTATTCGCTGGACATATAGCTCCCCGGACGAAGGCTGGTGACTCACTGTGAGGTTACGCAGCGTGACTCTGCCCCGTCAAGCCGAATGGTCCGGACCGACTCTTCCGTGGTAAACGCTCTCCATTGGGCCAGGGGGGTGATCAGGGGCGTTCCAGGGGCCTGCTACCGTGGATGGCGCAAATCCGACGTCCTTTAAGGTCCGTCCCGTGAGGCGGAGAAGGAGGTCCGTTTCGTATGGACACGCAGGAAAATCCGCAACAGGATCCGCAGCCGTCCGATGCCAGGCCCGTCCTCGAGGCCCCCGACATCGCACGCGTACTGACCCGCATCGCCCACGAGATCGTCGAACGCGCCAAGGGCGCCGACGACGTGGTGCTCCTCGGCATCCCGACCCGGGGCGTCTTCCTCGCCCGGCGGCTCGCCGACAAGCTGGCGGAGATCACCGACCGCAAGATCCCGGTCGGCTCGCTCGACATCACCATGTACCGCGACGACCTGCGCATGCACCCGCCGCGTGCGCTGGCCCGCACGGAGATCCCCGGTGACGGGATCGACGGCCGCCTCGTCGTCCTCGTCGACGACGTCCTCTTCTCCGGCCGCACCATCCGCGCCGCGCTCGACGCGCTGAACGACATCGGCCGCCCGCGCGCCGTCCAGCTCGCGGTCCTCGTCGACCGCGGCCACCGCGAACTGCCCATCCGCGCCGACTATGTCGGCAAGAACCTCCCCACGTCGCTGCGGGAGACGGTCAAGGTCCAGCTCGCCGAGGAGGACGGTCGGGACACCGTGCTGCTCGGTGCGAAGCCGGCCGCCCGGGGCGCGCAGCACTAGCGACCACCCCGGCGTACGGCCCTGCCGTGCGCCCCGCGTCGCCCACCCGCGCGCCCGCCCGCCCGGCTGTGACCGGCCGACCGGGCCTCGCCTCCCGACACCGAATCGCCTTTACGGAGCCTGACAGATGCAGCGTCATCTCATCTCGGCCGCCGACCTCACCCGCGACGACGCCGTCCTGATCCTCGACACCGCCGAGGAGATGGCCCGGGTCGCCGACCGGCCGATCAAGAAGCTGCCGACCCTGCGCGGCCGCACGATCGTCAACCTCTTCTTCGAGGACTCCACCCGTACCCGGATCTCCTTCGAGGCCGCCGAGAAGCGCCTCTCCGCGGACGTCATCAACTTCTCCGCCAAGGGATCGAGCGTGTCCAAGGGCGAGTCCCTCAAGGACACCGCCCAGACCCTCGAAGCCATGGGTGTCGACGCCGTCGTCATCCGCCACGGCGCCTCCGGAGCGCCGTACCGCCTGGCGAACTCCGGCTGGATCGACGCCGCCGTCATCAACGCGGGCGACGGCACCCACCAGCACCCCACCCAGGCCCTGCTCGACGCCTTCACCATGCGCCGCCGCCTCGTCGGCCGGGACACCGGCCTCGGCCAGGACCTGTCCGGCAAGCGGATCACGCTCGTCGGCGACGTCCTGCACAGCCGCGTCGCCCGCTCCAACGTCGACCTGCTGCACACCCTCGGCGCCGAGGTCACCCTCGTCGCGCCGCCCACCCTGCTGCCGGTCGGCATCGAGTCCTGGCCCTGCGAGGTGTCGTACGACCTCGACAGCACGCTGCCCAAGTCCGACGCCGTGATGATGCTGCGCGTGCAGCGCGAGCGCATGCACGCCGCGTTCTTCCCCACCGAGCGGGAGTACTCCCGGCGCTACGGCCTCGACGGCGACCGCATGGCGCGGATGCCCGAGCACGCGATCGTGATGCACCCCGGCCCGATGGTCCGCGGCATGGAGATCACCGCCGAGGTCGCCGACTCCGACCGCTGCACCGTCGTCGAACAGGTCGCCAACGGCGTCTCCATCCGCATGGCCGTCCTGTACCTGCTGCTCGGGGGCAACGAGCCCGCCGTCACCCACACCCGCACCACCGAGGAGAAGTAAGACAGATGAGCAAGATCCTGATCCGTGGTGCGAAGGTGCTCGGCGGCGAG
Source organism: Streptomyces neyagawaensis (assembly GCF_023516595.1). Classification (GTDB taxonomy): domain Bacteria; phylum Actinomycetota; class Actinomycetes; order Streptomycetales; family Streptomycetaceae; genus Streptomyces; species Streptomyces neyagawaensis. The sequence continues at coordinate 120,244 of NZ_JAMGBG010000052.1, read as the reverse complement.
CCGCAGGACGTGCTGATCGACGGCGAGACCATCGCCGAGGTGGGCACCGGGCTGTCCGCCGACGGCGCCGAGGTCGTCGAGGCCGACGGCAAGGTCCTCCTGCCGGGCCTGGTCGACCTGCACACCCATCTGCGCGAGCCCGGTCGCGAGGACTCCGAGACCGTCCTCACCGGCACCCGCGCGGCGGCCTCCGGCGGCTACACCGCCGTGTTCGCCATGGCCAACACCTTCCCCGTCGCCGACACCGCCGGTGTGGTCGAGCAGGTCTACCGGCTCGGCCAGGAGCACGGCTACTGCGACGTCCAGCCCATCGGCGCCGTCACCGTCGGCCTCGAAGGACAGAAGCTCGCCGAGCTGGGCGCCATGCACGAGTCGGCCGCCGGCGTCACCGTCTTCTCCGACGACGGCAAGTGCGTGCACGACGCGGTGATCATGCGCCGCGCCCTGGAGTACGTGAAGGCCTTCGGCGGAGTCGTCGCCCAGCACGCCCAGGAGCCGCGGCTCACCGAGGGCGCCCAGATGAACGAGGGCGTCGTCTCCGCCGAGCTGGGGCTCGGCGGCTGGCCCGCGGTGGCCGAGGAGTCGATCATCGCCCGTGACGTCCTGCTCGCCGAGCACGTCGGGTCCCGCGTCCACATCTGCCACCTGTCGACCGCCGGGTCCGTCGAGATCGTCCGCTGGGCCAAGTCCCGCGGCATCGACGTCACCGCCGAGGTCACCCCGCACCACCTGCTCCTCACCGACGAGCTGGTGCGCTCGTACAACCCGGTCTACAAGGTCAACCCGCCGCTGCGCACCGAGCGCGACGTGCTGGCCCTGCGCGAGGCGCTCGCCGACGGCACGATCGACATCGTCGCCACCGACCACGCCCCCCACCCGCACGAGGACAAGGACTGCGAGTGGGCCGCGGCCGCCATGGGCATGGTCGGCCTGGAGACCGCCCTGTCGGTGGTCCAGGAGACGATGGTCGAGACCGGGCTGCTCGACTGGGCGGGCGTCGCGGACCGCATGTCGTTCACGCCCGCGCGCATCGGGCAGGCCGCCGGTCACGGCCGTCCCGTCTCGGCAGGTGAGCCCGCCAACCTCACGCTCGTCGACACCGCATACCGTGGTGCGGTGGACCCCGCGGGCTTCGCCTCGCGCAGCCGCAACACCCCGTACGAGGGCCGCGAGCTGCCGGGCCGTGTCACGCACACGTGGCTGCGGGGCAAGGCCACGCTCGTCGACGGGAAGCTCACGTGACACCTGTAATGCTGCTGGCCGCCCAGAAGGAGTCGGCCGAGGTCACCAACTGGGCCGGACGCATCGGCTGGGTCGTCGGGCTCGCCCTCTTCGTCGCCCTCGTCTACTGGCTGATGCGCGAGGGCTGGAAGTGGCGGGGCACGCTCCAGAGCGACCTTCCGGAGCTGCCCACCGCGCCGGAGTCGCCCGGTGAGGCCAGACTGACGATGAGCGGCCGCTACCACGGCTCCACCACCGCCGGGCAGTGGCTCGACCGCATCGTGGCGCACGGCCTGGGCACCCGCAGCCGGGTGGAGCTCACCCTGACGGACGCGGGCCTGGACGTCGTACGGCCCGGAGCGACGGACTTCTTCGTCCCCCGTGAGGCGCTGCGCGAGGCCCGGCTCGACAAGGGCATCGCCGGCAAGGTCCTCACCGAGGGCGGACTGCTCGTCGTCACCTGGGCACACGGCGACAAGCTCCTCGACTCCGGGTTCCGCTCCGACCACGCGGCCGAACACAACGAGTGGGTCGAGACCCTGAACCAGATGATCAAGAAGACGGAAACGGAAGGCGCACGATGACGACCTCCACTCAGGGGAACGCCTCGCAGAGGACAAGGGCGCTTCCTGCCGTACTCGTCCTGGAGGACGGCCGGACGTTCCGCGGCCGCGCCTACGGGGCCGTGGGGGTGACCTTCGGCGAGGCCGTGTTCTCCACCGGTATGACCGGCTACCAGGAGACCCTCACCGACCCGTCGTACCACCGCCAGGTCGTCGTGATGACCGCCCCGCACGTCGGCAACACCGGCGTCAACGACGAGGACCCCGAGTCGCAGCGGATCTGGGTCGCCGGCTACGTCGTGCGCGACCCCGCGCGCGTGCCGTCCAACTGGCGCTCCCGGCGCACCCTCGACGAGGAGCTCGCCCAGCAGGGCGTCGTCGGTATCAGCGGCGTCGACACCCGCGCCCTCACCCGCCATCTGCGCGAACGCGGCGCCATGCGCGTCGGCATCTTCTCCGGCAACGCCCTGCCCGACGAGGGCACCATGCTCGCCGAGGTCCGCCAGGCCCCCGAGATGAAGGGCGCCGACCTCTCCGCGGAGGTCGCCACCAAGGAGCCGTACGTCGTCCCCGCGATCGGCGAGAAGAAGTTCACCGTCGCCGCCGTCGACCTCGGCATCAAGGGCATGACCCCGCACCGCATGGCCGAGCGCGGCATCGAGGTGCACGTGCTGCCCGCCACGGCGACCGCCGACGAGGTGTACGCCGTGAACCCCGACGGCGTGTTCTTCTCCAACGGCCCCGGTGACCCGGCCACCGCCGACCACCCGGTCTCCGTGATGCGGGCGGTCCTGGAGCGCGGCACCCCGCTGTTCGGCATCTGCTTCGGCAACCAGATCCTCGGCCGCGCCCTCGGCTTCGGCACCTACAAGCTGAAGTACGGCCACCGCGGCATCAACCAGCCGGTGCAGGACCGTACGACCGGCAAGGTCGAGGTCACCGCGCACAACCACGGCTTCGCCGTCGACGCCCCGCTCGACAAGGTCTCCGAGACCCCCTACGGCCGCGCCGAGGTCTCCCACGTGTGCCTCAACGACAACGTGGTGGAGGGACTCCAGCTCCTCGACCGCCCGGCTTTCAGCGTCCAGTACCACCCCGAAGCGGCAGCCGGCCCGCACGACGCCGCCTACCTGTTCGACCGCTTCGTATCCCTGATGGAGGGCCAGCGTGCCTAAGCGCACCGATATCCAGTCCGTCCTGGTCATCGGCTCCGGCCCGATCGTCATCGGCCAGGCCGCCGAGTTCGACTACTCCGGCACGCAGGCGTGCCGCGTCCTCAAGGCCGAGGGCCTGCGGGTCGTCCTGGTGAACTCCAACCCGGCGACGATCATGACCGACCCGGAGATCGCCGACGCCACCTACGTCGAGCCGATCACCCCCGAGTTCGTCGAGAAGATCATCGCCAAGGAGCGCCCCGACGCGCTGCTCCCGACCCTCGGCGGCCAGACCGCGCTCAACACCGCCATCTCGCTCCACGAGAACGGCGTCCTGGAGAAGTACGGCGTCGAGCTGATCGGCGCCAAGGTCGAGGCGATCCACAAGGGCGAGGACCGCGACCAGTTCAAGCTGGTCGTCGAAGCGGTCAACGCCAAGATCGGCCACGGCGAGTCCGCCCGCTCGGTCATCTGCCACTCCATGGACGACGTCCTCAAGGGCGTCGACACGCTCGGTGGCTACCCCGTCGTCGTCCGCCCCTCCTTCACCATGGGCGGCGCCGGCTCCGGCTTCGCGCACGACGAGGAGGAGCTGCGCCGCATCGCCGGCCAGGGCCTCACCCTGTCGCCGACCACCGAGGTGCTTCTGGAGGAGTCCATCCTCGGCTGGAAGGAGTACGAGCTGGAGCTGATGCGCGACAAGCACGACAACGTCGTGGTCGTCTGCTCCATCGAGAACTTCGACCCCATGGGCGTGCACACCGGCGACTCGATCACCGTCGCGCCCGCGATGACGCTCACCGACCGCGAGTACCAGGTGCTGCGTGACGTCGGCATCGCGATCATCCGCGAGGTCGGCGTCGACACCGGCGGCTGCAACATCCAGTTCGCGGTGAACCCCGAGGACGGCCGGGTCATCGTCATCGAGATGAACCCGCGTGTGTCGCGGTCCTCGGCCCTCGCCTCCAAGGCGACCGGTTTCCCGATCGCCAAGATCGCCGCGAAGCTCGCCGTCGGCTACACGCTGGACGAGATCCCGAACGACATCACCGAGCAGACCCCGGCCTCGTTCGAGCCGACGCTCGACTACGTCGTCGTGAAGGCCCCGCGCTTCGCCTTCGAGAAGTTCCCGTCCGCCGACTCCTCGCTCACCACCACCATGAAGTCGGTCGGCGAGGCCATGGCCATCGGCCGCAACTTCACCGAGGCCCTCCAGAAGGCCCTGCGCTCGCTGGAGAAGAAGGGCAGCCAGTTCACCTTCGTCGGCGAGCCCGGCGACAAGGCGGAGCTGCTGCGCGAGGCGGTCCGCCCGACCGACGGGCGCATCAACACCGTCATGCAGGCCATCCGCGCCGGCGCCACCCAGGAGGAGGTCTTCGAGTACACGAAGATCGACCCCTGGTTCGTCGACCAGCTCTTCCTCATCAAGGAGACCGCGGACGAGCTGGCCGCCGCGGACAAGCTCGACCCCGACCTGCTCGCCGAGGCCAAGCGGCACGGTTTCTCCGACCAGCAGATCGGCGAGATCCGCGGGCTGCGCGAGGACGTCGTGCGCGAGGTACGGCACGCGCTGGGCGTACGCCCGGTGTACAAGACGGTCGACACCTGCGCCGCCGAGTTCGCCGCGAGGACCCCGTACTTCTACTCCTCCTACGACGAGGAGAGCGAGGTCGCGCCCCGCGAGAAGCCGGCCGTCATCATCCTGGGCTCCGGCCCGAACCGCATTGGCCAGGGCATCGAGTTCGACTACTCCTGCGTCCACGCCTCCTTCGCGCTCAGCGACGCGGGCTACGAGACGGTGATGGTCAACTGCAACCCGGAGACCGTCTCCACCGACTACGACACCTCCGACCGCCTGTACTTCGAGCCGCTCACGCTCGAGGACGTGCTGGAGATCGTGCACGCCGAGTCGCTGGCCGGCCCGATCGCGGGCGTCGTCGTCCAGCTCGGCGGCCAGACCCCGCTGGGCCTGTCGCAGGCGCTCAAGGACAACGGCGTACCGGTCGTGGGCACCTCCCCGGAGGCCATCCACGCCGCCGAGGACCGCGGAGCCTTCGGCCGGGTCCTCGCCGAGGCCGGTCTCCCGGCCCCGAAGCACGGCACGGCGACCACCTTCGCGGGCGCCAAGGCCATCGCCGACGAGATCGGCTACCCGGTCCTCGTCCGGCCCTCCTACGTCCTCGGCGGACGCGGCATGGAGATCGTCTACGACGAGGCGCGCCTGGAGTCGTACATCGCCGAGTCGACCGAGATCAGCCCCTCCCGACCCGTCCTCGTCGACCGGTTCCTCGACGACGCGATCGAGATCGACGTCGACGCCCTCTACGACGGCGAGGAGCTGTACCTCGGCGGCGTCATGGAGCACATCGAGGAGGCCGGCATCCACTCCGGCGACTCGGCGTGCGCCCTGCCCCCGATCACCCTCGGCGGCTTCGACATCAAGCGCCTGCGCGCCTCCACCGAGGCCATCGCCAAGGGCGTCGGCGTCCGCGGACTGATCAACATCCAGTTCGCGATGGCCGGCGACATCCTCTACGTCCTGGAGGCCAACCCGCGCGCCTCCCGCACCGTCCCCTTCACCTCGAAGGCGACCGCGGTGCCGCTCGCCAAGGCCGCCGCCCGGATCTCGCTGGGCGCGACCATCGCCGAGCTGCGCGAGGAAGGGCTGCTGCCCAAGAACGGCGACGGCGGCGAGCTGCCGCTGGACGCGCCGATCTCCGTCAAGGAGGCCGTCATGCCGTGGTCGCGCTTCCGCGACATCCACGGACGCGGCGTCGACACGGTCCTCGGCCCGGAGATGCGCTCCACCGGCGAGGTCATGGGCATCGACTCCGTCTTTGGCACGGCGTACGCCAAGTCGCAGGCCGGCGCGTACGGCCCGCTGCCCACCAAGGGCCGCGCGTTCATCTCGGTCGCCAACCGCGACAAGCGCTCCATGATCTTCCCGGCGCGCGAGCTGGTCGCCCACGGCTTCGAGCTGCTCGCCACGTCCGGCACGGCCGAGGTGCTCAAGCGCAACGGCATCAACGCCACCGTGGTGCGCAAGCAGTCCGAGGGCACCGGCCCGAACGGCGAGAAGACCATCGTCCAGCTCATCCACGACGGCGAGGTCGACCTCATCGTCAACACCCCGTACGGCACCGGTGGCCGCCTCGACGGCTACGAGATCCGTACGGCGGCCGTGGCCCGCTCCGTGCCGTGCCTGACGACGGTCCAGGCGCTCGCCGCGGCCGTCCAGGGCATCGACGCGCTCAACCACGGTGACGTCGGCGTGCGCTCACTCCAGGAACACGCCGAACACCTGATCGCGGCCCGCGACTAGCAGCCCTGAGGGGGACACCGGAAACGGTGTCCCCCTCTTCATGAGGACACCTGTCATGAGGCCGTGAGCCCTCATGAGGACCCGAGGACTTCGAGATGTACAAGCTGTTCTTCCGTCTGGTTTTCACCCGGATGGACCCGGAGGAGGCCCACTACCTGGCCTTCCGCTGGATCCGTCTCGCCGCCCGGATCCCCGTGCTGCGCACCTGCCTCGCGGCCGCGCTCGCGCCCCGCTACGAGGAGCTGCGCACGGAGGCGTTCGGCCTGCGCATGCACGGCCCGTTCGGGCTGGCCGCCGGCTTCGACAAGAACGCCGTCGCCGTCGACGGGATGACGATGCTGGGCTTCGACCACGTCGAGATCGGCACGGTCACGGGCGAGGCGCAGCCCGGCAACCCCAAGAAGCGGCTGTTCCGCCTGGTCGGCGACCGGGCGCTGATCAACCGCATGGGCTTCAACAACGAGGGCTCCCTGGCCGTCGCCGCCCGACTGGCCTCCCGCAACCCCGTCTTCAGGACGGTCGTGGGCGTCAACATCGGCAAGACCAAGGTCGTCCCCGAGGAGGAGGCCGCCGCGGACTACGTGAAGTCCACCGAGCGCCTCGCCCCGTACGCCGACTACCTGGTCGTCAACGTCTCCTCGCCCAACACGCCCGGTCTGCGCAACCTCCAGGCCACCGAGGCGCTGCGGCCCCTGCTGACCGCCGTCCGCGAGGCCGCCGACCGCACGGTGCGCACCCGCCGGGTGCCGCTGCTGGTGAAGATCGCCCCCGACCTCGCCGACGAGGACATCGACGCCGTCGCCGACCTCGCCGTGGAGCTGGGCCTGGACGGGATCATCGCCACCAACACCACCATCGCGCGCGAGGGACTCGGTCTGACCTCCGAACCCTCTCTCGTGAAGGAGACCGGCGGCCTCTCCGGCGCCCCGCTGAAGGCACGCTCCCTCGCGGTCCTGCGCCGCCTCTACGCGCGCGTGGGCGACCGGATCACCCTGGTGGGCGTCGGCGGCATCGAGAACGCCGAGGACGCCTGGCAGCGCATCCTCGCCGGCGCCACCCTCGTCCAGGGCTACAGCGCCTTCGTCTACGAGGGCCCCTTCTGGGCGCGCGCCGTCCACAAGGGCCTCGCCGCCCGGCTGCGCACCAGCCCGTACGCCACCCTCGCCGACGCGGTCGGCGCCGACGTGAGGAAGAAGACGGCATGACCGAGCCCTTCGGCGCGCGACTGCGCCACGCCATGGACGAGCGCGGCCCGCTCTGCGTCGGGATCGATCCGCACTCCGCCCTGCTCACCGCCTGGGGCCTGAACGACGACATCGCGGGCCTGGAGCGCTTCAGCCGGACCGTCGTCGAGGCGCTGGCGGACCGGGTGGCCGTCCTCAAGCCGCAGAGCGCGTTCTTCGAGCGCTTCGGCTCGCGCGGCATCGCCGTCCTGGAGAAGTCCGTCGAGGAGGCGCGAGCCGCCGGTGCGCTGGTCGTCATGGACGCCAAGCGCGGCGACATCGGCTCCACCATGGCCGCGTACGCCGAGACCTTCCTGCACAAGGACGCGCCCCTGTTCTCGGACGCCCTCACGGTCTCGCCGTACCTCGGCTACGGCTCCCTCAAGCCTGCCGTGGACCTCGCGCGGGAGAACGGCGCCGGGCTGTTCGTACTGGCGCTGACCTCCAACCCGGAGGGCGGCGAGGTGCAGCACGCCGTGCGCACGGAGGACGCCGCCGGGCGGAACGTCGGGGCGACGATGCTGGCGCACCTGGCCGCCGAGAACGCGGGGGAGGAGCCCATGGGGTCCTTCGGTGCCGTCGTCGGCGCCACGCTCGGCGACCTCTCGTCGTACGACCTTCAGATCAACGGACCTCTCCTCGCGCCCGGCATCGGGGCGCAGGGGGCCACCCCGTCCGATCTCCCGGCGGTCTTCGGGGCGGCCGTGCGCCATGTGGTGCCCAATGTCAGCCGGGGTGTTCTTCGTCACGGTCCCGATGTCGTCGCGCTGCGTGACGCCTCGGATCGTTTCGCGGACCAGATCAGGGCCGCCGTGGAGGTCGCCTGAGACCTCCGATGAGTGCTCCGGCGGCGCTTACCGGACGGCTTGAGTCTGAATACATCCTCAAATCCGGGGCATTATGCGGCTTATGTCCGACTCCAGGGAGGCTGACCAGGACTTTTCCGCTGTTCTCGCTGACTCTGGCGGAGTTGGCCGCTAGTCTCCGACGAGTGAGGGCACCTCCCACGCCCTCCAGGCAGTAGGGGGAGAACGGGCAGGCGTGTTGCTCGTACTCCCCAGGTGTGGGGCGACTAGGTTCCTCACCGGTCCGTATCCGACAGTTCGACATCCGAGGTGACGTAGGCGTGGCTCTTCCGCCCCTTACCCCTGAACAGCGCGCAGCCGCGCTCGAAAAGGCCGCCGCGGCTCGCCGGGAGCGGGCCGAGGTCAAGAATCGACTCAAGCACTCCGGCGCCTCCCTGCACGAGGTCATCAAGCAGGGCCAGGAGAACGACGTCATCGGCAAGATGAAGGTCTCCGCCCTCCTTGAGTCGCTGCCCGGCGTGGGCAAGGTCCGCGCCAAGCAGATCATGGAGCGACTCGGCATCTCCGAGAGCCGTCGTGTGCGCGGCCTCGGCTCCAACCAGATCGCATCCCTGGAGCGTGAGTTCGGCAGCACCGGTTCCTGACCCGGTACTGCGGTCAGGGAGTCCCGGGCACTCCGGGATTGCTGGAATAATCGCTGCATGGCTGCAACATTCCGGGGGACGACCCCCGAGCCCCCGGACGTACGTCCGCGGCTGACCGTGCTCTCCGGCCCCTCGGGGGTCGGCAAGAGCACGGTCGTCGCCCATATGCGCAAGGCGCATCCAGAGGTCTGGCTCTCGGTGTCGGCGACGACCCGCAAGCCCCGCCCCGGCGAGAAGGACGGCGTCCACTACTTCTTCGTCACCGACGACGAGATGGACAAGCTGATCGCCAACGGCGAGCTGCTGGAGTGGGCCGAGTTCGCCGGCAACCGCTACGGCACCCCGCGGGGCGCCGTGCTCGAGCGCCTGGAGCGTGGCGAGCCGGTCCTGCTGGAGATCGACCTCCAGGGCGCCCGGCAGGTCCGCGAGACCATGCCCGACGCCCAGCTGGTGTTCCTGGCTCCGCCCTCCTGGGACGAGCTGGTCCGCCGGCTCACCGGCCGGGGCACCGAACCGCCCGAGGTGATCGAACGCCGCCTGGAGGCGGCCAAGGTCGAACTCGCGGCCGAGCCGGAGTTCGATGTCACCCTGGTCAACACCTCCGTCGAGGACGTGGCCCGCGAGCTGCTAGCCTTGATGGACGTTGTGTGATCGTCACTGACGCTGCACACTGAATCTTTCCCATCCATCGGAAGGTAGAGCGTGTCCTCTTCCATCTCCGCGCCCGAGGGCATCATCAACCCGCCGATCGACGAGCTCCTCGAGGCCACCGACTCGAAGTACAGCCTCGTGATCTACGCGGCCAAGCGTGCCCGCCAGATCAACGCGTACTACTCGCAGCTCGGCGAGGGCCTCCTCGAGTACGTCGGTCCCCTCGTCGACACGCACGTCCACGAGAAGCCGCTCTCGATCGCCCTGCGCGAGATCAACGCGGGTCTGCTGACGTCCGAGGCCGTCGACGGCCCCGCGTAAGCAGCACACGACGGTTTCGTCGGATAGTCATATCCGCGAACCGCGGTAGGTTTTTCCACAGGCCCGACAGCGCGACTGTCGGGCCTGTGGTGTGTGATGGGTGCGTACGCCGACGAGCCGCGGTGTACATCGGTCAGGTTCGGGTTCGAGTGCGGGGAGGCCCGGTGGGCAAGCCGAAGGTCGTTCTGGGGGTCAGCGGTGGCATCGCCGCCTACAAGGCGTGCGAGCTGCTCCGCAGGCTGACCGAGTCGGGGCATGACGTGCGGGTCGTGCCGACCGACTCCGCGCTGCACTTCGTCGGTGCGGCCACCTGGTCCGCGCTCTCCGGCAACCCGGTCTCCACCGAGGTCTGGGACGGCGTCCACGAGGTGCCCCACGTCCGCATCGGCCAGGAGGCCGACCTCGTCGTCGTGGCTCCGGCGACGGCCGACATGCTCGCCAAGGCCGCCCACGGCCTGGCCGACGACCTGCTGACCAACACCCTGCTCACCGCCCGCTGCCCCGTCGTGTTCGCCCCGGCGATGCACACCGAGATGTGGGAGCACCCGGCCACCCAGGAGAACGTGGCGACGCTGCGCCGCCGCGGCGCCCTCGTCATCGACCCGGCCGTGGGCCGGCTGACCGGCGTCGACACCGGAAAGGGCCGGCTGCCGGACCCCGCCGAGATCTTCGAGGTCTGCCGCCGGGTGCTTGCTCGCGGCACCGCCGGACCGGACCTCGCCGGACGGCACGTCGTAGTCAGTGCCGGCGGCACCCGGGAGCCCCTCGACCCCGTCCGCTTCCTCGGCAACCGCTCCTCGGGCAAGCAGGGGTACGCCCTCGCCCGCACGGCCGCCGCGCGGGGCGCCCGGGTCACGCTCATCGAGGCGAACACCGGCCTGCCGGACCCGGCGGGCGTGGACGTCGTGCGCGTCGGCACGGCGGTCCAGCTCCGCGAGGCGGTGCTCAAGGCGGCGCCGGACGCGGACGTGGTGGTCATGGCGGCCGCCGTGGCGGACTTCCGCCCGGAGACCTACGCCACCGGCAAGATCAAGAAGAAGGACGGCCAGGACCCCGAGCCGATCGTCCTGGTCCGTAATCCGGACATCCTCGCCGAGATAGCGGCCAACCGCCCCCGTCCGGAGCAACTGGTCGTCGGCTTCGCCGCGGAGACCGACGACGTCCTCGCCAACGGCCGCGCCAAACTCGCGCGCAAGGGCTGCGACCTCCTCGTGGTGAACGAGGTGGGGGAACGCAAGACCTTCGGCTCCGAGGAGAACGAGGCCGTCGTGCTGGGAGCCGACGGCAGCGAGACGCCCGTGCCCCACGGCCCGAAGGAAGCCCTGGCCGACACGGTGTGGGATCTGGTCGTCCACCGACTGGGCTGACTGCTCCATTCGCACCACGGACCGTGAACAGGACGCAACTTAGGGGTGTGGCGACCCTGGCGGACAGCGACGGCCATTGGGCAGAATGCACGTGCCGCAGGTCACAGAGCTCCCGAGAGGCGAGACAGGTGGGCCGGTGGTCGAGACCGACCGATAAACTGTTCACGGACGACGCCGGGCGCAGCCCCCGTCCCGTCCGCCAATGATCAGCCAGCAGCCGCTGCAACCACAGGGAGCGTTGTGTCCCGTCGCCTGTTCACCTCGGAGTCCGTGACCGAGGGTCACCCCGACAAGATCGCTGACCAGATCAGCGATGCCATTCTCGATGCACTGCTGCGCGAGGACCCCACGTCCCGCGTCGCGGTGGAGACGCTCATCACGACCGGCCTGGTGCACGTGGCCGGCGAGGTCACGACCAAGGCCTACGCGCCGATCGCCCAGCTCGTGCGCGACACGATCCTGGCCATCGGCTACGACTCGTCGAAGAAGGGCTTCGACGGCGCGTCCTGTGGTGTGTCGGTGTCGATCGGCTCGCAGTCCCCGGACATCGCGCAGGGTGTCGACACGGCGTACGAGAACCGGGTCGAGGGCGACGAGGACGAGCTGGACCGCCAGGGCGCCGGCGACCAGGGCCTGATGTTCGGCTACGCGACGGACGAGACGCCGACGCTGATGCCGCTGCCGATCTTCCTGGCGCACCGTCTGTCCAAGCGTCTGTCCGAGGTCCGCAAGAACGGCACCATCCCCTACCTGCGTCCCGACGGCAAGACCCAGGTCACCATCGAGTACGACGGTGACAAGGCGGTCCGCCTCGACACGGTCGTGGTCTCCTCGCAGCACGCCAGCGACATCGACTTGGAGTCGCTGCTCGCCCCGGACATCCGCGAGTTCGTGGTCGAGCCGGAGCTGAAGGCCCTCCTCGACGACGGCATCAAACTGGACACCGAGGGCTACCGCCTCCTGGTCAACCCGACCGGCCGCTTCGAGATCGGCGGCCCCATGGGTGACGCCGGCCTGACCGGCCGCAAGATCATCATCGACACGTACGGCGGCATGGCCCGCCACGGCGGCGGCGCCTTCTCCGGCAAGGACCCGTCCAAGGTGGACCGTTCCGCGGCGTACGCGATGCGCTGGGTCGCCAAGAACGTGGTCGCCGCGGGCCTCGCCTCCCGCTGCGAGGTCCAGGTCGCCTACGCCATCGGCAAGGCCGAGCCCGTGGGTCTCTTCGTCGAGACCTTCGGCACCGCCAAGGTCGACACGGACAAGATCGAGAAGGCGATCGACGAGGTCTTCGACCTCCGCCCCGCCGCGATCATCCGCGACCTCGACCTGCTCCGCCCGATCTACGGCCAGACCGCCGCGTACGGCCACTTCGGCCGTGAGCTCCCCGACTTCACGTGGGAGCGCACGGACCGTGTGGACGCCCTCCGCGAGGCTGCGGGTCTGTAGCACGCGGAATCCTCCGGTTCTTTCCGAGGCCCGGTGTCCCCTCTGGGGCGCCGGGCCTCGGCGTTGTCACCGGGCCGACGGCGCCCGCCGATCCCCGACCGGCGGGCGCCGTCGGTTGTCAGTGGGGTTTGGGAGAATGCTGGCGTGAGCAGCGAGGACGGGACGCGTGGTGGTGACGCGGGGGGTGCGGGGGCGGAGCAGCTCGCGCTCATTCGGGAGGCCGTGAAGAAGGCCCGGGCGCCGCGGGCCAAGCCGCGGACGTGGCGGGGGGCCGCCCTCGCGAAGGAGTTGCCCGTCGCCCGGGTGCTGGTCGACAAAGGGGTGCTGCATCTCGACCGGTACTTCGACTACGCCGTGCCCGAGGAACTGGACGCCGTCGCGCAGCCGGGGGTGCGGGTGCGGGTGCGTTTCGGGGCCGGGGGGCGCAATGTCCGGGAGGGGCGGCGGGAGGGCGGCTCGCTGATCGACGGGTTCCTCGTCGAGCGGGTCGCCGAGTCGGACTACGCGGGACCCTTGGCCGCGCTCGCCCAGGTCGTGTCACCTGAGCCGGTGCTGAGCCCGGAGCTGCTGGGGCTCGCACGGGCGGTGGCGGACCGGTACGCGGGGAGCCTCGCGGATGTGCTCCAGCTGGCCGTGCCGCCGCGCCACGGTCGTGCCGAGGCGGCCGAGACGGGCGGGCCGCCCCCCGCTCCGGCCGCGCCGGAACCGGGGTCCTGGGCGAGGTACGCGCGGGGCCCGGAGTTCCTGCGGGCGCTGGCCGCCGGTCGTTCGCCGCGCGCGGTGTGGACCGCCCTGCCGGGGCCCGACTGGGCGGAGGAGATCGGGCGGGCCGTGCAGGCGACCCTGGCCTCCGGGCGGGGCGCGCTCGTCGTCGTACCGGCGGGGCGGCCCGCCGCGCGGGTGGACGAGGCCCTCCGGGAGCTGCTGGGGGAGGGGCAGCACGCGCTGCTGACCGCCGACGCGGGGCAGGAGCGGCGGTACCGGGAGTGGCTGGCGGTGCGGCGGGGGGCGGTACGGGCCGTCGTCGGGACCCGGGCCGCCATGTTCGCCCCCGTGCGGAACCTGGGACTGGTCGTCGTCTGGGACGACGGCGACGCCAGTCACAGCGATGACAACGCCCCCTTCCCGCATGTGCGGGAGGTGCTGGAGCTGCGGGCGACTCGGGACAAGGGTGCCTTCCTCCTGGGCAGCTGGAGCTGCACCGTGGAGGCCGCGCAGCTCGTCGAGAGCGGGTGGGCCGCGCCGATCGTCGCCACCAGGGAGCAGGTGCGGGCCGTCGCGCCGCTGGTGCGGACCGTCGGGGACGGGGAGTTGGCGCGCGACGAGGCGGCCCGGGCCGCGCGTCTGCCCAGCCTCGCCTGGCAGGTCGCCCGGGACGGACTGCGGGACGGCCCCGTCCTCGTCCAGGTGCCCCGGCGGGGATACGTGCCGAGGATGGCCTGTGCGCAGTGCCGGGAGCCCGCCCGGTGCCGGCACTGCGCGGGGCCGTTGGAGGCGCGGGAGGGCGCCGGTGCCCTGGTGTGCGGGTGGTGCGGGCGTGAGGAGGAGGGCTGGCACTGCCCTGAGTGCGGGAGCCGTCGGCTCAGGGCCCAGGTCGTGGGGGCGCGGCGTACTGCCGAGGAGTTGGGGCGGGCCTTTCCCGCCGTGCCGGTGCGGACCTCCGGGCGGGAACATGTGCTCGACACCGTGCCGGGCACGCCCGCGCTGGTCGTGAGCACACCCGGCGCCGAACCGATCGCCGAGGGCGGGTACGCGGCCGCTCTGCTGCTCGACGGCTGGGCCATGCTCGGGCGCCCCGATCTGCGGGCCGGGGAGGAGGCGCTGCGCCGGTGGATCGGTGCGGCCGCGCTCGTGCGGAACCAGGGGGTGGGCGGCACGGTCGTCGTGGTCGCCGAGCCGACACTGCGGCCCGTGCAGGCGCTCGTGCGGTGGGATCCGGTGGGGCACGCGGTACGGGAGCTTGCGGACCGGGCCGAGCTGGGGTTTCCGCCGGTGTCCCGGATGGCGGCCGTGTCGGGTACGGCCCAGGCGGTGGCCGACTTCCTGGGCGGCATGGAACTGCCGCCGGACGCGGAGGTGTTGGGGCCCGTGCCGTTGCCCGTCGTGGAGACGGGGCGGGCACGGCGGGTGGGGGCACCGCCGCCGGGGGAGGCGTGGGAGCGTGCGTTGGTCCGGGTGCCACCGGGGAGCGGTGCGGCGCTGGCCGCCGCGCTGAAGACCGCGCAGGCCGCGCGGATGGCGCGTGGGGGCGGCGAGGGCGTTCGGATCCGGGTGGATCCCCTCGACATTGGGTGAGGAGGATCAGAAAAGCCGGGGCGTCGCTGTACGGGGAGTGGGGAGCGGATGAGGGCGGGGCCCTGGTACGGGGTTGTCGCCGGCGTACGGCGGTGCCTCCCGGTGGGGGCCGGGAGGCAGTCTGGGGGTCGTCAGCCGTTGCGCGGGCCGGGGAAAGCCGTGGGTCTTGCCTCGTCCCGGAGGGTTGGGCTGCCGGCTGTCGGCTGCGTGGGCATCTGACTCGGCATCGGGCCCGTCATCTGGCCAGGCAGCTGGCTCGGCATCTGTCCGGGCATCTGGCCAGGCAGCTGGCTCGGCATGGAGCGGGCCGCGGGGACCGTCGGCAGGCCGGAGCCCACGTTGACGGTGCGGGTGCCCTGCGGCTCTCCCGTGCGCTCCGCCTCGGCCGCTGCCTGGGCGGCGGCGCGGCGGGCGCCGTAGCGGCGGTGCACCGCTTGTTTGGTCACCCCGAGGGCCGAGCCCACCGCGTCCCACGAGAAACCGAGTGAGCGGTCGAAGTCCACGGCGGCCGTGACCAGGGTCTCGACACTGTCCCGCAGTTCCTGGGCGAGGCGGACGGTCGGGGCGGGGGCGCGTCCGTAGACGACGAAGCCCGTGGAGGGGCCGGAGCGGCGCGGGCGGTAGACGTTGCCCAGTTGGGCGGTGAGGGTGCGTAGTGCGTCCACCTGCCGGCGGACCCGCTCGATGTCCCGCACCAGCAAGTGCAGGCTGGCCCGAGCCTGGGCGTCGTGGGTTGCGTGGTCGGCCATGAACAAGCCTCTCGAACCGGCGTTGAAAAGGAAGTACCGCGATTGCGGTCGGTAGTGGTCAACTCTTTCTTGACCAACGCGGATTCGCTCCGCTGGTAACGGGGTGGGGGCGTGGGGGCATATGTGCAGGGCGCGTGAGGGTGGCTGTGCGACGTGATCTCCCGCCCGCGCACCGTCCCCGCGGGGCGGCCGGCACACGAGGGTTTCCCAGGGGGCACCGACCGTTGGCATCACACCCCGTTGGCGGCGGGCGGCGGGCGGCTGGCGGCTGGAGCGAAGGGTGGGGTGCGGGGTGCGGGGTGCGAGCGGTCGGCGGGGGAGCCGGGGGCATAGACTGGTGCGTTGTCCTGTGTCTTGTGTGCAGGGGTTGTTGAAGTTCCGTCCGAGAGGCCGACAGTCACCCATGAGGCTTGTCTTCGCTGGTACCCCCGAGGTCGCGGTTCCCGCCCTGGACGCGCTGATCGCGTCGGGGCGGCATGAGGTGGCCGCGGTGGTGACGCGGCCCGACGCGCCGGCGGGACGGGGACGGCGGCTCGTCGCGAGCCCCGTGGCGCAGCGGGCCGAGGAGGCCGGCATCGAGGTGCTGAAGCCGCACCGGCCGAGGGACGAGGACTTCCTCGCCCGGCTGCGGGAGATCGCGCCGGACTGCTGCCCGGTGGTGGCCTACGGAGCCCTGTTGCCGCGTGTCGCCCTCGACGTCCCCGCGCACGGCTGGGTCAACCTGCACTTCTCGCTGCTGCCCGCCTGGCGCGGCGCCGCGCCCGTGCAGCACTCGATCATGGCGGGGGACGAGATCACCGGGGCGTCCACGTTCCTCATCGAGGAGGGGCTCGACTCCGGGCCGGTGTACGGGACGGTCACCGAGGTGATCCGGTCCACCGACACCAGCGGCGACCTGTTGACGCGGCTCGCCTTCGCGGGGGCCGGGCTGCTCGCCGCCACCATGGACGGGATCGAGGACGGCACCCTGAAGGCGGTGCCTCAGCCCGCCGACGGGATCACCCTCGCCCCGAAGATCACCGTCGACGACGCACGGATCGACTGGGCCGCGCCCGCGCTGCGGGTCGACCGGGTCGTGCGCGGGTGCACACCGGCGCCGGGCGCGTGGACCACGTTCCGGGGCGAGCGGCTGAAGCTCATCCATGTCGCGCCGGTCCCCGGGCGGACCGAACTCGCGCCGGGCGCGCTGGAGGTCGGCAAGAACAACGTGTACGCCGGGACCGGCTCGTACGCCGTGGAGCTGCTCTGGGTGCAGGCCCAGGGCAAGAAGCCGATGCGCGCCGCCGACTGGGCGCGCGGCGTGCGCATCTCCTCCGGCGAGTCCCTCGGCACCGAGGGCACCGTCTAGAGGGCGGTTCCTCGGCACCGAGGGCACCCGGCTGGAGGTAAGGCCTCGGCACCGAGGGCACCCGCTGGGAGGTAGGCCCTCGGCACCGTGGACACCGCCTGGAGGCACTTCCTCGGCACCGAGCGCACCGCCCGGACGTATCGTCCACGGGCCCCGCCCCCACCGCCGACCCGCGTCGTACGCTGGTCGTGGCATCTCATCCCTTATCCGGAGCACCTTTTTCGTGAGTGAGCAGTCCCGCCCTCCCCGTAAGCCGGCCAAGCCGTACCGACGGCCCCAGAAGGACCCCGTCCGCCTCCTCGCCTTCGAGGCGTTGCGGGCCGTCGACGAGCGGGACGCGTACGCGAATCTCGTCCTGCCGCCGCTGCTGCGGAAGGCACGGGAGAAGGAGGGACCCGACGCTTTCGACGCGCGGGACGCGGCGCTGGCCACCGAGCTGGTGTACGGGACGCTGCGCCGGCAGGGGACCTACGACGCGGTGATCGCCGAGTGCGTGGACCGGCCGCTGCGCGAGGTCGACCCGCCGGTGCTGGACGTGCTGAGCCTGGGCGCGCACCAGCTGCTCGGGACGCGCATCCCGACGCACGCGGCCGTCTCCGCGTCCGTGGACCTCGCGCGGGTCGTGCTCGGCGACGGGCGCGCCAAGTTCGTGAACGCCGTGCTGCGGAAGATCGCCCAGCACGACCTCGACGGCTGGCTGGAGCGGGTCGCGCCGCCGTACGACGAGGACCCGGAGGACCACCTCGCCGTCGTGCACTCGCACCCCCGGTGGGTCGTCTCCGCGCTGTGGGACTCGCTCGGCGGCGGTCGGGCCGGGATCGAGGACCTGCTGGAGGCGGACAACGAGCGGCCCGAGGTCACGCTGGTCGCCCGGCCGGGGCGGGCCACCACCGAGGAACTG
The DNA here is from genome assembly GCF_023516595.1 of Streptomyces neyagawaensis. Classification (GTDB taxonomy): domain Bacteria; phylum Actinomycetota; class Actinomycetes; order Streptomycetales; family Streptomycetaceae; genus Streptomyces; species Streptomyces neyagawaensis. Next base: position 102,230 of record NZ_JAMGBG010000052.1, on the reverse strand, counting down.
CTCCGGGAGGACTCCGCGATGCCGGGGCGCTGGTCGCCCTACGCCGTGCGGCTCACCGAGGGCGGGGAGCCGGGGGCCGTCGACGCCGTACGGGAAGGCCGTGCCGGTGTGCAGGACGAGGGCAGCCAGCTCGTGGCGCTGGCCCTCGCGAACGCGCCGCTCGACGGGCCCGACCGGGCCTGGCTGGACGGGTGCGCCGGACCCGGCGGCAAGGCCGCGCTGCTGGCCGCGCTCGCCGCCGAACGCGGTGCCGTCCTGCTCGCCTCCGAGAAGCAGCCGCACCGCGCCGGCCTGGTCGCCAAGGCGCTCGACGGCAACCCCGGGCCGTACCAGGTGATCGCGGCCGACGGTACGCGCCCGCCGTGGCGGCCCGGTTCCTTCGACCGGGTCCTGATGGACGTGCCCTGCACGGGTCTCGGGGCGCTGCGACGGCGGCCCGAGGCGCGCTGGCGGCGCCGCCCCGACGACCTGGAGAACTTCGCCCCGCTGCAACGGGCCCTGCTGCGGACCGCGTTGGAGTCCGTGCGGGTCGGGGGTGTCGTCGGGTACGCGACCTGTTCGCCGCACCTCGCCGAGACCCGCGCGGTCGTCGCGGACGTCCTCAAGCAGTACGGCGACGCGGCCGACCTCATCGACGCCCGGCCCATGCTGGAGGGCGTACCGGCGCTCGGCGAAGGCCCCGACGTACAGCTGTGGCCGCATCTGCACGGCACGGACGCGATGTACCTGGCGCTGATCCGCCGCACCGCCTGAACACCGGGTTCCGCGCGGCGGCGGGCTTCGCGCCAGGAGGGCGGTGACGGCTCCTCCGGACCGGTTCCGGGGCCTCAGCCGCGCCGTGCCGCCTCGCCGGGCGGCTCCTCCCCGGTGGTCTCGTCGTCCGGCTCGTAGGCGTCGGCGAGTTCGCGTACGTCGGGGTCCTGTGATGCGCGGACCGCTTTGTGCCACCGGGCCAGGAGGGCGGTGTCGCCGAGGCCGTCCAGGAGCATGCCGAGGCCGTTCATCGCCTCCAGGTCCTCCCGCTCGTCCTTGTCGCCCAGGGTCCTCGTGACCAGCGGCGCGAGGGCGTCGTGGAGGTCGGTCGTCCGGCCGAGGACGCGCAGGATCTCGCGGCCCCAGATGCTCGTCTTGTTGATGCCCAGACAGCAGTCGTACAGCTCCGGGAGCAGCGCGAGGACCAGGTCAGGGTGGTCACCTCCCACCTCGCGCAGCAGGTCCAGCACGGACAGGGTGTGCCTGCCCCTGCGCATCTCCTTCTTGAGCGCCGGCGCCAGATCGCCCTCCAGGGCGCGCTCCCGGGCGGCCGCCAGCTTCTCCTCGGCCTCGCGGAGCGCCTCCTCGGCGATGTGGACGTCGTGGCTCGCCCCCAGGAAGTCCGTCCACAGACGATCAGGGTCGCCCGCCTCCAGAACGTCCTCCAGCTTGTCCATCATGTGGTCGAACCAGCTCACCGGCTGCCCCCTGGACCCCGTACGCCACCGTCTGACGACGGTTCAGACCGACGAGGGGGTCCGGGGGTTGTCCTCGTGGGCCAGCCGGTGCGGCCACCACACCTTCGGGCCGATGTCCAGGAAGAGGGCCGTGACGAGGACGGAGCGGACGATCAGGGTGTCGAGGAGGACGCCGAGGGCGACCGCGAAGCCGATCTCGGCGAAGGCGACCATGGGCAGGGTGGCGAGCGCGGCGAACGTGCCGGCCAGGACCAGGCCCGCCGAGGTGATGACCGCGCCCGTGGCCGCGAGGCCCGTCACGACACCCTGGCGGGTGCCCAGATGGGCGGCCTCCTCACGGATACGGGTGGTGAGGAAGATGTTGTAGTCGATGCCCAGCGCGACCAGGAACACGAAGACGAAGAGCGGGAAGTCCGTCGTCTCCCCCGCGTAGTCGAAGAGATGGCGGAACGCGAGCGCGCTGATGCCGAGGGCCGCCGCGAACGACAGGATCACCGTGCCGATCAGCACCAGTGGGGCGATCAGCGCACGCAACAGGGCGCAGAGGATCAGCAGGACCACGAGCAGCACCAGCGGGATGATCAGCAGATTGTCGTGCGTGGTGGCCCTGTCCATGTCCAGCAGGGCCGCCGTACCGCCGCCGACCTGCGCGTCGGCGTCCGGGACCGCGTGGACGGCGTCCCTGACCCGTTCGACGGTGTCCTTCGCGGCCTCACTGTCCGCCGGGTCGGACATGGTCGCCTCGAAGAGGACCTTGCCGTCGTGGAAGGGTTTCGTGCCCGGTGGCAGTCCGAGGGAGTCCGGTACGACCCCCTCGGTGTCGGCGACCGTGCGGCCCACCTCGCGGGCCTGCGCCTGGTTGCTGATGATCACCAAGGGGTCACCGCTGCCCGCGGGGAAGTAGCGTGCGGAGACCTCCTGACCGACGATCGAGTCGGGTTTCCCGGTGAACGCGTCCGCGTTGGAGATGCCCTCGGCGCGCAGCTGGATCAGGCCCAGCGAGCACAGGGCCAGGGCGGCCGCCGTGGCGACCCAGGTCGTACGCGGACGGCCCGCGATCCGCCGGCCCATCCGCGCCCACACGCCGCGCTCGGTGGGGTCGGCGGTGCCGAAGTGCGGGATCGCCGGCCAGAAGATCCAGCGGCCCACGATCACCAGCAGGGCGGGGAACAGCGTCATCATCGCGAGCAGCGCGACCGTGACGCCGATGGCCGCCACCGGGCCGAGACCGCTCGTCGAGTTCATCTCGGCGGCCAGCAGCACCAGCATGCTCAGCACGACCGTCGCGCCCGAGGCGATCACCGCCGGACCCGCCCGGTGCAGGGCCAGCGCCATCGCCTCGTGGCGGTCCTCGTGGCGGCGCAGCTCCTCGCGGTAGCGGGCGACGAGGAGCAGGGCGTAGTCGGTGCCCGCGCCGAAGACCAGCACGGTGAGGATGCCCGCGCTCTGCCCGTTGACGGTCAGCCCCGCGTGCTCGGCCAGCACATAGATCAGTGCCTGGGCCGTGAACAGCGCGGCGACCACCGCGAGCAGCGGGATCACCAGCAGGGTCGGACTGCGGTACGTGAACAGCAGCATCACGATGACGACGGCCATCGCCGACAGCAGCAGTGTGGAGTCGATGCCCTCGAAGGCCTCGGAGAAGTCGGCGCTCGTCCCGCCCGGACCCGTGATGTGCACGGCGAGCCCGTCGCCGCCCTCACCCACGTCGTCGCGGATCGAGTCGACCGCGGGGGCGATCCGCTCCCAGCCCTTCTCGTCCATCGTGATCGGGACGTAGATCTGGGCGGCCCTCGGGTCGGTCTCCCGGTCGTACACCGGCCCCCGGGTCTGGGCGCCGATGATGCCGTGATCCGTGAGCCGCTTGAGTTCTCGGGCGTCCTCCTCGATCTGCGCCCGGTCCTCGGCGGTGAGTCCGCTCTCCCTGGCGTACACGACGACCGCCGGGATCTGCTCGGGCCGGAACTCCTCGGAGGCCTGGAGCACCTGGGTGGACTCGGCGGAGCCCGGCAGCCACGACGCCGCGTCGTTGTCCTGCGCGTCGGTCAGCTTGGAGGCGAGCGGTGCCACCACGAAGAGCAGGACCAGCCACAGCCCCAGCACGACCCACTTCGCGCGCCGCCCGCACACCAGGTGGGCGACACCCCGGCCCCTCGTCATGACAACCCCCGCAACCTGGCCGCCCCAGGGGCGCGGGGAACCGCGCGAGCGGGCACGGACAGCCCGCGGTCGACGTACCACGGTGCCCACCCCGGCCCCGCTACCCCCGGAGGGCATGGCAGGCTTGGTCCATGGCCGCGCAGATCAACCCAAGCATCCTGTCCGCCGACTTCGCCCGTCTCGCCGACGAGGCGAAGGCGGTCGAAGGGGCCGACTGGCTCCATGTAGACGTGATGGACAACCATTTCGTCCCGAACCTCACGCTCGGTGTGCCGGTCGTAGAGTCCCTGGCCCGTGCGACGCAGACGCCGCTGGACTGTCATCTGATGATCGAGGCCCCCGATCGGTGGGCGCCCCAGTACGTGGAAGCGGGTGCCGGTTCCGTCACCTTCCATGCCGAGGCGGCCGCCGCACCGGTGCGGCTCGCCCGTGAGATCCGTGCCAAGGGCGCCCGGGCCTCCATGGCGCTCAAGCCGGCGACGCCGATCGAGCCGTTCGAGGATCTGCTGCCCGAGCTCGACATGGTGCTGATCATGACGGTCGAACCGGGCTTTGGAGGCCAGGCCTTTCTCGACATCATGCTCCCCAAGATCCGCCGGACCCGCGAGTTGATCAGCAAGCACGGCCTCGACCTGTGGCTCCAGGTCGACGGCGGCGTCGCCGCGTCCACCATCGAGCGCTGCGCCGAGGCGGGCGCCGATGTATTCGTCGCCGGTTCCGCGGTGTACGGGGCCGACGACCCGGCCGAGGCGGTCCGCGCCCTGCGCGCCCAGGCCGACGCCACCACGGCCACCGCCGGATGGGCCTGCGGGCACTGAGGCACCCTGTCGTACTACTGTGCGGCCGTCGGACGAAGGGGGCAGGTCAGGCGACCTCCCGGCCAAGGAAACGTGAACGGCGTTCCTTCGGCCTGATCGAAAACGTCGGATCTGCAAGGATGAACGGCGTATCCATGTGTGAAGAGCAGTGAGGAGATGGCCGTGTCGGGTATGTCGGCGGGCCGGTCAGCCATGCGGATGGGACCCGCTGAGCTGGTTCAGGCGGCGGCAATGGCCCGCCGCTTCTACCTCGAGGGCAAGTCCAAGATCCAGATCGCCGAGGAGTTCGGCGTGAGCCGCTTCAAGGTGGCCCGTGTCCTGGAGACCGCCCTCGAACGGGATCTCGTACGTATCGAGATCCGAGTCCCCGCGGAACTGGACGCCGAGCGCTCCGACGCCCTGCGTGCCCGCTACGGCCTCCGGCACGCCGTGGTCGTCGAGTCCCCGGCCGAGGCCGAGGAGTCGCCCGACCCCGAGAACCTCGGCGAGGTGGCCGCGGACCTGCTCGGTGAACTGGTCAACGAGGGCGATGTCCTCGGGCTGGCGTGGGGGCGCTCGACCATCCACATGGCCGCCGCCCTCGACCGGCTGCCGCCGTGCACGGTGGTGCAGCTGACGGGTGTCTACGACGCGGGGACCGCCGAGCGCGGCTCGGTGGAGGCGGTACGGCGGGCCGCGCAGGTGTCGGGCGGAGACGCCCACCCCATCTACGCGCCGATGCTGCTGCCGGACGCGGCCACCGCGGCCGCCCTGCGCCACCAGACGGGGATCGCCCGGGCCTTCGAGTACTTCGACAAGGTCACGGTCGCCTGCGTCTCCATCGGCTCCTGGGAGGCGGGCATCTCCACGGTGCACGACATGCTCAGCGACGAGGAGCGGGCCCACTACGCCTCCCTCGGTGTCGCCGCCGAGATGTCCGCGCACCTCTTCGACGCCGAGGGCCGCCGCGTCGGGCGGGACCTCGGGGAGCGGTGCATCACGGTCAAGGCCGACCAGCTCCGCCGTATCCCGGAGGTCGTCGCGATCGCCGGCGGGCAGCGGAAGGCGGCGGCGATCGACGCGGTGCTCCGGTCGGGGCTGGTGACCAGCCTCGTCACCGACACCTCGGCGGCGGACTCCCTGTTGATGGCCGGACAGACCCCCCGCCCCGCGCTCAACCGCGCGGACCCGGACGGGCACTGAGCGGCCACGGGAGCAGAACGGACGGTCCCGGCGGGGAGCCGGGCAGGGGCGGGCGCGGTGGCACCGGCAGGTGCCGCGGCGGTCCGCCCCTCGCGCTCTCGGCGGGCCCGTGCCTGGGGCCCGAAGGAAGCGGGGGACGCAGGAAGCCGACCGCCACCAGGCGTCGGTCACGGCGGTACCGAGACGAAGGCGGTACGGAGATGAGCGGCAGCACACTCGCGGAGGTGCTGGGCGCCGGCGACTGGCTCCACGTCGAGCTGGACCTCACCGGGGTCACCGACAAACCCGCGTTCATGGACCGCTGCGCCCGCGCCCTGGACCTGCCCGACCACTTCGGCCGCAACTGGGACGCCCTCGCCGACTGCCTCACGGACCTGTCGTGGGCGCCGCCCGTACGCGGACGGCTGGTCGTGATCACGGGCTGGCGCGAGTACGCGCTGGCCGAGCCGAACGACTGGAGCATCGCCCAAGAGGTGTTCGCCGAGGCCGAGGACCGCTGGACGGGCACCGGGACCGACCTGCGCGTCGTGCTCGCTCTCGGAGGATCCTCCTAGCCCGCGCCCGGTCCTCTGGACGATCCGTCGGGGACGCCCATACCCGCCGACATGGGACAATGAAGTACGTGCTCTTCCCCCTGGCGGTCCTGTCAGGGGGTCACCTCTGAACGACTGGGATGTGCGGCACGTGCGTTTCCTCAATGACATCCAGCCCGCGTACGACCTGACCTACGACGACGTCTTCATGGTCCCGAGCCGTAGCGCCGTCGGATCGCGGCAGGGCGTCGACCTGACCTCCCCGGACGGCACGGGCACGACCATCCCCCTCGTCGTGGCCAACATGACCGCCATCGCCGGCCGCCGCATGGCCGAGACGGTCGCCCGCCGCGGTGGACTCGTGGTCATTCCGCAGGACATCCCCATCGAGGTAGTCACCGACGTCATCTCCTGGGTCAAGAGCCGCCACCTCGTCCTCGACACCCCGATCGTGCTCAACCCGCACCAGACCGTCGCCGACGCGCTCGCCCTGCTGCCGAAGCGCGCCCACAACGCGGGCGTCGTCGTCGACGACCAGCTGCGGCCCGTCGGTGTCGTCACCGACCAGGACCTGACCGGGGTCGACCGCTTCACCCAGCTCGAAGTCGTCATGTCCAAGGACCTGTTGCTCCTCGACGCCGACATCGACCCCCGCGAGGCCTTCAACCGCCTCGACCACGCCAACCGCCGCTACGCGCCCGCCGTCGACAAGGACGGCCGCCTCGCCGGCATCCTGACCCGCAAGGGCGCCCTGCGGGCCACGCTCTACACCCCGGCCGTCGACGCGAACGGCAGGCTGCGCGTCGCCGCCGCCGTCGGCATCAACGGCGACTTCGCGGGCAAGGCGAAGCAACTGCTCGACGCCGGCGTCGACACACTCGTCATCGACACCGCCCACGGGCACCAGGAGTCGATGATCAGCGCGATCAAGCTGGTGCGGGACCTCGACCCCCGGGTGCCGATCGCCGCGGGCAACATCGTCGCCGCGGAGGGCGTCCGCGACCTCATCGAGGCGGGCGCGGACATCGTCAAGGTCGGTGTCGGACCCGGCGCCATGTGCACGACCCGCATGATGACCGGTGTGGGACGGCCCCAGTTCTCGGCGGTCCTGGAATGCGCGGCGGAGGCCAAGAAGTACGGCAAGCACGTGTGGGCCGACGGAGGCGTCCGACACCCCCGTGACGTCGCCATGGCGCTCGCCGCCGGCGCGTCCAACGTGATGGTCGGGTCGTGGTTCGCGGGGACGTACGAGTCGCCGGGCGACCTCCAGCAGGACGCCGGCGGTCGGCTGTACAAGGAGTCGTTCGGCATGGCCTCGGCACGGGCGGTGCGCAACCGCACGAGCGAGGAGTCGGCGTACGACCGGGCGCGGAAGGCGCTGTTCGAGGAGGGCATCTCCACGTCGCGGATGTTCCTGGACCCGGCGCGGCCCGGGGTCGAGGACCTGATCGACTCGATCATCGCGGGCGTGCGGTCGTCGTGCACGTACGCCGGCGCGGGGTCGCTGGACGAGTTCGCGGAGCGAGCCGTCGTGGGCGTCCAGAGCGCGGCCGGTTACGCGGAGGGCAAGCCGCTGCACGCCAGCTGGAGCTGACGGCTGCCGAACGTCCTCGGAGCGAGGGGTGGCTTCGTTGCGCGTATGCGGGCCCCGAAAGACACCGATCGCAACGGTGTGAAGCAGGCGTGCAACGAACGCACGCCCCTCCCCGAGGAACGCAACGATCTTGCGTGGCTGCGCAAGGTTGCCGCATTACGCATGTAAAGCCCTGGCTCATAGGGTCGTGCGCTGTACGTGGCGTTGCGGGGACCCCCTGCTCGGTGGCCCTCGGTTGCTGTGGTGTCGGTCCTCCCTCGCCCTGAACCCATTCGATGAAGGAGCCGGCGCGTGCTCGACCAAGGCGCACCCCCGCAGCAACAGAGTCACCCCGTCCCGCCACCCGGCGGTGTCGCCGGACGGCTGATGCGCCGTAAGCCCGTGGAACGCCTGGTCGCGGAGGGTGGGCAGGGCGAGGGAGGCTCGCTGCGGCGCTCCCTCGGCATGTGGCAGCTGACGATGATCAGCATCGGCGCCACCCTCGGCACCGGCATCTTCGTCGTCCTCGGCGAGGCCGTCCCCAAGGCCGGGCCCGCCGTCACCCTCTCCTTCGTGATCGCCGGCCTCACCGCTCTGTTCTCGGCCCTCTCCTACGCGGAGCTGGCCGGCAGCATCCCGGTCTCCGGTTCCTCCTACTCGTACGCGTACGCAACGATGGGTGAGCTGGTCGCCTGGGTCTGCGGCTGGTGTCTGGTCCTGGAGTACGGCGTCTCGGTGTCGGCCGTGGCCGTCGGCTGGGGCGAGTACCTGAACGAACTGCTCGACGGGACCCTCGGCGTGACCATCCCGGACGCGCTGTCGGCGCCGCCCGGGGACGGCGGGATCTTCAACCTGCCCGCCCTGATTGTGGTCCTGCTCGCCATGGCGTTCCTGCTCGGCGGCGCCCGTGAGTCCGCCCGCGCCAACACGATCATGGTGGTCGTGAAGATCGCCGCGCTGCTGCTGTTCTGCCTGATCGGCATCCAGGGCTTCCGCTCCGGCAACTACGAGAACTTCATGCCGCTCGGCATGGCCGGCGTCAGCGCCGCCGGGGCGACCCTCTTCTTCTCGTACATCGGGTTCGACGCCGCGTCCACCGCGGGCGAGGAGGCGAAGAACGCGCAGCGGGACCTGCCGCGGGCCATCATGCTGTCGCTGATCATCGTGACCGCGCTGTACGTGCTGGTCGCCGCCGTCGCCGTCGGGGCGCGGCCGTGGAAGGGCTTCGACGGCTCGGAGGCCGCGCTCGCCGGGATCATGAAGGACGTCACCGGCGACGCGTTCTGGGGGACGCTGCTGGCCGCCGGCGCGGTCATCGCCATCGCCAGCGTCGTGCTGACCGTGCTCTACGGCCAGACGCGGATCCTCTTCGCCATGTCGCGGGACGGGCTCGTGCCCAAGGTGTTCTCGCGGGTCAACCCGAAGACCGGGACCCCTCGGGTGAACACCGTCATCGTGTCGCTGTTCTGCGGTGTGCTCGCCGCGGCCATTCCGCTCGGGGAGCTCGCCAACGCCACCAGCATCGGCACGCTGTTCGCGTTCGCGCTGGTCAACGTGGCGGTCGTGGTGCTGCGGCGGACGCGGCCCGACATGCCGCGGACGTTCCGGGTGCCGCTGTCGCCGGTGCTGCCCGCGCTCGGGCTCGCGTTCTGCGTGTGGATGATGGGCAGCCTCGACACCATCACGTGGGTCGTCTTCGGGGTCTGGATGGCCGTCGGGCTCGTGTTCTACTTCAGTTACGGCTATCGCCGTTCCCGTCTCGCGACTCCAGAGAAGTGATCCACCCGCAGTGCTGAACGATCTCGACGAACGCATCGTGCACGCCCTCGCCGAGGACGCCCGCCGCTCCTTTGCCGACATCGGCCAACTCGTCGGTCTGTCCGCGCCCGCGGTCAAGCGGCGCGTGGACCGGCTGCGGGCGACCGGCGCCATCACCGGGTTCACGGTCCGGGTGGACCCCGCCGCGCTCGGCTGGGAGACCGAGGGGTTCGTCGAGATCTACTGCCGGCGCAACACGTCGCCGGAGACCATCCAGCGGGGGCTGGAGCGCTACCAGGAGGTCGTCGCCGCGTCGACGGTCACGGGGGAGGCCGACGCCGTGGTGCAGGTCTTCGCCTCGGACATGCGGCACTTCGAGCGGGTGCTGGAGCGGATCGCGGGGGAGCCGTTCGTGGAACGGACGAAATCCGTGCTCGTTCTCTCGCCCTTGCTGCGGCGTTTCTCTTCCGGGTCGCCCGCCTGAGAGCTCCACGTCACTCCGCGGTCTTCCTGGCCAGCGCGTTGTTGCCGATCGAGTTGTGCACGCTGAAGCTCACCGCGTCCGGGCGGTAGCGGTCGTCGGACCATTCCACCGGGCGGCCCTCGCGGGTGGTCGTGACGCGTCGGACGCGGAGGAGGGGGCTCGTGCGGCGTACGGCGAGGAGCTCGGCGTCGCGGGCACCGGCGGCCACCGCGTCGATGACATGCTCGCCGTAGGCGAAGACCAGCCCGGTGTCGTCCAGCAGACGCTGGGTGACCGACGGGCAGTCCGCCTCGATGTGTTCGACGGCGGGGGAGATCCAGTCCGCATAGACCGTGCGCTCCAGCAGGACCGGCTGCCCGTCGAGACCGCGCAGCCGCAGAACGTGCAGGACGCGGGCGCCCGGGTCGAGCTGGAGGCGGACCCGGTCCTCCGCCGTGGCCGTGCGCCACTCCTGGGTGATCACCCGGCCCGTCGCCTCCCGGCCCATCGCCCGCGCCCACTGCGCGAAACTCCGCAGCTCCGCGAAGCTCTGACTGCGTCGGCCGGCCAGCACCACCCGGCGCGCGCCCTGGCGTGAGCCGATGAGCCCCTCGGCGGTCAGCGTCGCCACCGCCTGGCGGACGGTGCCGCGCGAGACGCCGTAGCGGGCCGCGAGTTCGGTCTCCGGGGGCAGCAGACTCCCCACCGTGTAGTCCTCACGGTCGATCGCCCGCCGTAGCGCCTCGGCGATCTCCTCGTGTCGGGCCGCCATGGTCCCCCTCCGTCGTCCGCTCCGTGATCCGATCACCGGCTGTGTACAGCGCGACCAGCCTAACCAGCCGGGGAAGAGGCCGCTGAAGGAGCGCGTCCGCCAGCGATTGTGCGGGAAACCGTGCACGAGTATTTCGCCGGAGTTTACGTGCGTGATATGAAGCGCGGACCTAATGAGGCCAACTTGTTCAGACAAGTGCTCCACCCAGATCGTCCCTGCGCGTACCCCTGGAGAGCCCGTGAACCTCTTCCCGCCGAGAACCGCCGTCATCGGCGGCGCCCTCGCCGCCGCCGTCCTCACCCTCAGCGCCTGTGGCGCGGCACCCGAGACCACCACCAGCGGCGACGGCGTCAACGCGGCCAAAGCGACCTCGGCCGAGGACTTCGGCGGCATGGACCAGCTGATCGCCGCCGCCAAGCGGGAGGGCGAGCTCAACGCGATCGCCCTGCCCCGCGACTGGGCCAACTACGGCGCGCTGATCGACGGCTTCGAGAAGAAGTACGGAATCAAGATCGAAGTCGAGAACCCGGACGGGGCCAGCCAGGACGAGATCAACGCCGTCACCTCCCGCAAGGGCCAGGACCGCGCGCCCGACGTGCTCGACCTCGGCAGCTCCTTCGCGCTGAGCGCCGCCCAGCAGGGGCTGCTGGCGCCCTACAAGGTCGCCGCGTTCGCCGACATCCCCGAGGGCCAGAAGGACCCGAAGGCCCGCTGGTACAACGACTACGGCGGCTACATATCCATCGGCTGCGACGCCAAGCGCGTCAAGGAGTGCCCGGAGACCTTCGCCGACCTGCTGAAGCCGAAGTACAAGGGCCAGGTCGCCCTCAACGGCAACCCCACCAAGTCCGGCTCGGCCTTCGGCGGCGTGTGGGCGGCGTCCCTGGCGAGCGGCGGTTCCTTCGACGACATCCAGCCGGGCCTCGACTTCTTCGCCAAGCTGAAGAAGAACGGCAACTACACGCCCGTCGAGTCCACCCCGGCCACCGTCGAGAAGGGCGAGACGCCCATCAGCATCGACTGGGACTACCTGAACGCCGGGTACGCCGACGAGTTCAAGTCCAAGGGCGTCGACTGGAAGGTCGTCGTCCCGGAGGACGGCAAGTTCTCCCAGTACTACTCCCAGGCGATCAACAAGGACGCGCCGCACCCGGCCGCCGCCCGGCTGTGGCAGGAGTACCTCTACAGCGCCGAGGGCCAGAACCTGTGGCTCGCCGGATACGCCCGCCCGGCCCTGATGCCCGCCATGGAGAAGGCCGGCACGCTCGACAAGGCGGCCGCGGCCAAGCTGCCCAAGGTGGAGGGCACCCCCGAGTTCCCGACCGAGGACCAGCAGACCAAGGCCAAGGACGTGCTCGGACAGGGCTGGGCCAAGGCGGTCTCCGGGTGACCGCCGTCGTCACCGAGGCCGACACCCCGCTGGTGGCCGCCGCTTCCCCGAAGCGGCGGCCCCGCGCCGGCGGCTGGCTCGCCGTCCTCCCGCTGCTGGCCTTCGTCGCCATCGCCTTCGGGCTGCCCGCCCTCGCCATGCTGAACGGCGCGTTCACCGTCAAGGACCAGAGCAGCGGGGCCACGTCGTACACCACGGCGAACATGACGGCCTCCGTGCAGGGGGCCTACCTCACGGCCATGCTCGGCAGCGTGAAGCTCTCCGCCGTCTCGGCGGGTCTCGCCGCCGTCCTGGGTCTGCCGCTCGCCCAGGCCGTGGTGACCTCCCCCTTCCCGGCGCTGCGCGAGGCCGTGCTCACCGCCTCCGGGGTGCTCGCCAACTTCGGCGGCGTCCCGCTCGCCTTCGCCTTCGTCGCCACCCTCGGCAACTCCGGTGTACTGACCCGGCAGCTGGGCCTCACGGACAAGGGCTGGGACCTCTACAGCTTCTGGGGCCTGGTCATCGTCTACCTGTACTTCCTGATCCCGCTGATGGTGCTCACCATCACCCCCGCCCTCGACGGACTGCGCGTCCAGTGGCGGGAGGCCGCCCAGAACAACGGCGCCACCGGCCCGCAGTACTGGCTCCACGTCGCCCTGCCCGTGCTCGCGCCCTCGCTGCTCGGCGGGCTCGTCCTCCTCTTCGGCAGCGCCTTCGCCGCGTACGCCACCGCCGCGGCCATGGTGGGCAGCTCGATCCCGCTGGTCACCCTCCAGATCGCCGACGCCATCTCCGGCAACGTCCTCGTCGGCCAGGAGAACGTGGCGCTCGCCCTCAGCCTCGACATGGTCCTCATCGCCGGACTCGTCATGGCCGTCTACCTGCCCCTGCAACGACGGAGCGCCCGATGGCTGGCCTGAACCCCGGGCGCGCGGCGCGGCGCCCCGCCCTGTGGCGCCCCCTCGTCCTCGTCTGCGCCGGGCTGTACTTCCTCGTCCCGCTCGCCGCTTCCGTGATCTTCACGGTCGACGTCCCCGGCGAGGGCGTCACCTTCGACGCGTACACGCAGATCCTCGGCACCGAAGGCTTCGTCTCCAGCCTGCTGCTGTCGCTGGAGCTGGCCGCCGCGACCATCGCCGTCGTCCTGCTGCTGATGGTGCCCGCCATGGTCGCGCTGCGGCTCGGCGCGCCCCGGCTGCGGCCCGTCGTGGAGGTGGTGTGCTCCCTGCCGCTGGTGGTGCCGCCGATCGCGTTCGTCGCCGGGCTCGGCACCGTGCTCAAGTGGGGGCCCGAACACCTCTCCCGCACCCCGCTGTTCCAGACGTTCGTCGCGATCCAGAACCCCGACTTCCCCGTGGTGCTGGTCCTCGCCTACGTGGTGATGGCGCTGCCCTTCGTGTACCGGGCCCTCGACGCCGGGCTGCGCGCCATGGACGTCCGTACCCTCGTCGAGGCCGCCCGCAGCTGCGGGGCGAACTGGCCGCAGGCGCTGGTGCGGGCCGTGCTGCCCAATCTGCGCGGGGCCCTGCTGAACTCCGCGTTCCTCACCCTGGCTCTCGTGCTCGGTGAGTTCACCGTCGCCCAACTGCTGGGCTTCAGGCCGTTCGCCGTGTGGATCGTCAACGTCAGCGGCTCGCAGGCCCAGCTCTCCGTCGCCGTCTCGGTGCTCAGCCTGCTCGTCACCTGGGCCATGCTCCTCGCGCTCGCCTCCTTCGGCGGACGCGCCCGAACCGCTTCCGCCTCACGGGGATGAACCATGACCGTGCTTGAGACCACCGCCACCGATACCACCGACACGGCAGCCACCGTCGAGTTCCGGGGACTGCGCCGCGAGTTCGGGACGACCGTCGCTCTCGACGGGCTGGACCTGACCGTCCGGCCCGGCGAACTGCTCGCCCTGCTCGGCCCCTCCGGCTGCGGCAAGACCACCGCGCTGCGGATGCTCGCCGGCTTCGAACACCCCGACGCCGGCGAGGTGCTCGTCGACGGGGAGGACGTCACCCGCGTCCCGGCCCACCGGCGCGACGCCGGCATGGTCTTCCAGTCGTACAGCCTCTTCCCGCACCTCAGCGCCCTCGACAACGTGGCGTTCGGGCTGCGCATGCGCAAGGTGCGCACGGCCGAACGGCGCTCTCGCGCAGGCGAGTTGCTCGACCTCGTGGGCCTCGCCGACAAGGGCGACCGGTACCCGCACCAGCTCTCCGGCGGTCAGCAGCAGCGCGTCGCCCTCGCCCGGGCGCTCGCCCTGCGGCCCCGCGTCCTGCTGCTCGACGAACCCCTGTCCGCCCTCGACGCCAAGGTGCGGCTCACCCTCCGCGAGGAGATCCGCCGACTCCAGCAGGAGCTGGGCATCACCACCCTGTTCGTGACCCACGACCAGGAGGAGGCGCTGTCCATGGCCGACCGGGTCGCCGTGATGCACGCCGGGCGGCTCGAACAGTGCGCGGCACCCGTCGAGCTGTACGGGCGTCCGGCCACGGCCTTCGTCGCCGAGTTCGTCGGCACGATGAGCCGGATCCCCGGACGGCTGGACGGCACCACGGTCGAGGTGCTCGGCCGACGGCTGCCCGTGGACGGGACGGCGCCGGCCGGCGACGAGGTGGACGTCCTCCTGCGCCCGGAGGCGGTCGGGGTACGGCCCGACGACGCCGGGGACGCCCGTGTGGTCGCCTCCGCGTTCCTCGGCGCCGCCACCCGCCTCACCGTACGGCTCGCCGACGGCACCGAGGTCAAGGCCGACCTGCCCACCCACGAGGCGGCGACCCTCGGCGCGGGAACGGCCGTGACCGTGAGCCTCCCGGAGCGACCGGTGCTGGTCGCCCCGCGCACCACACGCTGACCCGCCCCGCCTCACGTGGCGCGTTGCCACCGAGCCGTGCGGGCGGCGGGCGGCCGCCGAGCCTTGGGGGCCGCGCGCTGCAACCGAGCCCTGGGGCGCGCTGCAACCGAGCCCTGCGTGCCACGCGCCGCCCGCCCAGACCGCGTGTCACCCACTGACGGCCACCCGGCCTACGTGCCACACCGATGACCCCGCCCGGCTCCCTCGGCCGGGCACCGTCCCGACACCCCCACGGAAAGAGAAGCCCTTGTCCCGACCCCCGTTGCAGGCCGCCCTGTTCGACATGGACGGCACGCTCGTCGACACCGAGCGGCTCTGGTGGGAGGCGGTGGAAGAGGTGGCCGCCGGCCTCGGACGCGCGCTGACCGGGGCCGACCAGCCGGACGTCCTCGGCCGCCCGGTCGAGCACACCGCCGCCTGGCTCGCCGGGATCACCGGCGCGCCGCTCGGCGAACTGGCCGCCGCGCTCCACCGGGAGTTCGCCGAGCGGGTCCGCACCGGGATCGTGCCCCGGCCGGGCGCCCTGGAGCTGCTGCGGGCCCTGGCCCGCGAGGGCGTCCCCACCGCCCTGGTCACCGCGTCACCGCGTACCGTCGCCGACACCGTCCTCGACGTCCTCGGCCGTCACCTGTTCGCCGCCTCCGTCACCGCCGACGACACCGAGCACACCAAGCCCGCCCCCGACCCCTATCTCGCCGCCTGCCGTGCCCTCGGCGTCGACCCGGCCGCCTGCGTGGCCGTCGAGGACACCGAGACCGGTGTCGCCTCGGCCGAGGCGGCGGGCTGCGTGGTCCTCGCGGTGCCCTCGCTCGCGCCGATCGACGAGGCGCCGGGCCGGACCGTACGGGAGAGCCTGGAGGACGTGACCCCGGCGAGCCTGTGCCGGCTGGTCGCCCCCGACGGCCCCACCCTGCGCGTGATGACCTGGAACCTCTGGCACGGCGGCACCAAGGTCCGCGATCACCGCGCCAAACAGCTCGCGGTGATCGCCGAGACCGGGGCCGACGTGGTGGGCCTCCAGGAGACGTACGGCACGGCCGCCGAGGAACTCGCCGAGGCCCTCGGCTGGCACCACCACCGGGCCGGCGACAACCTCGGCGTCATCAGCCGCCACCCGATCACGGCCCGCCTCGGCGACCCGGACGTCGGCTTCTACGGGGCGGCGGGCGTCCGCGTCAGAACCGGCACCGGCACCGAGGTCGACGTGTGGACCGTCCACCTCGACTACAAGCCGTACGGGCCCTACGAGGCCGCCTTCGACGGGCTGGGCGCCGACGAGCTGATCGCCCACGAGGAGGTGCGCCTCGGCCAGCTGCGGGACTGCCTGCGCCGGCTCGACGGCACCGTGCCGGTCGTCCTGGTGGGCGACTTCAACAGCCCCTCGCACCTTGACCGGCCCGAGGTCGACTGGCCGGTGACCAGGGCCGCCGAGGCGGCGGGTCTGCGCGACTCCTACCGCGAGGCCCACCCCGACCCCGTGCGGGACCCCGGCCACACCTGGTCGCCGATCCACGTCGAGCACGAGGACGGCAGCGGCCGCCCGGAGCCGCAGGACCGCATCGACTTCGTCCTGCACCGGGGCCTGGCCGTGCTCGACTCCCGGACCTATGTGCGCGGCACCCCCCGCACCTGGCCGGACGTCGAGGACAACGACTGGCCGTCGGACCACGCGGCCGTCGTCACGACGTTCGCGCTGGGTACGGCCGCCGAGGGGTGAGGGCCGCCGAGGGATGACGGCCGAAATCCCCTGGGCCGGGCGGGACGGCCCGGCTAGCATCGCTGCCATGACCTGGCGACATTGATCCACCAGCCGTGCCTCCCGAGGGCCGCCTCGGACGCCGTACCTCCGACGTCCGAATCGCCCCTGCGGGAAGGCCTCATGACACTCTCACCTGCGCGTGCGCCCCGCGCCGCGGATCTCCGGACCACCGGTGTCCGCCGGCTGACGGCCACGCTGTACGGCTACGCGTTCCTCGACGACTTCGTGCTGCTCTATCCGGTGTACGCGCTGCTGTTCAGCGACACCGGCCTGTCCCTCTGGCAGGTCTCCTCGCTGTTCGCCCTGTGGTCGATCACCGGGATCCTGCTGGAGGTCCCGTCCGGTGCCTGGGCCGACGCCGTCTCCCGACGGCTGCTGCTGTGGCTCGGCCCGCTGCTCACCGCCGTCGGCTTCGCCCTGTGGGTGATCGTCCCGTCGTACTGGGCGTTCGCCCTCGGCTTCGTGCTGTGGGGGGTGCGCGGAGCGCTCGGCTCCGGTGCCCTGGAGGCGCTGGTCTACGACGAACTGGACCGGCTCGGCGCGGCCGACCGGTACGCGCGCGTGATCGGCCGGGCCCAGGCGGCCGGGATGATCGCCGTGATGGCGGCGATGGGGCTGGCCGGGCCGGTGCTCGACCTCGGCGGCTACCCGGCCGTCGGCGCGGCGAGCGTCCTGGTCTGTGTGCTGACCGCGGCGCTGGCGACCCGGTTCCCCGAGCACCGTCCGACGGCCGCCGGCGGCGCCCGCCGTGCCTCCACCCTCACGACCCTGCGGACCGGGCTCGCCGAGGCCCGCCGGAACCGTTCCGTGCGCGGAGCCCTGCTTCTCGTTCCCGCGGTCGGCGCGGTCTGGGGTGCCCTCGACGAGTACACCCCGCTGCTGGCCCACGACACCGGCGTGGCCGAGCAGACGGTGCCGTACCTGCTGCTGCTGATCTGGGCCGGGCCCACGATCGGCAGCCTCCTGACCGGCGTGGGAGAACGCCTGAGCACGACCGGGCTCGGGGTGGTCCTCGCCGTCTCGGCGCTCGCCCTCGCCGGGGGAGCGCTGACGGCGACCCCCGCCGCCGTCGCCCTCGTGGGTGTCGCCTTCGGCGGCTTCCAGCTGGTCAACGTCCTCGTCGACGCCCGGCTCCAGGACCGTATCGAGGGCGGGCACCGGGCCACCCTCACCTCGGTGGCGAGCATGGGCACCGAACTGGCGACCGTCGCCGTCTTCGCCGGGTACGCCCTGCTCGGCGCCCACCACCCCCACAGCACCGTCTTCGCGGTGTTCGCGGTGCCCTACCTGGTGACGGCGCTGGTCCTGGTGGCGATTAGGGGGACGTCCAGGGCGCGCACCTGACACCCACCCCGTGGGGCTGCCGCATCGCGTCCGTGACTGGGTAGCCCCACGGGGCCCCGCACGGCGGGAAAACACCGCCCGAGGCGCGCAACGAATCGCCGCGGACCCGCCCCAGGACGCAATGAACCGCTCACTGGCGCGCAACGGCTCCTCCTTGTCCGGCCTGGTCAGCCGCCCGTACCGTCTATATGACCCCCAGACCCCCTCCTTCCGGTGAGGAACGCGCATGCGCATCGCCCTGCTCCAGAGCTCCGGCCGCCCCGGCTCGGTCGTCGAGAACCTCAAGGTGCTCGACGAGGCCGCGGGCCGCGCCGCCGCTGCCGGCGCGGGGCTGCTGATCGCCCCCGAGATGTTCCTGACGGGGTACGCGATCGGCGACGACATCGCCCGGTTCGCCGAGCCCGCCGACGGTGACTCGGCCGACGCGGTCGCGGAGATCGCCGGACGCCACGGGCTCGCCGTCGCGTACGGCTACCCCGAGCGGTCCGGCGAGGTCGTCTTCAACTCGGCGCAGCTCGTCTCCGCCGACGGCACCCGGCTCGCCAACTACCGCAAGACGCATCTCTTCGGCTGCTTCGAGCGGGACCACTTCACGCCGGGCGAGCAGCCCGTCGTCCAGGCCGAGCTGGACGGCGTCCGCGTCGGGATCATGATCTGCTACGACGTGGAGTTCCCGGAGAACGTCCGCGCCCACGCCCTCGCCGGTACCGACCTGCTCGTGGTGCCCACGGCCCAGATGCATCCGTTCCAGTTCGTCGCCGAGTCGATGATCCCGGTGCGGGCCTTCGAGAACCAGATGTACGTCGCGTACGTCAACCGGGTCGGCCGGGAAGGGGAGTTCGAGTTCGTCGGGCTGTCCACGCTGGCCGGGCCCGACGGGGTCGCGCGCACCCGCGCCGGACGCGAGGAGGACCTCGTCCTCGCCGACGTCGACCCCGCGTTCGTCGTGGCCTCCCGCGAGGCGAACCCGTATCTGACGGACCGCCGCCCCGGTCTCTACGGATCCCTCGTCTGACCCTCTCTCCCGCCAGCCCCGCCCCGCCGCTTTCCCGCAAGGAGTCCGTACCCCATGACGTCCACCGTGCCCAACGCCATCGAGCACGCAGACGAGCAGCAGCCGCCGATCACCATGTTCGGCCCGGACTTCCCGTACGCGTACGACGACTTCCTGGCCCACCCGGCGGGCCTCGGCCAGATCCCGGCGACCGAGCACGGCACCGAGGTCGCCGTCATCGGCGGCGGGCTGTCCGGCATCGTGGCCGCGTACGAGCTGATGAAGATGGGCCTCAAGCCGGTCGTGTACGAGGCCGACCGGATCGGCGGACGGCTGCGCACGGTGGGCTTCGAGGGCTGCGACCCCTCGCTCACCGCCGAGATGGGCGCCATGCGCTTCCCGCCCTCGTCCACCGCCCTCCAGCACTACATCGACCTGGTCGGCCTGGAGACGCGGCCCTTCCCCAACCCCCTCGCGGAGACCACGCCCTCGACCGTCGTCGACCTCAAGGGCGAGTCGCACTACGCCGAGACGATCGCCGACCTCCCGCAGGTGTACCGCGACGTCGCCGAAGCCTGGAACAAGTGCCTCGACGAGGGCGCCGACTTCTCCGACATGAACCGCGCCATGCGCGAGCGGGACGTCCCGCGCATCCGCGAGATCTGGGCGCGGCTCGTGGAGAAGCTCGACAACCAGACCTTCTACGGCTTCCTCTGCGACTCCGAGGCGTTCAAGTCGTTCCGCCACCGCGAGATCTTCGGCCAGGTCGGTTTCGGCACCGGCGGCTGGGACACCGACTTCCCGAACTCCATCCTGGAGATCCTGCGTGTCGTCTACACCGAGGCCGACGACCACCACCGCGGCATCGTCGGCGGCAGCCAGCAGCTCCCGCTCCGCCTCTGGGAGCGCGAGCCCGAGAAGATCGTGCACTGGGCGTACGGCACCTCCCTCGCCACGCTGCACGAGAACGGCGAGCCCCGCCCGGCCGTGACCCGGCTGCACCGCACCGCCGGCAACCGGATCACCGTGACCGACGCGAACGGCGACATCCGCACCTACCAGGCGGCCGTCTTCACCGCCCAGTCCTGGATGCTGCTGTCGAAGATCGACTGCGACGACTCGCTCTTCCCGATCGACCACTGGACGGCGATCGAGCGGACCCACTACATGGAGAGCTCGAAGCTGTTCGTGCCCGTCGACCGGCCCTTCTGGCTCGACAAGGCCGTCGACGACAGGGGAAACCCGACGGGCCGGGACGTCATGTCGATGACGCTCACCGACCGGATGACGCGAGGGACGTACCTCCTCGACGACGGCCCGGACAAGCCCGCCGTCATCTGCCTGTCCTACACCTGGTGCGACGACAGTCTGAAGTGGCTGCCGCTGTCCGCGAACGAGCGGATGGAGGTCATGCTGAAGTCGCTCGGCGAGATCTACCCGAAGGTCGACATCCGCAAGCACATCATCGGCAGCCCGGTCACCGTCTCCTGGGAGAACGAGCCCTACTTCATGGGCGCGTTCAAGGCCAACCTGCCCGGCCACTACCGCTACCAGCGGCGCCTGTTCACCCACTTCATGCAGGACCGGCTGCCCGAGGACAAGCGGGGCATCTTCCTCGCCGGCGACGACATCTCCTGGACGGCCGGCTGGGCCGAGGGCGCGATCCAGACCGCGCTCAATGCCGTGTGGGGCGTCATGCACCACCTCGGCGGCACCACCGACGCGGCCAACCCCGGCCCCGGCGACGTGTACGACGAGATCGCGCCCGTGGAACTCCCGGAGGACTGAGAGCCTGTGCCCGCGCCCGGACCGGGGTTTGTTCACAGGCTCTGAGCCGGTCGCCCCTCAGTCCGACAGCGGCGTCAGGAGCATCCGCCCCGCGCACCCCACCGCCGCGTCCAGGCGGTGGGCCAACTCCTCGGCGAGATCGGGGAGTCCGCGCAGCGCCCACAGCGCCCTGGCCGCCGCCCAGGTGGCCTCGCGCGCCCGCTCCAGGCTCCACGACCCGAGCAGATGAGTGAGCGGGTCGGCGACCTGGAGGAGATCGGGGCCCGGCATCAGCTCCTCGCGGACCCGCTCCTCCAGCGAGACGAGGAGATCGCCCACGTGCTCGAACTCGTCCTCCAGGTCGACGGGTTCACAGCCGAGCGTACGACAGGCGTCCACGACGGCGAGCGCGAGATCGTGCCCGATGTGCGCGTTGATGCCGGAGAGCGCGAACTGCAGCGGACGTACGCCGGGATGGCGCCGGAGCTGCAGCAGCGGCCGCCAGCAGGCGGGCGCGGGGCCGCCCTCCGCCACCCGCAGGTACCGCTCCGCGAAGCGCACGTCGAGGGCGGTCGCGGCCCGCGGATCCGCGAAGCAACCGGCGTCGACACGCCGGCCCACGGCCTCCGTGACGGTGAGGTAGACACGGTTGAAGACCGCGATCCCGTCCCGCTCGGGCAGGGCGGCGTCGAGGGCCTGCATACGGGCGACGACGGCGTCCACCGAGTCCACGGAATTGGTGAAATGTTCCAACTGCGCCATAAGGGGCAGGGTCCCAGGCCTAGGCTGACACCGATGCCGCCGTGCCCGGCACATCCCCGGATCGGGGGAACGTGGGCTCGGCGGCGCGTACCGGGAAGCCGGTGAGTCACGGTCCGGGAGCAGGGGGGAGCACCACGTGTCAGGCTTACGCGCCCAGCGACTGGCCGCACGCCGCGCCGCGCACAGGCGGAAGGTGCGCCGCGGCGCCATGATCGCCGCCGCGTCGCTCGTGGCCGTCGCCGGAACCGTCACCGGCGCGATGGCCGGACTGAACGGCAACGGAGGCGCCGCCGAGGCCCGGACCCTGTCCGGCGGCCCACCCGGACGGCCGTCCCACCCGAGCACGGCCTCCCCGTCCCCGTCGAGGACCTCGCCCGCACCGTCGGCATCACCCGAACCGTCCCGGACGCCCGAGGCGCGCCCTTCGTCGGAGGAGACCCGCCGGCACACCGGGCCCCGGCCGGACGCCCCCGTCAAGCTCTACCGGCACCCCGAGTCCCAGGTCCGCGACTGGGTGCGGGCCCACCCCGACGACCCGCGCAGCGCCGTCATCGAGTCCCGTATCGCCGACCGTCCCGCGGCCGTCTGGTTCACCGACCCGAACCCGGCCACCGTCACCGCCGAGGTCGCCGCGGTCGCCTCCGGCGGTGCCGAGCACGACCGGGTGCCGGTCCTCGTGGCGTACGCGATCCCGGACCGCGACTGTGGCGGGGCCTCCCAGGGCGGTGCCAAGAACCTGGACGCCTACGACGCCTGGATCGACGCGTTCGCCGCCGGGCTGGGCGAGGACGAGGTCATCGTCATCCTGGAGCCCGACGCGATCGCCCAGTCCGACTGCCTCTCCGCCGACGAGCGGGCCGACCGGTTCACCTCGCTCGTCCGCGCCGGCCGCGTCCTCAAGGACGCCGCCCCCAAGGCACGTGTCTACTACGACGCCGGGCACTCGGAGTGGAACCCGCCCGACAAGCAGGCCACCCTGCTCCGCCTCGCGGGCGCCGCCGCACCGGGCTCCTCCGACGGCGTCTTCAGCAACGTGTCGAACTTCAACCGCACCGACGCGGAGATCGCCTACACCCGCAAGGTGCTGGACGCCCTCGGCGGCCCGGCGGACCTCGGCGCCGTCATCGACACCAGCCGCAACGGCAACGGCCCGCCGACCGACGGTGCCTGGTGCGACCCGTCAGGCCGGGGCCTCGGCCGCCCGCCGACGCTCACCACCGGCGAGTCCCGCATCGACGCCTATCTGTGGGTGAAACTGCCGGGCGAGTCCGACGGCTGCCGGGGCGAGGCCGGCGAGTTCTCACCGGGGTACGCGTACGAACTGGCACGGGGCTGAGCGGGGCCTGAGCACCACGCCTCCGGCCCGCACTGAGCGGTTGCTTGGGATGAGGGCGTTCCGTTCGGCGCTGATGCTTCTGCTCGGCCGACGGCTCGCGTACCTACGCGCAGGGAACCCGTGTCCTGGTCAGGCTGGACGCGGACACCCTGCGGCCCACCGAGTGGAGCGACGCCTTCAGGGCTTCGGGTCGGGAACCGCCGCGTCCGGCCGACTGATCCGCGTCCGGTCGCCCTCCCCGGCCCGCAGCACCCCCGCGAACACGGCGAGCCCGCACGCCAGCACCGTCACCAGACCGAACGACACCACCAGGCTGGTCAGCTGTGCCAGACCGCCGATCGCGCTCGGCGCGATCAGCCCCGAGGTGTACGTGATGGTCGCGACGCCCGCGATGGCCTGGCTCGGATTCGGGCCGCTGCGCCCGGCCGCGGCGAAGCAGAGCGGTACGACGACGGCGATGCCCAGCCCCATCAGAGCGAACCCGGCCATGGCGACCGCCGGATGGTTCGCGACGACGATCAGCACACCGCCGAGCGCCGCGAGGACACCGCTCGCCCGTACCGTGCGCACCGCGCCGAAACGGTTCACCACCGCGTCGCCCACCAGCCGGGCCACCGCCATGGTGAGCATGAACCCGGTGGTGCACGCCGCCGCGAGGCCCGCAGACGTCGCCAGCTCGTCCCGCAGATACACCGCCGACCAGTCCAGGGCCGCCCCCTCCGCGAAGACCGCGCAGAACCCGATCGCGCCGATGAGCAGCGCCGACCTGGGAGGCAGCGCGAACCGCGGTGGCGGCTCCTCGTCCTCGGTGGCCCGGATGTCCAGCACCCACTGACAGGCGACCAGACCGAGCACGGTGAGGGTGGCCGCCGCGAGCGCGTGGTGCAGCCGGGCGTCCGAGCCGAGGTGCGCGGCGAGCGTGCCGGCCGCCGAGCCGACGAGGGCGCCCGCGCTCCACATGCCGTGCAGCCCCGACATGATCGACTTGCCGAGGCGGGCCTCGACCTCGACGCCGAGCGCGTTCATCGCCACGTCCGCCATGCCGGCCGTCGCCCCGTACACGAACAGGGCGGCGCACAGCGTCCACAGGTTCGGCGCGAGGGACGGCAGGATCAGCGCGAGGGTCCACAGCGCGATCAGGGCCCGCATCGCCGTACGGGCGCCGAGCCGGTGGCTGACATAGCCGGCGAGCGGCATCGCCACGGACGCGCCGATCGCCGGGAACGCGAGGGCCAGCCCCAGCTGACCCGCGCTGAGCTGGGCGTGGTCCTGGATCCAGGGCACCCGGGTCGCGAACGAGCCGGTCACCGCTCCGTGCACGGCGAAAACGGCGGCCACGGCGTACCGGGCCCGCCGCACATCGCGCCGTTCGTAGACCACTGCGCTCAATTTTCCGCCCTCCCTGGCTTCCTTGAATGCCCTCGAACTCGGACTCCAGCCCTACCCGCCCGTTTCCGGGCCCCCGACCCTGCTCTCGCGCTGCCGTAAACTATCAGGAACCCTGCCTGATAGATAGAGAGCGCTGTCTGTACGGCGTGACGAGCGCTGTCCGTACGGCGTCACGGGCGCTGTCCGTACGGCGTCACGGGCCCGGCGGTCGGATTGTCTGTCCCGGCTGTCACAAGGCCGGCAACCGTACGCGTCGTCGATCTGGGAGGATCCCGGCATGCCCGCATCACCCAGCACCGCCCGGGCCATCAACGACCGGCTCGCCCTGCGGCTGCTGCAGGAGGAAGGGCCGTTGACGGCGGGGCAGTTGAAGCAGCTCACCGGTCTGTCCCGGCCCACCGTCGCCGATCTCGTGGAGCGCCTCACCGAGGCCGGACTGATCTCGGTGGTGGGGGAGTCGGGTGAGCAGCGGCGCGGGCCGAACGCCCGCCTCTACGGCATCGTCGCCGACCGCGCGTACCTCGCCGCGCTCGACGTGCGCACCGAGGGTGTCACGGTCGTCGTCGCCGATCTGCTCGGCACGGAACTGGCGCGGGCGTCGGTCCCGATCGCGGACGACGCGGGTACGGGGCCCGCCGTCGAGCAGGCCGTCGGCCTCGTGGAGCGCGCCGGGAAGGAGGCGGGGGCCGACCGGCTGCACACCGTGGCGATCGGCGCCCCCGGGCTCATCGACCCGGCCACCGGCGAACTGCGGGACAGCACCGGGCTGCCCGAATGGCACCGTCGGCTGGCCACCGCCCTCGGTGAACGCCTCCCGGCCAGGGTCCTCGTCGAGAACGAGACCAACCTCGCGGCGCTCGCCGAGCAGCGGGACGGCGCCGCCCGCGACCGCGACACCTTCGTCCTCCTCTGGCTCGGCCTCGGCACCGGCGCGGCCGTCGTCCTCGACGGCACCCTCCGTCGCGGCGCCTCCGGCGGCACCGGCGAGATCGGCTTCCTCCCGGTCCCGGGCACCACGACCCTGCCCTCGGCCACCGACTGCGAGGGCGGCTTCCACTCCCTGGGCGCCGCCGCCGCGATCGACTCCTTGGCCGGGGAGTACGCCCTGCCGGCCCCCGCCCCCACGGGCAACGAGCCACCCGCGGCCACCCTGGTGAGGGCAGCCGCGGAGGCGGCGACGAGCCGACCTCAGGCGGACGGACCCGACGCCCCGAGGGGCGGAAACGCGGCCGCACCGGCCGGCTCGAACGCCCCGCAGACGCGTCCCGCGGCGGGTGGGGCCGACGCCTCGTCGGACGGGACGGACACTCCCGTACACCCCTTGGGCGACCCGGACACGGCCCCGGACACCCGGCGGTCGGCCGACGCCCACGCCCGCTTCCTCGACGCCCTGGCCGATCGACTCGCCATCGGTGTCGCCTCCGTCGTCGCCGTTCTCGACCCCGGCTGTGTGGTGCTCGGAGGGGAGGTCGGGCAGGCCGGAGGGGAGGTGCTCGCAGCCCGGGTCGAGGCGCGGCTGGCTGCACTCTCGCCGCTGCCCACGGAGGTCCGGCCCAGCGCCCTGGGCGGCGCCGCCGTACTCCGAGGGGCCCTGCTCATGGCGAGGGACACGGCCCAGGACGAACTGTTCGCACCACCGCCGAGGTAGGGCCGACAGCGGGCGCCCCATGGTCCGGCCCGCCCTCCGCATCCCGCCGCCGAACAGGCGGCGCGACTCCCCTCGCCTTCGGCGTCCGCCTGCCGTTCGGGGTCCGTGGCTTGCAGTGTCTTCGGCGTCCGCCCGGCGGTCAGGCTTCGCGTCTTGCCTCGCCTTCGGCGTCCGCCCGGCGATCGGGCTCCGTGGCTTGCCGTGCTTTCGGCGTCCGCCCGGCGGTCGGGCTCCGCGTCTCGCCTCGCCTTGGGCGTCCGCCCGGCGGTCAGGCTTCGCGTCTTGCCTCGCCTTGGGCGTCCGCCTGCCGATCGGGCTCCGTGGCTTGCCGTGCTTTCGGCGTCCGCCCGGCGGTCAGGCTTCGCGTCTCGCCTCGCCTTCGGCGTTCACGCCTGCCGGCCGGCTCCTGTGAACCAGGCCGCCCTCGGCATTCCCCGCCGGGTGGAGTCCGGACCCTGGGCCGTCCCCGGCATCCCCACCGTCCCGGCGCCCCCTCGGCTCGCCCCGTCCTGTGGCTCCCGCCGATCCGGCGCCCCCGGCTCGCCCTGTCCTGTGGCTCCCGCCGATCCGGCGCCCCCGGCTCACCCTGTCCTGCGGCCCCCGCCGAACCGTTCGGCCACGTGCTCCGCGAACGTCACCTTGCCCACCGCCCGCTCCGGTGTCAGATGACCGCCCGCCCGGAACCCCGCGTACGCCTTGCCGAACAGGGGCACCGTCAGGAGGGCGCGGCGGCGGCCGGTGGCGGTCAGATAGGTGCGGGCCAGCGTGCGGAGGCTCAGGACCTCCGGGCCGCCCATGTCCGGGACGCGGCCCGCGGGGGTGGACACGGCGAGCTCGGCCAGGCGGTCGGCGACCTCGGTGACGGCGATCGGCTGGTCGCTCACCCCGGCGGGCACCGGCACGACGGGGGACTTCGACAGACCCTCGAAGAGCGTCACGAGCAGGTCGTGGAACTGGGTCGCCCGCAGCGTCGTCCAGGCCAGCCCCGACTCCTCGATCAGCCGCTCGACCGCCAGCTTGCTCCGGTAGTAGCCGAACGGCACCCGGTCGACGCCGACGATCGAGATGTACACGAGATGCCCCACCCCGGCCCGCCGCGCCGCGGCGATCAGGTTCGCCGCCGCCTTCTCGTCACCCCCGCGCGGCGAGGACGCACAGTGCACCACCGTGTCCACCCCCGCCAGCGCCGAGTCCAGCCCGCTCCCGCCCGCGACCAGATCGACGGCGTACGGCTGCGCGTGCCGGCTGAGCACCCGCACCTCGTGCCCGTCCGCCCGCAGCCGTTCGGTGAGGCGCCGGCCGAGGGCACCGGTCCCGCCGGTCACCAGGATCGTGGTCATGCTGTCCAGCCTTTCGACATCGGCGCTCCCCACGGAACGCCTTCGGTAGCTATGACCGGACAGCACACGTGGAATGTGACACGGGGCGAAGAACCCACCGGACGGCGAGCGCGGGGGTGGGGGAGAGGGGAAGGGAGGGGACCCGGCGGCGGGGCAAGGGCCGTCGTCACCGCCGCCGGGTCGACTGGGGGGCGGTCGGCGCGCCTTCGGGACGAGTAACCGCGATCGCAGACCTTAAAAGGACTAGACCAACCCGGTCAATGGGTCCGGCGTGCCGCTCGACAGGGCTCGACGTGGTTCGACTGGGGCGGGCGGGGCGGAAATTGACTCGTGGTCAGTCAGGGTGCGGCCGCCGCGTCACGCGCCGTAGAAGTCCAGTGACACCATCTGTGAGCCACCCCACAGTCATCACCCGCATGGGTGCCGATCAGTCGTGGCACACTGGCCATGTACCAGAAGCAGCGCACTCCGGGGTCGGTGAAAGTCCGAACCGGCGGTTACAGTCCGCGACCCGGTCGCTTCCAGCGGCCGGTTGACCAGGTGAAATTCCTGGACCGACGGTTAAAGTCCGGATGGGAGGCAGTGCGCGGCGGGCGGGCATGCGTGCGCGCTGCCGACTGTTGTCGGCCTGCTCCAGCAGGAGCGGGTCCTCCACACGGCGTCGCCCCCTGTGCCGTTGTCCGCTGATCTCTGTCGTCTTCGACAGCCCCGGAGTCCGAGCCCTACGTGGCAGGAGGACCCGGGAAGTGTTCACCGGAATCGTCGAAGAGCTGGGTGAGGTCACCGCCGTCGAGAATCTCGGCGACTCCTCCCGCTTCCGACTGCGTGGCCCCGTCGTCACCCAGGGGGCGAAGCACGGCGACTCCATCGCCGTCAACGGCGTCTGTCTCACCGTCGTGGAGCACGAGGACGACTGGTTCACCGCCGACGTCATGGCGGAGACCCTCGACCGCTCCAGCCTCGGCGCTCTCACCGTCGGCTCCCGCGTCAACCTCGAACGCCCCATGGCCGTCGGCGAACGCCTCGGCGGCCACATCGTGCAGGGCCACGTCGACGGCACCGGCCAGGTCATCGAGCGCAAGCCGTCCGAGAACTGGGAGATCGTCAAGATCTCGCTCCCCGCCGACCTCACCCGGTACGTCGTGGAGAAGGGCTCCATCACCGTCGACGGCATCAGCCTCACCGTCGTCGAGGCCGGCACCGACCACTTCACCGTCAGCCTCATCCCCACCACCCTCGACCTGACCACCCTCGGCCGCAAGCAGCCCGGCGACCCGGTCAACCTCGAGGTCGACGTCATCGCCAAGTACGTCGAGCGGCTCCTCGGACCGCAGGGAGCGACACGGTGAACTCGCTGAATTCGGTCGCCTTCACGGCCTTCGGCCAGCAGATCCTCTGGTCGGACATGATCGGGAACATCCTGGGCCTCATCGCCCTCGCCCTCGGCGCGATCCGCTCCATCTGGAACTGGCCCGTGCAGTTCCTCTCCGGCCTCGTCCTCTTCGGCGCCTTCGTCGGCCACCTCACCGGCAGCGCCGGCAAGCAGGTCATCGTCATGGCCGTCGCCGCGTACGGCTGGTGGCAGTGGAACCGCACCAAGGGACAGGCCGCGGACGGCGCCATCGCCCCCCGCTTCGCCACCTGGCGCGAACGCGGCTACCTCCTCGCCGGCGCCGCCCTCGGCACCCTCGCCGTCGGCGGACTCTTCACCGCGTTCCCCACCCTGTCCTGGGACCCCTGGCCGGACGCGTACATCTTCACCGGCACCATCGTCGCCATGTACGCCCAGGCACGCGGCATGGTCGAGTTCTGGTTCGCCTGGCTGCTGGTCGACCTCGTGGGCGTACCGCTCAACTTCGCCAACGG
This sequence comes from Streptomyces neyagawaensis, assembly GCF_023516595.1. GTDB lineage: Bacteria > Actinomycetota > Actinomycetes > Streptomycetales > Streptomycetaceae > Streptomyces > Streptomyces neyagawaensis. The sequence continues at coordinate 73,107 of NZ_JAMGBG010000052.1, read as the reverse complement.
CTACGCCTTCTCCGGTTTCGTCTACATCATCTACGGCGCGCTCGTCCTGTGGGGCATGCGCGACTGGTGGCTGCGGTCCCGCAAGCCCGCCCTGGAAGGAGCTCCGGCATGACCATGGCGCCGATTCTCTACAGCACCGACGACATCGAGAACTTCGGGCTCGACCCCGTGGAGCAGGCCATCGCCGACATCGCGGCCGGCCGCCCCGTCGTGGTCGTCGACGACGAGGACCGGGAGAACGAGGGCGACCTCGTCATCGCCGCCGAGAAGGCCACCCCCGAGATCCTCGCCTTCATGATGAGCGAATGCCGGGGCATGATCTGCGCCCCCATGGAGGGCGACGAGCTGGACCGGCTCGAACTGCCGCAGATGGTGCAGCAGAACACCGAGTCCATGCGCACCGCCTTCACCGTCACCGTCGACGCCGCCCCCGAACACGGCGTGACCACCGGCATCTCCGCCTCCGACCGCTCCACCACCCTCCAACTGCTGGCGAGCGGCACGGCCCGGCCCACCGACTTCGTCCGCCCCGGCCACATCTTCCCGCTGCGCGCCCGCTCCGGCGGCGTCCTCGTGCGCAACGGCCACACCGAGGCCGCCGTCGACCTGGCCCGCCTCGCGGGCCTGCGCCCGGCCGGCGCGATCGTCGAGATCGCGGGCGAGGACGGCCGCATGCTGCGCCTGCCCGAGCTGATCCCCTTCGCCCGCAAGCACGGCCTGACGATCATCTCCATCGAGGACCTGATCGCCTACCGCCGCTCCTCCGAGCCCACCGTCAAGCGCGAGGCGAAGACCCAGCTGCCCACCGCCTTCGGCGACTTCACCGCCTACGGCTACCGCTCCACCGTCGACGGCGTCGAGCACGTCGCCCTCGTCCACGGCGAGATCGGCGACGGCGAGGACGTCCTCGTCCGCGTCCACTCCGAATGCCTCACCGGCGACGTCTTCCACTCCCTGCGCTGCGACTGCGGCCCCCAGCTGGAGACCTCGCTCGAACGCATCGCCACCGAGGGTCGCGGCATCGCCGTCTACCTCCGCGGCCACGAGGGACGCGGCATCGGCCTGCTGTCCAAGCTGCGCGCCTACGAACTCCAGGAACGCGGCCGCGACACCCTCGACGCCAACCTCGAACTGGGCCTGCCCGCCGACGCCCGTGACTACGGGGCCGGCGCCCAGATCCTCCGCGACCTCGGCGTCCGCAGCCTCCGGCTGCTGACCAACAACCCCGAGAAGACCGACGCCCTCGTCCGGCACGGCCTCGCCGTCACCGGCCGCGAACCGATGCCCGTCCGCGCGGGCGAGCACAACCTCCGCTACCTGCGCACCAAGCGGGACCGGATGGGCCACGACCTGCCCTGGCTGGACACGACCACCGTGACCACCTGCGGCGAGCAGTAACAAGCCGGACCCCAGAACCACCGAACCCCAGAACCACAGCACGACCGTCTCGAACCGAGATTCAGGAACCAAGGAGCAACGTGAGCGGCAAGGGCGCACCCGAACTGTCCGTCAGCAACGTCGGCGACCTGCGCGTCGCGGTCATCGCGGCCCAGTGGCACGAGAAGGTGATGGACGGCCTCGTCGACGGCGCCCTGCGCGCCCTGCACGACCTCGGCATCGACGAGCCGACCCTCCTGCGCGTCCCCGGCAGCTGGGAGCTCCCGGTCGTCGCCAAGGTCCTCGCCGGCCGCGGCTACGACGCCATCGTCGCCCTCGGCGTCGTCATCCGCGGCGGCACCCCCCACTTCGAGTACGTGTGCCAGGGCGTCACCCAGGGCCTCACCCAGGTCTCCGTCGACACCGGCGTCCCCGTCGGCTTCGGCGTACTGACCTGCGACACCGAGGAGCAGGCCCTGGACCGCGCCGGCATCGAGGGCTCCAACGAGGACAAGGGGCACGAGGCGGTGACCGCGGCCGTGGCCACCGCGGCCACGCTCCGCTCAGTATCCGAACCCTGGCGCTGAGGCACGCCCGTGACGGCGTAGTGTGGGGCCCACCATGTCCAAGAAGACGTTCGAGGAGCTCTTCACCGAGCTCCAGCACAAGGCTGCCAACGGCGACCCCGCCACCTCCCGCACCGCCGAACTGGTCGGGAAGGGCGTCCATGCCATCGGCAAGAAGGTCGTCGAAGAGGCCGCCGAGGTCTGGATGGCCGCCGAGTACGAGGGCAAGGAAGCGGCCGCCGAGGAGATCTCGCAGCTGCTGTACCACGTCCAGGTGATGATGGTCGCCCGCGGCATCTCCCTGGACGACGTGTACGCCCACCTCTGAGCCGTCACCCCGCACACATCTGAGCACCCACGAGAACGAAGGAAGCCTGCCTCATGCTGCGCATCGCCGTCCCCAACAAGGGTTCCCTGTCCGGCCCTGCGGGGGAGATGCTGCATGAGGCCGGCTACCTCCAGCGCAGGGAGTCCAAGGAACTCCGGATCGTCGACCCGGAGAACGAGGTCGAGTTCTTCTACCTCCGCCCCCGCGACATCGCGATCTACGTCTCCTCAGGCCGTCTCGACATCGGCATCACCGGCCGCGACCTGCTGATCGACTCCGGCGCCAACGCCGAGGAGATCCTCCCGCTCGGCTTCGCCCGCTCCACCTTCCGCTTCGCCGCCAAGCCCGGCACGGCGGCCGGCGTCGCGGACCTCAAGGGCAAGACCGTCGCCACCTCGTACGAGGGCATCGTCGCGGGGCACCTCGCCGACCACGGCATCGACGCCTCCGTCGTCCACCTCGACGGCGCCGTCGAGACCGCCATCGAACTGGGTGTCGCCGAGGTCATCGCCGACGTCGTCGAGACCGGGACCTCCCTGCGCAACGCGGGCCTGGAGGTCTTCGGCGAGCCGATCATGAAGTCCGAGGCCGTCGTCATCCGCCGCGTCGACGCCGACACCTCCTCGGAGAACGAGCCCAAGGTGCAGCAGTTCCTGCGCCGCCTCCAGGGCGTCCTCGTCGCCCGCACGTACGTGATGATGGACTACGACTGCCGCGTCGAGCAGTTGGAGAAGGCCGTCGCCCTCACCCCGGGCCTGGAGTCGCCGACCGTCTCGCCGCTGCACAACGAGGGCTGGGTCGCCGTACGCGCCATGGTCCCGGCCAAGGAGGCCCAGCGGATCATGGACGACCTGTACGACATCGGTGCCCGGGCCATCCTGACCACCGCCATCCACGCCTGCCGCCTCTGAGTTCCGGGGAGTCGTACGCGATGTCGGATCTGCCCGCCCTGCCGGTCACCTTCCGGCCGGGGCGCACCCGGGCCGTCCTGCTGACCGCCGCCGCGGCGATCTTCGTGGTCATCACGGTGGTCGCCCTGCTGCTGCCGACCCTCGGCCCGGGCGAGCGGCTCAGCTTCGTCTTCACGGCGGCCCTGCTCGCCGGGGTGCTGTGTCTGCTCTCCCGGCCCAAGGTGGTCGCCGACGAGTCCGGAGTGACCGTCGTCAACATCACCGGGAGGCGCCGGCTCGGCTGGGCGGAGATCGTCCAGGTGAACCTGCGGGTCGGCGACCCCTGGGTCTTCCTCGACCTCACCGACGGCACTAGCCTGCCCGCGCTCGGCATCCAGCCCGGCATCGCCAAGCAGCACGCCATCGAGGACGCCCGCACCCTGAGCGCGCTGGTCGAGGCCCACTCCGTCGGTGAACCCGAACAGCCCCGGGGCTGACACCGAGTGACCCCGGACTGACAGCGAGCGCATCCGGGGCGCCCCCGAGCAGGCTCGGGGCCGACGCAGGGCAAGATCAGGGCCGACTCAGGGCCGCCGCCCCTGCCGCACCGGCCCATGTCTTGATTAATCTGTTGGCGGAGGCGTTTTCGTTGCGCCTCCGCCACTGTTGTGCCACCGGGTACGCCAGTGGCCCCCTGCTACTTCGAGGAGTGACTCCTTCCAGCGATGGACGGATCGTCCTGTAGTACCTGCGCCGCCCCCTCCCGACATATCGAGGCGGCGGCATGACCATCCCTCTGCTGCTGCTCGCAGCCGCTTTCCTCCTCATCCTCGCCAACGGCTTCTTCGTGGCCGCCGAGTTCGGCCTCGTCACGGTCGAGCGACCGGACGCCGAGAAGGCCGCCGCCGAGGGCGACCGCCGGGCCCACAAGGTGGTGGGCGCCCTCAAGGAGCTGTCCTTCCAGCTCTCCGGCACCCAGCTCGGCATCACCATCACCTCCCTCGTCGTCGGCATGCTCGCCGAACCGGCGCTCGCGGAGCTGCTCCACGGCCCGTTCACCGCGCTCGGCATTCCCGAAGGCGCGGTCTCCGGAGTCTCCGTCGTCGTCGGCATGCTGCTGGCGTCCGCCGTGCAGATGGTGATCGGCGAACTCGTCCCGAAGAACTGGGCGGTGTCGAGGCCGATGCAGGTCGCCCGCTTCGTCGCGGGCCCCCAGTACGTCTTCTCCCGCCTGTTCCGCCCGGTCATCGCCGGCCTCAACGCCGTCGCGAACCGGCTGGTCCGCGCGCTCGGCGTCGAACCCGCCGAGGAACTGGCCTCGGCCCGCACCCCCGACGAACTGGTCTCCCTGGCCCGCCACTCCGCGCAGGCCGGCGCCCTGGAACAGGACACGGCCGACCTCTTCGTCCGCACGCTGTCCCTCGGCGAGCTGACCGCGGAGAACGTGATGACGCCCCGCGTGAAGGTCAGCGCCCTGCAGTCCTCGGCCACCGCCGAGGACGTGGTCAACCTGACCCGCGCCACCGGCCTGTCCCGGTTCCCCGTCTACCGGGAGCGGATCGACGAGATCGTCGGCATGGTCCACCTCAAGGACGCCCTCGCGATCCCCGCCAAGGACCGGCTGCACACCCCGGTCGGCCATATCGCCAAGGCCCCGCTGCTCGTGCCGGAGACGCTGCCCGTGCAGCCGCTCCTGGCCCGGCTGCGCAGCGAACAGCCCATCGCCGTCGTCGTCGACGAGTACGGCGGCACGGCCGGCGTGGTGACCCTGGAGGACATCGTCGAGGAACTGGTCGGCGAGGTCCGCGACGAGCACGACGGGCAGGACCTGCCCGAACTGGCCGTCGCCCCGCCCGAGGAAGGCCGCCCCGCCTGGGACGTCGACGGCAGCTGCCGCGTCGACGTGCTCCAGCGCATAGGCCTCCATGTGCCCGAGGGCCCCTACGAGACGGTCGCGGGCCTCGTCGCCGACCTGCTCGGCCGGATCCCGGCGCCGGGCGACAAGGCGGAGCTGCCCGGCTGGCGGCTGGCGGTGCGCCAGGTCGGGCACTACCGAGCCGAGCGGGTACGCCTCGTGCGCACCGCTCCCGCCTCCGAACCCCTCAGCCTGGCGGAGGCGGCCCGATGAGCGCGCTCCAACTGTTGTTCGCCCTGCTCCTCGTGCTCGCCAACGGCTTCTTCGTCGGCGCCGAGTTCGCCCTGGTCTCGGTCCGCCGCAGCCAGATCGAACCGCTCGGCACGGCACGGGCCCGACAGGTCCTCCACGGCCTGGAGAACCTGCCGCAGATGATGGCGGCGGCCCAGTTCGGCATCACGATCTGCTCACTGACGCTCGGCGCGGTCGCCGAGCCGACCGTGGCGAAGCTGCTTGAACCGGTGTTCGAGGCGATCCATCTGCCGCACGGGATGATCCACCCCCTGGGGTATGTCATCGCGCTGGCCGTGGTGGTCTTCCTGCACCTCGTCATCGGCGAGATGCTGCCGAAGAACCTGGCGATGGCGGCGCCCGAGAAGACGGCGCTGTGGCTGAGCCCCGGCCTCGTCGCCTTCGCGCGAGTCTGCGGACCGGTCACGGTGGGCCTCGGCGCCTGCGCCCGGGTCATTCTGAAGATCTTCCGCGTCGAGCCCAAGGACGAGGTGGAGGCGGTCTTCACCAGCGTCCAGCTCGGTCGGCTGGTCGAGGACTCGGGCCAGGCGGGACTGCTGGACCCCGAGGAACAGGAACGCCTGGAGGACGCGCTGGAGCTGGGCTCCCGCCCGGTCACGGACGTCCTGCTCAAGCGCGACTCGCTGGTGACGGTGGGCCCCTCGGTCACCCCCGCGCAGGTGGTGGCCCTGACCGCCCGCACCGGCTACTCCCGCTTCCCGGTGGTCGCGGAGACCGGCGCGTTCATGGGCCGCTACCTCCACGTCAAGGACGTCCTCGACGTGGAGGACTCCGACCGGGCTGTCCCCCAGCAGGTGTGGCGCCCCATGACCACCCTCCGCTCGGAACTCCCCCTCGACGACGCGCTCACGGTCATGCGCCGCGCGGCCACGCACCTGGCGCAGGTCGTCGACGCGTCCGGCAAGGTCCTCGGCCTGGTCGCCCTGGAGGACGTCCTGGAACTCCTGGTGGGCGAGGTCCGCGACCCGGCCCACCGGCAGGCTCCGCCGGTACGTCTGGCTGAGCCGAGGACGACGGGATCCCCGGAGAACGTCCTGGCGAGCTGAGGGTAGGGCGCGGGTGCGAGCGGGTGCGTGGGGGCTGGTCGCGCCCACGCGGCGGAGCCGCATGTGTCACCGCCCCGCGCCCCTGAAATGCGACCGGGGCTGCGCCCCGTGCTTTTCATGAAGGGGCGGGCCGTAGGCCCGTTCCCTTCAGGGGCGCGGGGAACTGCGCGAGAAACCACGAACCACCCGCACCCGCCGAACCGACGCGCACCCCCGAGCTACAGGGCGCCCCCTCACTACGCCGACGGATCCTGTGGCCCCCGCCCCGACAGCACCTCCCCGTACGCCTGCATCAGATCCGGCAACCGCAGCGTCGACAGGTCGTCCCGCGTCGGCACGGTCGGATACCCCGACAGCCGCAGATCCCGGTACGCACAGCTCTTCTCGTACAGCGTCCGCAGGAACCGCCCGTTGCCCAGTTCATCGATCCACCCCTGCTCGACGACATGTCCGGCGATGGAGCGCAGCTCCTCCAGCGCCTCCTCGTCCCACACGTCCCCGTTCTCCGCGGCGAGCACCTCACCGATCGCGGTGAGCTCCAGCGGCCGGTAGGAGGGGAAGTCGACCCGCGTCGTGAACCGCGACGACAGTCCGGGGTTCGCGGCGAGCAGCCGGTCCATCCCCTCCGGGTACCCCGCGAGGATCACCACGAGATGGTCCCGGTTGTCCTCGGCCCGCTTCAGCAGCACCTGCAGCGCCTCGTCGCCGTACGCGTCCCCCTTGCCGTACCCGGAGTTGGACAGGGAGTACGCCTCGTCCACGAACAGCACCCCGCCGATCGCCGAGTCGATCAGCTCGTTGGCCTTCACGGCGGTCTGTCCCAGGTACTCGCCGACGAGATCCGCCCGCTGGGCCTCCACCAGATGGTCCCCGCCCAGCAGCCCGAGCGCGTAGAAGACCCGGCCCAGTATTCGGGCGACGGTCGTCTTCCCCGTCCCGGACGGCCCGGAGAAGACGAAGTGCCGCTTGGGGGGCTGTACGGGCAGCCCCTGCCCGGCCCGCAGCCGCGCCATGTTCAGCTGCGCGGACAACGCCTTGACCTGCCGCTTCACCGGTTCCAGGCCGACCATCCGCTCCAGCTCGGCGAGCGCCTCCTCCAGCAGTTCGGGATCGGTCGGCCCGGCCGGCAGCGGATCGATCCGCACCACGGACTTCTGCCGTACGAAGGTGTCGCCCGCCTCGGGCGGCAGCCCGCCCGGCGGCACGGGGTCCGGATCGGAGAGCTTCAGGTCCCGGCCCTCGGAGTCGAAGAGCGGGTCGAGACCGTCGCCCCCGTCGAGCGCGTCCTGCCCGATCCCGGCGAGCGCGATCGCCGCGAGGTCGGCCGCGTCGTCGTACCCGTCCCCCTCGGCGATGGCCGCGAGCCGCGCGGAGGTGTCCATGAAGGCCGGGTCGACCCGGTGCACGGCCCGGTAGAGCGGCAGCGCGGCGGCACTGCGTCCGGTCCCCTCGTGCGCCCGGGCCAGCCAGTACCGCAGTTCCTTGCGCTGCGGCTGCTCGCTGCGGCAGCGCATCAGCGCCGCGGACAGCAGCGGCTCGGCCTGCCCGTACGTCTCCAGGCGGACCCGGGCCATGCCGCCGAAGAGGCCGGCCTCGATACCGAGCAGGGGATCGTCGAGGAGGGGATCGGTGTGCCGGACCAGCTGCTCCCAGTCCTTGACGAGGTAGGCGCGGCAGGCGTGCAGGAAGCGCACCTGGGAGTCGGCGTCCACCGGTGGCAGCCCCGCGAGCGCCCGGTCCAGTTCGGGGACGTGGCGCCCGTCCAGCCAGTGCGAGGCGTGGGCGAGGAGCAGGTCGCGCGGGGTCTCCAGGACCGGCTGGACCCACCAGCCGAGCCAGTACCAGGAATTGAGGGTGCGCCGATGGCGGGCCCGCTGCTCCCCGAAGCGCTCCCGGTGCCGGAACATCCGCAGCAGGGCGGTCGTCGTGTCCACCCGCAGCGCGTGCAGTCCGAGCCAGCCGTCGGCCATGCCCGGATCCATCCGCACCGCGGCGCGGAACTCCTCCTCCGCCTGCGGATACGCGCCCATGGTGTAGGCGTCCACGCCTCGCAGCCAGGCGAGGTCGGCCGGAGCCTCGGGGCCCCGCGAGCCGAAGTCCATCACGTCCCCCACAAACCGTGCCCCCGTGTGGAAACCGAACGGGCCGGTGCCCGTCGGCAGCCTTCTCGAACCGCTGTGCCGCGGACGGGAGTTGCGTGGTCACGTTTGCCGCAACCGTCCGAAGGTCGCACCCAGGGCATCGTACCTGCGGGTCGGGTGCCCTTCGAAGGGTGCCGCAGGGCTCGAATTGCGAGGTGGGAGCAGACGGGGCGCATAGCGCACGGTGACCGAGGGTGAAGAAATCGTGCGCCGGGAGGGGTCCGGAGACCGGCCGAGGGCAGAACGAAGCCCCCGATCACGGGGGAACAACCGGGGGCTTCGCGTAGGAGGGCGGCTCCCATGGGCCGCACATTGAGAACGTAAGACCTGTACGGGCCCTCGGTCAAGCCGAGTTGAGGCACTCGGGGAACTTCTCGGGCGAGGGTCTTCACAAGTTCAGCACATTGCCGATGGGTCGTCACCCTGAGTGAGGTCGGGCCTCGAACGCGGAGTCACACCAGGTCCCGCCAGCACCTCGTATCCCGTCTTTCCCCCACGAACCAGAAGATCGGCGAACGGCCGGGAGGGATCCTCGGCGAAGTGCCGGCGTTCCGCCCTGACCCATCCGGCCCAGAACTCACTCTGTTCCGCCCCGTCCCGCGCCCGCCCCCGCGCCCACGCCTCCTTACCCGGCAGCTCCATCCACACCAGCCTCGCCAGATACGGCCGCAGCGCCCGGCGTCCCGCACCGACCCCCTCGACGACGATCACGGGTTCCGGCGGCAGGGCGACGCGGGGGCCGAAGGTTCGCCGCCGCCAGTCGTAAGGGGCGTAGTGAGCGATCCCGCCGAGCCGCAGTGGTTCGACCACCTGGCCCAGCAGCCGCTCGGTCCACGCGAACAGTTCCTCGTGGGTGGCGATGTCGTCCAGATGGAGCACGGGGGCGTCTCCGAGCGCGTGGGCCAGCCGCCCGGCGAACGTGGTCTTCCCGGAGCCCGCGTGCCCGTCGACGCCGATGAGCCGGACCGGCCCGCAGGAGGGCGGCAGCAGCCGCAGCCGGTCGGCCAGGTCGCTGACGGCGGGGTCCTCGGAGGCGGGGGAGATGCGCATGGGGCGATTGAACACCGGGACGGGTGACGCCGGAACGTGCCAGTGGTATCGACCAATATTGGAGGGCGTGGCGAGGCCCGAGGTGCTGGCAGAAGTCCGCGTCCGGCGTCCATAGTTGGCGAACAGTCGTGCGTCTGAACTGTCTTTCCCGGACCACTGGGGGTCACCCGCCCATGTCGAGACTTTCCGAGCCGTCCCGCAGGACCGTCCTGACCGCAGCCGTCGCCACCGCCGCCGCGGCGGCAGGCGCGGCCGCCGTCCCGGCCACCGCCGCCGCGCCACCGGTCCGGACCGAGGCCCCCGCGCGCCCGGCGCGCGCACCGGAGCGCCTCGTCGACCACCACGGCTGGACGTCGTACGCCGACTGGTGCGGCGGCACCTCCGAGGGCACCCGCGCGCAGGCGGGGAAGCGGCCGGGGCTGGTGATCGGCTCCCCGGCCGGCACCACCGACTACACCGACCCGCACACCGGCCGCACGGCCACCTGGGAGTACGCGACCTGGACGTCGCCCGTGCACCGGCTCGCCGTGCCCGCCACCGAGGTCATCCCCTCCTGGAACGCCCACACCCCCGACGGCACCTGGGTCCAGATCGAACTGCGGGGCACCTACTCCGACGGCACCGACACCCCCTGGTACGTCATGGGCCGGTGGGCGTCGGGGGACAAGGACATCCGGCGGACCTCCCTCGACGGGCAGAAGGACGGCCGGAGCAGCGTCTGGACGGACACCTTCGCAATCGACGATCCGGCCACGGGGCTGCGCCTCGCCTCGTACCGCCTGCGGCTGACCCTCCACCGCACCCCCGGCACCCGACTCACCCCCACGGTCTGGCGCCTCGGCGCGATGGGCTCCGACGTCCCCGACCGCTTCACCGTCCCGGCCTCCGCTCCCGGCCTCGCCCGCGAACTGGACGTCCCGCGCTACTCCCAGGAGACCCACAAGGGCCAGTACCCGGAGTACGACAACGGCGGCGAGGCCTGGTGCAGCCCCACGTCCTCCCAGATGATCATCGAGTACTGGGGGCGGAGGCCCAGCGCCGAGGACCTGTCCTGGGTCGATCCGGAGTTCGCGGACCCGCAGGTGTGCCACGCCGCCCGGTTCACCTACGACTACGCGTACGAGGGCTGCGGCAACTGGCCCTTCAACGCCGCCTACGCCGCCACCTACCGGGACCTCCAGGGCGTGGTGACCCGGCTGGGCTCGCTCACCGACCTGGAGAAGCTGATCGCGGCGGGCATCCCGGTGATCACCTCCCAGTCGTTCCTCGCAAGCGAGCTGACCGGGGCGGGCTACGGCACGCCCGGTCACCTGATGACGGTGATCGGCTTCACCGCCGCCGGGGACGTCGTCGCCAACGACCCGAACTCCCCGACCAACGAGGCCGTGCGCCGCGTCTACCTGCGGCGCGAGTGGGAGAACATCTGGCTGCGGACCAAGCGGTACAACGCCTCCGGCAAGGTCGTCTCCGGCACCGGCGGTGTCTGCTACCTCTACTTCCCGGCGCGGCCCACCGCCCGCCAGCGTGCGGCGCTCACGGCGGTCGGGGTGCGTGTGTGACCAAGGTCTCGGCCGCGACCGTTCCGACCGGTGGCAAGGTGGGCGCACGGTAGGGGGGAAGTCCACCGCACGTCGATCACACCAGCGAGCTGCCATGACCGCGACCTCTGCCACCACCGACGTCCGCACCCGCACGGGCGGCCCCGAGGACGACGGCCCCGAGATCGTCGAACACATCATGGGCTGGACCCTCGTCGTGGTCGTCGCGATGCTGGTGGTTCAGCTGGGTCTGCTGTGACCCGCCCCCCTGCCGATCCCCAGGCCTGATCCACCGCCCGATCCTGTCGATCAGAGTCGAACAAGCTGGTGGTGCGGGTCTGCCATACTGCGGGTTGTCCCGCTGGCAGTTGGAGACCAGGACCGAAATTGAATAGCAGTCAACAGCGTGGGATCGAACGTCCGCGGGCCCGGGGCACCGACCGATCCCTAGCGCGCCGCGCCGAACTCATCTCCATCGGGCGCAGGTTGTTCGCGGACACGTCCTACGACACGCTGTCGATGGACGACATCGCGAAGCAGGCGCATGTGGCCAAGGGACTGATCTATTACTACTTCAAGTCCAAGCGCGGCTACTACCTCGCGATCGTCGAGGACTCGGTGGCCGACCTGATCACGCACGCGGCCAGTGGCCTCCGACTGCCCCCGGTGGAGCGGGTGCAGCGCACCATCGACTGCTATCTGCGCTACGCCCAGGACAACCAGGCCGCCTACCGCACCATCGTCAGCGGAGGCGTCGGCTTCGACACCCAGGTGCACGCCATCCGGGACGGTGTCCGCGAGGCCATCGTCGCCACCATCGCCGAGGGCGCCTACGGCAGGAGCGACCTAGCCCCGGTGGTCCGCATGGGCCTGTTCGGCTGGGTCTGCGGAGTCGAGGGGGCCACCCTCGACTGGATCGACCGCCCGGGGCTGGACCGCGACACGATGCGCGAGCTGCTGGTCAAGATGCTGGGCGGGGCGCTGCGCGCCATCGAGGAGATCGACCCGTCGTACGCAGCCCCGGAGCCCGCCCGCCGCGACGGCTGACCGGCTGGACCCACCGGGGACGGGGCGGAGGCCCGCCTTCGGCCCTCCGCCCCAAGTGCCCTGCCTCCGGCGTCAGTTGATCGCCCTGATCAGCTCGCCGTCCGGGGTGTCACCGCTGAGTTCCCAGAAGAAGGTGCCGCCGAGGCCCTGCGCCTCCTTGTACTTCATCTTCCCCTTGACCGTCGCCGGGGTGTCGTAGCTCCACCACTCGTCCCCGCACTTGGCGTAGGCGGTGCCGCCCACCCTGCCGTTCGCCGGGCACCTGGTCTTGAGCACCTTGTAGTCCTCGTAGCCGGCCTCGTACGTGGCCGGGGCGGGGCCGGTGGCGGTGCCGCCGGGCGCCGACTGGGTGACACCCGTCCAGCCCCGCCCGTAGAAGCCGAGGCCGAGCAGCAGCTTGGAGGACGGGATGCCGAGGCTCTTGAGCTTCGCGATGGTCGACGCGGTGTTGAAGACCGGGTTCGCGATGCCGGGGTACGGACGCAGCGGCGAGTGCGGGGCGGTGGTCGCGTCCCAGGCGCCGAAGTAGTCGTACGTCATCGGGTTGTACCAGTCGACGTACTTCGCGGCGCCCGCGTAGTCGGCCGCGTCGATCTTGCCGCCCTTCGAGGCATCGGCCGTGATCGCGGCGGTGACCAGCTCCTTCTTGCCGAATCGTTTGCGCAGTGCCGCCATCAGCTCCTCGAAGGACTCCCTGCCGCTGGTGTCGCAGGTGAGACCGCAGGCGTTGGGGTACTCCCAGTCGATGTCGATGCCGTCGAAGACGTCCTTCCAGCGGGAGTTCTCCACGAGGTCGTAGCAGGAGTTCGCGAAGGCCTCGGGGTTCTTCGCCGCCTCGCCGAAGCCGCCGGACCAGCTCCAGCCGCCGAACGACCAGACGATCTTGAGCTTCGGGTGCAGCTTCTTGAGCTTGCGGAGCTGGTTGAAGCTGCCGCTCAGGGGCTGGCCGGCGGTGTCGGCGACGCCGTCCACGGACTCCTCCGCGGTGAACGGCTTGTCGGCGTCCGCCCAGGGGTCGCCGAGCGCGCACTTGCCGTCGGCGACGTTGCCGAAGGCGTAGTTGATGTGGGTGAGCCGGTCCGCCGAACCGGACGTCTCGATGTTCTTGACGTAGTACTGGCGGCCGTAGATGCCCCAGTCGATGAAGTAGCCGACGACCTTGGAGCCTGGGGCCGCCTGCTGGGCGGCCGCATCGGCCGCCGTCTCGCCGGCGGACGCGGGGCCCGCGCCGGCCAGGAGCCCCGCGCCGAGGGCGGCGCAACACGCGGTGGAGAGCAGCGCCCGGGATCGGGTGCGGGGGTGGGACGGTCGGAGCATGGGGTCTCCTCGTGAGGGAGCGGGGAGTGAGCGGGGGAGGAAAGCCGACCTGCTGGTGCCGCGCCGGGGTGCCGCCTCGCGCGGCTGCGGGGCCGCTGCTTGGCATGGACGCGATGGCGCGTTGCCGGAACAGTAGAAGGACTAGACCAATCGGTCAATGGTTTGGACCAATCGACTTCGGCGCGTCGCCCCGCGGCCTTTCTTCTCATTAGCGGTCGTTAACTGGTGACTCGATGCCGCCGATCGGGCATACTCCAAGCGCCACAGCCGCTGACCAGCACACTTCCGAGATCCGGAGGGGCAGCATCGGCCGCGGCCCGTAAGACCCGGCGGGGCCACCCCATCCCTGGTGTGCGCCGCCGCAGTGCCCGACAGGGAGGAGAGCGTCGCCATGCCCGACCGCGCCCCGCAGCCGGTGGACCGTCAACTGCCCACGGAAGAGGCCCGGGATCTGATCTCGCTCGTCCGTGAGATCGCGCAGCGGGAGATCGCCCCGTACGCGGCCGAGGAGGAGGACGCCGGTCGCTTCCCGCGCGAACTCTTCGGCCTGCTCTCGGAGTCGGGACTGCTCGGCCTGCCGTACGACTCCGAGCACGGCGGTGGCGACCAGCCGTACGAGGTCTATCTCCAGGTCCTGGAGGAGCTCGCCGCGGCCCGCCTCACCGTCGGTCTCGGCGTGAGCGTCCACTCCCTCGCCTGCCACGCCCTCGCCACCTACGGCACCAAGGAGCAGCAGGTCGAGCACCTCCCGGCGATGCTCGGCGGCGGCCTGCTCGGCGCCTACTGCCTCTCCGAGCCCTCGTCGGGTTCGGACGCCGCGTCCCTGCGGACCAAGGCCGTGCGGGACGGCGACGACTGGGTGATCACCGGCACCAAGGCCTGGATCACGCACGGCGGAATCGCCGACTTCTACACCGTCATGGCCCGTACGGGCGGCGAGGGCTCACGCGGCATCACGGCCTTCCTGGTGCCCGGCGACGCCGAGGGGCTCAGCGGGGCGGCACCCGAGAAGAAGATGGGCATGAAGGGCTCGCCCACCGCGCAGGTCCACTTCGACGGGGTGCGCGTCCCCGACAGCCGGCGCCTCGGCGAGGAGGGGCAGGGCTTCGCGATCGCCCTGTCCGCGCTGGACTCCGGGCGGCTCGGCATCGCGGCGTGCGCGATCGGCGTGGCCCAGGCCGCACTGGACGAGGCGGTCGCCTACGCGACGTCCCGCCGCCAGTTCGGGCGCCCGATCGCGGACTTCCAGGGGCTGCGCTTCATGCTCGCCGACATGGCGACCCGGATAGAGGCGGGCCGCGCGCTGTACCTCTCCGCCGCCCGACTGCGGGACGCGGGCCGGCCGTTCTCCAAGCAGGCGGCCATGGCGAAGCTGCTGTGCACCGACAGCGCGATGCAGGTGACCACGGACGCCGTGCAGATCCTCGGCGGATACGGCTACACGGCCGACTTCCCGGCCGAGCGCTACATGCGCGAGGCCAAGGTGCTGCAGATCGTCGAGGGCACCAATCAGATCCAGCGCATGGTCATCGCCCGGCACCTCGCGGGTCCCGAGTCACGCTGAACGAATTGACGAAGTCGGTGGGGGAGCCGTCGAAGGGCCCGTGGAAGCCGAGCGCCGAGCTGCCGAACGAGCTGCTCGTCGCGAACGGGTCCCTGGCGGCGACGAACTGACCGAGGGGTCTCGGAGGCGTCGCCAGCCGCACCCACTCCGGGTCGTGACGCCCCGGCAGGGTGCGGCCCCCGTCCGCCCACGTCAGCATGAGGGCCCGGTAGATGGGCGGATCCTGCGAGGATGCCGCCCCCTGGGGAACCGATTCTGCCGGGGCCGGGACGAAGATGTGGTGGCGACGTCCGGCCACCGGGTGCGTAGGGGTCATACCGGGTCAACGCGACGACCGGTGCGGGGGTCACCGCTCAGGTGAATCGTGCCTGCGTTCGCGACCGCCCCGGCCGGCACGGCGTACGCACACCTGTGTGCCGGACGCACCGAACCCGCACCAGGGCGGCCTGACGGACGCCATGGCGCGAGCGACCACGACAGAAGGTCTCGGGGGCGGTCACGACGGCGGGAGGCCGCGGACACGGAGGGCCGAACGGCCCGTGGATCAGGCGGCCTGGCGCCGCGTCATCGGCACACGCATCGGGCGCGAACCCGGGCCGCCGACGTGCGAGAAGGGCTGCGTCCGCCAGTCGAGCCCCTGCGGGAGCGTCAACAGAAGGGCGGTGTCCTGCTCCTGCGGCTCCACCGACTCGTCCGCGGACCGGGCGTCGGTGGCCGCACGGCCCGTACCGGCGCAGACCGTGAGCCCGAACGGGTTCCACGGTGACACGACCTGCGCGTGCTCCGGCAGAGCGTCCTCGTCGGACAGCAGGGCGATGGGCTGCGCGCAGTCCGGGCAGATGACCCGGTACATCTCGAAGGTGTCGTACGCGTCGAACTCGTCGTCCGGTTCGACGCCCTCCGGCTCGGGCTCGATGACCGACTGGAGGCGCTTGGGCGCGGTACGACCAGGGCGCTTAAGACTCTGCATGGGATTCTCCCCCTCGGGCTGGGCCGTTCGGGCACTGCGGCCTCGACCACAGCAAGCACTTCCCGCCCCGTGTTGGGGGTAATCGCGAGATCATCACGAAGCCTGTTCGGGCACTGTGGCCTTCGTCACATGCCGCTCGCAGATGCCCCGCCCACCGGCCCGATCGCCCCGACGGCCCGCGGTGGGCCCCCGGTCACATCACGAACCGGGTATGACCTGCGCCGCTGAGGTATCCGAGGAGATCAACCGCCCTGTAGGTTCTTGCGCCATGGAGGAGCTGGACCGACAGATCGTGCAGCTGCTCGTCGCGGACGGGCGGATGAGCTACACCGACCTGGGCAAGGCCACGGGCCTGTCCACGTCGGCGGTGCATCAGCGCGTGCGCCGACTCGAGCAGCGCGGTGTCATCCGGGGCTATGCCGCGGTCGTGGACCCGGAGGCCGTCGGGCTGCCCATGACCGCGTTCATCTCGGTGAAACCGTTCGACCCCAGCGCCCCCGACGACATCGCGGAACGCCTCGCCGGTGTGCCCGAGATCGAGGCCTGCCACAGCGTCGCCGGCGACGAGAACTACATCCTGAAGGTCCGCGTCGCCACCCCCCACGAGCTGGAGGAACTGCTGGCCCGGCTGCGCTCCCTCGCGGGCGTCTCCACCCGTACGACGGTGGTGCTGTCCACCCCGTACGAGGCCAGGCCGCCCCGGATCTGACCCCGGCGGCGGCAGCCGCCGACCCGGGCCCAGGTGCGGCCGGGCCGGCGGCAGGCGCGAGACTGTCCCCCATGAGTGAACGCACCGCCTCGTCGGAAACCGTGTTGCTGCGCGGAGGAGAGGTCCACAGCCCCGCCGACCCGTTCGCCACCGCGATGGTCGTCGAACACGGACAGGTCGCCTGGGTCGGGTCCGAGGGCGCCGCCGACGCCTTCGCCGAGGGCGTCGACGAGGTGATCGACCTCGAAGGCGCCCTGGTCACCCCGGCGTTCACCGACGCCCATGTGCACACCACCTCCACCGGTCTCGCCCTCACCGGACTCGACCTCTCGGCCGCCCCCTCCCTGGAGGCCGCACTCGTTCTCGTCCGGGAATTCGCCGCCGCCCGCCCGGCCGACCGTGTTCTGCTGGGCCACGGCTGGGACGCCGCCCGCTGGCCCGGCGGCCGTCCCCCGACCCGCGCCGAACTCGACGAGGCCACCGGCGGACGCCCGCTGTACCTGAGCCGTATCGACGTCCACTCGGCGGTCGCCACCACGGCCCTGCTCGACCTCGTCCCCGGCGCCGACCGCTTCGACGACGGCCCGCTCACCCGGGACGCCCACCACGCCGTACGGGCCACCGCCCTCGGCGCCATCACCCCCGCCCAGCGCACCGAGGCGCAGCGCGCGGCCCTCGCCCGTGCCGCCTCCCTCGGCATCGGCTCGGTCCACGAGTGCGCGGGCCCGGAGATCTCCTCCGAGGACGACTTCACGGGGCTGCTGCGGCTCGCCGCAGAGGAGCCGGGCCCCCGGGTCGTCGGCTACTGGGCCGAGCGGGACGTCGCCAAGGCGCAGGCGCTCGGGGCCGTCGGCGCCGCGGGCGATCTCTTCGTCGACGGCGCCCTCGGCTCGCACACGGCGTGCCTGCGCGAGCCGTACGCCGACGCCCCGCACACCGGCACCGCGTACCTCGACGCCGACGCCGTCGCCGCCCATGTGGTCGCGTGCACCGAGGCGGGCCTCCAGGCGGGCTTCCACGCCATCGGGGACGCCGCCGTGACCTCCGTGGTCGACGGAGTCCGGGCGGCCGCCCAGAAGGTCGGCCTGCCCCGCGTGCGGGCCGCCCGCCACCGCGTCGAACACGCGGAGATGCTCACCCCCGACGCCGTGGCCGCCTTCGCCGAACTCGGCCTCACCGCCTCCGTCCAGCCCGCCTTCGACGCGCTGTGGGGCGGCGAGGAGGGCATGTACGCCCAGCGCCTGGGAGTCGAGCGCGCCCGTGCCCTCAACCCGTTCGCCGCCCTCCTGCGGGCCGGCGTGCCGCTCGCCTTCGGCTCCGACAGCCCGGTCACCCCCCTGGACCCCTGGGGCACGGTCCGTGCGGCGGCCTTCCACCGCACGCCGGAGCACCGTGTGTCCGTGCGCGCGGCGTTCACGGCGCACACGCGGGGCGGCTGGCGGGCCGTCGGACGGGACGACGCGGGCGTCCTCGTCCCGGGCGCCCCCGCCGACTACGCGGTCTGGCGCACCGGCGAACTGGTCGTCCAGGCCCCCGACGACAGGGTCGCCCGCTGGTCCACCGATCCCCGTTCCGGCACCCCCGGCCTGCCCGATCTCAGCCCCGGCACCGACCTGCCCGTCTGTCTGCGGACCGTCGTGGCCGGACGCACGGTCTTCGTACGGCCGGGCGAGTGATCTCCACGGCGGGCGGGGGAGGGGCGAGGGCCCGCCCGGCCGCCGTGCGACCTGCGCATCCTCCGCGCTCACCAGGCAACATACGGAATACCTGCAGGTCAGACGGCAGTTGACAGTGGGCGGCGGGAGGCCGGTAGGTTCGGCCGGGTCCACCACCGGACGTCCGACCGAGGAGCTTTCGCGCGGTCGTCGAAGCGCCGCTGGGTCAGGGGTGATGTGCCGCACCGGCGCACCACCGCTGGCAGCCAGGCCCAGGGTTCGCGCTCGGCGAGGGAACGTTCCGGCCCGGTCGGGTAGGTGCGACCCGGGTGGGGCCCGGCAGCTCAGTAGACAACGGCTTTCGGTCGACCCGCAGCCAGCGGGCCCCAGGTCGGCCCGAAGGGCACCGGGCCCCCATCCGCCGCGGCGGACGGCACCAGTTCCGCGACGCGACCGGCGGACGGCACCAGGCGACCCGGCTTCGCGACCTGCGGGCGGCACCCGGCGCACCCGGCTCCGCGACCGGCGGAAGGCCGGCCCCGGTCCGTTCCGCGCCGGTCGCCACCGTGTTCTGGCCCGGCGCACACGCCCCCCGGGGCGTGCTCCCACACACCCCCTGTCGAATCGACACCCCTCTGGACAGGAGCCGACACTCCAGCGCAGGCCGCGGCCACTATGGTGGACCCCTGCGTACGGACTTGAAGGGGCAGTAGTGAACGACGGCGACGGGACCCTCGCGGCAGCAGGCCAGGAGAGGCGCTTCGGCCCGCTCGGCACGGCCTTGGTGATCATTCCGACTTACAACGAGGCGGAGAACATCAAGACCATCGTCGGCCGGGTGCGCAAGGCTGTTCCCGAGGCGCACGTCCTGGTGGCCGACGACAACAGCCCCGACGGCACGGGCAAGCTCGCCGACGAACTGGCCGCCGAGGACGACCAGGTCCAGGTGCTGCACCGCAAGGGCAAGGAAGGACTCGGCGCCGCGTACCTCGCGGGCTTCCGCTGGGGCATGGAGCACGGCTACGGCGTTCTGATCGAGATGGACGCGGACGGTTCGCACCAGCCCGAGGAGCTGCCCCGGCTGCTGACCGCGCTCAAGGGCGCCGACCTCGTCCTCGGGTCCCGGTGGGTGCCGGGCGGGCGCGTGGTGAACTGGCCCAAGTCCCGCGAGTTCATCTCCCGCGGCGGCAGCCTCTACTCCCGGGTCCTGCTCGACGTCCCCGTCCGCGACGTGACCGGCGGCTACCGCGCGTTCCGTCGTGAGACCCTCGAAGGGCTCGGCCTCGACGAGGTCGCCTCCCAGGGCTACTGCTTCCAGGTCGACCTCGCACGCCGGGCGATCAAGGCCGGTTACCACGTCGTGGAGGTGCCCATCACCTTCGTCGAGCGCGAGCTGGGCGACTCCAAGATGAGCCGCGACATCCTGGTCGAGGCGCTGTGGCGGGTCACCGCCTGGGGCGTGGGCGAACGGGTCGGCAAGGTCCTCGGCCGCGACAGCAGGAGCGCGGCCCCGGACGCGAAGGGCTGATCGTTCCCTTATCCCGTCCTGAGACGGCGGCAGGCACACTGGGAGCATGACGACTGGCGCTTCGACCCCGACGTACCCCGCCCGGCCTCGGCGCTCCCGGCTGCGCACGTTCCTGCCCCTGGGGATCGCCGCCTGGCTGGTGCTGGAGATCTGGCTGCTCACGGTGGTCGCGGGCGCGGCCGGTGGACTCGCGGTGGTCGTGCTGCTGGTCGCCGGGTTCCTCGCCGGGTCCGCGGTGGTCAAGCGGGCCGGGCGCCGGGCGTTCCGGTCGCTGACCGAGACGCTGCAACAGCAGCAGGGCGGTGGCGGCGCGGCGTCGGGCAGTGAGGCCGGCAAGAACGAGGGCAACGGCTTCCTGATGCTGGGCGGGCTGCTGCTGATGCTGCCGGGCATCGTCTCGGACGCGGTCGGGCTGGTGCTGTTGGTGCCGCCGGTGCAGAAGGCGCTGGGGCGGTACACGGAGCGCACCTTCGAGCGGAAGCTTCGGGAGGCGGGCGCCGGGGGGTTCGGGGACGCGTACACCCAGGCGCGGATCCACCGGCCCGACGGCAAGGTCGTCCCGGGCGAGGTCATCAGGGACGGAGCGCCGGGCGGCGCCGACGAGCAGGGGGACGCGCGGCCGCCGCTGGGGTACTGAGGGTTTGGCAGCGAAACGCTCGCAGCGCATCGCTCAGGGAGCGCACCAAGACCGCGGGCGCCGTACGTCACGTACGGCGCCCGCGGTCTTGGTGCGCTCTGGGTCTGCCGCCCAGCCCCCGCAGGGGCTACGCGGACTTGCGGCTGTCTCGCGGATGGACCGCGATGTTCATCGCGCCCGAGCGGAGAACGGCCAGGCGCTCCTCGAGGACCTCTTCGAGTTCCTCGCGGGTGCGCCGCTCCATCAGCATGTCCCAATGCGTACGCGCGGGCTTGGCCTTCTTCTCCTCGGGGCCGTCGCCGTCCACGAGGAGTGCCTGGGCCCCACAGACCTTGCACTCCCACTCCGGCGGGATCTCCGCCTCCACCGAGAAGGGCATCTCGAAGCGGTGCCCCTTCTCGCATGCGTACTCCACGGCCTGGCGCGGAGCCAAGTCGATGCCGCGGTCCGTCTCGTAGCTGGTCACCACGAGGCGCGTGCCGCGAAGAGCTCGCTCACTCATGAATCGTGCCTCCCGGGCTTGTCGCCCACAGGACAGGTGTCGCTGTCGTCGTCATCCGGTCAACGTCCGGTCGGCGGTAAAGATTCCCGTTCCGTGTCCCGTTCCGGGTTATGCGTCGCCGTCGTAGCCGCCCTTGTTGTACCCACCGGCGCCCGGTTTGTCACATCTGACAGCAGATGTCACCCAGCGTTTCGGCATCTTTGACGCGCAGTAACGGTACGCCTGGCAGGCCAAACGCGTACACTACAGCCCTTTCGCTCCCGGTGCTAAATCCTCTCGGGAACGGGATTGCCCGCGTCGCCGATCGCCCGGCGCACCGGAACCCTTGCGAGCAGGGCGAATCCGAGCACGAAGAAGAGGACCAGGGAGATGATCGCGTCCCGATAACTTCCGGTCAGCTGGTAGGTGAGACCGAACAGCAGCGGGCCGAGCCAGCTCATCCCGCGGTCGCTCATCTCGTACGCCGAGAAGTACTCGGCCTCCTTGCCGGCCGGGACGAGGTGGGAGAAGAGGGACCGGGACAGGGCCTGGCTGCCGCCGAGGACCAGACCGATGCCGCCGGCCAGGACGAAGAACCAGACGGGTGCCCCCGCCGGGAGGAAGTAGCCGACGGAGAGGATCAGTGTCCAGGCGACCAGGGAGCCGAGGATCGTCCGCTTGGCGCCGTAGCGGCGGGCCAGCCGGCCCATGCCGAGGGCGCCGCACACCGCGAGCACCTGCACCAGCAGTACCGCCACGATCAGCGTGGACTGCCCGAGGTCCAGTTCCTCGGAGCCGTAGACCGACGCCTGCGAGATCACCGTCTGGATGCCGTCGTTGTAGATCAGGTAGGCGAGGAGGAAGGCGAGCGTCAGGGGGTGGCGGCGCATGTCCCGGACGGTCGCCGCCAGCTGGCGCAGCCCCGGCGCGGTGGCCTCCCCGGTGTCCGCCACCGGTGTGCGGCGGTCCCGCAGCCGGCGCAGCGGGATCAGGGCGAAGGCGCCCCACCACAGGCCCGCCGAGGCCAGGCAGATACGGACGGCCATGCCCTCCGAGAGGCCGAAGCTGTCGTGCGAGGTGAAGAGGACCAGGTTCGCGACGAGGACCAGGGAGCCCGACGCGTAGCCGAAGGCCCAGCCCCGGGAGGAGACGGCGTCGCGTTCCTCGGGCGGCGCGATCTGGGGGAGGTAGGAGTTGTAGAGCATCATCGCGACGGACTGCGCCGCGTTCGCGACGACGAGGAGGACGCCGCCGAGGAGATAGCGGTCGCCGTCCAGGAAGAACATTCCAGCGGTCGCGGTGGCGCCCACGTAGGCGGCCGCCGCCAGGAGGGGCTTCTTGCGGCCGGTGCGGTCGGCGGCGGCACCCACCAGCGGCATGACCACCACGGCGACGATCACCGACAGGGAGACCGAGTACGCGAAGAACGAGCCCGCCCGGACCGGGATGCCCAGCGGGTGGACGTAGCCCTCCGGGTCGGCGGCGGACTTGGCGACCTCGGTCAGATACGGGCCGAGGAACACGGTCAGGACGCTGGTCGAGTAGACGGAGCAGGCCCAGTCGTAGAAGTACCAGCCGCGCTGTTCGCGTCGCCGGTCCGCGGCCTCGTCGGCCTCGTCCGCCCGCACGGTGTCGGTGCCCACCCGTGCCCCCTCGCTTCCCCGGGAAGGGCCGCGCGACGGCCTCAGACCCAGGTCCCCCGGTCTTCGAGCACCGTGCGCAGCGTGTCGATGTGATCGGTCATGATGCCATCGACGCCGAGGTCGAGGAGACGGTGCATACGTTGCGGTTCGTTCACGGTCCACACGTGGACCTGGAGCCCGCGGGCGTGGGCGGCCCGCACGAAACGGTGGTCGACGACCGGCACGCCCGACTGCGACTCCGGTACCTGCGCGGCGATCGCCGAGCGGCGCAGCGGGGCGGGGATCCCCCACGAGCGCAGCCGCAGCCCGAGGACGCCGCCGGTGCCGTACGAGGTGGCCAGGCGGGGGCCGGCCAGGCGCTGGGCCCGGGCGACGCGCGGCTCGGAGAAGGAGCCGACGCAGACGCGGTCCCAGGTGTCGGTGCGGGCGATCAGATTGAGCAGGGGGTGGAGTGCCGACTCCGCCTTGACGTCCACGTTCCAGCGGACGTCGGGGAGGGTCTCCAGGAGTTCCTCGAAGAGGGGGACCGGTTCGACGCCCGCCACGCGCGCGTGCCCCACCTCCTTCCACGGCAGGTCCGCTATCCGGCCTGCCCCGTCGGTCACCCGGTCCAGGGTCGCGTCGTGGAAGGCGACGAGCTTGCCGTCGAGCGTGACGTGCACGTCGGTCTCGAGGTACCGGTAGCCCGACTCCACCGCGCGCCGGAACTGGGCCGTGGTGTTCTCCAGGCCGTCCGCCGCCCCGCCCCGGTGGGCGAAGGCGATCGGGCCCGGATGGTCGAGGTACGGGTGGCGTATCACGGCGGTCACCTGGGAAGTATGGCTCGCTCCGATGGACCGGTGGCAACGACCGTGCTGACGGATGCCGAGGGAACGGCGAACACGCGCAGGAACAGCTGGGCGAGCGGGCCGATGGAGACGGCGTACAGGAGGGTGCCGACGCCGACCGTGCCGCCGAGGACGAAGCCCGTCGCGACCACCGTCAGTTCGATGCCGGTGCGGACGAGACGGATCGACAGGCCGGTCACCCGGTTCAGGCCGGTCATCAGGCCGTCGCGGGGGCCCGGGCCGAAGCGGGCGGCGATGTAGAGGCCGGTGGCGGCTCCGTTCAGGACGATCGCGAAGACCATCAGGGCGATGCGGGCCGTCCAGGTGCGGGCGTCGGGGGTCAGGGCGAGCGTCGCGTCCATGGCCGCACCGATCACCAGGACGTTGGAGACGGTGCCGAGGCCCGGGCGCTGGCGCAGCGGGATCCACAGGAGCAGGATCGAGGCGCCCACGATGGTGAGGACGAGCCCCATCGACAGGCCGGTCCGCTCGGAGAGTCCCTGGTGGAGCACGTTCCAGGGCTCCAGACCGAGACCGGAGCGGACGAGGAGCGCCGAGCTCACGCCGTAGAGGGTGAGACCGACGTAGAGCTGGAGCAGGCGCCGCGTGAGATGCCCGTGTGCGGACACGAGATGTCCCCCTTGTTGGTGGTAGTGGCCTGTCGCATGTCACCCTGTGGCTTGAGGAGTGATGTGCTCCATGGCCAATTCGGGGAAGGTGGACTGGAAACGTGTCTCAGTGGACTTCCGCGGTCGGGGCCGCGCAGCTCGCTCGCATGCTCAACTCCCAGCAGGACCGCCCCAGTGGGCCCGGCAGCAAGCGCCCACCCGCCTACCGCGCGCTCGCTGACGGTGTCCGGCTGCTGGTCCTCGAAGGGCGCGTGCCGGTGGCGGCCCGGCTGCCCGCCGAGCGGGAGCTGGCGCTCGCGCTCTCCGTCTCCCGTACGACCGTCGCGGCGGCCTACGAGACGCTGCGCACGGAGGGGTTCCTGGAGTCCCGGCGCGGGGCGGGCAGCTGGACCGCCGTGCCGGCCGGGAAGCCGCTGCCGGCGCGCGGTCTGGAGCCGCTGCCCCCGGAGGCGCTCGGTTCGATGATCGACCTGGGGTGCGCGGCGCTGCCCGCGCCCGAGCCCTGGCTGACCCGGGCCGTGCAGGGCGCACTGGAGGAGCTTCCGCCGTACGCGCACACGCACGGCGACTATCCGGCCGGGCTGCCCGCGCTCCGCTCGATGCTCGCCGACCGGTACACCGCGCGCGGCATCCCCACCATGCCCGAGCAGATCATGGTGACCACGGGGGCCATGGGCGCCATGGACGCCATCTGCCACCTCTTCGCGGGGCGCGGCGAACGGATCGCCGTGGAGTCGCCCTCGTACGCCAACATCCTGCAGCTGATGCGGGAGGCCGGGGCCCGGCTGGTGCCGGTGGCCATGGCCGAGGGGCTCGCCGGGTGGGACATGGACCGCTGGCGGCAGGTGCTGCGGGAGGCGGCGCCGCGGCTCGCGTACGTCGTCGCCGACTTCCACAACCCGACGGGAGCGCTCGCCGACGAGGACCGGCGGCGGGGGCTCGTCGACGCGGCCCGGGCCGCGGGGACGGTGCTGGTCGTGGACGAGACCATGGCCGAGCTGTACCTCGACGAGGGGGTGGAGATGCCCCGGCCGGTCTGCGCGTTCGATCCGGCGGGCTCCACCGTGATCACGGTCGGGTCGGCCAGCAAGGCGTTCTGGGCGGGGATGCGGATCGGGTGGGTGCGGGCCGCGCCCGAGGTGATCCGCAGCCTGGTGGCGGCGCGGGCGTACGCGGATCTGGGCACGCCGGTGCTGGAGCAGCTGGCCGTGAACTGGCTGATGGGTTCCGGCGGCTGGGAGCAGGCCGTCGGGATGCGGCGGGAGCAGGCCCGGGAGAACCGGGACGCGCTCGTCGCCGCCGTGCGCAGGGAGCTGCCGGACTGGGAGTTCACCGAGCCGCGGGGCGGGCTGACGCTGTGGGTCCGGACCGGGGGCCTGTCCGGGTCGCGGCTCGCGGAGGTGGGGGAGCGGGTCGGCGTCCGGGTGCCGTCCGGGCCGCGGTTCGGGGTCGATGGGGCGTTCGAGGGGTATGTGCGGCTGCCGTTCACCGTGGGTGGGGCGGTCGCGGACGAGGCGGCGACCCGCTTGGCCGCGGCCGCGCGGCTGGTGCGGAGCGGGGCGTCCGGGGGGAACGAGGGGCCGCGGACGTTCGTGGCGTGAGGGGTGTGGTCGGGGGTGGGGTGCCGGGTCCGCTGTGCCTGGGCGGGGCTGGTCCCGCGGCTCGGCGGTGACGAGGTGCCGCCGCGCCCCCGCCGCCCCAGCGGCATGGCGGCCCGCAGCTGGGTATGGCGGGCATGGGGGTCGGTGGCTGGGTGTGGCGGGCGGGGCGGCCCCGCAGCTGGGTACGGCGGGCACGGCGGTCGGCGGCTCGTCACGGCGGGTGTGGCGGTCGGCGGCTGGGGATCGGCAGCGAGGGTGCCTCTGCCGTGGCAGCGGCGCGATCGTCCGCAGCTGGGCAGCCGGCCCGTGCCTGGCGCGGTCCGTGCGGTGGGTCAGTTGTCGGCTGCCGCGAGTTTCTCCAGGTCGTCGGCCGGGGTCGTGTGGGGTGGGAGGAGGGCGAGGACCGACTCGCGGTGGGGTTCGGGCGAGTCCGGGTCGTGGGGGTCCGGGGTGGCGGGGACCTGGAGGCGCAGGACGGGGGCGGTGCCCAGGCGTGCGTAGCCGCGGCCCGCGGGGACGTCGGGGGTCGGGGTCGTGGGGGGTGGTGCCCCCAGGACGGACTGAAGTTGCTCGGCGGTGGCGGGGCCGAGGACCACGCGCGCGCGGGTGTGACGCAGCACCGCCTCGCCGAGGGCGTCCAGGTGGTCGAACTGCTCGGCCACGACGACCGTGACGTTCGCGGCCCGGCCATGGCGCAGGGGGACCTGGAGGAGGGACTGCGGGTCGCGTCCGCCGTCGGCCGCCGCCAGATGCGCCAGTACGGTCGGGCGGTCGAGCAGCAGCCACAGGGGCCGCTTGGTGTCGTCCGGGGCCGGATGCCCCGCCTGACGGGCGCGGTTCGTGGCGATCAGCCGGCGTTCCGTCTCCTGGGACGCCCACTCCAGGCTCGCCAGCGCCCCGGAGAGCCCGCTCTCCACGGCGAGGACGCCGTCCCGGCCGGTCAGGCACGCGTGGTCGCCGCTGCCGGCGCCGTCGACGATGACGACGTCGCCGTGTTGCAGCGCCTGGAGGGCGATGGAGCGCAGCAGCGTCGTCGTACCGCTGCCCGGTTCGCCCACGGCCAGGAGATGGGGTTCGGTGGAGCGGGCGCCGGTGCGCCAGACGACCGGCGGTACGTCGCGCCGCTCCTCCCCGAAGGAGAGGGGAAGCGTGCGCTGCACCTGGGCCGGGTCGGTGAAGCCGAGGACCGTCTCGCCCGGAGCCGTCACGAAGCGCTGGGCGGCGATGTCGGTGGCGAGTGGGGGCAGGACGCTGACGGACAGGGTGTTGCCCTCCTCGTCCCAGTCGAAGCGGTACTCGCGGCCGCGGCCTGCCTTGGCGTGCAGCAGGTGCTCGACACGCGCCCGGGACTCGGGCTCGCCGTCGGCGAAGTACGCCGGATAGTGGATCAGTAGATGGCTGATCCGCCCGGTGCCGTCGAACGCGTAGGTGGGGAAGGCCTTGTCCCAGGCACCGCCGTGCGAATACAGCGGCTCGGGGTCCTCGGCGGCCGAGAAACAGGGGACCAGGGCCTCGTAGAGGGAGCGCAGACGCTGGGTCTGGGACTCGTCGGGGCCGGTGGGTTCGGGGTTCGCGCCGTCGCGGCCCGCCCAGGCTGCCGCCGCCATCAGGGCGATGACGGCGAGCAGCGCTCCGTACGGGACCAGGGTCACCACCAGGACCACCGAGGCGGCCAGGAACAGCAGTGAGCTGCGCCGGTCCGTCGGTGTCTCCACCCATCTGCGCCGGCCGGCCGCGGCCAGTCGGCGCAGTCCACGGGTGATCGTGATCAGCGGATGGAGGACGTCGGTGGCGCTGGAGGCCGCCGTCCGGGCCAGCTCCCGGCTCTTGGCGAGATGCGCGCTGCCGTTGCTCAGAATGCGGGGGAGGGTGACCCGGGCCACGGCTGTCTCCTGGAGGTCCGTACGGATGGGGACGGGGTCAGAACTTGATCCCGCCGAGGAGGCTCGCGAGGCTCTCGCCGCCCGCCGTGATGCTCGGGGCGATACCCGTACTGGCCAGGTAGAAGCCGAAGAGCGTCACGACGATGGCGTGCGAGGCCTTGAGGCCGTCCTTGCGGAAGAAGAGGAAGACGATGACGCCGAGCAGAACGACGCCGGAGATGTTCAGGATCATGTGCGTTCTCCTGGTAGATGGGGACAGTCACCATGAGTTCTTCCAAGGTCACAGCATGTATCCATACGATTAAAGGTGCAAATGAGGGAAATTCCGGCGTATTCACTTGGGTGGATGAGCGGACGTTCGGCCGTCCGAGCTGGGCTGTTGCGCCACGCGCGACTCGGTGTGATCTTTGCCTCGGCCACGACCGCTCATGTGCGTGAGAAGCCAGTACTCTGGCGATTCACCCGTACGGCGGCGCTGTCGTCGTACGCTCCAGAAGCACACGTGCTCGTGGCGGCAACGCGAAGTGAGAGGTGGACCCGGCGATGAGCGAAGCCCCCGACCCGGAGGTCGTGGAGCTGGCGACCAAGGTCTTCGATCTGGCCCGGCGGGGCGAGACGGAGGCGCTCGTGGCGTACGTCGACGCCGGCGTCCCGGCCGAACTCACCAATGACCGCGGTGACTCGCTCGTGATGCTGGCCGCCTACCACGGACACGCCGACGCGGTACGGGAGTTGCTGGCCCGTGGCGCCGAGGCGGGCCGCGTCAACGACCGGGGGCAGACCCCCCTCGCGGGGGCGGTCTTCAAGGGGGAGGCGGGTGTCATCCGGGTTCTCCTGGAGGGCGGCGCCGACCCGCTGGAGGGCACGCCGAACGCCGTCGACACGGCGCGGATGTTCGGCAGGACCGAGCTGCTGGAGCTGTTCGGCGCACACTGATCCACATGTTCTGACCAGGTAAAAAACGAAAGACGGGGGAGGCGGTACAGGGCCGCCGGAAATATCGGTCGCGGCAGGAAGAACCGCCGGGTCATCATGACGTCGTGATTCACGGACGCGATGGCTGGGCAGGTGTTGCCGCACCACGTGGGCCGTGATGCGGTCCGCATGGGCCACTGACGAGAGGCAGAGGAAGATGGTCTACAGCAAGCAGGAAACGGCGGGCGCCCCGACGTGTTGTCACGCGGCCAGGTAGAGCAAGATCCCGGTTGCGTCGACGCTTGATGTGAGGCTGTTTCCCATGTTCGAACCGTTCATAGCGCCCAGCGGTACGCTGCTCGGCCTGCTGCAGCGGGGCCGTGGCGACGGCACGCTGCACGCGCTCACCGCCCCGCGGGCCGAGGCGCTCGCGGCACTGAACACCTGTGTACTGAGCGACCCCCGCCACGACTGGCAGGTGGAGAACCGCTCCCTCTACTACGCCCGGCTCTACCTCGACCTGCACGGCGAACTCGACGAGATCGAGCGGCACCTCTTCGACGCCGAGGACGTGCTGGACACCGAGGAGTCACGCACCGGACTCGCCCTCGCGGTCCTCGGGCACCTCGCCTCGTACGGCAGGCGGGACGCGCTCGACCTGCTGCGCAGGTACGCCGCCACGGGCACCAACTGGGCGTGGGCCCTGGACGAACTGGCCCTCAGGGACGACGACGAAGGGCTGCGCGCCCTCGCCGAACCCGTCCTCGCCCGCTTCACCACCGACCCGGAGGGCGAGGCCGAACTCGCCGCCACCGTCCGGGACGCCTTCGAACCCCGGCCCTGGCGGCTGTGGGCCGACGACCCCCGCGAAGCGGTCGCCACACGCGTGCGTGCCGCCCAGGAGACCGGCTCCTTCGACCGCTGGCAGCGGCAGATGCGGCCCAGCGGACCCCGGCCCGGCTGGAGCGTCAGCGCCGTCTTCGAATGGGCCCGACAAGGCATCGAACGCGGAGCCGTCCTCCATGTGCCGGCCGCGCGCTGCCTCACGGCCGTCGCCGGACCCGAGGACCGGCCGGAGATCATCGAGGCCGCCCGGTCCGGCGACGACGCCGCCCGCTGTACCGCCCTGCGCTATCTCGCCGACGGCAACGATCCCGACGCCCTCGATCTCATCGAGGGCGCGGTGGCCGACGGCACCACGATGGTCGTGGAGGCTGCCGTCGCCGCCTTCGAACGGATGCGCAGCGTGGCCGCCGTCGACCGGGCGCGCGGCTGGGTGCACCGGCCCGACGCCCTGGGCGCGGCCGCCGGGCGCATGCTCGCCTGCCGGGGCGGCGCACAGGACAGCGACCTGGTGCTGGGCGCCCTGCGCGAGGCCGTACGCGGCGAGGGCCCCGACGCGCCCACCCTGTGGACCCTCGTCGACGGCACCGGACGTCTCGGCATCGTCTGCGCGGCACCCGTGCTGCGCCACATCTACCGGGAGACCGCCTCCTCCCACCTACGTGGCCGCGCCGCCCGCGCACTCGCCGCCACCGACCCCTCCTTCCCGGCCGGCTTCGCCGTCGAGTGCCTCTGGGACTGCGAGGAGACCACCCGCGAGATCGCCGCCCGGCACGCCGAGACGGGTGACACACGTGTCGTCGACCAGCTCCGCCGACTGGCCGCCGACCCGGCCGAGGAGGCCGAGGTCCAGACAGCCGTACGCAGCCGAATCGGTCCTGACATGCCCGCAATGTGAACACCCCGTGACCCGGAGGTCAGGAGGGCATGGACACGGTCTGACCTGGACATGTGTGCAGCGCAACGCTCATGGGACGTTCCTCGTCCGGAAAGATCCACGTTGACGCGGCCACGTCCGGTACGACGACAACACCGGTATGCGTGTCGTCATCGTGACCGAGTCCTTTCCCCCCGATGTGAACGGCGTGGCCCACTGCGCCCTGCAGACCGCGCGGCACCTCGTCGCGCGCGGTCACTCACCGCTCGTCGTGGCGCCGGCCACCGCCGCGGGCGCGGCGGTGGGCGCCGACCTCCAGGCGCCGTGCCCCGTCGTCCGTGTCCCCTCCCTCCCGCTCCCGGGCTACCCCCAGGTCCGCGTCGCCCTGCCCAGCCGCCGGGTGGCCGGGGCGATCGTCGAACACAGGGCCGACATCGTCCACCTGGCCAGCCCCTTCGTCCTCGGCGTGCGGGGCATGGCCGCCGCCGCGCGCCTCGGGGTCCCCGCCGTCGCCATCTACCAGACCGACCTCGCCGGCTACGCCCGCACCTATGTGCACGCCGGCGAGGCGGCCGCCTGGCGGCGCATCCGCTCCGTCCACGCCGCCGCCGACCTCACCCTCGCCCCGTCCGGCGTCGCCCTGCGTGACCTGGAGGCACACGGGGTGCCCCGGGTGAAGCTGTGGCAGCGCGGCGTGGACACCGTCCGCTTCCGGCCCGCCCTGCGCGACGAGGCGCTGCGCCGCGAACTGGCGCCGAACGGCGAGCTGATCGTCGGCTACGTCGGCCGCCTCGCCCCCGAGAAGCAGGTCGAACTGCTGGCCGGGGTGTGCGGCCTGGACGGCGTACGCGTCGTCGTCGTGGGCGACGGCCCCAGCGAACCGGGGCTGCGCGAGGCCCTGCCCGGCGCCGTCTTCCTCGGCCGCCGCACCGGCGACGACCTCGCCCGGATCTTCGCCTCCCTGGACGTCTTCGCCCACACAGGCCCCTTCGAGACCTTCTGCCAGACCGTGCAGGAGGCCATGGCCAGCGGCGTGCCCGTGGTCGCCCCCGCCGCCGGCGGACCGCTGGACCTCGTGGCGCACGGGCGTACGGGGCTGCTGGTGCCGCCGCGCGACGCCGCGGCCGTACGGGACGCCGTGTCGTCGCTGGCCGACGATCCGGTGCTACGGGCGGCCTACGGGGCTGCCGGGCGGGCCATGGTCGAGGGGCGCACCTGGGCGGCCGTCGGCGACCAGCTCATCGGACACTACGCCGATGTGCTCGCGGCGCGGACGGCGGTGGCGGCGTGAACGGGGCTTCCTCCGGGGCCGCACGGAACGACGCCGCCCGCTCGGGCCTGCGGATCGTGCGGCTCGCCAACTTCGTCGCACCCGCCTCGGGCGGACTGCGCACCGCCCTGCGGGAACTGGGCCGCGGTTACCAGGCGGCGGGTCACCACCCGGTGCTCGTCGTGCCCGGCGAGCGGTACACCGACCGCGAGACCGAACAGGGCCGCGTCATCACCCTCCCCGGGCCCCTGCTGCCCGGCACCGGCGGCTACCGCGTCCTCATGGACAAGCGGCGGGTCGCGTCCCTCCTGGAGTCCCTCCACCCCGACCGGCTGGAGGTCTCCGACCGCACCACCCTGCGCTGGACCGGTGCGTGGGCGCGACGGGCCCGGGTGCCCGCGGTGATGGTCTCCCACGAGACCGCCGACGGGGTGCTGCGGACCTGGGGGCTCTCCGAGGCGATGGCGCGGCGGGCCGCCGACGCCCTCAACGCCCGTACCGCCCACACCTACGCGCGCGTGGTGTGCACCACCGAGTTCGCCGAGCGGGAGTTCGTACGGATCGGCGCCCGGAACGTCGTCCGCGCCCCGTTGGGCGTCGACCTTGTGGGACGGCACCCCGGGCTCCGGGATCCGGGGCTGCGTGAGCGTCACGCGCGCGTGGACGACGTGCTGCTGGTGATGTGCTCCCGGCTCTCGGTGGAGAAACGTCCCGGCGCGGCGCTCGACGCGCTGGAGGCGCTGCTCAAGCGCGGACGGCGCGCGGTGCTGGTGGTCGCCGGGGACGGACCGCTGCGGGCCCGGCTCGAACAGCGGGCCCGCGGGCTGCCCGTGACCTTCCTCGGCCATGTCGCCGACCGCCACCTGCTCGGCGCCCTCCAGGCCTCCGCCGACGTGTGCCTGGCGCCCGGGCCCGCCGAGACGTTCGGGCTGGCCGCACTGGAGGCGATGGCCTGCGGCACGCCGGTTGTGGCCAGTTCCTCCTCGGCGCTGCCCGAGGTCGTCGGGTCGGCCGGGGCCACGGCGGCGGACAGCGGCACCTCCTTCGCGGACGCCGTCGAGTCGCTCCTGGACCGACCCGAGCGGGAACGCCGGGACGCGGCACGCGCGCGTGCGGAGTGCTTCGGCTGGCAGACCGCCGTGGACGCCTTCCTCGCCGCCCACGACGCGCACGCCGGACGCCCGGCATGGGAGGGCGTCGGATGAGACCCCTGCGCTTCGTGGCCCTCGGCGACTCCCTCACCGAAGGCGTCGGGGACCCCGTGGCGGACGCCTGGCGGGGCTGGGCCGCGCTGCTCGCCGACGGACTGGCCCCCGAGGTGGAGTTCACCAACCTCGCCGTCAGCGGCTCCCAGACGTGCGACGTCCTGGAACGCCAACTGTCCGCCGCGCTCACGCCGCGCCCGGACATCGCCTCGGTCGTCATCGGCGTCAACGACACCCTGCGCTGCACCTTCGACATCCACGCCGTGGCCGCCCGCCTGGACGAGGTGTACGGGGCCTTGCGGGACCAGGGTGCCGAACTGCTCACCGCGTGCCTGCCCGACCCCGGCGCGATGCTCGGCCTGCCCGGAGCCCTCGCCCGGCCGCTCGCCCGGCGGCAACGGGCCGTCAACACCGTCGTGCACGCCCTGTCCGAGCGCCACGGAGCGGTCCATCTGCACGCCTGCGAGGGCGCCTGGCTGACGGACCGCGCGATGTGGAGCGCGGACCGGCTCCACCCCGGCGAGCGCGGACACCGGCAGCTCGCCGTCCGCTTCCACGCGCTGCTCAGCCAGGCCGGGCTCGCGACGGGCCCCGCGCCCTCACCGGAACCCGATTCCCCCGCGCCGACCCGCGCCGCCGGTCTGTGGTGGCTGGCCACGGCGGGCACGGGGTGGGTGGCCCGGCGGTGCACCGACCTGCTGCCGCAGCTCCTCACCCTCGCCGCCGCCGAGGTACGCCACAAGGCACGCGGCACCAGCGCCCGCCTCGACCTGACCGCGTCCCACGCGGTGGCCTCGGCCCTCGCGGCGCTGACGGGGTCCGAGCAGCGGCCGGAGGTGGCGTGAGGCGACGGCCGACGGGGGACCGGCACCAGGGAGCGCCGACAAAGGGAGCACCGCGGAGAGGGGAGGAGGCGGCGTCGCGCGGTCGGTCAGCGGCGGTGTCGTACGGCGATGAACCGCACCGGTGTGCCCGGTGTGGCCTGTGCCGCGGCCGCCAGGTCCGCCGGGTCGACGACCGCGATCACCGGATAGCCGCCGGTGGTCGGATGGTCGGCGAGGAAGACGACCGGGCGACCGTCCGGCGGCACCTGGACCGCTCCCAGCACCATGCCCTCGCTGGGCAGCTCACCCGGCCGCGCCCGTTCCAGCGCGGGGCCCTCCGTGCGCAGCCCGATGCGATTGCTCGCCGACGACACGGCGTAGGGACGGGCGGCCAGGGTGGTGAGCGCCGCATCCGTGAACCAGTCGTGGCGGGGGCCCAGCGCGACCCGCAGGACCAGCTCCGAGGGCGGCGCCGGATGCGGAACGGCGTCCACGCACGCGTGGGGCCCGCTCGGGCGTCCCAGAGGGAGCACCGTGCCGTCCGTCAACGGGGGAGGACCCAGACCGGACAGCAGGTCCGTGGAACGGCTGCCGAGGACCGGCTCGACGGTCACGCCGCCGGAGACGGCGAGATAACTGCGTACCCCCGCGTGTGCCGCCCCGATGTCCAGCAGCGCGCCACCGGGAACCCGTACGGGCGCTCCCCAGGCCGCCGGGCGGCCGTCCACCGTGACCGGGCAGGGCGCGCCCCCGACGGCGACGGTGACCGTCGCGCGGGGCCGTACGGAGCAGCCGTTGACGGTGGTCTCCAGGACGGCCGCCTCCGGGGCGTTGCCCACCAGACGGTTGACCAGGGCGGCGGCGGGCGCGTCCAGTGCCCCCGAGCGGGGGACGCCGAGGTGCGCGTGGCCGGGCCGCCCCCGGTCCTGGACGGTGGTCAGGGCACCGGCCCGGACGACGGCGAGGGCACGGTCGCTCATGGGGTCGCCGCCGGCCTGAAGCGGACCCGGACACCCGGCGTCAGCAGAGCGGCCGGCACGCGCGAGGGGTCCCACAGGACGGTGTCGGTCGTGCCGATCAGTTGCCATCCGCCGGGGGACGAGCGTGGATAGACGCCCGTGTACGGACCGGCCAGGGCGACGGAGCCCGGCGGGACGGCGGTACGTGGGGTCGCCCGGCGCGGCACCTCACGGGGCAGGCCCGTCAGGTAGCCGAAGCCGGGCGCGAAACCGCAGAAGGCGACGCGGAACTCGGCCGCCGCGTGGATACTGACCACCTCGGCCTCGTCCACACCCCAGTGGGCGGCGACGTCCGGCAGATCGGGCCCGTCGTACCGGACGGGGATCTCGATGACCTCCTCTGCGCGGGCCGGGGCCGACGGCACCTCCCAGGAGGCGAGGCGTTCGGCGACGCGCGCGGGGGCCTCCAGGCCGTCCAGGAGGACCGTACGGGCCGCGGGGACGATCTCGGTGACCGCGAGGTCACCCGCGGCGCAGCGGCGCAGCAGCTCGGCGTGCAGCGCCTCGGCCTCTGCGCCCGAGTCCAGCTCGATCAGCAGCGCGCGAGCACCGACCGGCATGGCCCTCATACGAACGCCTCCACACGGATCCCCGACGCGGTCAGCTCGGTACGCACCCGCCGCGCCAGCTCCACCGCGCCCGGTGTGTCGCCGTGCAGGCACAGGGAGCGGGCGCGCACGGTGACGTGCTCGCCGGAGTGGGAGACGACCGTGCCGGAGCGGGCCAGGGTCACCGACCGCTCGATGACCGTGGCCGCGTCCGTGATCACCGCGCCGTCCTGGCTCCGCGGTACCAGGGTGCCGCGCTCGGTGTACGCGCGGTCGGCGAACGCCTCCGTGACCACGGGCAGTCCGGCCTGCTCCGCCACCTTGAGCAGGTGCGATCCGGGCAGGCCGAGCACCGGCAGCGTGGAGTCGGCGAGAACCACCCCGTCGACGACCGCCGCCGCCTGCTCGGCGTCGTGCACGACGCGGTTGTAGAGCGCGCCGTGCGGCTTCACGTACGACACGCGTGTGCCCGCCGCGCGTGCGAAGACCTCCAGGGCGCCGACCTGGTAGGCCACCTCGGCCGCCAGCTCGGCGGCCGGCACGTCCATCGCGCGCCGCCCGAAGCCCGCGAGGTCGTGGTACGAGACCTGGGCGCCGATCCGCACCCCGCGCTCCGCCGCCAGCTCGCAGACCCGGCGCATGGTGACCGCGTCCCCGGCATGGAAGCCGCAGGCCACGTTGGCGCTGGTGACGACGGAGAGCAGTTCCTCGTCGTCGGTCAGCTGCCAGCGGCCGAAACCCTCGCCGAGGTCGGCGTTCAGGTCGATCGACGTCATGGTTCCCATTCTCCTCTTTCAGCGGTGCCTGCTAGGCCACGCGGTACTGCTCGTCGCGGGCGTCCGTCAAAAACATCCGCCCCGGCGCGTGGGTGATCGCGAACGGTGGGCGCGACGCCATCACGGCGGCCTGCGGGGTGACCCCGCAGGCCCAGAACACCGGGATGTCGTCCGGCTCGGCGGTCACGGCCTCGCCGAAGTCCGGACGGGACAGGTCGGCGATGCCGAGGCCGGCCGCCTCCCCGCAGTGCACCGGCCCGCCGTGCACCGCCGGGAGCAGACCGCTCTCCCGGATCGCGGCGGCGAGGTGCTCGGGCGGCACCGGGCGCATCGACACCACCATCGGCCCGTGCAGCCGGCCCGCGGGCCTGCACTGGCGGCCGGTGACATACATGGGGACGTTGCGGCCCTGCTCGATGTGGCGCATCGGGACGCCGGCCTCGGTGAGGGCCCACTCGAAGGTGAAGCTGCACCCGATGAGGAACGACACCAGGTCGTCCCGCCAGACGTCGACCACGTCCGTCGGTTCGCCCACCAGGTCGCCGTGCTCCCACACCCGGTAGCGGGGGAGGTCGGTGCGCAGGTCGGCGCCCTCGGCGAGCGGGGTGGTCCAGGCTCCCGCGTCCGTCACGTCGAGCACCGGACAGGGCTTCGGATTGCGCTGGCAGAACAGCAGCATGTCGTACGCCCAGTCGGCGGGCACCGAGATCAGGTTCGCCTGGGTGTGCCCGGCGGCGACCCCTGCGGTGGGCCCGGACAGCCCGGCGCGGAACCGGGCGCGGGCCTCACCGGGGCTCCACGCGTGCGCGTGCGGCTCGACCAGGGTCACGGGGCGGTCGTCGGGGGCGAGGGAGGAAGCGCCGTCCCGCGTCGGGTCTGCGTCGGACAGCGGGAGGTCCTGCGCGGTCGCGGGGTTCATACCAGCTCCTTCCCGCGCGTCTCCGGCAGACCGAGGAGAGCGACGGCCGCCAGGGCGTAGCCGATCGCTCCGAAGACCAGCGCGCCGCCCACCCCCCAGCTGTCCGCCAGGAAACCGACCGTCGTCGGGAACACGGCGCCCACGGCGCGCCCGGTGTTGTACGTGAAGCCCTGCCCGGTGCCGCGCACGGCCGCCGGGTACAGCTCGCTCAGGTACGACCCGAAGCCGCTGAAGATCGCCGACATGCAGAACCCGAGCGGGAAACCGAGCACCAGGAGAAGGCCGTTGGCGCCGCTCGGTATGTTCGCGTACGCCAGGATGCACAGCGCCGACAGCACCGCGAACAGCCAGATGTTCCGCCTGCGGCCCAGCCGGTCGGTGAGGTACCCGCCGGTGAGGTAGCCGATGAAGGCTCCGGAGATCAGGAACGTGAGATAGCCGCCGGTGCCGACGACGGACAGGTCGCGTTCGGTCTTCAGATACGTCGGCACCCAGGTCGCCAGTGTGTAGTAGCCGCCCTGGACGCCCGTGGACAGCAGCACGGCGAACAGCGTCGTGCGCAGCAGGCCGGGAGAGGCCGCGGTGCCGGGCCGGAAGATCGCGGCGAACGAGCCCTTCTCGGCGCTCCGTTCCCGCGCGGCGGCCGCCTCCGGGGCGTCCTCGACCGAGCGGCGCACCCAGACGACGAGGAGCGCGGGCAGGGCTCCCGTCCAGAACATCACGCGCCAGGCGAGGTCGTCGCCGAAGACGGAGAAGACCACCGTGTAGACGATCACGGCGAGTCCCCAGCCGACGGCCCAGGAGCTCTGGATCGCGCCGAGCGTGCGCCCCCGGTGCTTGGCGCTCGCGTACTCGGCGACCAGGATCGCGCCGACCGCCCACTCGCCGCCGAAGCCGAGGCCCTGGAGGGCCCGGAAGACCAGCAGGGTCTCGTAGTTGGGCGCGAAGCCGCAGGCCACGGTGAAGACCGCGTAGGTGATCACGGTGATCATCAGGGCCTTCACCCGGCCGATCCGGTCCGCGAGCACACCCGCGGCGGCGCCGCCGATCGCCGAGACGACCAGCGTGACCGTGGTGAACAGGCCGGTCTGGCCGCTGTCCAGCCCGAAGTAGGCCGCGAGCGCGACCATGCTCAGCGGCAGCGTGAAGTAGTCGTACGAGTCGAGGGCGTAGCCGCCGAACGCGCCGCCGAAGGCGCGGCGGCCGCGCGGACCGAGGGCGCGCAGCCAGCCGAACGCGCCGTCGTCAGCGGTCGGTGCGCCCGCCGGGGGCTGAGATGTGGTCGTGGGGATCGGAGTGGAGGGAGGGTTCGAGCTCATGAGCACCTCGCAATGAGGGACGGAGGGTGCGTGAGGGGTGAGCCGTGCCGTCGTGCCGTGCCGTGGTGCCGTGGTGCCGTGTCGGGTGTCGCGTCGGGTGGGGCGAACCGTGGCGTGATTCGGGGCGCCTTTCCAGCAAGGTAGAGGATCGTTGAACGATCCTTCAATACCCATGTTGTCTCGTTCTGATGACTGCGGTTGAATTCGGCGCATGGCCGCCGAACTGACGGGACTCGCCGACGACCGGGCCCTGCTGGGCCGCACCAGCACCGCCGAGCGGGTTTCGGACATCCTCCGGAGTCGCATCGCCGAAGGCTTCTTCCCGCCGGGCACCCGCCTGTCCGAGGACAGCATCGGCGGCGCCCTCGGGGTCTCCCGCAACACCCTCCGGGAGGCGTTCCGCCTGCTCACCCATGAACGGCTCCTCGTGCACGAGCTCAACCGCGGGGTCTTCGTACGGGTCCTCACCGTCCAGGACGTCGAGGACATCTACCGCACCCGCCGGCTCGTGGAGTGCGCCGTCGTCCGGGGGCTCGGCGAGCCGCCGTACGGCCTCGACGGGCTCGCCGAGGCGGTCGCCGACGGTCAGCGGCAGGCGCGGGAGGGCGACTGGAAGGGCGTCTCCACCGCCAACATCCACTTCCACCGCGAGCTGGTCGCCCTCGCGGGCAGCGCCCGCACCGACGAACTCATGCGCAGCGTCTTCGCCGAACTGCGCCTCGCGTTCCACGTGGTGGACAACCCGCGCAAGCTCTACGAGCCGTACCTGGCACGGAACCAGCTGATCCTCGGGACGCTCCAGCGGGGCGAACGCGACCGGGCCGAGGAGATGCTGGCCGAGTACCTCGACGACTCGCTGCGGGGCCTGGTCGAGGTCTACGGCCGCCGGGTGGCCGACGTGTCCTGAGTGCGTTCCGGCCCCGCCCGGCGCAGCGATTTGGGTCGGTGTCAGACCCAGGACCTAATCTGTGCACCGTGACTTCACCCGTATCGACGGACAGCGTTCCGCCCCAGCTCAGCGCGGGGCCGCGCCCGGCGCCGGGCCCGGCCGCCGACGAGGGCCTGGCGCGGCGGCTGCGCGCGCTCGCCTGCACCGCGCCGCTGCACGACCTCGACGCGCGCAAGGCCAACCTCGCGGGTGAGTACTCGGTGTACGGCATGGCGGAGGTCGCCCTCGCCGCCATCGACCTGGTCACGCTCAACATGGACTTCGACACCGGCGCCGACCACGACCAGATCGTCGCCCGGCTCATCCCCCGTATCGCCGCCCAGGCCCCGCGGCGCCCCGTCGAGGAGCACGAGCGCGTCGCCCGCTGGGTCCTGGAGAACCTGATCAACGTTGGCAGCGTCGACCGCGGGTTCCGCGCCGTCTACGGCACCTTCGCCTCCGACGGCACCTATGTGCGCCGCGACTACGACTTCAAGCTGATCGAGGAGGTCCCCGGCTACGGCGGCGGTGTCTACCTCCGCACGACCGACGAGGCCGTCAACGTCCTCGTGGGCGCCCTCGACACCGACGTCACCAGCGCGCAGATCGCCGCCGAGGTCAAGCTGGAGGTCCTCATCAGCCGGGGCCGGCTCGCCGACGCCCAGCTCGCCGCCGAACAGGCGCGCTACCGGACCGTGCAGTACTCGGAGACGCTCCGCAGGGCCCTGGACGCCACCCGGCGCAACGTCCGCGCGGTCGACTGGCTCCAGGCCGTCCCCGACATGATCGCCGAGGCGCTCGACCACGTCGCCGACCGCTACCGCCACGAGAACGCGATCCTCACCAACATCCGCAAGGCCCGCGACGAGTCCGAGGACCCCGAGCAGAAGCGCCGCGCCGCCGAGCTCGTCGACATCGTCAAGGACTGCATCCGGCGGCACACCCAGTTGCAGTCCCGGCTGCTGGAGGCCGGCCCCCTGTTCCGCGCGGAGCAGGACCGGCAGGCCTTCGCCACCCCCATGACGACCTCGGGGACCGACCTGTACGGCCATCTGCTCGCACCGCTGCTGCCGCTGCCCGTGGAGCAGGCCCGGCGGGTGACCGACGCGTTCTTCGCCCGTGGGACGGGGCTGCGTACGCCGGGATCCCCGCGGCTCGGGGACCTCGTCGACCTCCTGTTCACACCCCCGGTGGAGCGGGAGCACCTGGGTGCGGAGATGCCGGAGCCGGACCTGATCGCCACCCCGGACGACAGCCGGTTCAGCGAGGAGCAGCTGGCCGCGGCGATGCGGCTGCTTGACCTCCCCGCCGACGCGCCCCGACGGCTGTCGGGACTGCTCGCCGAGGCCCGGCGGTCCGACCCCGAACTGCCCTATCTCGTCGCCCTGCTGGCCGTGCACGCGGCCAGCCCCCCGGTCGGCACGGCCTACCGGCAGGGCGAGGAGAAGCTGCTCTTCGCCGTGGACGACGGGACCGAGCTGGACGACCCGGAGTTCGGCGGGGCCGACCTCATCGTGGGGACGGCACTGCTGGACGCGGCCGGGATGGCGGCGGACCGTTCGGAGGCGGCATGAGAGCGACCATGGGCCCCCGGCCGGACCCCGCCCCCGGCCGGTTCCCGGCCGAACGCGGCCTGCCGCCTGCCCCCGCTGTCGGCGTCCCCGGTTCCAAGACCTGGGGCGACAGCTACTTCGAGACCTGTTCCAAGACCGAGGAGTCCCTGCCGTGAGCGAGCACGTCGAGTGGAGTGAGCCGGAGGCCGCCCCCGCTCCGGTGGCCGCCGCCGTCACCCCCGCCGACGCCGCCGACGCGGCGCGGCTCGTCGCCTTCGGGCTCCAGCCCAAGCTCCAGCCCGCCCGCGACCAGGAGTACGGCGATCTGCTGCGCCGCTACCGCGAGGACCCGGCCTTCGCCCGGCTCGCCGACGCCGTCGCCACCGGGCTCGGACTGGTGGTGCTGGAGGTGTCACCGAGAGCCGGGATGGCGGTGACGGCCGCCGAGGACTCCGTGTTCGCCGTCCGCATGGGGGACTACGCGCGGCGCACCTCGGCCGACTCCGTGGACCGCTTCCTGCACGGGCTCGCCCACCTCGCGGTCGCCGCGATGGCGTTCCCCCGCCCGGAGGACCTCGCGGACGACGGGTACATCGGGCGCGTGTCGGTGAACGGGGTCGACTCGTTCGTACGGCAGGCCTGCCGGCGGCTGGAGGAACGCGCCGAGGAGCAGGGGGAGAACACCGACCCGGCGACGGACGCGCCCGGACTGGAGGCCGCCTGGCGGATCTGGGCCAGACGCAGCTCCACCGGAGCCACCAAGGACGCCCGCCGACTCGCCGGTTCCACCACCGGCATCGTCGGCAAGGCGGTGGGCTTCCTCACCGACTCCGGGTTCCTCCAGCGCACGGGCGACGACAACGGCGGTACGTACCGCACGACCGCCCGCTACCAGCTCCAGGTGCGGGACATGGCGGGCAGCGCCGCGATGGCCGAACTGCTCGACCTGGGGATCGTCCCGGTCACCGACGGCACGGCCAGCCTGCTGCCCCCCGACGACACCGACGACCTGGAG
This sequence comes from Streptomyces neyagawaensis, assembly GCF_023516595.1. Lineage (GTDB taxonomy): Bacteria > Actinomycetota > Actinomycetes > Streptomycetales > Streptomycetaceae > Streptomyces > Streptomyces neyagawaensis. The sequence goes on along the minus strand of NZ_JAMGBG010000052.1, from coordinate 31,502 downwards.
CTGGTGGCCGACGCCGGGCTGCCGTTCCACTCCTGACCCGCCCGCACCACGTCTCCGCACGAACCACCCTCACGACCGCGAAAGTCCCCCACCATGTACGAGCTGTCCCGGGTCCGCCTCTACTCCATCGGGCCGGCCGGTGCGCGCTACGCCGACACCGTGCTGGACCTGAGGGGTGTCGGCGAGCCGGTGCCCGACCCCGCGCCGCAGCAGGCGGAGTTCTTCGAGGAGGAGCCCACCGGGCCGCCGCGCCGGCCCGCACCCGCGGGCGTGCTCTTCCTGGAGAACGGCGGCGGCAAGTCGGTCCTGCTCAAGCTGATCTTCTCGGTGATGCTGCCGGGGCACCGCAACACCCTCGGCGGCGCCAGCTCGGGCGTGCTGCGCAAGTTCCTGCTCGCCGACGACTGCGGACACGTCGCGTTGGAGTGGCAGCACACCCTCACCGGTGAGTGCGTCGTCGTGGGCAAGGTGAGCGAGTGGCGCGGACGCCAGGTCTCCAACGACCCCCGCAAGTTCGCCGAGGCCTGGTACTCCTTCCGGCCCGGCCCCGGCCTCAGCCTCGACAACCTCCCCGTCGCCGAGTCCACCGCCGTACGGCCGCCCGTCGAGGGCGCCTCCGGCGCGCAGGGGCGGCGGCGGACCATGAAGGGGTTCCGGGACGCCCTCACCGAGGCGGGCAAGGCGTATCCGCACCTCGAAGTGCACTGGGAGGAGATCCACGACCGCTGGAACGAGCATCTGACCGACCTCGGCCTCGACCCCGAACTCTTCCGCTACCAGCGGGAGATGAACGCCGACGAGGGCGAGGCCGCCGGCCTGTTCGCGGTGAAGAAGGACTCCGACTTCACCGACCTGCTGCTCCGCGCGGTCACGGACACCCGGGACACCGACGGGCTCGCCGACCTCGTCGGCGGTTTCGGCAACAAGCTCGGACGCCGGGCCGAGCTGATCGCCGAACGCGACTTCACCGCCGGTTCCGTGGACCTGCTCGGCCGGATCGTGGAGGCCGCCGAGGCACGGTCACGGGCGCGTGACATCCACACGGCCGCCGAGCGGCGGACCCGCACCCTGGCCCGGCGACTCTCCGCCAGGGCCACCCGGGAACGGGTCAGGGGCACCGATCTGGCCCAGCGGGTCACGGCCGCCGCGTACGCGGTCACCCACGCCGAGGGCGCCCGCGAGCGCAGCGCGCTGATCGCGGCGGAACTCGCCTACCGGCACGCCTCCCTCGCGCTGGCCGCCGCCGAGAAGTCGGCCGCCGCCCAGAAACGGGAACTGGCCGACGCGCGGACCCTGCACTCCGCCTGGCAGGCCGCCGAGGCCGTGCTCCGGCACCGCGCCGCCGCCGACCGCGTCGCGCGCGTGGCCGCCGCCATCCAGGAGGCCGAGCGGGACGCGGCCCCCGCGCTCGCCGCCCGCGCCAAGGCCGCCGTCGACCTCGTACGGGCCCTGCACGCGGCCGCCGAGAGCGCCGAGAACCTCGCCAACGAGGGCGAGGAGCGGTCGGCGGCCCTCCAGGAGCTCGGCGAGACCGCCCACCGGGACTCCACCGCCGCCGCCACCGAGGCGCAGCGCGCCCGCAGCGAGATCGGGCACCTGAAGCAGCGGCTCAGCGAGGTCGAGCAGGAGACCGCCGAGGCGGTCCGGGCCGGCTGGCTCGACGACAGTGCGCCCGACGCCGATCCGGCCCGGGCCGCCCTCGCCGCCAGCGACGCCGAGAAGACCGCCGTCGCCGCCTGGGACACCGCCCGGGAGGCCTCACGACGCGCCTCCGAGCACGCCAGGGAGGCGGCCTCCGCCGAGGCCCGCGCGGAGCTGACGGCCGCCCGCGCCGCCGACGCCGCCGTCGCCGCCGAGCGCGCGTACGACGGGGAGCGGCGCACCGCCGAGGCCCTCGCGGCGGAGGAGCGCCTCGCCGAACTGCTGAGCCTGCCGGGCGCCGCCCGCAAGAGCCGGGCCGGGGTGCCCGTACCCCGCACCGCAGGCGACGGCCCCGGCGGCGTGGCCGCCGCGAGGCCCGCCGAGCCGGAGCGGACGGGACCGGCGGCCGACGGTGCCGACACCTCCGGTTCCCCGGCCGAGGGCCCCCTCACCCCCGAGGAACTGGACCGCTTCGCGGACGAGCTGCGTGAGCTGCTCGACGAGAACGTGTCCTCCGCCGAGCGCACCCTCTTCGAGCTGCGCACCGCCGCGGCCGACGACTCCCGCATCCTCGGTGCCCTCGGCGACGGCGGACTGCTGCCGCCCGGCCCCGACGTCCTGGCCACCGTCGAGTTCCTCGGCGAGCACGGCATCCCCGCCCTGCCCGGCTGGCGGTACCTCGCCCAGGCCGTGGACCCCGCCGACCACGCGCGCGTGCTCGCCGCGCGCCCGGAGCTGGTCGACGGCGTCATCATCACCGACCCCGACTCGCACGTCCGCGCCCGCGCGGCGCTCAGCGACGCGGCCCTCCTCCCGCGGTCCGCCGTCGCCGTCGGCACGGCCGCCGCCCTGCTCGCGCCCACACCGCCCCTGGACGCGGGCCACGGGGCCTCGTCCGAGGTGTTCCTCGTCCCGCCGAACCCGGCCATGCACGACGAGCGCGCCGCCGACGAGGAGCGCCAGGCACTGCGCGCCCGCGCCACCGAGCGCGACGAGGAGATCCGGGCCCTCGCGGCACGCCTCGGCAAGGACCGGGAACTCGCGGCGCGACTAGCCTCCTGGCGCACCGGCTGCCCGGCGGGCCGGCTCACCGAGCTGGCCACGTCCGCGGCGGAGACCCGCGCGTTCGCCGAGGAGGCCGAGGCGGAGCTGGCAGAGGCCCGGACCGTGCGGGCGGAGGCCGAGGAGGCGGCGGCCGAGGCCGCCCAGGTGCGGGACGAACGGCAGGAGGCCGCGCAGAAGGCCCGGCGCGCCGCCGATGCCCTCGCCGGACTCGCCTTCCGGCTGCGTGAACGCGCCGGCTGGCAGGTCAAGCTCCGTGAACTCGCCGACGAGGCCGCCGAGTCCGAGGCCCGCGCCCAGGTCTGCCTGGAGCGGGCCCGCGCCGCCGACGAGGACCGCCGCGCCACCCAGCGTGCCGCCGACGACGCCCGCCGTACGGCACGCGCGCTGCGCGCCGAGCGCGCGGAGATCGCGGGCGCCCCCGACGACGTACCGGAAGCGGACACCGACGCGCCCAAGCAGCCCCTCGCCGCCCTCCGCGAGGCCTACCGCGCCGCCTCCCAGGTGTACGAGAAGGTCGGCGTGGGCGCCGACCTGCGCGCCGAGCAGGCCCGGGCCGAGAGCGACGAGAGCGCCGCCCGCGCGGAACTGGACCGGCTCAGCAACAAGGTCCGCAACCGCGCCGAGCAGCTCCTCCAGTCGCCCGACGGCTCCGACGGCCCCTCCCGGCAGGCCGCGTCGGCCCGCGCCGAGGAGCTGGTGCAGCTGCTGGAGACCCGTATGTCGACGGCGAGCGAACAGCTCGGACGGCTGCGCGGCGAGGCCGAACGGCACGCCCCCGAGGACGGCGAGGCCCACACGGAGCTGCCCGAGGAGATGGTCCCGCGCGACGCCGACCACGCCCAGGCCCTGCTGCGCACCGCCACCACCGAACTCGCCTCCCGTACCGAGGCGCTGGCCCAGGCCCGCGAGGCCCACGCGGAGCTGCTGGCGGCCCACCGCGCCGCCGAGGACGCGGCAGGCGGCTTCGACGAGACCGCCGCCCTGCTCCGGGACCTCCTGCGCGACCACACCCCGGACGACGACCAGGAGGAACCCGAGCCCTACCCGGGCGGCCTCGAAGAGTCGCGCAAGGCCGCCGCCGAGGCCCGCCGCTCCCTGCGCGGCTGCGCCGCCGACCTCTCCGCCGCCGAGGGCGCGGTGCGCGAGGCGAGCGACATCCTCGTACGGCATGCCAACTCCACCCGCTATGAGCAGGTGCGCACCCCGGCGCGGCAGCAGATCCGTGAGCTGCCCGCCTCCGCGCTGCCCGAGCACGCCCAGAAGTGGGCGGACGCCTTCGCGCCCCGGCTGCGGGTCCTCACCGACGAGCTGGCGCAGCTGGAGCGAAACCGCGACTCGATCGTGGACCGGCTACGGGGACTCGTGGAGTCGGCGCTCGCCACCCTGCGCTCGGCCCAGCGGCTGTCCAGGCTCCCCGAGGGCCTGGGGGAGTGGTCCGGCCAGGAGTTCCTCCGCATCCGCTTCGAGGAACCCGATCAGGCGACGCTCACCGAGCGGCTCGGCGAGGTCGTCGACGAAGCGACCCGCGCGGCCGTCAAGAAGAACTCCGACATGCGGCGCGACGGCATGTCCCTGCTGTTGCGCGGCGTCAGCGCGGCCCTCCAGCCGAAGGGCGTCGCCGTCGAGATCCTCAAGCCCGACGCCGTGCTCCGCGCCGAGCGCGTCCCCGTGGGACAGATGGGCGACGTCTTCTCCGGCGGCCAGCTGCTCACCGCCGCCATCGCCCTGTACTGCACGATGGCCGCGCTCCGCAGCAACGACCGGGGCCGCGACAGGCACCGCCACGCCGGCACCCTGTTCCTCGACAACCCCATCGGCCGGGCCAACGCGACGTACCTGCTGGAGCTGCAGCGGGCGGTGTCGGACGCCCTCGGCGTCCAGCTCCTCTACACGACCGGTCTCTTCGACACGACCGCCCTGGCCGAGTTCCCCCTGGTCATCCGCCTCCGCAACGACGCCGACCTCCGCGCCGGCCTGAAGTACATCAGCGTCGAGGAACACCTCCGCCCGGGACTGCCGCAGCAGCCCCGGGCGGGAGAGTCGGTACACAGCGAGATCACGGCGACGAGGATGTACAAGCGCCCCGCTCCGAACCCCGCCTGACGGGGGCCGCGCCCAGGGAGGGGCGCAGCCCCTCACAGGGGCGCGGGGAACCGCGCGACCGACCACGACGGACCCGCAGTCGCCGCGCGCCCCCAGGCACCCCGCCCCTCAGGCGTCGGCCTTCAAAAGGTCCGCGCACTTCTCGCCGATCATCATCGTCGTGATGCACGGATTGACCGTCACCAGGTCCGGCATCACCGACCCGTCGGCCACCCGCACCCCCTCGACCCCCTTGACCCGCAGCCGCGCGTCGAGCGGTGCCGAGGGGTCGTCGTCCGCGCCCATCTTCACGGTGCAGGCCGGGTGGTAGACGGTGTTGTGCGTCTTGCGGATGTAGTCGAACAACTCGTCGTCGGTCTGTACGTCGGGGCCGGGCGCCAGCTCGGCCCCCGCCCATCCGCCCAGCGCCGGCTGCGCGGCGATCCGCCGGGCCAGCCGCAGCCCGTACGTCATCACCCGCACGTCGTGCTCGTGGGTGAAGTACCGCGGGTCGACCTTCGGCTTGTCCCGGTAGTCGCGGGTCCGCAGCCGCACCGTGCCGCGCGACTTGGCCCGTGTCACGTTCGGCGTCAGACAGAACGCGTTCTCGGTCGTGGGGTAGCCGTGCCGGGCGGTGTTCATGTCGAACGGCACGGACCCGTAGTGGAACATCAGGTCGGGGCGGTCCAGGCCGGGCTCGGTGTCGTAGAAGATGCCCGCCTCCCACCACTGGCTGGACGTGGTGGTCATCGGCTGCGCCGCCTCCCACATGATGACGCCCTCGGGGTGGTCCTGGAGGTTCTCGCCGACGCCCGCCGAGTCGACGACCACGTCCACGCCCACCTCGCGCAGGTGCTCTGCGGGCCCGATGCCGGAGAGCATCAGGAGCTTCGGCGTGTCGATGGAGCCGCAGGAGACGATGACCTCGCGCCGGGCCCGGACGGTACGGGTGTGGATCTGGTCCGGGTCGAGGTACTCGGCACCGACGCAGCGCCGCCCCTCCAGCACCAGCTTCTTGGCGCGGACGCCCGTGCGGACCTCCAGGTTGGGCCGCTTGCCCATGATCGGGTGCAGATACGCCACCGAGGAGGACTGCCGGATGTTGTTCTCGTCGGAGTTGATCTGGAACCAGTTGGCGCCCCGGACCACCGTCGTACCGGAATTGAAGGGCGTCGTCGGGATGCCGGCCTGGACGCACGCCTCCAGCAGGGCGTTCCCGCACGGGTCGTCGCTCTTGATCGTGCGGAGTTTCACCGGGCCGCTGCGGCCGTGGTGGTCACCGGGGGCGTCGTTGTTCTCCAGCCGCTGGTAGAGCGGGAAGAGGTCGGCCGCGGACCAGCCCGTACAGCCGGCCGCCGCCCAGTCGTCCAGATCCTCCGCGGGGGCCCAGAAGGCGATGCAGGAGTTGTGGGAGGAGCAGCCGCCGAGGACCTTCGCGCGGGCGTGCCGCATGAAGCTGTTGCCGCTGGTCTGCGGCTCGACGGGGTAGTCCCAGTCGTAGCCGGACTCCAGCAGGCCCATCCAGCGTTCCAGTCTCAGGACGGCGTCGTCGCCGACGTCGCTGGGGCCCGCCTCCAGGACGCACACCGTGACCGACGGGTCCTCGGACAGCCGGGCCGCCACCACGTTTCCCGCGGTGCCGCCGCCGACCACGACGTAGTCGAACTCTTCTGGGCTCATGGGGAGTTGTCCTCCTTGCGTTGCAGGCGTCCCCGGCGGATCGGCGCCGGGGACCGCGCGTTGCGTGCTGTGTCCGGTCCCGGGGAGCGGGGCCCTGTCGGTGGCCCGGTCCGCTCGTGACCTGGCCCGCTCGTGACCTGGCCCGCTCGTGACCTGGGCCGTCCGTGACCTGGTCCGTCCGTGACCGGGGTCGGTCAGTCGGCCGCCGGGGAGGCGATGGGCGGGGCGGGGGGCGTCGTCGGCCCGGACGGCTCGGCGATGGTTCCGGTGGCGGTCATGGCGTGCTCGGCGAGCACCCCGGTCTTGTGGCGCTGGACGAACCAGTAGTAGGCGAAGCCGCCGCCCGCGATGAGCCCGACGAAGAGGACCGCGCCCCAGCGCAGGTACCAGTGGAACGGCTCGGTCGCGTTGTATACGGAGGCCCGGGGCCAGATCAGGTTGAGGGTCATGCCCGCGCCCCACAGGACGGCGAGGGCGTTGACGAGGACGCCCCAGCGGCCCAGGGAGAACCTGCCGTCGCCCGCCGGCTGCCACTTGCCGCGCAGCCGCGCCACCAGCATCGGCACGGTGACGCCGAGGTAGGCGAGGTAGATCATGATGATGCCGATGCTGGTCACCACGGTGAAGATCTGCGGCTGGCGGATGTTCACGACCAGGATCGAGAGGGCCAGCACGCCGATGATCACGGCCGGGAGGACCGGGGTCTGGAAGCGCGGGCTGACCTTGGCCAGCAGCGAGGACGCGGGCAGGTTGTTGTCGCGGGCCATCGCGAAGGCCAGGCGGATCGCCGCCGTGTGCACGGCGAGCGCGCACACCGTGACCGCGATCAGCACGCACCAGAGCATCGCCTTGCCGGCCGTCGGGCCGAGCACGTCGAGCACCACGTACTGCAGACCGTCCGTGGACAGCTTCTCGCCCTTCAGGCTGGAGACGCTCATCAGCGCCAGCAGCAGGATCAGACCGCCGAGGACGAAGGAGGCGACGATCGCCCGGATGATGGCGCGCGGCGCGTTCCGGGACGGGTCCAGCGACTCCTCACCGAGCGAGGCGGCCGTGTCGAAGCCGTACATGACGTACGCCGACGCCAGCGAGGCCACGAGGAACGCGCCCAGGTACCCGGCGCCGCCGTACCCCTCGCCGGTGCCGTTCGTCTCCAGGACGACCTGCGGGCCGCGCGTGATGTGCACCGCGAACAGTGCGATCAGTACCACGGTGGCGATCAACTCGATGAACACACCCGCCGTGTTGATCGTGGCCATCAGCTTCACGCCGAAGGCGTTGACCAGCGTGGTGAACAGGATCAACACCGCGGCCAGGATGACCGCGTTGGTCGCCACGTCATAGGTGCCGGTGCCGTCCCCGACGAACTGGAACACATCGGAGATCTGCGGCAGCGTCAGCTGGTAGGCGAGGGCCACCGCCGCGATGGACACGATCGACGCGGTCAGCATCATCCAGCCGGCGAGCCAGCCCAGATGCGGATTGCCTATCTTCTTCGACCAGTTGTAGACGGAGCCCGCCACCGGGTAGCGCGCCGCCAGTTCGGCGAAGCAGAGCGCGACCATGAACTGGCCGACGAACACCATGGGCCACGACCACCAGTAGGCGGGGCCTCCGCTGCTGTAGCCGAAGTAGAACAGCTGGAAGGTGCCGGTGAGGATCGAGATGTAGCTGATCCCGGCGGCGAAGGTGTGGAAGTTGCCGAGGGTGCGCTTGAGTTCGGGTTTGTAGCCGAACTCGGCGAGTTCGGCGTCGTCGTTCGATTTCTGTGGTCCGGTCGGTTGCTCGATGGTCGTCATGAGCGGACTCCTGGGGGGCCTCGGGGAAAGGGGGAGCGGCTCTTACGGGTGCCGGGTCGGATGCCGGAACGGGGGCCGGGGTGAGGTGCCCATGGGCACGGGCAAAGAGGGGGAACCGCATCCGCGGGACCCGGAAGAGGAGTCATACCTAAGCCTCAAGTCCCGCTTGTCACAAGGGAGTTACGCGAACCAACCCTGCGGTGCCGGATCCGTGTTGCGCCAGATGTGCTTGGCCTCGCGGTACTCGGCGAGCCCCGCGGGCCCGAGTTCACGGCCGAAGCCGGACTGCTTGTAACCGCCCCACTCCGCCTGCGGGACGTACGGGTGGTAGTCGTTGATCCACACCGTGCCGAGCCGCAGCCGGGCTGCCACCCGCCGGGCCCTGGCCTCGTTCGTCGTCCAGACGGCGCCGGCCAGGCCGTAGATCGTGTCGTTGGCGAGCCGTACGGCCTCCGCCTCGTCGCTGAACCGCTCCACGGTCAGTACGGGGCCGAACGACTCGTCCTGGACCACGGACATCGTGCTCACGCACTCGTCCAGGACGGTCGGCGGATAGTAGAAGCCCTGGTCGTACGCCTTACCCGTGGGCCGCTCGCCGCCACAGCGCAGGACCGCGCCCTCCGCGACGCCCTTGGCGACGTACTCCTCGACCTTCGTGCGGTGTGCCGCCGAGATCAGCGGCCCGGTCTGCGCCCGCTCGTCGAACGGACCGCCCAGTCGGATCCGCTCCGCCCGGCGCACGAGTTCGTCGACGAACCGGTCGTGCAGCGCGTCCTCGACCAGCAGTCGGGCGCCGGCGGAGCACACCTGGCCCGAGTGCAGGAAGACGGCGGTGAGGGCCATGTCGACGGCGGTGTCGAAGTCGGCGTCGGCGAAGACGATGTTCGGGTTCTTGCCGCCGAGCTCCAGCGCGACCTTCTTCACGCTCGCGGCGGCGTTGGCCATCAACCGCCGACCGGTCTGGAGGCCGCCCGTGAACGAGACGAGGTCGACGTCCGGATGGTCGGAGAGCGGGGCGCCCGCCTCGGGGCCGGCGCCGAGGATCAGGTTCGCCGTGCCCGGCGGCAGCCCGGCCTCCTCCAGCAGCCGCATCAGATGGATCGCGGTGTGCGGGGTCAGTTCGCTGGGCTTCAGCACGAAGGTGTTGCCGGCCGCGAGCGCCGGGGCTACCTTCCAGGCCGTCTGGAGGAGCGGGTAGTTCCACGGGGTGATCAGCGCGCACACCCCGACCGGCTCGTACACGACCCGGCTGTCGACGCCGTCCTGCCCGGTGTCCACGACCCGGCCCGTCTCGGCGGTGGCCGCGTGACCGAAGTAGCGGAAGCAGTTCGCGATGTCGTCCATGTCGTACTCGCTCTCCACCAGCCGTTTGCCGGTGTCGAGCGACTCGGCGCGGGCGAGCGCGTCCTTGTCACGTACGAGCAGGTCGGCGACCCGCAGCAGCAGGGCGCCCCGCTCGGCCGCCGGGGTCGTGGGCCACGGGCCCTCGTCGAAGGCGCGACGCGCGGCGGCGATCGCCTCCACGGTGTCCTCGCGGCCTGCCTCGTCGACGACGGCGACCAGGCTGCCGTCGGCGGGACAGCGGATCTCACGGGTCCGCCCGTCGAGCGCGCCACGCCATGCTCCGCCGATGAAAAGTTCGGGCATGTCTCTCGTTCCTCCTGGTCAGCGCCGTGCAGACGCCCTTGCGGCTGAGCGCCTAACCGGAAGAGCGCGTTCTATGCCGACCGTGCGGCCAAATGTGACGGTTGACACGTCCGGTCGGAAAGAGCGCCAGAAGGAACCCGTGCTGGAGCACCGAAAGGGACCCCCGGAAGGCACATCGCAAGGAGCACGCGAGGCACCGAAGGGGGTCCCCGGAAGGCGCACCGCAAGGAGCCCAAGAGGACACCGCACGGGGCCCGCACGGAGCGCCAGGAGGAACGAGGAGACGGCCGCGCGCCCCTTACGGGTGCGAGAGCTGGCCGGCGCCGCCCCGACGGCGTATGCGTGCCTGCGTACGCTCCGCCGCGCGCGCCTCACGGCGGGCCCGCCGCCGCTCGCGCCGCAGCGCACGCGCGGTGCTGCTGGGGGCCGACACCACGCCGTTGCGCTGGCTCCACACCTGCCGGGTCACCCAGACGTCCAGCACGCCCCAGGTCGCCGCGATCGTGCTGGCGACGCTGCTCAGGACCATCGGGAAGGCCAGCCAGGAACCGGCCAGGGTGCACAGCACGGCCACCATCGCCTGGATCAGTGTCACCGCGATGATGAGGACCGCGCGCACCGCCGCCGTCCGCACCGGGTCGGGCAGTCGGCGCCTGCGCGCCGGCTCCTCGATCCACAACGCCCGCTCATGCATGCGCTCTTCGTCCCTGGCGGCGGGCTTCCTCTCCTTCACCGCGACACCCTCGCCCGCCCCGGGGCCCCGCTCGGAAGCCCGAACGGCCTGTGCCGCCGCCTGTGGTGTCACCGTGTCGTTCTCGAGCGCCACGTGCCGCTCTGCCGTGCCCATCAACTTGTCACTCCCCACCGCCGGTGGACCAAGAGCTCCCGGATCACGAGACCCGGCCCCCCTCTGGTGCCCGACTTCCTCCGAATTACGCCACCCGGGAACGGCTTGCGGGGCCTGTCGCCCCTTCCGCACCCCATTCCCGTACAGAAAGACGATCGAGGAACGCCGAAAGATTCCCAAGGAACGCAAAAATCCGGCCAACCGGCCAACTTCTCCGACGGGATGCCATGGGTTCAACTGCCCGACAGGGGGAGGCAATCTCCCCCAATGAACGGACAACTCCCCATGTCTGGTTCGCCGTGGGCCGCTTATGGGTTCCGACGGTTCTTCGAGATACCCCCGTGTCGGTAGTAGGCTCACGCCGTTTGTTGACGCACATGTGTGCCCCCGGGCCGGCGGGGGTTGAGCTGGGGGAGGCCATGCGCTTTCGCGGGAAATCGATCCGCCGGAAGATCGTGGCGCTGTTGCTCGTGCCCCTGATCGCCCTCACCAGCGTCTGGGCGTTCGCCACGGTGCTGACGGGGCGCGCGGCGAGCGACCTCTTCCGAGTGGCCGACATCGTCGAGGAGATCGGCTTCCCCACCGAGGACACCATCCGCGTCCTCCAGCAGGAACGCCGCGAGACCCTCGTCCTCCTCGCCGATCCGCGCGGCTCCGACGCCGCCGAGGCACTCGAACGCAGCCGCAAAGCCACCGACAAGGCCGTCGCGGAGTTCCGAGACCACGCCACGAACGCGGAACTGCGGGACGAGATGGGCGAGTCCACCGCGCTGCGGCTCACCACCATCCTGAACGCACTCGACGGCCTCCCGGCCCTGCGCACGGGCGTCGACGACGGCACCGTCACCGTCACCCAGGGCCTCAACTTCTACAACGAGTTGGTCGACCCCTGCTTCGCCCTCCTGTCCAATCTTCCCGCGCTGGACAACGTGGAGATGGACAAGCAGGGCCGCGCCCTCGTCAACCTCGGGCGCGCCCGTGAGCTCCTCTCCCGCGAGGACGCCCTGTTCAGCTCCGTCCTCGTCGCCGGCCGGATCAACCGTGACGAGATCCGCGACTTCTCCGACCTCGTCGCCCAGCGGACCCTGCTGTACGACATCACCCTGCCGCTGCTGCCCTCCTCCGAGCGCAACCAATTCGCCGGCTACTGGCGCAACGCCAACACCGCGCCGCTGCGCTCGGTCGAGCAGGACGTCATCGGCTCCACCGCCGGCCAGCGGGCGGGCGTCAGCGCCAAGAGCTGGGACAGCGCGGTGGAACCCGTGCTCTCCGACCTCCGCGACCTCAGCATCGAGGCGGGCGACCGCTACCAGGACCGGGTGCGCCCCCTGGCCACCGGCGTCATCCTCAAGGCCGTCGTCGCCGGAGTCCTCGGTCTCTTCGCCCTCCTGGTGTCGCTGTTCATGTCCGTCCGCATCGGCCGCGTCCTCATCCGCGACCTGCGCCGACTGCGCCAGGAGGCCCACGAGACGGCCGACGTGCGCCTGCCCAGCGTGATGCGCCGGCTCGCCGCGGGCGAACAGGTCGACGTCGAGACCGAAGTGCCCCGCCTGGAGTACGACAGGAACGAGATCGGCGAGGTCAGCCAAGCCCTCAACACCCTCCAGCGGGCCGCCGTCGAGGCCGCCGTCAAGCAGTCCGAGCTGCGCAGCGGCATCTCCGAGGTCTTCGTCAACCTCGCCCGCCGCAGCCAGGTCCTGCTCCACAAGCAGCTCACCCTCCTCGACACCATGGAGCGGCGGACCGACGACACCGAGGAACTCGCGGACCTGTTCCGCCTCGACCACCTGACCACCCGTATGCGCCGGCACGCCGAGGGCCTGGTCATCCTCTCCGGCGCCGCCCCCTCCCGGCAGTGGCGCAAGCCCATCCAGCTCATGGACGTCGTCCGTGCCGCCGTCGCCGAGGTCGAGGACTACGAGCGCATCGAGGTCCGCCGGCTGCCGCGGGTCGCCGTCACCGGCCCCGCCGTCGCCGACCTCACCCATCTCGTCGCCGAACTCCTCGAGAACGCCACGGTGTTCTCCCCGCCGCACACCGCGGTCCAGGTCCTCGGCGAGCGCGTCGCCAACGGCTTCACCCTGGAGATCCACGACCGGGGCCTCGGTATGGCCGCCGAGGCGCTCCTCGACGCCAACCTGAAGCTCGCCGAGACCCCCGACTTCGAACTGTCCGACACCGACCGGCTCGGCCTCTTCGTGGTCAGCCGGCTCGCCCAGCGGCAGAAGGTCCGCGTCTCCCTGCAGCCCTCGCCGTACGGCGGCACCACGGCCGTGGTCTTCATCCCCGACGCCCTCCTCACCGACGACGTCCCCGACACCAACGGCATCGGCTTCCGCCTCGACCGCGCCCACCCCACCCGTGAGGCCCAGCTGGAGGAGGAGCGCAACGCCGCCCTCTCGCAGGTGCCGGTCCGGCTGCCCGGGCTCTCCGCCGCCATCCTCGACGGCCCCGTGGAGCTGGAGGCACCGGTCGAGCTGGACCCCCTCGGCGGCTTCCCGACCACCCTCGGCGACGACGGCGAGCACGGCGAACTGTTCAGGCCGCGCCGCCCCCTCACCGGTGTCGACGGCGACCCTCGGACGGCCCACGACGGCGAGGCACAGCGGACGCCCCTCACCGACCCCGACCCCACGGTCGGCCCCGTACAGCTGCCGCAGCGCCGGACACCGCACCTGGTCAGCTCCCACGGCCGCCCGGTGACGGGCCAGAAACCGCGCCGACCGGGGGACGAGCCCCCGCAGGGCCGCGAGCCGGGGACCACCGACGCCCGGCCCTTCACCGCCCTGCGCGGCGACCGCGCCGAACCCCCTGTCCACCCCGCACCCGCCCCGCTCCCCGACGGCTACCGCCCGGGGGCCCTGCCCGGCGGGGACGAGCCCCCGGCACTGCCCCAACGGCGGCGCACGACCGCCGCCGACGGCCCGGCCCCCCGGGCACCGAGGTCGGTTCCGGGCGCGCCCACCCCGCGTACGGACGCGACGGTCGACCAGGCAGAATCAGCTCCGAGCCCGCTGCCCCGCCGAGTCCGACAGGCCAATCTGGCCCCGCAGTTGAAGGACGGCCTCGCCCGACGGGTCGAGCGCGAGAGGGCTCGCGCCGACCGGCCCGACACCGCCGAACGCGACGCCGACGAAGTACGCAGCCGTATGGCCTCGCTCCAGCGGGGCTGGCAGCGCGGCCGCGAGGAGAACGCCGAGGGCGACGACGCCCGAGACGTCTCAGCACCACGAGGAACGACAGAGGGGGACGGTCGATGACCGCACCGAAGGCCGTAGGGCCCACCGCGACCGGCACGTCCGGCGAGCTGAACTGGCTCCTGGACGACCTGGTGGAGCGCGTCGCCAGCATCCGCAAGGCGCTCGTGCTCTCCGGCGACGGACTGCCCACGGGCGTCTCCAAGGAACTCACCCGGGAGGACAGCGAGCACCTGGCCGCCGTCTCCTCCGGTTTCCACAGCCTCGCCAAGGGCGTCGGCCGCCACTTCGAGGCGGGCAACGTCCGTCAGACCGTCGTCGAACTCGACGAGGCCTTCCTCTTCGTCACGGCCGCCGGCGACGGCAGCGCCCTCGCCGTCCTCGCCGACGCGGAGGCCGACATCGGGCAGGTCGCCTACGAGATGACGCTGCTGGTCAAGCGGGTCGGCGTACATCTGGGCTCTGCCCCACGCACCGATCTGCCCCAGGGCGGGTAGTGGGATGGCATGAGCCGAGACGGTCAGGGAAGAAGCCACTGGTTCGACGACGAGGCCGGACCGGTGGTCCGTCCGTACGCCATGACGCGCGGCCGGACCAGCCACGCGGTGCAGCACCGCCTCGATCTGATCGCCGTGGTCGTCGCGGAGCCCCACGTCGACGATCCGGAGGACGACCACTCGCTGTCCCCGGAACACGTCCGCATCGTGGAGATGTGCCGTGACACCCCGCAGTCGGTCGCCGAACTCGGCGCCGAACTGGACCTGCCCGTCGGAGTGGTCCGGGTCCTCGTCGGCGACCTCGTCGACGAGGAACTGGTCCATGTGAATCGTCCAGTTCCGCCTGCCGAACTGGTGGACGAGAGTATTCTGCGCGACGTGATCAGCGGCCTTCGGGCGCTGTGAGCGGGCCGCGGTCCGCCGTCGCGCGACAACCATCCAGCAGGAGAAGAGACCGATGATCCTCGGGCGCACTGAGCGCGGCACACCTCCGGTCGAGCCCGTCACGCTCAAGATCCTCGTGGCCGGCGGCTTCGGCGTGGGCAAGACGACCCTCGTCGGCGCGGTCAGCGAGATCAAGCCGCTGCGCACCGAGGAGGTGCTGACCGAGGCGGGCCGCCCGGTCGACGACACCACCGGTGTGGAGGGCAAGCACACCACCACCGTGGCCATGGACTTCGGGCGCATCACCCTGCGCGAGGACCTCGTCCTGTACCTCTTCGGCACGCCCGGCCAGGACCGCTTCTGGTTCCTGTGGGACGAGCTGGCGTCCGGCGCCCTCGGTGCCGTGGTGCTCGCCGACACCCGCCGCCTGGAGGACTGCTTCGCCGCCGTCGACTACTTCGAGCGCCGCTCCATCCCCTTCGTCATCGGCGTCAACTGCTTCGACACTGCGGCGCATTACCCGCCGGAGACCGTCCGCCAGGCCCTCGACCTCGACCCCGACGTACCGGTCGTGCTGTGCGACGCGCGCCGACGGGAATCCGTCAAGGACGTCCTGGTCGCCGTCGTCCAGCACGCGATGGCGTACACCGCGGAGCACCGCCAGACCGTCACGACCTGAGCACGGCCCGTACCCCCGCTGACCGGGGTACGGGCCGTGGCCTCCGGGTGCGCTCTCAGTCGGCGTCGTCCTCGTGCCAGCCGAAGCTCTTCTCCACCGCCTTGCGCCAGTTGCGGTACTCGCGGTCGCGGACGGAGTCCTCCATGGACGGTGTCCACTCGGCGTCCTTGCTCCAGTGCGACTTCAGCTCGTCCAGGTCGTTCCACACCCCGGTCGCGAGCCCGGCCGCGTAGGCGGCTCCCAGACATGTCGTCTCGGACACCCGGGGGCGGATCACCGGGACGCCCAGGACGTCCGCCTGATGCTGCATCAGCAGGTTGTTCTTCGTCATGCCGCCGTCCACCTTGAGGGTCGTGATACGCACCCCCGAGTCCTGGAACATGGCGTCCACGACCTCCCGCGTCTGCCAGCTCGTCGCCTCCAGCACCGCCCGCGCCAGATGCGCCTTGGTGACGTACCGCGTCAACCCGGTGACCACACCCCGGGCGTCGGAGCGCCAGTACGGGGCGAACAGCCCCGAGAACGCGGGCACGATGTACGCCCCGCCGTTGTCGTCGACGCTCGCGGCCAGCGGTTCGATCTCGTCGGCGGTACGGATGATGCCGAGCTGGTCGCGGAACCACTGCACCAGGGCGCCCGTGATCGCGATCGACCCCTCCAGGCAGTACACCGGCGCCTCGTCACCGATCTTGTACCCCATGGTCGTGAGCAGTCCGCTCTTCGACGCCACGGGCCGGTTGCCGGTGTTGAGCAGCAGGAAACTGCCGGTGCCGTACGTGTTCTTCGCGGTGCCCACGTCGTAGCAGGCCTGCCCGAACACGGCCGCCTGCTGGTCGCCGAGCGCCGACGCCACGGGGACGCCCGCGAGTTGGCCCACGGCGGTGCCGTACACCTCGGCGGAGGACCGGATCTCCGGGAGGACGGCCTCCGGCACGTCCATCGCGGAGAGGATCGAGGGGTCCCACTGGAGGGTCTCCAGGTTCATCAGCATGGTGCGCCCGGCGTTGGTGACGTCGGTGACGTGCCGGCCGCCGTCCGTCCCGCCGGTGAGGTTCCAGATCAGCCAGGAGTCGATCGTGCCGAAGGCGATCTCGCCGCGCTCGGCGCGGGTCCGCAGGCCCGGCACGTTGTCCAGCAGCCAGGCGGCCTTCGGACCCGAGAAGTAGCTGGCCAGCGGCAGTCCGGTCTGCTCGCGGAACCGGTCCTGCCCGTCGGGACCGCCGAGTTCGTTGCAGAGCGCGGAAGTCCGCGTGTCCTGCCAGACGATCGCGTTGTGCACGGGCTTGCCCGTGGCCCGGTCCCACAGGACGGTCGTTTCGCGCTGGTTGGTGATGCCGAGCGCGCTGATCTGGTCCGGGCGCAGCCCCGCCTTGGCGATCGCCCCGGCGACGACCGCCTGCACCTTCGACCAGATCTCGGTGGCGTCGTGCTCCACCCAGCCCGGCTTGGGGAAGATCTGGCGGTGTTCGCGCTGGTCCACGGCGACGATGGCGCCGCCCCGGTCGAAGATGATGCAACGGCTGGAGGTGGTGCCCTGGTCGATGGCGGCGACGTACTTCTGGGCGTTGTCCGGCATGACATCCCCTTACGTCTTGCGTCGATACACGTCTTGCGTCGAGCTTGCGTCGATGTGCGTCTTGCGTCGGTGCACGTCTTGCGTCGGTAGACGTCTTTCGGCGGTGGGTCAGAAGGCTGCGTTGTAGACGAGGCCCGCGAGGACCCCGCCGACCAGCGGGCCGACGACCGGGATCCAGGCGTAGCCCCAGTCGGAGGTGCCCTTGTTCGGGATCGGCAGGAACGTGTGCACGATGCGCGGGCCGAGGTCCCGCGCCGGGTTGATCGCGTAGCCGGTGGGCCCGCCGAGGGAGAGGCCGATGCCCACGACCAGGAACGACACCAGCAGCACCGAGATGCCGGAGCCGTAGACGCCGGCCTCCTCGCCGGGGATCTGACCGATGCCGATCCCCGTGTTCCTGCCGAAGGCGAGGATGGGGAGCACCAGCGCGATCGTCGCGATGATCTCGGTGATCAGGTTGGCGACGGGGTTCCGGATCTCGGGGATGGTGGAGAAGATCCCGAGGGTCGGCGTCGGCTCGTCCGCCGTGCCCTCCGTGGTGCCCTCCTTGCGGACGTTCGCCTGGAACTGCGCGAGATAGACCAGGTAGGCGAGGACCGCGCCTAGCATCGCGCCCACCATCTGGCCCAGCAGATACACCCAGACCTTGTCCCACGTTCCCGTGTCGACCGCGACGCCCACGGTCACCGCCGGGTTCAGGTGCCCGCCGGACAGGGGAGCGGCGGTGTAGGCGCCGGCCAGGACGGCGAAGCCCCAGCCGAACGCGATGACGATCCAGCCCGATGCCCTCGCCTTCGAGAACCTGAGGGTGACGGCGGCGCACACACCGGCGCCGAAGAGGATCAGGATCGCCGTACCGATGACCTCGCCGAGGAATATGTCTCCGTTGCTCATGGCGGCTCCTAGGCCCCGGCCCGGGGTGATCGACCCCGGACCATGCGTGCAGGGTGCGTTCCCATGGCTACTTCAGCCGAAGGCAGGGAGAGTCCCGCGCCCCGCCCGGCGTCCGTGACGAGCGTGCCGTAGCAGCCGAATCGCCCGTGGGGGAGGGCCTGATAGGCAGGCGGGAGACCCGAGCGGCGCAGTGCACAAAGACGCCCGAATGCGGCGATGCCGACTGACACCGGAAGTGTTCACCGGCACCCAGGGGGCGTCAAGGACACGGACGAACAATGCTCACGAAGGACCGCCCGACACACCGACCACCATGACGGCCCGGCACCGCTGGAGGGGCGCGTCTCGGGGGCTTGGCGGTCAGGGACTTGGACGGGGTGCGGGGGCGCAGGACGTGGGACGGGCGTGTGGCGGTCTGGGACGGGCGTGTGGCGGTCAGCGGCGAGGCCGGACCTCCGCGCTCGTGTCGCTGCTTGGCCTCTGCCGGTCGGGCCGACGCCCATGGCGGCCTTCACGCGCGCGTGCCCCCGGCCCGTGCCGAACTCCGCCGACAACGGGGACCGTTGCGCACGCCGCTGAACCCCAGCGTGTCGCCCTCGGAACCGGCTCACCGGGGGGCCCTTCGACGTTGCCCACCGACTCGCCGACTCGCCGACTCGCCGACTCGCCGACTCGCCGACTCGCCGACTCGCCGACTCGCCGACTCGCCGACTCGCCGACTCGCCGACTCTCCGGCGAGCAGCAGGCGAGCCCCCGCCTGTCACCCGGCCCGGCCCCGCCCCGGTTGCCCCGACCCGGCCCCGACCTCCACCGCCTCGATTCCGCGCCGCACCTCGTGCCCCGGCCGACCGGCCCTCCCCACCACCCAACTGGCCCCGCCCAGCGCCTTGGCGGCCTGCTTCAGCGGTGCCAGGAACGCGGCGGCCTGCCGATGGTCCGGGACGCTGCCGGGGGCGCACACGACCGTGGCGAGCGACAGCGTGACCGCGCGTCCGCCCGCCGACCAGGGGGTGTCGAGCATCACCCCGGCCAACGGATCGAGTGCGTCCGGTTCGGCGAGGACCAGGAAGTCGTCACCGCCGATGTGGCCCACCCGGGTCGTCCCGGACGCGGCTCGCTGCAACGCCCGCCCCACGGACCGGATCAGCTCGTCGCCCGCCGCGAACCCCGCCCCGTCGTTGACCTGCTTGAAGTGGTCGATGTCCAGCCAGCTCAACGCGAATGCCCGCCCCTCCGCGAGCCACCGGTCGACCTCACCCATCAGCGCGTCCGAACCCGGCAGCCGAGTCAGCGGATTGAGCCCCGCCGCCTCCTCGACCCGGCTCTCGGCGAGCGCCCGCAGCAGATCCGCCGGCCGTACGACACCCACGCACCGCCCGGACCGGTCGACCACCGCGACATCGTCCGACGTACGGTCCCGATCGCCGACCGCCACCACGTCGAGGACCTCCCAGGCCGTGGCGTCGACCCCGACCGCACGGGGCGGATCGGCAAGCCGCGCGGCCGGCCGGTCGGCGTACAGCGCGTGCCCGTAGCGCCCCGACAGCGACAGCAGGAACCGCGACCGGTGCACCGACCGCACCGGACTCCCGCAGCCGTCGACGAGCAGCACCCCCGACACCTCGGGAGCCCCGGTGAGCAGCGCCCGCACCTCACCCGCCGACGCCGACGCGGGCAACAACGCGGCCGGACGCAGGAACTGCCGTACCGAGGGCCCGGACACCGGCACCGGGGCCACGGTGGAGAGCCGTGGTACGTACACGTCCGCCACGGGCAGCCGGGCGGGCGGCGCGAACAACTCGCCCTGCGCCAACTGCGCGCCCGCCGCCCGCGCGGCCGCGCACTGCCCCTCCGTCTCCACCCCCTCGACCGACAACAGCGCGCCCATCTCGTCGCACAGCGTCCGCATCGCCCGCACGGCTGCGGGCCGCGCGAGCAGCGACGCGTCCAGCTTCACCATGTCGGGCGCGAGATCCACCAGCGTGCGCAGCGGCACGTCGCCGTCCCCGACCCCGTCCGCGCAGATCCGGAAACCCTCGCTCCGAAGGCCGGCGACCGCCTCCAGCAGGGCCGACCGCGGCACGTGCGTGTACGGCGGCACGATGTCGACGGTCACCTCCCACGGCAGCCGCCGCACGTCCCGTACGGCGTCCCGTAGCGCGGCCAGGCCGCCCAGATCGGCCGGCGTCGCCGCGAAGACGTTCACATGCAGCGGTAGCAGTGTCTCCATCCGGGCCGCGGCCCGGATGGCGGACGCGGCGAGCCTGCCGTCGAGTTCGGGGTTCCGGCGGGCCTCAGCCAGCACGTCGCCGCTCTCGGGGCGCACGAGTATCTCCAGCGCCGACACCCCTCCGGTCGTCAGATTGACGATCGGCTGGAAGGCGAAGCGGAGCGTGTCCGACCAGGAAGGCACGGCAGCATGATGACGCCGCCCGCACCCTCCGGAACCCGGTTCATGAGCTGTTCACGCATGCTTCCCGGTCCGGCACAACCTGGACGCACACCTGTCCGCCCCGCTCGGACACCCGGCCGACCCGGCCCGGGCCACAGCCCCACCAGAGGGCCCGACGCACCACGATCACCGCCCTCCCGACGGCAGGCGTCACCGCACCACGATCACCGCCCTCCCGACGGCAGGCGTCACCGCACCACGATCACCGCCCTCCCGACGGCAGGCGTCACCGCACCTCGAACACCGCCCTCCCGACGGCAGGCGTCACCGCACCTCGAACACCGCCCTCCCGACCACACCGTCACCGCACCACGATCACCGCTGACCCATGCCCGAACAGCCCCTGGTTCGCGCTGAGCCCCACACGGGCGTCCGCGACCTGCCGGTCACCGGCCTCGCCCCGCAACTGCCGGACCAGCTCACATACCTGGGCGATCGCCTGCGCCGGAACCGCCTCGCCGAAGGACGCGAGGCCACCGCTCGTGTTCACCGGTATGCGCCCGCCGAGGGCCGTCACCCCGTCCCGCAGCAGCTTCGCCCCCTCGCCCTCGCCGCACAGCCGAAGGTCCTCGTACCACTGCAACTCCAGCGCCGTGGAGAGGTCGTAGACCTCGGCGAGCGACAGGTCGTCCGGTCCGAGGCCCGCCTCCTCGTACGCCGCCCGCGCGATCGACGCCCGGAACGTCTCGGCACTCGGCTCCACGGCCACCGCGGAGTCCGTGGCGATGTCCGGCAGGTCCAGCACCGTGGTGGGGTAGCGGGGCGTCACCGTGGACACCGCTCGGATCCGCACCGGCCGGGCCACGCCGTGCCGCCGCGCGAACTCCACGCTGGACAGCACGAGTGCCGCACCCCCGTCCGAGGTCGCGCAGATGTCCAGCAGCCGCAACGGGTCCGCGACCATGGCGGAGGCCGCGACCTCCTCGGCGGTCACCCGCTTGCGGTACCGCGCGTACGGATTGAGCGCCCCCAGCGCCGAGTTCTTCACCTTGACCCGGGCGAAGTCCTCCTGGGTGTCACCGTGCACCGCCATGCGGCGCCGCGCGTACAGCCCGAAGTACGTCGGGTTGGTCGCGCCGAGAACCCGGAACCGCAGCCAGTCCGGGTCGTCCGGTCGGTCCCCGCCCGCGGGCCGGAAGAACCCCTTCGGCGCCGCGTCCGCACCCACGACGAGCACGACGTCCGCGAGGCCGCCGAGGATCTGGGCCCGGGCGGCGGCCACCGCCTGCGCCCCCGACGCGCAGGCCGCGTACACGCTCGTCACCCGAGCGCCCTGCCAGCCCAGCGCCTTGGCGAAGGTCGCCCCCGCCACGTACCCCGGATAGCCGCCACGCACCGTGTCGGCCCCGACGATCGAACCGACGTCCCGCCAGTCGATCCCGGCGTCGTCCAGCGCGGCCCGCGCGGCCGCGGTGCCGTACTCGACGAAACTCCTGCCCCACTTGCCCCACGGGTGCATGCCCGCGCCGAGCACCGCCACCTCACCCGTCACGCCGTCACCCCCGTCGGCCGCCAGTGCCACGTCGTCCAGGTCGTCCCCGCGTCCTCGTGCAGCACGCCGGGGACGACTTCCACCTCCATGCCCACCGCCAGATCGGCGACGGTGACCCCGGGAACGGCCTGCCCCAGCACCACGAGACGCTCCGCGGCCAGTTCCACAGCGATCAACGCGTACGGCTCCCAGGGAAGTTCCGGATCGGACACGTAGGGTGACGGAGGCCGGTACCGGGCGTCGGTGTACGACCACACGTGACCTCGCCGGGACAGTGGCACCTCCCGCAGTTCCTCGCCGCCGCACCCGGGATTGCGGCAGAAGACGTCCTCGCGCGGGAAGAACACCGAACCGCACGCCGAGCAGCACGTGCCGAGCAGACGGAACCCGTCGCCCTCCCCGGTGAACCAGCCCGTGACCACAGGTGTGCGACCGTGCGACAAGGCGCCTCCCCGGCAACAAATCTGATGGATCGTCAGAAACTTGGACCGTTCAAAGTCTGTCACGGGCGATTCGAATTGAGCAGGCCCCGGAGCGAACCAACCAGCCCCTTCCGGCGTCGCAGTATCCGTGAGGGGTGGCCGGGGCCCACGGGGGTGGTTCCGGCCGCCCCTCACTCGTCCCCGCCCGCCGGCCGCGCGGTGGCGCATTGCGGCGCCCCGACAGGACGACCAGCAGATGATCGGATACAGTCCGCCGCGTGTCCGCAAATCAACACCCAACCGCCAACTCCGCACCGGACTCGCATTGTTCCAGTTGCGGAGCGCCCTACGGTGAGGGCGTTTCCGGCTGGCCCCGCACCTGCGGGGCCTGCCACACCGTGGCCTACCGCAATCCGCTCCCCGTCGCGGTGGCCCTCCAGCCCGTGTACGACACCAAGGGCACCGCCCTCGTCGTGATCACACGGACCATCGCCCCCGCGCGCGGGGGCACCGCCCTGCCCGGCGGCTTCATCGACCACCGGGAGGACTGGCGGCACGCCGTCGTCCGCGAGCTCAAGGAGGAGACGGGCATCTGCGCGGCCGACCGCGACGTCCGCCTCGCCGACGCCATGAGCTCACCCGACGGCCACCTGCTCCTGTTCGGCCTGCTCCCCGAACGCCCGGCAGCCAACCTCCCGCCGCCCGCGGCCACCGACGAGACGGAGGGCTGGCACCTGCTGCGCAGACCGACCGAACTCGCCTTCCCGCTGCACACCCTGGCCGTACAGGCGTTCTTCGACGGCCGCTACATCTGAGCCGAACCCGCGCTGACCGCTGCATCTGAGCCGACCCCGCGCTCAGTCCTGGTCGAGCCCCCGCACCCGCACCGGGTACGCGGGCTCGACCGGCCCTCCGTCCCCGTCCCGCTCCACCACCACACGCCGCCCCTCCCAGCGCGTCGTGTACCGCTCGACCTCCGGCTCGTCCCAGCCGTCGCCCGCGTCCGGCACCACGAGCCCGCCCCCCGTCCGCCCGCGCGCGGGTGCCCACACCTCCAGCTCCAGGCCGCCGTCGGCGCCCCGGACCGGCACCACGGCACCCGCGCGCGCGAGAACCGGGATCCGCGACAAGGGCGCGTCGACCACCACCTGCCCGGGCCCCTGGTACGCCTTCCCGGTCACCGTGTCGTACCAGCGCCCCCGCGGCAGCTGCACCGTACGCCGGTCCACACCCGGATCCAGCACCGGCGCCACCAGCAGACAGCCACCCAGCAGGAACGCGTCCTCACAGTCCCGCAACGCCCTGTTCTCCGGCGCACCCCACCACACCGGGCGCACATAAGGCGCCCCGGTACGCCGCGCCCAGTGGGCCAGCGTCATGAAGTACGGCAGCAGTCGCCGCCGCTCGACGAGCGCCACGCGCGCGTGCTCGACGACCTCGTCCCCGAACTCCCAGGGCTCCCTGCGCCCCGCCCGCATGCTCGCGTGCGTACGGAACAACGGCAGATACGCCCCCAGCTGGAACCACCGCAGGAACAGCTCCGCCGACGGGCTCCCGTCGAAACCGCCCACATCCGGACCCGAGTACGGCACCCCGCACAGCCCGAGCCCGAGCACCAGCGACAGCGACGCCCGCAGCCCCGGCCAGCCTGTCGCCACGTCCCCGGACCACGCGCCCCCGTAGCGCTGCATCCCGGCCCACCCGGAACGCGAGAACACGAAAGGCCGCTCCTGGGGCACCAGTTCACGCAGCCCCTCGTAGCCGGCCCGCGCCATGCACAGCGCGTAGACGTTGTGCGCCTGCCGATGGTCGCCGCCCCGGCCCTCCAGATCGTGCCGGGCCGACCGCGGCAGCGTGTTCTCCCCGAACGCCACGAACGACGTCGGCTCGTTCATGTCGTGCCAGAACCCGGCGAAGCCCTGCGCGAGCCTCTCCTCGTACAGACCGCCCCACCACGCGCGCGTACGCGCCCGCGTGAAGTCCGGGAAGACCGACTCCCCGGCCCACACCAGCCCCTCCACGACCCGCCCCGCGGCATCCCGCACGAACGCGTCCTCCGCCGTCCCGCTGTCGTACACGGCGTTCCCGGGCTCCGCCTTGACCGCCGCGTCGACGATCGACACCAGCCGGATGCCCTGCCCCCGCAGCTCCTCGGCGAGGTCCGGCAGCTTCGGGAAGTGCTCGGCGTCCACCGTGAACACCCGGTGGCCGTCGTAGTGGTCGATGTCCAGATGGATCGCGTCGAGCGGCAGCCCGTGCTCCCGGTACCCCGCGACGACCCGCCGCACCTCCTGCTCGCTGCCGAACCCCCACCGCGCGTGCTGGTGCCCGAGCGCCCACGCCGGTGGCAGCGCCGGAGCGCCCGTGAGCGCCGCCCACGCATGCAGCACGCGCGCGGGAGTACCGACGATCACCCAGCAGCGCAGCGGCCCCCCGGACATCCGCAGCTCAGACGCGCCGGCCCGGTCGTGCCCCGACCCAGCGCCCTCCTCGCCCCCGCGCAACGTCACCGTGCCGTCCCACGTGGAGTCGTGGAACACCAGATGCGTCCCCGCGTCGGCCACCACCATCTGCACCGGCATCGTGATGTACAACGGATCATCACCAGGCTCAAACGCGTGCCCGGGATCCGTGTTCCACAGCCGATACGTTCCGTCACGCAGCCGGGGCCCCGCCGAGCGCCCGCCCAGTCCGAAGAACCGGGCATCGGCCGCGACCTCCGAGCGCTGCGTCCACCGTGCCTCGCCCCCGCCCACCGGCTCCCACCAACGGGGCGGCAGATCACGCCGCAACATCACCCCACCGGGCGTACACACCTCCACCGCCCCGTGCCGCGACACCACGACCGTCACCCGCTCGGCCACGACCCGCCAGCCGCCGTCCTTGTCCGGCTCCAGCTCGGCCCGCGGATCCGGCTCCGGGCACCGGCCCGCGAGGGCGTACGACGGCTCCTGCCCGGCCCCGTCCCAGCCCCAGAAAACGGCCCCGTTCACATCGACGGTGATCCGCAGCTCCGTCCGGTCGAACCGCACGACCCCGCCGCCCGGCCCCGGCTCCACGTCCCGCACCAACCCCGGCACGCGCGCCCGCTCGGCGCCCCGCGCCACCAACCCGGTGGCGTCGGAACGCCTCCTGCGCCACGCGGCCCGCACGGTACGCAGCCCTTGAACCGCCCCCGCCGAACCGATCGCCTTCACCGAACGCACCAGGTCACGACCGTCCATGCGGCTCACCCTGCCATTGACCGGCCCGTTTGTGTGAGTCGTTCAACTTCCGTTCACCCATGGTGACGGCACACTTCATGTCGCCGACCGACCACGGCACACCCTGGTGCCGAAGTCGATCACATGGCATCGTCCGTGGTGGCCGCGTCACGCGCACACCCCGCTCGTGCGCGCCCGACGCACACGACGCGCACAGTCCGGGAGCCGACCCATGACCTCAGCGAACCCCTCGCCGCTCTGGCAGCCCGACGCGGACCGCATCGCCCGGGCCCGGATCACCCAGTTCCACACCTGGGCGGCCGAGCACCACGGAGCCCCCGCCGACGGCGGATACGCGGCCCTGCACCGCTGGTCCGTCGACGAACTCGAGACCTTCTGGAAAGCCGTCACGGAGTGGTTCGACGTACGGTTCTCCACCCCCTACGCGCGCGTGCTCGGCGACCGCGCCATGCCCGGCGCCCAGTGGTTCCCCGGAGCCACCCTCAACTACGCCGAACACGCCCTGCGCGCCGCCACCACCCGCGCCGACGAACCGGCCCTCCTCCACGTCGACGAGACCCACGCACCACGCCCCGTGACCTGGGCCGAACTACGCCGCCAGGTCGGCGCCCTCGCCGACGCCCTGCGCGCCCTCGGCGTACGCCCCGGAGACCGCGTCAGCGGCTACCTCCCGAACATCCCCCAGGCCGTCGTCGCCCTCCTCGCCACGGCCGCCGTCGGCGGCGTCTGGACCTCCTGCGCCCCCGACTTCGGCGCCCGCAGCGTCCTCGACCGCTTCCAGCAGGTCGAACCCGTCGTGCTGTTCACCGTCGACGGCTACCGCTACGGCGGAAAGGAACACGACCGCCGCGACACCGTCGCCGAACTCCGCCGCGAACTGCCCACCCTGCGCGCCGTCGTCCACATCCCCCTCCTCGGCACCGACGCCCCCGAAGGCGCCCTGGAGTGGTCGGCCCTCACCTCCGCGGACACCGAGCCGACCTTTGAGCAGGTCCCCTTCGACCACCCCCTGTGGGTGCTCTACTCCTCCGGCACCACCGGCCTGCCCAAGGCCCTCGTCCAGTCCCAGGGCGGCATCCTGGTCGAGCACCTCAAACAGCTCGGCCTGCACTGCGACCTCGGCCCCGAGGACCGCTTCTTCTGGTACACCTCCACCGGCTGGATGATGTGGAACTTCCTCGTCTCCGGCCTCCTCACCGGCACCACGGTCGTCCTCTACGACGGCAGCCCCGGGTACCCGGACACCGGCGCCCAGTGGAGCGTCGCCGAACGCACCGGCGCCACCCTCTTCGGCACCTCCGCCGCCTACGTCATGGCCTGCGCCAAGGCCGGCGTCCACCCCGGCCGCGACTACGACCTCTCCCGCGTCCAGTGCGTCGGCACCACCGGCTCCCCGCTCCCGCCCGACGGCTTCCGCTGGCTCCACGACGAGGTCCGCGAGGACCTGTGGATCGCCTCCGTCAGCGGCGGCACCGACGTCTGCTCCTGCTTCGCCGGAGCCGTCCCCACCCTCCCCGTCCACATCGGCGAACTCCAGGCCCCCTGCCTCGGCACCGACCTCCAGTCCTGGGACCCCAGCGGCAAACCCCTCACCGACGAGGTCGGCGAACTCGTCGTCACCAACCCCATGCCGTCCATGCCGATCCACTTCTGGAACGACCCCGACGGCACCCGCTACCACGACAGCTACTTCGACACCTACCCCGGCGTCTGGCGCCACGGCGACTGGATCACCGTCACCTCACGGGGCTCCGTCGTCATCCACGGCCGCTCCGACTCCACACTCAACCGCCAGGGCGTCCGCATGGGCTCGGCCGACATCTACGAAGCGGTCGAACGGCTCCCGGAGATCAAGGAATCCCTCGTCATCGGCATCGAACAGCCCGACGGCGGCTACTGGATGCCCCTCTTCGTCCACCTCGCCCCGGGAGCGACCCTCGACGAAGCCCTCCTGAACTGCATCAAGCGCACCATCCGCGAACAGCTCTCCCCACGCCACGTCCCCGACGAGATCATCGAGGTCCCCGGCATCCCCCACACCCTCACCGGCAAACGCATCGAGGTCCCCGTCAAGCGCCTCCTCCAGGGCACCCCCATGGAGAAGGCGGTCAACCCCGGCTCCATCGACAACCTCGACCTGCTGCGCTTCTACGAGGGCCTGGCCGGCGAACGAGCCCGCGAACGAGCTTGACGGACACCGGGTGCCGGACACCGGCCCGGCACCCGTTGTCAGTGCCCCCGGTTACTGTGAGTGAGCATTGATCGACTGCTCGCACAGGGGGAAACCATGGCACACACCGGCCACCAGAGCATGCGAAGGGTCCTGCGCCGCGAGATCGCGGGCACCATCGGCCTGCTCGCGGACGAGCACGACTTCACGGCCATGCGGCGCTACCGCAGCTTCACCTTCGACGACCACACGACCTACCTCGACCAAGTGGAAGCCCTGCTCCGCACCCGCGCCGAGCAGGGCAACCACACCACCGTCGCCCTCTTCGACCCCGAGGAGTACGCGGAGTTCTGCACCGAGACCGGCCTGGAACCGGACATCCCCTCCAGCCGCACCCGCTTCACCGCCGAACTGGCCGCGACGGGCGCCGCCGTCCCCTACGAAGGACAACCCCTCACCGAACTCGTCCCCGAACTGATCGACGAAGCGGTCCGCAAGGCCACCTGGGAGTACGCCACCACGCTCCTCGCCCAGATCGGCACCTGCGCCTGCTGCGGCGAGGACATCGGACGCACGGCCTTCGCCCGGGCCACGGACCTCCTCACCCGCATCCTCGACACGGCCGCCCCGGGCGAACGCCACCTCGTGTGCAGCGTCTCCTCCAAGCCCCAGGCACTCATCGCCGTCATCCGCGCGGAACAGGACCCCGACGGGGCCACCCGCCTGGACGAGACCGAGGCCCTGGAGTTCGCCACCGTCCTCGCCCTCGGCATCGCCACCCGAAGCCCCGGCGGACTCGTCATGCGCACCAGCGCCCCCGACACCACCGACCGGGTCTACGGCTGGCGCCTGCGCGGCGACGGCCTCGAACCCCTCACCGCGGGAGAGGTCTTCGACGCCTACTGCACCGACGTGATGTCCGGCGACCTCGTCTCCCCGGAGTCCGGCGTCGACTACTGCACCCCGCCCGACCTCGGCCCCGGAGGCACCACCACGGACGGACACCTCCACTGAACGCGCGAGGGGCGCCCCACCCGCAGGTGGAGCGCCCCTCGACCGCCACCGATCAGCACGAAACCAGCACGCAGTCAGCGCGAGGTCATTCGCCCGACAGCACCGCCTGAGCCGCGCCGCGCGCCTCCTCGGCCGTGTCCGCCGCCCGAGCGGCAGCCGCAGCGCGCTCGCACTGCGCCAACGTGTACTTCGCCAGCGTCGCCCGCACGTAGGGGATCGACGCCGCACCCATGGACAGGGAGGTGACACCCAGACCCGTCAGCACACACGCGAGCAGCGGATCCGAAGCCGCCTCACCACACACACCGCAGCTCTTGCCCTCGGCCTTCGCCGCCTCCGCGGACAGCGCGACCAGGTCGAGCAGCGCGGGCTGCCACGGATCCTGCAGCCGTGACACCGCGCCCACCTGCCGGTCGGCCGCGAACGTGTACTGCGCGAGGTCATTGGTCCCCAGCGACAGGAACTCGACCTCCTGCAGGATCGACCGCGCCCGCAGAGCAGCCGACGGGATCTCGACCATGGCCCCGAACTTGGCCCGCAGCCCGGCCTCACGGCACGCGTCGGCGAACGCCTTCGCGTCCGTGCGGTCAGCCACCATCGGCGCCATGACCTCGAGGTACACCGGCAGCCCCTCGGCGGCCTTGGCGAGCGCCGTCAGCTGTGTGCGCAGCACCTCGGGGTGGTCCAGCAGCGTCCGCAGCCCCCGCACACCGAGCGCGGGGTTCGGCTCGTCGGCCGGCGTCAGGAAGTCCAGCGGCTTGTCGGCGCCCGCGTCGAGCACACGGACGACCACACGCCCCTCGGGGAACGCCTCCAGCACCTGCCTGTACGCCTCGACCTGCTTCTCCTCCGACGGCGCCTGCTTGCTGTCGTCCAGGAAGAGGAACTCGGTGCGGAACAGTCCGACGCCCTCGGCCCCGGCCTCCACGGCCGCCGGCACGTCGGCGGGACCGCCGACGTTGGCGAGCAGCGGCACCTTGTGCCCGTCCGAGGTGGCTCCCGGCCCGCTGGACGCGGCCAGCGCGGCCCTGCGCTCCGCGGCGGCGGCCTCCAGTTCGGCCTTCTTGTCCGCGCTCGGGTTCACGAAGATCTCACCGGTGCTGCCGTCCACGGCGATGACCGTGCCCTCGGCGAGTTCCCCGGCGCCCGGCAGCGCGACGACGGCCGGCACCCCGAGCGCCCGTGCCAGGATCGCGCTGTGACTGGTCGGCCCGCCTTCCTCGGTGACGAAACCGAGCACGAGCGTCGGGTCGAGCAGCGCGGTGTCCGCCGGAGCCAGATCGCGGGCGATGAGGACATACGGCTCGTCACTGTCCGGCACACCCGGCATGGGCACCCCGAGCAGCCGGGCGACGATACGGTTCCGCACGTCGTCGAGGTCGGCGACCCGGCCCGCGAGGTACTCGCCGGCGCCCGCCAGCAGGGCCCGGTACGAGGCGAACGCGTCGTAGACCGCACGCTCCGCCGTGCTCCCCACGGCGATTCGGCGCTCCACGTCCGCCATCAGTTCCGGGTCCTGGGCCATCAGCGCCTGGGCCTCGAGGACCGCCTGGGCCTCGCCGCCCGCCAGATTGCCCCGCGCCATCAGATCGGCCGCGACGGCGTCCACGGCCTTGCGCGCCCGTCCCTGCTCGCGCTCCGCGTCCTCCGCCGGTATCTGCTTGGCAGGCGGCTCCAGTACCGCCGTGCCCATGTGCCGAACCTCGCCGATCGCCACACCGTGGCTGACACCGACGCCTCGCAGCGTTGTCTCCATCTCACCCGTCTCCGGTAGTGCGGCGGGCCCCGCCGCCGCGGTGGTTGTGGAACTTCCCGTGCGGTACGGACCTGGCGTCACTGCCAGCCGAAGAGCGTGTCACCGGTCTTCACGTCTCCGTCGAGGCGGAGATCGGAGAGGGCGTCGGCCGTGGCCTCCAGGGCCACGACAGGACAGATCGGCGACTTGCCGGCGGCCACGACGGCGGCAGGGTCCCAGCGGACCACGGCCTGCCCGCGCTGCACGGTGTCGCCCTTGGTGACGAGCAGCTCGAACCCTTCGCCGTTCAGCTGCACGGTGTCGATCCCGAGATGCGTCAGCACACCGTGCCCCTCGCCATCGACCACGACGAATGCGTGCGGGTGCAGCGAGACGATGACTCCGTCCACGGGGGAGACGGCCTCGGTCACGTCATGCGCGGGATCGATCGCCGTTCCGGGGCCGACCATCGCTCCCGAGAAGACGGGGTCCGGTACTGCGGCCAGTCCGATGGCGCGTCCTGCGAGCGGGGACGTCACGGTGGTCATGGGAAGCCTCCCAGGGGTGGAGCTGCTGCGCGTACGAGCCGGCACCGCTTGGCACGGGAGGCTCTGCCCAGCAGCGTATGTCAGAAGCGGGGTTCCCCACGGAAGATACCGCCTAGTGGTCTAGACCACCAGTCCAGCGGATTTGCACGCGCTCCAGAGCCCGCTGTACAGTCGTAGACCTGCTCGGGGCCGAGCAGCGCCACTGAGCGTCCCGCCCCAAGCGGCAACCAACTTGTCAGATCCTATCTCGGGGTCCGCTTCCGCATGTCTGCGGGAGAGTGGTCAGGGGGACGGAAAAACACTGGTAGTGTTGGAAACACCGAAGGGAAGCGCCCGGAGGAAAGCCCGAGAAGATCGGGTGAGTACAAAGGAAGCGTCCGTTCCTTGAGAACTCAACAGCGTGCCAAAAATCAACGCCAGATATGTTGATACCCCGTCTCCGGCCGGTTCGGTCGGG
>NZ_JAMGBG010000051.1 GCF_023516595.1 Streptomyces neyagawaensis | reverse complement strand
CTCGGGCTTTCCTCCGGGCGCTTCCCTTCGGTCTTGCGTTTCCGACTCTATCAGATCGTTTTCCGATCCGATTCCCTGTCGGCGGGATTTGCCTTTCGGCTGCCTTTGGGCCTCGCGGTTTCCCTCGCGGCCTTTCGACATTCACTACGTTAGCCGATTCCCTCGGCAACTCATAATTGAGTTCTGCGGACTCGAATCAGGGCATGCCTAATTCGCCCCCGCTGAGGGGATGTCGTAGGTAGTGGGTGGCCGCTTCCGGCTGCTGGCTGACTGCCGTACCCGGTTCAAGCGGCTCGGGCTACGTTACGGACCGGCCGGAGGCGAGTCAAGTTCGGCGGCGGCGGGGGACGTGGGCCCGATAGGGGCTCACCGTGGGGTCGTCGGCGATCCAGAAGCGCCAGGGGTGGACGCCTCCGTCACCCGCGACACCAGTACGGGGACCGTTGCGCACCTGGTCGGAGTGGACAGACGTGCCGGTCAGGACCGTGAGAGGGGGATCAGCGGGGGAACAGGCGTCCGTGCCGTCGAGGGCGCGGTCCACGTCCAGGGCCGTGGCCAGGCGGGCCGGCCCTTTGGCCAGTTCCTTGTCATTTCGGGCCGAAATTCGACGTTTGCGAGCCAACTCCGCGCCCTCGATCACCTCGCCGGCGCGCAGCAGGACCGCGCTCGCCAGGCCCTCCGGACCGCACACCAGGTTCATGCAGTGCCACATGCCGTACGTGAAGTACACGTACACATGGCCGGGTGGACCGAACATCACGCCGTTGCGGGCGGTGCGGCCGCGGAACGCGTGCGAACCGGGGTCGTTCTCACCGTCGTAGGCCTCGACCTCGGTGATGCGGAGTGCGATCGGACCGTCCGGGGTGGTGCGTACGAGGACGCGTCCCAGGAGGTCGGGGGCGACGTCCAGGACGGGGCGGTCGAAGAACTCTCGGGCCAGGGGCGTACGGTCGGGGGTCGCGATCATGGCGTACGAGCGTAGTCCAGACGGGTGCGGGCCGATGGGTGGCGAGGAAGCGTCCTCCTTGGAAGTGTGGGGACACGGAACCGGGCACCGTCGGTTCGCGTTTGTAGGGATCAAGGATCCACGCCACACAGAGCGATCCACCCACACAGAACTACAGAGCCACACAGATACACAGGCGTTGCCTGACGGGAGGAACAGACATGGGGTTCAAGCGACTGCTCGCGAGCCTGGGGGCCGGTGGCGCTTCGGTCGAGACGGTGCTGACCGAGATCAATGTGGTGCCGGGCGGTGTCGTCCAGGGTGAGGTGCGGATCCAGGGCGGTTCCGTGGACCAGCAGATCGAGGCGCTGTCGGTCGGGCTCCAGGCCCGGGTCGAGGTCGAGGGACAGGACGCCGAGTACAAGCAGGACATCGAGTTCCTGAAGCAGCGTCTCGGGGGTGCCTTCGAGCTGAAGGCGCAGGCCGTGCACGTGGTGCCGTTCGGGCTGGAGATCCCGTGGGAGACGCCGGTCACGACCATCCAGGGCCAGACGCTGCCGGGGATGCACATCGGTGTGACGACGGAGCTGGAGATCGCGCGTGCGGTCGACTCCGGTGACCTGGACCCGATCAACGTGCACCCGCTGCCGGCGCAGCAGGCGATCCTGGACGCCTTCATCCAGCTGGGCTTCCGCTTCAAGAACGCGGACATGGAGCGCGGCCACATCCGGGGCACGCGGCAGAAGCTGCCCTTCTACCAGGAGATCGAGTTCTTCCCGCCGCAGCAGTACCACGGGCTGAACCAGGTCGAGCTGAGCTTCGTCGCCGACGAGCGCGAGATGGACGTCGTGCTGGAGATGGACAAGAAGCCGGGGCTGTTCAGCGAGGGCAGCGACTCGTTCCGTTCGTTCCGGGTGGGGCTGCAGGACTACGGGAACACGGACTGGGCCGCCTACCTGAACCAGTGGCTGTCGGAGGTCGGCAGCAAGCGCAGCTGGTTCTAGGCTCTGAACCGACCCACAGGATCCACCAGGAGGTACCGAGGTGACCGAGCCGAAGAGGCCGCCGCTCCCCCACGATTTCCATCCGGTCGTGCCGTCCTTCACGGTCACGAGTGAGGACGTCGAGCCGGGGGCGACGCTCAAGGACGCTCAGGTCTACGCGGGCGGTAACACCTCTCCGCAGCTGCGCTGGGAGGGTTTCCCGCCGGAGACCAAGAGCTTCGCCGTGACCTGCTACGACCCGGACGCCCCCACGGGCAGCGGGTTCTGGCACTGGGTCGTGTTCGACATCCCGGTGTCCGTGACCGAGTTGGCGACCGGTGCGGGGTCGGGGAAGTTCGAGGGACTGCCCGAGGGCGCGGTGCACGCGCGCAACGACTACGGGACGCGTGACTTCGGTGGGGCCGCCCCACCGCCCGGTGACCCGGCACACCGTTATGTGTTCACGGTGTACGCCGTGGATCAGGAGAAGCTCGGCCCGGATTCCGACGCTTCGCCCGCCGTGGTGGGATTCAACCTCCGTTTCCACACGCTGGCGCGCGCCCAGCTCATCGGGGAGTACGCCGCTGTAGCGGAAAAGTAACGAAGCCGGACGTTCATTGAACGTTTGCCCGCCTCTGGTCTTGGAAGTGATCAGAGGCGGGCATTTTTTATTGCGTTGTCCATCTCGGCGTGCCCGGCCACAGTTGATCCAAGCCTGCCGGGGGGTGGGCTGGTGCACAGGAGGTGGGCTGGGATGCGGGACACGCTGGTACTGAACGCGAGCTTCGAGCCGCTGTCGACGGTGACGCTCAACCGAGCCGTCGTTCTGGTGCTGCAGGACAAGGCCGTCGTCGAGCAGACCCACCCCGAACTGCGCATGCGCGGAGCCGCGGTCGACATACCGGCGCCCCGGGTGATCAGGCTCTGCCGGTACGTGAGGGTGCCGTTCCGAAGACAAGCGCCATGGTCCAGGCGGGGTGTACTGGTACGGGACAGGCACAGGTGCGCGTACTGCGGCAGGCGGGCGACGACCGTGGACCATGTGGTGCCGCGGTCCAAGGGTGGCTCCGACAGCTGGCTGAACACGGTCGCGTCGTGCGCGGAGGACAACCACCGCAAGGCGAACCGGACTCCGGACGAGGCGGGGATGCCGCTGCTGCGGCAGCCGTTCGAGCCGACTCCGGCGGACGCGATGCTGCTGTCCCTGGGACATGACGACTTCGACGCGCTGCCGGACTGGCTGTCCAAGGGCGCCGCGTAGAGAGCGCGTCGACAACAGCTGCCGTACGACGACGGGCCCGCTCTTCCTGGTGGAAGGGCGGGCCCGTCGTCGTGTTCAGTCGATGGCCGGCTTCTCGCGGCGGTCGGCGTTGCCGTCGGCCGGCTTGGGAACGGTGGGGCCGCCGCCCAGGTTGCCGAAGTTGCCCATGGCACCGGATAGGCCCTTCAGGGCGTCGCCGATCTCGCTGGGGACGATCCAGAGCTTGTTGGCGTCGCCCTCGGCGATCTTCGGGAGCATCTGGAGGTACTGGTAGGAGAGGAGCTTCTGGTCCGGGTCACCGGCGTGGATGGCCTCGAAGACCGTACGGACGGCCTGTGCCTCACCCTCGGCGCGCAGGGCGGCGGCCTTGGCCTCACCCTCGGCGCGCAGGATCTGGGACTGCTTCTCACCCTCGGCGGTCAGGATCGCCGCCTGGCGCGTACCTTCGGCGGTGAGGATCGCGGCGCGCTTGTCACGGTCGGCGCGCATCTGCTTCTCCATCGAGTCCTGGATGGAGGTGGGCGGCTCGATCGCCTTCAGCTCGACGCGGTTGACGCGGATGCCCCACTTGCCGGTCGCCTCGTCGAGGACGCCGCGCAGGGCCGCGTTGATCTCCTCGCGGGAGGTCAGGGTCCGCTCCAGGTCCATGCCACCGATGATGTTGCGGAGGGTGGTGACGGTGAGCTGCTCGATCGCCTGGATGTAGCTGGCGACCTCGTAGGTGGCGGCGCGGGCGTCGGTCACCTGGTAGTAGATGACCGTGTCGATGTTCACGACCAGGTTGTCCTGGGTGATCACCGGCTGGGGCGGGAACGGCACGACCTGTTCGCGGAGGTCGATGCGGTTGCGGATGGAGTCGATGAACGGGACCACGATGTTGAGGCCCGCGTTGAGCGTGCGCGTGTAGCGGCCGAAGCGCTCCACGATGGCGGCGCTCGCCTGTGGGATGACCTGGATGGTCTTGATCAGGGCGATGAAGACCAACACCACCAGAATGATCAGGACGATGATGATCGGTTCCATCGTTCGCTCCCCGTGCCCTTCTCCGCCGCGGCGCCTGTGGAAGATCTTATGCCTGTTTGCCTGTTGAGGATCTTGCTCGTCGAGTCTGGCAGAACAGCGCCTGCCAGGTGGGACGTTCGGTGCATTGCGTGATCGCGTCGTGACCGCGTCGTGCGAGGTCACATGACGATCGCGGTGGCTCCTTCGATCTCCACGACGTCGACCTCCTGGCCCACCTCGAAGGTGAGCCCGGAGTCGAGGGAGCGGGCGGACCAGATCTCGCCGCCGAGCTTGATACGGCCGCCGGAGCCGTCGACCCGTTCCAGGACGACGGCGTGCTTGCCCTTCAGGGCGTCGATCCCCGTGGCGAGTTCGGGCCGCCCGGCTCTGTGGCGGGCGGCCACGGGCCGTACGACGGCGATGAGGGCCACCGACACGACAGCGAAGACGACCACTTGGAGGACGACACCGCCGCCCAGTCCCGCGGTCACGGCGCCGGCGACGGCGCCCAGGGCGAGCATGCCCAGTTCCGGCATCGCGGTCACGACGAGGGCGATCCCGAGCCCGGCCGCGCCTATCAGCCACCACACCCATGCGTCGATGCTGTCCACATCGTCCATGGTAGGACCGGGATCGCCCCGCCGACAGAGCGCACGGTCAAAGATCGCTTACAGCGGATCCGCCAAGTCGGTTGCGTCCGGCCCTGGTTGTGGAGCGGGGGCGCCCGACGGGCGGATCGGCGGGAGAAGTTGGAGGTCAGGTGAGGGGCAGGCCCTGGGCCGTCCAGCGCTCGCCGACCTGCTCGACGACGAGCGGGAGACCGAAGCAGAGGGAGAGGTTGCGGGAGGTCAGCTCCAGCTCCAGGGGGCCCGCGGCGAGGACCTTGCCCTGACGGATCATCAGGACGTGGGTGAAGCCCGGGGGGATCTCCTCGACATGGTGCGTGACCATGATCATGGAGGGGGCGATGGGGTCGCGGGCGAGGCGGCCGAGCCGGCGGACGAGGTCCTCGCGGCCACCGAGGTCGAGGCCGGCGGCGGGCTCGTCGAGGAGGAGCAGCTCGGGGTCGGCCATCAGGGCGCGGGCGATGAGGGTGCGCTTGCGCTCGCCCTCGGAGAGGGTGCCGAACTTGCGGTCGACGTACTCGGTCATGCCGAGGCGGTCGAGGAAGGCGCGGGCACGGAGCTCGTCGATCTCCTCGTAGTCCTCGTTCCAGGTGGCCGTCATGCCGTACGCGGCGGTCAGCACGGTCTGCAGGACGGTCTGGCGCTTGGGGAGCTTCTCCGCCATGGCGATGCCGGCCATGCCGATGCGGGGGCGCAGTTCGAAGACGTCGACCCGGCCGAGGGTCTCGCCGAGGATCGTGGCGGTGCCCTTGCTGGGGTAGAGGTAGCTGGACGCGACGTTGAGGAGGGTGGTCTTGCCCGCGCCGTTCGGGCCGAGGATGGCCCAGCGCTCGCCCTCCTTGACCGACCAGGAGACCTGGTCCACCAGAGCCCGGCCCTCGCGGACCACGGATACGTCCTCCAGCTCCAGAACATCGCTCATGAGCGCGCTGTCTCCCCTTGCAGTGATCGGCCTGTCTCGGCTGTCGCGTACGCCTGTGGTTGGAGCCACCGCCGGGTGGGCGCAGCCCTCAGGGAAATCTACGCCACCGGTCGGGCCGTCCATCCCATCGGTCGGTCCTTAGGGTGGGGGCATGCTCTCGGAACCACGTTCAGGACGCCTTGCCGCATGGGGAAACGCCCTTCTTGCCGGACTTGTCTCGCCGGACGACGCGGTGCTCGCGATCGTCGGGGAGGACGCGGTGCATCGGGTGGAGGGGTTGCCCGGCGAGTCGGGGCCCGTCGGGCTGACGCTCGCGCTCGGGCGGCTGCGGGCGGTGGGGGTGACGGGGTTGCGGGTGGCCCTGCCCGCGCCGGGGCATCCGCTGGGGCTCAGTGGGCCGCCGGAGTTCAACAAGCGGGCGCTGGAGGCGGAGGAGGCCGTGGTGTGCCACGGGGGTGCGCTGGGGCTGGTGCCGGAGGTGTACGCGGCGGGGCCCTCGGGCGACGAGCACGTCGAGGTGGTCTGGCACTGTCTGGAGGTGCGGGAGGCGCCGCCCGCCGATGTGCCGTCCCTCGGGGAGGCCGAGCGGGAGCTGGCGGAGGCGCTGCGGGACGCGACGGCGGTGCTGTCGCGGTTGGACGTGGCAGCGTCGGGTCCGGTGGCGGAGGCGGCGATCGACGCGTACCGGGCGCGGGCCGAGCGGGGGCGTGAGGTGCTCGCGCCCGGGTATCCGCCGCGCGCCGTGCGGGTGCTGGAGTTGGCGCAGCGGGTGGGGTTGCTGATCTCGCTGGCGTACGAGAACGGGCACGGGGGTGCGGTGAGCGCGTCCGAGATGGGCTCCCGGGTGGCCGCGTTGCGACCGGTGGAGCGGACGGCCCGGCGGGCGCAGGTGGCGGCGTACAACGCGTTCGTGGAGGAGCGGGAGCGGGGGTAGTGCGCGCCGGCGCCTCGGCCCTGTTCTACAGAGCCGCGGGAGGGGACGGCCGGGGTCGCGGACATGGCTGACCGGCCTTCCGGAGGGGTCCGGAAGGCCGGTGGTCACTGATGCTCCGGGGCGGAACGTCAGTGGTTGACACCCTGGTTGCCGAAGGCCGGGTTCAGGATGCCCACGACGCTGACGCTGTTGCCGACCACGTTGACCGGGATGTCGATGGGGGCCTGGATGAGGTTCCCCGAGATGACGCCCGGCGAGCCGACGGCCTTGCCGCCCGCGTGCGCCCCGCCGTCGGTGGCGGAGGCCATGCCCGCACCGGCGGCGACGAGGCCACCGGCCACCATCGTGACAGCAGCGGCCTTCTTCAGGTTCTTCACTTCTGAGCCCTTCCTCGCGATCACTGCGGCGGTCGCACGCAGCACGCACTGAAGAACGGCGGGGCCCCACCGAGGATGCGCCATTCGGGGGACATACACCCGACGGTATGAATCTCAGACCGGAAGGGAACCTTCCGGGTTGCCGGACAATCGGCCCATCATCCGGTCACACCGTGGCGTACCGCCCACAGCGCGGCCTGGGTCCGGTCCGCCAGGTCGAGCTTCATGAGGATGTTGGAGACGTGGGTCTTGACCGTCTTCTCGGACAGGACCAGGGCGCGGGCGATCTCCCGGTTGGAGCGGCCGTCGGCGATCAGTCCGAGCACCTCGCGTTCCCGCTCGGTGAGTGAACCGCCCCTTCCCTGACCGGAGTTGGCCTCCTCCTGGGAGAGGAGCACCCCGGCGACCTCCGGCTGGAGCAGGATGTGTCCGGCATGCACGGAGCGGATGGCGCCGGCGAGGGCGTCGGGATCCACGTCCTTGTAGACGTACCCGGCGGCGCCGGCGCGCAGGGCCGGGACGACGGTGCGCTGCTCGGTGAAGCTGGTGACGATGAGCACGCGCGCGGGGTTGTCGAGTTCGCGGAGTCTGCGGAGCGCGTCGATGCCGTCCATGCCCGGCATCTTGACGTCCATGAGGACGACGTCGGGCCGGAGCTCCTCGGCGCGGGCGACGCCCTCGGCGCCGTCGGCGGCCTCCCCCACGACCTCTATGTCGTCCTGCACCTCGAGGAAGGTGCGCAGGCCCCGGCGGACCACCTGGTGGTCGTCGACGAGCAGCACCTTGATTGCGTCAGCCACCGGGGACCTCCATCTCGATCGTGGTGCCCTTGCCGGGCGCCGATTCCACGGTCAGCGTGCCGCCGACCCCGCTCGCCCGGTCTCGCATGGAGACGAGGCCGAGGTGGCGTCCCGCGCGGCGTATCGCCCGCGGGTCGAAGCCGGTGCCGTCGTCGGTGATCCGCAGCACCGCGCCGTTGCCCCGGCGCTCCAGGGCGACGTCGACGTGCTCGGCCTCCGAGTGGCGCAGGGCGTTGTGCAGGGCCTCCTGGGCGACACGGAGCATGGCCTCCTCCTGGGCCGCCGGCAGCGCGCGGGCGCCGCGGGCGGAGAAGGTGACGCGGGCGCTGTGGGCGCGGTCGAGGACGTGGACCTGGGTGCGCAGGGTGGCGGCCAGGCCGTCCTCGTCGAGTCCGGCGGGGCGCAGTTCGACGACGGCGGCGCGCAGCTCGTCCGCGGCCTCGGCGGCGAGGGCGGCCACCTGCTGGAGCTCGCCCTTGGCGCGTGAGGGGTCGCGGTCGACCAGGGCGGCCGCCGCCTGGGCGGTCAGCCGCAGGGAGAACAGCTTCTGGCTGACCGCGTCGTGCAGCTCGTGGGCGAGGCGGGAGCGTTCCTCCGCGATGGTCAGCTCGCGGCTGCGCTCGTAGAGGCGGGCGTTGGTCAGGGCGATGGCGGCGTGCTGGGCGAGGATCGACAGCAGTTCCTCGTCCTCCTCGGTGAAGCCGCAGCCGCCCTCCGGCCGGGGGCAGCGCTTGTTGGCGAGGAAGAGGGCGCCGATGACTTCGTCTCCGTCGCGGATGGGCAGGCCGAGGAAGTCGACCAGGTCGGGGTGGGTGGTGGGCCAGCCCTCGAAGCGCGGGTCGTCGCGCACGTCGGCGAGGCGCTCCGGGGTGGCCTCGTGAAGCATCGCGGCGAGGATGCCGTGCTGGCGCGGGAGGGGGCCGATGGCCTTCCACTGCGCGTCGGTGACGCCGTCGACGACGAACTGGGCGAAGCCGCCGTGGTCGTCGGGGACGCCGAGGGCGGCGTACTCGGCGTCGAGCAGCTCTCGGGCGGAGGCGACGATCGTCTTCAGGACGTCCCGTACCTCCAGGTGTCTGCTCATGGCCAGCAGCGCGGAACTCACCGCCGCGAGGCCCGACCGGGGACCTTGACTCATGAACTCACCGTACCGGCGGGGTCCGACAGCGCGGATCGGACCGCCGACGGCGCCGCACCGGCCGTCGGACCTAGGCATCGGACCTACGACCGGTCCTAGGACCCGGGGCCCCGACCGGTGGCCTAGGGCGAAGGGCCTTGGCGTACTGGGGCCCGCGTACGAGGCGGCGGGGAGGGCCGGGTTCCTACGTTGGGATCACCGCCGACCGGAGCGGGAGGCGGCGGACGACGAGGGGACGATGTCATGCCGGTGGCGATCATCACGGGGGCTTCCAAGGGCCTGGGACGGGCGCTGGGGGAAGCGTTGGCCGAACGGGGATGGGACCTGGTGCTCGACGCGCGGACCGAGGAGGTCCTGCGGGGCACGGCGAAGGAGTTGGCGGCGCACGGGACGCGGGTCGAGGTGCTGCCGGGGGATGTGACGGACGCGGCGCACCGGGCCGCGCTGGTCGAGGCGGCCCGTGCGCTGGGCGGGCTGGACCTGCTGGTGAACAACGCGAGCGCGCTGGGCGCCGAGCCGCTGGTCAGGCTGGAGGAGCTGGCCCTGGACGGGCTGCGGCGGGCCCTCGAGGTCAATGTGGTCGCGGCGCTGGGGCTGGTCCAGGAGGCGCTGCCGCTGTTGCGGGCGTCCGACGCGGGCGCGGTGATCGACGTCAGCTCGGACGCGGCGGCGGAGGCCTACGAGACGTGGGGCGGGTACGGGGCGTCGAAGGCGGCGCTGGACCATCTGTCGGCGGTGCTGGCCGTGGAGGAGCCGGGGCTGCGGGTGTGGGCGGTGGATCCCGGCGACATGGGGACCGATCTGTACGCGGCGGCCGTGCCGGACGACGGCGGTCCGCGGCCGCGTCCGGAGAGTGTGGTGCCGGCGTTCCTGCGGCTGGTCGAGGTGCGGCCGGCCAGCGGCCGGTACGGGGCGGCGTCCCTGCTGGGGGCGTGATGACGACGGCGCTGAAGGTGCCCGGCGACCGGTCTGCGCGGGTGCCGGTCGAGCAGCGTGGGCCGGGGCTGGACCGGGATTCCGTACGGCTGCTGGTGTCGCGCGGTACGGAGGTGTCGCACCACGCGTTCGTGGAGCTGCCGCGGCTGCTGCGGGCCGGGGACCTGCTGGTGGTGAACACGTCGTCGACGCTGGCGGCGGCCGTCGACGGCGTGATCGGGCACACGCGCGTGGTGGTGCATTTCTCCACGCGGGGCGATGACGGGCGGTGGGCCGTCGAGCTGCGGGACCCGGACGGCAGGGGCACCACACGCGCGCGTGCGGGTGGTCCCGCGGGGGCGGTGGTGCGGCTTCCCGGGGGTGCGGGGCTGGTTCTGGAGGAGCCGCTGAGCGGGCGGGGCGGGCGGCTGTGGTGGGCGCGGGTGTCGTCGCCGGACGTCCTGGGGCTGCTGCGGGAGCGCGGGCGGCCCATTCGGTACTCCTACACGGAGCGGGACCAGCCGCTGTCCGTGTACCAGACGGTGTTCGCGCTGCCGTCCGAGGACGGGGCGGGCAGTGCGGAGATGCCGAGTGCGGCGCGGCCCTTCACTCCGCAACTGGTGGCGGAGCTGGTGAGCCGGGGGGTGCAGTTCGCGCCCGTCACCCTGCACACGGGGGTCGCGTCGGCGGAGGCGCACGAGCCGCCGTACCCGGAGCGGTTCGCGGTGCCGGAGGCGTCGGCGCGGCTGATCAACGCGGTCGGGGCGGGCGACGGGCGGGTGGTCGCGGTGGGGACGACGGCCGTGCGGGCCGTGGAGTCCGCGGCCGGCGCCGACGGTGTCGTACGGGCCGGTGAGGGGTGGACGGATCTGGTGGTCACCCCGGAGCGGGGGGTGCGGGTGGTCGACGGGCTGGTGACCGGGCTGCACGAGCCGGAGGCGTCGCATCTGCTGATGCTGGAGGCGGTGGCGGGGCGGGCGGCGGTGGAGCGGGCGTACGAGGAGGCGCTGGCGGGGGACTACCTGTGGCACGAGTTCGGCGACGTGCATCTCATCCTCCCCCCGGAGATACCTCACCTTGCGCATTGCGCCAGCAACTGAACGTGAAGACGCCGCGTTGGCGATGTGAGGCCGCACATAGGGCCCACATCACGTACGAAGCTCCCTAGGAGATGGATACGCCCGGTTTGAGCGGGACAGACGGGTTATTCTGTCCCGTTTTGCCGCTTCCGCGTCCACTAAGCGGCATCGTAGGTCACACCTTTGCCACGCGATTTTGCGGCCGCTAAGAATTGCTTCCGTCGCTCGGCGCCGTGGGTTTCCGCCCACGGCGCTTGTGCTGGAAAAGCAATGTCCCCACCCGGCCGAGAGCGACCTCCGCGCTATTCGAAGAGGTCCATCACCCATGTCGCTGAACGCCAAGAACCCCGGTCACCGTCCCGTGCTGTCCAAGGCCCACAAGCTCTCGTTCGCCGGAGTGGCCGCCGTCGGCGCCGCCGCCGTCGCGTTCTCGCTGGTGCCGGCCGAGGCTCAGACCGCCACGAAGACGGTTTCCGCGGCGCCGGTGGCGTTCAGCCAGAGCCCGGCCCAGACGGTCAAGGCGAGCGTCGTCGACCAGGCGGCCGACGCCCAGAAGAAGGCCGCCGTGGTCGCCGCGCAGCAGAAGGCCGCACAGCAGAAGGCCGCGCAGCAGAAGGCCGCGCAGCAGAAGGCCGCGCAGGAGCGTGCGAAGAAGGAGGCCGCGAGCCGGTCCGCCAAGCGCGCCGCGCAGGTCAAGGCCGCCGCGGCCAAGAGCTACCCGAACAACCTCGACGGCTGGATCCGCGAGGCTCTCGACATCATGAAGAAGCACAAGATCCCGGGCACCTACCAGGGTCTGCACAAGAACATCATGCGGGAGTCCTCGGGCAACCCGCGGGCCATCAACAACTGGGACATCAACGCCCAGAACGGCGTCCCGTCGATCGGCCTGCTCCAGGTCATCAAGCCGACCTTCGACGCCTACCACGTCCCGGGCACCGCGTGGAGCCAGTACGACCCGGTCGCGAACCTGACGGCCGCCGCGAACTACGCGGCCGACCGCTACGGGTCGATCGACAACGTCAACAGCGCTTACTGAGGTCGGCGCGGACCCCGGTGAAGCGTCGAAGGGCGGCACCCCCTGGTGGGGTGCCGCCCTTCGGCGTGTGTGCCGGTGCCCTCGGTTACTTCCGCATGACCTCGGGCTCGTGGCGGCGCAGGAAGCGGGCCACGAGGATGCCGCAGACGACGCCGATCAGGACCAGGGCGATCATGTCGAAGGCGTAGACGCCGGCCGTGTGGTCCCACAGCGGGTCCGTGTCGCCGGCCTCCTTGGGCGGGCTGATGTTGTTGAAGTCCAGCGTGGCGCCGGCGGCGGCGACCGCCCAGCGCGACGGCATCAGGTACGAGAACTCGTTGACGCCGGGGCTGCCGTGCAGGGCGAAGAGGCAACCGGTGAAGACGACCTGGACGATCGCGAACATGACCAGCAGCGGCATGGTCTTCTCGGCGGTCTTCACCAGCGAGGAGATGACCAGGCCGAACATCATCGACGTGAAGCCGAGGCCCATGATCGGGATGGAGAGTTCGAGCATCACGGCGACCTTGCCCTCGCCGAGGATCAGGGCCTCGTCGGGGATGGTCCGGCTGGCGAAGCCGATCGCGCCGACCATGGCGCCCTGGAGCACGGTGACCGTGCCGAGGACGATGACCTTCGACATCAGGTACGCCGAGCGCGACAGACCGGTCGCCCGCTCCCGCTCGTAGATCACCCGTTCCTTGATCAGCTCACGGACGGAGTTGGCGGCGCCCGCGAAGCACGCGCCGACCGCGAGGATCAGCAGCACCGTGGTGGCGGTGCCGTTCGGGATGGGCAGGTTGGTCGCCGGGTTCACCTTCCTGACCAGCAGGTCCTTGTCCGGGTCGATGAGCAGGCTCACCGCGCCGAGGACGGCCGGCAGGATCACCGTCAGCGCCAGGAAGCCCTTGTCCGACACGATCACCGCGAGGTAGCGGCGGACGAGGGTGCCGAGCTGGGAGAACCAGCTCTGCGGCTTCGGCGG
This sequence comes from Streptomyces neyagawaensis, assembly GCF_023516595.1. Taxonomy (GTDB): domain Bacteria; phylum Actinomycetota; class Actinomycetes; order Streptomycetales; family Streptomycetaceae; genus Streptomyces; species Streptomyces neyagawaensis. Next base: position 52,621 of record NZ_JAMGBG010000051.1, on the reverse strand, counting down.
GCGCATCGACTGCGGCGGCGGCATGTGCACCGACTGCGGGGCGACGGCGTCGATGTCCGCGGCGTACATCTGGTAGTGCTGCGAGCCCTTCCAGCGGCCCGCCCAGTCGTAGTCGCGGTAGTTCTCGAAGGCGGAGAAGACGTCGGCCCAGGTCTCGTAGCCGAAGAAGTTCAGGGCCTCCTCGGGCGGGCCGAAGTACGCCACCGAGCCGCCCGGCGCCATCACCAGCAGCTTGTCGCAGATCGCGAGCTCGGCCACCGAGTGGGTGACCACGAGGACCGTGCGGCCGTCGTCGGCGAGGCCGCGCAGCAGCTGCATGACGTCGCGGTCCATGCCCGGGTCGAGGCCGGAGGTCGGCTCGTCCAGGAAGATCAGCGACGGCTTGGTCAGCAGCTCCAGGGCGACCGAAACGCGCTTGCGCTGGCCGCCGGAGAGGGACGTGACCTTCTTGTCCTTGTGGATGTCGAGCTTCAGCTCGCGCAGCACCTCGTCGATGCGGGCCTCGCGCTCGGCGGCCGTGGTGTCGGCCGGGAAGCGGAGCTTGGCCGCGTACTTGAGGGCCTTCTTGACGGTCAGCTCCTTGTGCAGGATGTCGTCCTGCGGGACCAGACCGATGCGCTGGCGCAGCTCGGCGAACTGCTTGTACAGGTTCCGGTTGTCGTAGAGGACGTCGCCCTGGTTGGCGGGGCGGTAGCCCGTGAGCGCCTTGAGCAGGGTGGACTTGCCGGAGCCGGAGGGGCCGATGACCGCGATGAGCGACTTCTCGGGGACGCCGAAGGAGACGTCCTTGAGGATCTGCTTGCCGCCGTCGACGGTGACCGTCAGATGACGGGCGGAGAAGGAGACCTCACCGGTGTCGACGAACTCCTCGAGACGGTCCCCGATGATGCGGAACGTCGAGTGGCCGACGCCCACGATGTCGTTCGGACCGAGGAGTGCCGTACCGCCCTTGGCGATCGGCATACCGTTGACGAACGTGCCGTTGTGGGACCCGAGATCGCGGATCTCGAAGCGGCCGTCGGGCGTCGCGTGGAACTCGGCGTGGTTCCGGGAGACCTGGAGGTCGGAGACGACCAGATCGTTCTCCAGGGCACGACCGATCCGCATCACCCGGCCGAGGGCCAGCTGGTGGAACGTGGTCGGGCTGCGGTCGCCGTACACCGGCGGCGCCCCCGCGCCACCACCGGGGCCCTGCTGCGGATGGCCCTGCTGATGCGGGACCTGGGGCTGCTGCGGCTGCTGCCAGCCCGCTTGTGGCGCCTGCTGCTGCGGCGCCTGCTGGGCGGCGTATCCGGCGCTCGCGCCCTGCGCGGCGTACGGCTGCTGCTGCGGCTGCGACACCGCCGCGGCCGTGCCGGAGAGGCTGACTCTCGGGCCGTCGGTCGCGTTGCCCAGGTGCACGGCCGAGCCGGGGCCGATCTCCAACTGGTGGATCCGCTGGCCCTGCACGAATGTGCCGTTGGTGCTGCCGTGGTCCTCGATCACCCAACTACGGCCGCTGAAGCTGATCGTGGCGTGGCGCCAGGAGACCCTGGCGTCGTCGAACACGATATCCCCCTGCGGATCACGTCCGAGGGTGTATGCCCTGGACGGATCGAGCGTCCAGGTTTGTCCGTTCAATTCCAGTACGAGTTCCGGCACTCCATGCCCCACTGAGTTGTCCCCCGAGTTACCCCCATCACAGGGAGTCTAGGGATGTCGAACATCGGGGGGAACTATTTCAGGCTCGACCCCTTGACCGAAAGTCGGGCCTTGTGAAGAGAACGTACGGGGGTGTCGCCCCGTCCCGTTGACGGGGTTGAAACCGGGCCGGAGAGTGGTAATCCCACGCGAGGGGGACATCAGCGGTGCAACGCCGCGATGCGGATCGGGGGGTCCGACCATGAGCAACCGGAGTGCCGGCCAGAGCGGGAGCGTGCGGTGGGGGGACGTCGTGTTCTCCGCGATCGCCGCCGTGAGCTGGTCGTTGATCGGGATGGCGGGCACGGCGGCACTCGGTCTGCATCTGCTGGAGGCCGACTCCGCGGGCGAACTCGGGCCCATGACCGCGGCGCTCGTGGCGCTCGGGGCGGGTGGGTCGGTGACCCCGTCCGGAGATGTGTCCGTCTTCGGCCTGGAAGGGGCCCAGGCCACGACCGCGATCGAGATCACGCCACTGGGTGTCGGCCTCGTGGGGGCGCTCCTGCTGGCCTGGTTCTTCCTGCGCTCGTTGCGCGGCGCGGGAGTTGTCGTCACCGCGGCCGAACTCCTCGCGCGCGTGGGCGCGGTGGTCGTCCTGTTCGCGGCGCTGATGGGCGGTCTGGCCTACGCCGGCCAGGCCGTGATCACCCTGGACGGCGGCGACCTCGGCCTCGACGAGCTGCCCGGCGGCGGTGACCTCGGCGGCGTCGAGATCCCCGGGCTCGGCGACATCGGGGACATCGGCGGCGGCCTGCTCCCGGACCGGCTCGGCGATCTCGCCGGCGCCGACGCGCAGGTGGGGTTCACCGTCGACGCGGCGCCCACGGTGCTGGGCGGCCTGCTGTGGTGCCTCGGGGTGCTGCTGGTCGCCCTGCTGGCCTCGCGCCGCACCCCCCTGCCGCGGGGCCTGGACGCCGTGCACCGGGTGGTACGGCCCGCCGTGTCCGCGGTGGTGACCGTACTGCTGGTGGCGGTCGCGGCGGGGCTCGCGGCGGCGGTGTACGCGGCGGCCGGGGACCCCCACCCGAGGCGGATCGCGGGCGCGGCCCTGCTCGGAGCGCCCAACGGCGTCTGGCTCGGCGTCCCCCTCGGCCTGTTCGTCCCCTGGGACGGCAGGGCCACGGGAGCGCTCGCGAACCTGCTGCCCGACCCGCTCGACGCGCTGCTGCGCGTCGACGCGCACGAACCCGTCACCCTTGGCCGCCTGGCCGAACTGGACTCCAGGGTGTGGCTGTTGGGCGTGGCGGCCGCCCTGATGATGCTGTACGCGGGGGCACTGACCGCCGTGCGTACGCCTTTCGCCGGGCAGGCGTCTCCTCCGACCGCAGGGGGTGCGGATGGTGCGGGTGCACGGGGCGGGGGCGCGCTCGGGTTCGCGGGGCTCTGCGCACTTCGGCTGGGCATCGCGACGGCGGTGGCGCTCCCCCTCCTTGTCCTGCTGACGGAGGTGTCGGTGGACGCGTCGCTGGCCGTGCTCGGCTTCGACGCGTTCGACGCGGGCATCGAGCTGCACGGGCGGGCGGCGACGGCCCTCGTGCTGGGCGCGGCGTGGGGTGCGGGCGCGGGCGCCGCGGGGGCGCTGCTGGCGTGCGCCACGGGGGCGGCGGGGCGCCGGGCCGCTCCCCTGGCCCTCGGTGCGTTTTGTGCGGCACCGGCTGCCGGGTCCTCCCCCTCGCTGGTCTCCCCGTCGGGCCCGTACACGCCGGGTACGCCGTACCGGCCGCCGAACCCGGACACCAACCCCTATCTACGGGTGCCGGAGGGGCTGCTGGGGGCCGGGCAGGGTGAGGGGCGACGGGGCCTAGGTGAGGGGCGAGGAGATGGGCGGGGGGCTTCGGAGGCGTCGGGACCTGGTGGGAGCGGGCGGGGCGTGACCGGGCGGGGCGGGGAGAACCGGGGGACGGGGAGCGGGCGAGGAGCGGCAGGGGCAGACCGGGGTCCAGCGGGGGAGCAAGGGGAGCAAGGGGCTGCCGGGCGGGGTGGGGAGAACCGGGGTGCGGGGAGCAGGCAAGGAGCGGGCGGGGCGGACCGGGGTACGGGCAGCGGCGGTCCGGGGCCCGAGGAGCGACGGCCGCCCGATGTGCACGGCGCGCCCACGGTGGCGAGGCGGTTCACGCCGCCGCCTCGACGGCCGGGGCAGCGGCCGGGCACGGGTACGGGTACGGCTACGGGTACGGGGGCAGGGCGGCCACCGTCGGGCGCGGGGTCAGGGTCAGGGGCAGGGGCCGGTAGCGGGTCGGGGTCGGGTAGCGGTTCGGGGGCCGGGCGGTGGCCTGCTCCGCCGCCGCCACCGGACGACGGGCCGCCGCCTCCACCTCCACCGCCCCCTCCGGCGCCGGGGGCCGGGCCGCGGGGCCGGTGAGGGGCTCGGTCCGGAGGCCGCCGGGGGCAGAGCCGCGCTCGTCGAGGAGCCCTGCGCGGAGGGCGCCGGGGCACGGCCGTAAGTTCGTCGAGAGGCTCTGCGCGGAGAACGCCGGGGGCAGGGCCACAAGGTCATTGAGGGGCTCGGCACGGAGGGCGCCGGGGCCAGAGCCGCAGGCTCGTCGAGAAGCTCGGCACGGAGGGCGCCGGAGCAGGGCCGCAGGCTCGTCGAGAAGCCCCGCGCGGAGAACACCGGGGCCAGGGCCACAAGGTCATTGAGGGGCTCGACGCGGACGGCGCCGGGGCAGAGCCGCAGGCTCGTCGAGAAGCTCTGCGCGGAGAACGCCCGGGTCAGGGCCGCAAGGTCATTGAGGGGCTCGACGCGGAGGGCGCCGGGGCAGAGCCGCAGGCTCGTCGAGAAGCTCTGCGCGGAGGGGGTCCGCGCCGGTGGAACGGGGCATTCCGGTGTCGCCCCGGCGCTTCGTACACGATCCGGGTCCCTTTCAGTCATTGGTAACCCAGAGTTCTCCGTCCGCTGGGCGGACCTCTGGGGCGCGGGGCGCGGGGTGCCGGATACGGTTGGACCATCATGAGCGCTTCGCAGACCTCCTCTGACGTCCCCACTCTCCTCGTCAAGATCTTCGGCAAGGACAGGCCGGGCATCACCGCCGGGCTGTTCGACACCCTTGCCGCGTACTCCGTCGACGTGGTCGACATCGAGCAGGTCGTCACCCGTGGCCGGATCGTGCTGTGCGCCCTGGTGACCGTGCCTCCGGCCGGTCAGGAGGGCGATCTGCGGGCCACCGTCCACGGCTGGGCGGAGTCCATGAAGATGCAGGCGGAGATCATCTCCGGCCTGGGCGACAACCGGCCCCGCGGTCTCGGCCGCTCGCACGTCACCGTGCTGGGGCACCCGCTGACCGCCGAGTCCACGGCCCGGATCGCCGCGCGGATCACCGCGACCGGCGGCAACATCGACCGTATCTTCCGGCTCGCCAAGTACCCGGTGACGGCGGTGGAGTTCGCCGTGTCGGGCACCGAGCCGGAGAGGCTGCGCACGGCGCTGGTGACCGAGTCGGTGGCGCTCGGCGTGGATGTGGCCGTGGTCGCGGCGGGGCTGCACCGGCGGGCCCAGCGGCTGGTGGTCATGGACGTGGACTCCACGCTCATCCAGGACGAGGTGATCGAGCTCTTCGCGGCGCACGCCGGGTGCGAGAAGGAGGTCGCCGAGGTGACGGCCGCCGCGATGCGCGGCGAGCTGGACTTCGAGCAGTCGCTGCACGCGCGTGTGGCCCTGCTGGAGGGGCTCGACGCCTCGGTGGTGGACAAGGTGCGCAGCGAGGTGCGGCTCACGCCGGGGGCCCGCACACTGATCCGCACGCTGAAGCGGCTCGGTTTCCAGGTCGGTGTCGTCTCGGGTGGCTTCACCCAGGTCACGGACGATCTGAAGGACCGGCTGGGGCTGGACTTCGCGCAGGCCAACACCTTGGAGATCGTCGACGGCAAGCTGACCGGCAGGGTCGTCGGGGAGATCGTGGACCGCGCGGGCAAGGCCCGGCTGCTGCGCCGGTTCGCCGCCGAGGCGGGGGTGCCGCTGGCGCAGACCGTGGCGATCGGCGACGGCGCGAACGACCTCGACATGCTCAACGCGGCCGGTCTGGGCGTCGCCTTCAACGCCAAGCCGGTCGTACGGGAGGCCGCGCACACCGCGGTGAACTTCCCGTTCCTCGACACCGTGCTCTACCTCCTCGGCGTCACGCGGGAAGAGGTCGAGGCGGCGGACACGCACGACGAGCAGTGAGCGTCGGCGACGGCGGGTTGGCGACGCGGGACGGCGTGTGACGGCACGACGAAGGCCCGGCAGCGCAGCGCTGCCGGGCCTTCGTCGTGCCGTAGCCGTAAGCCGTATGCCGTGAGCCTGGGTCCAGGGGCGTGCCCGGGGTGCCCCGGGTGCCGGGGTGGCCCGGGCCGGTTACTCCGTGGGGGCCCAGTAGTCGACGAGGGTGCCGACGCCCGGCTCCAGACTCTTCCAGGAACCCTCGAAGGTGATGACGGCGTAGGCGGCAGCCGGGAAGTCCCGACGGCTCATGCGCTCGCGGGCGTCGCCCTCGGCCTTGCCCGCGAGGATCTCGGCGAGCGCGTGGACGCCGGGGTTGTGGCCGACCAGGAGGACGGTCTGCGCGTCGTCCGGGGTCTCGTTGAGCAGGGCGATCAGGTCGCCGGGAGAGGCCTCGTAGATCCGCTCCTCGTAGACGGTTTTCGGTCGCTCGGGCAGCTCGTGGACGGCCAGCTTCCAGGTCTCGCGGGTCCGGACGGCGGTGGAGCAGAGGGCAAGGTCGAAGGAGATGCCACTGTCGGCGAGCTTGCGTCCGGCGACGGCGGCGTCCATTCGGCCCCGGTCGGCGAGGGGCCGCTCATGGTCGGACACCTGTGGCCAGTCGGCTTTCGCATGCCGGAAGAGGACAATCCTGCGGGGTTCTGCGACGCTCATGGGTCCCAGCTTCGCACGAAACAGGCCACGGGGCGCAGGGAGTTGAAGTGCGGATATCCGCGACCTGTGTACGTGCCGCCGTGGGCTCGGCCGAGCGTCACGGGACGAGGGCCGTCAGGAGCCCCTGTATGCGCTCGAAGACATGGGCGACCAGGGGCTCGCCGCTCGCGGCGTGGGCGTCCGCGGGGTTGAGGATCAGCAGCAGGAGGGTGACGAAGCCGAGGGCGGGCAGGGCGAGGGCCCACCAGGGAAGGCGGATGTCCATGCCGCCCGCGGGTGCCGGGGCCGCCGGGTGGGGTCGCGTGTGCGTACGGGCCGACATGCCGCCTCCGAGGTCTTCGCGTCGTCGGTGGCCGCTCCTCCGTAGGGTCCTCGCGAGTCCCCCGCGGCCACACTTCGAAGCTACGGAATCCGGGCGGCACGGCCTATCCGGTGATCCACCCACTTCACCCTGAGACTCACCCCCTAGGGGATGGGGGGTTAACCCCACCATGGGGATGGGGCGCGGTGACATTCACGGGTGGGCGTGCCGCGGGCTGCGCGGGGACGCGCGCCCGGGGGTCACGGGGAGGCGATCGCCGCGATGATGCCGATGACGATGAAGATGGCGAGGAACGAGCCGAAGACCACGAGCATCTTCTTCTGGCCGTTCTGGGGATTCGGGTCGAGCACGGGCATGCGCCCAGTCTCGCACCACGCCGCTCCGCGCTGCTCACGGGGTGGGCCTGGACTCCCTCCCCGCTACCCGGCCGTCGCGGTCGTCTCGTCCTCGATCATGCGGTCGCGGCCCGCCAGGGCGCCGACCGCGATCTGCGGGACCATCAGGGCCGCCATGAGGGCCAGGGGCAGGCCCCAGCCGCCGCTGTGCTGGTAGAGGACGCCGACGAGGAGCGGGCCGGGGATCGAGATCAGGTAGCCCGTGCTCTGCGCGAACGCGGACAGCTTGGCGACGCCCTCTCCGGTCCGGGCCCGCATGCCGACCAGGGTGAGCGCCAGGGGGAAGGAGCAGTTGGAGACGCCGAGCAGCAGCGCCCACACCCAGGCGCCGCCGGCCGGGGCGAGGTACAGACCGGCGTACGAGAGGAGCCCGCAGAGGCCGAGGGCGACCGCGATGGGCCCCTGGTGGGGCAGCCGGGTGGCCAGCCGGGGAATCACGAAGGCCAGCGGTACGCCCATCACCATCGTCACGGCGAGCAGTACACCGGCCGTGTCCGCGGGGACCCCGGCGTCCCGGAAGATCTGCGGCATCCAGCCCATCGTGATGTAGGCGGCGGTCGCCTGGAGCCCGAAGAACACGGCGAGCGCCCAGGCGGTACGGCTGCGGGCGATACGCGGCGCGGCGCCGTCCTCCGGCCCGGAAGCCGAACCGCCCCGGCCCACGGCCCCGGGTGCCTCCCGGCGCACGGAGCCTGTTCCGGCCACCGCGTCCTGACGCGCGGACCGTGATCCGACGGCCGCGTCCCGACGCGCGGACCCCGAGCCGACACCCCCGTCCCCACGCGCGGACCCCGAGCCGACACCCCCGTCCCCACGCGCGAGCCCTGAGCCGACCGCCGCGTCCCCGCCGGCACCCTCGGCCGCACGCCCCGTGCCCCGCGCGCCCCCGGTCCGTACGAACGGCAGCCACGGCAGTACCGCCACCGCCGCGAGGGTCGCCCAGGCGGTGAGGCCGGTCTGCCAGGTGCCGCCGAGCGCCTCGGTCAGGGGGACGGTGACGGCCGCCGCGGCGGAGGTGCCGAGGGCGAGGGCCATGGAGTACAGGCCGGTCATGGAGCCCACCCGGTCGGGGAACCAGCTCTTGACGATGACCGGCATGAGGACGTTGCTGACGGCGATGCCCATCAGGGCGAGGGCGCTCGCGGCCACGAATCCGGCGGTGGTGCCGGTGTAGGGCCGGACGGCCAGCCCGGTGGCGATCGCGGCCATGCCGGCGCACACCACGGCGGCGGGACCGAAGCGGCGGGCCAGCCGTGGGGCGAGGCTCCCGAACACGGCGAAGCAGAGGGGCGGTACGGAGGTGAGGAGTCCGGCGACGCTGCCGCTCATGCCGAGTCCGTCGCGCACCTCTTCCAGGAGGGCGCCGAGGCTGGTGATGGCGGGCCGGAGGTTGAGGGCGGTCAGGACGATGCCCAGGATCATCAGCCGGGTCGTCCACGCGCGCGTGCCCGGTCGCCGCCGTGCGCCGGGCGACTCGATCCGGTCGGGTACACGGTGGGACACGGACATCGTCCTCAGGGTTTCCTCGCTCGCCATGCCTTACATCATAGAATCATAGGATGATTGGTTGTCGAGCCTCGCGACGGGGCGGCCACGCCCTTCGTCCCGGACTGTGCGAAGGTGTGCCATGCCCTTGAGTCATCCCCGCCGTTCGGCGCTGTCCGAGCAGGTCATCGCGGCGCTGCGGAACCAGATCACCTCGGGCGAGTGGCCGGTCGGCTCCCGCATCCCGACCGAGCCCGAGCTGGTCGAGCAGCTGGGCGTCGCCCGGAACACGGTCCGCGAGGCCGTCCGCGCCCTCGCGCACAACGGTCTGCTGGACATCCGCCAGGGCTCAGGCACCTTCGTCGTCGCGACGAGCGAGCTGGCGGGGGTCATGCACCGCCGCTTCGCGGACGCCGACCCCCGGCACATCGCCGAGCTGCGCTCCGCCCTCGAGTCGAGCGCCGCGAAGCTGGCCGCCGAGCGGCGCACCGAGAAGGACCTGAAGCAGCTGGACGCGCTCCTCGCCCGGCGTGAGGAGGCATGGGCCTCCGGCGACACGGAGACCTTCGTGTCGGCCGACGCGACCTTCCACCTGGCGGTCGTGGCCGCGTCCCACAACGACGTCGTCACGGCCGTCTACGCGGACCTGGGCGAGGTCCTGCGGGACTGGCTGCGCGACGACGTCGGCACGAAGCTGACGCCGGAGGCGTACCTGGACCACGCCCGGCTCGTGGACGCGATCCGCGCGGGCGACGCGGAGTCCGCTGCGGCGGAGGCGGCCGGCTATCCGTTCCACTGCCGCCCCTGAGCGACAGTCGTCCGGCCTGTCGCCCCTGAGGGGCAGTCGTCCGGCCTGCCCGCCCCTGGGGGGTCAGTCGTCCGGCCGCTGGTGGCTGAACCACACGGCGCGGACCTCCTTCCAGCAGCGCCCGGTGAACCGCACCGTCTGCGCGGGGCCCGTCTCGACGGGGGCGCCGTCGCTGTCGATGTCCCACCAGCGCGCGCACTCGATGTGCAGGCGGACCCGGTCGGGGTCCGGATAGGGGTTGAAGCAGTACCCCACCACCCGGGAGCCGACGACCGTGTAATTGCAGGCCGCCCCGAAGGGGTCGGGACGGTCGGCCGTCACACGCGCGTGCCGTGGTCCGGTCAGGTTCCGGGTCTCCACGCGCGCGTTCGGGATCGCTTCGTACGGAAGGGACAGTACGAGAGCCAGGGCGACGGCCACGGGGGCGAAGCTGCGGGACAGACGCACAAGGGAGACCTCCTCGGCCGAGCGGCTGAGCGGTGTACGTCCAGCGTGCGCGGCACCCGGCCGGTACGGCCCGTCGGATGGGCCGAACGGGGGATGCGCGAAGGGCCCGTGTCCCGGTGGACACGGGCCCCTCGACCCGACCGTCAGGCCGCGGGTGGCGTCACGCGCCGATCGCGTGCAGCCCGCCGTCGACGTGGATGATCTCGCCGGTGGTCTTCGGGAACCAGTCGCTGAGCAGGGCGACGACACCGCGGCCGGCCGGCTCCGGGTCCTTGAGGTCCCACTCCAGGGGCGACCGGTGGTCCCACACGGCGGCCAGCTCGCCGAAGCCCGGGATGGACTTGGCGGCCATGGAGGCGAGGGGGCCGGCGGAGACCAGGTTGCAGCGGATGTTCTGCTTGCCCAAGTCGCGCGCGACGTAGCGGCTTGTGGCCTCCAGGGCGGCCTTGGCCGGGCCCATCCAGTCGTACTGCGGCCAGGCGAACTTCGCGTCGAAGGTGAGGCCGACGACCGAGCCGCCGTTCTGCATCAGCGGCAGACAGGCCATGGTCAGCGACTTCAGGGAGTACGCCGAGACGTGCATGGCGGTCGCGACGGACTCGAACGGCGTGTTGAGGAAGTTGCCGCCGAGCGCGTCCTGCGGGGCGAAGCCGATGGAGTGCACGACGCCGTCGAGGCCGCCGAGCTCCTCACCGACGACGTCGGCCAGGCGCCCGAGGTGCTCCTCGTTGGTGACGTCGAGCTCGATGACCTTGGTGGGCTTCGGGAGCTTCTTGGCGATGCGCTCGGTCAGCGTGGGCCGGGGGAAGGCGGTGAGAATGATCTCCGCGCCCTGCTCCTGGGCCAGCTTGGCGGTGTGGAAGGCGATGGAGGACTCCATCAGCACACCGGTGATCAGGACGCGCTTGCCCTCGAGGATTCCGCTCATGGTGATCAGTGACCCATTCCCAGTCCGCCGTCTACGGGGATGACGGCTCCAGTGATGTAAGAGGCGTCGTCCGAGGCGAGGAACCGCACCGTCGCGGCGATCTCCTCGGGCTGCGCGTACCGGCCGAGCGGCACCTGCGAGACGATGCCCTCGCGCTGCTCATCCGTGAGGACCTTGGTCATGTCCGTCTCGACGAAACCGGGCGCGACGACGTTGAAGGTGAGGTTGCGCGAGCCCAGTTCACGGGCGAGGGACCGCGCGAAACCGACCAGGGCGGCCTTGGAGGCGGCGTAGTTGGCCTGGCCGGGCGAGCCGTAGAGGCCCACGACCGACGAGATCAGCACGACGCGGCCCTTCTTGGCGCGCAGCATGCCGCGGTTGGCGCGCTTGACGACACGGAAGGTGCCGGTGAGGTTGGTGTCGATGACCGAGGTGAAGTCCTCCTCGGACATCCGCATCAGGAGCTGGTCCTTGGTGACGCCGGCGTTGGCGACGAGGACCTGGACCGGACCGTGCTCGGCCTCGATCTCCTTGTAGGCCTGCTCCACCTGCTCGGAGTCGGTGATGTCGCATTTGACCGCGAGGCAGCCCAACTCCGCGAGGGCGGCCGGCGGCTCGCCCGAGCGGTATGTGTAGGCGACCTTGTCGCCGTTCTCGGCGAACGCGCGGGCGATGGCGAGGCCGATGCCCCGGTTGCCTCCGGTGACGAGAACCGAGCGGCTCAACGGATCACCCTTTCCATAGCGGTCTGCACACCTGCCCGATTGCCTGGACGGCAGGCGCCTTCCTCGAAAACCTATCGGTCGGGCCCGTCGCGCGGGCATTCGGGCACTGACAGTGGCGTGGGGGACTCACTGTGGGGTCCCTACAGAAAGCCGTCGTGGTCGGCACGGAAAGATGTGGTCCGGGTGCCCGCGGGCGCGACATGATCGGATCCGACAGGCCACGACAGCAGGGAGACCTCGGTGCCTCATTCCATCGACGAAGCCTTCACGGCACTGCCGCTGAGGGCCCTGGCCGACGCCGCGCTCGCACGCGCGCGTGCGCTCGGAGCCCAGCACGCGGACTTCCGGTTCGAGCGGGTGCGCAGCGCCTCCTGGCGGCTGCGGGACGCCAAGCCCGCCGGTTCGTCGGACACGACCGACCTCGGGTACGCGGTGCGCGTGGTGCACGGCGGGACCTGGGGGTTCGCCTCCGGGGTGGATCTGACGATGGACGCCGCAGCGAAGGTCGCCTCGCAGGCGGTGGCGATGGCGAAGCTGTCGGCGCAGGTCATCGAGGCGGCCGGGTCGGACGAGCGGGTCGAGCTGGCGGACGAGCCCGTGCACGCGGAGAAGACGTGGATCTCCTCCTACGAGATCGACCCGTTCACCGTCCCCGACGAGGAGAAGACCGCCCTGCTCACGGACTGGAGCGCGCGGCTGCTGGCGGCCCCCGGGGTCAACCACGTCGACGCCTCGCTGCTCACGGTGCACGAGAACAAGTTCTACGCGGACACCGCGGGCACCGTGACCACGCAGCAGCGCGTCCGGCTGCATCCGTCGCTGACCGCCGTGTCCGTCGACGAGTCCAGCGGTGAGTTCGACTCGATGCGGACCCTGGCGCCACCGGTCGGCCGGGGCTGGGAGTATCTGACGGGCACCGGCTGGGACTGGGACGACGAGCTGGCGCGGATCCCCGAGCTGCTCGCGGAGAAGATGCGGGCCCCGAGCGTCGAGGCGGGCCTCTACGACCTCGTCGTCGACCCGTCGAACCTCTGGTTGACCATCCATGAGTCCATCGGCCACGCCACCGAACTGGACCGCGCGCTCGGCTACGAGGCCGCCTACGCCGGCACGTCCTTCGCCACCTTCGACAAGCTCGGCAAGCTCCGGTACGGCTCCGAGCTGATGAACGTCACCGGCGACCGCACCGCCGAGCACGGCCTCGCGACCGTCGGGTACGACGACGAGGGCGTCGCGGGCCAGTCCTGGGACCTCGTGAAGGACGGCACCCTCGTCGGCTACCAACTGGACCGCCGTATCGCCCGGCTGACGAAGCTCGGCCGCTCCAACGGCTGCGCGTACGCCGACTCCCCCCGGCACGTGCCCGTGCAGCGCATGGCCAATGTGTCCCTCCAGCCGGATCCGGCCGGGCTGTCCACTGAGGATCTGATCGGCGGAGTCGACCGCGGCATCTACGTCGTCGGGGACCGGTCGTGGTCCATCGACATGCAGCGGTACAACTTCCAGTTCACCGGTCAACGGTTCTTCAGGATCGAGAACGGGCGGATCACCGGGCAGCTGCGGGACGTCGCCTACCAGGCCACGACGACCGACTTCTGGGGTTCCATGGCGGCCGTGGGCGGGCCCCAGACGTATGTCCTCGGCGGTGCGTTCAACTGCGGCAAGGCCCAGCCGGGCCAGGTCGCCGCGGTCTCGCACGGCTGCCCCTCCGCCCTGTTCAAGGGCGTCAACATTCTGAACACCACGCAGGAGGCAGGTCGATGAGCGCGCCCGTCAACAAGGCACACAAGCCGCACGAGATCGTCGAGCGTGCTCTCGAACTGTCCCGGGCCGACGGGTGCGTGGTCATCGCCGACGAGCACTCTTCGGCCAACCTGCGCTGGGCGGGCAACGCGCTGACCACGAACGGGGTCACCAGGGGGCGGTCGGTGACCGTCATCGCCATGGTCGACGGCAAGGAGGGCACCGCCTCCGGTGTCGTGTCCCGCTCGGCCGTCACCGCCGAGGAACTGGAGCCGCTGGTACGGGCCGCCGAGGAGGCCGCGCGGGGGGCCGGGCCCGCCGAGGACGCCCAGCCGCTGGTCACGGGCGTGCAGCCGTCCCCCGACTTCACGGAGCCGCCCGCGGAGACCTCCTCCGCCGTGTTCGCCGACTTCGCCCCGGCGCTCGGCGAGTCCTTCGCACGCGCGCGTGCGGGCGGACGCGAGCTGTACGGCTTCGCCAACCACGAGCTGGTCACCAGCTATCTGGGCACCTCGACGGGGCTGCGCCTGCGGCACGACCAGCCGAACGGCACGCTGGAGCTGAACGCCAAGTCCCCGGACCGTACGCGCTCGGCGTGGGCGGGCCGCTCCACGCGGGACTTCAAGGACGTCGACCCGGCGGCCCTGGACGCGGAGCTGGCCGTGCGGCTCGGGTGGGCCGAGCGGCGGATCGAGCTGCCCGCCGGACGGTACGAGACGCTGCTGCCGCCGACAGCGGTGGCCGACCTGCTGATCTACCAGATGTGGTCGGCGTCGGCGCGGGACGCCGCCGAGGGCCGGACCGTGTTCAGCAAGCCCGGTGGCGGCACCCGGATCGGCGAGCGGCTCACCGACCTGCCGCTGTCGCTGCGCAGCGACCCGTTCGAGCCGGGGCTGGAGTCGGCGCCCTTCGTGCTCGCCCACTCCTCGGGCGGCGACAGCTCGGTGTTCGACAACGGGCTGCCGCTGAAGGCGACCGACTGGATCCGCGAGGGCGAGATCGCGCATCTGCCCACCACCCGGCACAGCGCGGGCCTGACCGGTCTGCCGGTGGTGCCCGCCATCTCCAACCTCATCCTCGACGGCGGCGAGGACCGCTCCCTGGAGGAGATGGTCGCGAACACCGAACGCGGGCTGCTGCTGACCTGCCTGTGGTACATCCGCGAGGTCGACCCGGCGACGCTGCTGCTGACCGGGCTGACCCGCGACGGCGTCTACCTCGTGGAGAACGGCGAGGTGACGGGCGAGGTCAACAACTTCCGGTTCAACGAGTCGCCGGTGGACCTGCTCGGGCGGGCCACCGAGGCGGGGCGCACGGAGAAGACCCTGCCGAGGGAGTGGAGCGACTACTTCACCAGGGCGGCCACTCCCGCGCTGCGGGTGCCGGATTTCAATATGAGCTCTGTCAGCCAGGGCGTATAACCTCGTAGTCGTTCGTGGTCGGCCGCCCCTCGGCCGCCGGCCACCATCCGAAGATCATCGAGGAGACACGAGAACCGTGACGGACATCGTCGACGAGCTGAAGTGGCGGGGGCTGTTCTCCCTGTCCACCGACGAGGACGCTTTGCGCAAGGCTCTCGCGGACGGTCCCGTCACGTTCTATTGCGGTTTCGACCCGACCGCGCCGTCCCTGCATGTGGGGCACCTGGTGCAGGTGCTCACCGTGCGCCGGCTCCAGCAGGCCGGCCACCGGCCGCTGGCGCTGGTGGGCGGTGCGACGGGTCTGATCGGCGACCCCCGCCCCACGGCGGAGCGCACGCTCAACGACCCGGAGACGGTGGCCGGCTGGGTCGGCAGGCTGCGCGCCCAGATCGAGCCGTTCCTGTCCTTCGAGGGTGAGAACGCGGCCGTCATGGTCAACAACCTCGACTGGACCGAGGGTCTGTCCGCGATCGAGTTCCTGCGGGACATCGGCAAGCACTTCCGCGTCAACAAGATGCTGACGAAGGACTCGGTGGCCCGCCGCCTGGAGTCCGACCAGGGCATCAGCTACACCGAGTTCAGCTACCAGATCCTCCAGGGCATGGACTTCCTCCAGCTCTACCGGAGGTACGGCTGCACGCTCCAGCAGGGCGGCAGCGACCAGTGGGGCAACCTCACCGCCGGCCTGGACCTGATCCACCGGTTGGAGCCGGGCGCCGAGGTGCACGCGCTGGCGACGCCGCTGATGACCAAGGCGGACGGCACCAAGTTCGGCAAGACCGAGGGCGGCGCCATCTGGCTCGACCCGGAGATGACGACGCCGTACGCGTTCTACCAGTTCTGGCTGAACGTGGACGACCGGGACATCACCCGGTACATGCGCATCCTGTCCTTCAAGTCCCGTGCGGAGCTGGAGGAGCTGGAGCGGCAGACGGAGGAGCGGCCGCAGGCCCGTGCCGCGCAGCGCGCGCTGGCCGAGGAGCTGACGACGCTGGTGCACGGGGCCGACCAGACGGCCGCGGTGATCGCCGCGTCGAAGGCGCTGTTCGGCCAGGGTGAGCTGGCGGAGCTGGACGAGCGGACGCTGGCCGCGGCCCTGTCCGAGGTGCCGCACGCCAAGGTGGCCGAGCTGGCGCCGGTCGTGGACCTCTTCGCCGAGGTCGGGCTGGTGCCCAGCAAGTCCGCGGGGCGGCGCACGGTGAAGGAGGGCGGGGCGTACGTGAACAACGTGAAGGTCACCGCCGAGGACGCCGTGCCGGCGGCGGAGGACCTCATCCACGGGCGGTGGCTGGTGCTGCGGCGCGGGAAGAAGAACCTGGCCGCCGTCGAGGTGACCGGGGCCTAGAGCTGGGAGGCGTGGGGGCGGAGCGACCGCGGGGTCGCTCCGCCCCCACGCACCTCTTGCGCGGCAGACCGGCCTCGGCTTCGCGCGGCGGGCGTCCCTCAGGCTCGGTGTTTCCGCTTGCCGACCGTCGACATGTAGAGGCTGTCGCCCAGGTACACGATGGCCACTGCGGCGATCACCTGGAAGATGTGGCGGCTCCAGTCGATGCCCTTGGTCTCCTCGACGCCGAAGCCCCGCGCGATCGCGTTGCCGACGACAGCGCCCAGCATGCCGAAGATCGTCGTCAGCCAGAGCGGGCTGTGCTGCTTGCCCGGAATGATCGCCTTGGCCAGCAGGCCCAAAACGAGGCCCACGATGATCGCCCACAACCAGCCCATGGCTGCCTCCTCGTACGGCTCGACGTGAGCTGTACGGCCAGTGTCGGCCCGCCTCCTCTACGCCGCATGTCGGGCGGTGCCCTACGCGGGGCGGCGCATTTCGTCCCGTCCCGGCGGGAGGAGACCCGGTCTCCCAGGCGGCGCAGGCGCGGCGTAACGTGGACAGGGACCGGTCCGCCGTTCACCGTGCGGGACCGGCAGGGGAACGGGCCAGGGAGCGTCCGATACAGGCGGGTGGTGGAGCGCGATGCGGAAGCAGAGCAATGTCGAGGTCTTCCGGATCACCGGCGCCCGGCAGGGGCTCGCCGACGACGTCCGGGGCAGGCAGCGACGCTACGTCATCTCGATGTCGGTCCGCACGCTCTCCGTGATCGCCGCGGCGGTCCTCTGGAACGTGGAACGGCACGTCGCGGTCGTCGCACTGGTGCTCGGGTTGGTTCTGCCGTACATCGCCGTGGTGATCGCCAACGCGGGCCGCGAGAACGCGCCCTCGCTGCCGTCGACGTTCATCGCCCCGCCGGTGCGGCCGATGATCACGCCGCCCCCGGCCGAGGGGTCCGCGGAATCCTCCTCGGAAGACGACCCGGCGGACTCCGCGGGCCGTCACCGCAGTGAGCCGCGCGAGCACGCCTGAGCGCCGGGGATCCGCTCGAAGCGGAATCCCTCCGACCATGAACCTCAAGAAAAGCTCAGATCAATCATGTAGTTCCTGTGCCGGGCAGAGGGTTACCCGTGACATACTTCGTACGCGCTCCGCATCCCCCGTCGGAGCGACAGACCGACGCCGGGCAGCTCCCCCCGTGGCTGCTCGGCGTCGCCTTTTGTGCGGCTAGGGTCGACGGGTGAACATTCTCGACGTCCCCGGTTCCGAGCCCGGCTCCCCCACCTCACCCGTCTGTTCCGCGAAGGGCTGTCGTGCCGACGCGGTCTGGGTGCTCGCCTGGAACAACCCCAAGCTGCACACGCCGGAGCGGCGGAAGACCTGGCTCGCGTGCGAGGAGCACCGGGAGCATCTGTCCCAGTTCCTCGGTGTGCGCGGGTTCCTCAAGGACGTCGTCACGCTGAAGGAGTGGGAGGACCGCGCCTCGTAGGCGCGGAGCGCTCATCCTCCGATCGCGGACATCCTCCCGATCGCGCTCATCCTCCGATCGCGGACATCGGCCGATCGGGCTGGACGAAGGACGGGTCGTCCAGGCCGGCGCCCGCCTTCTTGCCCCACGTCGCCACACGCCAGATGCGGGCGATCTCCTCGTCGGGGGCGCCCGAGCGCAGGGCCGCCCTGAGGTCGGTCTCCTCGCGGGCGAACAGACAGGTGCGGACCTGGCCGTCGGCGGTGAGGCGGGTGCGGTCGCAGGCGGAACAGAACGGGCGGGTGACGGAGGCGATGACGCCCACCCGGTGCGGGCCGCCGTCGACGAGCCAGCGCTCCGCCGGGGCCGAGCCGCGCTCGTCCTGGTCCTCGGGGGTCAGGTCGAAGCGGGTGCGCAGGGAGGTGAGGATGTCGCCGGCGGTGACCATGCCGTCGCGCTTCCAGCCGTGCTGCGCGTCCAGTGGCATCTGCTCGATGAAGCGCAGCTCGTAGTCGTGCTCGACGGCCCAGGCGAGGAGGTCCGGGGCCTCGTCGTCGTTGAGGCCGGGCATCAGGACCGAGTTGACCTTGACGGGGGTCAGACCGGCCTCGCGGGCCGCTTCGAGGCCCTCCAGGACGTCCTTGTGGCGGTCCCGCCGGGTGAGGGTCTTGAAGACGTCGGCGCGCAGGGTGTCCAGGGAGACGTTCACCCGGTCCAGGCCCGCCGCCTTCAGGGCCGTCGCCGTGCGCTTCAGGCCGATGCCGTTGGTGGTGAGGGACATCTGGGGGCGGGGCTCCAGCGCCGCCACGCGCTCCACGATGCCGACCAGGCCGGGGCGCAGCAGCGGCTCACCGCCGGTGAAGCGGACCTCGGTGACGCCGAGGGTGGTGACGGCTATGTCGATGAGGCGGACGATCTCGTCGTCGGTGAGCAGATCGGGCTTGGCCAGCCACTGCAGGCCCTCCTCGGGCATGCAGTAGGTGCAGCGCAGATTGCACCGGTCTGTCAGCGAGACCCTGAGGTCGGTGGCCACTCGGCCGTAGGTGTCGATGAGCACGTGGGCCCCCTCCCGCGCCGGATCAGTCGTTCCCTGACATCTGCGAGCCTACGTGACACCGGTGACGACATCACAGGCCCGATCCCACCAGACACGGCGAGGGGCCGCCGTAGATCCTTACGACGACCCCTTCGCGACGCGGGCGTGACAGGCGCGGTGCGGCACACGCAGTGCGGCGGCTCCCGGCGGGGGCTAGTGCGCGCCGGTGCCGGTGAGGGAGCGGACCTCCAGCTCGGCGTACTTGGCCTCGTCGGGCTTCTCCTTGGACAGGACGGTGCCGAGGAAACCCATGAGGAAGCCGAACGGGATGGAGATGATGCCCGGGTTCTTCAGCGGGAACCAGTGGAAGTCGGCGTCCGGGAACATCGCCTTCGGGTCGCCGGAGACGACGGGCGAGAACAGCACCAGGCCGACGGCGACGATCAGACCGCCGTAGATCGACCACAGCGCGCCCTGGGTGGTGAACCGCTTCCAGAACAGGCTGTAGAGGATGGTCGGCAGGTTGGCGGAGGCCGCGACCGCGAAGGCGAGGGCGACCAGACCGGCCACGTTCAGGTCGCGGGCGAGGGCGCCGAGGCCGATGGAGACGATGCCGATGAAGACGGTCGCCCAGCGGGCCGCGCGGACCTCCTCGGCGCCGGACGCCTTCCCCTTGCGGATGACGTTGGCGTAGATGTCGTGTGCGAAGGAGGACGACGAGGCGAGGGTGAGGCCGGCGACCACGGCGAGGATGGTCGCGAACGCCACCGCCGAGATCGTGGCGAGCAGGATCGCGCCCCAGGCCGAGTCGACACCGCCCAGGTGCAGGGCGAGCAGCGGGGCCGCCGTGTTGCCGGACGGGTTGGAGGCGATGATCTCCTTCTGGTCGATCAGCGCGGCGGCGCCGAAGCCGAGGGCGATGGTCATCAGGTAGAAGCCGCCGATGATGCCGATGGCCCAGTTGACGGACTTACGGGCGGCCTTGGCGTTGGGCACCGTGTAGAAGCGGATCAGGATGTGCGGCAGGCCGGCGGTGCCGAGGACCAGGGCGATGCCGAGGGAGATGAAGTCCAGCTTGGAGGTGCCGGTCGCGCCGTACTGGAGGCCGGGCTCCAGGAAGGCGGCGCCCTTGCCGCTGTTCTCGGCGGCGGTGCCGAGCAGATCGGAGATGTTGAAGTTGAACTTCAGCAGCACCAGGAACGTAATGAGGAGCGTGCCGCCGATCAGCAGCACGGCCTTCACCATCTGGACCCAGGTGGTGCCCTTCATTCCGCCGATGGAGACGTAGACGATCATCAGGACGCCGACGAGGGCGACGATAAGGATCTTGCCGGCGTCGGAGGTGATGCCGAGGAGCAGGGAGACGAGGACGCCCGCGCCCGCCATCTGGGCCAGCAGATAGAAGATCGACACGACGATCGTGGACGTGCCGGCGGCGGTGCGCACGGGGCGCTGGCGCATGCGGTACGCGAGGACGTCGCCCATGGTGTAGCGGCCGGAGTTCCGCAGGGGCTCGGCGACCAGGAGCAGGGCGACCAGCCAGGCGACCAGGAAGCCGATGGAGTAGAGGAAGCCGTCGTAGCCGAAGAGGGCGATCGCGCCCGCGATGCCGAGGAACGACGCGGCGGACATGTAGTCGCCGGAGACGGCGAGGCCGTTCTGGAAGGCGCTGAACTGGCGGCCGCCCGCGTAGAAGTCGGCGGCGTCCTTGGTCTGGCGGCCGGCCCAGACGGTGATGGCGAGCGTCGCGAGGACGAACAGCCCGAACAGGGTGATGATGAGCGGCCGGTGCTCGCTGGCCTCGTTGGCCGCGAGGACTGTCTGCTGAACGGGGCTCATGCGCCGCCCTCCATCCGGGACTTGATCGCCTCGGCCTTGGGGTCGAGCTTCGCGGCGGCGTGCCGCGAGTACCACCAGGCGATGAGGAACGTGGTGACGAACTGGGCGATGCCGAGGACGAAGGCGATGTTGACATTGCCGAGGAGCTTGGTCCCCATGAAGCCGCCGGCGTAGTTGGAGAGCAGGACGTACAGCAGGTACCAGGCGATGAAGGCGACGGTCAGCGGGAAGGCGAACGACCGGTAGGAGCGGCGCAGTTCACCGAACTCGGCGCTCTCCTGGACGGTGGTGAACTCCTCGGCCGAGGGGAGATGGTGTTCTGCCTTCGCGGGGGGCGGTGCGTCGGTTGCCACGGAGTCTCCTCGCGTATCCGCCGCGGTCGCGACGGTGGATGGGGACGATTTCGCCGTCGGATCGGGGGACGGGTCGATTACGGACATCTGATCGGCTCTGTTCCTAGCGGTGATGGGGCGCACGATCGTGCTCGGGCTCCCTGCTCAACGTCACGGCGGCACGAGAGGACCGGTTCAACCGTCTGTCGTTCTTTCGAAAATCGATTCGGCGACGGATCGACACAGGCGTGTCGATAAGGGATACCCCTCTACTTCGCTCGCGGTCCCCTCAAGTCATTGCTGGCCAGGGACGGCGGGGGATAGCTTCGGTGCGCACCACCAAGTCATGTACCTGCCCAGGCACTCGTGTGCCCTGGGCCGGTTTCTTTGAGGATGATGTGGAGATCCCATGGCTCATCTGCGTTCCCGCCGGCGGCTCGCGCTCGCGGTACCGGTCGCTCTTTCGCTGACCGCTTCACTCGGTTTCCTGCCGGGTGTCGCCTCGGCGGCGCCGCTCGCCGCACCCGCCACCGCGACCGCGACCGCGGAGGGCCCGAACCTCTCGTACGTCGTGAACACCCGGACCGACAGGTACACCATCGCCTCGGTGCAGAAGGCGATCGCCGCGGCGGGCGGCAAGGTCGTCATCACGTACGACCGGATCGGTGTGATCGTCGTCCACTCGACCAACCCCGAGTTCGGCGCGACGATGCGGGCCACGCGCGGTGTGCAGTCGGCCGGTCTCACCCGCACCGCGCCGCTGGCGCCCGCGGGGACGACGGACGAGGGCGCCGTCGACGTCCTGACGGACGCGGAGGCGGCGAAGGTGAAGGCCGCCTCGGCCGACATCCCCGACGCCGAGCCCCTTGAGGCCGACCAGTGGGACCTGCGCTCGATCGGCGCCGACAAGGCCGCGAAGATCAACGACGGCAGCAAGAGGGTCACGGTCGCCGTCATCGACACCGGCGTCGACGACACCCACCCGGACCTCGCGCCGAACTTCTCCAAGTCCCAGTCGGCGAACTGCGACGGCGGTGTCGCGGACACCAGCGAGGGCGCCTGGCGGCCGTACACCGTGGACGACTACCACGGCACGCATGTCGCCGGTGAGATCGCCGCGGCCCGCAACGGCGTAGGCGTCGCCGGTGTGGCACCCGGCGTCAAGGTCTCCAGCATCAACGTGACCGACAAGAAGAGCGGTCTGTTCTACGCGGAGAGCGTCGTCTGCGCGTTCGTGTTCGCCGCCGACCACGGTGTGGAGATCACGAACAACAGCTACTACGTCGACCCGTGGCTCTACAACTGCATGGAGGACCCGGACCAGAAGGCCATCGTCGACGCGGTCAACCGGGCCCAGCTGTACGCCCAGAAGAAGGGCACGCTGAACCTGGCGTCGGCGGGCAACTCCAACCACGACCTCGCCTCCGACGCGATCGCGGACGCCACCAGCCCCAACGACACCACTCCGGTCTCGCGCACCATCGACCCGAGCGAGTGCTTCGACGTGCCCACCCAGCTGCCGGGTGTCGTCACGGTGAGCGCGACCGGCGTGAAGAACGAGAAGTCGTACTACTCGACGTACGGCAACGGCGTCGTCGACATCGCGGCGCCGGGCGGCGACCGCCGTTACCAGCTGCCGGACACCCCGTCGAAGGACGGCCGCATCCTGTCCACGCTGCCGGAGGGCAAGTACGGCTTCCTCCAGGGCACGTCGATGGCGGCGCCGCACGCCTCCGCCGTGGCCGCCCTGCTGAAGTCCACGCACCCGTGGGCGTCCCCGAAGCAGCTGCAGTGGCTGATGAAGGCCCAGGCCGACAAGCAGGCCTGCCCGACGACGTACGACCAGAACGGCGACGGCACGCCGGACGCCGTCTGCGAGGGCGGTCCCCGCGCCAACGGCTTCTACGGGCACGGCATCGTCAACGCCCTGAAGGCCGTCAAGTAACCCACCCCCGGGGCGGACCGGCACCCCGAGGGGAACGGTTTCCCGCACAGCTCGTACCGCTCATCACGCGAAACGAACTGGAGACAGCATGACAGCGCTCACTCAGCGCTCGCGTCGCCTGGCGGCCATCCCCCTGGGGATGGCCCTGGCTACGGCAGTGGTCGTCGTACCCGGTGCCACGGCCTCGGCGGCAGAGGTGACCGCCGGGGCCGCGGCCGACGCGACACAGCTCAGCTACGTGGTCAACGTCCGCCCCGGTCACGGCCCGTCCGCCAAGGTGAAGGAGGCCATCACCGAGGCGGGCGGCACGATCGTGACGTCGTACGACAGGATCGGCGTCATCGTCGTCCACTCGGCGAACGCCGACTTCGCGCCCGCGATCCGCCGGGTGCGGGGCGTGGAGTCGGCCGGTGCCACCCGCACCGCGCCGCTGCCCGCGCAGTCCACCACCGATGTCGGCACCCCCAAGGTGCTGACCTCCGAGGAGATCGCGGCCGCCGACGCCGCTGCGGGCCAGGACCCGCTGGAGTCCTTGCAGTGGGACCTGCCGGCCATCAAGGCGGACAAGGCCCACGAGGTGTCCCTGGGCAGCCCGGACGTCACGGTCGCCGTCATCGACACCGGCGTCGACGACACCCACCCGGACATCGCGCCGAACTTCGACCGCAAGGCGTCGGTCAACTGTGTCTCGGGCAAGCCCGACACGACCGACGGCGCCTGGCGGCCGGGGCCCACGGAGAGCCCCCACGGCACGCATGTGGCCGGGGAGATCGCCGCCGCCAAGAACGGCGTCGGCGTCACCGGTGTGGCACCGGGCGTGAAGGTGTCCGGCATCAAGGTGTCCACGACGGCCGGCTTCTTCTACACGGAGGCCGTGGTCTGCGGCTTCATGTGGGCCGCCGAGCACGGCGTGGACGTCACCAACAACAGCTATTACACCGACCCCTGGTACTTCAACTGCAAGAACGACCCGGACCAGAAGGCGCTCGTCGAGGCCATCACCCGGGCGTCCCGGTACGCGGAGAAGAAGGGCACGGTCAACGTCGCTGCGGCCGGCAACGAGAACTACGACCTCGCGGCCGACGAGATCACCGACCCGACGTCGCCGAACGACACGACGCCGTCGGACCGGGTGATCGACCCCTCGAAGTGCCTGGACATCCCGACCCAGCTGCCCGGTGTCGTCACGGTCGCCGCGACCGGCGCGAAGGGCGTCAAGTCGTCGTTCTCCAACCACGGTCTGGGCGTCATCGACATCGCCGCGCCCGGCGGCGACTCGACCCGTCTGCAGACCCCGGCGCCGCCCGCCACCAGCGGCCTCATCCTGGGCCCGCTGCCCGGTGGCCGGTGGGGGTACATGGCGGGCACGTCGATGGCGTCCCCGCACGTCGCGGGTGTCGCCGCCCTCATCAAGTCGACGCACCCGTACGCGCCGGCACCGCTCGTGAAGGCCCTGCTGTACGCGCAGGCCGACGCGACACCCTGCACGGACCCGTACGACCTCGACGGTGACGGCAAGGTCGACGCGGTGTGCGAGGGGCCGAAGAACTACAACGGCTTCTACGGCTTCGGCACGGCGGACGCGCTGGACGCGGTCACCAGGTAGAAGATCACCCACGAGAAGGTCAGCAAGGCGAAGCTCCCCTCCGGGGAGCGTCAGGGCCGGGCGGTGTGGTACCGCCCGGCCCTTCCGCTGCCCCGATACGCGTGTTGATCCCGTCAACACCGCACAGTGGGCCCATGACAGACATGGGTGCGGGTGTGAGCGGGGGCAGAGGTGCGGGCATGGACGTGAGCCTGGCGTCGGCGTGGGCGGCGCTGGGCGGCGAACCCGGCCTGCTGCCACGGGTGTCGACGGTCGTACGGGAGGGGGCACTGCCCGCTCGCCTCCCGGTACGGGAGCTGGCGCGGGCCTGTGTGGGCGTGTGCGCGCTGGCCGCCGCCGAGTTGGGCGCGCGGCGGGCCGGGCTCAGGGAGGTGCCCCGCGTACGGGTGGACGACGGGGCGGTGGCCACGGCCTTCGTCAGCGAGCGGCATCTGCTGATCGACGGGCGGGCGCCGGTCGCCTTCGCACCGCTGTCGCGTTTCTGGCGCACGGCGGACGGCTGGGTGCGGACGCACGCCAACTACCCGCACCACCGGGAGCGCCTGCTGTCCGCGCTGGGGCTGCCCGAGGGTGACGCGACCGCCGTCGGGGCGGCGCTCGCCGAACGGTCGTCGCTGGAGATCGAGGAGACGGTGTACGCGGCCGGGGGTCTCGCGGTCGCGCTGCGGACGCCGGAGCAGTGGGCGGCGCACGACCAGGCCGCGGCGGTGGCGGCCGGGCCGCTCGTCGAACACGACCGGGCGGACACCGCGCACGCGCGCGTGACGCCACGTTCGGACGCGCCGGAGGCCGCGGCGGTGGCTACGTCGGTGGCTGCGGTTTCGGCCTCGTCGGGTGGGGCCCCGCTGCTTCCCGCCGCCGGAGTCCGGGTTCTCGACCTGACCCGGGTGATCGCGGGCCCGGTGGCCACCCGCACGCTCGCCCTGCTGGGCGCGGACGTGCTGCGCGTCGACCCGCCGGGGACACCCGAACTCCCCGACCAGCACATCGACACCGGCTTCGGGAAGCGGTCGACGGCACTGGATCTGACCCGCGCCGCCGACCGGCGCGTCTTCGAGGAGCTGCTGTCCGGCGCGGACGTCGTCGTCACCGGGTACCGGCCGGGCGCGCTGGACCGGTTCGGCCTCTCCCCGCAGGCGCTGCTCGCCCGGCGGCCCGGCCTCGTCGTGGCGCAGCTGTCGGCGTGGGGCCCGTACGGGCCGTGGGCGGGGCGGCGGGGCTTCGACAGCCTCGTCCAGGTGGCGACCGGGATCGCCGTGGTCGAGGGGTCGGCGGAGCGGCCGGGCGCGCTGCCCGCGCAGGCCCTCGACCACGGAACGGGGTATCTGCTGGCGGCGGCCGTGCTGCGGTCGCTCACCGAGGGGGCGGCGGACGGTCACGGACGAGTCGTACGGCTGTCGTTGGCGCGGACGGCGGCGTGGCTCCTGGAGAGTGCGGCGCGGCGCGGGGAAGGGCCGCGCGGGGAGGGTCGGCGAGGAGAGGTGCTGCGCGCCGGTGTCGGTGGGGGCGAGGCGTTCGACGGGGTGGAGGTTCGGCTCGCCGAGCGGGACAGCCCCGTGGGGCGGCTGCGGTACGCGCTGCCTCCGGTGTCCTTCGAGGACGGCCCGGGTGACTGGGCTCGGCCGCCGGGGCCCTGGGGAGCGGACGAGGCCAGGTGGGGATGAGGCGCCCGGTGCGGACAGCGGTGGCGTGAGGGCACGAGAGGGCGGCGCGCGCCTGAGGCGTGCGCCGCCCTGGTGCTTCTGTGCGCGTGCGCCGTCCTGAGAGAGCGGCCGCCTCGGGTCGTACAGATGGGTGGAATGTCGAACTGCCGGAGGTTTTCCGGTACTTGCCCAGTTCTGGTGCGACCGGGGGCGACCGGGGGACTTTTCGGGGGTGAGCCTGACGAGACGGAGGGGGGAGGAGAGCGGGGCGCGGGAGACCGAGCGGCCGCCCGCCATCGGCATCGGCGCCGGGGAACGATCTTCCGGACCGCGGCCCCTGGGGTGGGTGCCGACGGGCGCCGGTCGGGCGGTCGGGCTGCTTCTGCTGGTGGCCGTGGGCGCGCTGATCCCGCTGTTCGGGCCGCGTGTCGCACTGGACGGCACCGGTGAGGCCGGGGCTCCCGGGGCGGGCGGGGTCGCTCTCCTGCGGACCGTGCTGCTGGCCGCGCTGTGCGTACCGGTGGGCGAGCTGTTCGTCGTGTGGCTGGCCCGGCGGCTGCCCGGCGGCCCCCGACAGACGTCACGCGGCTGGGCGGCGGGGGCGGCGGCCGCCGGTTGCGTGGCCGCGCTGGGGCTGGCCTCGGTGGTGGCGACCGGCAACCTCGTACCGGACTCCCCCGCCGACATCGACGTCGGCGGCCTCTACGCGACGCGGGACGGCCGGCTCGCCCTGCTGGAGGTCAACGCGTTCGCGGCGGTGGCCCTGTGCGCCCGGTCCCGTCACCCGCTCACCCAGGGGGTGCCGCTGACGGCGATCGTCGTCGCGGAGGCGTTGCGGGCGCACCCCACCGTCGAGGACGACCCGCTCGTCGGCACGGCCCTGACGTTCGTCCATCTGCTGTGCGCGGCCCTGTGGGTGGGCGGACTGCTGTCCGTCCTGCGCACCCTGGGCACGCGCGCGTGGCGCGCGACGGCGGGGGCGGGCGCGGCGCTGCTGGGCCTGTACGCGCGTGTGGCCGCCGTTCTGCTGGCCGCCGTGACCGCCACCGGGTCGTGGAGCACGCTCCGACGGATGCCGCCGGGCACGGTCCTCGACCAGCTGACGGAGACGGCGTACGGGCGGGCCCTGCTCGCCAAGGTGCTCCTCATGGCCGCCGTCGCCGCGCTCGCCCTGCGGGCCCGGCTGCGGCTGCGCCACGTGACCGACCCGCTGGACGCCTGCGCTCCCGCCCGCGCGGAACTGGTGGTCCTGGGTGTGGTCGTGGCGGTGTCCGGCCTGCTCACCGCGCTGCCGGTACCGATCCGGTGGTGAGTGCCGATGCCGGGTGACAGCGGGTGAGCACCGGCGGTGGGCGCCAACGGGCGAGTCACCGGTGGGCGAGCGGGCGGCAGCCGGTGCGTGCCAGTGGCGGGGCCTGACGTCGCTCAGGGCGTCGCCGGAACCGGCCCGCCACCGGTGGGCGCCGGCAGCGCGGCCTCCAGGGTCCGCAGGACGCCCCGGGCCAGCAGGTACTGGGCGGCGATGTAGGTCAGCATGATCCACAGGTCGGGGCGGGGGAGCTGCGGCCACTCGGCGACCCCGGTCGCGATGAGCATGTCCGACAGCACGAAGAGCGCGCCGCCGGCCCCGGCGACGGCACCAAGCCGTGCGGCGGAGCACGCCATCGCGGTCAGCAGCGCGCTGTACCCGGCGACGGGCACGCGCAGGTCCGCCGGCAGACCGGGCCACAGGCTCGCCACGGCGACGACGAGGGCGAGCGCGTACACGGCGGGCAGCCGGAGGGCACGCGCGCGTGACGCCCACTCACCCACCGCGGGTGAACCCTTGTCCGCGGCGTGGTGCGGGGCGCTCGCCTGCCGGGCCCGCTTTCCGAAGAGGACGAGGTAGCAGACGTGACCCGCCGCGAAGCAGCCCATCCCGGCGAGGAAGGCGGGCTCGGCGTCCGAGAGGAGGAGGACGTCCCCGCCCCAGCCGCACAGGAGCGCGGCGATCAGCAGCCGCGGGCCGCCGCGCGTGTGGGCGTACGCGGCGAGCAACGGCATCAGCAGCGGTTTGGCGACCATGTGCCCGGGGGTGAACCCGGCGGCGAGGGAGCCGAGGTCGACGGCGGCGGCGAGCCCGAAGGCGACGAGGAGGGTCCGTCCGCTCGGCCCTCTCACGCGGCCGTCTCCGTGACGGCCGTCTCCGTGGCCGCCGGCTTCTCCCCGACGGCCGACTTCTCCCCGACGGCCGACTTCTCCCCGACGGCAGGCTTCTCCCCGACAGCAGGCTTCTCCGCGACGGACGCGCGCCGCGCCGCCGGCCCCCAGCCGGGGCCCCGGAAGACCCGCCCGGCCCGCTCGCTCCAACTCCGCGCCGCCCTCAGGTCCTTGGCGATGGCGACGTACTCGTGGGTGGCGACCCGCAGCGGGTTGTAGGTGCCGATGTTCTTGGTCAGGCCGTAGACGGGCCGCTCGGTCTCCGCGACGAAGGAACCGAACAGCCGGTCCCAGACGATGAGGATGCCGCCGAAGTTGCGGTCGAGGTAGCCGCCCTGGGAGGCGTGGTGGACCCGGTGGTGCGAAGGCGTGTTGAACACGAACTCGAACGCCGGGTGCAGCTTGCCGATCCGCTCGGTGTGGATCCAGAACTGGTACACGAGGTTGGCCGACGAACAGAACGCGAGCGCCGCCGGGTGCACGCCCAGGGCGATGAGGGGGACGTAGAAGGGCCACACGGTCCAGGTGGTCCAGGGCTGTCGCAGCGCGGTGGTGAGGTTGAACTTGCGGCTGGAGTGGTGCACGACGTGGCAGGCCCACAGGATCCGCACGACGTGGTGGCCCCGGTGCGACCAGTAGTAGAAGAAGTCCTGCGCGAGCAGCATCAACGGGACCGTCCACCACAGCACGGGCACCCGCAGCGGGGTCAGCTCGTAGATCGCCGTGTAGAGGGCGACGATCGGGATCTTCCACAAGAAGTCGAACACGAGACTTCCCAGTCCCATGCCGACGCTCGTCGCGGCGTCCTTCGCCTCGTACCCGGCGGCATCCTCGTCCGGATGGAGCCGGTAGCTGATCACCTCAATCACGGTGAGCAGCACAAACGCGGGTATCGACCACAGCACGACATCGGGCAGGTTCGGCATGTGGGCACCGTAGAACCGCTGGTGAGCTGGGGCTAGACGTTGTTACTGACAAGTATTACCGGTGGTACGCGCTTGCTTCTTGGCGTCCTCCACCAATCCTGTGGGCAGGGTCAGGGCGGCGGCTCGCGGCGACCCCCGAAAAGGGAGCCGTCGATCATGCGTGCGGGGTGGCGACGGGGAGGGCACGATGCAGGGGATCGAGGTGGTACTGGCCCGGCTGGCGGCGACAGTGGTGTCGTCCCTGGCCAGGTCGGCCCTCGCACCGAGGCCGGGCGCGGGGCTGGTCCCCGACCCGGTCCGAGCGCTGCCGAAGCCGCCCTCCCCGGACAGGCTGGCCCGGGTGCTGGCCGACCGGCTCACCGCCGGATACGGCACCCTGCCCGAGCACGAGCGGCTCGCGGCGGTCGCGGCCGTGCAGGACACCTTCGCCGCCGCCGACGTCACCGCGGACCGGCTGTTCGCGGTCGACCTGGACCCCGAGCGCCTGCGCAGCGAGGTGCGCGCACCCGACGCGGGACTGTCCTCCCGGGCCCTCGGCCTCTACGACGAGCTGCTCGGGCTGTGCTGCGCGCACCTGGTCGAACAGCTCACCGCACAGCCGTCGTTCGCGGCCAGGGCCGCGGTGGAGCACACCCGCCGCTCGGGCCGAGCGGAGGGCCTGCTGCGCGACCTGGCCGCCGCCCGCCCCCCGGCCGTGGCCCTCGACTTCGAGCAGCGGTACGCGGACTTCGTCGCCGAGACGCAGTCCCGCCTGGAACTCTTCGGCATCACCCTCGGCGATCGCCGCCGCGCCGAGTGGCCGCTCGACACGGCGTACATCAGCCTCATGGTGAGCGGTGACCGCCCCGGCGACCCGGCCCTCGACGGCCTCGCCCCGCCCGGTGCGACGCCGGCGGCCCTCAAGGTGGAGCAGGCGCTGGCCGACTGCGAACGGCTCGTGCTGCGCGGCCCCGCCGGGTCCGGCAAGTCCACCCTCGTCCAGTGGCTCGCGCTGAACGCTGCCCGGCGCGGCTTCGGCCCGGAGCTGGCGGCGTGGAACCTGTGCGTGCCGTTCGTCCTGCGCCTGCGGTCGTTCAACACCCCCGCGGGCCTGCCGACCCCGGAGGACTTCCTGTCGGCCTCCGGGGTGCCGCTGCGCGCGCCCGACGGCTGGGTCTCGGAACTCCTCGCCTCCGGGCGGGCGTTGGTGCTGGTGGACGGCGTCGACGAAGTGCCCACCCGGTTACGCGGCCGCACCGAGAGCTGGCTGAAGGCCCTGATCGCCGCGTACCCCGAGGCGCGTTACGTGGTGACGACCCGCCCCTCCGCCGTCCCGGAGAACTGGCTGACCAGCCATGGCTTCACCGCGCATTCCCTGCTTCCGATGGAACGCGACGACATCCGGGCGTTCATCGGCCACTGGCACGACTCGGCACGCCTGGAATGTCCGTCCGGCGCCGAGCGGGAGCTGCTCGACACGTACGAGACGGGGTTGAACCAGGCCGTCACCTCCCGCCGCGACCTCGCCCGGCTCGCCACCAACCCCCTGATGTGCGCGCTGCTCTGCGCCCTGAACCGCGACCGCCGCATGCGGCTGCCCCGCGCCCGCAAGGAGCTGTACGACGCCGCGCTCGACATGCTCCTGGTCCGCCGCGACACCGAGCGCGAGATCACGTCGGTGGAGGGTGTGCAGCTGTCGCGGGACGAACAGACGGCGCTGCTCCAGCGCCTGGCGTACTGGCTCATCCGCAACGGCCAGGTCGAGGCGTCCCGCGAGGACGCCGTCGCGATGCTCGACGCCTGGCTCGACGCGATGCCGCAGGTCCGGGAACAGGGCGACGCCGAGCAGGTCTTCTCGCACCTCCTCATCCGCAGCGGGCTGCTCCGCGAGCCCGTCCCCGGCTCCGTGGACTTCGTCCACCGCACCTTCCAGGACTATCTGGGCGCCAAGGCGGCGGTCGAGGCCCGCGACTTCGGCGTCCTGGTGCGCCACGCCCACGACGACCAGTGGGACGACGTGGTGCGCATGGCCGTGGGGCACGCGCGCGTCGACGAGCGGGGGCGGCTGTTGCGGCAGCTGCTGCGCCGCGCGGACAAGGCCCGCGCCCACCGGGAGCGGCTGACCCTGCTGGCCGCGGCGAGCCTGGAACACGCGCCGGAGCTGGACCCCGGGGTGCGGAGGGAGGTGGAGGAGCGGACGGCGGAGCTGATGCCGCCGGGTTCGCCGGAACAGGCCGACGCGCTGGCGAAGGTGGGCGAACTGGTGGTGGAGCTGCTGCCCGCGCCGGAAGGGTTGAGCGCGCGGCAGGCGGGGGCCGTGGTCCGCACCGCCGGGCGGGTCGGCGGTCCGGCGGCCCTGGAGGTCATCTCACGGTTCCGGGCGGACCGGCGTACGGCGGTCTGCTCCGAGCTGGGTTCCGCGTGGTCGGCGTTCGACACGGAGGAGTACTTCGCAGCGGTCCTGGACGGTGCCGGCACCCGAATGCTGACCGTGGAGACGAGGGAGCAGATGGCCCTTCTGCGACGTCTGCCACAATTGACCACCCTGACCGTGACGGGTGACCACGGCTTTCCGGACGCCGTTCTCGACTGCTCCGGGCTGAGAAACCTACAACTCGTACGCAATGGGCAGGTTCGCGACCTCTCCCCCCTGAGCGGGCTGCCCATGTTGGACATGCTGACCCTCGACGGCTGCTCTTCCCTCACCGACCTGCACTCGCTGAGCGGGCTTCCCCTGAGCACGTTGTCCCTGTACCGGCCTCCCGGGCCGCTCTCCCTGGCCCCCTTGGCCGACCTGCCCAACCTCCGGCACCTGACCTTCGCCTTCAGGGCAGCGGAGACCACCCTCACCGACATGCCGTTCATCCGACAGCTCACCAGCATCGGGTTCTTCAATCAGGCTGCGGCCACCAGGCTGTCCGGCTTGGAGGCCATGACGTCGCTGCGCTGGCTCGCGGTCAACGAGGAGCATCAGTGGCGGGACTTCCTCGCGGCCGGGGTCTTCTCTCCCCTGGAGACACTCCAGGTCATCGATGTATCTCACATCGACCTTGCCGACACATTGCCGCATCAAGGGCTGGTCGAGATCCTGCTCAGCCATGTCGACCACGTGGACAACTTCGCGGCTCTCGCCCAACTGCCCGCCCTCGAACGACTCAAGCTGTATCGCTGCGGCCTCGTCGACCTGACGCCTCTGGCCTCCCTGGACCAACTCCGCGTCGGGCTCCTCGACTGCGCCCCACCCCTCGGCACCGACCTCTTCCCCCCGGACCGTCTCACCGTCGAGTAACGAGCTGTCAGTCGTGGCCCGTATCCTCAGGGACCATGCTTGATGACCTTTCGACCGCGGCGTCGCAGGCTCCCTGGCCGGTCGCGTATCCGCAGGGATACGCGGTTGTTGACGTGGAGACGACCGGGCTCGCCCGGGACGACCGGATAATCTCCGCGGCTGTGTACAGACTGGACGCGCGCGGCGAGGTCGAGGACCACTGGTACACGCTGGTCAACCCGGAGCGCGATCCGGGACCGGTGTGGATCCACGGACTGACGAGCGACGTGCTCGAAGGGGCGCCGCTGTTCCGGGAGATCGCCGAGGAATTGTCCTCGCGGCTCGCGGACCGCGTACTCGTCGCGCACAACGCGGTGTTCGACTGGTCGATGCTCGCGCGGGAGTACGCGCGCGCCGAGACCGAGGCTCCGGTGCGCCAGCGGCTGTGCACGATCGCGCTGTCGAAGGAGTTGGAGCTGCCGCTGCCCAACCACAAGCTGGAGTCGCTCGCGGCGCACTTCGGCGTCGTACAGCAGCGCGCCCACCACGCGCTGGACGACGCGCGGGTGCTGGCGGAGGCGTTCCGGCCCAGTCTGCACGCCGCCGCGAGCCGGGGCGTGCGGTTGCCGCTGCTGGAGTGCCGGCCCCTGACCGAGTGGTCCGCCTCCCCGACGATCGGACGGCAGGCGTCCGGCGGCTACTCCTCCGGCGGGTACCGGGCGGGCAGTTGGCGGCCCTCGCGCAAGCGGCCCCCGTGCCCGTACCCCAACCCCGGCCGGTACGAAGAGGGCAAACCTCTCAAGCAGGGCATGCGGGTCGCGTTCTCGGGGGACACCTCGGTCGAGCGGGAGCTGCTGGAGGACCGTGCGGTGGAGGCGGGTCTGCATGTGGCGACGAGCCTGTCGCGGGTGACGAGTCTGCTCGTCACCAACGACCCCGACTCGGGCACGTCCAAGACGGTCAAGGCACGGCAGTACGGGACGCCCGTGATCGACGAGGCGGCGTTCGGGCAGCTGCTGCGGGACGTGGAGCCCGCCGCCGAGGGGTGAGACGGGCGTACGGGTGATTGGCGGGCGACTCGCCCGCCGTCCGCTCGCCCGTGCCGCGTCGGCGCCGCACCCTGTGGCGCATGGCACGTTGCGAAGTCTGCGGAAACGACTACGGCATGACCTTCGAGGTGCACGCGCAGGGCGCGGTGCACGTCTTCGACTGTTTCGCCTGCGCGATCCACCGGATGGCCCCGATCTGCGAGCACTGCCGGGTGCAGATCATCGGCCAGGGCGTCGAGGTCGAGGGCCACTGGTACTGCGGCGCCCATTGCGCGCGGGCCGAGGGGAGGGTGGGGATCGTCGACAAGGTCTGAGCCGTCCCGCCGGGCGACGGCCGCCCCGACCCCCGAGGCCGTGCCCGGCCGGCCCGAGCGTGTACCCGCCCGAACACGCCCCACGACCGAGTTGTACGGTCGTGGGGTGTACCGCTTCCTGTTGTCCCGGCAGTGGGTGATCCTCACGCTGCTCGCGCTCGTCCTGATCCCGACGATGGTCAGGCTGGGCTTCTGGCAGATGCATCGGTACGAGGAGCGCTCCGCGCGGAACCAGCTCGTCGCCGACGCGCTGGCCGCGAAGCCGGTACCCGTGGAGCGGCTGACGTCCCCCGGGCACACGGTCACCAGCTCCGAGCGCTACCGGACGGTGACCGCGCGGGGCCGGTTCGACACCGACGACGAGGTCGTCGTCCGCCGCCGCACCAACGCCGACGACGAGGTCGGCTTCCACGTCCTGACGCCGTTCGTCCTCGACGACGGCAAGGTCCTGCTCGTCAACCGCGGCTGGATCCCCGCGGACGGGCCCAGCCAGACCGCGTTCCCCAAGATCCCCGCGCCTCCCGCCGGTGAGGTCACCGTCACCGGGCGGCTGATGCCCGACGAGACGACCGAGGCCAGCGGGATCAAGGACCTCAAGGGGCTGCCCGACCGGCAGATCATGCTGATCAACAGCGGGCAGGAGGCGAAGCGCCTCGGTGCCCGGGTGCTCGGCGGCTACGTCGCGCAGACGGCGCCAAAGCCGAAGGGCGACACCCCGGAACCCCTCGGCAGCCCCGGCGACGAGAACGCCGCGCTGAACTACGCGTACGCCCTCCAGTGGTGGCTCTTCGCCGCGGCCGTTCCCGTCGGCTACGTCATCCTTGCCCGCCGTGAACGCCGCGATCGTGAGGCGGCCGCGGCCACGGCCACCGCCGAGCAGGCGGACGACGAGGAGAAGCAGACGACGCCCTCTCCGGCCTAGCCGCGCCTCGCCCGGCCTCGCCTCGCCGCTCCACTCGGTTAGGCAAGGGGGGCGCGCGGGTTCGTCGACGGGTGCGGGTGAGTGGGGGTTGTTCGCGCAGTTCCCCGCGCCCCTAAAAACCGCCGGGGCTGCGCCCCGCGCCCAGCCACTCCCCCACCCGCACCCGGCACCCGGCACCCCGCACCGAACACGCACCCAGTAGTGCGTCAGCAGCAGCGGCCCTCCGGTCGCTCCTCCCGGCGGCGGTGCCGCAGCGCGTCGTACTCCCTGCGGGTCGGGGCCGGCGCCCCGGCGTGCCGGTGGCGGTGCCGTTCGCAGTAGCGGTCGTACTCGGCCTCCCCCATCAGTTCCCGGAGGTACCAGCGCACGGTCCGTGCCCAGTGGCGGATGTTCGGGGCCGTCATCGGCGGGCCCCCACCAGGTCGTCGTCGGTCCGCTCGGGCAGGTCGTCGATGCGGGACTCGACGTAGGGCGCCTCGGTCGTCGGGAGTGGGGACGGGGAGCGTACGGCGCGGACGCAGACCACCGCGCAGTTGACGAGGACCGTGAGGACGAGGAGGAGGAAGATCGCCATGATCACGCCGTCGACCGTGTTGTTGAGGACGATGGTGTGCATGTCGTCCATGGTCGTGGCGCCGGGCAGGAGCTCGCCCCTGTCGATGGCAGCCGCGTACTTGTCGCGCAGGGCGAAGAAGCCGATCGCCGGGTTGTCGGAGAAGATCTTCTGCCAGCCGGCGGTGAAGGTGACCGCCACGTCCCAGGCCAGCGGGATGCCGGTGACCCAGGCCCAGCGGAGCTTGCCCGACTTGATCAGGACGGTCGTGGTGACGGCGAGGGCGACCGCGGCCAGCAGCTGGTTGGCGATGCCGAACAGCGGGAACAGCTGCTTGATGCCGCCGAGGGGGTCAGTGACACCGGCGTAAAGGAAGTAGCCCCAGGCGCCGACGACGAGGGCGCTGGTGATCCAGATGCCCGGCTTCCAGGTGACCCGGCCGATCGGCTTCCAGACGTTGCCGAGCATGTCCTGGAGCATGAACCGGCCCACGCGGGTGCCGGCGTCCACGGTGGTGAGGATGAACAGCGCCTCGAACATGATCGCGAAGTGGTACCAGAACGCCTTCATCCCGGCGCCGCCGAAGACCCCGGCGAAGATCTCCGACATACCGACGGCCAGGGTGGGCGCGCCGCCGGAGCGGCCGACGAGGGTCTCCTCCTCGACGGCCTTCGCCGCCGCGGTGAGCTGCTCCGGGGTGATGGTGAAGCCGAGGTTCTTGACCGCCTCGGCGGCGGTGTCGACGGTCGGGCCGAGCAGCGCGGCCGGGGAGTTCATGGCGTAGAAGAGGCCGGGCTCCAGGACGCACGCGGCGATCAGGGCCATGACGGCGACGAAGGACTCCGTGAGCATCGAGCCGTAGCCGATGAGCCGGACCTGGGACTCCTTGCGGATCAGCTTCGGGGTGGTGCCGGAGGAGACCAGGGCGTGGAAGCCGGAGAGGGCGCCGCAGGCGATGGTGATGAAGAGGAACGGGAAGAGGGAGCCGGCGAAGACCGGTCCGGCGCCGGTGTGGGCGAACTCGGTGACCGATTCGGCGCGGAGGTTCGGGGCGGCGATGACCACGCCGACGGCCATCAGGGCGATGGTGCCGACCTTCATGAAGGTGGAGAGGTAGTCGCGGGGCGCGAGCAGCATCCACACGGGGAGCACGGAGGCGACGAAGCCGTAGCCGACCAGGCAGAACACCAGGGTCTCGGGGCTCCAGACGAAGTACTCGGCGAGGGAGGAGTCCTGGATCCAGCCGCCGCCGAGGATGGCGAGCAGGAGAAGGGCCACGCCGAGGAAGCTGGTCTCGACGACCCGGCCGGGGCGCAGGTAGCGCAGGTAGAAGCCCATGAAGAGGGCGATGGGGATGGTCATGGTGACCGAGAAGGTGCCCCACGCGGACTCGGCGAGGGCGTTGACGACGACCATCGCGAGCACGGCGAGCAGGATGATCATGATGGCGAAGACACCGATCAGCGCGGCGGCTCCGCCCACCGTGCCGATCTCGTCACGGGCCATCTGGCCGAGGCTCTTGCCGTCCCGGCGCATGGAGAGGAACAGGACGATCATGTCCTGGACGGCGCCGGCGAAGATGACGCCCGCGATGATCCAGATGGTGCCCGGCAGATAGCCCATCTGCGCGGCGAGGACGGGACCGACCAGCGGACCGGCACCCGCGATGGCCGCGAAGTGGTGGCCGAACAGCACCCGCTTGTCGGTGGGGTGGTAGTCGACGCCGTCCTCCAGCCGTTCGGCGGGGGTGGCGCGGGTGTCGTCGACCTGGAGGACCCGGCGGGCGATGAACCGGGAGTAGAAGCGGTAGGCGATCGCGTACGAGCCGAGGGCCGCCACGACCAGCCAGACGGCGGAGATCTCCTCGCCCCGGGACAGGGCGAGCACGGCCCAGCCGAGGGCGCCGACGAGGGCGACGGTGATCCAGATCGCGAGGGATCTCGGTGACATCCGGGGCTTTTCCGGCGCGGTACGGCCGGATTCGGGCATGGCTGATGTGGGCATGGCGGCTCCTGACCTCAACGGGAGTGCGGGGAGAAGGGGGGAGAAGAGAGAGACGGAGGGAAGAGGGTGCGGCTCAGCGAGGGTGGTACCGACGCCGGGCCCGGTGCCGGTCCCGTTGTCCGTCTCGCTGTCGTTCCGTCAGCGCGTACGCGGCGAGCAGGCAGAGGCCGCATCCCGGCACCCAGGCGAGCTGGTACCAGTAGAAGAACGGCGTCCCGGCCAGTCGCGGCTCGGCACCGGCGTACCAGGGGACCCACAGCAGGCCCGCGGCGGGCGCGAGGAGCAGTACGGCGATCGCGACGCGCCGTAGCCGGTGGTGACCGGTCCGTGGCATGACCTGTGCTCCTCTCCCGCTTCCTGTGGGTCTGTGCAAGAGTTGCCCACCCGCTCGGATCGGTTGACAGCGAATTTCCACGAGATTCCGCGAAATTTCCTCCGGTCACCGGTCAACCGAAGCGGCGGTCCACGCAACTACCGCGTGAAGGCCCCCGGCGCGCCAA
Organism: Streptomyces neyagawaensis; assembly: GCF_023516595.1. Lineage (GTDB taxonomy): Bacteria > Actinomycetota > Actinomycetes > Streptomycetales > Streptomycetaceae > Streptomyces > Streptomyces neyagawaensis. The sequence continues at coordinate 14,908 of NZ_JAMGBG010000051.1, read as the reverse complement.
AGGCGGCGCGGCACCTCGGGACGGTGCGGGGCCAGGCACACCAAGGACGGTGAACCATGGCGGACGCTGCCATGACCGCGACGTTCCTCGCCGTGATCGGCGGAGCGTCGCTGCTCGCCGTGACCGCGCGCCGGCTGCGCCCCACCGACCGGCTGCCGTCCCTGGAGGGCTGGGCGCTGGCCGACCGCTCCCTCGGCCCGGTGTGGACCTGGCTGCTGCTCGGCGGCACCGTCTTCACGGCGTACACCTTCACCGCCGTGCCAGGGCTGGCTTACGGCAACGGGGCGCCCGCGTTCTTCGCGGTGCCGTACACGGTGATCGTCTGCCCGCTGGCCTTCGTGCTGCTGACCCGGCTGTGGGAGGTGGCCCGACGCCACGGCTATGTGACGGCGGGGGACTTCGTGCGCGGCCGGTACGGTTCGGCACCCCTCGCGCTGGTGGTGGCGCTGACCGGGATCCTCGCGACGATGCCGTACCTGGCGCTGCAACTGCTCGGCATCCGCGCGGTGCTGACGGCCGGGGGCGTCTACCCGAAGGGCGCGGCCGGCGATCTGGTGATGGTGGCGCTGTTCGCGGGGCTCGCCGTGGCGACGTACCGGCACGGGCTGCGGGCGCCCGCCGTGATCTCGGCGCTGAAGGCGGTGGCCGTCTTCGTGTCGCTGACCGCCGTGTGCTGGCTGGTCCTGCGCCGGTTCGGCGGTCCGGGCCCGGTCTTCGACGGGGCGGCGGAGCGGCTCGGCGGACCGGCCCTGCTCCTCTCCCCCGAGCAGCAGCCCGCCTACGCCACGCTCGCGCTGGGCTCGGCGCTCGCCCTGCTGATGTACCCGCACGTCCTGACCGCCGGGTTCGCCGCCGACGGCCCGCGCACCGTCCGCAAGGTCACGGTGGCCCTCCCCGCCTGGACCGGGCTGCTCGCCCTCTTCGGCTTCCTCGGGATCGCGGCGCTCGCGACCGGGGTGCGGGCACCGGAGGGCGGCGCCGAGGCGGCCGTCCCGATGCTGGTGGACCGGCTGATGCCGGGGCCGCTGGCCGGGCTGGTGTTCGGGGCGATCACCGTGGGCGCGCTGGTCCCGGCGGCGGTGATGTCGATCGCGGCCGCCACCGGCTTCGTCCGCAATGTGTACGTGGAGTACTTCCAGCCCACCGCCACACCGAAGCGGCAGGTGCGGATCGCCAAGGCGGTGTCGCTGACCGCGAAGGTGGGGGCGGTGGCGTTCGTGTTCGGGCTGCGCGACCAGGACGCCATCAACCTCCAGCTGCTGGGCGGGGTGTGGATCCTGCAGATCTTCCCTGCGGTGGCGGTCGGCCTCTTCACCGGGCGGCTGCATCCCCGGGCGCTGCTCGCCGGGTGGGCCGTCGGCATGGTGACCGGCACGTTCCTGGTGGTGCGGGAGGGGTTCTCCTCGATCGTGCTGCTGGGCGGCGGCTCGCTGGAGATCTACGCCGGTCTGCTCGCCCTCCTGGTGAACCTGACCGTGGCGGTGGCCGCCACCGCGGTCCTCGAACGGCTCGGCGTCCCGCGCGGCGCCGACGCGACCGACCTACCGTCCCGCCTGACCGTCAGGCGGCGCCCCGAGACGGGAGCGAGCAACCCGTGAGACGCAGACAGCACATACGCGTGCCGGTGCCCCCGCCGGCGGCCCCCGCCGACGGGCCGCGGGGAGGCGGCGTACGGCCCCCGGCGGCCGTCGAACCGTTGGTGCCGCGGCCGGCGTGTCCGGGCGAGCCCCTCGCTCCCGCCGCGAGCGACCCGGTCGATGTGGAGCGCGAGGCCGGTGTCGCCCGGCTGTTCGAGCTGCACTACTCCTCGATGCTGCGGCTCGCGGTCCTGCTGGGCGCCGACGACCCCGAGAACGTGGTCGCCGAGGCGTACTACCAGATCTACCGCAAGTGGCGGCGCCTGAAGGACGCCGAGGCGGCCGAGGCGTATCTGCGCTCCACGGTCTGCAACCTCACCCGGATGCGGATACGGCACCTCCAGGTCGTCCGCAGGCACACGGAGACCCCGCCGGACGAGGCGGTCGCCTCCGCCGAGAGCACGGCCCTGCTCCACGACGACCAGCGGGTGCTGATCGGCGCGCTCCAGCAGCTGCCCGCCCGGCAGCGGGAGGCGCTCGTGCTGCGCCACTGGCTGGGGCTGAAGGAGAGCGAGATCGCCGCCGCGATGGGGATCTCCTGCGGCTCGGTCAAGACCCACACCGCACGCGGCCTCGCCGCCCTGACCCAGGCGATGGAGGCCCGGCGATGAACGACACCACCGGCAACGACACCGGCCGGGACCGCACCGAGCGGGAACTGGAGCAGGCGCTCGCCGCGCTCGCGGGCGGCGTCCACGCGGCCCCCGACGCCTACCGCACGGCCCGCGGCGACTGGCTCCGCCGCGAACGCCGCCGCCGGCTCGTCCTCGCCGTACTGATCATGGTCGTGTTCGCGCTGGCCACGCTGATCGGCCTCTGGGTCCTCAACCAGACCCCGTCGAGCCCCGGCGTGATCTTCTCGGGGGTGGGCGGCACGACGGCGGGCACCGGGCCGGGCTGACCGCGGGGGGCGGCGACAGCACCGGGCGCCCGGCTTGCCGCATTGCATTCCGTGGGACTGATCATCCCCGGCTCAGGGAACCCGGGTTCCGTGCACCCCCGAATAGAGGACTACGCGCTGATCGGTGACCACCAGACGGCCGCCCTGGTGAGCAACCGGGGCTCGATCGACTGGCTGTGCCTGCCCCGGTTCGACTCGGCGGCCTGCTTCGCCGCGCTGCTCGGCACCGAGGAGAACGGTCACTGGCGGATCGCGCCGACCGGCGCCGGGACCTGTACACGCCGCGCGTACCGCAAGGACACGCTGGTCCTGGACACCGAGTGGGAGACCGACGACGGCGCGGTCCGCGTGACCGACCTGATGCCGCAGCGCGACCGCGCCCCCGACGTCGTCCGCGTCGTCGAGGGCCTGGCGGGCCGGGTGACCGTCCGCTCCACGATCCGCCTCCGCTTCGACTACGGCTCCGCCGTCCCCTGGATGCGCCGGTCCGACGGCCACCGGGTGGCGGTCGCGGGCCCGGACTCGGTCTGGCTGCGCAGCGAGCCCGAGGTGCGCACCTGGAGCGAGGACCGCGCCACCTACGCCGAGTTCACCGTGGAACCGGGCGAGAAGGTCGCGTTCGTCCTCACCTGGCACCCCTCGCACGAGCCGCGCCCCCGCCTGGTCGACCCGTACGAGTCGCTGCGCATGAGCGTGCACGACTGGCGGGCCTGGGCGGCGCACTGCCGCTACGACGGGCCGTACCGGGACGAGGTGGTCCGCTCCCTGATCACCCTCAAGGCCCTCACCTACGAACCCACCGGCGGGATCGTCGCGGCCGCCACCACCTCGCTCCCCGAGGAGATCGGCGGGGTGCGCAACTGGGACTACCGCCACTGCTGGCTGCGCGACTCCACCCTCACCCTCGGCGCCCTGCTCGCCTGCGGCTACCAGCAGGAGGCCGAGGCCTGGCGTGACTGGCTGCTGCGCGCCGTCGCCGGCGACCCGGCCGACCTGCGGATCATGTACGGCCTGGCCGGTGAGCGGCGCCTGCCCGAGTACGAACTGCCGTGGCTGGCCGGCTACGAGAACTCCCGCCCCGTCCGCATCGGCAACGACGCCATCCGGCAGAGGCAGCTCGACGTGTACGGCGAGGTCATGGACTCCCTTACCCTGTCCCGGAGTTCGGGTCTGCCCGCGAAGCCCCAGATGTGGCGGATGCAGTGCGCCCTGATGGAGTACCTGCGGTCGGTGTGGCGCGAACCCGACGAGGGGCTGTGGGAGGTGCGCGGGCCGCGCCGGCACTTCACGCACTCCAAGGTGATGTCCTGGGCGGCCGCCGACCGTGCGGTGCGCACCCTGGAGGACGACCCGGAGCTGTCCGGCGACCTCGACGGCTGGCGCGCGCTGCGGGACGAGATCCACCGCGAGGTCTGCGCCCGCGGCTACGACCCCGAACGCAATACGTTCACCCAGTCGTACGGCTCCCGCGAACTCGACGCGTCGCTGCTGCTCATCCCCCGGATGGGCTTCCTGCCGCCGGACGACCCCCGGGTCGTCGGCACCGTCGACGCGATCCGTGAGGAGCTGAGCCACGACGGGTTCGTACACCGCTACAGCGCCGACCATCTCTCCTCGACGGCGTCCGTGGACGGGCTGCCGGGCAGCGAGGGCACCTTCCTCGTGTGTTCGTTCTGGCTCGCCGACGCCCTGCATCTGACCGGCCGCACGAAGGAGGCCCGCGAGCTGTTCGAGCGGCTGCTGGGGCTCACCAACGACGTGGGGCTGCTCGCCGAGGAGTACGACCCCGTCGCGGGCCGCCAGCTGGGGAACTTCCCGCAGGCGTTCAGCCATGTCGGTCTGGTGGGCACCGCCCTCGCCCTGTTCGACGGCGACGAGGCAGGATAGGGCCATGGATCTTGGGCTGAAGGACCGTGTCTACATCGTCACCGGCGCGACCCGCGGGCTGGGCAACGCGGCGGCGCGGGAACTCGTCGCCGACGGCGCGAAGGTGGTCGTGACCGGCCGCGAGGAGGAGAGCGTGGCCGAGGCGGTGGCCGCGCTCGGGCCGAACGCGGTGGGGGTGGCCGCCGACAACGCCGACCCGGAGACCGCCGGCCGTCTCATCGCCGTCGCCCGCGAGCGGTTCGGGCGGTTCGACGGCGTCCTCGTCAGCGTGGGCGGGCCCCCGCCCGGGTTCGTCGCGGACAACACGGACGAGCAGTGGACCGCCGCGTTCGAGTCGGTGTTCCTGGGCGCGGTCCGGCTGGCGCGGGCCGCCGCCGCGGAGCTGGGCGAGGGCGGTGTCATCGGGTTCGTGCTGTCCGGGTCGGTGCACGAGCCGATCCCCGGTCTGACCATCTCCAACGGTCTGCGGCCGGGTCTGGCCGGCTTCGCCAAGTCGCTCTCCGACGAGCTGGGGCCGCGCGGGATCCGGGTCGTGGGGCTGCTGCCGGCCCGGATCGACACGGACCGGGTGCGGGAGCTGGACGGGATGTCGGCCGACCCGGAGGCCACCCGCGCCGCGCACGAGTCGCGGATCCCGCTGCGGCGGTACGGGCGGCCGGAGGAGTTCGGGCGGACGGCGGCGTTCCTGCTGTCCCCGGCCGCGTCCTATCTGACGGGCCTCATGCTGCCGGTCGACGGCGGCATGCGCCACGGCTTCTGACCCTCGCCGCGGGTTCGGTTCGGCGGGGGTTCCCGGTTCGTCGGGGTTTCGGTTCGTCAGCTGACGCGTTCCGCTCGGTGCTTGACGCCGCGCAGTCTGACCTCCGCCGGCAGCGCCGCCAGGCCCGCCGAGTCCCTGGCGTGCGCCACGGCCTCGGTGGTCAGGCGGTGCAGGGTGTCGGCGGGGTGCGCGTGGGGTTGGAGGCGGGCGCGGAGCCGGGCCTCGGGGGCGTTGCGGCGGCCGGTGAGATGGGCGTGGGCCCGTTCGACGCCGTCCAGCCGGGCGGCCTCCGTGGTCAGGACTCCCTCCAGGGCGCGGCCCCGCAGCAGCGCGCCCTCGCCGTCGCCGGTGTCGACGAGGACCTCGGTGAGCCGGTGGCGGCGCAGTACGGCGGTCAGCCACCACAGGGCGAGCAGCACCAGCAGGGCGAGCACGGCGATGACGGTGGGCCACCACCAGCCCTCGTCGCGCCACCGGGTGCGTTCGGCCTGGCTGAGCAGCACGTCGTGCCGCCCGTCGTGGATCCACCAGGAGGGCGGTTCCAGACCGAGCCCGACGGCGAGCACGGCACCTCCGAGCACGAGGAGCACCAGGCCGACGAGTCCGAGCAGCACCCTGTTCACGGTCCGCAGCATGGTGTCACCCCTTCCGGCCGGGGCGTCGTACATGCACGGACAGGGCGGGCGGCCGGGCGAGGCCCAGGCCCCGGATGCCGTCGGCGAGCGTGGCGTCGAGGTCGGCCCGGACCTCGTCGAGTTCCCGGAAGTGGGACACCGCGCGGACGTCGACCCTCTTGCGGCCGACGCGGACCCGTACGGACTGCACTCCGGACACCTCCATGGCCCGGTCGCGCAGCACCAGCGCGGCGGCGGGCCGGTGCAGGCCCGCCCGGACGTGGGGGTCGAGGCGGCGCATCGGCAGCACGTCCCGCAGACCGGGGGTGGCGGCCAGCACGAGCAGCCAGAGGCCGAGGAGGGCGGCGATCCCGGCGCCGGTCAGCACCCAGGCGTCGTCGAGGGGGCGTTCGGCGAGTTCCCTGGCCAGGGAGCGGCGCCAGGCCATGGCGGGCCGGTCGGCGCGGACGGCGGCGATGTCGTACAGGAGGAGGCCCGCGCCCGCGAGGATGATCAGGGCGAGGATGCCGGCGGGGACGCGGCGCGCGGACCAGAAGCGCCGCTCGCCCCCGTGCCCGTCCTCGACGGCGGTCGGCGGGTCGTAGGCGGCGGCCGACGCGGACTGGTCCGGCCCGTCCGGCCCCTGCCCAGGGGGTGTCTCGTCGGTCTTCTCCATGACGGGCAGGCGTTGCGTGCTGCCGTCGGAGCTCTGGGGTTCGCTCATCGCGTCCTCCCCTGTGCCGCGTCGTGTGCGTGCGCCAGGTGCAGCCGTTCGACCTGGACGGCCACGTCCGATACGTGCATTCCCGCCAACGTCCCTACCCGCTCCATGACACGGCGACGCACCGCAGCGCATTGGCCACCGATGTCGGAGGGGTAAGGGAGTTCGAGGGCGACGCGGACGCGCGCGGTCTCACGATGGACGACGACCGTCGCGTTGGGGGGCGCGGAGTCCGGCGGCGGTGCTCCCAGTGCTTCGCGCGCCGCCTGGCCGGCGATCTTCGCGACGACGCGGTCGGCGATGCGGGTCGCGCCACGTTCCGCGGGCGCGACGGACCGCGTCCCCGTGGCGCGGCCGCTGTCGGCGAGGGTCATCGGCGTCGGTCGTCACGGGGACGGAAGAGGTCGCCGAGGTCCAGGTCCCCCTCCAGAAACCGGCCGACGACGAAGCCGACGGCGCCCAGCGCCGCCACCAGCAGGAAGGCGCCGAATCCGCCGAAGTATCCGGCGAAGGCCAGCGCTATCCCGGCGATCATGCCGATCAGGGCCAGACTCATGCTGTGCTCCTAGGGGGTCGGGCGCTCCTGTCACTGCAGCCGGGTCTCCGACTCCTCCTCTTCTTCCTCCGGCAGCTTCACGTCGCTGACGGCGATGTTCACCTCGACGACCTCCAGGCCCGTCATCCGCTCGACGGCGGCGATGACGTTCTCGCGCACGGCGCGGGTGACGTCGGAGATGGACACCCCGTAGTCGACGACGATCTCCAGGTCCAGCGCGGTCTGCACCTCGCCGACCTCGGCGTTCACGCCCCGGGTGACGGCTTTCGAACCGCCGGGCACCCGGTCGCGGACGGCGCCGAAGGTCCGGGACAGCCCGCTGCCCATGGTGTGCACACCGAGTACGTCGCGTGCCGCGAGCCCGGCGATCTTCTCGACCACGCCGTCGGCGATGGTCGTGCGCCCCCGGGTCGCCGGATCGCCGCCGCCGCGCCGGACCGCCTTGCGGCCACCGATCTGTCCGGCGGCCGGGTCCTTGGTGGTGTCGGGGCCCTCCGTCCGGTTCCGCTCCGTCATGTCGCTCATGGCGCACGTTCCTTCCAGTTGTCCTCCTTGCCCACATTAGGTCGGGTTACCAAGCCTTGCGCCGGTAATGCGGCAGTCTGGAGGAATGACGGCGGACGGCTGGACCAACGCGGTACGACAGCAACTGGGCCTGGGCCGAGTGCTCCCCCTGGGCGGCCCGCACGACGGCGCGTGGATTACGGAGGAGGCGGTCGAAGCAGTGCTGCGGCGCGCGACGGCCTCGATGCGCGGGGTACGCCTCGGGACCCTGCGGATCGCGCTCGCCGAGCCGGACGGTGCGCAGGCCCCGGCCGTTCCGGCTCCTCCGAGCGCTCTCCCGCCGGGACCCCTGCGGGTCACGGCGGACTTCCTCGCCTCGGCGGTACCGCCGGCCGAGCCGTTCCCCGTGACGGCGGCCCGACTGCGGGCGGGTCTCGCCGAGGCCGCGGCGGAACGGCTGGGTCTCGCGGTGGCGGAGATCGATCTGCGGATGACGGATCTGCTGGGGGCCGACGAGCCCGGCGGTCCGCCCGCGCAGGGTGCGCCCGCGACGGATGTGCCGTCCGGTGACCGCGCTCCCGCCCGGCCGGTGCCGCCGGGTGACGGCGAGGAGTCCCGGGTGACCGCCGCGGCTCTGGGCGTTCCCGGGGTGAGCCGTCTGACCGGCGCCCTCGGCGGTCCGGGGCGCGCGGTCCACATCGACACGGGGCCCGCGCTGCCTCGCCGCCATGTTCGCGTCGAGCTGGCGGTGACGGAGGGCAGACGGGCCGTGGACGTCGCACGTGAGGTCCGCGCGAGGGTGGGCGAGGCACTCCCCGACCACCCGTCGGTGGCGGTCCTCGTCACGGCGGTCGAGTGAGTCGCCCGCGCGGTGGCCGAGTCGGCCATCGCCACGGCGCGTGTGTCGTCGTTACTCCGCGACGCCGGCGAGGTCCCGCAGGCGGCGGGCCTGGGCGGCCCGCTCCGCGGCGCGCTGCTCCTCGTAGTCCCGGCCGTCGGCACCGCGCAGCAGCGCCTTGGTCTCGACGACCGCGTCGCGCGGCGCGGCGACGAGCGCGGCGACCAGGTCGCGTACCGCGTCGTCCAGTTGGTCGGCGGGCACGGCGAGGTTGGCCAAGCCGATGCGCTGGGCCTCCTCCGCCTGGACAAAGCGTCCGGTGAGGCAGATCTCCAGTGCGCGGCCGTAGCCGACGAGGCTCACCAGCGGATGCGTGCCGGTGAGGTCGGGCACGAGGCCCAGGCTGGTCTCGAGCATGGCGAACTGCACGTCGTCCGCGACAACGCGCAGGTCACAGGCGAGCGCGAGCTGGAAACCCGCGCCCACGGCATGCCCTTGTACGGCAGCGACGGACACGATGTCGTTCCGCCGCCACCAGGTGAACGCCTCCTGGTATTCGGCGATGGTCGCGTCGAGCGCGGCGTCGTCACGACGCGCGAGGTCGATGAACGACGGTTCGCCCTCGATGCCCTCGGGCGTGAACATCTGCCGGTTGAGCCCGGCGGAGAACGACTTTCCCTCGGCCCGCAGCAGGACAACCCGGACGGAGCCCGGCAGCGACCGCCCGGCCTCGGCGAGCGCCCGCCACAGAGCGGGGCTCTGCGCGTTGCGCTTGGCCGGGTTGGTCAGGGTCACCGTGGCGATCGCGTCGTCGACGGTGAGCCGCACGCCGTCCTTGTCGAGCAGCGGTTCGAGCGAAGCCATGGGGCGCCTCCGATGGGTGCGGTCAGCAGAGCAGAGCTAAGTGACTGCACAGTAACCACCCGGCCGATCAGACAACCGACCGGGTGGCCACCATCGAAGCCGATGGGCCGCCCGGCGTCAGGCCGACGCGGCCTTCTTACCGCGCGTCGCGCCGCCACGCCCTCGAAGCGTGACGCCCGACTCGCTGAGCATCCGGTGTACGAAGCCATACGAGCGGCCGGTTTCCTCGGCCAGCGCCCGAATGCTCGCACCGGAGTCGTACTTCTTCTTCAGGTCTGCCGCGAGCTTGTCGCGCGCGGCGCCGGTTACCCGGCTGCCCTTCTTCAGAGTCTCGGCCACCCGGTCCTCCTCATGGGAAGTGCGCTCTGGTCTCCTCATGATCACCCCTCTGGCGCGTGATGGCCACCCATTCGGCAAGGTCCGTGGGACAAGCTTGTGACGACAGGAGCACGTCCCCACGAGTGGAACCTGTCATTCCGCACGGGCTTGTCCGTACGGCCGAACGAGTGGACTCGCGAAGCGGCAGGTCAGAGACGCGCGACGGCCGAGCCCTGCGCACAGCGGGGCTCGGCCGTGAGATTCGTGTACGACACACCTCGGTACGAGGAGATCTCACACAGATGATGGATCACCGATGGGCCGAATGATCCATAGGCCGTTGATCAACGGTTCGGCGGGACCTTCGGCGCCATGGACCGGTCAGGCGAGTGCCACCAGGTCGGCGTAGTCGGCACCCCACAGGTCCTCGACACCGTCCGGCAGGAGGATGATCCGCTCCGGCTGGAGCGCCTCCACCGCGCCCTCGTCGTGGGTGACGAGGACGACCGCGCCCTTGTAGGTGCGCAGCGCCCCGAGGATCTCCTCGCGGCTGGCGGGGTCGAGGTTGTTGGTGGGCTCGTCGAGCAGCAGGACGTTCGCCGACGACACCACCAGGGTGGCGAGGGCGAGCCGGGTCTTCTCGCCGCCGGAGAGGACACCGGCGGGCTTGTCGACGTCGTCGCCGGAGAACAGGAACGAGCCGAGCACCTTGCGGACCTCGACGAGGTCCATGTCGGGGGCGGCGGAGCGCATGTTCTCCAGGACCGTGCGGTCCGGGTCGAGGGTCTCGTGCTCCTGGGCGTAGTACCCGAGCTTGAGGCCGTGGCCCTCGATGACCTCACCGGTGTCGGGCTTCTCCACGCCGCCGAGCAGACGCAGCAGCGTGGTCTTCCCGGCGCCGTTGAGGCCGAGGATGACGACGCGGGAGCCCTTGTCGATGGCGAGGTCGACGTCGGTGAAGATCTCCAGCGAGCCGTACGACTTCGACAGGCCCTCGGCGGTGAGCGGGGTCTTGCCGCAGGGCGCGGGCTCGGGGAAGCGGAGCTTGGCGACCTTGTCCTGCATGCGCACCGCTTCGAGGCCGGCGAGGAGCTTGTCGGCCCGCTTGGCCATGTTCTGCGCGGCGACGGTCTTGGTGGCCTTCGCGCGCATCTTGTCGGCCTGGGAGTGCAGCGCGGCGGCCTTCTTCTCGGCGTTGGCGCGCTCGCGCTTGCGGCGCTTCTCGTCGGCCTCGCGCTGCTGCTGGTAGAGCTTCCAGCCCATGTTGTAGACGTCGATCTGGGCTCGGTTGGCGTCCAGGTAGAACACCTTGTTCACGACGGTCTCGACCAGGTCGACGTCGTGGCTGATGACGATGAACCCGCCGCGGTAGCTCTTGAGGTAGTCCCGCAGCCAGACGATCGAGTCGGCGTCGAGGTGGTTGGTCGGCTCGTCGAGCAGCAGGGTGTCCGCGTCGGAGAACAGGATGCGGGCCAGCTCGATACGGCGGCGCTGACCGCCGGAGAGGGTGTGCAGGGGCTGGCCCAGCACCCGGTCGGGCAGGTTGAGCGCGGCGGCGATGGTGGCGGCCTCGGCCTCGGCGGCGTACCCGCCCTTGGTGAGGAACTCCGTCTCCTGGCGCTCGTACTGCTTGAGGGCCTTCTCGCGGGTGGAGCCCTTGCCACTGGCGATGCGCTGCTCGTTGTCCCGCATCTTGCGGATCAGGACGTCGAGGCCGCGGGCGGACAGGATGCGGTCGCGGGCCAGGATGTCGAGGTCGCCGGTGCGGGGGTCCTGCGGGAGGTAGCCGACCTCGCCGGAGCGGGTGACGGTGCCGGCGGCGGGGATGCCGTCACCGGCGAGGACCTTGGTGAGAGTGGTCTTGCCGGCGCCGTTGCGGCCGACCAGGCCGATGCGGTCGCCCTTGGCGACGCGGAAGGTGGCGGACTCGATGAGGACGCGGGCACCGGCGCGCAGCTCGATACCGGAGGCGGAGATCACGGACAGACTCCAGGGCGGACTTGGGGTGGCGGGTGGGCGGCTGAGGACGTTCCCGCCGTCTAATGCGCGAGGAGAATGGCCATGGGCCGATTCTAACGGGGGGCAGCAAGCGGATTTCCGCCCGCGTCCCAAGGGATCACGTGGTCTCGGTCACCGCCCGCGCCCGGTCGCCGCCGCCCGACGGCCGTCGCCCGGCGGGGCGTTGTCGGTGCCGGGTGCCAAACTGGGCAGCGGTGTGCGTTCCGGGCGACAGAGAGGTCGTGATCGGTATGGCGGGCAAGAGCGAGGGACGTCCCAGCATCTGTCCGACACTGCTGTACACGGACGCGAAGGCGGCCGTCGCGCAGCTCACGGCGGGGCTGGGCTTCACGGAGCTGTCGGTGTACGAGGGCGAGGACGGCACGGTCCACCACGCCGAGCTGGCGCAGGGCGACGGTGTGGTGATGCTCGGCTCCCGGGGCACCGGCAGCGCCTTCGACGCGGCGATGAAGGGCGCGGGCCCCGCCGGGGTGTACGTCGTGGTGGACGACGTGGACGCCCACCACCGCCGGGCCGTGGAGCACGGGGTGGAGATCCTCATGCCCCCGACGGACCAGGACTACGGCTCACGGGACTACATGGCCCGGGACATCGAGGGCAACGTGTGGAGCTTCGGCACGTACGCCCCCGAGCTGGGCGGCTGACACCCGGCCCGGCCGGGCGGGGGCCGTGCGCTCCGCTGCGTCTCGGCCGCCTCCGGACCCGGCGGCATCAACCGCGTCCGGCCCGGCCCGGACGACCTCGGCTGAGCCGAGGCCGGGCGCGGCCTCCGCTCGGCGGACGTCGGCCCCGGCGTCGGCGCAGCCGTCGTTCGGGCCTGGCCAAGCGTCCTCCGCCCCGTTCTCCGCTCGGCGACTTCGGTCTCGCCGCCGCCCATCCCGACCCGGCCTCGGCTCAGCTGCCTCCGGTGTGGACCTGGAAGGCGGCGCGGCGGACGGCCTTGGCGAGGGCGGGGTCGGGGTGGGCTGCGGCGAGGGCGACCAGCACCTGGACGGTGCGGGGGTGGCCGATCGCACGGACCTCGTCGAGCAGCGCGGGGACGGTGGGCTGCACGGCGGACTCCAGGTGCCGGACGAGCAGCGGGGCCTCGCCGTGGTCGGCGACGGCGGCCGCGGTGTCCACCCAGAGCCAGGTCGCCTCCTCGCGGGTGAGCACCTCGTGGGCGTCCTCGGGGTCGGCGCCGTCGTGCTCGGCGAGCCAGAGCAGGGCGTAGGGCCGCAGTGGTGTCTCATCGGCGACGGTGCGTACATCGGGCTCGGCGGGGGCTCCGACGACGCGCAGTGCCTCGAAGGCGAGGCCCCGGATGAGGGCGTCCTCGCCGCGGGCGGCGTCGATGAGTTCGGTGACGGCGGCGCCGACCGTGCGCGCGGCGAGCCAGGCCCGGTACTCGGCGCGGGCCGCGTTCGGGCGGAGCTGGGCGCAGCCGCGGAGCATGTCCTCGGCGGAGACCTCGATGTTCCCGGCGGGGCTCTGCGCGGCGACGCAGATCTGCTCCAGCTTCACCCACACCGCCCAGCTGCCGAGCGGGGTGAGCGTGGCCTGCCCGTCGCCGTAGGTGAGGGCGCCGACGGAGGCGATGGCCCGCAGGGCCCAGTCGAGGAGCGGGGCGAGCGGGGTGTCCTCCGCGCCGGCCTCCGCGGGCTCGGCACCCGGCTCGGGCTGCGGGCCGTAGGGGATCTCGCAGCGCTCGGTGCGCAGCTCCGTGACTCTCTGCTCCAGGAGGTCGAGGAGCTGCTCCACGGGAACGGGCCCGGCGGAGAGCTGGAGGAACGACAGCACCTGCGGCATCGCCGAGACGACCTCGGCGACGGCGGCGGGCTCGCGGACCCCGGGCTCGGGGTGGGCGAGGGACCAGGCGTCGAAGAGGGCCACCCAGCCGCGCAGTACGGCACTGTCGTCGCGGTGCCAGGCGCGCAGCCGCCAGCCGGGGCGCGCGCTGTCGCCGTGCACCTCGACGAGACCGGCCAGGCGTGCCGTGTCCCAGTCGTGGCGGACCTGATCCGGGGTCAGCCCGAGGTCGGCGGCGGCCCGTTCGGCGGTCGCGTCGGAGAGGGTGCCCTTGCCGTCGGAGCCGGCGCCCTCGCGGCCGGGGCGCAGGGCGGCGTCGGCCCAGCGGGCGACACGGGCCGCGTCCGCCAGGACGGTGCGGGCCATCCGGGCCAGATCCGCGGGCGGCGGGGTGCCCTCCGGGGGCCGGGGGGCCGGACGGCGGCGCTGGGTCACTGCTGCTCGGGGAGCGGCGGCCAGGGTTCGCGGGCTGACGAGTCGGAGCCTGGAGTCGCGCGGATTACGGGACGTCACGGGGGCAGTCTTCCGGTTGACGGTCCGAAAACCCAAACGGAATGTCACAGCGGGCGACAGGGGTGGCCAACGCACGGGCTCCCCAGGGGCGTGACAGCGGCGGGGAGCGCCACCGCCGGACGCTAAGCGGAATGTGACGTACCTGTCTGGGCGTACCTGTCTTCGGGGCCCTCGGCGGGGCGCCGGAGGAGGGGGCGGGGCGGGACTTCAGGAAGGTCGCTACATCAGCGGTGTCAGGAAGCGGCGCAGGGTTTCCTCGTAGTGGGCCGGGTCGGCGTTCCACATGGCGGCGTGGGGGGCCTGGCGTACGGCGCTCAGGGTGACGCGGCCGGGATGGCGGGCGGCGAGTCGACGGGAGGCCTCCCAGGGGGCGACGACGTCGTCCGGGCCGTGGAAGATCAGTGCCGGTACCGGGAAGCGCGCCGGTTCGACCGCCGCCGCGCCACCCAGTCCCGTGCGTCCCTGGGCGGCGCGGACGGCGAGGGGCAGCAGGGCGGCCGGGGTGCGGCGGGCGGCGGCGAGGGCGCGCAGGGTGGCCGTCCAGTCCAGGACCGGCGAGTCCAGGACGAGCCCGGCGACGCGGTCGCGCAGCCCGGAGCGGACGGCGGCGCGCAGCACCATGGTGGCGCCGGTGGACCAGCCGTGCAGGACGACCTTCTCCGCGCCGAACCGGACCGCGTGGTGGATGGCCGCGTCGACGTCGCGCCACTCGGTCTCCCCGAGGTGACTCAGACCGTCCGGCGGGCGGGGTGCGCCGACGTCGCCGCGGTAGGCGAGGTCGAGCACCGGGAAGCCGTGGCGGTGCAGGAAACCCATGACGTTCATGGGGTGTTCGCGGGTGGCGCCCAGGCCGTGCACGGCGATCACCCAGGTGCTCCGGGCCCCGGGCACGAACCAGGCGGGCAGCGTGCCCAGCTCGCCGGGCACCTCGACGTCGGTGTGGTCGAGGCCGAGTGCGGTGCGTGGGTCGCCGATGTGGGTGTTGGGG